>NZ_ARXU01000008.1 GCF_000756655.1 Alcanivorax jadensis T9
ACCGGAAAACCGGTGCGGCCTTTGAGTTTTCGAGCGGTTTGCGGAGGTGTTGTCAGGCGCCGTCGCCCTGTGTCAGTGGCGGCCACCAGTCCTGGATGGCGCCGTCTTGCCACACTGCCAGGTCGCCGAATTGCAGCAACACGAATTCGCTTTGCGTGGGGCGCAGAAACAGTTGGTCATCCACCTGCAGCGCCGTGTCCGGGCTGCCGTTGAACATCATCTGGTTGGTGCTGTGACCATAGACGCTGTTCTCGCGGATGCCCGCCGGGGATACCGGAGTGGCTTTCCAGTAACCGCCATAAATGAAATAGGTCTGGCGACGATTCGGGTCCCAGCGTTGCCACAGCTCCCCCAGGGGTATCGGCCCGGGCAGGTTCAGGCCGTCCCATTGCTTGAGTACCGGCGCGGCGATAAACACCGCCGGTTCGAAATTCGCCAGCAGGGGCAGATCGAAGTCACTGGCTTTCACCAGGCAGGAGCCGGCGGCCAGTTCGTTGACCGTGGTGCTGTCATCATAGAGCCCGATGGTCGGGCTGCCGCCGCCGTTGAAGCACAGAGTTTCATTCCGGTAAGCCGGCGCCAGCTGGTAGAGGCGCTCGATATAGTGCAGATAGATGGCTTCGGTTTCCCGGTGACCGTCCTCGGCACTTTGAATAAACCCAGGTAGTTTGCCCACGTGGGCGTCATAGCCCATGAAACCGCTGAAACGCAGATGCGCCGGGTGGGCCTGAATCAGGGAAATTATCTCATCGAGTTGGCTTGGGTCGGTGAGGCCGCCCCGGTGCAGACCCACGTCGATTTCGAGGTTGATGTTCAGGCGTCGGTCCAGATCGATTGCCAGTTGCAGGTACTGGTCCAGCCGCGGACGGGAGTCGATCAGCCACTGCAGTTGCGGGTCCGCATCGAAGTCACCGCTCAGTTCGTTGTAGAACTGTCGGGCGGCCTGTACCGGCATGGGTTTGCCCAGCAGCATGTCCACGCCGGGCTCTGCGTCGGCCAGCGCATTCATGAAAGGCTGGTGGAATACCATCACCCGGTCGCTGCCAGTCTCGCGCATCACCGTTTGAATCATCGGCACACTGGGCAGGGACTTGGCCACGATGCGCAGCGCGCAGCGGGACGGCAGCATGGCTTTAAGGGTGTGGCAGTTGCGCACCAGGCGCTGCTGATCCACCAGCATCAGCGGCCGGCCGGGGCTGGCGTTACGCAGGTGGTCATTGATGGACTGGAAGTAGGGTGTATGCGGTGCCCCCTGATTGCCCGGCCGTAGCAGCCAGCCCCCGGCCGCCACCGCTCCCAACCCGATCAGAAATCCTCGGCGTTTCATCCGGTTTCTCCAAACAGGGTTTTCAGATGTTGGTTCAGCATCCTTCCGTGTGGGTCCAGTTCCCGGCGCACGGTCTGAAAGCGATCAAAGGCGGGATATATCTCGCGCAGTTGCTGCTGGCCCAGGGTATGCAGTTTGCCCCAGTGTGGGCGACCGGCGCAGCGGCGCAGGATCGGTTCTACCGCCGTAAACAGTGGCTGATAGTCCTGTGCGAAGTACTGATGGATGGACAGGCTGGCGCCGTCGCGCTGGTGGTACATGGACAGCAGGCTGTCGTCGGCGGCCACGTAACGGAATTCGATGGGGAAGAACACATTGATGTCCTGCTTGCGGATGGTCTCGCAGACTTCCTGCAGGCAGGCAATACCGTCTTCCGCCGGCACCGTGTATTCCATTTCGTTGAATCGCACCGCGCGGCGGTTGGCGAATACCTTGTGGGCAGGGCCGATGTAGGTGCTGTCTTCCACGAACAGGGTGACCAGCTTCTGCAGGCTGGGTGTCATCCAGCCGGCACGCATGGCCAGTTTGCAGACCAGCTCCAGCAGGTCGTTACTGTCTTCCCGTGCGCTGCTGTCGTTGGGGTCGTCAGTGATTTCCATGGTCTTGACGATGGCTTGCTCGCCTAGCGGGAAGGCAAAGAACTCGATGTGGCGGAAGTTGTTTTTTTCCCGCTCCACGAAGTCCATGGCCTCTTGTAGGGGCAGGGTCCAGGTGCGTTCCTTGAGCCGGTAGGCGGGCTCGTGGCGAAAACCGATCTCGCTGACGATACCCAGGGCGCCGACGCTACAGCAGGCGGCCAGAAAAGCATCGCCATCGTCACGGGTCAGATCCATGGCCTCGCCGTCGGGCAGGATCAGGCGCAGGCTTTCCACCTGGCCGGAGAGGCTCTGCAGACCACTGCCGGTGCCATGGGTGCTGGTGGCGATGGCGCCGGCCAGGGACTGCAGGTTGATGTCAGGTTCGTTGTTGAAGCTGTAGCCCATGCTGTTGGCCTGGGCACTGGCCATGGCCAGCCGGGTGCCGCCGCCGTAGGTGAAGACGTTGCCATCCTGGCCGCGCAGCCCCGCCAAGGCTTCCAGAGACACCAGGGTGTCATCACTGGGGACCACGGCGCTGAACGAATGGCTGCCACCAAAGGGGCGAATAGTGCCGGTGCTGTCGCGCAGGGCCTGGCGCAGCTGTGCTTCGCTGGTGGCAAATACCAGATTGGCCGGGTTGGCCCTCTGGTTGCCGGACCAGTTCTGCCAGGCTGGCGCCTTCTCTGTCTCGGCCAGCAGGGCCTGGGGCGCCAATGCGCCAGTGGCCCCGGCACTGGCCAAGGCTTTCAGAAAACGGCGTCGATCAATGGAATCCAACAGGGCCATGGTGCATCCTTTTTTTATTTGGCACCATCGTACAAGAAAAGCAATTGATAGTTAATAGTTGATAATTGATAACTGCGCGGGAGAGGTCGGGCGCCGCTTTGTTGCCTCTGTGGCCGCGCCCAACCGTTTGGGCGCGGCTCCGATGCTGAAAGACCTGGCGTCACTTGTCCGCGCCGTTATCAATTCTCCATTCTCAATTATCAATTTCCAGGCTTTCCCACATCTCATCCACCCGCTGCTTCACTGCCGGGCTCATGCTGATGGCGCGGCCCCACTCACGGTCGGTTTCGCCGGGCCATTTGCTGGTGGCGTCCATGCCCATCTTGGAGCCCAGGCCGGAGACCGGGGAGGCGAAGTCCAGGTAGTCGATGGGGGTGTTTTCAATCAGCAGGGTGTCGCGGGCCGGGTCCATGCGGGTGGTCATGGCCCAGATCACGTCCTTCCAGTCGCGGGCATTCACGTCGTCGTCGCAGACAATCACGAACTTGGTGTACATGAACTGGCGGAGGAAGGACCACACCCCCATCATTACCCGCTTGGCATGGCCCGGGTACTGTTTCTTCATGGTCACCACCGCCATGCGGTAGGAGCAGCCTTCCGGGGGCAGGTAGAAATCCACGATTTCCGGGAACTGCTTTTTCAGGATCGGCACGAAGATTTCGTTCATGGCCACGCCCAGTACCGCCGGCTCATCCGGTGGGCGGCCGGTGTAGGTGCTGTGGTAGATAGGATCGCGGCGGTGGGTGATGCGCTCCACGGTGAATACCGGGAAACGCTCCACTTCATTGTAATAACCGGTGTGGTCGCCGAAAGGACCTTCCTCTGCCAGCTCGTCCGGATAAATATGGCCTTCCAGTACGAACTCGGCGCTGGCCGGTACCTGCAGGTCGTTGCCGATACATTCCACCAGCTCGGTTTTCGAGCCGCGCAGCAGTCCGGCAAAGGCGTACTCGCTAAGGGTATCCGGCACCGGGGTGACCGCGCCGAGGATGGTGGCCGGGTCAGCGCCCAGGGCCACTGCAACCGGGAAGGGTTCTCCCGGGTGGGCCTGCTGCCACTCCTGGAAATCCAGGGCGCCGCCGCGGTGGCTTAGCCAGCGCATGATGAGCTTGTTGCGGCCAATCAGCTGCTGACGGTAGATGCCCAGGTTCTGGCGTTCCTTGTTGGGCCCTCGGGTGATTACCAGCGGCCAGGTGATCAGAGGGCCGGCGTCGCCGGGCCAGCAGGTCTGGATGGGGAGCTGGTAGAGATCCACGGCGTCGCCTTCCAGTACCTTTTCCTGGCAGGGGCCGGAGCCGCGCAGTTTGGGGCTCATGCTCAGCACCTTGCGGAACACCGGCAGTTTCTCCCAGGCGTCACGCATGCCCTTGGGAGGCTCCGGTTCCTTGAGAAAGGCCAGCAACTCCCCCAGTTCGCGCAGCTCTTCCACCGACTCGCGGCCCATGCCCAGCGCCACCCGTCGTTCGGTCCCAAAGAGGTTGCCCAGAACCGGGGTGCCGAAGCCCACCGGGTTTTCAAACAGCAGGGCGGGGCCGCCGGCGCGTAGGGTGCGGTCGCAGATTTCGGTCATTTCCAGGTGGGGGTTCACCGGTACGGTGATGCGCTTGAGCTCGCCGAGTTGCTCGAGCTGTTGCAGAAAGTCACGCAGGTCGCGGTATTTCATGGCGATCCTTTTGTCGGAAGTCAGAGGATGGCGACGTTGGTTTGAGGTGAGTATAGCAGGCTGATGTCAGGCCGCAGTGAGGGGTTATCGGATGAACAGGGTATGGTGGGGCGAACGAGATTTCCATGCTATGGAGTCTTTACCGCCGGAGAGCGGGGCGTCCCATCGATTTATCAATCCATGTCCTCCAGACGGGCCTTTATGCTCTCTCGCTTCTGTGATTCTCGGTTTCCTCACGGTGTCAGGTCGACAGTGTGTGAAAACAGACAATGGGGACAGGGATGAATCGCGCGTATCAATATGGGTTTTGTTTGCTGGGGTTGAGCTGGGCCGGCTCGGTTTTTTCTCATGAGCTGGCACCCGTGGAGGTTACCGGCGCAATGGCCCCTCTTCCTGTCTCCGCTTCGCAAGGGCATGTGACGGGTGATGAACTACAAGTTCGCCCCCTCCTAAGAGCCGGGGAAATCATGGAGGCGGTGCCCGGCATGATTGCCACTCAGCACTCCGGCAACGGCAAGGCCAACCAGTATTTCTTCCGCGGTTTTAATCTGGATCACGGCACGGATTTCCGTACTGAAGTGAACGGAATGCCAGTCAATCTGCCCAGCCATGGCCACGGTCAGGGCTATACCGATGTGAACTTCCTGATACCGGAAGTGATCGATACCGTTGAGTATCGCAAAGGTCCCTATTATGCGTCGGTGGGGGATTTCTCCAGCGCGGGCAGCGTGGATATCAGCACACGCCGTTCATTTTCCCGCCAGCATGTGAAAGTGACCGGCGGTGAGCATGATTATTACCGGGGGCTTGTCTATGGCGGCAAGCGTTCAGGTGATCACAAGCTGGTTTATGCTGTCGAAGGGCAGACCTTTAATGGGCCATGGCGAGATATCAACGAGGATGTTGAGAAGGTTAACGTCTTGTTGGGCCACGAATGGCACCAGGGTGAATCGCATTATGCGACGACCCTGATGGTTTACGATAATAAGTGGAACAGTGCCGATCAGATTGCCAATCGAGCCGTCCGCTCAGGCCAGATCAGCCGGCTGGGTTCTCTGGATGAGGATGCCGGGGGCGAGTCTCACCGTTACTCCCTGTCATTTCAGTGGGACAAACCCGGCCAGCGTGGCTCTGTCTATGCCATCGATTACGGGCTCAATCTGTGGTCCAACTTTACTTACTTTCTGGATGACCCGGTCAACGGCGATGAATTCGAGCAGATCGACGACCGCGCTGTGGTGGGTGGTGATGTGGAGTACGACTACCAGTGGTTAACCGCCTTTGCCCCTTTGACGTTGCATTGGGGGCTGGAGTGGCGTCATGACCAGATTCGTGATGTGGGACTGTTCAAGAGCGCTGACAGAAATCGACTGGGAGTGGTACGCCGGGACCGAGTCGCCCAAACCAGTGCGGCGCTGTTCGGCTCTGTAGTGTACCCCTTCGCAGAGAAGTGGCGGGCCACTCTTGGCATGCGCTACGACCATTATTACTTCGATGTGCGCGATCGTGCCGGGGTTAACGTTAACGGGTTCGATTTGTCCGCCAATGGCGGCAATGCGCATGACGGTATCACCAGCCCCAAGTTCAGCCTGGCGTGGCTGCCAAATGAAAAAGCCGAGTATTACCTGTCCGCCGGGTACAGTTTTCACAGCAACGATGCCCGTGGCACCACTATCGAGATTGACCCGGTGGCGGGAACGCCTGTCGATCAGGTGGACCCACTGGTGAGAAGTCGTGGTGAGGAGCTGGGTGCCCGATTCTATCCTAACGATCAGTGGCAGGTGACCCTGGCTGCGTGGCAGTTGCGGCTGGCTTCCGAATTGCTGTTTGTTGGCGACGCGGGCAATACCGAGGCGAATCGACGCAGTCTGCGGCGTGGGGCGGAGATGAATGTGGTTTACCGGCCCACCCGCAGCTGGGAGTTTGACGTGGAATTGGCAACCACACGAGCGCGATTCCAGGGTGACGAACCCGGGGAAGGCCGCTTTATTGAAGGTGCCCCTGACCGGGTCATGGCATTTGGTGCTCACTATCGAGGTCAACGCTGGTTTGCCGGGTATCGCCTACGCCACTTCGGCCCGCGTCCACTGGACAGTTTTTCGGACCAGGAATCATCCAGCACCACCATTCAGAATATCAAGTTGGGGATGCAGTGGCCGCGCTGGGAGGTGGCTCTGGAAGTCCTCAACCTGGCTGACGTTGAGCATAACGACATTGATTATTTCTATGCCTCACGACTGGCCGGGGAGCCTGCCGGGGGCGTGGAAGACCGGCATTTCCACCCTATTCTGCCCCGCACCTGGCGCCTCAGTGTAGAGCACCAGTTCTGATTGGTGACACCGGGCTCTACCAGCACAAACAAAAAAACCCGCCGAAGCGGGGTTTTTTGTTTGTCTGCGAGCGTTACTTTCTCTTCATGGACTCGAAGAATTCCAGATTGGTCTTGGTATGCTTCATGCGGTCGATGAGGAATTCCATGGCGCCGATTTCGTCCATGGGATGCAGAACCTTGCGCAGGATCCACATCTTCTGCAGTTCATCTTCGCTGACCAGACGCTCTTCGCGGCGGGTGCCGGACTTGCGGATGTTCATGGCCGGGAAGACGCGTTTCTCTGCTACCTTGCGATCCAGGTGCAGTTCCATATTGCCGGTGCCCTTGAATTCTTCGTAGATCACTTCGTCCATTTTGGAACCGGTGTCTACCAGGGCCGTGGCCAGGATGGTCAGGCTGCCGCCTTCCTCGATATTTCGTGCGGCACCGAAGAAGCGCTTGGGTTTTTCCAGAGCATGGGCGTCCACACCACCGGTGAGCACCTTGCCGGAGCTGGGCTGCACGGTGTTATAGGCCCGAGCCAGACGAGTGATGGAGTCGAGCAGAATTACCACGTCCTGCTTGTGCTCTACCAGACGCTTGGCTTTCTCTATCACCATCTCGGCCACCTGCACGTGACGTGCGGGGGGCTCGTCGAAGGTAGATGCCACCACTTCACCGCGCACGGTGCGCGACATCTCGGTCACTTCTTCCGGACGCTCGTCAATCAGCAGCACAATCATGTGCGATTCGGGATTGTTGCGGGCAATGGACTGGGCAACGGTTTGCAGCAGCATGGTCTTGCCAGCTTTCGGCGGTGCCACGATCAGGCCGCGCTGCCCTTTGCCGATGGGAGCCACCAGATCGATCACCCGGCTGGTGATGTCTTCGGTGGAACCATTGCCTGCTTCCATGACGAAACGTTCCGTGGGGAACAGCGGCGTCAGGTTTTCGAACAGGATCTTGTTCTTGGCGTTTTCCGGCCGGTCAAAGTTGATCTCGTTGACCTTGAGCATGGCGAAATAGCGTTCGCCATCCTTGGGAGGCCGGATCTTGCCGGAAATGGTGTCGCCGGTGCGCAGGTTGAAACGGCGGATCTGGCTGGGAGAAACGTAAATGTCGTCCGGTCCGGCCAGGTAAGAGCCCTCTGCGGAACGAAGGAAGCCGAAACCATCCTGCAGGATCTCCAGCACCCCGTCTCCGTAGATATCGGAGCCGTTCTTGGCGGCGCGTTTGAGGATGGAAAAGATTACGTCCTGTTTGCGGGTTCTTGCCAGGTTCTCGAGGCCGAGTTCCTTGGCAATGTCCAGAAGTTCTCCAATCGGCTTCTGCTTCAGTTCAGAAAGATTCATTGGCGTCTAGTTTGATGTCTTTGAATGAATTGAGAGGGTGCACCACAGGTGGTGCGGCGGTTGTTTTGATAATCTGGTTGATTCGGAATCTGGCCCGGCAAGCCTATAAAGGGGGCCATCAGGAAAAGGTAACCAGAGGTTCCGAAAGACTTGCTAAGGGGATGCTTGTTGTAAGCTGGTTCTGGAATCTACCACTGGAACAACAGGCTGTCTAGTCTTTGCTGGTAGTAATAAAACGTAACACCCCCGCCGGGCAGCGGGGGTGTTAGTGGGGGGTGCTGTCTGTCTTAGAGAGTGCTGTCCAGGAATGCGGCCAGCTGGCTCTTGGACAGGGCGCCCACCTTGGTGGCTTCCACGTTGCCGTTCTTGAACACGGTCAGGGTGGGAATGCCGCGAACGCCGTATTTCTTGGGCGTTTCCGGGTTGTCGTCGATGTTGATCTTGGCAATGGTCAGCTTGTCACCGTACTCGCCGGCCAGTTGCTCCAGGATCGGCGCGACCATTTTGCAGGGGCCGCACCAGGGTGCCCAATAGTCTACCAGCACCGGGCCGTCTGCATTGATGACCTGGGCTTCGAAGTCCGCGTCGGTCACATTGATAATCTCGCCGCTCATTGAATTCTCCTGAGATAGGGGGTTAGCTGGCCCGACGGGCGGGCTGTTGCGATGATGGATAATATCAGGTCGCGGGTGCCGAATTTCAAGCGAGTGAGTAAATTATCGCGGTAGAGTTTGCCTATGACACCGTAACGCCATGATATTCCGTTAGAATTCGGGGGCGTTTATCAATTCTCTGTCTACCCGTGGTGGGCAGGAAAAGGGCAATGGCCTTTCAGGAAAGGAGTGCATATGGAACATGGCGAGCATCTGGCGGCCATTGACCTGGGGTCGAACAGCTTTCACATGGTAGTGGCCCGCCAGGCCCATGGTGAGGTCCAGATCCTGGATGGGTTGTCCGAGAAAGTGCAACTGGGGGCCGGGCTGGACCGGGATAACCGACTGGACGCGGACACCCAGGAGCGGGCGCTGGATTGCCTGGGCCGCTTTGCCCAGCGGATTGCCGGTATTCCCCGCGGCAGTGTGCGCGTGGTCGGCACCAATACCCTGCGTCAGGCCCGCAATGCCCGGGAGTTCATCGAGCGGGCGGAAGCGGTGCTGGGGCACGATATCGAGATCGTCGCCGGGCGCGAGGAAGCTCGTCTGATTTATCTGGGGGTGGCGCACAGCCTGGCGGATGATGCTGGCCAGCGGCTGGTGGTGGATATCGGTGGCGGCTCCACGGAATTGATCATCGGCGAGCGTTTCGAGTCCACCGAAACCGAATCCCTGCACATGGGCTGTGTCAGTTTTGCCCAGCGTTTCTTTATTGATGGCAATATCACGGAAAAGGCCTTTGACCGGGCAGTGACCGCCGCCCGCCAGGAAGTGCTGTCGATCCACGCCAACTACCGGCGTCTGGGTTGGCAGCAGGCGGTGGGGGCGTCCGGCACGATCAAGGCGATTAGCCAGGTGTGCGTGGATAACGGTTGGTCAGAAACCGGCGTCACCATGGAGGGCCTGAAGAAGGCCCGCAAAAAAGTGATCAAGGCCGGCAAGGTGGAGCAGCTGGACCTGAAGGGGCTGCGCGAAGATCGCAGAGCCATATTCCCCTCCGGCCTGGCGATTCTCTACGGCATCTTCGAACAACTGAGCATTGAGCAGATGGAGGTGTCCGGCGGTGCCCTGCGGGAGGGGCTGCTGTACGACCTGCTGGGACGGTTCGGCCATGAGGATGTGCGCGAACGCAGCATCCAGTCGCTGATGAGTCGCCACCATGTGGAGCGCACCCAGGCTGAGCGTGTCTGTGACACGGCGATGGGACTGTATCGGCAGGTGGCCAAAAGCTGGCAACTGGACGATGACGAATTGGCTGACACCCTGCGCTGGGGCGCGTTGCTCCACGAGGTCGGCCTTGCCGTCTCCCATAGCCAGTTCCACAAGCATGGCGCCTACCTGGTGACCAATTCAGACCTGCCCGGGTTTTCCCGTCAGGAGCAGCAGGCGGTGGCGGTGCTGGTGCGTGGCCACCGTCGCAAGCTTCCCCTGTCTGCCCTGTCGGAGCTACCCGACGATGAGCAGCAGGGCCTGTTGCGGTTATGCCTGGTGTTGCGACTGTCTGCTCGCCTGCATCATGCCCGCTGTGATGAAGTCATTCCCGAGATGGTACTGAAAGCCGAAGGCAATACCTTGTCCCTGCAGTTTCCGGAGCACTGGCTGGAAGAGCATCCCCTGACACTGGCGGATCTGGAACAGGAACAGGATTATTTTCGTGCTGGAGGCTATGAGTTGAGGTTAGTTGATAATTGATAACTAGCGGGAAAGGGCATCAAGCCCCGAAACGCAAGAGGCCGCGCCCAAACGCTTGGACGCGGCCTCTTGCATTCAAAGACAACAGCAACACCAATCCGCGCCGTTATCAATTATCCATTCTCAATTATTAATGAAGAATTCAGCTTCCTCCCAAGGTTTCCAGTAATACGTGCTGTGCGATGAAGCTCTCCTGCCCGTCCTGGGGCAGGGCGTGCAGATAGTTTCCATCTGCCTGCAGCAGCCAGGCACGGCTGTTATCGCGCAGGTAAAAATGCAGCCCCTGCTCGATTACCTGGGCCTTGAGTACCGGGTCATTGATCGGGAAGCAGGTTTCCACCCGGTTGAACAGGTTGCGATCCATCCAGTCGGCGCTGGAGCAATACACCAGATCTTCTCCACCATGATGGAAGTGGTAGATACGGGTGTGTTCCAGAAAGCGTCCGATCACAGAGCGCACCCGGATATTCTCTGACAGACCTGGCACACCCGGTTTCAGGCAGCAAATACCGCGCACGATCAGATCAATCTCTACTCCCGCCTGGCTGGCCCGGTACAAGGCCTGGATGATTTTTTCTTCGGTGAGTGAGTTGAACTTGGCAATGATACGGGCGGGCTTGCCGGCAGTGGCCTGCTGCGTTTCAAAGTCGATCCACTCGATCAGAGAGGGGTGCAGGGTAAAAGGGGAATGCTTGAGCTGCTTGAGCCGCGCCGCCTTGCCCATGCCGGTGAGCTCCTGGAAGATCTTGTGCACGTCCTGGCAGATGCCTTTCTCGCAGGTCATCAGGCCGTAGTCGGTGTACAGCTTGGTCGTCTTGGTATGGTAGTTGCCGGTACCAAGATGCACGTAGCGTTTGATGCCGTCGCCTTCGCGGCGCACCACCAGCAGCATCTTGGCGTGGGTCTTGTAGCCCACCACCCCGTACACCACGATGGCACCGGCTTCCTGCAGGCGTCGCGCCCCTTCGATATTGGATTCCTCGTCGAAGCGGGCACGCAGTTCCACGATGGCGGTCACTTCCTTGCCATTACGGGCGGCGGTTTCCAGATGATCGAGAATCTCTGACTTGGTGCCGGTACGGTATAGCGTCTGCTTGATGGCCAGCACCTTGGGGTCGCGAGCCGCTTCCGCCAGCAGATTGATCACCGGCTGGAAGGATTCATAGGGGTGGTGCAGCAGAATGTCGCCTTGATCCATGGCGTCGAAAATGGTGTCGGCTTTTTTTACCGCCGGCGCCAGTTTCGGTGAGAAAGGCGAGTAGTGCAGGCGTGGGCGGTTCACGCTGGTGAACATGCGAGCCAGGTTCACCGGGCCATTCACCTCGTACAGATCGATCTCGGTCAGTTCGAACTGCTCCAGCAAATAATCAATCAGATGACGCGGGCAGTTGTCGGCCACTTCCAGGCGCACCTCGTCACCATAGCGCAGGGAAAGCAGCTGCCCTTTCAGGGCGCTGGCCAGATCTTCCACATCCTCGTCCACTTCCATGTCCGCGTTACGGGTAACCCGGAACTGGTAACAGCCGGTGGCCTTCATCCCCGGGAAAAGATCAGAGACGTGGGCGTGAATCATGGACGACAGGAACACAAAATTGTCGTCACCGCTCTCGCTTATCTCGTCAGGAATACGAATCAGACGGGGCAGGGAGCGGGGAGCGGGAACAATGGCCAGGCCGGTCGAGCGACCAAAGGCATCCTTGCCGTCCAGCGATACGATAAAGTTCAGGCTCTTGTTGACCAGCCGCGGGAACGGGTGAGAAGGGTCCAGCGCAATTGGTGTGAGCACTGGGTAGATCTGTTCGCGGAAATATTTTTTGACCCATTCCACCTGGGCTTCGGTCCAGTCTTCGCGGCGAAGAAAGTCTACCCCTTCCTCACGCAGAGCCGGCAGCAGGATGTTATTAAGGATGTGGTATTGGCGGTCCACCGCGTCATGGGTGATACGGCTGATTTCTTTCAGCACTTCTTCGGCCAGCATGCCGTCGGGTCCCGGCTGGCCGGTGTGGGTTTCCAGCTTGTTCTTCAGTCCGGCCACACGGATTTCGAAAAATTCATCCATGTTGCTGGAAAAAATCAGCAGAAAGTTCAGCCGTTCCATCAAGGGATGGCTGTCGTCCATGGCCTGTTCCAGCACCCGCAGGTTGAACTGCAACAGGCTCAGTTCCCGGTTGAAATAGTAGTCCGGGTTGTTGAGGTCGATGGCGCTGTGTTCGCTGGCAATGTCATTCATTGGCGTCGTCCTGACCGGGCCGTTTGCAAAGACCCTATTGCATGACATTAATGTGACACGGTAATGACAGGTGCAAAATGATTTTGTGTTAACGGGCTTTTCAGCAGCCTGTTAAGCAGGATAGCGCGCGGATCGGGGAGGCGGGAAGTGGAGATGAAATAATAAAGCCGCCCGCAGGCGGCTTTATGGATACTCAGCCCTGGAAGATCCAGGATTGCTGGATTATGTCCAGCTCCTGCATCTCCTGTTCGGTTGGGGCGCGGCCTTCAGCAGCGGCCAGGCTCGACAGGCTCAGGGTGGCGATCAGTATCAGTGTACGCATTACAGTTATCCTCGGGTCAGGGACCCAGTCATCAGAATCAGCAGAAAACGGTGAAATTCTAACCGTTTCCTCATATAAGCCATTGGCTGTTCCTGCCGGGATTCACGGCTCCGGGGGCCATCCCGGGAATCGGGCTGGCTTGTCTGTGAGGATAAAGCAATATAAAGTGTAAATACACTAAATGGTAATCATGGCACAGCAAGGCGCATTTGGGTTGCTTTTGAGTGTATATACATTAAAGGAGAAGGGTTATGTTGCTATCCGTTTTTCAAACCTTGATGGCTGGCTATAGTCGGCTGCTGCCAGGCAGCGCCAGTGATACGGCACTGCATCTGTTGACTACGCCCCGGGTGTCCAGGGGGCCATTGTCGTTCCGCACATCAGAGCCGGATCTGACTGTTTCGCTGGGTGAGCGGGCGCAACTGGCGATATGGCAGGGTGGCGACGAGGCCGCGCTGTTTGTGCATGGGTGGTCCGGCCGGGCCACACAGATGTTGCCCTTCATCGATGCAGTGAATGGCAACCGATATACCCGCTACGCCCTGATTTTACCGGGGCATGGAGAGCAGGCGGATGGGCCGGCCCATGTGGGGGATTTCATTGCCGCGATTCGTCTGGCGCTGGATTTTATCGGTGGTCCTGTATCCGTTGCGCTGGGGCATTCCATGGGTGCCGGGGCCCTGGCCCACGTGGCCACACAGGAAAGCCGTATCGGGAGGCTGGTGCTGATTGCCGGACCGGCGGAATTTCGCGGCATGGTCAATAATTTCGCTTCGTTTCTGCATCTGGGTGAGCGGGCACGACTCCAGCTTCTACAGAAAATGGCCGCCCGGGTGGGGATTGGTTTCGATGCACTGAATATAGCGCGGTTGGGCAAGCAGATTCGTGGCCCGGTATTGCTGATCCATGATACCGGTGACAGGGAGATTCCTTTTGCGGAGGGGCTGCGTCTGCAACAAGCCATTCCAGAGGCTACGCTGCATCAAACGCAAGGGTTGGGTCATCGCAAAGTGCTCAGGGATGCGGCGGTGATCGATACCGTTAAAGCGTTTTCGGATTCGCCCCTGCCTTCTCAAGCGCCGCTTAAAGCTCTTGCTTGACCCGGGTACTGAAGCGATGAAGTTGACTGGCCATATTGTCCCACTCCTCTTTGCCGACCAGTGACTCGAAAGCGTTCTGGGCTTCCTGCCAGCGTATCAGTGCCCGCCGGTAGAGAGCCTCGCCATCGGCAGTGAGCGACAGACCCAGTGAGCGTTTGTTGCCTGTGGGCTCGGATTCCACCAGCCCTTTCTCGATCAGTTTGTCCACGGTGCGCTGCAGGGAGGTACGCTCCATGCCCAGCCATTCGGATAACTGAAAAATGGATTCCGGCGGTTGTGCCTTGATGGCATTGAGGATGGAAAACTGGGTAATGCGCAGGCCGGTATCTGCCAGCTTGTTGTTGTAGAGGCGGGTGACCAGACGTGACAGCACCCGGGAATGCAGGGCGGCGCAATGGCGACCCACTTCCAGGGGGGCGAGGGTGTCGGTCTTGTCTTGGCCCATTGGAGCGCTCCGCTAATGTATTGGTGTATATGCATTATAGGATGCGGGCCGGTGCCCCTGTCCAGCGCATGCTGTGGGGTATTGCGTTCAATGGAGCGAATGCGCCGGACAGGGTTTCTCAGATCAGCCTTTCAGTTTCTGCGCAGCCGCCTTGGCAAAGTAGGTGAGGATGCCGTCGGCGCCGGCACGTTTAAAGGCCAGCAGGGATTCCATCATTACCTTGTCTTGGTCCAGCCAGCCATTCTGGAAGGCGGCCATGTGCATGGCGTATTCACCGCTTACTTGATAAGCGTAGACCGGCACCTTGAATTCGTCTTTTACCCGGCGCACCACGTCCAGGTAGGGCATGCCGGGTTTTACCATCACCATGTCGGCGCCTTCGGCCAGGTCCAGGGCGATTTCGTGCAGGGCCTCGTCACTGTTGGCCGGGTCCATCTGGTAGGTGGTCTTGTCCGCCTTGCCCAGGTTGCCGGCGGAGCCCACGGCGTCACGGAACGGTCCGTAGTAGGCGCTGGCGTACTTGGCGGAGTAGGCCATGATGCGGGTGTGGATATGGCCGTTCGCTTCCAGAGCGTCGCGGATGGCGCCGATGCGGCCGTCCATCATGTCCGAGGGGGCGATCACGTCGGCGCCGGCTTCCGCCTGGGACAGGGCCTGTTTGACCAGTGCGTCCACGGTGTCATCGTTGAGCACGTAGCCATTGTCGTCGATGATGCCGTCCTGACCGTGGGTGGTGAACGGGTCCAGGGCGCCATCGGTGATCACCCCCATTTCCGGCACTGCCGCCTTGATGGCGCGTACCGCCCGCTGGGCAAGGCCGTCCGGGTTCCAGGCTTCCTTGCCGTCCAGGGTTTTTACATCGGCGGGGGTCACCGGAAAAAGGGCCATGGCGGGGACTCCCAGCCTGGCCAGTTCCTCGGCTTCTTTGACCAGCAGATCCACACTCATGCGTTCCACGCCGGGCATGGAAGCCACCGTCTCGGTCTGATTTTTGCCTTCCAGCACAAACACCGGATAGATCAGATCGTCCACGGTGAGGGTGTTTTCGCGCATCAACCGGCGGGAGAAGTCGTCGCGGCGCATGCGGCGCAGACGGGTGGCGGGCCAGGGGGCGCGGGTGACAGACATGGGGCGGAGTCCTCTAGTAACATGGGGCGCCCGACGCAGGTGTAGCAGTATCCTGCATCGGGCGGAATGACGAGAGTTTAGCAAGAGCGGTAGACGATGGAAAAACAGCCGGCCTTTCACCTGGCCTTTATGGTGAATGACCTGGAAGAAGCGGCAGACTTTTACTGCCGGGTGTTGGGTGGCCGCCGGGGGCGGGATGCCCCTAACTGGGTGGATATTGATCTGCATGGCCATCAGCTTTCCCTGCACAAAGGTGAGGATCTGACTCCGATCCAGGGCTACAGTGAGGTGGATGGCCATCCGGTGCCCATGCCGCACTTTGGCGTGGTGCTGGATTTCGCCCGCTGGGAAACCCTGGTGGAGCGCATTTACGACAATGACTGGCCGTTCCTGCTCAAGCCCCGCGAGCGTTTTGTGGGGCAGCCCGCCGAGCAGGGCACGTTTTTCGTGCAGGACCCCACCGGTAATACGCTGGAGTTCAAGGGACTGCGCGAGATCGATCGTATCTTCGAGGTGTAACCATCATGGGCCGCTGGCGACCAAAAAGCATTCCTGCTTCCAAGTACATCACCGCCGAAGGCTACAAGAAGCTCAACGATGAGCTGCAATACCTGTGGAAGGAAAAGCGCCCGGCAGTGACCCAGTCAGTGCAGGAGGCCGCTGCCCAGGGGGACCGGTCCGAGAATGCCGAATATATCTACGGCAAGAAGCAGTTGCGCGAGATCGACGGGCGGGTACGTTTTCTGAGCAAGCGTCTGGATGACATGACCGTCGTGGAGCGTTTGCCGGAAGATCAGAGCAAGGTGTTCTTCGGTGCCTGGGTGGAGCTGGAGAACGAGGACGGTGACACCGAAACCTACCGTCTGGTGGGGCCGGACGAAACCGATGCCAAGAGACATTACATCAGCATCGATGCGCCACTGGCACGGGCTTTGCTGAAGAAACAGGTGGATGATGAGGTGGTGGTAGACACCCCCGCCGGCGAGCGTTGCCTGTTCATCAGTCGCATCTGGTATGAGCAGGGCGAGAGGCGTTGAGCGAACCCTTGCCGATCGGTGTTGTCTGTTCATCACTGCTAACAACATGATAATCGAAGGCTTATAGCCCATGAGCGCCAATCGCCGTATCTGGTTCTTTATCCGCAAGTCCCTGCTGGGTGGCCTGACCATTCTGTTGCCCATTTCCATCATCGTGTTTTTCTTCCGCTGGATTTACCAGACGGTGACGGAAATGATCGCGCCGTTTACCACGGTATTTATCCGTGCCTTTGAGCTACCCAAATTCGTGGCCGACTGGTTGTCGGTGCTAGCGGTTCTGGTGCTGTGTTTTCTGGTTGGCACCCTGGTGGCCACCCGGGTGGGTAGCTGGCTGTGGCATCAGTGGGAAGAGAACGTGATGACCCGGTTGCCGGGTTACAAGACGGTGAAAGAAGTGATCGGCCAGCTAATGGGCAGCAACAGCGACAGCCCGTTCAGTCGTGGTGAGGTGGCAAGGGTGTGGCTGTATGGTCGTGATACGGATGTGTCGGTGACCGCGCTGGTGACCTCCCGCCATGCGGATGGCCATGTCACCCTCTTCGTTCCCACCGGCCCCAATCCCACCAGCGGGTTTATCTACCACGTAGATCAGAATCTGGTGGAGCTGCACCCGGAAATCGGCGTGGAGAGCATGATGAAAACCGTGGTGTCCTGCGGTGCAGGCACGGCGGCGTTGTTCAAGACCGACAAGGCATAAGAGCTACGAGCTATGAGCTATGAGCTATGAGCTATGAGCTACGCTGGTTGGATTGGGAAGGTCTGGAAAGTTCCTTGAGCTTTGTCATTTCTATGAAGCCGCTGTAGGAACGGAGCGCAGCGGAGTAACGCACGTAGTTCCGTGCGGCCCGAAGGGTGAGCGAAGCGAATAACCTATGCTTGCAGGGCGATCAGGAATCTCCGCGCTCGACAGGTCTATCCAAATTCACCGCCCCTATATCTCCCAAACCCCATTCGCATGTCGCAGATCCCCTCGGGGGCAAGCATGGCTCCAACGGGGAAGGTGGCTTCAGCCTCTCGCCGCCGTTGCTTTCTCTTCCAGCGCTGCCTTCATGAAATCGCGCATGGCTTTCAGATACAGCCCCTGATCCAGATGCAGCAGATGATTGCCCGGGAACCAGTGCAGATCGCAATTACCCCAGTGCTGGTGCAGCAGATGACTATGCTTGGGTGGCGCAAAGCGGTCGCCGGCACCGCCGATGATCATGCGCCCGGCCTGGGGTACCTTGCAGGGCCAGGTGAGGGGCGAATGCAGGGCGGTGACTTCCCGTAGACCCTGCAGGTCGGTGCCGTAGACCTTCTTCAGCAAGCCCACTTGCAGGTTGATCGGGAACCAGCTCTGCATCAGATCGATGATGCTGACCAGCGGCACATTGGGAATGGCGAAGGCCAGGTCATCTTCCAGGGCGGCCAGTAACCCGGTGGTATAACCGCCCAAGGAAATGCCAGTGGCGCCCATGGCCGGCGTGCCCTGTTCGCGTAAATAGTCCATGAACAGACGCAGGTCATGGATGGCGTGAGCAAAGGTTTCGTTGAGCAGCGCCATGCCCTGGCTGAAAAATTCCGCGCCACTGAAGGGCGCGAAACGGCCTTTGCGCCGCCCGTGGAAGGGCAGGGTATAAAGCAGCACATCAAACCCCTGCTTGTAGAACCAGGGCAAGGCCAACCAGCGCGTGTTGAGCCAGTAAGGGTCGGCGACAAAGCCGTGGATCATGATCAGCGTCGGGCGCGGTTCGCCGTGGTGACGCCAGTGCTGGGCCCAGGCGGTGCGGTTGCGGCGATGGCCCAGGTAACGGTCACGCAGCGCCGGGTTCTTGGGCTCGAAGGGCGAACGAAAACGCAGGGTATGGGCGTCGCCATCCTCCGGTTGAAAGTGATAGGGGGCCACCGGAATACGTTCAATATTTGCCGTCTGTGTAGGCCGGGAGAAGAACGTATTGGGATCCTCTTCCTGAAGAAAGGGGCGATAAAAATCCACCAGTGCCCGTTCTTCCCTCTGCCGCGAGATATTCAGTGTGGCGGGCAGGGCCGCAGCGCCGGCCATGCTGGCCAGGCCGGTACGCGCCAGGGTGTCGATGCTGGCGGTGTAGTCGATTCGCCAGCGGGTATCATTATCCGCGAGAAAATGATCCGGCAGCGCATGAAAGTTACCCGGCAGAGTCTGCCACCAGGGCTGGGCAAGCCGGGGCAGATCCTCGTCACAATAGTCGTCCGGATGGATGCGGGGCAGTTCTGTCATTACCGTCTCACTGTCACTGTGAACTATTCAGTTAACGCCGCTGCTGCGCTGGCAGCAATGACCAAAACAGTCAGGCGGTGCGGATAAACTCGACCACACTTTTCAGATCCCGATTTGCCTCCGGCAGGAAGGGCACCATGATCGGCCAGACATGGAACAGGCCGGGGCGCTCAATCCATTTCACCCGGACACCGGCCTGTTCTGCTGCCTTGCGGACTTGCTTGCCATCCGGGTAAAGCACTTCGTCGGTGCTGGCGGTAATCAGCAGCGGACAGACACCGCTGTAGTCACCCAGACAGGGCGACGCGTAGGGGTGCTTGCGATCTTCCTGATTGGGTAGATAGACATCAATCACGGTGCGGATAATGTCCGCCGACAGCATGGCGTCGCTGGGGTCCAGCGCGGCCATTACCTTGTCATCCGGGAAGGCATTGCTGGCCGGCGAAAACAGTACTGCGCAGCGTGGCTGGGGCAGGCCCTTGTCACGGATATGCAGCAGGGTGGCCAGGGTCAGGCCGCCGCCGGCGGAGTCGCCGGCAATCACGATATCGCTGGGATTCTTACCCTTGGCCAACAGGTATTCGTAGGCTTCCATCACCCGGTTCACGGCTGCCGGAAAAGGGTGCTCGGGCGCGAATGGATAAAGGGGCAGATAGACTTCGCCATGTAGCTGTTTTGCCAGGCGCCCGGCCAGGTTGTGATAGGTCTTTGTGACCCCGCCAATATAGGCGCCGCCATGCAGATACAGCACCGTGGTGGACGGGTTGCTGACACTCAGGTGGTCACCTTCGAACTGCGGTTCGCGGATCTGGTTGAGTGTCACTTTTCGGGGCAGCAGGGTGAGAACCGGGGTGTCATTGAACACCTTGCGCAGGTGACGGACCAGTTGCTGCTCGTTGAGGCCGTGACGTTTGATCGTGCGGCGGGTCACCGCCTTGATGATTTTTGCCTGAATGCTCATGGGACGTTCCGTATTGATTATTCTTTTACCCACTACCTTACTGTTTGTGCCCGTCCAGTAGCAGGGATGATCGGGTCAGAAAGCGCGGGCGTCAGGCCCGACGCTTATCCTGGTCCGTAAATAACGGGTTGTGCTCGCCCAGTGATGGGCTCTCACCGTCGCGGGTCTGTGCGCCCACAAAGCGGATGGGGGAGCGCAGCACCGGTCCTTTCTGGCTGTCGGTTACCAGGCCTCTTGCTTGCACCTGTTCATTGGCCAGGGCTTCTTCCAGGGTGAGGATCCCGGAGACGCAGGTATCCTTGTGGGCCAGCCGGGCGTCCCATTGATCGCGGGTGCGGGTCAGCAGGATCAATTGGATGGCCCAGCGCACCGGTATCATCAGGCGTCGCAGTTTTTTCGGGTCTGCGGCCAGGCGGGTCAATGCATCGTTGCCGCTACCGGCGGGCTTGGGTTTGTCGGCGGTTGAGCTGGAAGCGTTGCCAGTTTTTTTCTTTTTCTTCTTCCACAGAAAGGCTGGCGTAATTTCCTTCAGGAATGCCATGAAGAACTTCGGTTCCAGGGAACCCACCGCCAGGTACTTGCCGTCGCGACAGCGGTAGACGTTGTAGTTGGCCAGGGCGCCGGTGAGCATGTCCTTGCCGCGGGGCTGGCTGCTGCCGTGCTGGTGATGGGTGGCCAGCGCCATGCTCTGCAGGGCCAGGGCGCCATCCAGCATGGCCACGTCTACCCAGCAGCCTTCACCACTCTGCCGTGCCCCCATGACGGCGGCGAGAATACCAATGGTGCAATTCTGGGCGCCGCCAGCCAGGTCAGCGATCTGCACGTTGGACATGGCCGGGCGCTTGCCGGCCAGCCCGGTCTGATCCAGCACCCCGGCATAGCCCAGGTAGTTCAAATCATGGCCCGGGCGATCCGCATAAGGGCCGGTCTGGCCATAACCTGTGAGGGAGGCATACACCAGTCTGGGGTTAATGGCCTTGAGGGTGTCGTAGCCACAGCCCAGCTTGTCCATGACCCCGGGGCGAAACGATTCCAGCACCACATCGGCGGTTTCCACCAATTGTTTGAAGCGAGCCACGTCTTCTGCCTGGCGCAAGTCCAGGGTCAGGGACTGCTTGCCCCGGTTAACGATATCGAACAGCTCTGGGGATAGTTCGCGGGCATAATCGCCGCCATCCGGTTCCTCAATCTTGATCACGTCGGCGCCCAGTTGGGCCAGAGAGAGGGAGCAGAAAGGGCCGGGTAACAGACGGGAAAGGTCAAGGACCTTCAGGCCGTCGAGCAATGGGTTCATGGGGGATCCTGTCGCAGAGGCAGAGTATCAATTCCTTTGCACTGCGATATGGCAGAACAAAGGAATGGAAACTGAAAGAAAGAAAACCGAACGCCCGGAAGGGCGTTCGGTGTCAGGGGAGTTATTCGCCGACCGCCTTGGCCAGCTCATACTCCGGCGGCTGTTCCACACCACCGTCACCGGTGGCGCTCATGGCAGGAATGCCACCGGCGCCGTAGTACTCGTCCTTGGTGAACACGTCCACCTCGATGGCCAGCATGCAGGCTGCGGTAGCCTCATTCAGCAGTGCCAGTTCCGCATCGCTGATCACACCTTGCTGGGCCGCTTCGGCGGCGATTTCATCCACCTTGCCTCGGCCCAGTTTGCGGGCTTTCTGGGCGGCGCGGATCTTGGCGCGAACCGGCTCAGCTTCGGTGGTCAGGCGGAAGGCCTTGAGCAGACGCCCCAGACCCTGGTCGCTTTCTTCCGGCATGTAGTTGCCGCCCACCAGACGCTTGTACTGCTCGCCGTAGCTTTGCAGGGTCAGCGCGGCTTTGTGAGTCAGCTGGTCATCGGGCAGTTTGGCCAGCGGGTTCAGACCCAGCCAGATACGGCCCACGGTTTTCAGGATCACACCCACCGGGCCACCGAAGTTTTCATAGATGCCTTCGAAGGCTTTCTGGATCTGAGTCAGGCCGTATTCACCAGAATATTGCACCAGCGCCAGGTCTTCTGCTTTGCGGCCTTCGGCTTCAAAACGACGCAGGGCAGAGGTGGTGATGTACAACCAGGCAACCGCATCCGCATAGCGACCGGTCAGATTACCGCGGGCTTTCAGTTTGCCGCCCACGAAGAACATGGCCAGGTTGGTGAGCAAGCCAAAGCGGGTGGCTGCCCAGCCCAGACGACGGTAGATGCTCTTGGTCTTCGGCTCCACATCCGGCACCTTCACGGTGAACCAGCCACGGGTAACGCCGCGTACCAGGGTCATCACCATGCCTAGCAGGAACTGCAGCATCCAGCCGGTGAGGTTTTTGCGGAAGCTGGCCACATCCTCGTTTTCCACCGCCTGTACTACTTTGTAGGCGTAGGGGTGGCAGCGGGTAGCACCTTGACCAAAGATCATCAGGGTGCGGGTCATGATGTTGGCGCCTTCCACGGTGACACTCACCGGCGCGGAGTTGTACAGGCGACCCATGGTGTTGTTGGGGCCCTGCATAACGCCGTAGCCGGCAGTCACGTCCATGGCATCGGTGCCGATCTCACGGCCCATTTCCGTGGAGTAGGCTTTCATTACCGCGGACATTACCGGCGGCTGAATGCCGTGATCCACGGCGGAGCAGCCGAACACGCGGGCAGCGTCAAAGGCGTAGGTCATGCCGGCGGCCTTGCCGATCTTGTGCTCCACGCCTTCCATGCGACCAATGGGGATGCCGAACTGCTGGCGCACCATGGAGTAGGCGCCGGAAATCATGGCGCCGTGACGCACACCGCAGATGCCGGTAGCAGGCAGCGAGACCATGCGGCCGCCGGCCAGGGCTTCCATCAGCATTTTCCAGCCCATGCCGGTGTATTCCACGCCGCCCAGTACCTTGTCGGCGCCTACGATCACATCACGACCGACGATGGGGCCATTGGGGAAGTGTTCACCAATCGGCTGGTGGTGATCGCCGATATGCAGGCCTTCGGTACCCGGGGCGCCTTTTTCGATCAGTACCACGGTGATGCCCGGCTCTTCGCCTTTGCCCAGCAGATTTTCCGGATCGTGCAGGCGCACTGCCAGGGAAATCAGGTTGGCGACTGGTGCCAGAGTGATGTAACGCTTGCGGAAGTTGAGCTTGAACTTCACTTCGCCATCGTCGTCCTTGAATACCACGCCTTCCGCTTTCAGGGAGGCAGCGTCAGAACCGGCGGTGGGCTCGGTGAGGCCGAAGCAGGGAATGAACTCGCCCTTGGCCAGCTTGGGCAGGTAGTAGTTCTTCTGCTCGTCGGTGCCGTAGTGGCCAAGCAGTTCGGCGGCGCCCAGGGAGTTGGGGATCACCACCATGGCGCTGAGCAGGCCGGAATAGGAGCTGACCTTGGCCATGATGCAGGACTTGGCCTGGGTGGACATGGGCATGCCACCGTATTCCTTGGCGATCTGCATGGCGAAGAAGCCATTGTCTGCCATGAACTTGAACACATCGTCCGGCAGCTTGCGGGTGCGCGACAGCTCGTAGGCGTCGGCCATTTTCAGCAGCTCTTCTACCGGGCCGTCCAGGAACGCCTGTTCGTGGGCGGGGAGCTGGTCATAGTTTTCGGCGAGGATGTTTTCAAAGTCCACCTTGCCGCCGAAGAATTGACCATCAATCCACACATCGCCAGCTTCCAGCGCTTGCCGTTCGGTGTCGGAGATCTGCGGGAGAATCTTGTTGTCCCGCATCCAGTTCATCACTTGTTGAAACATGCTGTGGTTCCTTTGAGGTTGTTAGGCCCTGCGGGGCAGGGCGAACGTTTACAGGCGCTAGTAAACAGGCGCCGGACGCTTACTCGTAAAAGCGTTGTTTCTTTTTGGCCATCTCTACCAATAACGGAGCGGGTGTGAAGCGCTCGCCAAACTGTTCGGCCAGCCGCTCCAGGGTACGCACCGAATTGGTGAGGCCCAGGCTGTCCATGTAACGGAACGGGCCGCCGCGGAAGGGCGGAAAGCCCAGACCGAAGATGGCGCCGATATCACCGTGCATGGGGTCGCTGATAATACCGTCCTGCAAACAGTAGGCGGCTTCGTTGATCATCAGCCAGGCACAACGGCTGACGATTTCCTCGTCATCCGCATCTTTCTCGCTGGTGACATTCATCAGCTCATAGAGAGCGGTATTCACCGGCTTTTCGCCCTTGGCCACGCCTTCATAGATATAAAAGCCGCGGCCACTCTTGCGGCCCAGATAATCGTTTTCGATCATCAGGCCGGCGGCATCCGGTGACGCCATGCGGTCACCAAAGGCCTTTTCCAGTACCGGCCCCACCTTGGTGCCAACATCCACACCCACTTCGTCGAGCAGGGTGATGGGACCCACCGGGAAGCCGAAGCGCACCAGCGCCTTGTCCACAGCTTTCACATCCACCCCTTCGGTGAGCAGGCGGGTCGCTTCGTTCAGGTAGGGCGCGAGGATGCGGGTGGTGTAGAAGCCGGGGCCATCCTTCACCACGATCACGGTCTTGCCCTGGGCCTTGCCGAAGGCCACACAGCCGGCGGTCACTTCCGGGGCGGTCTTGTCCGTGGTGATGATTTCCAGCAGCGGCATCTTTTCCACCGGGGAAAAGTAATGCAGGCCGATCACGTTTTCCGGGCGCTCGGCGGCACTGGCGATGTCGGTGATGGGAATGGAAGAGGTGTTGGAGGCAAACACGGTGTGCTTGTTGCCGTTGGCTTCCACGTCCTTGAGCATCTTGTGCTTAAGACCCAGGTCTTCGAACACCGCTTCCACCACCAGGTCGAGCCCCTTGAAGCCGCTGTAATCAGCGGTGTAGGAAATGCGACCCTGTTCGGCGCTGGCATCGGCGGCGCTCATGGCCCCCTTTTTCGCGCGCTTGTTGTAGAACTCGCTGACGTATTTCACGCCATGGGCCAGGCCGTTATCGTCCCGGTCCTTGAGGCGCACCGGCAGCTTGGCCTTGTTGATGGTGGTCAGCGCGATGCCGGCCCCCATCAGGCCGGCGCCGAGGACACCGACTTTTTCGATGTTCCGGGCTTTCAGGCCGTCAGCCACAAAGGTTTCTTTCTTTAGGGTATTGGTGGCGTGGAAAATGCCGCGCAACTGTTTCGACTGGGGCGACATGGCCAGCTCGCCGAACAGACGGGCTTCGGTGGCGTAACCCTGTTCGATACCTTCCTCGAAGCCGGCTTCCACCGCATCAATGATGGCCGGCGGTGCCGGGTACAGACCGTGGGTCTTTTTCGCGGTCTGCTTGCGCGCCTGATCGAAGACCACCTTGCGGCCCAGGCTGTTCTGCTCCAGCGCTGCCTTGGTGAGGCCGTCCTTACTGAAGTAGCTGGCAAGATTGACGCTGCTTTCTTCCCTGGCGTCGGACAGCTCCAGAGCGCGGGCCACGGCACGGTCGTAGACGGCCACGCCTTCCACCACTTCATCCACCAGACCGATTTTCTTCGCCGGTTTGGCTTTCAACTGGCGGCCAGTGAGCATCAGGTCCAGGGCGGTGGCGATACCGACCTGGCGAGGCAGGCGCTGGGTACCGCCGCCGGCAGGCAGCAGGCCCAGCATCACTTCCGGCAGACCCAGCACGGTGTCGCTGCTGCTGGCGGCGATGCGGTAGGAGCAGGCCAGTGCCAGTTCCATGCCGCCGCCCAGGCAGGCGCCCTTGATGGCGGCAACCACCGGGATATCCAGGTCTTCCAGTTTCTGGAAAGTCTGTTGGCACTGGGTGGACAGATCGCTGACTTCTTTCGCGGTCTTTGCGCTTTCAAACAGCTTGATATCGGCGCCGGCCATGAATGAGCCTGCTTTGGTGGAGTACAGCACCAGCGCTTTGGGTTTGGCTTTCTCGATGGCAGCAAAGGCGCTGTTGAAGTCGTCGGCAAACTCCGCTTTCAGGGTGTTCTGGGCATCATTGGGGACATTGATTTCCAGTACTGCCACACCGTTATCCAGCGGCTTGAGAGTAAAAGCACGTTGCGTTTTGCTCATGGGGATCTCCTTGTTCCGCTGCTTATTCCGCTTCCAGCACCATGGCGGCACCGATACCGCCGGCGGCGCAGGCGGTGGTCAGGGCCAGGCCGCCACCGCGACGCTGCAGTTCATACAGTGCCTGGCTGATGACGCGGGCGCCGGTGGCACCGAAGGGGTGGCCGTAGGCGATGGAGCCGCCGTTCACGTTGAGAATGCTGCGATCTACCTCGCCGAGAGCGGCGAGGCCGGTCTGGCTGCGCACATAGTCGTCATCGGCCAGGCCTTTCAGGTTACAGGCCACCTGACCGGCGAAGGCCTCGTGCATGTCCACCAGGGTTAGATCGTTCAGGGTGAGGCCGGCGCGGGCCATGGCCATGGGGGCGGCCAGCACCGGGCCCATCAGCAAATCATCCTGCGGGCTGCGGGCAGCAAAGGCGTAGGAGCGGATATAGCCTAGTGGCTCGTAACCCAGCGCCTTGGCTTTTTTCTCGCTCATCATCAGCAGGGCGCCAGCACCATCGGTGAGCGGGCTGCTGTTGGCGGCGGTGACGCTACCGGACACCTTGTCGAACACGGGCTTCAACTTGCTGTAACCAGCGCGCTCGGAATTCTTGCGCACCAGGTTGTCGTCCTTTAGCGGGGTGGCCTTGGGAGGCAGGAAGGCGGTCATCACCTGCTTGTCCAGACGACCTTCGGCCCAGGCGCGGGCGGCGTTGCTGTGGGACGCATGGGCCAGGTCGTCCTGCTCCTGGCGGCTGATGCCCCATTTCTTCACCATCTTCTCGGTGCTTTCGCCCATGGTCTCGCCCACCGAGTATTCGGTGATGGACGGCGCCTGGGGCAGCAAATCTTTCGCCTTCAGCTGGCTGAGCAGTTTGATGCGGTCGGTCATGCTCTTGGCGAAGCTCACATCGCGCAGCACGGCGCTCAGCTCCGAGGACAGGGGTACCCGGGCAGAGCTGGTGGAGTCGGTACCACCTGCGATGGCGATATCGCTGTAACCGGCGACGATATTGTCCGCCACGCTGGCGGCGGTCTGGAAGCTGGTGGCGCAAGCACGGGTGATGGAGTGGGCGTCTACCGTGTTCATGCCCAGTGCCAGGGCAATCTCCCGGGCGATAAAGGGCGCTTCCGGGATCATCACCGTCATGCCGAACACCAGTTGTTCGATGTCGCGCTGGTCCAGGTTGTTGCGGGCCATCAGTTCTTTTACGGCCATGGCGCCCAGCTCGATGGCGTTCATGTCTTTGTAGTGGGTGGCGATACGGGCGAACGGGGTACGCAGACCATCCACCACGGCCACGCGGCCACTACGGCCAGCCAGCTTCATTTTGCGAACAGGCATTCCAGACTCCTTGCAGGGGTTGCCGGTCACGGTGTAATTTTGATTACACGAAATGTGACATTGAATGGTGACAAAGTGTGTCGAGACTAGAAGCCTCTTGGCAGGGAGTCAATGTCGCAATGAGCTCTGTCCGACACAGGTGTAATAAGAATTACAGAGAAAGGAAATGAGCGTGTGAGAAACGGTACGGCAGTACTTCCCGAATCCCGCCAGGACCCGGCGGTGCGCCAGCGCATCGAATGGGCGGCGGTGCAGGTGTTTGCGGACTCGGAATTCCATCAGGTCACGCTGCAGCAAATTGCCAAAGCGGCTCAGTGCAGCCTGCAGACCCTGTATCGCTACTACGGCAGCAAAGAAGCGCTGCTCAGCGCCTGTCTGCATCACGGCCTGGAGCAGTTGGCGGAGCGCATGCTGGATCACCTGGCCGGCATCGATACGTTCCGCGACCGGCTCAGCAAGGTGTTCTGGGTGGTGCTGGACTTCTTCGATCGCAACCCGCAGATGGGGCGGATGATGATCAACTCGGTGTATCCGGGCCGCTGGGGCAGCGATACCACGCCGGGGCAGCAGCGGCTTACCGAGCTGTTCCTGAGCGTGCTGGGTGAAGGGCAGGAGCAGGGTATCCTCAATGGTCAGGTGGCCACCCCGATCCTGCTGGATTTCTTCTACGGCGTACTGCTGCGCATTTCCCAGATGCATCTGCTGCGCGGCCGTACCGGGCGCATGGCGGATCAGCACGGGGTGCTGTTCGATATGTTGTGGCGAGCGATTACGGTATAGCTCGATGTGAACTGGTCGGCCCATCGGGCCAATCGCGGCGTCGGAACTTGTGGTTTGCCCGGGGCTTTTCTATGTTGATCAGCTCGCATTAGAACAATGAAGGGATCACATATGCAGTCAGGCACGGTGAGCAGTAACGGTATCGAGCTTTTTTATGAGAGTCGTGGCCCGGAAAACGGGGAGCCCATTGTCTTTGTCATGGGGTTGTCCGCGCAGATGGTGTTCTGGCCGGAACCGTTGCTGGATACACTGGTGGATCGTGGCTACCGGGTGATCCGCTTCGACAACCGGGATGTGGGTAAATCCACCCGCATTCGCAAACCGTTCAAGCAGGGGCCGCTGGTCGCCTTGCTGCGTTATACCCTGGGCTTGTCCGTGGACAGCGCCTATACCCTGCACGACATGGTGGCCGACACCGTTGGCCTGCTGGATGCCCTTAACATAGAGCGTGCCCATTTTGTTGGCGCCTCCATGGGCGGCATGATCAGCCAGTTGCTGGCTGCCACCCATCCGGATCGGGTGTTGTCGCTCTCCTCAATCATGTCCAGCAACAACAGTCCCTACCTGCCATTGCCGAAACCGGCGGCCCTCAAGACCCTGGTGGCCCCGAGAGTGAAGGTGGAAACCGAAGACCAGTTCGTGGCTTTCGGTCTGGAAATGATGAGCAAGCTGGCCGGCACCCTGCCCCAGGGCCGCGACGAACTGGAGGCCATGTACCGTGAGTGCTGGGCCCGCGGCATCAACCCGCGTGGCATCCGCAACCAGTTCCTGGCCGTCCTGGCCACCGGTACCCTCACCAAACACCTCAAACAGATCCGCTGCCCGACCACCGTGGTCCACGGCGGTGCCGACCCGTTGATCCGCCCCGCCGGCGGCAAGGCCTCTGCCCGCCACATTCGCGGCGCCAAGCTGGTCATCATTCCAGGCATGGGCCACGACTTCCCGCCGTCGGCGATTGACCGGATTGGCGATCTGATTGCCGAGACGGTGGCACGGGCCAATTCGGTGGCTCAGCCGGCAATGGCGTAAGGGCGGAGAATAGTTAACAGTGAATAATCAATAGCTCGCGGAAGCGGGGTGTTGATCAGGAAAGAAAAAGGCCGCTTCCATGATTTGGGTGCGGCCTTTTTTGTGTTTGCAGGTTGGGAATGTCCTCGCCAGCGTTCAGCCGGGTTGATCGCCCGCTGCAGCATCTTTCGACTGCACTGTATCGGCTTCTTCCGGTTCAGAGGGTAGCGTCTCCGGCGCGGTGGGATGGGTTTCTTCCGCCGCCAATCGTTCCGCTTCCCGTTCAGATTCTCGCAGTAGCAGCCGTTCAATCCGTTCATTCAGGAGCTTGTCTCTCTCTTCGCGGCGGCGCGATTCCAGGGCCAGGTCTTTATAAAGAGAATACGCCATCAGGACCATCAGCAGCATAAACGGAAACGCGGCAACAATGGAGACGGTGCGAAGACCAAGTAGGCCGCCACTAAGTAGTAACGCTGACGCCATCAGTAGCTGCAGCAGGCCCCACAGGATGCGTACAAAGCGGGTAGGGTTAAGGATGCCTTTGGAGGTAAACATGCCCAGCACGAAGGTGGCGGAGTCTGCCGACGTGACCACAAACATGGCCACCAGAATGATGGCGCCAATTGCCGCATAGAATCCACCCGGCAGTTGCTCCAGCAGTACGTAAAGCCCGGCCGGCACTTCCTGTGCAACTGCGTCAGCGATACCGGCATTCCCGAACAATTCGTAGTGGATAGCGGATCCGCCAAAGGTGGAGAACCAGAGCATGCTCAAAATCACTGGCACGATCATGACACCAAGGACAAACTCGCGAATTGATCGGCCCCGGGAAATACGGGCGATAAAGCTGCCCACGAAGGGCGCCCAACTGAGGCCCCAGGCCCAGTAAAAGATGGTCCACTGCTGCACCCAGTGTTCACTGGAATAAGGGGTGGTTACCAGGCTCATTTGTATAATGTTACCCAGGTATTCACCTACGGTTTGAGTGAATTCGCTGAAGATGAACGGGGTGGGTCCGAGTATCAGAACAAACAGTAAGAGCCCCGCTGCCAGCGCCATGTTGGCACTGCTGAGATAGCGGATTCCCCACTTCAGGGGCGTCATGGCAGAGAGAATAAATAACACGCCGAGCCCGGCCATGATCAGTAGTTGCGGCGTTGCCCCGTAGGGTACGCCGGAGAGCCTGGCTAGCCCGCTATTGATTTGCAGCGCACCCAGACCGAGTGTGGTGGCCACACCAAAAAGCGTAGAGACGACCGCCAGAGTGTCGATTGCCTTGCCCCAGCCGTGATCTACTCTGTCACCGAGCAGGGGCCTAAAGGTTTCACTGATCAGTCCGTGGCTGTTGTGACGGAAGCGCACATAGGCAATAGCCAGCCCGACCACCGTAAAATTAGCCCATTGATGTAGCCCCCAGTGGAAAAAAGCATAGCGCATACCCGTCTGTGCAGCTTCTGCAGTTCGTGGTGTGCCGATCCCGAGGGGGGGCGAGTTGAAATGCATCATGGGCTCCGCTACGCCCCAGAACACCAGGCCTACGCCCATCCCTCCGGAAAAGATCATGGCCAGCCAGCTTTTGAAACTGAACTCCGGCGGCTCGTCATCCGGGCCGAGACGAATACTGCCGAAACGAGAGAAGGCCAGCCCCAGAGCGAACAGAACAAAGCCGCTGGTTGCCATCAAGTATAACCAGCCAAAATTATTGGCTGTTGCATCAAGGATTTTCTGGGCTTGTCTCTGCACCGTTTCGGGGTCGACCATGGCTGCTGCCAGAAAACCGGCAATTAACAGCAGCGATAGATAGAAGACGGTGCCGACATCGCCCAGTAGCTGGTTTTTCCACCGTCTTAGCCTGTCCATAGTGTTCCTTGTGCGGTCAGTGTCTGTTTTTCTGGCTTTGCTATGATATGAATCACCAGGGAAGAATTGGTGTGTGCCTCCACCCCGCCATGGTCAGAAATATAGATTTGATTATCTGCAGCGTGAACGCGCTCAGAGTCATATACAAGTGGCAGCAGACCATACGCAAAGCTGAGTTTGGGGCGTTGCGATAGATCATGTTTTTAATATACGAGCTGCTGGAGAATCAGGATTTCAGGGAGTTCTTACCCTGTAACGAGTAGAGGTGGGAGCGGTTGACGTCTCCCGGGAAAATCAGGCCCTGTTGAAGGGAAACATTATTGCCTGGTCGATATTGTTGAGACGCTGCCCGGCCATGAGAAGGCGCTCAACCCCTATGGCGACGCCACTGCATTCGGGGAGAGATGATGCCATTGCTGCCAGTAGATAGGCGTCTTCCTCCATGGTGTTCATATCCTGTTCTCGCCGCAGTGCATTGTCTTTCTCAAACCGCTGCTGCTGTTCGGTAACGTCGGTGAGTTCCTGATAGCCATTGGCCAGCTCCAGCCCCCGGTAATAGATTTCGAAGCGGCGCGCGACGATGGCGCCGTCCCTGTCCTCGCCGGTTTGCGCCAGGGCGGCGGCCCAGCCAGGGAAGTCGGTGACCACGGACAGTTGCTCAGCGGGCAGTGCGGCTTCTATCTGGGTGGCCATCAGGTAGTCCACGGCGGCGGTTTTGTTCAGGCCTTTCGGGGCGCCGCAGGATTCGGCGTGGGCGATCAGTGCCGGGTCCTCGGCGGTGAGCGGTTCCAGACCGGTGACGTCGTGGAACAGATCGCGGAAACGGTAGGTTTGTGATCGCACATCGGTGAACAGATCGGCGAACAGGGTCAGGCATTCCTGAATCAGATCATTCAGTTCGAAGCCGGGGCGGTACCATTCCAGCATGGTGAATTCGGGGTTGTGGCGGCCGCCGGCTTCGCCATGGCGGTAGGCTTTGCAGATTTGGTAGATGGGCCCGCTACCCGCTGCCAGCAGGCGCTTCATGTGGTATTCCGGTGAGCTTTGCAGGTAGCCGTAACCGGGTACCGGGATGCACTGGATATGTGGGTCGCTGACGCCGTAGCGGGCCAGCTGTGGGGTGTCCACTTCCAGTACGTTGCGGGCGGCAAAAAAAGCGCGCACCGTGCTCAGCAGCTCGGCGCGCGCTTTGATGGCCTCCAGCGAGGCAGTGGGTTGCCAGTCGCTCACAACTAGCTCTTGATACGACCCACGTAATCGCCGGTGCGGGTGTCCACCTTGACGATCTCGCCTTCCTGAACGAACAGCGGCACACGCACAACCGCGCCGGTGGTCAGGGTGGCAGGCTTGCCGCCGGTGCCGGCGGTGTCGCCTTTCAGGCCCGGGTCGGTTTCCACGATCTGCAGTTCCACGAAGTTCGGCGGGCTGACAGACAGGGGTTCACCGTTGTAGAGGGTGACCTCGCAGATGTCTTCTTCTTTCAGCCACTTTTTGGCATCGCCCACGGCAGCTTCATCCGCTTGCTTCTGTTCGAAGCTGGTCTGGTCCATGAAGTGCCAGAATTCACCGTCGTTGAAGATGTACTGCATGGACACGTCCATCACGTCGGCGCCTTCCAGGGAGTCGCCGGACTTGAAGGTGCGGTCCCAGACCTTGCCGCTGCGCAGGTTGCGCAGGCGGACACGGCTGAACGCCTGGCCCTTGCCGGGCTTGACGAATTCGTTCTCGATGATGGCGCAAGGGTCGCCATCGAGCATCACTTTCAAGCCGGACTTGAATTCACTGGTAGAATAGTTGGCCATAAATGTTGTTCCAAAGGTTGATGTATGGCGTCGCAGAGGGTGCGGGGTCTGCTAATGTTTCATTTGCGTCTCTGTTGTGCCTGCAAGCGCACCAATCTAGGCACAAGGAGAGATGTTTGGTTTTATTCAAATGAACGACTTGTAACAACGAGTGGTGCGCTTGCAGGCACAACCCGAAGGGCTGGGCCCCTTTTTCCGCCCAGCTGCATTGTCAGTCGCTTACATATGAAAGACTATGCCGCACTCCTTCCGCCTTGCCGGACGAAAAAATGAACTCCAGCAGAGACGAAAATGAAACATCAGCAGACCCCCATCATAACGCAGGAAAGGGACGGTTGGGAGTTACCGGGCTGGCAGCGCCAGCAGGCGGACCTGATTACCGACCCGGCAGAGCTGCTCAGCCTGTTGGGGTTGGGTGCTGAATCCCTGCCTGAAAGCCTTGCAGCGGCGAAGGATTTCCCCCTGCGCGTGCCCCGTGGCTATGTACGTTTGATGGAGCCGGGTAATCCGCATGACCCGCTGTTGCGCCAGGTGCTCAGTGTGCCGGCGGAGCTGCGGGAAGAGGACGGTTACAGCAGTGATCCGCTGGAGGAAGCCTCCCACACGCCGGTGCCCGGGCTGTTGCACAAGTATCATGGTCGCGCACTGCTGGTGGTTACCGGTGCCTGCGCGGTGCATTGTCGTTACTGTTTTCGCCGGCATTTTCCCTACCAGAGTCACCTGAGCGGCAAGCGCTGGGATCAGGCCCTGGAATGGCTGGCATCGCGCCGGGACATTGGCGAGGTGATTCTCAGCGGTGGCGATCCGCTGACGCTGAACAATCGGCGCTTGCAGGAACTTTTGGCGGCGCTGGCGGAGATTCCTCATTTGCGTCGGCTACGTATTCATAGCCGCACGCCGGTGGTTATCCCCGAGCGGATGGATGAGCCGCTGCTGGCGCTGCTGTCGGATTCGCGCTGGCAGACTGCTCTGGTGCTGCACGCCAATCACTCCCGGGAAATCAGCGATGAGCTGGTGAGTCGCTGCCAGCAGTGGCGACGGGAAGGGATCACCCTGCTGAATCAGAGTGTGTTGCTGGCCGGGGTGAACGATTCTGTTGATACGCTGGAGGCGCTGTCAGATCGCCTCCATGTGGCAGGGGTGATGCCCTATTACCTGCACCAGCTGGATGCGGTGCAAGGGGCGGCGCACTTTGCGGTGCCGGATTCGGTGGCGATGCAATTGCACAGGGATCTGCGCAGTCGGTTGCCGGGTTTTCTGGTGCCCAGGCTGTCCCGGGAAGAGCCGGGGGAGCCGGCAAAGACCGTATTGGCGGGCTAGGGCATCCGCTGGTCGGCGCGAACACAATATTTACAGGTGTGTAACGGTATCGTAAAGTCGTGTGACGAAGGACACATAGAAAACAAGAGCTACTACTTAATAACTAGAGGGCTCCTTTAACAATTTCTTGCATATTTTTGGCCTTACGGAGTCGCTGCCAAGCTTCCCGGAGAAATTGTTCAGGGTTCCCCATCTGGGTGCCACCGAGATAAGGATTATCTTCATGGAGCAACCAGCCCAAACGGTGCGCTTGAAACTGCCCGAGCAGGATTTGCCGCACCTGACACTTGGCGCTGATCAGCCAAAGAAGCTGCAACAATGGGTTGACGCTCTCCCGGTTATGAACATGGGAGAAACTGCCCGTCAGCTTTATCAGTTCATTCAGGAGCTGAACCGGCTGCACATCGACTCCAAGCAGCGCTTCCAGTTGCTGGAAGTGGTGCGTCCTTCCATTCTGCATGTCAGCGATTCCCTGCAGAAACATTACCTGAACCAGTCCCTGGTATTGCCGGACAAGGCGCGTCGCGTGGCCAGCCTGGCCCAGGCCCTGCAGGGGCACCTGGCCAGTGGTTACAAACTGGTGGCCGTGAGAGGCATGCGCAAGCTCAAGGACAAGGCGGTCCGGCGCGCAGTGACCACATCGATTCATCGTGCCATCAGTGCTCTTGGCGATACGCTGTTGCGTTGTTACCAGTTGTACTTCCCCAGCCCTCGCCATCTCTGGCTGGAGCTGCATCAGCTTTATCTGCTGGCGGAACTGCACGGCATCGCGGCTTCGCCGGTGGACGACGAGAAGGGCAATTCCAGTATCCAGTCTGCCTATGCCCGTTGTCTGTTACTGGCGACCGCCAAGCCTAACCAATTGCGCCAGCAGGAGCTGGCAGCCCTGTTCAAGGCCGCGTTCAGCTGGGGGGATCTGATCGAGATTAAGACCGCCAGTGATGATGAAGATCTGTTTGTATTCGATCTGCAGGCAGACCGCCCGCCGATTTATCGCACCCACGCCTCCCAGGCCACGGATAGCTGGCGTTATATTGATTCCACCCGGTTGGTGCAGGCCATCAGTGCCTGGAAAGCGGAGCCGGAGAACAGCGATCTGCTCGTGCCCAAGGGACTCGATGACAGCATGATGAGCCATCTGCAGCAGGTGTGGGGCGCGCTCACCGAGCGGGCCTTCAAGCGCATGGCGGAAAGCGGCGAGATCGAATTGTGCTTTGGGCTGGTGGGCGTACATTATTTTCTGTCCGGCAAGGTGCCGTTTGAAACCTTGATCGAACGCGGCAGCCTGTCGGTGATGGGGGACGGGGAAGAGAACAATCCCTTCCTGCGTAATATCAAAGTGAACACCCGGCAAAAGCAGCAAAAGGAAGACCCCTGGGCCACGGCCTATCAGTCCGAATTTCCCAATGAAACCATTGATATCAGCAAACCGGACACCTCGCTTCGCAGCGAGGCTTCACTGCCGGAGAGCTATCATTGCCAGAAGGTCAATGCCAGCCCCGGTGGCTATTGCCTGTCCTGGCAAGGCAATACGCCAAGCCTGATGCGCACCGGCGAGTTGTTGGCCCTGCGTGATCACCCGGATAGTCAGTGGATGCTGGCGGTGGTGCGTTGGGTCACCCAGTTACCCAATCACGGTGCCCGTTTCGGGGTGGAGTTGCTGGCTCCGGGAGGCCGGCCGGTGGCGGCTCGTGCTCTGCGCAAGCAGGGGGAGGACAGTGATTTCATGCGGGCTATCCTGCTGCCGGAATTGACCGGCGTTGGTCAGCCGGCCACTCTGTTGCTACCCACTGTGGGTTTCAATGAGGGGGTCAAAGTGGAGCTGGTTGAGGCCGGCGAGCCCCGACGCGTACAGTTGCTTCGCCGAACCCAGGGGGCATCCGGATTCAGCCAGTATCCGTTCCGGGATATGGCGACCCCTGCTGCTCCCGTCAGACCGGTGAGCGATGATGATGAAGGTGATCTGGATTCGATCTGGTCCAGTCTTTAATCATTCAAGGGCGCGCTGATGCGCGTCTGACCCGTTTGCTATGTTCACAGCGAGGATGCTGTGTGATGGTCTTTTGCCATTGGCCGGGTTGCTTTTCATAAACAGAAAACCCGGAATCTGTCGCGATCTTTCCCTGGAAAGGTCGGTCGGTTCTATCTTTTTCTGCTGGAAAGTTGCCAAGACAGGGTTGTCAGGCACAATGGTGGGCCGTACGAAAACAGTATGAGTCGTCACCCCATGAGCTATGCCCTGGATAATCTCCGTTTACTGATCGCCCACGATTCACAGGATGAGGCTGAGCAGCTGATGAATATGCTGCGCAATGCCGGCCGGGCGACCCGGGCGCAACTCGCGCTAGGCGAAGATGACTTGCTGCGTGCCCTCAAGGGCGGTGCCTGGGAGCTGATGCTGTGCCGGCCGACCTTTGGCGATGGCAGTTTCGAATCGGCCATGGCTCACCTCAAGCGTCTGGGCAAGGCGGTGCCGGTGATTCTGCTGGAAAACACCTTTTCTGCCGAGACGGTAAAAGCCGCATTGCTGCAAGGTGCCAGTGGCGTGGTCCCCAATGACGACCGGGACATGCTTACTCTGATGGTGGACCGGGTGGTGGAAAATCTGCGCCTGCGCAAGGAACTCCAGCATTCCGAGATTGTTCGCCACGATGCGGAAAAACGCCTGGCGCTGTTGATGGATCAGAGCCGTGATGCCATCGCTTATGTACTCGATGGCATGCATATTCACGCCAACGACAATTATGTGGAGCTGTTCGGCTATGAAAGTGCGGATGATCTGGCTGGCGTGCCGATCATGGACATGGTGTCGGCGGCCGACCACGACAAGCTCAAGCAGCTGCTGCGTAGCCGCGCCCAGGATGAAAGCCAGACCCAGGAACTGGAGTGCAAGGGCGTTCACACCGAGGGTAATGAATTCGATGCGTCCTTTACCTTCTCGTCCAGCACCTACGACGGCGAAGCCTGTACCCAGATCGTGATCCGCGCCGGCGGGGTCGATGAGAACGAAATGCAGGAACGGCTCCATGAGATGAGCCAGAAAGACCAGGTCACCGGCCTGTTCGCCCGCAAATGGTTTATGGATCAGCTTGATGATGCGGTGGCCGAAGCGGCCAGAGAAGGGCAGTTGGCTACCGTGCTGTACCTGCGTCTGGATGATTTCGAGCAACATCAGTCCTCCCTGGGGATTGATGGCGCCGATGAAATTTTGCGGGCGGTGGCCGACTGGCTTGGTGGCCAGGTTGGTGATGCCAAGCTGGCCCGGGTGGATGGCGAGGATTTTGCCGTGCTGTTGCCGGTGGCTGACACCGATGAGGCGGAAGAGTTGGCCGAGCGTCTGCGGGCGGGTATTGAAGGGCTGATGCCGGAAGTGTCGGCCAAGACCATCCACGTGACCGCCAGTGTGGGCGTGGCCTTTGTCCGTGAGGATGCCCGCAGCGGTCAGGGCACCCTGACCACGGCCCTGAAATGCTGTAACCAGGCCCAACGGGAAAACAGTGGCAAAGGCAACAGCATCAAGGTGCACGACCCCATGGACGAGGTGGCCGCAGGGTCTTCCGAGGCCATCGTCATGCTGCTGCGTCAGGCGCTGGAGCAGGGTAGTTTCAATCTGCGCTACCAGCCGTTGATGAATCTGGAAGACGACAGCGAGCATGTTTTCGAGGTGTTTGTGAACCTGCCCCAGAAACAGGGCGAAGCCATGGAGGCCGGCGAGTTCATTCCGGTGGCTGCTGAACAGGGTCTGGTGGGCAAGATCGATCGCTGGGTGGTGCTCAATGCCATGCGCGCGGCAGCGACCATGAACGAACCGGTAAAGCTGGTGTTCAATATCAACGGCGGTTCTCTGGCGGATGCCTCCCTGGCGGATTGGCTGCTCAAGGCCATGCGTGCTGCCAAGATGGACGGCTCCCGCCTGACCTTCCAGCTCACCGAAGGCGATGCTACCACTTACCTGAAGCAGGCCGGCGTGTTTGCCGAGAAGATGAAGAGCGCCGGCTGCGGCATCTCCATCAGTCGCTTCGGCGGTGGCCTGGATCCGTTCAAACTGTTCCAGCACATTCCCGCCACCATGGTGAAATTCGAAGGCTCCTTCACCCAGGATGTGGCCAAGGCCGAAGGCCGCCAGCGGCTCACCGAGATCGTCAAACAGGTGAAGGAAGGCAACCGCAAGACGGTGGTAGGTTTCGTGGAATCCGCCGCCCAGATGCAGGCCCTGTGGAGTCTCGGCGGGATCGATTACCTGCAAGGCTTCTACCTGCAAGCGCCGATGGATACGTTGCAGATTCCGGAGTCGGCGTAATTAATTGACAGTTGATAATGGATAATTGATAACGCGCATGCGGCGCTAAAATTATTCCTGAACGCAAGAGGCCGCGACCAATTCATGGGCGCGGCCTCTTGTCGTTTGATAACCAGCTAAGCTTTGTCCGCGAGTTATCAATTCTCAACTATCAATTTTCAATTGCTCTTAAGCAGCTCCGCCTGATCCTTATCCCTTACCCCGATCAAATAAAGAATCCCGTCCAGGCCCAGAGTGGAGATGGCCTGTTCGGCGTTCTGTTTTACCAGGGGTTTGGCGCGGAAGGCGATGCCCAGGCCGGCTTCGCCGAGCATGGGCAGGTCGTTGGCGCCGTCGCCCACGGCAATAACCTGTTCCAGGCTGATGCCTTCCTGGGTGGCGATCTGCTTGAGCAGATCTGCCTTGCGCTGGCCGTTGACGATCTGGCCGACTACCCGGCCAGTGACCTGGCCGTTCTCGATTTCCAGCTCATTGGCATACACATAGTCGATGCCCAGCAATTGTTGGAGCCACTGGCCAAACCAGGTGAAACCGCCGGATAGAATTGCCGTGCGATAGCCCAGGGCGCGTAGGGTGCTGATCAGCCGTTGTGCGCCTTCGGTGAGCTGGATGCGTTCGCGCACCCGCTCCAGGGCACCTTCATCCAGCCCTTTGAGCAGGGCCACCCGGGCCCGGAAACTTTCATTGAAATCCAGCTCGCCGCGCATGGCCCGCTCGGTGATTTCTGCCACCTCTTCGCCCACCCCGGCTTCCATGGCCAGCTCGTCGATCACTTCCGAGCGGATCAGGGTGGAATCCATATCGAACACCACCAGGCGCCGATTACGGCGGAAGGCGCTGTCGCGCTGGAAGGCGATGTCCAGATTGCGTTCGTTGGCGATGCTGAGGAAGGCGGCGCGCATGGCTTCGCCATCTTTCGGCTCACCGCGCACGGAAATCTCGATGCAGGCGCGACTGTCTTCGTTGAGAGCTTCCCCTTCCAGATGCACCCGACCGGACAGGCGGGCGATGCTGTCAATGTTCAGGCCGTTGTCTGCCACCGTGGCGGTCACGTCGGAGAGTTGTTCGGCGGTGATCTTGCGCGCCAGCAGGGTGATGATGTGGCGGTCCTTGCCCTGGCCGGATACCCATTCTTCGTAGCGGTCTTCGTCGATGGGGCGGAAGCGCACATTGATATTCAGCTTGTGGGCCTCGAACAACAGATCCTTGAGCACCGCGGAGGACTCCGCGTCCGGCGGAGTTTCCACCAGGATGCCCAGCGACAGGGTGTCGTGGATTACGGCCTGGCCGATATCCAGGATATTGAGCCGGTAACGGGCCAGAATCCGGGTGAAAGCGGCGGTCAGACCGGGACGGTCACTGCCGGATACCTGAATCAGAATGATCTCGCGCACGCATGGGCTCCCGGGGGCAAGTCAGACAAGCGGAAGGCGGAAGCAGTGGCTCCCGCGAAAACCGCGTAAGGGTAGCAGAAATGGTACCGCAAGCGGCAGTGCCTTGGGGATTAGCGATGTTTTACATCGCCAATAGCCTGTAGGGGCATCATCGCTGCTAAGGTGCGCCGATTCGGTCAACGCCATCTCTTCCTGTCGCGCTATACTGCGCGCAAGCTCAATACTACGGAATGCAACTCTATGTCCCTGTGGGAACAATGGCGGCCATGGATTCGGCAACAACGCAGCCTGCTGCGTGAGTTGATCCTGATGCTGCTGGCCATGCTGGTGGTCGGTGTCTATTTTCTTGAGCACTTCTCCGCGCGGCTTGAGCAGGAGCGCAAGGTACAGCTGCAGGCGCTGGCCGAACAGACTGCCCGCCGGGCTGCCGAGGCCCTGGCCAGCGATGACTCCATCAGCATCAACCTGATCGGTCGGGAAACCGTGCAGCTGGCCCCGGTGGCCGGGGTGCGCTTTCTGGATGCGGCGGATATTCAGGTGGGGCTGTCCGGAGTGTCACGCTCGGATTTGGTGGTCTCGGTGCCGGTGGCGTTGCCGGACGGGGAGCTGGCCGGCACTTTGACCCTGCTAGGTGATACCAGTGCCCTGCCGCGCCAGCGGCTGGAGGCCGGCTTTGTGCTGGCCGTATTGTGCCTGTTGCTGCTGCGTGTGGCTGTTGCCCTGATTCAGCAACGGTTGCTGCCGCCTCCGCTGGAGCCTGAAGAACCGACGCCAGTGGAGCCCCCTGCAACATCACCGCTGGCCACGCCTGCATCGACGCAGGCGCTGGCCGAGCCCTTGCCGGAAGGCGCTGAGCCACTGGCCCAGCTGCGCCTGAGCATCGTCAATTTTGAACATATCCGTCAGCGTTATACCCAGGCGGCCATGGCCGAGGTGCTGGCGGATTATCAGCAGATTCTCGACAAGGTGGCGGGTATCTATGGTGGCCGGGTAGGCCAAAGGGTAGGCGATCAGGCCGGGCTGTTTTTCTATCAGGAGCCGGCGTCCCGCTGTGCGTTTTCCGCGCTGTGCGCGGGCCTGCTGTTCCTCCGTGTAGTGCGCCTTCTGGCGCCGTTACGCAAGCAGCAGGGCAAGCCACCACTGGAATTCAAGGCGCTGGTCACCACCGATAGGGGCCAGCAGGAAGCCTGGTCCCTCTGTGTGGCAGGGGTGCCGGGTCGGCTGAATGTGCCGGAAGCACAATTGGCCGCCACCGAGCTGGATGTGAAAGCCCTGTACCAGCCAGAAAAGGCCCAGGTGGTTACCGCCGGCGATCACAAGGTACGGCTACAGCCGGTTGAGCAGTTGGCTCACCGTTACCAGAACCTGCTGCGCACTCAGGCGGATACCTTGCTGTCCGAAGAGGGCGGCGACGATGGCTCGCCCAGCAGGTAGTGGCTCATGGCCTGTTGAACCCGCTGATTGAGGTCGGGGATGCCGGTGTTGCCGAACAGGCGATTGAATTCCAGGATGTAGGGGTGGCCATCCACCATGGCCACATCAAAGCCGGCATGGTTGATACCCAGATAACGGGCCAGCCCCTCCACCAGGGAAATGGCATTGTCCGGTACCGACAGATCGGTGCGCACGCGCCCGCCCTGGCTCACGTTGTTCAGAAAACCCACTCCTTCCCGCCAGTAGCTGGCCACCACTTCCTCGCCCACCACCACCACGCGCAGGTCGCGCACAATGGGCAGTAGCTTCTGTATATAGAGCACGGCTTCGCGCTCCGCATAATCCAGAAACTGCTGGCGGTTCTCGATCAGGTAGACGCCCATGCCCTGGCTGGAGCGCACTGATTTGGCCACAAACGGAAACCGCCATTGATCCAGCACCTGGCCAATGCCGTACTTGTCGGAAGCCACAATCAGGGTTTCCGGCACATGCTCAGGGCAGGCGGTTTGCAGAGCTCGGGTCATTTCCACCTTGTCGTGGCCCAGGTGGTAACTGCTCAGGCTGGGGAAGATGGGGCGCTTGAGCACATAGTGCAGACTGTTGATCTGCCAGAAGCCGGGAAACAGTAACCAGTCCGCTTCCGCCAGGGTCTCGCGGTGCTGGTTCATGTGTTCCGGCTTGATATAACGCACGCCGGGCAGGCCCAAAGTGCGGAAAGGATCGAAAGTGATCAGTTTCACGGTGACGATCTCAGGAGAGGTGCGCTTTTTTAAGGTGCTTTGACCGGCTGGTCAATACCCTTTGTCGGTATTCGTCCTTGGCATGGGCGGAGCGGGCGGCTAGCCTTGCCCGACAAATAATGATTGGGAGAGCTGTCGTGACCTTGCCGACATTGGAAAGTGATCTGATTCTGGTGAAACACACCGAATCAGTGTTGGAAATTACCCTGAACCGCCCGGATAAACTGAACGCCCTCACCGGCGCCATGTACCGGGACATGATCGCCCTGCTCCATACCGCGGAACAGAGCGATGAGATTCGCGTGGTACTGTTTGCTGCCGAAGGAAAATCTTTCAGTGCCGGCAACGATCTGGTGGACTTCCTCAATGCCAAGCCCGGTGAAGTGGGTGAAGCGGCGAATTTCATCAAGGCCATTTATGCTTTCCCGAAAGTAGTGGTCGCTGCTGTTCAGGGCAATGCGGTGGGCGTAGGCACCACCATGCTGCTGCACATGGATATGGTAGTAGCCTCCGATGATGCCAAGTTCATCACCCCCTTTGCCGATCTCGGCGCGGTACCGGAAGCGGGTTCCGCCAAGCTCCTGCCGGACTGGCTGGGCTATCAGCGCGCCGCCCGCATGTTGCTGCTGGGTGAGCCGATGCTGGCACAGGAAGCTTTCGAGGCTGGCCTGATCGCCAAGGTGGTGGGTCGTGAGGACCTGCAATCCACCGCCCGCGGTTGGGCTGACACCCTGGCAAAGAAACCCCCCAAGGCCCTGCGCGAGAGCAAACGGTTGATGCGTCAGGCGATCAGCAAGCCGCTGCAGGATGTACTCGAGGAAGATCTGGCCCTGTTTGGTGAAATGCTACAGGGCGATGAGGCGAAGGCGGTGTTGGCGGCCATGGTGAACAAGAGCAAGGGGTAAGGCAGCTGTGAGCTTCTAGCTGTTAGCGACTAGACGCGGGTTGGCTTGTCAGTAATGGAGAGTCCGTGCCCGCGCCCATGGTTGGGCGCGGGCACGGACATTCAGATCCCAAAGAGTTCTACCGCGCCTCGAAGCTAGCAGCTAGAAGCTCGTAGCTCAAAGAATCCCCGCATCCAGCCCCGCCGCCAGATACATCCCCAGCTCTTCTACCTGCTGCTCGAAGGCATCCTGCCATTCTCCGCGCAGTACCAGCGGGTCCTGTACCCAGTTCCAGCGCAGACCCGTAGCAATGCTTTCCACGGCTCGACGGGTGCCGGTGCCGTCCTGGCCGGCGCGGATGTAGAGAGCGCAGGGGAGTCCCTGTTTTTCTTCCAGTACCGGGTAATAACTGCGGTCGAAGAAATCCTTCAGGGCACCACTCATGTAGCCCAGGTTTTCGGTTGTGCCGAGCAGAATGGCATCACAGGCCAGTACATCCTCGGGCCCCGCTTCCAGAGGCGGCTTCACCGTGACGGACACGTTCTCGATATCTTCATGGCCGGCACCCCGGGCGGCGGCGTCGCGCAGTTTCAGGGTGTTCGGCGACGGGGCGTGGGCGACGATCAATAGTTTTTTCATGGTCTCGCAACTCTACGCATTTGATAGTGCCAGCATATCAGTTAGGGCCGGGCCATCTGTAGGAGCGTCGCTTGACGCATGACAACGCCCTGGCCACGAAGCAACGGTAGGAGCACCTCTTGAGGTGCGAATCCGAGCCTTGGCGAAGGAGGCGGTATGCCGATGGCAATGCATTCTGGACGTGCTGCTGTTTCATGCTGGTTCTTTGCATCACGTCTGTTCGCACCTCAAGAGGTGCTCCTACAAGGGAGTCAGGGTTTGCGAGTGCGAGAGCTACGTCTCCACATAATTCAACGGCAATGCCGCCGTATCCACCACCCGGCGCATGACAAAGCTGGAATGCACCCCGCTGACACCTTCGATGCGAGTGATCTTGTTGAGCAGGAAATGTTGGTAGCCATCAATATCCGGCACCACCACTTTCAGTAGGTAGTCGGCTTCCTGGCCGGTGACCAGGTAGCACTGCTGCACTTCCGGATAGCTGGCCACCTTCTCCTCGAAGTTGGCGAAACGCTCGGGGGTGTGGCGGTCCATGCTGATCTGGATGATCACGGTCAGGTCCAGGCCCAGCTTGCGGGCGTCCAGCACGGTCTCCCGTTTGAGAATGATGCCGGCGGCTTCCAGCTTCTGTACCCGCCGGGAACAGGGGGAGGGGGACAGGCCGACGGTTTCCGCCAGCTGCTGGTTGGTAAGCCCGCCGTTATGTTGCAGGGCTTCCAGGATACGCAGGTCAGTGCGGTCCAGTTTTGCCAGTTCCTGCTTTCTCATGATGATTTCAGCCCTTTTTTGCTGTTATTTCGCAACATTATTGCTTATATGGCTGTTTTCTGATGAAAAAAGCAAGCACATTGCCGGTTTGCTGCCGTAAAGTATCTCTCGTGGGGCGATGATGCGAACCGTCAAAAGCGGGCCGCCACTCTTCGTTGCCATCCGTGCCTATCGGCGCGCTGATCGAGACCCGAGATCACAGACAGCGAGTTGTTGACCCCATCCGGCTCACCCCCTGGATTCGGTCGGGAATTCTCCTTCGGGGGCAGCCGATGCCCCTTTTTGGTTTGAGGAAATGACATGAGCTTTGATCACCGTAAATACCAGCCTTTCCCCGTTATCGACAAACCTGATCGTCGCTGGCCGAGTCAGCGTATCGAGAAAGCCCCGCTGTGGGCGGCGGTGGATCTGCGTGATGGTAACCAGGCGCTGATCAAACCCATGTCCGTGGCCCAGAAGCGTCGCTTTTTTCAGATGCTGGTGGAGCTGGGTTTCAAGGAAATCGAAGTGGGCTTCCCGTCTGCCAGCCAGATCGATTTCGATTTCTGCCGGGCCCTGATCGAAGAAGACCTGGTGCCGGATGACGTGCACATCCAGGTGCTCACCCAAGCCCGGGAAGAGTTGATCGCCCGTACCTTTGAATCCCTCAAGGGGGCGAAGAACGCCATCGTGCATATCTACAATGCCACTTCGCCCACCTTCCGCGAGCAGGTGTTCAGCGTGGACAAGGCCGGCTGCAAGGCGATTGCCGAACGCGCTGCCGGCTGGGTAAAAGCCTGTGCCGCGGCGCAGCCGGAGACCCACTGGAGCTTCCAGTATTCCCCGGAAACCTTCAGTGCCACGGAAACGGATTTCGCCATCGAGGTGATCGATGCGGTGAACGCGGTGTGGCGCCCGGACCAGGGCCAGCGGGTGATCATCAACCTGCCGGCCACCGTGGAGGTGAGCACGCCCAATGTGTTTGCCGATCAGGTGGAGCTGGTCCATGACAGCATTCAGTACCGCGAACATGTGATTATCAGTGTGCACACCCATGATGATCGAGGTTGCGGTGTGGCGGCGGCAGAAATGGCGGTGATGGCGGGAGCGGACCGTGTAGAAGGTACCTTGCTGGGCAACGGCGAGCGTACCGGTAACATGGATCTGGTTACCGCCGGCATGAACCTGTACAGCCAGGGCATCGACCCGCAAATCGACTTCTCGCGCATGAAGGAGATTATTGCTCTGGTGGAGGAGATTACCGATATCCAGACGCATCCGCGCCACCCCTATGCCGGTGATCTGGTGTTCAGCGCCTTTTCCGGCAGCCATCAGGATGCCATCCGCAAGTGCCTGGCCCGCTATCAGGAAGGCGATATCTGGCAGGTGGCCTATCTGCCCATCGATCCGGCGGATGTGGGACGTCGCTACGAGGAAGTGGTGCGTATCAATTCCCAGTCCGGCAAGGGCGGGGTGGCCCACGTGCTGGAGCGGGATTTTGGTATCGATCTGCCGCGCTGGTTGCAGCAGGAATTGGCCGGTGTGGTGCAGCGCGATGCGGAAGAGGATGGTGGCGAGATCACCAGCGAGCGGGTGCACCGTCGCTTCAACAGCGATTATCTCAATGTGCCGCTGGGCTGGATGTTGCGCTCCTATGACCTTAACCGCAGCAACGATCAGGTGCAGGCCCAGATCAGCATCGGCGATGCCAGCCAGCCGGTGACCCTGTTGTCCGGCCGCGGCGACGGTGCCATGTCTGCATTGGTGGACGCGCTCAACCGTCGTACCGGTGGCGAGGTGAAGGTGGTGTCCTTCGATGAGTACTCATTGGGCGATAACACCGAAGCCAACGCCATGGCCTGTGTGCGAGTGCAGGTGGGGGACACTGTGCAGAGTGCCGTGGCTACCGCTGCCGATACGACTGCGGCTGCACTGCAGGCGATCCTGTCTGCGGTGGGCCGGGTGCAGGAAGGCAGTGAACAGTTAATAGTGAATAGTTAACAGCGGCGCGAGGTCGCGTTGGTTGAGCTGAAAACGAAGAAGCCGCGCTCCTAGCTGGGGGGCGGCTCCCAATTCCGTTGGAGCCTTGCTTGCAAGGCGAATCAGTCCAACCTGTGGCTTTCGCCTTGCAAGCAAGGCTCCAACGGTGGGTTGGGCGGTCGGTGGGGGTTGGCGGCTTAGCGAAGAAAGGCGCTCAACACTCGGCCCAGTAACTGCCGGGCATCCTCAAAGCGCTGCTCGTCCGCCAGCATGCTGTCGCGGGGTTCTACCCAGGGGCCGTCTGCCAGATCCTCCGGGCAGGCATCGCACAGGGCGGCGGCATTGTCGGTCTGCAGCTCCAGGTGAAACTGCAGGCCCAGCACATTATCCCCGTAACGAAATGCCTGATTGGGGCAGCCTTTGCTTTCCAGCAGATGTACGGCGCCGTCAGCAATGGCAAAGGTGTCGCCGTGCCAGTGCAGCACCGGCGGGGCGCCGGCAAACAGTTTGCCGATGCTGTCGGATTTGCCGGCACTGGTGGGGTAGACCGGAAACCAGCCGATTTCCCGGTCCGGGTTGGCGGTTACCGGGGCGCCCAGCACCCGGGCAATCAGTTGGGCGCCAAGACAGATACCCAGTACTTTTTTGCCGGCGGCGATGCTGTCGCGTATCAGCGCCTTTTCCGGGGTCATCCAGGCATGGCTGTCATCATCATCCGCCCCCATGGGGCCGCCCATGACCACCAGTACATCAAACTCGCCGGTGTCAGGGAGTGGGTCACCCTCAAACAGCAGCGACTGGCTGATGGTGGCGTCGCGCTCCCGGAACCAGGCTTCCATGGCCCCCAGTTGTTCGAACGGCACATGGGACAGGTAATGGATGCGCATGGTCTTTCCCTCCAGGACTCAGCGGGCGGTTACAGCGCGATGGCCTGGAAACCGGCCAGCGACTGATTGTTGTCATCGAACAGGGTCAGCAACTCGCCGTCGATGCGGAAACCATTGGTTGCTTTCAGCGCCTGCAAAAAGGCCTGTTCTCCTGCCATGTCCGGGCACGCCTTACGGGTAGTCGCGATGGCGCCGAAGGAGAGGCTGTCGTTATTGAGTTGATAGCTGCCGTTGAGGCCGTTGCAACCGGCATTGCCATGCACGTTGCCTTCATTGTCCAGGGTCAGGTAGGGCTGTTGTTTACTGCTCGCATCAAGCGTCTTGTCACCGAGCGCACTGAGCTGCCAGCGGGTATTGGTCAGCTCTGCGCTGGGCAGGCGGCAGTCGTCATAGCCGCTTTCCAGGGAAAAGCTTTCCACGATGATGCCACTCTGGATGCTGCCTTCCTGTTCGCCAGGCACCTTGCGCAGCAGGCCGCTGATGGTGGCCACGCGTGGCTGCAGCGGATACTCGCGGGCGGCTTCATAGGCGTCGATCAGGTCGTCGCGCTGGGGGCCGGCCAGTTGCAGGCGGCGATCGCTGTTGCAAAGGATCAGGCTGGTGGTGCCGTACTGGTATACCAGGGCGCCGCGCAGGGTTTCGCTGGCCGTCATTACCGCACTGAGGGGCAGGGTGATATCGGCAAACTGGCCGCGGGTAAAGTCCAGTGGTGTGGGCTCAGATTGGAAGAACAGGCCGCCATCGGCAAGGACCTGGCTGCGCACCTGATAGTCGCTATCCGCGTTCACTGCGCTGGCCGGGTAATACAGCCGGAAGGGCTGGCTGAGAGCATCGCTGGTAAGGGGTATCAGGCGGCGGATCACCGCCTCGTCGTTGCGGGTGAGCAGGGATACGGTCAGCACCGCCTTGTCGGGCAGTTCGCTATCCTTGGGGAGTTCCACCCTGCCGCTGAGATGGCCGACGGCGTCGTTGGCGCGCTGATAGTCGCCGGTGAACAGGGGGCTGTCGGCTTGCTCTTCTTCCCCGGTCGAGGGGGTGGAGGGGCTGAGGCTGAGTGTGTCCTGCTGTTGCTCGCCACTGACACTCTGGGTTTCCACTGCCAGCCGGCTGTTATCCAGGTAGCGGAAGGTGAAGGTGCCATCACCGTTTTCCCAGGTCAGGCCCTGGCGCTGGTTGTCGGCGGGCAGGTAGAAATCGCCGTTTTCTTCCAGTACCAGTGTCTGTTCGCCGTTTTGCCAGGCGCCTACCAGCGGGTTGCCGGTGTCACTGGGCGGCGATGAGATCGGCGGGGTACCGGTGTCATTGTCGCTACAGCCCAGCAGGGCCAGACCGGTCAGGCAAAGTACTACAAACTGCTTCATTGCGTGTTTCCTTGGCGGGGGTCAGGTTCAGACGGGGATGGCAGCGGCAGGTTCCCGGGATCGGGAATGCGCACCAGTGCCATTTGCTCCTGAATCCAGTTGGCCCGTTGTTGTACATAATCGGTCGGGCCCTTGAAATCATAGTAATTGGGGCGTGGCAACATGGCCGCCAGTTGCGCCGCCTGGACTATGCTCAGTTCGGCGGCGCTGACCTGGAAATAGTGCCGGGCGGCGGCTTCGGCACCGTAAATCTGGTGGCCCCACTGGGCCACATTCAGATACAGCTCCAGAATGCGGCGTTTGCTCAGGCCGATTTCCAGCATCAACGCAATCATGGCTTCCTGAACCTTGCGGGTATAACTGCGTGCGCCGGAAAGATACAGGTTCTTGGCCAGTTGCTGGGTGATGGTGGAGCCACCGGCCACCGGCTTGCCCGCTTCCAGGTTGCGTCGCAGCGCGTAACGGATGCCCTGCCAGTCAAAACCGCTGTGATTGGTGAACTGGGCGTCCTCGGAAATCAGTACCGAGCGCTTCAGGTAATCGCTGATCTGATCGTAGTCCCGCCAGTGCTGCTGCACCTGTCCCTGCGCCTTGGCCCGCTGCATATAGGCGCTGCCTTCCGGATTGTGGTGCTGCAGGCGCAGCACCTGACCCAGATACCAGAGCTGGGACAGGGCGAAGGCCACAAACAGCAGGGCGAGGCATTGTAGAGCACGGTATCGGAGCGTCATGGTCTGCACAGCCGGGTAGGCGATACTCCTTTTGCGGGAAGCGATGGGCAAGCCGCAGGCGAATGTTCGGGCAGGTGGCCCTCTGATAGTCACCCAATTGTCGGTGAAAGTTCCGGTTTTGTCAGGTGACGCTGGCAAGTAAGAGGCAGGCAGTTCAAAAAGTGAACAGGTGGTCAGGAATTACAATAATCAACAATGGACGTGAACCATGCAGGCTTTGCTAATTGGGGCAGCCGTGGGGGTAGTGGCCCTGGCGGTCATTTTTTTCCGCCGTGAACGGTCTGGGCGATTGGCCCTGGAGGAGCGGGAAAAGCGTTTCAGGCTGACCATGGAGTGTTCGGCGATAGCCATGGCCCTGATGGGCCCCGATGGGCGCTGGCTGGCGGTCAATCGTGCCCTGTGCCGTCTGAGCGGCTACCGGGAGGAAGAGCTACTGGCGAGTTCCTTCCAGCAGATGATTTACCCGGATGACCTGCAGGAGGATCTTCAGCAGCTGGGAGCGATACTGGCAGGCCGGGTAGAGAGCCTTCGCCTGGAAAAACGCTATGTCACCAAGGCCGGCGAGCTGGTCTGGGTGCGCCTGTCCATTGCTGCCGTGAGTGAAGACGGCAGCGTTCGCTATCTTATCGTGCAGTGCGAGGATATCCAGGCCGCCAAGGAGGCCGAACATGCCCTGGCGGAAAGCCGCCACCAACTGCAACTGGCCCTGTCTGCCGGTGGCGTGGGGATCTGGCAGTACAATACCGTCACCGGCCAGCTGGACTGGGATGAGCGTATCTATGAGATGTACGGGGTCAAGCCCGGGCAGCAGGGCGATGGTACCCTGAAAATCTGGTACGACCGCATTCACCCGGATGACCTGGCCCAGCTGCAGCCCCGACTGCAACAGGTGATGGATGCCCCCGGCGAGCTGGACGGGGAATTTCGCATTCTCACCCCGGCTGGCGAAGAGCGTTATATTCGTGCCCGTGCCGAGACCACCCTGGTCGGCCCCGATAAAGTGCCCCTGATGGTGGGAACCAACTGGGATGTGACTGCCGAACGGACCATGCAGCACTCACTGGCCCATGAGAAAGAAAGCCTGAGGGTGACGCTTAACTCCATTGCCGACGGGGTGATCGCCACGGATCAAGGCGGGCGGATTACCTTCATGAATCCGGTGGCAGAATCATTAACGGGCTGGCGGGAAAGGGATGCCGAGGGTGAGCCCGTGGATACGGTGCTGCAGCTCAGTGATGAAGAGGGTCGGCCAGCGCCCACCAATCCCATTGCGGTGGCCTTGCGCGGCGGAGACATGTGTTTTTTGCGCGAGGATTGTTTTCTGCTGAGCCGCGATGGCAGCCGCTATGAAATCCAGGATTCGGCCGCCCCGGTGAAGACCGCCGAGGGTGAAGTGAAAGGGGCGGTGATGGTGTTTCGTGATGTGAGCGCCCGTCGCGCCATGCAGAAGAAGCTGCGCTATCACGCTACCCATGATGCCCTGACTGGCCTGACCAACCGGCGCGAATTTGAAAACACCCTGCAGCAGACACTGGATGAAGGCATCGCCGAGCATAGCGTGTTGTGCTTTATCGACCTGGATCGTTTCAAGGTGGTCAACGATACCGCCGGCCATGTGGCCGGCGATGCCCTGTTGCGCGAATGCGCCCGGGTCATTGGCCGTCAGATTCGCGACGGGGATGTGGTAGCCCGGTTGGGCGGCGACGAATTTGGCCTGCTGCTGCGTAGCTGCCCGTCAGACAAGGCCGTGCAAATTGCCGAGCGACTGATCGCGGCCCTGGGAGACATCCGTTTTGCCTGGAAGGATTCCCTCTACGATATCGGTGCCAGCGTCGGTCTGGTGCAGCTGGATGGCAATCTGATCAGCGTGGAAGAGGCCATGAGTCGGGCAGACGTGGCCTGCTACGCCGCCAAACACCGGGGTCGTAACCGGGTTTCGGTGTACACCCCGGATGACAGCGAAGCCTCTCGCCGGCATCTGGAGCTGCAGATGGCCGCGGGTCTGCGCGAGTCCCTGGAGTCGAATCGCTTTCTGCTTTATGCCCAGGAAATCCGCCCCATCGGCGGGGAAACGGATGCCTCCCATTACGAAATCCTGTTGCGCCTGCGCGACCGCAACGGTGACATTCTCAACCCCGGCGCCTTTATCCCCGCGGCGGAACGCTACCAGATGATGCCGCACATCGATCGCTGGGTACTCACCCAGGTGCTGGTTACGCTCAGCGAGGAATTGGCCGCCCTGCCCAGCCTGCATCTGGCGATCAATCTGTCAGCCACCTCCCTGGATGATCCCACCTTTATTCCGTTTCTGGAGGAACTGCTTGATCGCACCACGGTGGCGCCCGAGCGGCTTACCTTCGAGATCACCGAAACCACCGTGGTCAATCAGCTGTCCAGTGCCAGCGAATTGCTGGCGCGGATTCGCCAGAAGGGCAGCAAGGTGGCGCTGGATGACTTTGGCAGTGGCTTCAGCTCGTTCAATTATCTCAAGCATTTCCAGGTGGACTTCATCAAGATCGATGGCAGTTTCGTGCGCAACCTGCTCTATTCCAGCGTGGACCGCACCATTGTCGAATCCATCAGCGAAGTGGCCCACCGACTGGGCGTGAAAACCGTGGCGGAATACGTGGAAGATATCGCCATGATTCCGATACTGGAGCAGGCTGGTGTGGACTTTGTGCAAGGCTATGCCATTGGTCGGCCCCAACCGTTGACCATGCTGTTCGAGCAACTGGCGGCACCCTCGGTACTCCAGGGGCGGCAACTGCGGCTGGTGAATCGGGACGCTTGAATCCGGCAGGACTTGTTGGCGCCTTGTGAACAAGGCGCCAACTGACATCTATTACTCCTTGCCCGGACAGGGTTCCTTCACCCGGCGGCCACTCCCCTGACGGCATTCTTGAGTTTTGAGATGTTGTGGGAGAGGTCGTGAAAGTCGGAATCATTCTGGGTGACCAGCTCAGCCTGTCTCTGCCCACGCTGCAGGCGCTGGACAAAAAACGCGACCGGCTGGTGATGGCGGAGGTGCCCGCCGAGGCCACCTATGTGGGCCACCACAAGCAGAAGATTGCCTTTATCTTCAGCGCCATGCGCCACTTTGCCGCAGACCTGCGCGAGTCAGGTTGGCAGCTGGATTACTTTGCCTATGGCGAGCATGACCATGGCAGCCTGCCTGAGGTGCTGGGCCCGCTCTGTGAGCAGGCCGAGGAGCTGGTGGTTACCCATTGCGGCGAATACCGTCTGCAGCAGCAGATCAATGAGCAGTGGCCGGAGCAATTGTCCTGTCCCGTCACCTGTCTGGAAGACAGTCGGTTCCTCTGTTCCCCGGCCTTCTTCCAGCGCTGGGCCAGCGGCAAGAAACAGCTGCGCATGGAGTTCTTCTACCGGGAAATGCGTCGCCACACCGGCCTGCTCATGGAAGGGGATGCGCCGGTGGGCGGTCAGTGGAATTTTGATGCCAGCAACCGCAAGGCCTACAAGGGTGACGTGCCCTTGCCAGCGGACCTTTCTTTCCCTCGCGATGCCATCGACGAGCAGGTGCTGGCGCTGGTGGAGCAGCACTTCCCCGATCACATCGGCAACCTGACAGATTTTCGCTGGGGCACCACCGCCGCCCAGGCACAGCAGGCACTGGCACATTTTATCGAACAGCGGTTGCCGCACTTCGGTGATTTCCAGGATGCCATGGTCACCGGGGAAGACACCCTGTTCCACAGCCTGCTGTCGCCCTATCTGAATATTGGTTTGCTGGATCCGCTGGTGGTCTGTCAGGCCGCCGAGCAGGCTTACTGGGAGGGTCAGGCGCCGCTCAATGCGGTGGAGGGCTTCATTCGCCAGATCCTGGGCTGGCGGGAATATGTGCGGGGCATCTATTGGCTGCTGATGCCGGATTACGCCGGCGAAAACCGGCTTAACAATCAGCGTCCGCTGCCCGGTTATTACTGGAGCGGCCACACCCGCATGCACTGCATGTCCGAGGCCTTGCGCAATACCCTGGACCACGCCTATGCCCATCACATCCAGCGTTTGATGGTCACCGGCAATTTTGCCCTGCTGCTGGGCGTGCTGCCGGAAGCCATTTGCCAGTGGTACCTGGAAGTGTATGCAGATGCCTTCGACTGGGTGGAGCTGCCCAACACCCTGGGCATGGTGATGCATGCCGATGGCGGCTACCTGGGCAGCAAGCCCTATGCGGCGTCCGGCAGTTATATCAATCGCATGTCGGACTACTGCAAGCACTGCCAGTACAATGTCAAAACCGCCAGTGACGATGACAGCTGTCCGTTCAACAGCCTCTACTGGCATTTCATTCATCGGCATCGCGGCCAGTTCCAGAACAACCACCGCATGCGCATGATCTATCGCAACCTGGATCGCATGGACCCGGCCAAGGTCAACGCCATGCTGACTCGGGCGGAACAATTGCTGGCGGACCCGGAGGCCCTGTGAGCAGCGGCTGGAAAGGCAACAAGGCGGCGCTGCCGCAGAAGACCTGCCGGGTGTGTCAGCGGCCCTTCAGCTGGCGCCGCAAATGGGCGCGGCACTGGGAGCAGGTGGTGTACTGCAGTGAACGCTGTCGCCGCCAGGGGAGACCGCAATGATTACCGTGGTCTGGTTCCGGCAAGACCTGCGCGTGGCGGACCAGCCGCTGCTGCAGCGGGCGGCCAGTCTGTCGCAGCCGGTGCTGGGGCTGTATCTGTTGCCCGACCACTGGCTGCAAGCGGATGTGGATGGCATGGACCGGCTGGGCCCGGCCAAGTCAGCGTTTTTACTGGAAAGTCTCAGCGACTTGCAGGCGCAGTTGGCACAACGTGGTCTAGCCCTGCAGTGCCTGCGGGCGGAGCCGGTAACGCTGCTGAGCCACTGGCACGCCCGGCAGCCGTTGCAGGTGATAACAGCGGCGGCCCAGGCTCCGGAAGAGGCCGCCATGATCGCCGCGTTGCGACAGGCCGGTATCCGGGTTATCGAAGAAGAGACCCAGACCCTGCTTGCCGCTGACGCCTTGCCCTGGGAGGGACCTTTCCCGGCCACCTTCAGCCGTTTTCGGCGCAAGGTGGATAGTCGCGATGGCGTGCCGGTGTCCCAGCCGGACGGTCCGCCGCCGTCCCTTACCGCCGCCCAGTCATTGCCCACGCCTCCCTTCGCCGAGCTTGCCCGTGAGCTTTTGGCGAAACGCAGCCAGCACTGGCAGCGCAATTCCCAGGACTACTTTTCTCTGCACGGTGGAGAGCAGGCGGGCCTGCAATGGCTGGAGCATTACCTGTTTGAGACCCGCAGCGCGGACCACTACAAGCAGACCCGGAACCGGCTGATCGGGGAGCATTATTCCAGCCGTTTGAGCGCCTTCCTGGCCTGGGGGAATCTCTCTGTAAGGCGGGTCTGGCAGCGCATTCTCGACTACGAAGCCGGTCATGGCGCCAACCCGGGCAGTGAATGGCTGCGGGTGGAATTGCTGTGGAGGGAGTTTTACCACTGGTCGCTGCGAGAACACGGTGCCCGGGTGTTTCACTATGCCGGGCTCAATGACCAGGCGCCGCGGCGACCGGAACCGGCAACGTCACTGGCCCGTGAATACTGGCAGCGTTGGTGTCAGGCCAACACCGGTCTGCCCTTTATCGACGCCAACCTGCGCGAGCTGATGGCCACCGGCTATGCCTCCAACCGGGGGCGGCAGAACCTGGCCAGCTTCTGGGTGCACGACATGGGGCTGGACTGGCGCCGGGGTGCCCGCTGGTTTCAGCACCACCTGGTGGATGATGATGTGGCCTCCAACTGGGGCAACTGGGCCTACATCGCCGGCGTGGGGCACGATGCCCGCGGCGGCCGTCGCTTCAGCCCTACTCGCCAGTGCCAGCAGTACGATCCCGAGGGCGAGCACCTGCACTATTGGTTGCCCGCCTTGCGCGCACTGTCTGCCCGCCAGTGTCTGTCGCTGCATTTCACCTTCGGGCAGGATGATCCGCTGCCGGATTACCCGGCGGCCATGCTGCCGCTTCCTGCTGCGGATCTGAAACTGGCATGACGCTGCAAGTGGTCTGGTTCAAGCGTGACCTGCGGGCACATGATCACGGCCCGCTGGCCCGCGCCTGCCGGGAGGGCCCGGTGCTGCCCCTGTATATCCTGGAGCCTGGTTACTGGCAGCAGCCGGACACCAGCCTGCGCCAGTGGCGTTTCGTGGCGGAAAGCCTGCGGGATTTACGCGGCCAACTGGCCCGGCTGGGGTTGCCGCTGTGGGTGGTGGAAGGGGAGGCCGTGACCGTGCTGGCGAACCTGCAACAGCGCTTTGGTGCCATGGTGCTGCACAGTCATGAGGAATACGGCGGCGCCTGGACCTATGCCCGCGACCGGGCCGTGAAGCAGTGGTGCGGGGAGCGTCGGGTGCCCTGGCATGAGGAAGCCCCCTTCGGCGTCCAGCGTCCCTGCCTGGACCGGGATCACTGGGGGACACACTGGCAGGATTTTATGACCCGGCCCCTGGCCACGCTGCCGTCCACTATTCAGGCGGCGGCCCCCGCCGATCCCTGGCCGCACCTGCATACCGCCCGTGGTGCAGACCGGTCCGACTGCCCGGGGCGTCAGCATGGCGGCACCGATACGGCGGAACCGGTCTGGCAAAGTTTTCTGGAGCGGCGGGCACGGGGTTATCGCGGCGGCATCAGTGCGCCGCAGAAAGCCGAACACTGCGGGGCGCGTATCAGCCCTTATCTGGCCTGGGGCTGCCTGAGCCTGCGCCGGGTGGTGCAGGAGACCTGGGAGGCGTTGGAGCAGGAAGATGACCCGGCCCTGCGGGCCGGCTTGTCCGCCTTCGAATCGCGACTCTGGTGGCACTGCCACTTTATCCAGAAACTGGAAGACCAGGTGTCCATGGAGACCTGCAGCGTGCACCCGCTGTTGCGCAACCTGCGCGATGAACCGGGTAACCCTCAGTGGTTGGCGGCCTGGCAGAGCGGCCATACCGGCTGGCCGCTGGTGGATGCGGCCATGCGTTATCTGCATCACCATGGCTGGATCAACTTCCGCATGCGCGCCATGTTGGTTTCCATGGCCTGTTACCCGCTCTGGCTGCATTGGCGCGAACCGGCGCTGCATCTGGCGCGCCTGTTCGTGGATTACGAACCGGGCATTCATTTCCCCCAGGTGCAGATGCAGGCCGGTGTCACCGGTATCAATGCCCTGCGCATGTACAACCCCACCTTGCAGGCCCGCAAGCTGGACCCGGATGGCAGCTTTATCCGCCGCTGGGTGCCCGAGCTTAAGCGGGTATCAGCCACCTGGATCCACCAGCCCTGGCAGATGGGCCCGCGCCAGCAACGGGATGCCGGGGTGGTGATAGGGCAGGATTATCCGGCGCCGCTGGTGTGTTTCGACACAGCGGTGCGCGAGGCTCGTCAGCGCCTGGCCCAGGCACGCCAGCAAGCCGGCTTCCGGGATGAAAGCCGGGCCGTTAATCAGCGTCACGGTAGCCGTCGGCGCCGCTCCCGCCGTAGTCGCAAGCCGGACGATTCCCAGTTGTCGCTGTTCTGAACCGCGGTTGCAGTCCGTTAGAAATTTTCTATCGCCATGATAAGAAGTTTCAAATTTAACTATCAGTGTGGATTCCCCATTCTATCCCTCGCCGAAACGAATCAACGACCAATCGAGGGAGTGTTAACCACATGGCACTGATCAACAGCGAGATCCAACCGTTTAACGCCACCGCCTTCAAGCAGGGCGAATTTGTCGATATCTCCGAAGCCGACGTGAAAGGCAAGTGGGCCATTTTCTTCTTCTATCCGGCCGACTTTACTTTCGTCTGTCCCACCGAGCTGGGCGACGTGGCTGACAAGTATGAAGAGCTGCAGAAGCTGGGCGTGGAAGTGTTTTCCGTATCCACCGATACCCACTTCACTCACAAGGCCTGGCACGACACCTCCGACACCATCGGCAAGATCAACTACTACATGGTTGGCGACCAGACCGGCACCATCACCAACAACTTTGGTGTGATGCGTGAAGGTCAGGGCCTGGCAGATCGCGCTACCTTCCTGATCGATCCGGATGGCGTTATCCAGGCCATGGAAATCACCGCCGAAGGCATCGGCCGCGACGCCGACGACCTGATGCGCAAGGTCAAAGCGGCCCAGTACGTCCGCAACAATCCCGGCGAAGTGTGCCCGGCCAAGTGGAAAGAAGGCGAGCAAACCCTGGCGCCTTCCCTGGACCTGGTCGGCAAGATCTAAACCGGCCTATCCCGCTCCCCGTTAGCACCTGCCTTCAATGGAAGGTCTCCTCTCCCGCTTGCGGGAGAGGGACAGGGAGAGGGTATGTTTTTTAGTCACTGATTACTGAACTCACGCTAAGGGAAGACTCATGCTCACGAATGACATCCTGCAGGCCCTGAAAGGCTATGCAGCCAACATGCAAAAAAAGATCACCTTCGTGCTGCAGACCGGTGCGCACGAAAAGCGCGATGAACTGGTGACGTTTCTCTCCGACATCGCCGGTGTCAGTGACAATCTGGCCTTCGAGGAACGGGACCTGGGCGATGCTCTGCGCAGCCCCCTTTCCTTCCTGCTGGAGGCAGACGGCGAGGACACCGGTATCCGTTTTTCCGGTATCCCGGCCGGCCACGAATTCAATTCCCTGGTGCTGGCGTTTCTGCATGCATCAGGGACCGACATCAAGCTGGATGACAGCCTGCAGCGCATGGTCGCCAATGTGAAAGACGACCTGCATTTCGAGGTGTTCATCAGCCTGAGCTGTCACAACTGCCCGGACGTGGTGCAGGCGCTCAACCAGTTTGCCCTGCTCAATCCGCGCATCAAGAGTGAAATGATCGATGGCGGTCTGTTTCAGGACACGGTGAACGAGCGCGACATTCAGGGCGTGCCCAGCGTGTACCTGAACGGTGAGCTGTTCGCCAACGGCAAGGTCACCGCCGCCGAGCTGATCGACAAGTTGCTGGCTTTCGACCCGGCCATCGCCCAGGCAGGCGGCGGAGAAAAACTGCCGTTGCAGGACGTGACCGTGATCGGTGGTGGCCCCGCCGGCGTGGCGTCGGCCATCTACAGCGCCCGCAAGGGCCTGAAGGTCACCCTGATTGCCGATCGTATCGGTGGCCAGGTGAAAGACACCATGGATATCGAGAACCTGATTTCGGTGAAGAAAACCACCGGGCCGGAATTGTCCGGCGCTCTGCACGCTCACATGAATGAATACGATGTGACCGTGAAGGAGCACCTGAAAGTGGCCGAGGTACGCAACGGCGAGATCAAGACCGTGGTGCTGTCCTCCGGTGAGGAAATCGATACCAAGACCCTGATCGTGGCCACCGGTGCCAAATGGCGAGAGCTGGGCGTGCCCGGCGAGAAAGAGAACATCGGTAACGGTGTGGCCTATTGTCCGCACTGCGATGGCCCCTTCTTCAAGGGTAAGGACGTGGCGGTGATCGGTGGCGGTAACTCCGGCATCGAAGCGGCACTGGACCTGGCCGGCATCGTCAAATCCGTCACCGTGTTCGAATTCATGCCCGAGCTGAAGGCGGACAAGGTGCTGGTGGACAAGGCAGAACAGAAGACCAACGTCACCATTCACCGCAACGCGGCCACCCGTGAGATCAAGGCCAGCAATGGCAAGGTGAGCGCCATCGAGTACCAGGACCGGGCCACCGAAGCTGTACACGAGCTGCCGCTGGAAGGGGTGTTCGTGCAGATCGGTCTGGTGCCCAACAGCGACTTTATGGACGGCGTGGTGGAGCGCTCCCGCTTCGGCGAGATCGTCATCAACGAGAAGTGCCAGACGTCACAGGAGGGTATCTATGCTTGTGGCGATGTCACCACTGTGCCCTACAAGCAGATCGTCATTGCCATGGGTGAAGGGTCCAAGGCATCGCTGGCTGCCTTCGAATACCTGATGACTCAGGGTGACCGTCTGGAAGACCTGTATGAGGGTGAGCAGAATCATGATGAGCAACAGGATGCTGCCGTGGCCTGATCCTGCTGACGCTTACCGGTAGAACGAAAAAACCACCGCACGCGGTGGTTTTTTCGTTTAAGGGCAAGGCGTGTTTAGCGCGGGTTCGCCAACAGCGTATAAGCGCCGGAGCCGCTTTGCGCTGTGACGCGCCAGCGGTAGGTACCGCTGCCCACCGAGCCGTTCAGGGTCGCCACGCCGTTCTGCGGCTGGGCGCTGCCCACCTGGGACCAGCTACAGCCGAAAAAGAGGAAGCAGCTACGTTGCTCCAGGGCCAGTGAGAAGGCGCCACCGGCAGGGCTGTACAGGTAGGCCTCCACATTACCACCACCGTAGCTGAAGCCACCGGAAGGCAAGGTTACGGAGCTGCCATTCCCCAGATTGCCTTCATAGCGTGTGCAGCTTGGGCAAGGGTTGCTGGTGTCTTCGCTGGTCACGCTCTTGTCGATGCTGGCGGTTTGGTTGGCAGTGTCGGTGACGGTCAAGGTCACGGTAAAGCTGCCGGCGCTGCCGTAGTCATGGCTGATCTGTTCGCCGCTGGCCACATTGCCGTCGCCCAGGGTCCAGTCCCAGGCGGCCACGCCAATATCATCGCTGCTGCCGCTGGCATCGAACTGGCAGACGGTGCCGCTGCACTGGGCCGTAAAGGCGGCCGTGGGCAAACGATCTGTCACTGTGCCGCCATCGTCTTCACCGACCTGCAACAGGCGGTTGGGTGACTGGCTGCCGGCATTGCTGATCATGCCGGTGGCGCTGCCATCGACCAGTGCCGCGAACACCTGCTCAGGGCTGGCGCTGGGATTCGTTCCCAGATACACGGCCGCTGCACCGGCAGCATGAGGGGCTGCCATGGAGGTGCCGTTCAGGCGTGCGGTCTGGGTGTCGGATTGAAACCAGGCAGAGGTAATGTCGCTACCCGGGGCGAACAGGTCCACACAGGCGCCGAAATTGGAGAACGAAGAGCGCTGGTCTGTTCGGGTGGTTGCCCCGACAGTCAGGGCTTCTGCGACCCGGTTGGGGGAGCCGTTACAGGCATTGGAATTGTCGTTGCCGGCGGCCACCACCATGCTCACCCCTGCGGAGACCGCATTGCGCACGGCGGTATCCAGGGCGCTGGAGCTGCCGCCCCCCAGAGACATATTCGCCACGGCGGGTTTGCGGTGATTGCCGGCTACCCAGTCCACCCCGGCAATGACGCCGGAATTGCTGCCGCTACCGTTACAGTCGAGGACTCTTACGGGGGCAATCTGTGCCTGCTTGGCCACCCCGTAAATGGTGCCAGTGGCTGTGCCGGCCACATGGGTGCCGTGGCCATTACAGTCGTTGGTATTGGCCGGGTCGACGCTGCCGCCGCCAAACAGGAAACCGCCGCCACTGCTGACGAAGTTACGGCCAGGACTGACCCGCCCGCTGAATTCGTTATGGCTGGCGCGCAGACCGGTGTCGATCACATAGACGGTGACATCGTTACCGGCGCTGTTGGGGTACTGGTAGCTGCCATCCAGTGGCAGTGCCGGCTGATCCACCCGGTCCAGGCCCCAGGTGGCGTTTGCCTGGGTAGCGATGGCCTGCACCCGACGGTCCTGTTCCAGACCGATCACACCGGGCAGCTGGCCTAACAGAGTGGCCTGCAGATCCGTTAGCCGCACTGTCATGCCGGTGAGCGCATGCTGGTAGGTATAAAGCACGTCGCCGCCACCCACCGTGGCCAGCAGGGTGCGAATCGCCGTGGTCAGATCCGTAACACCAAGGCGCTGAATAATGTCCGGGGCCAGTGTCACGATGTACTGATTGTCGATGACCTCATTCTGCGTTTGCGTCGCAAAAGACGGTGAATCATCCGCCCACACCGGGCTGAGCACACTGCCACCCAGTAGCGCCGCCAGCAGGGCGCCAATACCTGTTTTTCTCTGCATGAAGATCCCTCCAAAAGTCGTGCTCTGACCCTAATTAGTACGGGTGTATCTCTCTATGCAATGGCTGTGTTTTTTTGTTGCGCTGAAGAGAATTCAGGAGGTTGGAGGCCGCGTACCTGCTGGGCAGGATGCATTTTGTGATCTGGGTGTGAAGACAGGGTGAGTGAAGGACTAAACCAGTGCTCCCAGTGCCGATACGGTTTTCCAGGCGAGCATCTGCATGCGTTGAGAGTTCACCGATGGCCGTGCCATACAGGCAAACACCATATCGCCCACGGGCCAGATACAGATGCATCCTTCCCGGCAGCGGATGAAGATTTCTTCGCTATGACCCAGCCGTAACCCGTCGAGTACCCGGTCACAGGCTTTTTTCATCTCGAAAAACAGCGCACTCTGCTCGTCATAATCCAGCCCCTCACCAATATGCACCACCGGCATACCGTCACTACTGATCAGCGATACCAGCAGGATATCATCAGAGGAATCGTGGAGAGCCTGCAGGGGCGGAGTAAGGGTGGTGAGCTTCATTATTGTTATCCCTGCATGGTGGCTTTCAGGTCAGCTTAAGGGCAGGGGTAACTGGAATCAAAGCCAATAACGGTGTGGCCCGTTATTGGCAGGTGAAAGTCGCCGTGTGTCCGATTTACGGTCGCTGGTTCGGCTCGCCATCGGCAAGCCGCATGTGGCTATTACGCCTGGCCGAATACCGTACTGAGCAAGTAAAGGGTATAGCCAACGTAAGCAGCCAGCAGCAGGGTGCCCTCAATGCGGTTGATGCGCCCTTGCCCCCGGAACCCGTAACCGATCACGAATAGCGACAGGGTCAGCGCCGCCATGACCAGCATGTCCCGATTGAACACCTCGGGTCCCACCGCCAATGGATGGATCGTGCCGGCGATACCTACTACGGCAAGGGTATTGAACAGGTTGGACCCCAGGATGTTGCCCAGAGCGATATCGTGTTCGCCCTTTCTGGCAGCAATGATCGACGATGCCAGCTCCGGTAGCGACGTGCCCACCGCGATGATGGTCAGGCCGATAATCAGATCGCTGACGCCAAACCCCTGGGCAATCTCTACCGCTCCCCATACCAGCACCCGGGAGCTGACAATCAGCAACAACAGCCCGGCCACCAGCCAGAAGATGGCCCGCCGCAGAGGCAGGGCGCGCACGTCCAGTTCCTGCTCGATCTCGCTTGCCAGCGCATCCTCTTTCTTTCGCATGCCCTGCCAGATCGTCCAGGTCATCAGCGTGCCGAATACACCTAGCAGCACCAGCGCATCAACCCGTGTGATTTCGCCGTCCAGCAGTTGCCACGCGGCCAGGCCGGTGACCAGTGCAAGGATGGGCAGCTCCTTGCGTAGCACCTGCGAATGCACGGCGATGGGGCTGATCAGGGCGGTAATCCCCAGGATCAGAGCAATGTTGGTGATGTTCGAGCCATAGGCGTTGCCCAGCGCGATTCCCGGATTCCCCTGGGAGGCCGCCAGCGCCGACACCACCATCTCCGGCGCGGAGGTACCGAAACCGACCACCACCATGCCGATCAGCAGCGGCGGCATACCGAAGTGGGAAGCCGTGGAGGCGGAGCCCTCCACAAACCGGTTGGCACTCCACACCAGCAGCAACAAACCAGCAACTATCGCGACGGAAGCGAAAATCATACGAACTACATGCTCCTTGAAACGGTGAAGGGTCGCCCACCGATTGGTCGATACTGGGTGTAAGTGATCAGAGGCTGGCGATGTGTAAAAACACTGATTTTCTAACGCTTCCTGCCCTATGCGTAAATCAGATTCTATTGGTGAGACGGGCTCTCTCGTCAAGATAAATCACCATGCTCGCTTGGCGATTTTTGGTATGACCTCATTCTTGATCAGGAAGGGGTAGGTATCGCTCTGGGGAAAAGGTTTTCAGTGAGATGAGCAAATAGTCGGATGAGATAATCGTCGGTCAAGCATTAGCAACGGCATCTAACCCTTCGGGGCCCTCATCGTGGGCGGGAGTTGTGTTGACGAGTCTGCAAGCGAGTTATTAGCAGATCGACAAAGAAAAAGGGCTAGCCCTCTCGGGATAGCCCTTTTCTTTGATTGGTGGAGCCGGCGGGAATCGAACCCTATTTTGCTGGCCCTCATTGCCTCCCTATTCTCCCCAAAGCCCCACAATCACTGGGCCACTATTCATTCCCAACCCGCTATAACCCGCTATTTCAGGCAGTGTTTTCGACACTTTCTCGTCACTTTCTTAGCGTCTCAGTGTTACTGGTCGATTGTCTGTTTCAGTATTTGCGACAGCATTTACCAAGCAGCAAGAGCATGGACATACCCGGCTGAACAAGTTTTGAGCAATTGCAGCAGCCTCGCTGCTCGTCCTGCACATACCCAAGAATACCCTTCCGCCTTCCTGGGGGATCAGTCCACATCCTTGCTTGTGGATCTCACGAAAGCCCTGGGGTGAGGGTGATTTGCTTACGTAGTACCGTTCCACTGGTAGCCCTATCCATTTCATCCTTGATGATAGGAAGCCTATTGAGTCCAGGTTTAAAGGAGCAATGTCGATATAGAGGAAAAGGGTGTAAGAGAATTCTTATGCTCATGGCGTTCCTTTTCTAGAGGACCATTTGGACTCAATTCACATGGAGCATTACTACTCTCGATCCCACTGACCAGTAACTGTCCCTCTTGACAGTATGTACAGGTTTCTGTACATTAGTCATTATTCAATACCGAAACCAAGGAGTTAACCATGACCTGAACCCAACGCAAACTCGACCTATCAATGTAACAATACAGCTTTCGAGTAATAAGCGGTAGGCGTAGGCCATTGAATATATTACAAATAATGGCGCTGCAGAGAGGAGCGACAAATAGTCGTGCAGTTAAAAAGCCTTGTTTCGCTTTCGATGAGCTTCACGTCATGTGCCAAGTTTGGCAATGACGTTATAGGAGGAGCGGCCAAGAGATGGCCCATAGTGATATGAATATTATTTCTTACACAAACGCACGTGCCGGATTAAAGCAGTTAATGGATGAGGTTTGTATTGACCATGAGCCTGCGGTTATCACGCGACAGAGCGGCGACCCTGTTGTTGTGCTTTCGCTGTCAGATTTCAAGAGTTTAGAGGAAACACTCTATCTCTTGTCTTCCCAGGCGAATGTCAATCACCTAAAGAAATCTATTTCCGAGCTCGGTTCCGGCAAAATTATCTATAAGGAACCCGTAAATGTCACAGAAGAAACAGAAACAGAAGCCGAAGACTGACTCCACCAAGATCGTTGCCTGGACGGAGTCAGCTTGGAACGACTATCTATATTGGCAAGTAGAAAATACCAAGATAAAAGACCGTATCGATCGTTTAATAACAGAATCCCTTCGAACACCCTTCCACGGGATAGGTAAGCCTGAACCCTTAAAAGCCAATTTGAGCGGTTTCTGGTCTAGGCGAATAGACAACCAGCATCGCTTTATTTATGCCTTTTTGGATGGTGAATTAAGCATTTTATCTTGCAGGTACCATTACTGACTGGTATCACATTCGATATAGCGTTATTTGCCTTCGGTATATTCGGCCTCGCACTAGATGGGGCCGACCAAAGACTAATGCCAATATATCGATCCCGCCTTTCGAATGATGTCATCATAGTTCATCCAAGCCGAAATCAAACGTTGGGGCTGGTATAGCTCTACGTGTCAAAAAAACCCCAATCACTCTGCTGCCAGGAAAAGCCTTCAGTAATACTTGTTTCATTGCTTTAAAGTGCCGCCCGGTAGTCAGAACATCGTCGAAAACAATAATGAAGTTTTTTATCTGTTCCACCTGCGTCAAATCGATTTTGTATAGATTTACTAGTTCCTCAACACTACCTCTGCTATTAGCAGTGTGAGAGGCTTCCGTGCTAACCATTTGGGTCACAATTTCACGAAAGTCTACCTTTCCCCCGTTAGCTGAATTAAATACCTTTAGTGCCTGTATGAGTCTATCGTCATAAAGTGAATCTTCTTTATTCTTCGAAGGCGGTACAGGAACAAACGTGCATTGGTCAAGATCGAACCCAGGACTTCTCAATAGGTTGGCGGCCTGAGATATAGCCACGTCTTTGTATTTGTATTCAGGTTTTCCCTTTCGCGACACGCACTTCTTAAAATTATAAATCAACTGATTCGATTCGCTGTGAGATGCACCTTTTTGGGCTGTGTATTCACCAAAAAAATAACATTCGTCGTCATCAGTTAATAAATAATGATCGCCTCTGTTGCTGCTATCAATTTGAGTTAGGCGCCATGTCATATTTTAAGCGCCCTCTTGATATCCTCAAATGTTTTTACTCTGTGAGCGCCTTTTTTTTCAAAGCGCTCAGGCCAAGTAATTTTTTTATTGTTAAAGCAGCTTTCTAAAATGAAAAGTTTTCGGCCTTGGGCGAGAGCTGCTCTTGCTTGATAAAGTGTTCCTGAAGTATCAGATGCCTCTACAATTATAGTTGCTTCTGTTAACGCAGACATCGTGACGTTTCTTTCTGGGAAGAAATTTCTATTCGCCCTATAGTCTTGTTGTTTGTACTTAAGAAATGGAACTTGACTAATTAATAAGTGTTCTTTTGAAATTAAATCCTGTAAATCTTTGTTTTTTCTAGGGTAGATATGATTGAGAGGGGTGCCTATAACTGCGATAGTGTTCCCGCCGCTTTCTATCGCTGCAGTATGTGCTGCCGTATCAACCCCTTCAGCCAGCCCTGAAACAACAGTATAGCCCTCTGCTACTAGCATTTTGGCTAATTTTTTAGTCCTTCTTACTCCATCTTCCGAAACCTTTCTCGCACCTACAATTGCAATCGCTTTCGAAAAAACCAAGTCCCAGTTTCCGCAGAAATAAAAGACTTCTATCGGATTTTTAGCATCTCTAAGTTTTTGTGGGTACTCAAAACTACCATTAATTCTTATGCCAAGATTTAAACCGTTAGGCTGTGATAAAACAGCTTCATTTAAAAATGACTTGGCTGTCTCTAGTTCTTTTTCGCTAACAAAATCTGAAGGCAGGAAGTCAGGGTGTTGACGGAATTTGTCGGCAATACGCTTAAAGGTTGCTCCATCCCTTATCCAAAGAGCCTCATAAGCCGCCATTTCCTCTGCTGGCGATATTGCCCTATCAAAGGGCGAATCTGTTCCAAAAAGAGAACCTATACTCATTTCAGTCTCACATTCTTTCTCATGAATCTTGGATTTTAAACCATCGCTCTGCGGCGATCTTTGTAAGTCTTACCCCAGCCCCGGTTTGCTTAAATTTCCGTTTGCAAGATCATACTCTGGGCTCACTTGACCAACCTCCGGCATTACCTCACCTGTTACAAGCCACCATCTGTATCGAGGGAATACGCGTCCAAGTATTTCAATTTCCTCGGCAGCAAAGCGCGCTCTACCCCGCTTAATGTTTTGCCACCTGGTGTAATCGCTGTTTCCAGCATCTGCCAGTTCTTTAAGGCTGACGCTTTCCAGTAATTGCCTTGCTCTATCAACAATCGCAGATTCCATAGGAAAACTTCATTTGTGTACCTAGTACACTTCTGCATTAATGAGTATGTACTAAGTACATGTACATAATACACAATAACTTCATACCACGTTTATCTTGAACATAGTGGAACAAAGCCGATGGTAGCGGAACTACAAGAATCAATCACCTCTCGTCCGGACTGGCCCCCGGTCATGCCGTGGCGCGAATTCGCTGACTGGTGCCGCGCAGAGCAAGGCGTCGTCCAGGGCTGGATAGAACGTGGCTACCTACCCACGATCAAGTTCGGCAAACACCGCATGGTGAACGTGGCCGCTCTGATCGACCAACTGAAAGAAGATGAGGTGTAGCCATGAACCCACTCAAGGACCTATCCCAGCGTTACCCGCGTCTTGCCGAGATACTGGACCAACTGTCCGCCGCTAAAGGCATGGACCGTCACGAGCACTACGTACGCGCCTGCGGCTTCCTCGAAGGCCTCTCTGCAGCCGACGTGACAACAAAATCAGAGTCCTCCGCTCTGAACGTATGTCTGTGCAACGTCCTTTTCGGCCTGGTCGTTGAGAGGGCATAGCCATGATTGAGTGCGTGACTTATCCAGATCTGTTGGAGCTCATCGAAGCCACAGAGCCACTTTTCAATTGGTTATGCCTGCTGGCAGGTTACGGCTTCTTTGCTATCGGTCGCGATATTCTCGTTTATGTAGACCGTGTTTGGTTGGGCCATGTCGAGCCTTGCCCATGCTCACTTTCAACCCGTTCAAACACTGAAGGCGAGGTGTAACCATGCCCCGCCTGGCAGGAAGCCCCCAGACCCCCATCGCCACAGGCGATAACAGCCCGCGGGAAAGCGTCGCTACGGGAACCCCCATTTCCCGGGCGACACCGCGCCCCCGGCGCACCCCTGAGGCACAACACCCCGCAACCGCCTCAGCACGCTTCCTCGCCCGTTTCGGCGCGCGTACCAGCCTCGCAGCCCCTGACCCCCTTTCCCGTGCCATGAACAACACAGGTTCAGCCCATGGAACAGCAAAAAGTCACGTTATTGCTGGCGCTTCTGCTCTCGCTCCTGCTGACCCAGCAGCCCCCCAAACCGCAAGCCAGCACACGGGAGGTGGCCAGCAATGAACGCTACTACCGCCAAGCTTATCTTTCGCCGCATAGCCAAACGCAGCTACAGCACCTGCGGCCTGTACCGAGTCCGCGAACTGCGCCCCGGACTTTTCGTTTCTGAACGCACCTGGCTGCCCTTCGAGAAGCCCGCCCACCTGTATGCCAAAGCGTGGTGCTTCGTGGGCTTCGCCGACACTGAAGCCAAAGCCAAAACCCTCTGTGAGCAGACCGAAAAGAAGCTCCAGAAGAAGGCACCCAGTTTCCAACGCAGTACCCATACCCAAACGGGCCTAAACGCCCAACACGACCTGCTAACCACCCACAAAGGTAACTAACCATGCAATTCGAAATCCCTACAACCCTGCTCGGCTGCCGTCTCGTTAACGTCGATGGCAACAAATACTGCTCCGTCTACACCGGCCAGATGCCGGAAGGTGACAACGCCAACAACTTCCGGGGCTATGAGGTCACCAAGCTCAGCGCCGACCCGGTGGTGTTCGACCAACTGGCCGACCACAAGACCCCCACCGAACGCCGCCTGCTGGCCGTCCTCAAGATGGCTGCCGGCGGCAAGTCCCAGCCCTACATCGTTGGCGTGGTCCCGGAAACGAAGACCACCACCAGCACCAGCAAGCCCGACAGCAAGTAAGGGGCGCTGAGCCATGACGGAAAAACGAATTCTCTTCGGCTTCTTTGCCCTGGTCTTTTTCGGGATGTGTCTCGCAGGTGCTGGCCTGTATTTCCATCACATCAGCGCAATGGCCGGCATCGCTGCGGGCTGTACGCCCTGAGTGGCTATCTGGACAGGAAGGGGATTCATCCATGAACCAAATCGCGTGCACGGACGGAGAGTGGCAACAGGCACCAGATGGCGCCCCTCTCTGCACCGGCACGCTCCAGATAGTGAGCGCGGGCGGCCCGTTTGGACTACCCGAGCTGACTTACGAGGACGCGAACTTGATCCTCGGCGCCGTGCTCTCGCTGTACGCCACGGTGTGGGGCGCCAAGAAACTCTTTGGCGTCGTTCGCTAGCAACACCAATGCAAGCAACTCAACCAAAACGCACTACCCAAACCAACTGGAGAAACACCATGAAAAACGCAATGAAAGCCCGTCTGGAGGCTATCCAGAGTAAAGGCCGTCACCTGTACCTGGCTGGCGGCACCGCAATGGCACTGGCCGCCACTGGCCCCGCCAATGCCGCCATCGATGTCGCTGGCGTTACCAGCGAAATCACTGGTCAGTCTGCGAATGTGGAACTGATCGCCGTTGCGGTACTGAGCGTGCTGGCAGTCCTCGCCGGTGTGACCTACCTGCGCCGGGTTGTTCGCTAACCCACCCGCAACAGAAGGGGCCTTCGGGCCCCTTTTTTCTCAAGGGGATTCGAGGTGAACAATGGAAGCGGACTTTGGCCCATGGATTTATTTAATCGTCTCTCTGGGGGCGTTTTACTTGCTGTTCTCCTGACCCTCTCGTCAGTCAGTGATGCCAGCACAGTGGCAGGGAAAACTGCTAGAAGATCATTAAACGGATTCAGCGGTGGATTCCCTCCATGCGAAAATGTAGCCCCTCCTGCATTGCCAAATACACACTTCGGAGCAACAAGCCCGGCTTGTGGTCAATGGTCCCAAAACAGTAACAACCACACCACATTCAAGTATATTCATTACTGTGAAACGGAAACTCACCCCCTAGTTATAAGTGCCACACAAACCAGCCCTTCCGGCGATTTTGACGTTGTCTGTGGTGAGCCCACCCCTGAATGTCCAGAGAACGATATCCACGTTGAATACGGCTGTGATGGCGGTCTTGTTGTGGGTACCGAAGGCACTTACCCACTCTGCTCCAACTCCATCCCTGACACCCTCTGCCGGGATGAGTGCATTTATGACCGACCCCAATTTGTCATTGGTGGTTCTCACCAATACCCAGGCACCAACTACGAAACCTCTGGCCGCTGGTTCTACGCCTCCAATGGCGATGCCTGCGGACAAGACACCGTCATTGATGGCGACCCCATCGAACAGGACGCAGACGGTGATGGCGTCCCCGATCAGGACGACAACTGCCCCGATGAACCCAACCCCCATCAAATCGACTCCGACCAAGATGGCGTTGGTGATGCCTGCCAGCCCGGTGACGGCGAAGGGGATGGTAGTGGTGATGGAGAGGGCGACGGCAGTGGTGATGATGGTAGTGATGAAGGTGACGGTAACGGCGAAGGGACCGACCCCGGTGATGGTACTGGGGATGACGGCGATGGCACCGGTGATGACGGGACAGGTGGCAACGGCGGAGGCGACGAAGACCCGGCCAGTAGCGTCTCTGGTGGCGAGTGCACCTCAGAAGGCGTAACCACCCCGAGCTGTACACACCTGGATGCCGTTCAATGCGCCATCTTCCTCGAAACATGGGGCACCCGCTGTGATGAAAAGCTGCGCCATGAAGACTTTATAGGCACCGACGAATACCGCGAAGGCGAGTCACTCCTTGATGTCGACGGTGAGGGTGGCAACGCCATTGCACAGCAAAGCATCGACTTTGGCATGTTCCTAAGTGGGCTCGATGACTCTGGGTCTGGCTTCGGCGGCGCCAGAGTCTGCCCGCCCGACAAAGTCATTAGCCTTGGTTTTGGAACCATCAGGCTTCCCTTCACCTTCATTTGTGAATGGGCCGAACGCATCCGCCCCTTAATCATCGCACTCGGCTGGCTCTCTGCCGCCTACATCGCCTTTCAATCCATGACAGGAAAGGAGTAATCCATGCCCAGCTGGTTGCAAGCCCTTGGCGTATTCCTCGCCCAAATCATCAGCCCCATGACTGCCAGGGTAATGGGCGCTCTTGGGCTGGGCGCTATTTCCCTCACTGGCGTGCAAGTCACCCTTAACCAGATCATCAACCACATCAAAGGGGCCATTGGTGGTGTGACTGCCGATATCCTCAACATAATCAGTTTGGCAGGCTTCGATGTGTTTATTGGCCTCGTTATCAGCGCGTATATCGGGGTGATCAGCATCCGAACCTTCTACGGTGCTTTTAAGCGCTTCGGCTTTATGGATCTGGGCGCGGGTGATAGCTGATGTTATGGATTTTCTCAGGCAAGCCAGGCTCGTCTAAAACGTCCCATGTGATCGACTTTGTCTTGTACAACGATCAGTTTCTGAAAGAGGACGAGAAGCGCAAAAAGAGCCCCTACCGGCGCTTTTTCTCCCTTGGCATTCCTGATTACACCGAGTACTGCTCTAACCGCCGCCCGGTCTACTACCGTGGCATCAAGGAAGTGAAACTGCCTTGGCATGAGCTGACAGATGAAGAGGCGGCTAACTGGCATGAGCATGTGCCGGATAATGCTGTAGTCATCATCGACGAGGCCCAGGAGCTCTGGGCACAGCGTCACAGCTCCAAAACGGTTCCACCTGGCATTAAAGCCCTCGAAAAGCACCGTCACCGTGGGCTGGATATCATATTTATCAGCCTGGACCCGGCCTTGCTGGATGTGAATGCCCGCCTTATCTGTAACGAGCATTTCCATTTCTCGCGCCCGTTCGGTGCCCCCTTCGTCATTGAGTATCACGCCGGTTCCGGCTATGTGAACCCCAATACCAAATCAGAGCTGGATAAATGTATTCAGACCAAGCGGCCATTGGCCAAACGGGTCTATGGGCTCTACAAATCCGCCGAGGTCCACACCCACAAATTCAAACCGCCCAAAATTATTTTCATCTTGCCGGTCATTGCCGCCTTTGCGGGCTTTCTTATCTGGTACTTCCTGAATAACTACGGCACCGATACCCCACAAACGGCCCAAGCGGTGACGGTCAACGGCCAACAGGCCCAGGTAGTTACCCGGCAAACCTACAAGCCGGAGGATTGGGGGGAGTTGATGAAACCAGAGGTCAGGGGACTGCCTTACACCGCCCCGATCTATAGCCCGAAATCAAAAGAACCCTCAGTGATACCCGTCGTTCAAGGCTGCATGTCCATGAAAGCCGATTTCAGTGACTGCAGCTGCTACACCCAGCAGGGCACCACTATCTTGGATATGCCACAGCAGATGTGCCGCCAGATCATCAAGCACGGGATCTTTAATCACCTGGCTAAAGAAGAACGTAATGAAAGCGGCCAGCGGCAGAGCGGCAGTGGTGAGGCACGAACCACGCCGGCTGCCGCAGGCCAGCTGCAGACGTCCCTGTAACACGTCTTACAAGTGACCCTTAGGTCCCACAATAAACCACATTAGGTACTCGTTATGGCAAGCGCTCCAAAACACTGCATCGCACTGGATAACGAACTCAACGAAGCCCCTTGGGGAAAGCTGTTCATTGACCCGGCTTCTGGCAAAACCTTCAACCTCAATAACGTGGAAGTGGTCCACTTCGGCACGGATACCGTCCGCCAACTCTACAAAGGCCAGCTACAGCCCGAAGTCATGGCCCTGTTTGATGAACCAGGCATGGTGAGCTTTGCCGGGGAACGGTGGTCGGCGGGACGGATTGGCCGGGATTCGGGGTATCAATACCGCCTACAGAACGCTGACCTTGGCCTGATCCTGCTGATCAAAAGCTTTCACGCCCAGATCGATGCAGTCGGCCCCCACCTGAAAATTGAAGTCTCCCCCCATTGCCTGCGATCACAGACCCCACAGCAACTACAGGCCACATTGAACCACTTTGCCGAACAGGTCCTCATAGACCCAGCACCCGCACAATGCGCTGTTCATATCGCCCTGGACGTACAAGGGTGGACACCCCCGAGAGACTTTGAAACCAAGCTGCACTGCAGATCCCGACGGGTACGCAGCTATCACGGCATCGACACCGTGGAATTCGATACCTCAAGCGCCGTCTATGGCCGTGGCGAATCCTTCCTGTTCGGCTCACCTGCAGGCATTCAGCTTGCCGTGTACGACAAGACCCAAGAGGCCAAACTACGCGACAAACTCGACTACTGGCGCTCTGTCTGGTCCGAGAAAGAGAACTATCAGGATGACCAACCGGTGTACCGGATCGAGTTCCGTTTCCATCACTCCGTAGTGGAGCAATTCGCCCAGGGCTCCATCAACAAGGAAACCGGGGAAGTCCTCGCATTCCAGGACTATGCCGACCTGTTCGACCACCTGGACGCCCTGTGGCGCTATGGCTGCGATTCCTTCCGGTATCTCTATCGCCCCGGCTGGTTCGACCCCTTCTGGACCCTGATCGCCCGCCAGGCACTGCCAACAGATCCCCCCGAAGTGGACTATAAGCGCTACTACAAGACTTCATCCGGCTACTCAGGCAAGAACGTGGAACTCCTCCTGGGCAACTACATCAGCTGTGCAGCCCGTCACCGCATGTCCCACTGCCAGGCATGGAAAGCCCTTGAAGCCCTGCCATTTTTCCAACTGATCCTCGATCACTACCGAGACCGAGGCAAGAAAACATGGGAGGTAAAAAAACACGTTAAGGATCTGCTCGAAGAGCGCTATATACGCTACGGGAAGGCCATATGATCAAGCAGCTAACTGACGGCCGTTGGCATGTCGATGTGGAACCGGTGAAGGGGAAACGCCACCGTAAGACCCTGCCCACCAAAGCTGAAGCCAGGCGCTACGAATCTCACATTCGGGCCCAGTACGCACAAAACACCGACTGGAACCAAACCGCCAAGGATCGTCGACGCCTGACACAGATCGTCGAGCATTGGTTCTCCCTCCATGGCCACAGTTTGCGTGATGGTGATCGCCGCGCCCGTGCTTTAGTGGTGCTTTCTCGTCGCTTGGGCAACCCCATTGCTGCCGATCTGAAAGGGCACCATTACTCCCAGTACCGCGCAACCAGAGCAGGGCAGGGCATTGCACCTAAGACCCTGAACAATGAGCTGGGGTATTTGAAAGCGGTCTATAACGAGATGCAGACCCTCGGGAATATTCACTATGAATGCCCGATTGCCGGGGTCAGGCCGTTGAAGGTTCCTGAGAGGGAGTTGTCTTGGCTAACAACAGAGCAGATCAAAACCTTGCTGCATGAGATCCGGGAAAGGACGGATAACCCTCATGTAGAGCTGATTACGCTGGTGTGTCTGGCTACGGGTGCAAGATGGTCAGAGGCTGAAGGGCTTACCCTGGACAAGATCCGGAACGGGTCCGTGGTGTTCAGCAATACCAAAAGCGGAAAGGTGCGCGTCATCCCGATCAGTGAGGATCTGGAAGCCAGGCTCACTGCCCATCTGAAAATTCACCGCCACATGTCGTCCAGCATTACCGCATTCCGTAGGGCTCTTGCCAGGACGGGCATCGAACTACCCAAGGGCCAGGCAGCCCACGCCCTCCGTCACACCTTCGCAAGTCACTTCGTCATGAATGGCGGTAACATCCTGACGCTACAGAAGGTACTAGGACATTCCACCATCAACATGACAATGCGTTATGCCCATCTTGCGCCAGGTCATCTACGAAAATCTGTTTCCCTGAATCCTATTCATGGGGTGAAATTTTGATCTTCTTTGTGTATTACTTTGTGATGAAGTTATCAAAATCAAAAGGAGATTGTTATGAATGGAATCAAACTTCTAAAAGGAGTGATGCTCTTATTTGTTATTGCGTCTCTGTCAGGCTGCTCGCATTTCACATCACCAGCTAGAGTCGAGAGGCTCGAATCTGGAGACAGTTATTGGATGGATTACAATGCTTACAGGAGAGGGACTCTTGTTCTGAACCGTGCAGAGCAAGACGGAACTAGTCGTATAGTAACCTGTTCTGAGCCTGCACCAGATGCTGCAATGGAGCTAGTGAACAAATTTGAAGCAAACATCAAGGCAGAAGATGTTGATCTGGCAAAAGGCAAAGTCGAATTAACTTCGAAGGCGGTTGATCTCGCCAAGCGTACCCAAATGATTAATTTCCTGAGAGAGTCACTGTACCGGTTATGTGAACTGTCGATGAATACTGATCTAAGTGCCGCTCAAATGAAGGATATGTACGAGGGGGTGTCTGAAGCAGCTGTTGAGTTGGTTCAACTTGAGATCAAACAGGCTCAGGGTGAAATCGACAGGGAGAAAACAAAGCAACTTAAAGTAATTGAATCTTTTGTAGAGAAAGGTACTAGTCCTGAGCAAATTGAGAGTTTCATTACTCCCTAAGTTCGACACATTTTCGACAGCGCAAAAAAAAGCGCAAGCCAAAGATAGCTAAAACATATTGCTATCAAGGGCTTGCGCCTTCTTTGTTTGGTGGAGCCGGCGGGAATCGAACCCGCGTCCGTCAGCAATCCATCTGCAGATCTACATGCTTAGCCAAGTTTATTGATTTAAGCCTTCACAACCCAACTGGCAGGACGTGAAAGCCGGGCCCCTAAGAGTTTTAACAGCGCCATCCGGGGCGGACTTTGCTGCGAGCCTGTGTTGCGATGCTCGCCGCTCTTCCCCACAGGCAGGGTCGATTGGCGATAAGCAGGGTTTAAGCTGCTAGTGCGTAAGAATCGTCGTTAGCGATTGCTTTAATGTGCCACAAATGATTTACGAGACTCGTGACCTTCTCGGCATGCACCACAGAATTCAATACCGGCGTCGAATCCAGGTCGGCCCCTGTGATGGGTTCATTGTAGGTGATGGGGGCAGGGAAGTCGATTCACAAGTGGGGTCCGGGATGTTCCGGATCGGCCATGTTGTGGGGGTAAACGCCATGAATCATGTTCTAAATGTAACTAGATTGTGAAAAGTGTTACTTTAATACCCGAATGCTGTCTGACAATCAGACCCGGAATACTTGTTTTGTCATTTTTCAAGCGCACTATACAGGTGTCATCACGGCACTGTGTCATTGGCCGATGGTGAGGTTGAGCGAGTGATGCTCAGGTAGCCACAAGCCACCATGGAACATCCAGCTCGAAATTGTGTATCACACAATGGCTTTACAGCGAGCCTTGAAATAGACGTTATATAAAGGCCGCTGATCAAAGCATTGTCGTTCATTAAAGGAGAAAGTCGATGAACACGATCTTTCGGTCAGCAGGGCAAGTTTCCGAGAAGGCACTGTCGCCTTTGAAGGCTCAGCCGCTGCTCTACAGAGCGTTGCAACTGGTATTCGCGCTGGCTGCGTATGCAGGTGGTGTGTACCTGGTGGATATGGCGACTCCGGAGGCACGTCTTCCGGTGATTCTGTTCGCCGTTTACTTCCTGCCTGCGGTGCTGCGCGCCTGGCTGCAGTTTTACTGGCAGCTGCGCGGCGACAGCCGGGCTCAGGACGTGAACACCCATCAGTCGGTGTAGCGCCAACCGGTACAGTCTGAAGACAGTGTCACGCGTGCAGGGGGCGGCCCGTTAACCCGGGTTAGCTGCCCTGCCGCATCAGACGCTGCTTCTGACGGTTCCAGTCGCGCTCCTTCTCAGTAGCGCGCTTATCAAACTTCTGCTTACCCTTGGCCAGGGCGATATCGCACTTGGCGAACCCTTTCTTCCAGTACAGGCTCACCGGTACGCAGGTGTAGCCCTCTTTCTGTACGCCACCAAAGATACGTCCCAGTTCGCTGCGATGCAGCAGCAGCTTGCGTGTGCGCACCGGATCCGGGTTGACGTGGGTACTGGCGGCGATCAGGGGCTCGAAGCGAGCACCGAACAGAAAGGCTTCCCCATCCTTGAGCAGGACGTAGGCCTCGGTCAGGTTGCCTTTACCGGCACGCAGTGACTTCGCCTCCCAGCCTTCCAGGACCAGGCCGGCTTCGAAGTGCTCTTCCAGATGATATTCGTGGCGTGCCTTGCGGTTTTGCGCAATGGTGGCCGACGGCGCTTTGGCTTTTTTCTTGGCGTTTCCCATAGGCGAACGATTATAGAGCATGCGTTTCGCGGCTGACAGGGCTTTGTCTGTCAGGACGACGGTGAGTTGTGCATTGGGCTTACTTGAGCCGCCCAGTTAAAAAAAAGACAATAGCGCCACGCTAACGAGGGTAATCCTGTTATGAAGCAAGAGATCAAGCCGGTCCATGGCATGTGGGCCAGCCGTTGGGTGTTTATTCTGGCGGCGACCGGGTCGGCCGTGGGGCTGGGTAACATCTGGCGTTTCCCGTATATCACCGGCGAGAACGGCGGTGGTGCCTTTGTGTTGCTGTACCTGCTGTGTATTGCGGTGGTGGGCATTCCCATCATGGCGGCAGAGGTGATGCTGGGCCGCAAGGGTGGGCTGAGCCCGATCAATTCCATGCGCAAGGTGGCGGCGGACAGCAAGGTGACCCAGCGTTGGGCGGGCATCGGCTATCTGGGCGCGCTGTCGGCGTTTCTGATTCTGTCGTTTTACTCGGCAGTGGCCAGCTGGGCGTTGTATTACGCCTGGGAGGCGGTGCGCGGCGTTTTTGAAGGTATTACCGCGACCCAGTCGGAAGCCCATTTCAACGATATGCTGGCCAACCCCGGATTGCTGCTGGGTTACCACACGCTCTTTATGGTGCTGACCATGGTGGTGGTGGCCCGGGGCGTGAAAGGCGGACTGGAAAAGGCGGTGCAGATTCTGATGCCGCTGTTGTTCGTGCTGCTGCTGGTATTGGTGGGTTATGCGGCGACCACGCCGGGTTTCAAGGAGGGGATTAGCTTCCTGTTTGCCTTTGATTTCTCCAAGTTGACCGGCAAGGCAATCATCGTGGCCGTGGGGCAGGCCTTCTTTACCCTGAGTCTGGGCATGGGCGCGATCATGGCCTACGGGGCGTATATGCCCAAAACGGTGAAGGACAAGAAGACCGGGCGCAGCCGACCGGTGTCGATCATGTCGACCGTAGCGATCATTGCGCTGCTCGATACCCTGGTGGCACTGGGCGCCGGTGTGGCCATGTTCCCGCTGTTGTTCTCAAACGGCCTGGAAGTGAGCCAGGGCCCGGGGATGATGTTTGTGACCCTGCCGCTGGCCTTCGGTCAGATGCCGGGTGGTCTGTTGTTTGGTTCCCTGTTCTTCGTGCTGGTGGTATGTGCCGCCTGGAGCTCGTCCATCAGTCTCGGCGAGCCGGTGGTGGCCTGGCTGGTAGAGCGGGGCTTGAAGCGCCCGATGGCGGCACTGGTGGTGGGCCTGGGGGCCTGGCTACTGGGTGTGGGCTCGGTGCTGTCCTTTAACGTATGGAAGGATCACACCTTCCTGGTGGGGACTTTCTTCGACAATATGGAATTCCTGTCCACCACGGTAATGTTGCCCCTGGGCGGGCTGCTGATTGCTATCTTTGCGGGCTGGGTGATGAAGGAAACCCAGGCGCGCAAGGAACTGGCCATGCAGAACTTCAAGCTCTATCTGGTATGGCGGGCATTGGTGCGGATTTTTTCACCGGTGGCGGTGATTGCGCTGTTTGTCTATTCCATCTGGGCGACCTTCGCCCCAGAAGAGGAGGCTCAGGCTGCAGAGGCGCTGGCTCAGGAACAGGTGGATGCGGTTACCAGCGAGGCGCCGGCGCAGCAGGATACTGCCGCGCCGCTGCCGCAAGAGGGTGGCACTAAGGTGCCCGTGGAGCAGGAGTCCCCTTGATGGCCGGTGATGCGCGTATTCATGTGGAAGTGACCTATGCGCTGCCGGACAAGCAGCGTCTGATCGGCCTGGATGTACCGGAAGGTACTACCATGCTGGAGGCGGCAAAGCTGTCCGGTATCGAAGAGCAGTTCGAAGGGCTGGTGCTGGACAAGGCGCCCATGGGGATTTTCGGCAAGGTGGTGGCCAATCCGGCCGGCCAGGTGCTGAAGCCCGGCGAGCGGGTGGAGATCTACCGCCCGCTGCAGGCGGACCCGAAGCTCAATCGCAAGAAGCGGGCGGCAGAAAAGGCCCGCTGATGGTGCGGATCAGGCTGCTGGTTGGCCTGGGTCGGTCGGTTCCTGAGGCAGCGTTTCCGGATCTGGCGCCGATTGCTGGGTAGCAGGGGCTGGCTCGGGGGTGGTTTCTTCCTGCTTGCGTTGGTCCAGTTTGCGCTGCAATTCGCGGTCTTGCTGCGAGCTGGTTTTCTTGCGGAAGTCCTCGATCACTTCGCCTTCATGGCGGCTGTAGCTGCCATTTTCGAAGTGCAGCACAATCTGCTGACTGACGTTGTCGCCCTTGCCGGGGCGGTAGGTCATCAGATAAAACCATTTGTCAGGGGTGAACGGGTCCACCAGAGTGGGGGCCCCAAGCACGTAGCGAACCTGCTCCGGGCTCATGCCGGGCTGGAGCTCGCCGAGCATTTCCTCGGTGACGAAGTTGCCCTGCGGAATATCGATCCGGTAGACGCCGGGAAAGCGCAAGGAGCTGCAGCCAGTGGTGGCCAGCAGGGCTGTCAGACTAAGGACGGCTAGAATTCGTGGCATGGTTTTTCGACTTCACTAAGTGTTCGGGCGATAATACAGACTTGCAGTAGCGGTACAAGTTTCCCGCTTTTTTCATATCGCCCTGAATCTGTGGCTTCAGCGTGGATGCATGGCGTGAGAATTTGTTGTCACAGTGGGTTTTCTGAGGGAGGGTCGTATCAGGGAATACGATCGACTGAAAAAAATCCTCTGTGGCGGCAAAGACTTGCGTCAGGCGCCGCGATGAAGTCACGGGTTCAGGGGCATCGCCACCTTTTGGCAAATTGGAGCATACGCATTGGATAATCAGGATCTCAGAAAAGCGGGCCTTAAAGTGACCCTGCCGCGGGTGAAAATCCTGCAGCAACTGGAGAAATCTGAAGAGCGCCACCTGAGCGCCGAAGATATCTACAAGTCGCTGATGGACGCCGGCGAGGATGTGGGGTTGGCCACCGTCTACCGTGTGCTGACCCAGTTCGAGCAGGCGGGCATGGTGCTGCGCCACAACTTCGAGGGTGGCTCTGCCGTTTTCGAGCTGGCGGACGAGGACCATCATGACCATATGGTGTGCATGGAAACCGGCCAGGTGATTGAGTTCATGGATGACGTGATCGAGAAACGCCAGCACGCCATTGCCGAGGAGCACGGCTACGAAATCATGGACCACTCGCTGGTGCTGTATGTCAAGCCGAAGAAGTAGCGAGGAGGCTGCTTTACATCGCACGACATCGCACGCGGGTGTGTCCTGCGTGTGACACGCGGCTGCCCCTCTCTCCTGGTTAGCTCCGTTGGAGCCATGCTTGCATGGCGAAAGCCCCTCGGCGGGCCCGGCGCGGTGATCGGGGCCCTTCGCTTTGCGAGCAAAGCTCCAACGGGGTGCACTCTTTTCGTCAGTCAGTGCGCGAAGGGCCTACAGGGCTGCTGTTAACTATTCACTATTAACTGTTCACTGCCTTCCTACGCTGCCTGGGCCTTGCTCAGCATCTCTCTGGCATGAGTACGGGTGGATTCGGTGATTTCCACGCCGCCCAGCATCCGTGCCAACTCTTCAATTCTTGCGTTGTCATCCAGCCCCTGGATACGGGTATGGGTGGTGTCGTCGCCCTGAATCTTGTGGACCTGCCAGTGCTGGTGACCCTGGCTGGCCACCTGGGGCTGGTGGGTGATGCACAGCACCTGGGCGTGGCTGCCCAGTTCACGCAGCAGCCGGCCGACGATCTCGGCCACGCCACCACCGACACCCACGTCCACTTCATCGAATACCAGACTCGGTACCGTCAGGTTGCGGGCGCAGATCACCTGGATCGCCAGGCTTACCCGTGACAGTTCGCCGCCGGAAGCCACTTTGCCAAGCGGTTTGAGGGGCTGGCCCGGGTTGGCAGAGAACAGGAATTCCACGTCTTCCAGGCCGTCGGCGCCAGGGGCGGATTCGCTCAGCTGGGCTTCCAGCTTGGCGGCTTTCATACTCAGGGCGGTGAGCTGCTTCTGTACCTGCTGGGTGAGGTTCTTGGCGGCGCTGCGGCGGGCCTTGCTGAGCTGGCGGGCGCTGTCCATGTATTGCTGCTGGGCCGCGGCTTCCTGCTCGGACAGGGCATGCAAGTGGGCATCCACATTGCCCAGGGCGTCGGACTCCGCCAGCAGTTGCCGGTGGTGTTCAACCAGTTCTTCCGGGCGAATGCGGTGCTTGCGGGCCAGGGTGTAGCTCTGGCTGAGCCGTTCTTCTACCTGGGCCAGGCGCTCCGGGTCCAGGTCCAGCCGTTCCAGGTAATGGCGCAGGTCATCGGCGGCGGCTTCCACTTGCAGGCGGGCGGATTCCACAGTGTCGGCGATGGTGCTCAGGCCTTCATCCTGGTTGCGAGCCTCGTCCAGCCAGTGGCTGACCTGGCTGAGGTGGTCGTTGCAGGTGCCGTCATCGCCTTCGTAAAGGGCGTTGAGAGACTGCTGGCAGGTACGAATCAGGCTTTCCGCGTTGCCCAGACGCTGCTGTTCCTGCTCCAGCTGTTCCAGTTCGCCGTCCTGCAGGGCGAGGGCGTCCAGCTCTTCCAGCTGGAAGCGCAGCAACTCTTCCTTTTCGTTTTGCTCGCGGGCCTGATTCAGGGCGTCGTCGTGGGCCCGGCGCGCTTTTTGCCAGTGGCGCCAGTGTTCGCGAACGGTGTTGGCCAGATCGCGGGCGTCGGCAAAGTTGTCCAGCAGCTGCCGATGGGCTTCTTTCTTCATCAGGGCCTGGTGTTCGTGCTGGCTGTGGATGCTGATCAGCCGCTCGCCCAGTTCCCGCACTTCCGCCAGCGGAGTGGGGGTGCCGTTCACATAGGCCCGGGAGCGACCATCGGCGCGTACGGTGCGGCGCAGCAGGCACTGGTCGTCATCATCCAGCTCCCGGTCGGCCAGCCACTGGCGGGCGGTCGCGTTGTCGCTGACATCAAAGGTGGCGAGCACTTCCGCCCGGTCGTGGCCGTGGCGGACAATACTGGAGTCGGCACGATCGCCCAGGGTCAGGCCCAGGGCATCGATGATCACGGACTTGCCCGCCCCGGTTTCCCCGCTGATCGCGGTGAGACCGTTTTCCGGCTCCAGTTCCAACTGGTCCACGGTGGCAAAGTGACGAACGCTCAGATGGGTCAGCATGGTATCTCTCCGAAACGGGCGAGTCAGGGTGATGATTAGCGGCTGGCAGGGACCTGTATCACCTGGGTGCCGGCCAGCAGATCGTGCAGGCAGCGGCGATCACCGCGGAATATCAGCAGCGGGTCGACAAGCATGACCAGGTTGATGCCGGGTACCTGTGCCAGCACATGGAACAGTAGATAGCGCAGGCCGTAGAGTTTGCCGGGGGGCACGTCCCGCTGCTCCATGCCGATAATTTGCATGCCCAGCAGCCACTTGCCGATGGTCTGCTGGCGATTGAACAGCAGCCAGCCCTGCAGGGCCAGGAAGATCACTTCGCCGACAATGAACCAGACCAGGGTGGCGGTCAGGTCGAGAGCGCCATTGTTAGCCATCATGTCGGCCCAGGTGCCGGAAAAGAACACGATGGGGCCGATAATGGCGAGCTGGATCAGGCCGTCGATCAGGGCACCGAAAAAGCGATACCAGCGGCTGGCAAGCGCCGGGTTGTCCAGAGTCGGGCGGTTCTGTGCGTCGGCGGCGGGGCTCTGGTAGGGGTTGCTGTTGTCGGTCATGGTGACGTCCTTGTTACGATAACTGTTCTTTTGAGCAGTGGTTGTAATCTTAGGGGATTCCGCTCGCCAGTGTAAGCCCCCGATAAACTCCGAACGAGAAGGCTATATAATGTCGGACTGATTTTCTGGTACATATACCGCTATGACGAAGCTGGATCTGAACGAACGCAAACAACGATTGCTGATGGCGCTGGTGGAGCGCCATATCCGCGACGGTCAGCCGGTGGGGTCCAAGACCCTGGCCTCCGGCAGTGGGCTCACCGTGAGCCCGGCCACCATTCGCAATATCATGGCGGAGCTGGAAGATCTCGGTGTGCTGACCAGTCCTCATACGTCTGCCGGGCGCGTGCCCACGGAGCTGGGTTACCGTCTGTATGTGGACTCCCTGCTGGCATCCAGTGTCATGGATCGCCCGGGCCACCGCTCACTGAAAAAGGAGCTGGGTCAGTTACTGGCGCCGGAGCAGTCGCCCCAGGAGTTGATTGCCCAGGCGTCGCGAACCCTGGCGGAGCTGACCCGCATGGCCGGGCTGGTGGCGGTGCCGCGGCGGGAGGTGACGACCCTGCGCCAGGTGGAATTCTTGCCGTTATCGGGCAAGCGGGTGTTGGTGGTACTGGTGGTCAACCGCTCCGAGGTGCAGAACCGCATCATCCATACCGACCGGGATTACGATGAGGTGGAGCTGCGCCAGGCGGCCAACTACATCAATCACACCTATGCCGGCTGTGACCTGAACAGCATCTGCGATGGGTTGCTTAACACCATGAATGCAGATCGGGCACAGATGGATGTATTGATGGAGACGGCGGTCGCTGTCGCCGGCAAGGCATTACGCACGGAGCAGGAGGATTCCGATTATGTGGTGTCCGGTGAGTCCAACCTGCTGAAGTCCGCAGAAGCCGACAATATCGGTCAGTTGCGCAACCTGTTCGATGCGTTCAGCCACAAGCGCGACATCCTGCACCTGCTGGAACGCTCCATGAAAGCGGATGGGGTGCAGATCTTCATCGGCCGGGAATCCGGCTTCCAGCCATTCGAGGACTACTCGCTGATCTCGGCTCCTTACCGGGCAGACAATGGTCCGGTGGGCGTCCTCGCCGTGGTCGGCCCCACCCGCATGGACTACGAAAAGGTCATCCCCACCGTTGATATCACCGCCAAAATCCTCTCGGCGGCCCTGACACAGCTCTAACCTCAGTTGACAGTGGACAGTTGATAATTGACAGCTGCGCGGGCGAGGTTGTTGATTTTGGAACGTATGAGGCCGCGCCCAGGCTTATGGGCGCGGCCTCTTGCGTCTCAGAAACTGACCGGGGTTATCCCGCGACGCTGTCAACTGTCCACTATCAACTGTTAACTGCCTTCCTCCCCCTTGAATCCTCGCCATCCGCTCCCATATATTTGCCCGCTTTCCTGGAAAAGCCCGGATTGGGATGTGGAGTAAAGAATGAGTGATCAGGAAAAAGACCCTAAAAACGCCGAGCCGCAGGTAGAGACTGCCGAAGAGCAGCAGGCGGCAAAGGAGGCTGAAGCGGCCCAGGCAGAGCCTTCCGCCCCAGAAGAGCCCTCAGCGGAAGAAAAGCTGGCAGAGGCGGAAGTCGAGCTGGCCAAGGTCAAGAAAGCCCTGAGTGAGGCGGATATCCGCGCTCAGGCGGAAATCCAGAATGTGCGCAAGCGCGCCGAGCGGGACGTGCAGCACGCCCGCAAGTTTGCCCTGGAGAAGTTTGCCGGCGATCTGTTGAGCGTGGCGGACAACCTGGAGCGCGGCCTGGCCGCCCTGGATGCCGACGACGACGCCCTGCAAGGTGCCCGCGAAGGTATCGAGCTGACCCTCAAGTCGCTGCTCGATGCGTTTGCCAAGTACAACCTTGAGCAGATCAGTCCGTCTGACGAGCCGTTCAACCCGGAATTGCACGAGGCCATGACCATGGTGCCGGTGCCCAATGTGGAGCCCAACACCGTGATCGACGTGTTGGAGAAGGGCTACCAGCTGAATGGTCGCCTGATCCGCCCGGCCCGCGTCATCGTCAGCAAGGCGGCTGAGTAAAAAGCGGTGCTGGCCCCTTGAAACGGCGCGCGACAGCGCCATATAGATGCCAGACGAATTAACAATTCAACTGCCTGGGTCGCCGAAAGGGGCCCGGCTGGTGTGAAGGAGAACGAGAGATATGGGTAAGATTATCGGTATCGACCTGGGTACGACCAACAGCTGTGTGGCCGTGCTGGAAGGTGATAAAGCCAAGGTTATTGAAAACGCTGAAGGCGCGCGTACCACGCCGTCCATCATCGCCTACACCGACGACAAGGAAACCCTGGTCGGTCAGTCCGCCAAGCGTCAGGCGGTGACCAACCCGGAAAACACCCTGTACGCGGTGAAGCGTCTGATCGGCCGTCGTTTTGACGACAGCGTCGTTCAGAAAGACATCAAGATGGTCCCTTACAAGATCACCAAGGCCGACAATGGCGATGCCTGGGTAGAAGTGAAGGGCGAAAAAATGGCGCCGCCGCAGATTTCTGCGCAGGTGCTCAAGAAAATGAAGAAGACCGCGGAAGATTACCTGGGTGAGGCCGTTACCGAGGCCGTCATCACCGTGCCCGCGTACTTCAACGATTCCCAGCGTCAGGCCACCAAGGATGCCGGTCGCATCGCCGGTCTGGACGTGAAGCGCATCATCAACGAGCCCACCGCGGCGGCCTTGGCCTATGGCCTGGACAAAAAAGGTGGTGACCGCACCATCGCTGTCTACGATCTGGGTGGCGGTACCTTCGATATCTCCATCATCGAGATTGCCGAAGTGGATGGCGAGCACCAGTTTGAAGTGCTGGCCACCAACGGTGACACCTTCCTGGGTGGTGAAGATTTCGACCTGGCGCTGATCAACTTCCTGGCAGACCAGTTCAAGGCAGATTCCGGCATCGACCTGGGCGGCGATCCGCTGGCCATGCAGCGTCTGAAAGAAGCGGCCGAGAAAGCCAAGATCGAGCTGTCCTCCGCCGAGCAGACCGAAGTGAACCTGCCGTACATCACCGCCGACAGCACCGGTCCCAAGCACCTGGTGGTGAAAGTGACCCGTGCCAAGCTGGAATCCCTGGTGGGTGATCTGGTTAGCCGCTCCCTGGAGCCATGCAAGACTGCGCTGACTGATGCGGGCGTGAAAACTGCCGATATCACCGACGTGATTCTGGTGGGTGGTCAGACCCGTATGCCGATGGTGCAGAAGAAAGTCACCGAGTTCTTCGGCAAAGAGCCGCGCAAGGACGTGAACCCGGATGAAGCGGTTGCCATGGGCGCAGCCATTCAGGGTGCGGTACTGAGCGGTGACGTGACCGACGTGCTGCTGCTGGATGTGACGCCGCTGACCCTGGGTATCGAAACCATGGGTGGCGTGATGACGCCGCTGATCGAGAAGAACACCACCATCCCGACCAACGCGTCCCAGGTGTTCTCCACGGCGGATGACAACCAGACCGCAGTGACCGTGCATGTACTGCAGGGTGAGCGTAAGCAGGCGGCACAGAACAAGTCGCTGGGCCAGTTCAACCTGGAAGACATTCCGCCGGCACCGCGCGGTATGCCGCAGATCGAAGTGACCTTCGACATCGATGCCAACGGTATTCTGCACGTGGGCGCGAAAGACAAGGCCACCGGTAAAGAGCAGACCATCCAGATCAAGGCCTCCTCCGGTCTGTCCGACGAGGAAGTGGAAAAGATGGTGCAGGACGCCGAAGCTCACGCGGACGAAGACAAGAAGTTCGAAGAGCTGGTGCAGACCCGCAACCAGGCTGACCACTTGGTGCACGCCACCAAGAAGACTCTGGAAGAAGCCGGTGACAAGGCGACTGACGAAGAGAAAGAAGCTATCACCAAGGCGGCTGACGAGCTGGAAGAAGCTGCCAAAGGCAGCGACAAGGACGACATCGACGCCAAGATCAAGGCGCTGTCGGAAGTCTCTGCGCCGCTGGCCGAGAAGCTGTATGCCGAGCAGGCTCAGCAGGCGGAGGGCGCAGCCGCGGACGCCGCTGGCGAGCAGCAGAAAGCTTCTGGTGATGACGTAGTCGACGCCGAGTTTGAAGAAGTGGACGACGACAAGAAGAAGTAAGTCGTCGGACATCCCGGTGCCGCGCTCAGGCGCGGTAGCCGGGAGATCCGCGCAACTTCTTTATTGCCGGCGCCTTGCCGGCGTTTTTGTGTGACGGGACTGATTCAAAAAGGCCCACTATGTCCAAACGTGATTATTACGAAGTGCTGGGCGCATCAAAAGATGCCAGCCAGCAGGATCTGAAAAAGGCTTACCGACGCCTTGCCATGAAATACCATCCGGATCGCAATCCGGATGACCAGGAAGCTTTGGCCAAGTTCAAGGAAGCCAAGGAAGCCTACGAAGTGCTCTCCGATGAGCAGAAGCGTGCTGCCTACGACCAGTTCGGCCATGCCGGCGTGGATGGCCAAGCGGGCGGCGGTGGAGCCGGTGGCTTCGGCGGTGGCGGTTTTGGTGACATCTTCGGCGATATTTTCGGCGATATCTTTGGTGGCGGCGGTGGTGGCCGTCGTGGGCCAGCCCGTGGCGCCGACCTGCGTTATACCCTGGAGCTGTCTCTTGAGCAGGCCGTGCGTGGCTGCGATGAAAAAATCCGCGTGCCGACCTGGGATAGCTGTGAAGTCTGCCATGGCAGTGGTGCCAAGGAAGGCTCGCAGCCAGTGGCCTGTAACACCTGTGGCGGCATGGGCCAGGTGCGCATGCAGCAGGGTTTCTTCACCGTGCAGCAGGCCTGTCCTACCTGTAAGGGCGAAGGGCGTGTCATCAAGGATCCCTGCACCAGTTGTGGTGGTCAGGGCCGGGTACAAAACACCAAGACCCTGTCGGTGAAAATTCCGGCGGGCGTTGATACCGGTGACCGTATCCGTCTGGCTGGCGAAGGCGAAGCGGGCATGCATGGCGCCCCCGCCGGCGACCTGTATGTGCAGGTGGCGGTGCGCGAGCACGACATCTTCCAGCGTGATGGCGCCAACCTGTTCTGCGAAGTGCCGATCAGTTTTGTCGATGCCAGCCTGGGCGGCGAGCTCGATGTGCCGACCCTGAATGGCAAGGTGAAACTGAAAGTGCCCGCGGAAACCCAGAGCGGCAAACTGTTCCGCTTGCGCGGCAAGGGGGTAACCCCGGTACGCGGTGGCGGTCCGGGTGATCTGCTCTGCAAGGTGGTGATCGAAACGCCGGTGAAACTGTCCGGTGAACAGAAAGACTTGCTGCGTAAATTCCAGGAGTCCCTGGAAAGCGGTGGCAATCGTCACAACCCGCGCAAGAGCAGCTGGTTTGAAGGGGTGAAGCGTTTCTTCGACGCTAAATAACCTCTGAGCCCAGCGTCATCCAAAGAAGCCCGGTGCATATTGCCCGGGCTTTTTTGTGTTTATCAGCCGATAGTCTGAAATTTGGCCACTGGCGTTGCCGCTTTAACATCGCCTGCGATATTGTGCATAAAAACAACAATAACAGAGGTAATCATGACCACGCGGCGACTGGCAGGGATGCTGGGGGGTATGTTGTGTTGTCTTCCCCTTTCTTTATATGCGGGGCCTGTGGATCAGGCTCACGAGCGGGCACGTGCCACCTTTGCCCAGAAGGCGCCGTTGGAGCTGGATGCGCAGGTGCTGGACACGCCCTGGGTGCCGGCGCCGTTTGAGGCGTCTTCCTATACCTACACCTATGATGACATTCGCCAGTCCTGGCCCGACTTTATGCGGGGCCTGCGGATACCGTTTCCGTCGCCGGACTATCTGGAGGCGCGCTATCAGCGTTTCCCTTCCCTTTATCGTGATCTGCATTACCAGGATGAAAATTGGGAGCAGCACAGCCGTAATGTGCTGGAGGTGTGGCAGGCCTTTTTCCGTGGGGACTTCCGCCATGCCCGTGAGCTTGGCAAGCGCTATGGCGGCTATGCCCGGGTGCCGGGGCTGGTAGCGCAGATTATTTATGCCACTTATCTGGCGCCGAGCCACACTCAAAAGCAGCAGCTGCTGCAGGAGGCCATTAACGAGATGGCCTGGTTTGGTGAGCAGGTGTCAATTCTGCCGAGCGAGAAGGGCCTGACGGCGGATTACTGCATGCTGCGTCTCGGCTTTGGCTATGCGGTGGCGCGCTTGGCGGAGGATGAGTCGGTGCCGGCCACCCTGCAACGCAACTATGCGGCCATGGTGATTAATGCGGCCACCGAGATTCTGGCGGTGGAGCCGGAGCATCCGTTAGCGCTGTCACTGAGCGCGGCCTTTGAGGCCAATGTGCTGCGCCGGGTGGGCAAGGCGGCGGGCAGGCTGACCCTGGCGGCAGACAGTGAGGATGCCACGCAGCCTTTTGAGGCATCGCTGGTGGCGGTGCCGGATCTGGCGATTGTTCGCTATGAGTACGCCAACAGTCTGCTTTATACCCATCAGGATGCGTCGGCGGATCAGGCGCTGGCGCAATTGCAGGCGGCTGCCGACATGCCGGCGCGCTTTGCCATGGAGTGGCTGGACCGGGCCTATGCCCGAAAGCGGTTGCAGGAAGTGCAGGCCTGGCGTGACAGTGGCATGAGTTTCAAGCGCTTTGACCGCAAGCGGCGCAAGTTCATGCGTAAGGAGAACATCAATCTCTACGCGGTGACCCGGCCGCCCTTTCTGGTAGACTAGCGGCCTTCAATCGTTTTGCCGTGGTGGTGCTCAAAGAGCGCCTGCCACGGTGCCATTTCCAAGGAAGTAGCATGAAAGTAGGCATTATCGGTGCGGCCGGTCGTATGGGCCGGATTCTGATCGAGGCCACTCTGGCCAACCCGGATACCACCCTGGCAGCGGCGGTGGATGTGCCCGGTTCCAGCCTGATCGGTGCCGATGCCGGTGAGCTGGTGGGTCAGGGTGCCAGTGGTGTGATGCTGGCGGATGACCTGGGCAAGGTGGTCAAGGATGCCGATGTGTTTATCGATTTCACTGTGCCGGAAGCCACCGCCCGCAATGTGGAGGTGTGCCGCGCTGCTGGGACCAAGCTGGTGATCGGTACGACCGGACTGGATGACGACCAGAAGGCCGCCCTGCGGACCGCCAGCGAAGATATTGCTATCTGTTTTGCGCCCAACTACTCCATCGGCGTGAATCTGTGCTTCAAACTGCTGGAAACCGCCGCTCGGGTGATGGCGGAAGAGGCCGATATCGAGGTGATTGAAGCCCATCACCGTCACAAGATCGATGCGCCGTCCGGCACCGCCCTGCGTATGGGGGAAGTGGTGGCTCAGACCCTGGGGCGCGACCTGAACGAATGCGCCGTCTACGGGCGTGAGGGCCGTACCGGTGAGCGTGATCGCCAGACCATCGGCTTCGAGACCATTCGCGCCGGGGATATTGTCGGGGATCACACCGTTATGTTTGCCGCAGACGGCGAGCGGGTGGAAATCACCCACAAGGCTTCCAGCCGTATGGCCTTTGGTCGCGGGGCAGTGCGGGCTGCGGCCTGGCTGGCCGCCCACGACAAGGGATTGTTCGACATGCAGGATGTGCTTGGCCTGGCGGGTGAAAGCGCCGGTTGGGGCAAGGCCTGAAAAAGCCAGCGGTCGGTTGCACCGAGCAAAGGGTGACATTTGCCCGCTGAGGCCCTAAAATAGCGCGCAGCCCGTGATGGGCGTGCGGGGCACTGATGACGAATTTCATGAAAAAGCGAGGTGGAGCAATCCATCTCGCTTTTTTGCGAATGTGCCCTGCCGCATATCTCCCTATATTCTTACCAGCCTGGAGGTTGCGTTGACGGTTCCCGCCATTCTCGCTCTTGAAGACGGAAGCATCTTTCGGGGTGTTGCTATCGGTGCCACGGGTCAGACCGTGGGTGAAGTGGTGTTCAACACCGCTATGACCGGCTACCAGGAGATCCTGACGGATCCCTCCTACGCCAAACAGATTGTGACCCTGACCTATCCTCATATTGGTAACACCGGTGTGACGCCCGAGGACGAAGAGTCCGCCCAGATCTGGGCGTCCGGCCTGGTGATTCGCGATCTGGCCATGACGGTCAGTAACTGGCGTAGCCAGCAGTCCCTGCCGGACTACCTGCGCGATAACAATATCGTGGCCATTGCGGAGATCGATACCCGCCGCCTGACTCGCATCCTGCGCGACAAGGGTGCCCAGAACGGCTGCATCATTGCCGGCGATAACCTGGATGAGGCCAAGGCACTGGAAGCTGCCAAGGGCTTCCCGGGCCTGAAAGGCATGGATCTGGCGAAGGAAGTCACCGTCAGTGAAGCTTATAGCTGGACCGAGTCCACCTGGGATCTGGAGAAAGGTCACACTGAGGGCGTCGATAGCCGCTTCCATGTGGTGGCCTACGATTACGGCGTCAAGCGCAACATCCTGCGCATGCTGGTCGAGCGTGGCTGCAAGCTCACGGTGGTGCCGGCGCAGACCCCGGCCGCCGACGTGCTGGCCATGAATCCCGATGGCATCTTCCTGTCCAACGGCCCGGGTGACCCGGAGCCCTGTGACTACGCCATCGAGGCCATCAAGGAAATCGTTGCCACCGGCAAGCCGGTGTTCGGTATCTGCCTGGGTCATCAGCTGCTGGCGCTGGCCAGCGGAGCGAAAACCATGAAGATGAGCACGGGCCACCACGGTGCCAACCACCCGGTGAAAACCCTGGCCGACGACACGGTGATGATTACCAGCCAGAACCATGGTTTTGCCGTGGATATGGATTCCCTGCCCGAGACTCTGAAGGTCACTCATGTGTCCCTCTTTGATGGCACTTTGCAGGGCATTCATCGCACCGATGTGCCGGCGTTCAGCTTCCAGGGTCACCCGGAAGCCAGCCCGGGTCCGCGAGACTGCGCGCCGCTGTTCGATCATTTCATCGAACTGATGGAAGCGAAGAGCCAACAGTAAGCCAGAGCCAGACCCGGCATCGCCGGGTCCCTGATGCAGCCATTTACGTCTGACGGTTAGTGAACTATGCCGAAAAGAACTGACATACAAAGCATTCTCATCATTGGCGCTGGCCCGATTGTCATCGGCCAGGCCTGTGAGTTTGACTACTCCGGTGCCCAGGCCTGCAAGGCCCTGCGTGAAGAGGGGTTCCGGGTCATCCTGGTGAATTCCAACCCGGCCACCATCATGACCGACCCGGCCATGGCCGATGCGACCTACATCGAGCCGATCACCTGGCAAACCGTGGCCAAGATCATCGAAAAGGAGCGTCCGGACGCCCTGCTGCCCACCATGGGCGGGCAGACCGCCCTGAATTGCGCGCTGGATCTGGACAAGCACGGCGTGCTGGCCGAGTTCGGTGTGGAAATGATCGGCGCCACCCAGGATGCCATCGACAAGGCGGAAGACCGGCATCGTTTCGACCAGGCCATGAAAGCTATCGGTCTGGAATGCCCGCGCTCTGCCATCGCCCACAACATGGAAGAGGCCAATGCGGCCCTGGAAGATCTGGGCTTTCCCTGCATTATCCGGCCCAGCTTCACCATGGGCGGTTCCGGTGGCGGTGTTGCCTATAACCGGGAAGAGTTCGAAGAAATCTGCCAGCGCGGTCTGGACCTGTCGCCCACCAACGAGCTGTTGATCGACGAGTCCCTGCTGGGCTGGAAAGAGTACGAGATGGAAGTGGTCCGCGACAAAAAGGACAACTGCATCATCGTCTGCTCTATCGAGAACTTCGATCCCATGGGTGTGCACACCGGTGACTCCATCACCGTGGCCCCGGCGCAGACGCTCACCGATAAAGAGTTCCAGATCATGCGCGACGCCTCTCTGGCGGTGCTGCGCGAGATCGGTGTGGAAACCGGCGGTTCCAACGTGCAGTTCGGGGTCAACCCGGACAACGGCCGCATGGTGGTGATCGAAATGAACCCGCGGGTAAGCCGCTCCTCGGCGTTGGCCTCCAAGGCCACCGGTTTCCCGATCGCCAAGGTGGCCGCCAAGCTGGCGGTGGGTTACACCCTGGACGAGCTGCAGAACGAAATTACCGGCGGTAAGACTCCGGCTTCTTTCGAGCCGTCGATCGATTACGTGGTTACCAAGATTCCGCGCTTCAACTTCGAGAAGTTCGCCGAAGCAGACGCCGTCTTGACCACCCAGATGAAGTCCGTGGGTGAAGTGATGGCCATCGGCCGTAACTTCCAGGAATCCGTTCAGAAGGCATTGCGTGGCCTGGAAACCGATTCCGTCGGCTTTGATCCCAGTGTGGATCCGGCTTCACCGGATGCCCGCGAGCAGGTGGCCCAGTTGCTGGCCACTCCGGGTCCGGAGCGGATCTGGATTGTCGGGGATGCCTTCCGTGTCGGCATGACCGTGGATGACATCTTCAATATCACCAAAATTGATCACTGGTACCTGGTGCAGATCGAAGACCTGGTGCGCACCGAGCAGCAGCTGGCGGCCACCACCTTTAGCGATCTGACCCGCGACAGCCTGTATGCGCTCAAGCGCAAGGGTTTTTCGGATGCTCGCCTGGCACAGCTGCTGGGCGTCAAGGAATCCGACGTGCGCGGTAAGCGTGACGAGTTCGGCGTACAACCGATCTACAAGCGGGTGGACACCTGTGCGGCGGAATTTTCCACCGATACCGCCTACATGTACTCCAGCTATGACGAAGAGTGCGAATCCAACCCGTCCGACCGTGACAAGATCATGGTGATCGGCGGTGGCCCCAACCGTATCGGTCAGGGCATTGAGTTCGATTACTGCTGTGTGCACGCCGCCTTCGCCATGAAGGATGACGGTTACGAGACCATCATGGTCAACTGTAACCCGGAAACCGTGTCCACCGACTACGATACCTCTGATCGCCTGTACTTCGAGCCGGTGACGCTGGAAGACGTGCTGGCCATCGTCGCCAAGGAAAAGCCCAAGGGTGTGATCGTGCAGTACGGTGGCCAGACGCCGCTGAAACTGGCGCGTGCCCTGCAGGCCGCAGGCGTGCCGATTATCGGTACTCCGCCGGATGCCATCGACGAGGCGGAAGACCGCGAGCGCTTCCAGCTGATGGTTAACAAGCTTGGTCTGAAGCAGCCGCCCAACCGTACTGCCCGCTCCATGGAAGACGGTGTGCGTCTGGCGGAAGAAATCGGTTACCCGCTGGTAGTGCGTCCCTCCTATGTACTGGGTGGTCGCGCCATGGAAATCGTTTACAGCGAGGCCGAGCTGCGTAACTACATGATGAACGCGGTGTCCGTGTCCAACGACTCGCCGGTATTGCTGGACCGTTTCCTGGATGACGCCATCGAAGTGGATGTGGATGCGGTCTGTGACGGCACCGATGTGGTTATCGGCGGCATCATGCAACATATCGAGCAGGCCGGTGTTCACTCCGGTGACTCCGCCTGTTCCCTGCCGCCGTATTCCCTGGGTGAAGAGGTGCAGAATGTGATGCGCCAGCAGGCGGCAGACATGGCGCTGGAGCTGGGCGTGATCGGCTTGATGAATGTGCAGTTCGCGGTTAAGAGCGGCGAGGTGTATGTTCTGGAAGTGAATCCCCGTGCATCACGGACCGTGCCTTACGTGTCCAAGTGCATCGGTGTGTCCCTGGCCAAGGTAGCGGCTCGCTGCATGGCGGGTACCAGCCTCAAGGAACAGGGCTTCACTCAGGAAATCAAACCGCAGCATTACTTCGTGAAGGAAGCGGTGTTCCCGTTCGCCAAATTCCCGAAAGTAGATCCCATCCTCGGCCCGGAAATGAAATCCACCGGGGAGGTAATGGGTGTCGGCGCTACCTTTGCCGAAGCGTTTGGCAAGGCGTCTCTGGGCGCGGGCGAAGCCCTGCCGGAGAAGGGAACTGCCTTTATTTCGGTGCGTGAAGTGGACAAGCCGGCAGCTATCGAGGTGGCACGCATGCTGATCGAGCGTGGCTTCAATCTGGTGGCCACTCGCGGTACCGCCAAGGTAATTGCCGACGCCGGTCTGGATGTGAAAGTGGTCAACAAGGTGCTGGAGGGGCGTCCGCACATTGTGGACATGATCAAGAACGACGAGGTTGCCCTGATCGTGAACACCACTGAGGGCAAGCAGGCGATCCGTGATTCCTTTGCGATTCGCCGCTCTGCTCTGCAGCACCGGGTGTTTTACACCACCACAATCACCGCCGCCCACGCGGTGTGTCAGGCGCTGGGAATCAGCGGCGAGCCCACGGTTCGGCGCCTGCAGGATTTGCACGCACAAATGCAGTAAATCGTCCCATGGGGCGCTCGGAGCCGAGTGCTCCGGGCGGTTTTCATTGATTAGACGAGGATGACTATGCAACGCATACCGATGACCGCCAAGGGTGCAAAGGCCCTGCGCGAAGAGCTGGAAAAGCTGAAAAGAGAAGATCGTCCGCGCATTACCGCAGCCATTGCCGAGGCCCGCGAGCACGGTGATCTGAAGGAAAATGCGGAATACCACGCGGCTCGCGAGCAGCAGGGTTTTTGTGAGGGGCGCATCAACGAGATCGAGTCCAAGCTCGGCGCGGCCCAGATCATTGATATCACTGAGCTGACGCATACCGGCAAGGTGATTTTTGGCGTTACCGTGACCATCATCGATGTGGATACCGACGAACAGAAGGTGTACCAGATCGTGGGTGACGATGAAGCCAACATCAAGCAGGGCAAGCTGAGCGTCAATTCCCCCATCGCCCGTGGTCTGATCGGCCGTGAAGAAGGGGATGTGGTGCAGATCGATACCCCTGGTGGTACCCGGGAGTATGAGGTCGACAAGGTCGAGCACATCTGAGTTGCAAGGCAAAAGAAAAGGCGACGTTAAACGTCGCCTTTTTTATGTGCTCTGTGTGAAATCAGCCGATGGCAGTCACGCGTCCTGATAACGCAGGATGTTGGATAATTTCGGGTTCGGCTTCTGCGCAGGCCGGTAGAGCAGCGCGATGTTGCCGATACGCTGAATCAGCTCGGCGCTACCTTTGTCGCTCAGGGCCTGAACGATGGCGGCCCGGTCATCGCGGGTTTCTGCATTGACCTTCACCTTGATCAGTTCGTGGTCTTCCAGGCGCAGGTTGAGCTCCTCGACGAAGGTCTCGGTGAGGCCCTTGCCGCCGAAGATCAGTACGGGTTTGAGGTGGTGGCCAATACGGCGCAGCCGTTTGATGTCCTGTTGAGATAGCGGCACGGTGTGGCTCCAGAGCTGCAGGGTGTCGCCAGCAGGGCAACACAAAATGAGGGAATGTCCGGGCTGTCCCGGCGATGGGCGTATTCTACGGGTTAGCAGGGTGAAAAGCAGCCGTTAAGCAAGGCAGCGGCAAAGCGGATTGAAGAGGTGATCTCTGATGGCGAAATCGAGCCGTTCCAAAACCAGCAAGGCCTGGCTCAAGGAGCATTTCAGCGACCAGTGGGTGGCAAAGGCCCAGGCAGAGGGTTATCGCTCCCGTGCCAGTTTCAAACTGCTGGAGATGAACGAGAAAGACCGCCTGTTCCGGCCCGGCATGACAGTGCTGGATCTGGGGGCTGCGCCGGGTGGCTGGTCCCAGGTGGCGGGCCGGCTGATGGGTTCACACGGCACTGTCATCGCCAGCGATATCCTGCCAATGGATGCCTTACCGGATGTGACCTTTATTGAAGGGGATTTTCGCGAAGACGCCATCTATGAGCAAATCCTTGCGGCGCTCGGGGATCGCAAGGCAGACCTTGTAATGTCCGACATGGCCCCCAATATGAGTGGTAACAAGGGCGTGGATCAGCCGCGGGCCATGTATCTGGCCGAACTGGCGCTGGATATGGCCGAGCGGGTGCTGGAACCGGATGGCCAGTTTCTGGTCAAGGTATTCCAGGGTGAGGGGTTTGATGAGTACCGGCAGCTGCTGTTGCAGCGTTTTCACCGGGTAGTCAGCCGCAAGCCGGCCGCCAGCCGTGCCCGTTCTACTGAGGTGTATCAGCTGGCCAGTGGTCTGAAATGGGCTGTAAAAAAGCCGTGAAATGGCGCTTTTGCTGTCCGAACCGGCATTACGCAGGGTTCGGCAAATGGTGTAAGGTGTAAGTTCGTTAGTGTGCGCGTGAAGCGCCCGGAATTGATCGAGGTCTCCCTTGAACGACATGACCAAGAATATTGTGCTGTGGCTGGTTATTGCTGGCGTACTTTACGTGGTGGCATCCAGCATCAGCACTCAGCCTGCTTCAACCAGTATCCCCTACTCGGATTTTATTTCTCGGGTGGAGAGTGGTGACGTGCAGGAAGCCAAGATCGGCGAAAGCGCGATCACTGGCACCTACAAGGATGGCAGCCAGTTCAAGACGGTGAAACCGCCGACACTGGATACCAACCTGATGCCTACGCTGATCCAGAATAAGGTGAATGTGGTAGGTGTGGAGCCCGAGCGTCAGGGCTTCCTGATGCAGTTGTTCCTGTCGGTACTGCCGATCCTGATTATTCTGGCGATCTTCATCTTCTTCATGCGCCAGATGCAGGGTGGTGGTAAAGGCGGCGGCGGTCCCATGACCTTCGGCAAGTCCAAGGCCAAGCTGCTCGGCGAAGACCAGATCAAGACCACCTTTGCCGATGTGGCAGGGGTGGAAGAAGCCAAGGAAGAAGTGCAGGAGCTGGTCGAGTTTCTGCGTGATCCGGCCAAATTCCAACGCCTGGGCGGCAAGATTCCCCGCGGCGTGCTGATGGTCGGTTCGCCCGGTACGGGTAAAACCCTGCTGGCCAAGGCCATTGCGGGGGAGGCCAAGGTGCCTTTCTTCAGCATTTCCGGCTCTGACTTTGTGGAAATGTTTGTGGGTGTTGGTGCCAGCCGTGTCCGTGACATGTTCGAGCAGGCCAAAAAGCATTCTCCCTGCATCATCTTCATCGATGAGATTGATGCGGTGGGCCGTTCCCGTGGCGCCGGTGTCGGTGGCGGCCACGATGAGCGTGAACAAACCTTGAACCAGCTGCTGGTGGAAATGGACGGGTTTGATGGCAATGAAGGCATCATCGTCATCGCTGCCACCAACCGCCCCGACGTGCTGGATCCGGCGCTGCTGCGCCCGGGTCGTTTCGACCGCCAGGTAACGGTGCCATTGCCGGATATCCGTGGTCGCGAGCACGTACTCAAGGTTCACATGCGCCAGGTGCCAATCTCTGAAGACGTGGATCCCAGCGTGATTGCCCGCGGCACCCCCGGTTTCTCCGGTGCCGATCTTGCCAATCTGGTCAACGAAGCGGCGCTGTTTGCTGCCCGTGCCAACAAGCGCATGGTGTCCATGGAGGAGTTCGAGAAAGCCAAGGACAAGATCCTCATGGGCGCGGAACGTCGCTCCATGGTCATGAGCGAGAAAGAGAAGCTGAACACGGCTTATCACGAGGCGGGTCACGCCATTGTTGGCCGTCTGGTGCCCGAGCATGACCCGGTCTACAAGGTGAGCATCATTCCGCGCGGTCGTGCGCTGGGTGTGACCATGTATTTGCCAGAAGAAGATCGATATTCCCAGTCCAAACGCGGTCTGGAATCCTCCATCTGTTCGCTCTACGGCGGGCGTTTGGCGGAGGAAATGACGTTGGGCTTTGATGGCGTGACCACGGGTGCCTCCAATGATATCGAGCGTGCTACCAAGCTGGCTCGTGCCATGGTGACCAAGTGGGGTCTGAGCGAGAAGCTGGGGCCGCTGGCCTACGAGGAAGAAGAGGGTGAGGTCTTCCTGGGCAAACAGATGTCCCAGCGCAAGAGCATGTCCGAGCAGACCGCCGAAGAGATTGACCGTGAAGTGCGGGCGATCATCGACAGCTGCTATGGTCGCGCCAAGCAGATTCTTGAGGACAACCGAGACAAGCTGGATCTGATGGCGGAAGCGTTGATGCAGTACGAAACCATCGACGCCAACCAGATCGAGGACATTATGACCGGCCATAAGCCGCGCCCGCCGAAAGACTGGCGTGATCAGGGTCCAGGGAATGGTACCGCTGCCAGCGGTGACAAGGAGCCGGGCGATGATGCCATCGGCGGACCTGCCAATACCCATTGATCCCTCTGATCCATGATTGAAACGCTGACCTGTGGGGCGCGGACACTAAACCTGTCCGCGCCTGTCGTTATGGGGATACTCAACGTAACCCCCGACTCCTTTTCCGATGGTGGCCGCTTTACCGAGCGGGATGCCGCCCTTCGCCAGGCCGAGCAGATGCTGGTGGACGGAGCGGCCATCATTGATGTGGGTGGCGAGTCTACACGCCCCGGCGCAGCGCCGGTTTCCGAACAGCAGGAGCTGGACCGGGTGGTCCCGGTGGTGGAGGCGCTGACGGGTGAGCTCGGCGCCCTGGTGTCCGTGGATACCAGCACTGCGGCAGTGATCCGTGATGCTGCTGCTGCCGGTGCCGGCATGATCAATGATGTGCGCGCCCTGCGCCGCCCCGGGGCGCTGGAGGCTGCGGCAGCCAGCGAATTACCGGTCTGTCTGATGCATATGCTGGGTGAGCCCGGCAACATGCAGGATGATCCCCGTTATGGGGATGTTACCGCCGACGTGATCGATTTTCTGCGTCAGCGTGTCGCCGTCTGCAAGCAGGTGGGCATTCCCCGTGAGCGACTTCTTGTCGATCCGGGCTTTGGCTTTGCCAAGACCGTGGCGCACAATCTTACCTTAATGAATGAAATGGCCGCGTTGCAGGAACTGGCGCTGCCGGTCCTGATTGGTATTTCGCGCAAGTCCTTGTTTGGCAAGCTGCTGGACCGGGACGTGAGTGAGCGATTGCCGGCCAGTCTGGCGGCGGCGGCCATCTGTATTGAACGCGGAGCAAAGATTGTCCGTGCCCATGATGTGAGGGAAACCGTGGATGTGGTGCGTTTCGCCCACGCCGTGAGGCAGTCAGGCGACAGTCATCGTATAAAATAACCGCACAAGGAGTAGTCATGGCGCGTAAGTATTTCGGGACGGATGGCGTGCGAGGCACGGTGGGGGAATTCCCCATTACCCCGGATTTCGTGCTCAAGCTGGGCTGGGCGGCCGGCAAGGTGCTTGCCGCCCATGGTGGCAGCAAGATTCTGATCGGCAAAGACACCCGTATCTCCGGCTACATGTTTGAATCGGCCCTGGAGGCCGGCATTTCTGCCGCCGGTGTCGATGTGCGCCTGCTCGGGCCCCTGCCAACACCGGGTATTGCCTACCTGACCCGCACTCTGTCGGCCCAGGCCGGGATCGTTATTTCCGCTTCTCATAATGCCTATACCGATAATGGCATCAAATTCTTCGGGGCGGATGGGCGCAAGCTCAATGATGAGATTGAGCTGGAAATCGAGCGCCTGCTGGACGAAGACATGTCCGTGGTCGCCACTGACCAGATCGGCAAGGTACGTCGCATCGATGATGCCCGTGGCCGTTATATCGAATTCTGCAAGAGCACCGTGCCGGGTCTGAATCTGAGTGGCATGAAGATCGTGGTCGATACCGCCAACGGCGCGGCGTACCACATCGCGCCGGATGTGTTCGAGGAGCTGGGGGCCGAAGTGGTGGCCATGGCCAATACTCCGGACGGTTTCAATATCAACCGTGATTGTGGTTCCACCCATCCGGAAAAGCTGCAGCAGCGAGTACTGGACGAAAAGGCGGATCTGGGGGTTGCCCTGGACGGTGATGCGGACCGGCTGATCATGGTCGATCATACCGGCAAGCTGGTGGATGGTGACCAGCTGCTGTTCGTGGTGGCCCGGGATCGCAAGGAAAGCGGGGCGGACATGCCCGGTGTGGTCGGCACCCTGATGTCTAACTTCGGTTTGGAGCTGGCACTGCAGGCGCAGGGTATCGAGTTCGTTCGCGCCAAGGTGGGTGACCGCTATGTGATGGAGCAGCTCGATCAACGTGGCTGGCTGATCGGCGGCGAATCCTCAGGCCATCTGGTCTGTCTCGATTGTACCTCTACCGGCGATGGCACAGTCTCTGCCCTGCAGGTGCTGGCGGCGCTATCCCGCCGTGACCAGAGTCTGGCGGATGCAGTGGCGGATGTAGCGTTGTTGCCGCAGACCATGATCAATGTGCGCGGCTCCAGCCGTGACGGTTTTATGGATAAGGCAGAAGTGAAGGCTGCCATGGCAGGCGTGGAAGACAAGCTGGGCGGCAATGGCCGGATTCTGCTGCGGCCCTCCGGTACCGAGCCACTGGTGCGGGTGATGATCGAGGGCAAGGATGCGGATCAGGTGGCTAGCCTGTGCCGGGAACTGGCCGATGTGGTGGAAAAGGCGATTGCCTGATAACGCTGGCTGCCTGGCGCCGGACGTGGGGATGGCAAACGTCATACTCCGTCAGGCGTCAGGCATTTTTATATCCAAGGAATAACAGATGAAATCAAGAACACCGCTGGTTGCCGGCAACTGGAAAATGAACGGACGGCAGGATTTGCTAGCCGAGATGGCGCAAGTTTTGGCTGGCTATGACGGTGCGGCGGAGGTGGTGATCTGTCCGCCTTATCCTTATCTGGCAGCGGCGAGATCCGTTTTGCCGGCGACCATTGGTGTGGGCGGGCAGAATCTGAGCGATCAGGATGATGGTGCTTTCACCGGGGAGGTGTCCGCTCCGATGCTGGCGGAGGTGGGTTGTGGCTACGTGATTATTGGCCACTCCGAGCGTCGCGCGCTGTATGAAGAGACTGATGCGCTGATCGCCGCCAAGTTTTCCCGGGCTCAGGCTGCCGGCCTTGTGCCAATCCTCTGTGTGGGTGAAACCCTTGAAGAGCGTGAGGCTGGTGATACCGAAGCCGTGGTGTGCGGGCAGCTGCAGGCCGTCGTGGATGCGGTGGGTATTGCCGCTTTCGACAGAGCGGTAGTGGCGTATGAGCCGGTATGGGCTATCGGCACCGGTAGAACCGCCAGCCCGGAACAGGCCCAGGAAGTACATGCTTCCCTGCGGAAGTCTCTGGCCCAAAACGATAAGGATATCGCTGAATCGCTGTGCTTGCTTTACGGCGGCAGTGTAAAGGCGGATAATGCCGCCCTTCTGTTTGCCCAGTCAGACATCGATGGGGGTCTGATAGGCGGGGCATCGTTAACAGCCGACAGTTTTATTGCTATCTGTCAGGCGGCGGAATAATAGAGTCATTATGGATATTGTTGTTCATGTAGTGCATGTGCTGGCGGCCCTTGGCCTGATTGGGCTGGTGCTGATCCAGCACGGTAAGGGTGCCGATGCCGGCGCTTCTTTCGGTGGTGGCGGTTCCCAGACTGTATTTGGCAGTGCCGGGTCGGCTAACTTTCTGACTCGCGCCACGGCGATGCTGGCGGTGGTGTTCTTCATCACCAGCATGGGACTGGCCTGGATGGCTCGTCAGGAAGCTGAGGGCGTGCGCAGTTTCCTGCCGGAACTGGAAACCCTCGAGCAGCAGGAAGATGATGTGCCGGCTGCTCCGGCGGATTCCGACGTGCCAGCGACCATGTCTGAAGTGCCGGTTGCATCCGATGATGCTCAGGCACAAAAAGAGGTTTCAGATGTGCCGCAAGCTGGGGTAGAATCCCCGGCCCCGGCTGAAGTGCCTCAGTCGGAGCAGTAACGAAAGCGTTCTTTGCCGAAGTGGTGGAATTGGTAGACACGCTATCTTGAGGGGGTAGTGAGCTTCGCTCGTGCCGGTTCAAGTCCGGCCTTCGGCACCAATTTGGAAATGAGATCCGCTGGCGGATCTCGGTGTAACCCGGTCTGGTGGTGCTAACTCTCCGATCGGGCGCGATGGAAGTGGTTTTTCATCGCTCCATGGCATGGCGCAACGTGGTTTTTTTGTGGCGCTTTCCGGTTGATTTCTGCGGCGACGAGCAGCAGAGAGCAGTCCCGGCAGCGCAGATGCCATGGTGTTTGCGGGCGCAGTCTGGAGTTCGCTCCCGGTCGTGCTAAGGCAGCGAAAAGTAAATGTTTTTTTCGCGATTGCCTTGACAGAGTGAGCGCCTCTAAGTACTATTTGCGCTCGATATTTGAGGCGGGTTGAACGCTTGGATTAGCAAGATTCAACCAGCTGGAACCGAAAAGGTTTACACTCACCAGAATGTAAATCGAGTGCCGAGGGGCGCTAAAGGTTCAACGATTTTATTGCGGGGTGGAGCAGTCTGGTAGCTCGTCGGGCTCATAACCCGAAGGTCGTAGGTTCAAATCCTGCCCCCGCTACCACTTAGAGGAATCAGTCAAGGCTGGTTCAAAGCGGACAAAAGGCCCCTCTAGCAGGGGCCTTTTGTTATCCGCAGCAGTGGAATGGGCGGTGGATGTGCGGTCGATTGCATGGCTTCCTTGCAGTCACTGTAATGTCCCCAGGCCCATTTTTTGTTTGTACTGTCGGAAAGGACATGTCGAAACGCGTAGAACAATTAACGGAGCTGCTGGCTCCGGTCGTTGAAGACTTGGGCTTCGTGCTTTGGGGTATTGAACATATCCAGGGGCGCGGGGCTGTTTTGCGTGTGTATATCGACCATGAAGACGGTATTTCGGTAGATAATTGCGCGGCGGTGAGTCACGAAGTCAGCGGCGTGCTGGATGTGGAAGATCCAATTCCCGGCGAATATAACCTGGAAGTGTCCTCGCCGGGCATGGATCGGCCCATGTTTGATATTGCGCAATATGCCGACTACATCGGTGAAGACGTTCAGCTGAAGTTGCTGGCGCCGGTGTCTGGCAAGCGTAAAATGACGGCGGCCATTGTGGCCGTGGATGGCGAAACGCTGGTGGTGGAGCTTGATGGCGACACCCTGCGTATTCCTTACAGTCAGGTAGATCGTGCCCGGTTGCAGCCTCGCTTCGACTGAGCACGCCCTGAAGAACTTTGTCTTTGTAAAGGCCTGGCCATGAACAAAGAGATCCTGCTGGTAGCGGAAACCGTATCAAACGAAAAAGGCGTCAGCCGTGACGTGATTTTCGAGGCCATCGAGCTTGCTCTGGCGGCCGCTACCAAAAAACGCTTTAAGGAAGAAGACGTGGAAATTCGCGTGGATATCGACCGGGTATCCGGCGATTCTCGCACCTTCCGCGTATGGCACGTGGTGCCCGATGAAGAGCTTTACGAATTCGGTAAGCAGCTGACCCTCGATGAAGCCCATGAACAGGATACGTCGCTGCAGATCGGCGACACCTGGGAAGAGGAAATCGAATCCGAAGCCTTTGGTCGTATCGGTGCCCAGACAGCCAAGCAGGTCATCGTGCAGAAAGTGCGCGAAGCCGAGCGTCGCCAGATCATCGAAGAATATCGTGATCGCATTGGTGAGCTGATCAGCGGCATCGTCAAGAAAGCCAGCCGGGATTCCATCGTTCTGGATCTGGGCGGCAACGCGGAAGCGCTGATCACCCGTGAGCACATGATTCCCCGCGAAGCGGTGCGTCAGAATGACCGGATTCGCGCTTACTTGCTGGGCGTGAACGAAGAAAATCGTGGCCCACAGCTGTTTGCAAGCCGTGCCTGCCCGGACATGCTGGTTGAGCTGTTCAAGATTGAAGTGCCGGAAATCGGTGAAGAGCTGATCGAGATCAAGGGCGCAGCCCGTGATCCCGGCTCGCGCGCCAAGATCGCCGTGAAAAGCAACGACCAGCGTATTGATCCGGTTGGCGCTTGTGTCGGTATGCGCGGTGCTCGCGTCCAGGCCGTTTCCAACGAGCTGGCCGGTGAACGTATTGATATCGTCCTGTGGGACGACAACCCGGCGCAACTGGTGATCAATGCCATGCAGCCGGCGGAAGTGGCTTCCATCGTAATGGATGAAGAAAGCCATTCCATGGATATTGCGGTGGAAGATGAATCCGCCCTGGCCCAGGCCATTGGTCGCAGTGGTCAGAATATCCGTCTGGCCTCTGAGCTGACTGGCTGGGAACTCAACGTCATGACTCTTGACGATGCCCAGAACAAGCAGGAAGAGGAAGCCGCCCAGGCCCTGGAAACGTTCATGAAAGAACTGGACGTGGATGAGGATGTGGCCGGCATTCTGGTGGATGAAGGCTTTACCACCCTGGAAGAAGTGGCCTATGTGCCTGAAGAAGAGATGCTCGCTATCGACGGTTTCGATGAAGATATTGTCGAAGCACTGCGTCAGCGTGCCAAGGATGTCCTGCTGACCAAAGCACTGGTATCCGAAGAGAGATTTGAACTGGCCGAGCCTGCTGAAGATCTTCTCAACATGGATGGCATGGATCGTGACCTGGCGGTGGAGCTGGCGTCCCGTGGCATCGCCACTATGGAAGACCTGGCCGAACAGGCGGTGGATGATCTGATGGAAATCAGTGGCATGAGCGAAGAGCGTGCCGCCGAGTTGATCATGACAGCCCGGGCTCCCTGGTTCGCCGATGAAGGCGAAGCCGGAGCCTGACAGCCTTTATTAGTTCTGGCGGATTAGACGCGGGCACCAACAGCAGGGTGTTGAAAAGGCCACAAGGTGCTTTTCAAGCTATCTTCGCGGTACGGTCCGCAAAGATAAGCACACAATGCGCTGACCGGAATGTGCCGGGCAGTGCGGTCATTCGCCCAAAGGGCAATGGCCCAGGCTATTTTCAATAGCCTGCTAGAGACGGACAGGAGAGTGTTGCTGACATGGCAGAAACGACCGTAAAGAAACTGGCCGACATCGTAGGGACTCCCGTCGAGAAGCTGCTTATGCAGATGAAAGACGCCGGATTACCCCATGGCGATGCCAGCGAAGTGGTCTCCGATGAGCAGAAGCAGCAGCTGCTGGCTCATCTGCGCAAGTCCCATGGTGCCGCGGATACCGAAGCCAAGAAGATTACCCTCAAGCGCAAGTCCACCAGCACCATCAAGACTACCGGTGCGGCGGGCAAATCGAAGACCGTAAACGTGGAAGTGCGCAAGAAGCGCACCTACGTGAAGCGCGAGACGCTTGAAGAGCAGGAACGCGAGGAAGCCGAACGCAAGGCGGCCGAAGAGGCTGCGCGTCTGGCGGAAGAAGAGCAGCGCCAGGCTGAAGAAGTTGCCAAGCGTCAGGCTGAAGAAGCGGCCAGCAAGAAAGAAGAAGACGCCAAGGCCCGTGCGGAAGCCGAGCGCAAGGCTGCAGGCGAAAAGGCGGCAGAAGAGAAGACCAAGCGTGTCTCCGTGCCGAAGACAGCGGCCGCCAAAAAGCCTGCCAAGGCAGAAACGGCTGAAGAAAAAGCCAAGCGCGAAGAAGCCGAACGCAAGCAGCGTGAAGCCGATGAAGCCAAGCGCAAACAGGAAGCCGAAACCCGCAAGAAAGCGGAAGAGGAAGCTGCTCGCCGTACCGCTGAAGAAGCTGCCCGTATCGCGGCGGAGCTGGAAAAACGTGGCGATCAGGAAGAGAAAAAGCCTGAGGAAGAGGAAGACAAAGGGTCTTCCATTGTTGTTGCCGCGCAGGAAGCCAGCTATCAGCGTGAAGAGCGCCAATCTCGCCGCCGTCGTCGCAAGCCGAAATCAGCTGGCGTGGCTCACGGCCAGATGAAGAGCTCCATGAACAAGCAGCACGGCTTTAAAACCCCGACGGAGAAGAAAATCTACGAAGTCGAAGTACCGGAAACCATTACCGTGGGCGATCTGGCCCAGCGCATGAACATCAAGGCCAAGCAATTGATCAAGGCCATGATGAAGATGGGTGAAATGGCGACGGTCAATCAGTTTATTGATCAAGAGACCGCATTCCTTCTGGTAGAAGAAATGGGTCACAAGCCCGTTGCCAGCAAAGGGCAGGAAGAAGTTCTTGAAGATCACCTGGCCGGCATGGTTGTTAACCGTGATGAGGGGGATCTGAATGATCGCGCTCCAGTGGTGACCATTATGGGCCACGTGGATCACGGCAAGACCTCCCTGCTGGATTACATCCGCAAGGCCAAGGTTGCCGACGGCGAAGCCGGTGGTATTACTCAGCATATCGGTGCCTACCATGTAGAGCACGAGAAGGGCATGATCACCTTCCTGGATACTCCGGGCCACGCAGCCTTTACGGCCATGCGTGCCCGCGGTGCCAAGGCTACGGATATCGTGGTGATCGTGGTTGCTGCTGACGATGGTGTGATGCCGCAAACCGCCGAGGCGATCGACCACGCCAAAGCGTCCGGTGCGCCGATCATCATCGCCGTGAACAAGATTGATAAAGAGCAGGCGGACCCGGATCGTGTTCGCAATGAGCTGGCCACCAAGGATGTGATCCCGGAAGAGTGGGGCGGTGAATATCAGTTCATCAACGTGTCTGCACATTCCGGGCAGGGTGTAGATGATCTGCTTGATGCCATCCTGCTGCAGTCCGAGCTGCTGGAACTGAAAGCACCGTCCACGGGCTCTGCCACTGGCGTAGTGATTGAATCGCGTATTGAAAAAGGCCGCGGTACCGTTGCTTCCATTCTGATCCAGGCGGGTCAGTTGAATATCGGTGACATGCTGCTGGCTGGCGCTCACTTCGGCCGCGTACGAGCTATGGTCGACGAGAACGGCAAGCCCATCAAAACCGCCGGTCCTTCCATCCCGGTGGAAGTACTGGGTCTGGATGGTGCCCCGGAAGCAGGTGAACAGGTGCAGGTGGTGCCCGACGAGAAGAAGGCCCGTGAAGTGGCTGAATTCCGTCAGGAGCGTGATCGCGACCTGAAACTCAAGCGTCAGCAGGCCTCCAAACTGGAGAACCTGTTTGAGAACATGGGCAGCGCAGAAACCAAGACCGTCAACATCGTCCTCAAGACCGATGTACGCGGCTCCCTGGAAGCGCTCACTGGCGCCCTGCATGATCTGGGCACCGATGAAGTGAAGGTGAACCTGGTATCTGCCGGCGTAGGTGCGATCAACGAATCCGACGTCAATCTGGCCATGACCAGTGAAGGCGTACTGCTGGGCTTCAACGTCCGTGCTGATTCGAAGGCCAAGAAACTGTGCGAACAGGAAGGCCTGGATCTGCGTTACTACAGCGTGATCTACGAACTGATCGACGACGTCAAGTCGGCCATGAGTGGTCTGCTGGCACCAGAGAAGCGCGAAGAGATCCTTGGTACCGCCCAGGTTCGCGACGTGTTCCGTTCTTCCAAGTTCGGTGCCGTTGCCGGCTGTATGGTCATCGAGGGTACCTTGTACCGCAATCGTCCGATCCGCGTGTTGCGCGATGATGTCGTGGTCTTCGAAGGCGAGCTCGAATCGCTGCGTCGCTTCAAGGACGATGTCCAGGAAGTGCGTAACGGCATGGAGTGTGGTATCGCTGTGAAGAGCTACAACGACGTGAAAGCCGGTGACAAGATCGAAGTCTTTGAAGTGAAGGAGGTGGCGCGCTTCCTGTAAGGAGCGTGCCCCGTTAGCCATGAGCCGTCATCGTCGCCCGCAGGGCTTTAACCGTACCGACCGGATTGCCGATCAGATACAGCGTGAGCTGTCGCGGTTACTGCAGTTTGAAATGAAAGACCCGCGGGTAAATCTGGCCACCATCCAGGATGTAACGGTGTCCCGGGATCTGTCCTTTGCCGACGTGTACTTCACACTGCTGGGCAAGGGCGAGGAAGAAGGCGCCGAGGCGGAGGAAGTACTGGTAAAAGCCAGTGGCTTCCTGCGCAGCAGCCTGGCTCAGAGCCTCAACACCCGCACCACCCCCAAATTGCGTTTCCATTACGACATGACCCCGGAAAGGGCGGCACATCTGTCACAGCTGATTGATGAAGCCCGCGCGGAAGACCGGGAATTGCGTCCGGACAACGACGAAACCGAAAACGATTAGTGTAGCGGAGCTGTCAGGTGGCAAAACGTCGTCCTCGTGGCCGTAACGTCAACGGCATCCTGTTGTTGGATAAAGTCGGTGGTGTCAGCAGTAATGGCGCCCTGCAAATGGTCAAGAAAATGTTTGCGGCGGCCAAGGCCGGTCACACCGGCAGCCTGGATCCGCTGGCCACCGGCATGTTGCCGATCTGTTTTGGTGAGGCCACCAAATTCAGCCAGTTCCTGCTGGAGTCGGACAAAAGCTATCGGGTCACCGCCAAGCTGGGAGTGATTACCGAAACCGGCGATGCGGACGGTGATGTGGTCAGCACCACAGCGGTGACGGCGACGCCTGCACAGATTGAAGACGCCCTGATGTCCTTCAAGGGGGATATCGAACAGGTGCCAAGCATGTATTCGGCGATCAAGCACCAGGGTGTGCCGCTTTACAAACTGGCCCGTGAAGGCAAGACCGTGGAGCGTAAACCGCGCCCGGTAACGATTTATGATCTTCGCATTTTGCGTATCGAAGGCGATGAGCTGGAATTCGAAGTGGATTGTTCCAAAGGCACCTATGTGCGTTCGCTGGTGGAAGATACCGGTGAGAAGCTGGGTTGTGGCGGCCATGTCACCGCCCTGCGCCGTCTGTCTGCCGGTCCCTATCCGGCGGAGCGCATGCTGACCCTGGAACAACTGGGCAAGATCAAGGAAACCGGCGGCTTCGAAGCAATCGACGAGCTGCTCTTGCCTTTATCCACCAGCGTGGCAGACTGGCCGCGCATTGAGCTGGGTGACAATGCTGCCTATTACCTGCAGCAGGGTCAGCCAGTGATGACCTCAGACCGTCCTGCGGACGGTTGGGTAAGTATTTACCAGGCATCCAGTGAAGAATTTCTGGGTGTCGGTGAAGTGCTGGAAGACGGGCGGATTGCCCCTCGTCGACTGGTATCGGGCTGAGACGCCCATCCACAGACGGCAGCTATAAATATGCATGGCTGACCGCGTCTTTTTATTGAGCATATTGGAGAAATAGCATGGCGTTAACCACTGAACAGAAAGCGGAAATCCTGAAAGAGCACGGCCAGAAAGAAGGCGATACCGGGTCCCCGGAAGTACAGGTTGCTCTGCTGAGTGCCAATATCAATGGCCTGCAGGACCACTTCAAGGGTCACAAGAAGGATCACCACAGCCGTCGCGGCCTGATCCGCATGGTAAACCAGCGTCGTAAGCTGCTGGACTACCTGGCCAAGAAAGACCGCACCCGTTACCTGCAGCTGATCGAAAAGCTGGGTCTGCGTCGTTAAAAGACCGCAGATCGGGTAACCACAACAGAAGCTCGGCAGTCGCCGGGCTTCTGTTGTTTCTGGCCTGTGGAAAATGGCTGGAGATCACGTTCGGAATACCGCTGGCTAAGGGCTTCGGGCGTATCTGTTGGCTAATTTACGGTTGGGCCAGGCGCCCTGGCGGGCTATGATGCCCGGGCAAAAGATGAATTGTTATCAGAGGCATGGGCCTCGAAGATTGTCGTGAAGAGAGAAGAGACGAGATATGTTCAATAAAATCACTAAACAGATTCAGTTCGGCCGTGACACGGTAACCCTGGAAACCGGGCAGATCGCCCGCCAGGCCACCGCTGCTGTCATGGTTCGTATCGGTAACACCGAAGTGCTGGTTACCGTGGTAGGCAAAAAAGAAGCGGATCCCAACAAACCCTTTTTCCCCCTGACCGTTAACTATCAGGAAAAGACCTACGCAGCCGGCCGTATCCCCGGTGGCTTTTTCAAGCGTGAAGGTCGTCCCAGCGAGAAAGAGACCCTCACTTGCCGCCTGATCGACCGCCCGATCCGCCCACTGTTTCCCAAGGGCTTCATGAATGAAGTGCAGGTAGTCGCCACGGTCATGTCTGCCGACAAGAATCAGGATCCGGATATCGCTGCCCTGATCGGCACCTCCGCCGCCCTGTCTATTTCCGGCATTCCTTTCGGTGGCCCCATCGGCGCTGCCCGCGTTGGTTTCAAGGATGGCATGTATATCCTCAACCCCAGCCGCAGCGAACTGGAAGAATCCGCCCTGGATCTGGTGGTTGCCGGTACCGAGCCTGCGGTGTTGATGGTGGAATCCGAAGCCAAAGAACTGTCCGAAGACCAGATGCTGGGCGCTGTCCTGTTCGGTCACATGGAAATGCAGCCGGTTATTCAGGGCATCAAGGAATTTGCTGCCGAAGTGGGCACCCCCACCTGGGAGTGGCAGCCCGCTACCGAGAACACCGAGCTGAAAAACGCCATCAAGGAAAAATTTGAAGGTGCGCTGGGCGAAGCCTATACCATCACCGAGAAGATGGCCCGTTACGCCAAAGTGGGCGAGCTGCGTGATGCCTGTGTGGAAGCGTTTGCCACCGGCGAAGAAGGCGCTCCGGAAGCCGGCGAAGTGAAAGAGCTGTTCGGCAAGGTCGAGAAATCCGTGGTGCGTGAAGCGGTAGTGTCCGGCAAGCCGCGTATCGACGGCCGTGCTCTTGATGCAGTACGTGCCATCGAATGTGAAGTCGGCGTGCTGGCCAAGACCCACGGTTCTGCCTTGTTCACCCGTGGTGAAACCCAGGCCATCGTTACCGCCACCCTGGGCGGCATGCGCGATGCCCAGTTCATCGACGCACTGGAAGGGTCCCGCCAGGATCACTTCATGCTGCAGTACAACTTCCCTCCCTACTGTGTGGGCGAAACCGGCATGATCGGCTCTCCCAAGCGTCGCGAGATCGGTCACGGCCGTCTGGCCCGCCGTGGTGTGGAAGCGGTAGTGCCTGACGAGAAGGCTTTCCCGTACTCCATCCGCGTGGTGTCCGAGATTACCGAATCCAACGGTTCCTCCTCCATGGCGTCCGTATGTGGCACTTCCATGGCGCTGATGGATGCAGGTGTTCCCCTGACCGCGCCGGTGGCGGGTATTGCCATGGGTCTGGTGAAGGAAGAAGACGGCCGCTTCGCGGTACTGTCCGATATCCTCGGTGACGAAGATCACCTGGGCGACATGGACTTCAAGGTGGCCGGTACTGCCCGTGGCGTAACCGCCCTGCAGATGGACATCAAAATCGAAGGCATCACCGAAGAGATCATGGAGAAGGCGCTGGAACAGGCCAATGCCGGCCGTATCCACATCCTCGGTGAAATGGCCAAGGCGATTGGTGAATCCCGCACCCAGGTATCTGACAATGCGCCGACCCTGCTGACCCTGAAGATCAATCCGGACAAGATCCGTGACGTGATCGGTAAAGGCGGCGCCACCATCCGTGCGCTGACCGACGAAACCGGTTGCACCATTGATCTGGAAGACGATGGCAGCGTGAAGATCTACGGTGAAACCCGCGAGAAGGCAGAAGAAGCCGTGCGTCGTGTGGAAGAAATCACTGCCGAAGCGGAAGTGGGCGCCATCTACGAAGGCAAGGTCACCAAGGTGGTGGATTTCGGTGCTTTCGTCGCGATCATGCCCGGTACTGAAGGCCTGCTGCACATCTCCCAGATCGCTGAAGAGCGGGTGGAGAAGGTGTCTGACTACGTCAATGAGGGCGACCTGATCAAGGTGAAGGTCCTCGACGTGGATCAGCGTGGCCGTATCAAGCTGTCCATGAAGGAAGCGAAGGAAGACTAAGCTTTTCTTTCTCAGCTCCACAAAAAAGGCCGGCATTTGCCGGCCTTTTTTGTGTCTGAATACCGGGTTTCGCCGGCAATGGCAGACTTAGTCACCACATACGGTGGTGGTGGTCTCGCCGTACAGGCCGAGAATGTTGGTGAAATGAACATCCACGGTACCGACACGGGTGATACCGGCGTTCTGCTTGGCCTTGGCGGTGGAGGCATCGCCGGTGGCCAGAAAGCCCAGATAGTTCTGCATGGTGGCGGAGCCTTCCTTGGTACAGGCGACAGCATTGTCGCGTACGTCTACTGGGGCGGCCATGTCGCTGTAGATCAGGCCGGGGGAGTAGGGGGTCTGACAACCTGTCAGGAAAAGGGAGCCGGAAACGGCGGCAAGCGCAAACAGATTTTTCATTTTTTCTCCTTGGTTTTCAATATATTGATCGCATGTGAAAGGATGCCTTGTGACAGAGATATGTCTGTAGGCTAAGTCAGGCTTTACTTGTAGGAGATCGCTTACAATTGCTACATGGAAATGTTCTGATGCTAGGGCTTGGATGCTCAGACAAAGGAATAAAGGATATGAACCCCCAAGACAGCTGCGGGCTGCCTTGGGGGGGAGCGGGCCGGTTTAGTTATTGACTCGGGTGTCGATTAACTGGTCCACCACCGCCGGGTCGGCCAGGGTGGAGGTGTCGCCCAGGCTGTCCAGCTCGTTGGCGGCGATCTTACGCAGAATGCGGCGCATGATCTTGCCGGAGCGGGTCTTGGGCAGGCCGGGGGCGAAATGGATCAGATCCGGTTTGGCGATGGGCCCGATTTCCTGTGTCACCATGTCGCGCAGTTCCTGCACCAGCTCATCGCTGCCTTCCTTGCCGGCCATTAGTGATACATAGGCATAAATACCCTGGCCCTTCACGTCGTGCTGGTAGCCGACTACGGCGGCTTCAGAAATGCTGGTGTGCAGTACCAGGGCGGATTCGATTTCGGCAGTGCCCAGGCGGTGGCCGGATACGTTGAGCACGTCGTCCACCCGGCCGGTGATCCAGTAATAGCCGTCTTCATCACGGCGGGCGCCGTCACCGGTGAAGTAGTAGCCCTTGTATGCGCTGAAATAGGTATCGATCAGCCGTTGATGGTCGCCATAGACGGTACGGATCTGGCTGGGCCAGCTGGCCTTGATGGCCAGATTGCCGGAGGTGGCGCCATCCAGTTCGTTACCTTCCGGGTCCATCAGTACCGGCTGTACGCCGAACATGGGCAGGGTGGCGGAACCGGCTTTCAGGTCCACCGCACCCGGTAGCGGTGCAATCATGATGGCGCCGGTTTCGGTCTGCCACCAGGTGTCGACGATAGGGCAGCGGGACTCGCCCACCACCTTGTAGTACCACTCCCAGGCTTCCGGGTTGATCGGTTCGCCCACCGTGCCCAGCAGCTTCAGGCTGGCCCGTGAGGTCTTTGTGACCGGCTCATCGCCCAGCCCCATCAGGGCGCGGATGGCGGTGGGGGCGGTATAGAAGATGTTGACCTTGTGCTTGTCCACCACCTGCCAGCAGCGAGAGGCATCCGGGTAGGTGGGCACGCCTTCGAACATCAGCGTGGTGGCGCCGTTGGCCAGCGGCCCATAGACAATGTAGCTGTGCCCGGTGATCCAGCCCACATCGGCGGTGCACCAGTAGATGTCACCCTCGTGGTAGTCGAACACATATTTATGGGTCAGTGCGGTGTTGAGCAGATAGCCGGCGGTGGTGTGTACCACGCCCTTGGGTTTACCGGTGGAGCCGGAGGTGTACAGGGTGAACAGCGGGTCTTCCGCGTCGACCCATTCCGGTTCGCAGTCGCTGGACGCTTCCGCCATGGCCTCGTGGTACCAGACATCCCGGTCCGCCTGCCAGTCGATATCACCGCCGGTACGTTGAACCGTCAGGCAGGTATGCACGCTATCGGTACTGGCCATGGCCTTGTCTGCATTGACCTTCAGGGGGATGGCTTTACCACCACGGACCCCTTCGTCGGCAGTAATGACGGCACAGGCGCCGGCGTCCTGAATGCGATCTTTCAATGCTTCCGGCGAGAAACCGCCGAACACCACGGAGTGAATGGCGCCGATGCGGGCGCAGGCCAGCATGGCGTAGGCCGCTTCCGGGATCATCGGCATGTAGATCACCACGCGATCCCCTTTCTTGACGCCACGGCTTTTCAGTACGTTACCGAACTTGCTCACTTCCTCGAACAGTTGCTGGTAGGAAATGTGTTTGTCCTGATCCGGTTCGTCGCCTTCCCAGATAATGGCAGTCTGATTGGCACGCTCGGGGAGGTGGCGATCCACGCAGTTGTAGCAGACATTGAGGGTAGCACCCTGGAACCAGGTGGCACGGCCTTCGTTGAAGTCCCAGTCGCTGACGGTGTCCCAGGGAGTTTTCCAGTCCAGGAATTCCCGGGCCCGGTCGGCCCAGAAGGTATCCGGGTCATTGATGGACTGTTCGTACCATTTTTCGTAGGTATCGCGGTCCATCAGGGTCTGGGCTTTGAAGTCTGCGGGAACAGGGTGAATGTGGGTCTTGGACATCGGGGCCTCCTTGGGATACTGCCAGTGGGGAGCGCCCGTGGGGCTCCCGGCTTTCCCTTGATTATTGTGTGACGCTCCCTGGCTGGCTATTCAACCATGGTCGAAGGGGGGAGCGGTTTGTTGGCATCAAGAGTAAACAATGTGTTGCTGAATGGCCAAGGGAGGAGGCAGTTAATAGTGAATAGTTAACATTGAATAGTTGCGCGGATGAAGTTTGCGGTTATTGAGGTGCAGATGGACGCGAATGGGTTTGAGTGCTGCCGCTGTAAAAGCTTGCCTGCAAGCGATAGGTCTAGCCGCTGAGCGGACAAAAAAACGCCGGCAAAAGCCGGCGTTTCAGGAATTCCTTTTCGGATTTCGGTATCAGGCAACCTGTACCGGAATCGCGTTGCTGGTGCCCTTTACTTCGTTGCCTTCTGCCATATAGATCAGGCTGGGCTTGAAGTTCACCAGTTCGGCGCTGGAATAGCTGGCGTAGGCGCAGATAATCACCCGGTGGCCGGGCTGGGCTTTATGCGCAGCGGCACCGTTGACGGAGATGATCTTGGAACCGGCTTCGCCACGAATGGCGTAGGTTTCAAAGCGCTCACCGTTATCGATGTTATAGATCTGGATCTGTTCGTATTCCAGGATACCCGCCATGTCCATCAGGTCACCATCAATGGCACAGGAGCCTTCGTACTCAAGCTCTGCGTGGGTTACCCGAGCCTGATGGAGTTTTGCTTTCAGCATGGTGCACTGCATCTTGGTTACCTCTTGCGCTACCCGAAGCCTGCGGATACACGGTGTTACGACCAAGCAGGCGCTTCAAGGGGCCGGAAGTATGCATGAATCACCGGTCACGCACAACGGCCAGACTGACATTGTCTATCAATCGTGTATTGCCCAGTTTGGCGGCCACAGCGACCACCAGATCGGTGTCGTCTGCGCTGGCGGGGGCTAGGCTGCGGGCGTTGGCCACGGTCAGGTAGTCCACCTGAAAACCGGCCTGTTCGAGGCTGTCACGGTAGCGGCTTTGCAGGCCCTGATAGTCCTGCTCACCGGCTTCGATATCCGCTTTCAGCTGTTGCAGTGCCTGATAGAGTTGCGGCGCAAGTGTGCGCTCACTTTCGTCGAGAAAACCATTGCGCGAACTGCGTGCCAGACCGTCACTCTCCCGGCTGGTGGAGGCGCCGACGATCTTGATCGGGAACAGCAGTTCTTCGCTCATGCGACGAAGAATGGCCAGTTGCTGGAAGTCCTTTTCGCCGAACACGGCCACATCCGGCTGTACGATATTGAACAGTTTGGATACCACCGTGGTCACGCCACGGAAGTGACCTTCCCGGCTGGCGCCGCACAGATGGTCGCCAAGGCCATCAACATCCACCCAGGTCTGGTTCTGGCCCAACGGATACATCTCGTCCACGGAGGGGGCGAATAACAGATCGGTGCCCGCATCCACCAGGGCGGCGGCATCCGCGTCCAGGGTGCGCGGGTAGCGATCAAAATCCTCGTTGGGGCCAAACTGGGTCGGGTTGACGAAAATGGACACCACCACCACGTCGCAACGAGCCCGCGCCTCCTTGATCAGGCTGATATGACCGTCATGAAGATTGCCCATGGTGGGTACGAAACCGACGGACAGGCCTTTCTGGTGCCAGCCACGCACATATTCACGAACCTGGGAGACGGTATGGACGGTTTGCATCAGGAATCCTCGGGTTGGAGGCCAAGTTTCAAGTGACAAGTTGAAAGTTTCAAGGCGCGAACGGGGCTATTGCCAATCGAAACACGCTGGAGCCGCGCCGCCACCTCAAAAGCCGATGCGGCGCGGCTCGGGCGTTGTCGTGTAGCCCAGTCACTAATCCGCGCTTTGCAACTTGGAACTTGACACTTGCAACTCAGAAACAGTGCTCGTCGGCAGGAAAGCTGCCGTCTTTCACGGCCAGGTCATAGGCCTTGAAGGCAGCGCGGATGTCGCCGGTTTCTGCCATGAAATCCTTGACGAAGCGGGCCGGTTTGCCGGGGCTGATGCCGAGCATGTCGTGCATCACCAATACCTGGGCGTCGCATTCCGGGGCCGCACCGATGCCGATGACCGGCACGCTGACTTCCCGGGTAATGCGGGCGCTGAGTTCCCGGGGTACGCACTCCAGCAGCAGCATGGCGGCGCCGGCCTGATCCAGGGTTTTGGCCGCTTCCAGCAACTCGCTGGCGCCGGCATCATCTTTGCCCTGCACGCGGTAGCCGCCGAGGGCATTGACTGCCTGGGGTGTGAGGCCCAGATGGGCGCAGACCGGGATGCCATTGCGGTTGAGAATCTCGATGCTGTCTGCCAGCCAGGCGCTGCCTTCCAGTTTGACCATGTTTGCCCCGGCCTGCATTAACGCGGTGGCGGTCTCCAGTGCACGCTCAACGGTGGCGGCGCCCATGAAGGGGACGTCGGCAATAATCAGACTGCCCTGATTGCCCCTGGCCACGCATTCGGTGTGGTAGGCCATCTGCTCCAGGGTCACCGGCACGGTGCTGGTCTGCCCCTGGATTACGTTCCCCAGGGAGTCGCCCACCAGGATGGCGTCCACGCCGGCATCGGAGATCAGCCGGGAAAAACAGGCATCGTAGGCAGTGAGCACGGAAAACTTCTCACCGTCCTGTTTGCGTTTATGCAGGGTGCGGATGGTGACTGACATGGGAAACCTCCCGGGGACATTCAGGGGCGAGCTCGAAGCGTACAGCTAGAAGCCCATAGCGAGTTTTCAGCCGACCAGCGGCCGGGGGTTAAAATAGTGGCGCCCGGAACGGATGTCCAGCAACTCGCTGACCAGTTGCTGGTAGTCCTGGTCGTGATTGACCAGATCGATTTCTGCGGCATTGACGATCAGCAGTGGTGCGCGGTCGTAGAAATGGAAGAATTCCGTGTAGGCATTGCTGAGCCGGTCCAGGTAATCGCTCTGGATGCCTTGCTCGAAATCGTTGCCGCGGCGGCTGATACGCTGACGTAGCACCTGGGCAGGAGCCTGTAGGTAGATCACCAGATCAGGCTGTGGGGCGTCCAGCGTCAGGTGGTCATCCACATTGCGGTATAACTCGAATTCATCTTCGTCCAGGGTGACCTGGGCAAACAGGCGGTTCTTGTCGATCAGAAAGTCGGCAATGCGCGGCCCGGCGAACAGGTCCTGCTGCTGAATCTGGCGTAGCTGGTCGGCGCGCTGAAACAGGAAAAACAGCTCTGTCTGCAGGGCATAACGGGCCGGGTCCTGGTAGAAGCGGGTGAGGAAAGGATTGTCATCAGCCTTCTCCAGCAGCAGATCGTAGCCGAAGGTCATGGCGAGACGTTTCGCCAGGCTGGTCTTGCCAGCACCAATGGGGCCCTCAACAGCAATAAAGCGCGGCAGGGTGCGCGCCTGTCGGCGTTGCTCAATGCGTTCGGTTATTGTCTTGTCATTCGATGAGTGCATTTCGATCCAGCTCTGCCAGCGGTGAAATCGGTTGATCAGCTACCTGCCCCAGAAAGCTACTCAGTGCGGTGCCATCCGGCAAGAGGGCGTGGGGGCAAATTTCCAGTAGTGGCAGCAGCACAAAGGCCCGCCGGGTCATTTGCGGGTGAGGAACCTGCAAGTCATCGCTATCGATGGCGCGGTTACCAACCAGCAGGATATCCAGATCGAGGGTGCGTTCGCCCCAATGGCGCAGGCGCAAGCGGCCTGCTGCCAGTTCCAGGGCCTGCAGGGTGTGGAGCAGGGAGTGGGGCGCGAGGGCGGTGTCGATTTCGGCAACCGCATTGACATAGTCAGGCTGATCCTGAGGGCCCACCGGAGCACTGGTGTAGAGCCGGGAGTGTTGGCGCAGGGTGATGCCAGGCAGATGTTGCAGCGCCCGCAACGCGGAGATAAGCCGTTGCGAGGGGTGGTCCAGATTGCTGCCAAGGCCGATCAATGCCTGCATGGGGCTCTCTGTTCTGATCAGGGGAATGACACGTTACAAGTTTCGAGAAGCGAAAATCAAAAACCGGGTTTGCCCTTCGAGACTCGCTCCTTGTCACTCGGCGCTTCTTGTCAGCCTTCCGCTGCCGGTTTCTTGCGCCGGCGCCGGCGTCGCTTGTTGCCGCCACCGCCGGGCTGGTTGCCCAGCTCGCTGATCATCTGGCGGCGGCCCTGCTCATCCTGTTCCTGATAGCGAGTCCACCAGTCGCCGAGCCCGGGTTTGATCTCTTCTGCCTGTTCACGCAGTAACAGGAAATCGTAGGCGGCGCGGAAGCGAGGGTGCTCCATCATGGCGTCAGCACGCTTGCCGGCACGCTTGTCCAGGCGAAGCTGCAGCTCCCACATTTCACGCATCACGGTGGAGAAGCGGCGGGGAATCGCGGTGTGTTTGATCTGGGTGTTGAGGGCGCGAGTGGCGCTCTTGTGCAGGGCCTGGGCCGGCGGCAGGCCGCTGGACAGGTAATGGCCCATGCGTTCCTGAATGATCGGCCACAGTAGTACCGCGTAGATAAAGGCGGGAGTGACCGGTTTGCCATCGGCCAGTCGCTTGTCGGTGTTATCCATGGCGGCCAGCAGCATGGCTTCCCATATCTGGCCTTTTTCTCCCTCCAGGGCCTGCTGGGTTTCCGGGAACAGGAAGCGGAACAGGCCAAGGCTCTGCAACTGTTCATAGGAATCCCGGGCATGGCCACTGAGGAACAGCTTGAGCACTTCATCAAACAGGCGGGCGGAGGGGACCTGCAACAGCAGCTCCGCCAGGTCGGGAATCGGGTCGCCGGTGGCGGGATCGATATGGAACCCCAGCTTGGCGGCGAAGCGGGCAGCGCGCAGCATGCGCACCGGGTCTTCGCGGAAGCGGGTTTCCGGGTCGCCGATCAGGTGAATGACCTGCTCGTCGATGTCATCCAGACTGCCGACGAAATCATGCAGGGTGAAATCGGCAATGTTGTAGTACAGCGCGTTAATGGTGAAATCCCGGCGCAGGGCATCTTCCTCGATACTGCCCCAGGTGTTGTCGCGCAGTACCATGCCGGTTTCTTCGTGGGCGTGGTGCTGGTCGCGGTCCGGGTTGTCCTCCCGATTCATGGCGCGGAAGGTGGAGACTTCAATGACTTCGCGGCCAAAGCGCACATGCACGATCTGGAAGCGGCGACCAATGATGCGGCTACGCTTGAACAGGCGATTGACCTGTTCCGGCGTGGCATTGGTGCTCACATCGAAATCCTTGGGCTCGCGACCACAGAGAATATCCCGCAGGCAGCCGCCTACCAGGTAGGCTTCAAAGCCCGCCTTGTGCAGGCCATAAAGGACATCCAGCGCAGCGCGGGACACCTGTTTGCGGGAAATGGGATGTTGGTCGCGGGGAATGACTCGCGGTTCGAACGTTCTGCGGTTTTTTAGGGAACCCTTCTTAAACCAGCCAGTCATACGTTCCAGGAACTTGCAGGGCATGCGTCAGTATTAGCCTCAAAGGTGTGCAATAAAGCGGCGATAGTAGCACTTTTTCTGGTTCATTGAGATACTGGCCGACGTTGGCCTGGCCCAGAAAGTAAAAAGGAGCCACAACCGAAGTTGTGACTCCCATATTTTGCGCTGATTCTGTTGTTATTATTGTTTGTGTTGTTTTCTGCCTTGTCGCTGCAATCATCAGTTGCAGCAGCATTGCATCGGCTCGTGAAATTATTCTTCTTCTTTCTTGTTGTTATTGTTGAGCCTGTTACGCCGCTGTTTTTATTGTTTGCTGGCGTGGGATTCATAGTGCCCGTCCCACCGGGGCAATGCAACAAAGAGTGAATTTCTTTTAAAACAATTAGTTAAGAGGAAAACCTAAAAAGAGCGTAAATAGTTTCCAGGAATGTGTAACCCTGGTGTTACCTGTCTGTGTAGCGCGGTAACACTTGTTGCTGCCTGCGGTCTTTTGCCGGGGAATAGGGGGTGTTTCTCTCCTGCCAAGGTCAGAAGTTTTTTACATAGTCTGGAGCAAAAGCCCGTCTCGCCGGTCGTGCAGCAATGACAGGCGGGGTGTTAGCGGCGACTACCGGCTTTTTTGCGGGGAATTCCCAGTCGCTGGCGGCGCTCCCACAGGCTCTTGCGGCTGATGCCCAGTTTCTGGGCCAGTTCGGTCTCGGTCATGCTGTCCTGGTTTTCCATCACGAAGCGGGTGAAGTAATCCTCCAGGGACAGATCTTCGCTGGGATCCAAGCTGGCGCGGCTTACCCGCTGGGGCGTTCGGTTGGGATTCAGGCCCAGCTGTGACGGGCCGATGCCATCTTCCTCGGTGAGAATAATGGCCCGCTCAATCACGTTTTCCAGTTCGCGCACATTGCCGGGCCAGCTATAGCCGACCATGGCCTGCCAGGCGGCGTCGGTGAAATAGAGGTCGTGTCGGTTGAGCTTCTCGCAGCCGCGGGCAAGCAGGGCGTTGGCCAGACTTTGCAGATCGTCCTGACGGTCGCGCAGGGGGGGCAGGGTCAGCTCCATGACATTGAGCCGGTAGTACAGATCCTGACGGAAATGACCTTCTGCCACTCGCCCGGGTAAATCCAGCTGGCTGCTGGCAAGAATGCGCACGTCAACCTTGCGCGGCGACAGGGAACCCTGGCGGTGGATTTCGTGGTGGGTGAGCAGGGTCAGCAGGCGGCTCTGTACGTCGCTATTCAGCTCGCCCACTTCGTCGAGAAACAGGGTGCCACCATCGGCTTCCTCGATACGCCCGGCGCTGTCTTCATCGCCGAACAGTTCTGTCAGCTGCAGGTTTTTCGGCAGGGCGGCGCACTGCACCGAGATCAGCGGGCCGCCGGCCCGCTCACTTTGTTCGTGCAGGGCACGGGCGGTGAGTTCCTTGCCGGTACCGGATTCGCCCATGATCAAGACTGGTGTATTGGTAGGGCCTACCCGGTGGATACGATGCTTGAGCTCCTGCATGGCATCACTGTCGCCGATCATGTTGTGTACCGGGTAGCTGCGTTCCATATCCCGGCGCAGAGCGCGATTGCCCCTGTTCAGTCGACCTTCCTTGAGCACCCGCTCCACGGCCAGCAGCATTTCATCGTGATCGAACGGTTTGGGGATATAGTCCACCGCGCCCTGGCGCATGGCGTCTACTGCGGAGCGCAGGCTGGCATAGCTGGTCATGATCAGCACCGGGGTGGCGCCGGCACTGTCTATCAGGGCGGTGCCGGGCTCGCCGGGCAGGCGCAGGTCGCTGATGATGAGATCAAACTGATTGAGGTGTTGTTCCCGGGCCTGCTCCACGGAGTCGGCTTCTGCCACGGAGTGCTCGTGGCGTACCAGCAGTTTGCGCAGGGCGCCGCGAATCACCGGTTCATCTTCAACAATCAGGATGTGACTCATGTATGGCTCTTACTGTCTGTCGAGTTGAGCAGGATACTACGTTTGCGTCTCTTCCGCCGAAGCTTGCCGGTGCACGGGCAGGCTGACCACAAAGCGGGTGCCGCCGTCTTCGCTCAGGGGGCTTTCTACCCGAATGCTGCCCTGATGCTCTTCGATAATACTGTACACCAGAGCCAGGCCAAGACCGGTGCCGCGGCCCGGTGGCTTGCTGGTGACGAAGGGTTCGAACAGCGCGTCGCGCAAGGTATCCGGGATGCCGTGGCCCTGATCTTCCAACAGGATATCGAGGAAGTCACCGCGCGGTTCACAGTGCACTGTGACCGGCTGCTGGTGTTCGCTGGCATCGGCGGCGTTACCAAGCAGGTTGATGAACACCTGGAGCAAACGCTGCGGATCGCCCTTGACCCAGTAGCTGGCCGGGCAGTGATTCTCGAACGGTTGCTGGCGGTGATCCGGGTCCAGCAGCAGCAATGAGATGGCTTCGTCCACGGTATCGCACAGGTTCACCGGTACCTGCTCGCTGAGCTTGATACCGCCGGAATGACTGAAGGTTACCAGGGATTCCACGATACGAGTGATACGCCGGGTTTGTTCCAGAATCTGGTCGCAGGCTTCCTGTTGTTCCTCCGGGTCACTGTCTTCATCGAGATTCTGGGTCAGGCAGGCAATGGCCGTGACCGGGTTGCCAATTTCGTGGGCCACCCCGGCGGCCAGTCGGCCGATGGAGGCCAGCCGCTCGTTATGGGCCAGGTGCGCTTCCATGTGGCGCAGTTCGGTAATGTCCTCGATCACCAGTACCTGGCCACCAGCCTGCTCGGCAGTGCCGGCGCCCATCACCTCGGACTTGTGCAGACTCAGCCAGCGCGTCTGGTTTTCCACTTCCAGTGACTGCTGGGGCTGATGGGCGTTGTCGTCGTGGCTGAAGCGGGTAAAGAAGTCGCCCCAGGGCGGATCCAGGTCTGCCAGACGCGAGCCGATAGTGTCTTCAGCGGTAATGCCGGTGAGGCTTTCCATGGCCCGGTTCCAGCCGATGATTTCCCGGTCGGCGCCCAGGGAAATGACCCCCATGGGCAGTTCCAGCAGGGTCTGACGATGGAAGCGTCGCAGGCCATCCAGTTCCGCCGCCAGCCCGGACAGACGATCCCGGTACTGTTCCAGACGGGATTCGATGAACTGGATGTCTTCGCTGGAGTGTTGCTCTTCCTCCGGCAGGTAAGGCAGGTGATCGTCGATCAGTTGGTGGGACACCGAGGGACCGAGCAGGCCCGACAGATTGGTTTCCAGCTGGTCGCGCAGTCGCCGCAGGGCATAGGGTCGGGTTTCCGTGCGCGGCAGGTGCAGATCCCGCAGGGACATTTCCACTTCCCGGGTGGCGGTGATCGGCCCCAGCGGCTGGCTCATGGCATCAATGAAATCGTCCACGCTCTTCGCTTCCAGTTCCCAGCGATAGGGGCGGCGGAGGCTGTCCACGGCGCAGGCTTCGGCGGCGTTTTTTTCTGACCGAGACATGGGGGTGACAATGGACACGATGGCATAGACCAGCGCATTGGCAGTGACCGAGGCGATAGCCACGTTGTGCCATTGGCTGGCGCCAGTCTGGAAGCGCATGCCCAGCAGCTCCATCAGCGGCTGGAACTGCCAGTTCGGGTAGGCGATGGGTACCAGCAGCAGCATTACCCAGAGGATAAAGCCGACCAGCAGCCCGGCGAACAGGCCGTTGCGGTTGCCAGATGGCCAGAACAGGGCGCCGATCAGCCCGGGAACAAATTGCAGGGTGGCCACAAAGGTGAGTACGCCCAGTTCTACCAGGGTGTGTTCGGTGCCGGAAAAACGATAGAACAGGTAGGCGAGAGCCAGGATGGCGGCAATCAGTATGCGCCGGGTCCAGAGAAGATTGCGATACAGGTTTTGGCCTTGCAGCGGGCTGGCGGGCAGTACCAGATGATTCAGACACATGCCGGACAGGGCCAGGGTGGCCACGATGAGCATGCCACTGGCCCCGGCAAGCCCGGCGATATAGCCAAGCACCGCGCCGTGGCCACCGGTAATCATGCCGATGCCCAAGGCGTAATAATCTGGCGGGGTGGGGGCATTACCGGCAGCGGCGGCCCAAAGGATGACCGGTACGCACAGTGCCATCAGCAGGAACATCAACGGCAGGGCCCAGCTGGCGGTGATCAGGGCGCGCGGGTTCATGTTCTCGGTAAAGGCCATATAGAACATGTGTGGCAACACTACGGCCGAGACAAAGAACGCCATGATCATGGAATGCCAGGTGCCGTCCTGCAGGGGATAGTAGAGCCGCGCCAGCATTTCCGGATGGTCATCCAGCCAGGCATTCAGGCTTGAAGGTCCATCGAACACACCGTAAAGGCCGAGCAATGCCACCGCCCCGAAGGCCAGCAACTTGATCAGTGATTCCATGGCGATGGCCATCACCAGCCCTTCGTGCTTTTCCCGGGCGGTGGTATGGCGGGCGCCGAACAGGATGGCGAAAATTACCATCATCAGGCAGAACCCGGCGGCCAGATCGCGGGGGTCGGCGGTGCCACTGAGTATCTGGATCGACTCGGCCACGGCCTTCAGCTGCAGGGCCAGCAGGGGCAGTACCCCGATCAGCATGATGATGGTGGTCATGGCACCAGCCAGCCGGCTGCGGTAACGGAAGGCAAACAGGTCGGCCAGCGAGCTGAGCTGATAGGTGGTGGTCAGTCTGAGGATAGGTGCCAGCAGAATGGGGGCGAGCAGAAAGACCCCGGAAATCCCCAGAAAATAGGACAGGAAGTTGTAGCCGTACTGGTAGGCGTAGCCCACCGACCCGTACACCGCCCAGGCACTGGCGTAGACGCCCAGCGACAACACGTAGACCGCCGGATGACGTACCCAGTGAGCGGGCAGCCAGCCACGCTCGGTAATCCAGGCCACCGCAAACAGAAACAGCAGGTAGCAACCGGCAATCAGGATCAGATCGCTGACACTATAGACCATCGACATCCTTGCTCTTGGCAATCCAGTAGCTCAGGGCGATCAGGCCCAGCCAGATCAGATAGGGGCGATACCAGGCGCGCCCACCTTCGCTCCACCAGTCGATGATGGCGGGGGAAAGCAGGTAGGTGCCGAGAATAAAGATGATCAGCAGTCGGTCGGTATACATAGGTGGTTTAACCCCTCCGGGCCGATGAGCATACGCCAGGGGGTGAGGCGTGTAAAAGCGGGGACAGCGGCAAGCTACAAGTTTCAAGCTGCAAGGCACGGGATGTGTATTGGTGTTCTGGTCGGTTGTCTCCGCGCTTATACCGTTAAGCGCGGGGACAGCATTTGTTGCGGGGCTTTCCTGATTCGCGGTGCAGCTTTCAGCTTGTAGCGTGCAGCTCCTCTGGAAGTGGCTGCTGACGTCCCGCTGGCCAGTGGTGAGCAGGGTAGTGCGTCGTGCCCCATGCCAATAGCACTGCCGGGCTTTCGCCTTGTAAATCTGAGGGTGGCTGCAGGCCCAGGCAGTGGAGGGCGGCGGTGAGTAGCTGGCTGGCACGAGCGGGGTCGAGGGCTTCGCTGCCTGCGGATTTGGACAGCTTCAGGTTCCGGCCATCGGTGACCACCGGTAGATGCGCATACTCAGGCACAGGCCTGCCCAGGCATTCCAGCAGCCAGCGCTGGCGCAGGGTGGAATCGAGAAGGTCGGCTCCCCGCAACACATGGGTAATGTTTTCATCCGCATCGTCCAGGGCGCAGGCTAGTTGATACCCGAACAGGCCGTCGCGACGACGAATGACAAAGGCGCCACCGTCACGGTGCAGGTTGTTGGTGATGGCCCCCTGAATGCCATCCTGGTAGCTCAGCTCCCGGTCGGGAACCTGCAAGCGGATGGCGGTATCGTTGGCAGCGGGCACAGCGGCGCTGATGCCGGGGTGGTTATGATTCAGGGTGGCCAGCTGTTTGCGGGTCAGGCGGCAGTGAAAGGCATGGCCGCTGTCGAGCAGGGAGTCCACCGCTTGCTGATAGGCGGATTGCCGCTGACTCTGGTAGTGCACTGTGCCATCCCAATGCAGCCCGAAGGTGTCCAGCTGACGCAGGATGATATCGGCGGCGCCGGGCATTTCCCGGGGTGGATCCAGATCATCCACTCGCACCAGCCATTCCCCGCCCGCATGGCGCGCTTCCAGCCAACTGGCCAGCGCGGCTACCAGCGACCCGAAATGCAGGGGCCCTGAGGGGGTGGGGGCGAAACGTCCGCGATAGTTCATAAGGCAATTAATAGTGAATAGTTAATAATTAATAGCTGCGCGGGTGGATGTTGAGGATGTTGAAACGCAGGAGGCCGCGCAAAAGTGATTGGCGCGGCCTCCTGGCTGGCAGAAACAGCAGCCCGCTACCGCGAGCTATTAATTATTCATTATTAATTATTCTCTGCCTTACCCGGCCAGCTGCTTTTCCTTGATCTCCGCCAGTTCCTTGCAGTCGATGCACAGGTCGGCGGTGGGGCGGGCTTCCAGGCGGCGGATGCCGATTTCGATGCCGCAGGCTTCGCAGAAGCCGTAATCATCCTTGTCTACCAGATCCAGGGTCTTCTCGATCTTCTTCAGCAGCTTGCGTTCGCGGTCGCGGGTACGCAGCTCCAGGGCAAACTCTTCTTCCTGGGTGGCGCGGTCTGCCGGGTCGGGCAGATTGGCCTGTTCGTCCTGCAGATGGTGCATGGTGCGATCCGCTTCTTCCATCAACTCCTGGCGCCAGGCCAGCAGAATCTGGCGGAAGTGTTCGCGTTGCTTCTCGTTCATGTACTCCTCGTTCTTGGCTGGCATGTAGGGCTTGAAGCCGTGCATTTGAGCCTGCGAGGCGGATGAGGCGGTTTTCTTTTTCACGTTTGCTTTTACCTGAGCAGAAGAGGTGGATCGGCTCGGCGAAGTCCCTTTGCCGGCAGTCGCGCTCCGTGCGTTACCGGTATTCGATGCGTCTCTGGCAGCGGCCCGGGCCGCTGCCGATGCCTTCCCGGAGGTAGGCAGTTTTGTTCTGGGTGCAGCGGGTGCTGCTTTTTTGGCTGCCGTTTTTTTGGCAGCGGGTTTGCTGGCCTTCGCCGGCTTGGCGCTGGCAGCAGTGGATTGGGCCTTGCTGGCGGTGGGTTTTGCCGCCGGCGTGCTGGCCGCTTTTTTGGCGGCGGGTTTACTGGCTGGTGCCTTTGCTGCGGTTTTTTTGACCGGAGCTTTCGTTGCGGTGGCTTTCTTTGCAGCGGGTTTCGCTGCGGGTTTTGCGGTGACAGCTTTTTTCGCCGGTGCCGTTTTTTTGGCGACCGCTTTTTTGGGAGTGGTTTTTTTCACAGAGGCCTTCTTGGCCGGCGCCTTTTTAGCGGCAGGCTTGGTGGCGGTTTTTTTTACGGCAGCTTTTTTGGCTGCGGTTTTGGCTGGGGCCTTTTTGGCCGCAGGCTTTGCAGTCACCTTTTTCGCCGCTGCTTTCTTGGCCGGAGCCTTCTTCACGGCAGCCTTCTTGGCTGGCGCCTTGCGGGCAGCGGTCGATGTAGTGGCTTTCTTGCTGCTGGAAGCAGACCCGGTAGTTTGTTTTTTAGCCGCCTTTTTCGGGGCTTTCTTTTTGCCGGTGGCCATTTTGAGTAACTCCCTTAGCATCTTCTCGACTCTCTATCCTGTCCCACTATCCCTGGGGCCCGCTTGATATCACCAGGCACGGGCGTAATGTAATCTTTTGACCTTACCCCGTCAGGGTAAGTCTTGTCACCAGTTGGTGAAAATCTGGCCGATTATAGCCATGCCACCCTTATAGGAAAGAGGAATCTTGTGATAACGCTGTCGCACTTCGCCGAACAGATCCCACCCTTCCATGTTATGGCGCTGTTGGAGCGGGCTCAGCAACTGGCTGCTCAGGGGCACGATGTGATTCATCTGGAAGTGGGCGAGCCGGATTTTGAAACCCCGGCGCCGGTGCTGGAAGCCATCGCTGCCGCCACCCGTGACCGGGGGACCGGCTACACGCCAGCGGCAGGGTTGCCTGCTTTGCGCCAGGCGATTGCCGATGATTATCGGGAGCGGTTTGCCGCTAACGTGTCACCGGCGCAGATCGTGGTGACGCCAGGCGCTTCGGGGGCGCTGCAATTGGCGCTGGCGGCTCTGATCAATCCCGGTGACGGCGTATTACTGAGCGATCCGGGCTACCCCTGTAATCGCCAGTTCGTGAATCTGGTGGGCGGTAAACCGCAGCCGCTGGTATTAAAGGCAGACAATCACTTCACCCTGACGGCCAGTGAGCTGCTGGGGGCCTGGCAGCCGGATACCCGCCTGGCCATGGTGGCCAGCCCGGATAATCCCACCGGCAATATGCTGTCACTGGACACCCTGCAGGCCATGGCTGAGGGGGCGGTGCAGCAAGGTGGTCTGCTGCTGGTGGACGAAATCTATCAGGGCCTCTGTTATCGCGGGCCGGCGCAATCGGTGTTGTCGCGAACCGATCAGGTGCTGGTGATCAACAGCTTCAGTAAATATTTCTGCATGACCGGTTGGCGGCTGGGCTGGCTGGTGGCGCCGGAGCCGTTGGTGCCGGCCATTGAGCGGCTGGCACAGAATCTGTTTCTGGCGCCCTCCACCCCGGCGCAATACGGAGCGCTTGCCGCTCTGCAGGAGCCTTCCCTGACGATCCTGGAGCAGCGCCATCAGCTGTTTGCCCGCCGCCGCCAGTGTCTGCTCAATGGGCTTGCCCATCTGAAGTTGCCGGTGGTGTCCAAGGCTGACGGCGCTTTCTATGTCTATGTGGATGTGAGCGACTGGACCAACGACAGCTTTGCTTTCTGTGCAGACCTGCTGGAAAAGGAAAAGGTGGCCATGACGCCGGGTCTGGATTTCGGTGATGGCCATGATCACCATCGCTATGTTCGCCTGGCCTATACCTGTGCCGAGTCCCGTCTTGTTGATGCCCTGCACCGGTTGGGCCACTACCTGGAGTCCCTGTGAAGTTTTCTCCTCCCCTGGAAACGGTCACGCTACTGCGACGCTACAAGCGGTTTATGGCTGATGTAGTGCGCGCCGATGGCACTGAAATGACAGTGCACTGCGCCAACACAGGCTCCATGAAAAACTGCGTACTCGGTGAGCCCCAGCAGGCGCTGATTTCCGACAGTGGTAATCCCAAGCGCAAATATCGCCATACCCTGGAGGCGCTGCAGGTGGGCCATGGCCACTGGGCCGGGGTCAATACCAGCCGGCCCAATGCGCTGGTGGAAGAGGCGGTCCGCGCCGGCCGTGTTGACGCACTGAGCCCCGGCACCGGCGTGGAACGGGAAGTGAAATACGGTGACAGCCGTTTTGATCTGGCCCTGGGCGAGCGCAGCGATCCGCACACCTTTATCGAGGTGAAAAACGTCACCCTGGGGCCGGGGCCCGATGACACCGATGATGGCATGATTGCCTTTCCGGATTCCGTCACCGTGCGCGGCCAGAAACATCTGCTGACGCTGATGGACGTGGTGGCATCCGGAAAGCGGGCGGTACTGTTTTTCTGTGTGCAGCACAGTGGCGCGACCGCTGCCCGGCCAGCGGATGAGATTGATGCCCGTTACGGGGAACTGCTGCGTGAAGCCGTGCAGAAGGGGGTAGAAGTGCTGGCATGGAAGGTGGCGATATCCGCCGATGGTTTCGAACTGGAAAAACCCTTGCCGATTCGGATGTAGGAGTTCCTCTCGAGGGACGAACCACGCGTTAGCGTGGGAAACGCCTCAGAGGCTCCCAAGCCATTAACGCCGTTGCTGTCGTGATCGGGTAGCCCCTGCCTCGCCTTTTCCCTCGCCTGGGCTCGGGTTCGTCCCTCGAGAGGAACTCCTACAGCGGCGTTGTAGAAAGCACGGTGCAAGCCCTATCGCGCCGCGAGCGACGCGCCTACAGAAAGTCGCTGTTCCTCTACAGTGGGGCCTGCAAGCTGCGCAGTTGCTGCTGCAATAACTCCACCTGTATCCGCCAGTAGTTCATCGATTCAAACCAGGGAAAGGCGGGCGGAAAGGCAGGGTCATCCCAGCGTTTGGCCAGCCAGGCGTCGTAGCAGATGATGCGGCGTGTGCGTAATGGCTCGATCAGGGAAACCTGCTGCCAGGGGAAGGGCAGAAAGGTGTCATAACCGCTGGCGAGGACGCGTAGCTGATGTTGTTGTTCGTCCTGTTCGCCGGACAGCAGCATCCAGAGATCCTGCATGGCTGGCGCGCGCAGGCTGTCGTCCAGATCCACAAAATGCGGTTTGTCATCGCGCCACAGGATGTTGCCGGTATGGCAGTCGCCATGCACATTGAGCAGCGGGAAATCCACATCGCGCAGGCGTTGTTCGATGGCTTCCAGCAGTTGGCCCGAGACATCCCGATACTGGCTGCGGTAATTCAGATCTACCACGTCATTGATCAGAAAGGTGCTGGCGGCACGAATATCGGCGACCGGGTCCATGGTGTGGCGGAGCTGATAGGGGCGGTCGCTGCCGCAGGCATGCCAGCGTGCCAGGGTGCGGCCCAGCTGTTCCAGGTGGTTGTCGTTGTCCAGTTCCGGCGCATGGCCGCCGGCTCTGCGGAACACCGCAAAGGCAAAGCCGTCGCAGTGGAACAGGGTGGTGCCGTTCTTTTCGATGGGGGCAACCACCGGCAGGTCCCGCTCCACCAGAAACAGGCTGAAGGCGTGCTCTTCCAGAATCTGTTCGTCGCTCCAGCGCTGCGGGCGGTAGAACTTGACGATTACCGGCGGGCCGTCTTCCTGGCCCACCTGGTATACCCGGTTCTCGAAGCTGTTCAGTTGCAGCAGGCGACCGTCGCTGAGGAAGCCGGCGGCGTCCACGGCGTCGAGCATGTAGTCCGGGGTGAGGTCATCAAAGGGATGGCTCATAAGCGGCTCAGGCCGGCACCTCGACCTGACCGAGCCACACTTCATCGCCGCGCACTTCCAGTGGTACCGGAATCAGCTTGTCGCCGCTGCAGGGGCCGGACAGGCAGTCGCCAGTATCAATCTCGAAGAGGGCGCCGTGGTTGGCGCACATGATGAACTGGTTGTCGCTGTCCATGAACTGGTCGGGCATGAAGTTCAGCTCGATGCCCAGATGCGGGCACCAGTTGATGAAGGCGCGGACCAGGCCGTCGTGTTTCACCACGACCACCGGCTGGCCGTCTTTCTGGAATTCCCGGGCGCTGTCGTCCGGGATGTCGGTCAGGTTGCAAACGTGTTCCATGGAATCAATTACCTAAAATGTCTTGGCGAATCTGCTGGTGGGTGTCGGCGCTCAGGCGCGGCCCGAATTCGGTGACCAGACGGGCGGCGGCAGCGGCAGCGAGCTTGCCGGCAGACGCAAAATCGTGGCCATGGGTAATGGCGTACAGGAAGGCGCCGGCAAACATGTCGCCGGCGCCGTTACTGTCGATGGCCTTGACCGGCAAGGGAGCAATGCTGTGGGTCTGCTCACCATCCCATACCAGCGCGCCTTCGGCGCCCAGGGTGATGACGGCGGAACGGCATACGGTCTTGAGCTTTTCCAGCGCCGCTTCCGGGCTGTCGGTATCGGTATAGCTGGTGGCTTCGGCATCGTTGCAGAACAGCAGGTCCACGCCGTCGCCCAGCATGTCGGACAGGCCGTCCTTGAAGAACTGCACCATGGCCGGGTCAGAGAAAGTCAGTGAGGTTTTCACGCCATGCTTCTCGGCCAGCTGGCGCAGTTTGATGGCCGCCGCCCGGGAGCTGTCACCGCTGACCAGATAACCCTCCAGGTACACATAGTGGCTGGCGGCGATGGCGGCTTCGTCCAGCTCCGCCTCGGAAACCTGACTGGAAATACCCAGATAGGTATTCATGGTGCGTTCCGCATCCGGCGTCAGCATGACCAGACATTTGCCGGAAATGCCGCTGTCGCGGCTGCCGTTCATGTTGGTATCGACGCCGGCGGCGGTCAGATCGTTGACAAAGATGTCGCCGGTGGCGTCGTCCGCTACCTTGCAGGCGTAGTAGCTGTTGCCACCGAAGTAGCGGGTGGCGACCACGGTGTTGCAGGCAGAACCGCCGCTGGTTTGTTTATGAGGCTCGGCTTCGTCGGCCAGAGCAGCGATCAGCTCCGCCTGACGGGCTTCGTCCACCAGGGTCATCAGGCCCTTGCCTACCTCCATGCGCTCAAGGAAGGCGTCGCTGACCTCGATTTCTGTATCCACCAGGGCGTTGCCGAGGGCATAAACGTCGTATTTTTTCGTCATGGAGGCTCCGTCTTTCGGTTCGGATAAGCAAGGGCGGCTATTATGGGCGCCCCGGGTCAGGTTGCAAAATTTACTCAAATCACTGTGAAGGGAACGGATAAGGCAAGAGAGACTCATAAAACACTCACACTTTTCTCTATACTCCCTGCCATGGCGAAAAAAGCGAAAAAGTCCCCCGCGCGATCGCGGCGGCAACCGAATCGAAAAAAACGCAGCAGCGGACAACCACGTCGCTGGTTCAGCTGGTCCTTTGTGGGCAAGGCCGCGTTGGTGTGCCTGGTGCTGGGGGCTGCGGGACTGGCCTACCTGGATGCGCTGGTACGCGAGCGTTTTGATGCCCATGTCTGGCAATTGCCGGCACGGGTGTATGCGCGCCCGGTAGAGCTTTATGAAGGCCGCGTACTGTCCCGCGAGGACATGCTCAAGTTGCTGGATCTGATGCGCTATCGGCGCGACTCCCGGGCGGCTACCCCTGGCAGCTATGCGGTGCAGGGCAACAGCTTGCTGCTGCATACCCGTGGTTTCAACGACAGTGATGGCGGCGAAAAGGCGGAGCGGATCCGGTTGAGTCTGTCTGGTGGTCAGGTTCGGTCTCTGGAGGCCGGCGGTGATCGATTGGCACGCCTGGAGCCGCTGCAGATCGGTAGTATCCACCCCCAGCACGCAGAAGACCGGGTGCTGGTGCCGCTGGACAAAGTGCCGCCGCTGCTGGTGGAGATGCTGATCGCCACGGAGGATCAGGCCTTCTACGATCACCATGGTATTTCCCTGCGCGGTCTGGCCCGGGCCATGCTGGCGAACGTCAAAGCCGGGCGGCTGGTACAGGGTGGCAGCACCCTGACCCAGCAACTGGTGAAAAATTTCTGGCTTACCTCAGAGCGCACCCTGTCACGCAAGCTCCTGGAAATGCCCATGGCCATGCTGCTGGAGCTGCATTACAGCAAGGAGCAGATTCTCGAGGCATACCTCAACGAAGTGTACCTGGGGCAGGACGGAGCCCGGGCCATTCATGGCATGGGGCTGGGCGCCCAGTTCCTGTTCGGTCGCCCTCTGGAAGAACTGGAACCCCATCATCTGGCCACTCTGGTGGCGCTGCTCAAGGGGCCCAGCTGGTATGACCCGCGCCGTCACCCGGAGCGTTCCCTGGAGCGTCGCAACACGGTATTGAAGGTGGCACTGAATGAGGGGGCACTGTCGAAAGCGGATTACGACAAATACAGTAACCGCTCCCTGGAAGTGGTGCCGCGTGGTGCCTCCGCGCTTTATGCATTCCCCGCCTTCATTGATCTGGTAAGGCGGCAGCTGGCTCGGGATTACCCGCCGGAGGTGCTCAGTGATGAGGGGCTACGTATTCACTCCACCCTGGATGTGCTGGCCCAGCTCGCTGCCGAAGGGGCGCTGAGCGATCATCTGGACCGCCGCGATCCTGACGAAAGCAAAAAACTCAATGGTGCGGTGGTAGTGGTGGCGCCCGCCCAGGGCGATGTGCTGGCGCTGGTCAGCAATCGCAGCTCCCGGGAGGCCGGTTTCAACCGGGCCCTGGATGCCCAGCGCCCGATCGGCTCGCTGGCCAAGCCGGCGGTGGTGCTGTCGGCGGTGAGCCAGCCCAAGCAATGGTCCCTGGCTACCCTGGTGGAAGACGGACCCGTGGAAGTAACGCTGCCCAATGGCACGACCTGGTCGCCGCAGAACTTCGACAATCAGTCCCGCGGCGCTATGCCGGTGGTGGATGTGCTGACCTATTCGCGTAATCAGGGCACCGCTCGCCTGGGGCTGGATGTGGGCCTGGACAAGGTGGCTGGCACCATGAATACCCTGGGGGTGACCCGCAATATTCCCCTTTACCCGAGTATTCTGCTGGGAAGCCTGGAATTGACCCCGTTCGAGGTAGCGATGATGTATCAGCCTCTTTCAACGGGCGGGTTCAGCACTCGCCTGCGCTCCATTACCGATGTGCTCGACAAGGAAGCCAAGCCGCTGGCCCGTTACCCGGTCAATACCGACGAGGTGGTGGATGCCGGCCCGGCCTTCCTGACCCAGTGGGCCATGCAGCAGGTAGTCGAGAAAGGGACCGGCCGTGCCGCCCGGGCGTCATTGCCGCAGGACCTCAAGGTGGCAGGCAAGACCGGCACCAGTAATGATTTCCGTGACGCCTGGTTTGCCGGTTTCTCTGCCAACCATCTGGCGGTAGTCTGGGTGGGCCGGGATGATAACCGCAATGCGGGTATTACCGGCTCCAGCGGTGCCTTGCCGGTATGGGCGCAGCTGATGGGTAAGCTCCCCCAGCGCAGCCTGTCGCAGACGCCGCCTGCCGGCGTGGACTGGGTATGGATGAACCCGGATGGCAAGCGCGTTAGTGCTGAGGGGTGCGGCGATGCCCGTCGCTACCCGATGCTGGAAGCCTCGATTCCCCAGGACAGCGACGGCTGTGGCTCGGTAAAAGAAGCCGGGAAAGGCATCAAGGGCTGGTTCAAGGGGCTGTTTGACTAGGGTCAAATCAGATGAGAGCAAAGAATTCACCGAGGTAAGCCCCGTTTTCTGTAGGAGGCTGCTTGCAGCCGAACCGATGCTTGGTTCGCGGCAAGCACGCTCCTACGCCGTAATCTGGTCTTGCCGTGGCGCTGTTCAAGGATAGAAAGAATGTTGAGTGCTCAAAGGCTTGTTCAGCTGATGCTGATCAGTATGGTGCTGGCGGGCTGTGCGGTCCGTCCTCCGATGGAGGAACCGGCAGAGCCGATGACCGCCAGTCAGGAACTGGAAGGCTCGCCGGCATTGGGTCTGTTGAGTCGGGCGGAGCAGGCCCGTCAGCAGGGCCAGACATCGGCTGCAGAGCGTTATCTGGAGCGAGCCCTGAATATCGCCCCGGACTCCTCCTGGTTGTACAAGGAGCTGGCGGGCTTGCGGCTTTCCGAGGGCGATCCCCGCGGCGCAGAAGGCTTCGCATTGAAGGCGTTGCGACTGGCTCCTGACCATGACGATTACCGGGCTGGCTTGTGGGATCTGGTGGCCACTGCCCGTGATCGCCAGGGTGACAAATCCGGCGCCCGTCAGGCCCGCAGCAAGGCGAAGGAGTTGCGCAATCCCAAGGCCAGGCCAGTATGACACCGGCGGTGCAGGCTGCGAAAAAAGCCGGCGTTTCCTTTCAATTGCACAGTTACGACCATGATCCCAAGGCGGAAAGCTATGGGCTGGAAGCGGCGGAAGTCTTGCAGCTGCCTCCGGAAACCGTCTTCAAGACGCTGCTGGCATTGGTGGATGAACAGCCGGTCGTGGCCATGGTGCCAGTGGCTCATCAACTGGATCTGAAATGTCTGGCTCGCGCCCACGGTGGCAAGAAAGCGGCCATGTGTCCGGGGGGCAAGGCGCAGCGCCTGACAGGTTATGTACTCGGTGGTATCAGTCCGCTGGGGCAGAAAAAACGGTTGCCGCTATATCTGGATTTTAGTGCCGAATCACACAATCCCATCTACATGAGCGCCGGTCGGCGCGGCCTCGAAATCGCCATGGCGCCGGGTGATTTGCTGGGACTGACCGGTGGAAAAATGGTGGCGCTGGTTCGCGACTGACTCACTACGAAGCCACTGTAGGAGCGGCGCTTGAGCCGCGAACCGCGCGCCAGCGCGGAAATCGCCTGAAAGGCGATCAGGAGCTTCCGAACTCGACAGGTCTCTCTAGAGGAGGCCGCGAGTAAACCGCACCGCGTTTTCCTCGCCAAGGCTCGGATTCGCGGCTCAAACGCCGCTCCTACAGGTGGTTTTGGGCGACGCTATTATACCTTCGCAAACGCCTTGCGCGCCGCCGCAATGGTGGCGTCGATGTCCTCATCGCTGTGTGCTGCTGACACGAAACCGGCTTCAAAGGCACTGGGGGCGAGATACACGCCCTGGTCCAGCATGGCGTGGAAGAAGCGGTTGAAGCGCTCGCTGTCACAGGCCATCACTTCCGCGAAGCTGCTGATGCGGCTCTGTTCGGTGAAAAACAACCCGAACATGGCACCCGCCTGAGCGGTGGTGAAGGCGACGCCTTCGGCGTGGGCGGCTGCCGTCATGCCATCCAGCAGGCGGGTGGTTTTTTCCGTCAGAGCCTCATGGAAGCCGGGTTCGCTGAGCAGGTTGAGGGTGGTCAGTCCGGCGGCCATGGCCACCGGGTTACCGGACAGGGTGCCGGCCTGATAAACCGGGCCCAGCGGCGCCAGATGTTCCATGATCGCTTTCTTGCCGCCAAAGGCGCCCACCGGCATGCCGCCACCGATGATCTTGCCCAGAGTGGTCATGTCCGGGGTCACGTCGTAGAGCGCCTGGGCGCCGCCCAGTGCCACCCGGAAGCCGGTCATGACTTCGTCGAAGATCAGCACGCTGCCGTAGTCATCACAGTATTGGCGCAGGGCCTGCAGGAACGCCTTGGTGGGCGGGACGCAGTTCATGTTGCCGGCCACCGGCTCGACGATGACGGCGGCAATCTGGTCGCCGTATTCATTGAAGGCGGCTTCCACGCTGGCAGCGTCGTTGTAATCCAGCACCAGGGTATCGCCGGTCACGGCGGCGGGGACGCCCGGTGAGCCTGGGATGCCCATGGCGCCGGAGCCGGCCTTCACCAGCAGACTGTCCACATGGCCGTGGTAGCACCCTTCGAATTTGATGATCTTGTCGCGACCGGTGTAGCCCCGGGCCAGGCGGATGGCGCTCATGGTGGCTTCGGTGCCGGAGTTGACCATGCGCACCATGTCCATGGAGGGCACCAGTTCGCAGACCTTGTCCGCCATGGCCACTTCGGTGGCGGTCGGGGCGCCGAAGCTGAGGCCGTTCTGCACCGCTGCCTGCACGGCGGCAATCACCTGGGGGTGGTTGTGGCCGAGGATCATCGGGCCCCAGGAACCCACGTAGTCGATGTAGCGGTTGTCATCTTCATCGTGCAGATAGGCGCCGCTGGCGGAGTGGAAAAACACCGGGGTGCCGCCCACGCTTTTGAAGGCTCGCACCGGGGAATTAACACCACCGGGAATGTGTTGCTGGGCCTGACGGAAAAGCTGTTCGGAGTGCTTGCGGCTCATGGGGTGTCCTCTTTGTCTGGCTGTTGGCGATGCCTGGCATCGCAGGCCGCGCGGGCGGCGGGTGTGCGCCTGAGCACACACGGGAAATTACGGTTGATGATGTCGTCGGGGCATGAAGACCCCGTGACACGGGCGAGCCTGTGATCCATGCGGAAAGTTATGTGACAACGGAGCAAAGCCAAAACATCCAGATCAAGGCGAGAAAGCGCAGGACTAGTGGGTCTAATTCAAGTTTTCTCAACACAGAGCTGGGTGTTTTGGCGCAGCGAACTGTTACAGAACTTTCCGCATAGATCACCAGGGCCCGCCACGGAAAGTGGCGGCATTATGAGGGGTGAGTGGCGGCTTGGCCAGTAGGGCGTCCGAGGGGTTAGGGGGTGGCCGTTGTTGGAGTCAGATCCTTGATCCAGTATTGCTGCTCGTCATCCGCCATGCGCGGATCGAAATCCAGACGGATATGGCGGGGGTAACCCTGCTGCGGGTGGTAGTCCACGTCTACCTGGTGCCACCCTTTGCGTTGTTTTTCCTCAATCAGGGCAAACCAGTCTTCCACGGTGCGGGCCAGGGGCGCCAGCTCGTCATTGTCGGGGGGTTCCAATCGGGCCTGTTGGCCGCTGACCTTAACATTGGCGGGGAGCAGGGCCCGGGGACCGCAGTAGCATTGCTGGCTGGCCTGGTAGCGGTAATGCTCCAGACCCTGGTCGGCCCAGCGCTGTCGTGCCTGGCTCAGAGGGTCGTTTACGGCATCCGGGCTGCCCGCCTGGCAGGCGGGCAGCAGGGTTGCAAGCAGCAGCATTATCAGCGGGCGCGAGCTCAGCATGAGGCACTGCCTTTACGGCGAAGCAATACCAGCAGTGCCAGCAGGCCAGTCAGGAAGCCTGCGCTGCCGCCGTCATCGCCGAAATCTTGTGGCGGAGTGTCGTCGTTAAGGGTGTCGTCATCGCCGGTTGGGGTGATGTCGTTGTTCAGGGCGATGGCCGCCGCCGCCGAGGGCGTGGAGCTGCCGGCACTGTTGAGGCTGGCGACCCGGTAGCGATAACGGTTGCCGATGGTGACTCGGGTATCGGTGTAGCGGGTGCTGTTGGCATTCAGCTCGGCGATGGCCTGCCAGGCCAGCCAGGTGTCGCCGTCCCGGCGCTGGCGTTCGATGCGGAAGCCGAATTCATTGTCGGCATTATCCTGCCATTGCAATACCACGGTCGTGTTCTGGCGCTGTGCCTGCAGGTTGTCAGGGGCAGCCGGTGCGCGCTCGAAGAGCCGCTCCGCGCTGTTACTGAGCGGTGAGGGGCCTACGGCATTGAAGGCCTGCACCTGATAGCGGTATAGCGTGCCTGCGAGGACTGAGCTGTCATCGTGGCGGCTCTGGTTGCTGCCCAGCTCGGCGAGGCTTTGCCATTCACTCCAGGTCTGCCCGTTGAATTGCTGGCGCAGAATCCGGAAGCCGGTTTCGTTGTCCGCATTGTCCTGCCAAGTCAGGCGGACGGCGTCTTCCAGCAGGCGGCTGGTCAGGTTGGAGGGCGCTTCGGGTCGTGAACCAAACTGAATCTCGGCCAGATTGGAGGGGGCGGAAGCCAGAGTGGCGTTATGGGCAATGACACGGTACTGGTAGCGTTCGCCGAGCACAGCGGTGCTGTCCAGGTATTGCGCACTGTCCGCGGCCAGATCTTCGACAAGACGGGTCCAGACTGTCCAGCTGCCATTGTTGTCCCGGCGGCGCTGGATTTCGTAGCGTTGCTCATTGTCCGCCTGATCGCTCCAGGTCAACTGGATGCCGCCGTCCGCCAAGGTCGTGGCCAGGTTGGCCGGGGCATCAGGTGTGCCTTCGACCATGATGCTGACGATGTTTGAGCTGTCGCCGGTGATGTCGTTGCCTTCGGCAATGACCCGGTATTGATAGTTGAGATCAGTGTCGATGCCGGTGTCGGTATGGGTCTCGCTGTCTGTCGGAAGGCTGATCAGCGGCGTCCAGCTGTTGTTGTTACTGGAGCGCTCGACCCGGTAACCGGTTTCGGTAAATGCCCGGTCGGTCCAGGTCAGAGTCACCTGTGGTGGCTCCTGCTGGACCTGGGCCTGCAGGTCGTTGGGCTGGCTGGACACAATGTCATAGGCCAGAGGAGTGCTCAGTTGGTTGTTACCGGAAAGGATGTCCTTCACTTCGCTGCCACTGATCGTGGCTGTCTGTGTCAGGAGAGCGTCAGCCGGGGTGCTGCTGATGATGCGTAGTGTCAGGCTGGCAGGGGCGAAGGGCGGTGTCAGAGAGCAGCTATAGCTCCGCTGATCCGGGGCAATGCTGCAGTCACCATCCGGCAGGGTCAGTTGGTCGATCCGGGCATTGCTGAGATTCCCCTGCAGCTGGATCTGGTCCGGTGCCCGGGAGGCTTGCTGGTAGTCCACGGTAAAGGCCAGCGTCAGGGTGGTGCCGGTGCTGTTATCGAAGCGCTCAGGGTTGGCATTATCGGCGCTGAATCCTGCATCCACCGGGTAGTTGAAGCAGGCATCGTGGTTGCCCAGGCTGTCGACCTTGGCGGTCATCTGGTTTACCGAGCAACTGGAAAAGCCAGTGGCGCTGCCGTCAGCCCAGCTGGACATGATGTAGCCATTGCCGCAGTAACGTTCCGGATTTTCCTCCTGGTCGGCTTCCACATTGTCGTGGTTGGCGCCGAAGTTATGGCCGATCTCATGGGCCATGACCACGGCAGTCAGGGGAATGTTGACGTATTCCTGGGTTACGCCGGTGGCGTAGCCATTGGTATTGCAGAGGGTGCCGACATAGGCAAGGCCCACTGTGGAGCCGTCGAATTCACGGCCGGAGAGCAGTTCCATCAATGGGCTGGCCGTGCTGGTGTCGGCGAAGGAAAAGCCGTGGTACTTCTCACGCAGATCTACCAGCAGTTCATTGGCGCTGGTGGATTCCAGCAGCAACTCTTCGCTGGGAAATTCCACGTGCAGGGTATCGAAGACCATATTCAGGTCGTTGCGGTAGAAACCGTCGATGATGTTGAGCAGTTCCACCACCTTGTCCTGGTAGGTATCCGGGTGCTTTTGTTGAAACAGGTGGTCGACGATCAGGTATTTCTCCGGCAGCAGGCAGACACCGTCCACCTGCTTGGTGCACATTTCTTCCAGGGTGGCTGCGGCAATGTGGTACTCACCTGAACGAGCGCTGGCTCCTTCCCGGGTCGGCAGTTCCAGGGAGCTGTGGGTGCCATTGCCTACGCCGCAGGTGCCGGGCGCCTGCAGGCTTTGCAGGGAACGGGCAACGGGGAGATTGTTATGCTGGCTGAACGTGTCGCTGTCGATAACGTGCATTTCGCCATTCAGTGACACGACCCCGGACCAGTTATCCTCGAGCTGGGACAGACGCACCCAGCTTCCCGGAACCTGTTCCAGAGAGCCGCTGTAGTGATTGCCCTGAAGGAGTTTGCGATCCGCATCGGACATGCCGATCCGGGCGGTGCTGGGTTCCAGTACCGCCCGGTAACGGCTGCCATCGATGAACAGTTCGGTGCTGGCTTGTGGATCTGCAGCGGCGACATGACTGCCCGGGAAAAGCAGGGTAGCCAACAGCAGGCCATGCCAGGATGCCAGTGGCCGACGAAAGCGCATTGCCATGGGTGGTGCTCCCCTCTTACTGGGTTTTTCGTATTTTAGGTGTAGTTACTTCGGTGTAGACGTTGCGGGGGATTTTGCGTACCTGCGGGCGGGTATGTTGTGCGGCGTATCCCATTCCTCGCTATCTGAAAGGGCGTGCAGGGTTATTTGAGGTTCAGACAGCGTTAAACAGGGCGCTGAGCTGCTGCGCGGCCCGCTCTACCTGGTCGGGAGCGGGGGCGGAGAAAAGGGCGTGGATTACGGCCAGAGCGTCGGCACCCCGCTCCAGTAGCTGGCCGCCGTTGTCGGAATTAATGCCGCCGATGGCGACCAGCGGAATCGTCAGCTGTTGACGGGCCTGGTCGAGGATCACCGGATCAGCGGGCGGAGCCAGGGGTTTGGTGCGAGAGGGGAAGAAGCGGCCGAAGGCCACGTAGTCGGCGCCTGCAGCGGCGGCCTGCTCTGCCAGTGCCAGATCGCTATGACAGGTAACGCCAATGATCTTGCCTGGGCCCAGCAAGCGTCGGGCGCGGGCGATGCCGCCGTCGCTCTGGCCGATGTGGACGCCGTCGGCATCAATGTCTGCGGCCAGGGCGGGATCATCGTTGACCAGAAAGAGGGCGTCATGCTGCCGGCACAGGGCTTGCAGCTGGGCGGCCCGATGGCGCCGTTGCGCCGGGGTGGCGGTCTTGTCCCGGTATTGCAGCAGCCGGGCGCCACCGCGCAGGGCCGCCTCTGCGGCTGGCAGTAATTGCCGATCACGAATCAGGGCCGGGTCAGTGATGGCGTACAGGCCATGGATGGCGGGGTGCTTCATCGCCGATCGGGCACATGTTGGCCCTGGCCAGGGCGGAAGGCGTTGCGCAGGAAGCGGTCCACATGGGCCTGGCCGTCTGCCACCGCATTGGCCAGGGATTCCCCGTGGCCGCGCAGGCAGGCGATGGACGAGGCCAGGGTGCAGCCGGAGCCGTGATAGCTGTGTGGCAGACGCTCCCAGTTCCACTGTTGCTCACCGTCGGCGCTGAACAGATGGTTGGTGACCTGGTCGGTGTCGTCGTGGGTGCCAGTGATCAGAGTGGCGCAGCCGGTGCGTTTAACCAGCTCGCCGCCGCAGTCGGCGACGGTGACCTGACCGCTGAGAGCCTGGGCTTCGGGCAGGTTCGGGGTCATCACATCGCAGTGGGGCGCCAGTCTTTCCAGCATGGCGTCGGCCAGGGATTCGCTGGCCAGACTGCCGCCGGCTTCGGCGGCCAGCACCGGGTCGAGCACCACGGGCACGCCGGGCAGTTGCTGCAGCAGCTCGGCGATGAAGTCGATGATGGCTACGGAACCGGTCATACCGATTTTCACTGCCTGGTAGTCGTAGTCTTCCAGCAGGGTGGCTGCCTGCTGACGTAACAGATCCACGTCGGTGAGCCGGAAACCGCGCACGTTCTGACTATTCTGCACGGTGAGCCCGGTGATCAGGGTGGAGGCAAAGCCGCCCAGGGCGCGAATGGCTTCAATGTCCGCATGGATGCCGGCGCCCCCGGAAGGGTCGTGGCCAGCGATGACGAGAATATTGGTTTTCATAAAAGAACGCCTGGCGCTTGACGCCTGACGTGCGGGCGATCTTCTCGTCCGGTGTCAGGCGTGCAGCGTTTTTCAGAATGGTCGCACTACCGCCAATATAACAATGGCCACCAGCAGAAACACGGGGATCTCATTGAAGATCCGGTAAAACTTGTCGCTTTTGGTGTTGGCGTCGGCGGCGAATTTTTTCATGTAGGCCAGGCAGACATGGTGATAGCCGATCAGGAGAAACACCAGGGTTAGCTTGGCGTGCATCCAGCCGAAACCTTTATAGGCTTCCCAGTTGGCCATCAGCATCCACAGGCCCAGCAATACGGTGACGATCATGCTGGGGTTCATGATGCCCCGGTACAGTTTTCGCTCCATCACCTTAAAACGCTCCCGGCTGACGGTGTCTTCCGCCATGGCGTGATAGACGAATAGACGCGGCAGGTAAAAGATGGCGGCAAACCAGCAGATCACGGCGATCAGGTGGAACGCTTTGATCCAGAGCAGGTGGTCAAGGGCGAACTGCATCATGATGTGGCAAATCTCCGGAGTGTAGTGAGTGGAGGGATCGGAAGTCAGAGCGTAGACTATACCGACTTCCTGCCATTGTTTCGTCAACCTGCACTGATTGCCAAGGAGTCCCGTGAATAAGCGGCCACGCCATCGTCGTCTGATGCGTTACTACCTGTTTCGCACTCGCCGCGTGAGTCGTCGTCAGCTGGGGTCCTGGGAAGACTGGAAGTTGCGCGCGGTGTTCTGGATCGGTGCCGTGCTGGTGGGGTTGTTGGTGGTGGCGTTCGCCTGGGTGGCAGAACTGGCGTCACACACCTTTATCCAGATACACGAACAGTCGCCACTGTTGCCGGTGCTGATCACGCCGCTGGGCATGCTGTTGATCGTCTGGTTGATGCGACAGCTGGGCACCGAATCCCAGGGTAGTGGTATTCCTCAGGTGCTGGTGGTGCTAAAGCAGCGCTACCATTGGCTGCGCCCCACCTTTCTTTCTCTGCGTGTCATCTTCGGCAAGTTCATTCTGACCTGCCTGGGGTTGCTGTGCGGCGCCAGTATCGGGCGCGAAGGCCCCAGCGTTCATATGGGCGCGGCAATGATGTATTCGGTGGGTCGGCTGGGGCGCCTGAATCAGAAATATGTGGATAATTCCCTGATCGTGGCCGGTGGTGCTGCCGGGGTGTCGGCGGCGTTCAATGCGCCGCTGGCGGGGATTGTGTTCGCCATCGAAGAATTGTCCGGCTCCTTCGAGCAGCGCACCAGCGGTACCCTGATCCTGGCCATTATTCTCTCCGGGGTGGTGGTGCTGATGATCATGGGGCACTACAGCTTTTTCGGTCACCCGCAGGGCGCCCTGGATATTACCCGGGACTGGGCGGCGATTGGCGTCACCGGGCTGGTGTGTGGTCTGTTCGGCGGTCTGTTCAGTCGGTTGCTGATCAAGGGCAGTCAGTTTCTTTCTCCCCATGCCAAGGCGCACCCCTATCGAGTGGTGCTGATGTGCGCGCTGGTGCTGGTGTTGCTGGGGTTGCTCACCGGCGGTGCCACCTACGGCAGTGGCTATGAGCAGGCCAGTACCCTGCTGGACGGAGAGCACCCGGGGAACTGGAGTTTTGCCCTGGCCAAGATGTCCGCCACTCTGGTGTCCTACTTCACCGGTATTCCCGGCGGGCTGTTCTCGCCGAGCCTGGCTGCGGGGGCCGGGTTCGGCAATGTGATTGGCGGTTTCTTCCCGGAGTCTTCCCTGGTGGGGATTACCCTGGTAGCCATGGCTGCCTTTCTGGCCGGTGTCATCCAGCGTCCCATTACCTCTTTTGTGATCGTCATGGAGTTGACCGGTAACCGCCATGACATCCTGCTACCGCTGATGGCCGGGGCGTTTCTGGCAACGGCGGTGGCCAAGCTTGTCTGGGCTCGCCCGCTCTATGATTCTCTTGCCGAGCGTCTCTCGGATGGGCGTGGCATGGCCCTTGAAAAGCCCCGGGAAAAAGGCGATGACGGGGGAGCGGAGTCGGCCGCGGGCAAGGAATCCGAACGGCAATTGCCCGGATAAGTTGCCGGCCCATGGTGGCGCCCCTATCATGCGGGGTCATTTGTGAACCTGAAGCTACGGCTTCAGGTTAAATGCAGTTCCCTGATTAGCAGGGTGGAGAATGATATGGCAGAGCCCCTCAAGGTCGGCGTAGTTGGTGGCACCGGATACACCGGAGTGGAGTTGTTGCGCCTGCTGGTCAACCACCCCCATGTGGCTCTCGATGTGATTACCTCTCGGGGGGAAGCCGGCACCGCGGTGGCGGACCTGTTCCCTTCCCTGCGGGGACGCACCGACCTGGTCTTTAGCGAGCCGGACGTGAAGCGGCTGGCTTCCTGCGACGTGGTGTTCTTCGCCACCCCCCATAATGTGGCCATGCGCATGATGCCGGAGCTGATGGATGCCGGGGTGCGCGTGGTGGATCTGTCTGCGGATTTCCGGCTGCGTGACCATGAATTGTGGAGCGACTGGTACGGCGAACCGCACGCGTGCCCGGAATTGCTGGCGGACGCGGTGTACGGCCTGCCGGAAGTGAACCGGGAAAAACTGCGTAATGCGCGACTGGTGGCCTGTGCCGGCTGCTACCCCACTGCCATCCAGCTTGGCTACCTGCCGTTGCTGGAGAACGGCTGGATCAAGCCGGAGCAACTGATTGCCAACGCGGCCAGTGGGGCCAGTGGCGGCGGCAAGGGTGCCAAGGTGCCGATGCTGCTGGCGGAAGCCGGCGAGAGCTACAAGGCCTATGGCGCCAGTGGTCACCGTCACCTGCCAGAAATCGAACAAGGTTTGGCGGATATCGCCGGCGGGCCTGTCAGAGCCACCTTTGTGCCACACCTGATTCCCATGATTCGCGGTATTCACGCCACCCTCTATGGGCAGCTCAACGACCAATCGCCGTCCCTGGAAGAGATCCAGGCGGCCTACGAGGCTCGTTACGCCAATGAGCCCTTTGTGGATGTGATGCCGTTGGGTAGCCACCCGGAGACCCGTTTCGTGAAAGGCGCCAACACCTGCCGGATTGCCTTGCACCAGCCCCGGGGCGAGAACGTGATTGTAGTACTGTCGGTGATCGACAATTTGGTCAAGGGTGCCTCCGGGCAGGCGGTGCAAGCCATGAATATTATGTTCGGGCTGGATGAAGGGGCGGGACTCGCAGTCGTTCCGCTGATGCCCTGATATGGCGCGCAAACCGAAAAGTCGGGCAGGCATTGATGATGTGATGTTGATGCCGGTGAGCCCGTCCCGGCAGAAAAAGCGTCGCCGGCTATGGACGGTGGGTTTGCTGGTTCTTGCCGTAGTGCTGTTTGCCGGCGGTTTCTGGACCGGTAGCAGTGGCGCCCTGGATACGTCCGCGGCCAATCAGCGACTGCGCAGCGATCTGAAGAGCACCAAGCGTGAGTTGGAAGCGGCCCGCAATGAGCTGGCTCTGTACCGCACCGATACCGAAGTTACCCGGGAGGCTCGGGAAACCCTGCGCCAGGAGATAAAATCCCTGCGTGATCAGGCTGCCGAGCTGGAAGAGGCGGTGGTGTTTTACAAGAGCGTCATGGCCCCGGGCGCCAGCGAAGGGCTGCAGATTGAAAAAATGGTGCTGCAGCCGGATGATGAAAACGGCTTTTACCGTTACCGGGTGGTGCTGGTGCAGGCAGGAGATAATCGCAATTATCTGTCCGGCGACATCAGTCTCACCCTGCGTGGCAGTCGCGAGGGGGAGTCTTTTTCCCGGAATGGAACCGACTGGCTGGAAGATGGCAGTGAGACGCGCTTCCGGTTTCGTTACTTTCAGGAGCTGAGTGGCCGCTTTCAGGTACCGGAAGGGGTGGAGCTGGAAGCCGTGGACGTAGAAGCTGAGAGCGGCGGCAGAAACCGTTACCAGATACAAAAAACCGTAAAATGGCAGTAGGAGAGACCCGTGCTTGGCCGAGACAAGAAATCCGCAACAGGTAGTACATCCGGTTCGTCCCAGGATTATCGTAACCACACCCTGGTCGCTCCCAGCGCCACGGTTCGGGGTGATATCGAATTCACTGGTGGCCTGCACGTGCAAGGCACCGTGGAAGGCAATATCAGTGTGGGCAAGGACGGTGGCCGTCTGATTATTGGCGAGACCGGGGTGGTCAAAGGGGAGATTCAGGTACCCAATGTCATCATCAACGGTCGTGTGGAAGGGGATGTGCACGCCACCGAGAATCTGGAGCTGGCCGAGAAAGCCGCCGTGGAAGGGAATGTCTATTACCTGATGATCGAAATGGTCATGGGGGCACGGGTAAACGGCAAGCTGGTGCGGCTGGACGATGAGCGTCGCAACCTGCCGGCACCGGATGCCACTGGCAAGAATGCCGGCAAGACCGCGACCAAGGCTGCGGCAGCTGAATAATTCTTGACTGTTTTAGTCGGGTACTGGAACATAATCAGCCCGTAGGCCTTTCCGGCCACGGGCCAATCCGCCATCCGTTGCTAGCGAGAGTATGACCGAAACCGCCCCAATCTCATTCACCGATGCCGCCGCCGCCAAGGTCAAGGAACTGCGTGACGACGAAGGCAATCCGCAACTCAAGCTGCGCGTGTATATCACGGGGGGAGGCTGTGCCGGTTTTTCCTACGGCTTCACCTTTGATGAGGCGGTCAACGACGACGACACCATCGTTGAAAAGGAAGGCGTTACCCTGCTGGTCGATGCCATGAGCATCCAGTATCTTGATGGTTCCCAGGTGGACTACGAGAAGGGGCTGATGGGCTCGCGCTTTGTGGTCAGCAACCCCAATGCGGCCACTACCTGCGGTTGCGGGTCTTCCTTCTCCGTCTGACGCCGGACCTTCTCGCTCGCCCTAGTACACAACAGGCCCGTCCTCCAGCATGATGGGTCTTGCTTGTTGCATCTCCTGCTGTCACAAAACCTTCACCGTTTGATCAACTTTCCGTCGTTTTCGTGGGTGACACTGTCCCCATGATGACTACGAAACCCACATTTCAAAGAATGACCGCCGCGGATACCCGTGCCATGTGCTGGTTGCTTCAGCAGCCCCAGGCTGCCCGTCGCGCTCGTATGGCCCGTCTGGTGTCGCGGCTCGGCGATGGGCCCTTCTATGTGGCCCTGACACTGCTGATCTGGTGGATGGATCGGCAGGGAGGCAGTGTATTTGCCCTTACCGCCATGGCCGCCTACGCCCTGGAGGTGCCGCTGTTCGTGTTGTTGAAGCACCTGATCAAACGACCGCGCCCTGCGGATGCACTGGAAAGCCTGTCTGCGTTTATCCAGCCGGCAGATCGCTTCAGTTTCCCTTCCGGCCATACTGCGGCCGCCTTTGTGATGGCATCCCTGCTCTGCGTGTTCTACCCGCCGGTGATGCTGTTGGCGCTGGGTCTGGCGGTGATGGTAGGGCTGTCACGGGTGCTGCTGGGCGTGCATTACCCCAGCGATATCCTCGCTGGCGCCACCCTGGGCGTCAGCTGTGCCATGCTGGCGCTCTGGCTGGTTTAGTTCTCCCTCCTCTCGACGATCCTCTTCCGTCCTGGCCATACGGCCGCACATTTTCGATACATCCCCCGTAGGAGCGGCGCTTGAGCCGCGAATTTTCTTGCGATAAAGGCCGAATGGTTCGCGGCTCAAGCGCCGCTCCTACGGGGGGTATGGCGAGGTAATGAGCGGCTGCTCTTCGCCTTTCAGGGCAGGGTGACCTGGCCCAGAATGGTTTCCCTGGACGCCCCGGTAACCACCGGCGCATTCCCGCACTGTCCTTCCAGCCGTGCCCATGCCAGCCAGGCAAAGGCGGCGGCTTCTACCCAGTCCGGGTGCAGGCCTTCGCTTTCGGTGCTGATCACCGGAATTTCCAGATGGTGCTGTAGCCGTGCCAGCAGGTGGTGGTTGTGGGCGCCGCCGCCGCACACCAGCAGTTGCTGTGGGGCGAAATCCGCCAGCGCGTCGCTGATGCTGCGGGCGGTCAGCTCGGCCAGGGTGGCCTGAACCTGTTGAGGTTCACTGTGGCCTGGCAGGTGTGGTTTCAGCCAATCGGCATGGAAAAGCTCGCGGCCGGTGCTCTTGGGGGGTGGCAGCCGGAAGTAGGGATCATCCAGCAGCTGTGCCAGTAGCCTCGGGTCTGGCTCGCCGCCAGCGGCCCAGTCACCGTTGCGGTCGAAGGGTTGCTGGCGGTGCTGCCGGATCCAGAGATCCATCAGTACATTGCCTGGGCCGGTATCGAAACCGCCCAGCAGGGTGTTGCCGTCCAGCAGGGTCACGTTGGCCATGCCGCCGATGTTGGCAATGGCGCGGCGCTGGCCGGGTCGGGCAAACAGTTGTTGGTGGAAGGGCGGGACCAGGGGTGCACCCTGGCCGCCCAGTGCCATGTCCTTGTTGCGGAAATTGCTCACCACGGTGATGCCGGTTTCCACTGCCAGGGTATCCGGGCAGCCCAGCTGCAGACTGAAGCCGTTTTCGCCGGGCCGGTGGCGAACTGTCTGGCCGTGGCAGCCAATGGCGCGGATCTGCTGTGGCTTCAGGCCGGTCTGTTCCAGAAGGGTCTGGCAGGCCTGTGCATAGCATAGGGAGAGTTGGCGACTGACGGCGCCGGCCCGGTCAATTTCGTTGTCGCCGGGCTGGCAGAGGGCCAGCACTGCGTCTTGCAGAGGATCGGGCAGCGGCTGGTTGAGGGTGGCCTGCAGGGAGAAATGTCCGTCACCGATCCGGGTCAGCACCGCGTCGATGCCATCCACGCTGGTGCCGGTCATCAGACCAATCAGGTAATCGCCGCGGGCCTCAGAGGACATCGCTGCTGGCCAGGGTTGAGGCCTCGGCGAACAGGGTCATCTGGGCCTTGAGGCGATTGGCGGCAATCAGGAACTCCGAACGCTCATTGTCGTTGATGCCCCGCGCCTTGGGCAGGGGCACGGTGAGTGGATTGCGGTGAGAGCCGTTAATGCGGAATTCGTAATGGAGGTGCGGCCCGGTGGCGAGGCCGGAGGCGCCCACATAGCCAATGGTCTGGCTCTGTTTGACCCGTTTTCCTACGCGGATGCCCCTGGCGAAGCCGCGCATGTGTGCGTAGAGGGTGGTGTAGATCTGGCCGTGTTTGAGGATGATCACGTTGCCGTAGCCGCCCTTTACCCCGGCAAAGATCACCTTGCCGTCGCCGGCGGCCTTGATCGGGGTGCCGGACGGGGCTGCATAGTCGATGCCCTTGTGGGCGCGAATCCGGTTGAGTACCGGGTGTTTGCGGCTCAGGTTGAAGCGGGAACTGATTCGGGAGAAAGCTACCGGGGTGCGGATGAACTCCTTGCGCATGGAGTCGCCCTTGATATCCAGGTATTCCACGTCGCCGGACCGGGTTTCGTAGCGGAAGGCGGTCAGGTGGCGGTCCTGATTCCAGAACTCGGCCATCAGGATGTCGCCCTCGCCGACTTTCTCGCCATCCAGATACAGCTCTTCATAAATAATGCGGAACCGATCGCCCCGGCGAATATCGAGGACGAAATCCACGTCCCAGGCAAACAGGTTGGCCAGCTGCATGGTGAGCTTGTCGCTGATGCCGGCAGCTGCGCCGGCCAGAAACAGGGAGTCAGTGATGTCCGCCTCGGCAAAGCGGGTCTGCTTCTGGTATTCGCGCTGGCTCAGGCGGGTTTCCCAGCCGCCGCCCCTGAGGCGGGCAGTGAGCGTTTCCACTTTGGAGGGGTGGTACTGCACCTGAGTCAGTCGGTTGTCGTTATCCACGGTGACCTGGAGGGTTTCGCCGGGGCGGATCTTGGTCAGCCGTTGCAGCTTGTCGTCGCTGTTGATCAGGGCAAATACCTGGCCGGCGCCGACGCCCAGCGGTTGCAGCAGCGAGGACAGGCTGTCACCGGCTTGTACGGTCAGGATTTGCCACTCTGGTGCCTGTGGGGCTTGTGGCTGGGGCTCGGGTTTGCGGGCCGGTTTGGCCGGTAGGGAAATCGTCTTGGCCTGTTGTCTGGGTTGTTCCGGGGGGCTGTCAGGGCTAAGAGCAATAAGGATGACGCCGCCCAGCAAAACCATGCTCAGCAGTAAATGGGTGCGGGGGAACTGGCGCACCAGCCTGCCAGCAGAGGATAAAAGTTCTTTCATGGAGAGTGTGAAGGACCTGGTTGGGTAAAAAGCCGGTCGTGCCCGGGAGGCACAGCGAAAACTGACCTGCAAAGATACCTGCCTTCTCTGGCCGCGTTCAAGTGCTACAATAACCGGCTTTCTCGCAGGGGCTTTATTCCTGTGTTAACGGTACCCGGACAGTATAGAGGTAGGCATGGCCACGGTGGACGAACAACTGGCGCTCATTTCCCGCGGTGCGGATGAAATCATCCAGGAAGACGAATTGCGGGAAAAACTGGCTTCTGGCCGGCCCCTGAAGATCAAGGCAGGCTTTGATCCCACCGCCCCGGATCTGCATCTGGGGCATACCGTGCTGATCAACAAGATGCGCCAGTTTCAGGAGCTGGGCCATCAGGTGATTTTCCTGATTGGTGATTTCACCGGCATGATCGGTGATCCCACCGGCAAGAGTGCGACCCGACCTCCGCTGACCCGGGAGGATGTGCTGCGCAATGCGGAGAGCTATAAAGAGCAGGTGTTCAAGATCCTTGATCCGGCGAAAACCCGGGTGGTATTCAATTCCGATTGGATGAATGAGGTGGGTGCTGCCGGCATGATCAAGCTGGCCGGGCAGTACACCGTGGCGCGGATGCTGGAGCGGGATGATTTCGACAAGCGCTACAAGGGTAATCAGTCCATTGCCATCCATGAGTTTCTCTATCCGCTGGTACAGGGCTATGACTCCGTGGCGCTGGAGGCGGATGTGGAGCTGGGCGGCACCGACCAGAAATTCAACCTGCTGATGGGGCGTACCCTGCAGAAGGCCTACGGCCAGGCCCCGCAGATCTGTCTGACCATGCCGATTCTGGAGGGGCTGGACGGGGTGCAGAAGATGTCCAAGTCGCTGGGGAACTACGTGGGAGTGAATGATGCTCCCGGGGAAATGTACCGCAAGCTGCTATCTCTTCCCGACAGCCTCACCTGGCGTTACTATGAATTGCTCAGTTCCTGCTCCAACGAGCGTATTGAGGGGCTGAAGGCAGAGGCGGACACGCTGGGCTCCCCGCAGGAGGCCAAAAAGGCCTTTGCGCTGGAGATGGTCGAGCGGTTCCACGGTGCTCAGGCAGCGGCGAGTGCGCCCAAATCTGCGGGTAACCAGATTGCCCTTGGCGAGATCCCGGATAACGTGCCAGAAGTGCTGGTTGAGCTGGAGGGAGAGGAGGAAATTCGCCTTTTCCAATTGCTTGCCAAGGCAGGCCTGACTAAAAACGGTAAGGCGGCCAAGGATGCATTCGGGCGGGGTGCGGTCTATCTGGATGGTGCCCAGCTCACCGAGGAGCGCAGTTTTGGCCGGGGCGAGAGTCTGGTGCTGCAGGCAGGCAAGAAGAAGATAGCCCGGGTAACGCTCAAATAGGCCGGAATCGATGGTTTTTCCAGCGATTTGAGCAGAAAGTGAGCGGTTGAACGGTTTTTCAGAAAAAGTGCAAAAAAGGGTTTGACTCCCCCAGCGAAATCCCTAGAATGCGCACTCCTCGACGGGGCAACAACGAAACACGCCACGGACGAGACGCTCTTTAACAATCAGGCAAGCAAA
>NZ_ARXU01000009.1 GCF_000756655.1 Alcanivorax jadensis T9
TAAAGTCTTCTGCCTCCAGTTTTTGTCGGGTGCTTTCCAGGTTGATTTGCAGATCTTGGGCCTGACTCTGACTGATGCCTTGCAGGTTCAGCGCCAGGGCTCTGTATTCGCGGGGAACGGCTTCGTTCTGACTGGTGCGCCACCCCTGATTAGGCTGCCAGTAGCCCATTTCGGATTGCAGCTCGGACCCCATGGCGGTATTGGTGGTCGCTGTGGCTACTACCTCATTGCCAATGGTGAACTCACCAGTTAGATCGATCAGGTAGCCCGGCAGGGTATCGGGAATATCGTTGGGGTCGACCTCGCCGTTTTCATCCGGCTCTGGAAGATAACTGGCCAGGGTCTCCTCATCTTCCGGGGTGGCCGGTTTGAAGGACAGGGCGAGTTTGCGACCGGCCAGGGCTACGGTGGGCTGCTGGATGCTGATCAACTCGCTGCCTTGCCGACCGAACTGGTTAGTATAGAGCTGGTAACGGAATTTCCAGCGCAGGCTATCCGATAACTCGGACGCTACCAGCTTGCGTGTCAGCAATTGATAAGGAAGCCCCGCGGCCAACTGCTGGTGGATCACTGTCTTGATGTTCTGAGTGCCCAGCACTTCCCCTACTGTGGCGTCAGGGGCCTGGTTTTCCAGAAAGGCCTCCAGCTGGGCGCGATAGTCGGCAAAGGCATCTTCCATAGCCTGCTGGGGCACACCCTGCACCCAGCCTTCCTCTTCGTTGATGGTGCTTTGCTGTTCGATGGTCTGGGCCAGACCTTGAGCATCGAAGGGCACCTGCTCTTCCAGGGCCATGCCCTCTGTGTATTCATATTGCTTGAAGCTGGCATCCATGGGCACCCAGCTATCGCCCACGCTATGCTTGGCACCACGACTGGGGTGATAGTCGATCCAGGCCTCCACCCACACATGCTCCAGGTTGATGTGGGTGATTTCCCCTCCGCTGACCATGCCAACATTGGGGATACCGCCCTGCCCCAGAAGATCGCTGGCGGCTTGCGGCGTATTGACGTTGCCTACCCAATTCATCACCTGATCGGCAGGCATTTGCACGGTACCGAACGTGTAGCGGGCAGGGATGTTGGCCGCACGGAGCAAGGCAACCAGCAAGCTGGCTGTGTCGTAGGCATTGCCCTTACCGTGTTGCAGGGTGTAATCCGCGCCCTGGATGGAACCATGGCTGGGAATAAACTCGATGTTATTGCGAACCCACTGGTAGATTGCCACTGGGTCGTGATCCAGCGCTTGCGCCTTCGCACGGACGGCATCGGTGAGCTGGGCATCCAGCGTGGCGGCCAGATCGCCTTCGGTGGGGCCTCCAGGCTGACCGAGCATATCTTGGGTAATGACGTTACTGGCCAGTTGCACGCCACGCTCGAACAAGGGGAGCGCATTCCTGGCGCTTAATTCTCTGGCGGTGGTGGACGGCTCCGGTGTCAGGTTCGGGTCCGGGGTGCCCCATGGCAAGTTGTTCGGGTCAAAAGGATCACGGGGTTTTTCCAGGGTGAAGCTGTCCATCCACTCTTTCAGCGACGCCGCTGCGTCCTGCTGCTCCTGCAGACTCTCTGCTTCCAGCATGGCAGCCATCCGAACTTGCATGGTCTGGTAGCGTTCCCGGTATTGTTGGCGAGCCTCGGCGTGCCGCTGCTGAATTTTTTCTGGTAACTGCTTCTCCCGCAGCCGCTTGCCGGTGGCATCAAATTCTTTCAGCGCCTGCTGATGCAGATTATCGGCCCGACCAGCTAACCAGCTCAGGTCCTCAACACTTTCCAGCGTCAACTGGCTCAGCCCTATGGCCGAAAGCATGTTATCCAGCATACCTCCTTCCTTGGCCAAACGCTGGTCAATAGCCGCCTTACGGTCATGGACTTTATTGCGGACATGCTTGAGCACCTGATCCAGGTGCTGGTTATTCGCTTCCCAGCGGGCCTGCTCGGCAATGTCTTTCTGACGCTCTACTTCCAGTGCGACTGCCCAGGATGGCCAGATCACCCCGTTGAGCAGAAGCAGCACTGCCGCCATCGCAATGGTGCGGGCAAATCGACCGGACTCACGGATTTTCTCCATGGCTGGCGCGTCTACGTTATGCACCTTTTCCCTGTGCTCCATGAGTCCATTCCCCCGTAACATACGCTTAGCCTCGATTCTTGTTCCGTTCATAACACTCTCGCCCCCCATTACCGGTTCAAGGCCCAAATTGCCCAATCCAGATCTTCGCGTAGTGATGGGGCATCCGGGTGACTTGAGCCTGCCAAGGCCGATGTGGCTTTCAGGGCTTTCTTGATGGCCAGGGCTTCATGCCCATGGCTATTGGCCACCACGGCCATTTCCAGCAAAAGCGCCGCTTTCTTCAGCTTCAGGTCAAACAGGGACTGGCCGTAGGCCGCCTGCACGGCCTGGGTCACGTCCATGAGGGTCTGGGTGTCCGGCCCTTCCTGCAGTGGCAGCATTTCCGACAGCGTTAGCGAGGCACCGCTACCAAGGCTGGCCGTCACCTCCGCGCTTAATGTGGCCGAGCCTTGCGAGAAGTTCGGAACCAGCCAGGCGTGCAGATTACGCTGCTCGGCCTCGGCCAAAGACAACCTCCACGACAACGAGCCATTCTGTGTGGCAGGCAAAGTGTTCAGCACCTCGCCTCCTGAAGACATAGCCAGATCTGCCTGGACATCGACAGCGGGCCCCGTGTTTTGCAACGACAGAGAGACAGGTAACACTGCGCCCGGGCGATTTATCAGATTTTCTGCTGTGGTGTACTCCAGTGCCCGCGACAACAACCGGGCATGGTGATCACTGTTACTTTCGGCTACCGCTTCGGCCAGCAGGTCGTAACCCACATACACTGCCCGCCCCTCGCCGTAATCACGATAGGTAACGGCATCGTGCTGACTGGAATAAGCCAGGCACTGAAGCGAGTGGTCACTGACTCCCTGATACAAGGCGGCAACATTGGCTTGATGGTGATGTATGCGCGGCAATCGACGATCCAGAGCCAGTGGCAGGTAGGCCGGTTCGGAGAGCGGGGATTGCATAAATTCCACGCCATCCGCCCTGTGGCCATCCCTACCCAGCAGACTAAACAGATAGTTGCCAAGCAGACTCTCATGTGGATGAACCCCCAGGGTCTGATACAGGGGCAGAGTGCGCGGCCTGTCACCGGCGGCATACACCAGGCCATCACCCCGATTAACCGCTTCCCGCAGTTGCTTGGCGCTCCAGTGGCCCAACGGCACCCGGTCTGCCAGCAACAGATACTGTTGATAATTTCCCGATAACAAGGCATCACGGAAACCACCCAGAGAATCCACCAAGGTGTAGCTGTAGCCATTTTCAGTGAGGAAGGCATCCAGCCATTGTTGTTGCTGTGCCAGTGAGGGTATTTCTGACTGTTCATGTACAGACGACCCACTTTCGCTTTCCTCGACCTCGATATCCACGACTTCGAAGTCGCCGAGGCGCTGGCCAAGTGCCGGAAAATGCCCGCACTTGAATCCTGTCAGACCGGTTTCCAACTTTCCTTGCAGGAAAAGGAATATGGGGTACTTGGCAACAATATTGTGTTTGCCCCCTAGCAGCGCTGAGCCAGATACCCGAACCTCAACGGCCTCCCGGGTAAGGCTGGTCACCGCCACATTCACATCGGCGCCGATATTGCTGTCCAGCAAGTCGGTAAAGGCTTGAGGTGTCGATGCCTCCAGATCAAGGGTGAAGAAGAGGGAATTCAGCGCTTTCACGCTTACCAGGGTGCTCGCCGATAGCGGCTTGGGGAATTCTGCACGCAAAGTCAGCCAGTCCACAGCGGTACAGGCATCTTGCTGTTTGTCCGTCAGCACCAACAATCTCGGCTTCCCTGACAGGGAGAGCGTGGCCTCCAGAGAAATCGGTGGCTCCACCATCTGGAATATCGCAGTGTCCACATCCCGCTGCTCACCATTTTCTTCCACCTGCAGGGCGCAGGCATGGCGAGTCAGATTAAAGCCTGCCGTACCAAACACATCCGAGAAAGTGGTTGTCTCACCCGGCTGCAAACTCACTGTTCGTGTATCGCGATGCAGCTCGGCCTGGTTATCCACATCCAGTCGGGTGTTGATCACTGTCAGGTTCTGTATTGCCTCGCTGCTGATGTTACGGAGCGTGAAATCACAGGTTTGCGGATCCCCCTGGTACACGCTAGCAGCGCGGGCCTGGACCTCACCTTCCACGGCTCTGATTGAGCTGATGCTGACGGTGAATGCCTGCCTGTCACTGGCCAGCACATCCCCATCATCGTCAGTCAAGGTGCCTACCGCTTCATAGCTGCCGGCGGTCACATCTTCCAGAGACAGGTTTTCGTAGAGCTGCACAACTTGGCCAATAGCCAGACCGGCCAATACATATTCTTTATTGAGCAACACGTCGCCGCTCTCGTCACTGACAACCAGGCGATAGTTGGCAGGCTGTATCAGTGTGCTACTACTGCTATTGAGCAGGGTATTCTCAATGACAGCCTTGTCACCCAGGTAATAACTGGCGTTATCAGTACCCACCCCCACCGTCGCAACGGGGGCAGACACATCGCCACCTTCCCGGATTGAGATGGGCACCGTCTGCGAGTCAAGCCGCTCTCCACTTTGGCTATACAGTTCGGCAATCGCCTGATAATCACCTGCCAGTGTCACCCCACTATTCCAGACCACGCCCAGCAAACGCTGCTCACCGGATGGCAAAGCTGGCACCGGTTTACTGCCAAGATTTGCAACCAGGGCGCCGCTACTATCGAGAATGCTATGTTGCACTGAATAGTCTGCTTCCACCCCACCGGTATTGGTCACCAGGGAGTCCAAGTTCAGCGCTTCGGTTGGAGCTAGCAGGCTATCTGACAGCGTCAGCGTGAGCGATCCTCTGCGTGCGGCCACTTTCTTCTGAGCGAGATTATTGGTGTTATTGCATTCTGCCACCTGGCCCTCGATAGCAGCACGAGCATAAAGAGTGACACCCTGCAGCTGGTCGGGATCAACATCGTCCATCACCGCATTTTTGTGAGCGCCACTTTCAACTCCGCCACTAACAACCAAATCACCAATTTCTGCACCGGTGTCAGGGTGACCATCAAACAGCGTGATATGGATATCTTCTGAAATGTCGGCAGATCCCGCATTACCGATAACCATGGCAACTGAGGCCAGCTCTCCCACGCCATTGTCCACGAACTGAAGGGCACCAAGAGTCAAATCAGGGATCTTTGTTTCTTTTGCAACTTTCGAGGAAATACCTTCGATGTATTCCTCATAGCTATCCACCATGAGGACAAAACCGCGCTCTCCGCCCGCCGGTTTGGGGAATACTATATAATTTAAAAGGCTTTCATTAGCTCCTCGGCCAACACCAATGGCGTTGATCACATCTATTCCAGCATTCCTGGCTCTCTCTGAAGCTGCCACTGCAAGAGCTTGGCTGGATTGGCCATCCGTTGATACATCAATCACCTGCAGCGCAGTTTCAGGGGAGGCGTCACTTAATACCTCTGTGGCCCTATCGATACAATGATGAATTGCCGTTCCGCCAGTATTTCTTCGAACTGACCGGATCGCATCAGCCAATTCAGAAACATTATCTTCTTCCACTATTGTTGGATCAATTTCAAGATAGCCGTTATTACTAAATTGAAACAGGGTTAGCCGCATTGAACCATCTCGTGGCACAATATTTGGATTTTCTATAGCCTGCGCGGTTCCCTCTAGTTGCAAAATGAACTCTGGAGAACTGACGCTACCGGAAGAATCCAGACACAAGGCCAAATCCAGATAGGGCTTCTGATTGCTAGCACACTCACCAGCCGTGCTTTCAATATTGTTGGTTTCCGATAGCTCGGAAATAGCCTCGCCCGCATCAAGCAGGATATGTAAAGGAGCATCACGGAACGGCAAATCACCCTGAACCGGCACACTGATACGCTGAATGGTATCTACCTCCAATATCCCCTCAACGGTGGTTTCGCCAAGAACCGCATCATGGTCCGGACTAAACGCACCGTCACGGTTTGAATCGCTGAACACCCGTACAGAGAAAGGCTGCGTCAGATCAGCATTCCCGCGATTAATAATCACAACATCAAGTTCACCCGACACCTCGAAGGTGTCCGGATCTGAAAGCAAACCTCCAGACTGAGTGCTTTGCACTGCAAGATCAGGCAACAAGGCATCAATCCCTGGTTGGCGGAGACGGACTTCACCCAGATCAAGATCGCCACCTGTTGCGATGACAACCGGGAACGACAGGGGCTGATAATCTACTTGTGAAAATTCGAGCGTGTATTCGCCCTGAGGCAGGCCTTTCACTTCAAAACGACCCGAGGAATCCGTCATTGCTTCGCCGGCCACTGTCGAGGATGAAACCTTGACCTTAACCAGAACCCCCAGCAACGGATCCTGAGTACGCACCTCCACCACCTTGCCGCTGATACTGTTCACCGCACTATCCAGTGGCACCAGCTCCAGCTCCCCAAGGTCATTGATAACACCCGCCTCAACGCGTGCAGTGGCACCAATGGCACTATAGCCGGAAGCGGTAATGGTAATTTCTACCTCAGCCGCCAAAAGCTCCCTGAGCTGGAAACGCCCATCACTGTCGGTAGCAACGGTTATCGGTGCAGTACCATCCAGGTAATCGACGGATACTTGCGCTCCCATAACTCCCCGGCCGGTAATCGCGTTAATGACAACACCTTGGAATCCACCCGGCTGCTGTTGTGGTGCATCGCCAGAGGGGGCAAGCAGCGGGGAAAACTCCACGCTGGCCCCGTCAGATACCTCTGCTTCAGCGGATACACTCTCAAAACCTGCTGCCGACACCCCCAACGTCAGGTTACCTGCAGGTAAGTCCTCTAGACGATATTGACCCTGTGCATCCGTAGTGACCGATTTGGCAACACCCTGCACTTCAGCGCTGACCATTGCACCGCTAATCGAGGCTCCCTGGTGACTGCTGCTGATGGTGCCAAAAACACTCACACCCTCCGGCACCGACGCCTTCAATCCGGGGGAAAACAGCAGGGTTTGGCCGGCCACCATTTCCGCATTACCGGTTACTGACTCATAGCCTTGCGCTGAAACGGTAATACTAAGCGGTCCCGCCGGCACCTCACTGAACAGGTAGGAGCCATCAGTCGCCGTGCCAGAGGAAAGGCCCGTGCCGGTCAACGTTACCGTTGCCTGCGCTAACGGAGCCCCGCTATCCCGATCTGTGATGGTCCCGCGGACAATGCCGGTTTGCAGGGGCTCGCCGGTATCCGGATCAGTTTCCTGGATATTAAGCGCCAACATACCGACATCACGTTTGTCACCGGTTTGCAGGACCGTGTTGAGTACCAGGGTGCTGTAACCTCCTTTGCTCATGGAAAGCTGGTAATGGCCTGGCGTCAGTCGATTGGCAAAAAATCCGCCATCTGCATCGGTGACAAGCTGACGGGACTCAGGGCCGGCAAGAGCAATATCAACGTCTGCAAGAGGCTGGCCGCTCTGGGCATCCACGAGGGTACCGGTAAGGCTTGTTATGTCTGCAGCGGGACGGGACGCCGCTGACAGTACACGCAGGGCCAGAGCCGTAACATACACATCCTGCTCGAAATCCCCACCCGGGTTCTGCCTGTTTTGCAGCGCATCCAGTGCCTGCTGGAGGGAAGTCCGGTCAACTGCCCGCGACACCAGTGCATACAACGCCAATGCAGAACTTTCAGTATCGCCCCAGAGTTGCCCCTCTTGCTGGGCCAGCAAGAAATCCTCGGCGGCTTGCAGAGGAGACTCCACATCATAGACATGGCGATACTGCCAAAGCGCATGCATAGTCAGAGCGGTAGTCTGGACTTGCCCCACATCGCCAGCCAATGCCCAGCTGCCATCATCATTCTGGACATTGATCAGATATTGCAACGCATAGGCAGCAGGCTCCTGAGTAATGCCCAACAAGGATAGTGTTTCCAGTGCGTAGGCTGTGCTTAATGGGTCTGGGTCATAGCCAGGAAATGCCCCAAATCCGGAACCGGCTATTTGGCGCTTAAGCAATTCGTCCTGTGCCTCACCAAACTCCTGGCCCAGCGCGTAAGCCGTCCGGATACTACGGGACAGGTTCTCCGCACTGTGGTCTGCATCGACGCTGGCAAGATAGCTGGTCACACCACTCAAATCACCGACAAGACTCTGATCCGCATCAAGCAGATTGATTGTGGCTTCCGTGGTGGACTGAAAAGTGATGGCTTTGGAGGCAGGGGAATCCAGACTGCCATCGGCCTGGATTTGATCAACAAGCCACTGCTTTTCAGCCTCCTGACTGCCCACCCCCAATACAGGAAAAAACAACAACAGACAGAAAAGAGCCCGAACCCAGCCCCAGATACCTGAACGTGACGCAGCCATGCGATCCCCCGCTTGAAAACCCTACGCTTCTTTTATGAGATAGCGCGCAAAGGTTACCAGCAAGGCACAAGCCATTATGTAGGACATCTCTTAAGCAAGGGGTAAGCGTTTTACCTAAAGAGTCGGTAAACCCTTACGGCTGAAGAAACATTGGAATGGAGTTATTTAGCGCCGCTCAACTGCAGCATGTAGATGACAGTGTTGCGGATTTCGTCGTCGCTGCAGTCGAAGCAGCCTCCACGAGGGGGCATGGAGTTGATGCCGGCGATGGCTTCATGGACGATGGTATCGAAACCTTCTTCTTCGATTTCGTGGGACCAGTAAAGGCGGTGTTCCTTGCCGACCCGGGGAGCACCGAGGGCGCCGGAACCGTGGCAGGTAACACAGTATTGGCGATACAACTGCGCCCCGTCACGCGTCTGCGAAGCATCCGCAGTGGCCGGAGCGCTATCGTCGGAACAGGCTGCCAGCCAAAGGGCCGACAGCAGGATCCCCAGGGATCGCAGCAAGGTTACTGGCTCTGCTCAACCATATACTCGACGGCGGCCTTGATCTCGTCGTCAGAGCAATCCATGCACATGCCCTTGGGCGGCATGGCGTTGAAGCCTTCAATCGCGTGCTTGACCAAGGTGGCATTACCCTTGGCGATACGCGAACCCCAGGCAGCGGAATCGCCGGTCTTCGGGGCACCTGCAGCACCAGTGGTATGACAGGCCGCACAGGCAGACTGGTGCACTTGCTCACCGCTGCGGGGTCCACTGGCCACTTGCTCTTCGGCTGCGGCAGCGGTGCCACAATCTTCACCCTCGACACACACAGAACCCACCGGCTGAAGACGCTCGGCGATGGCCCGCTCACTGAATACAGAACGCTCACCCAGCGGATACGGGGAAATTTCCTTGGTGCTCTTGGCAGCCACGCTACCGGCGGCAAACAGGGTAGCGACCAGTACCAGGCTGGCAGTCAGCATCTTTTTCACGATTCCACCTCTATTCTCTGTGATTCGCCCGAGGGCGCTGCGGCGGCATTATACCCGCTCAGGGCGTGGGGACAAAACGCTTGCTGTTACACAGCTTGATTTAGTCTATCTCCACCCGAGGTAATGACAGGGTGAAGCGGCTACCTTCGTTTGGCGCACTATCCACCTGAATGTCACCACCGTGGCGCTCCGTCACTACCTTGACGAAGCGCAGTCCCATGCCCGCGCCGCGGGTGCGGGCGCCACCACTGGTGCTGGCGCGACTGAAACGCTGGAACAGCCGCTCCAGGAATTCCGGCGGAATCCCCACACCCCGGTCGCGCACCTCACAGAGTACGGCCTCTTCCCGGGCATACAGTCGCACATCAACGGAACTGCCCGCATGGCTGTATTTGATGGCATTGGTGAGCAAATTCACCATTAACCGCTCGAGCAATTCGTTATTACCCAGCACCCAGACCTCCTGATGGGGGTCATAATCAAAGCGCAGGGTGATATCGGCCTGCTGAGCCTGGATCTGCACCATGTCGATGGCGCTCTCCACCACGTCGAGCATGTCCTGCTCGTTCATTTCCACCGTTTCCACCGCTTCCACCCGGGCCAGCTGCAGGAACTGCTCGGCGATACTCAGGTTGCGCTGGGCATAATGCTGCACGTTATCGAGGAAGCCATCCAGGGACTGTCCATCACCCTGCTGACGCATTTTCTCGGTGAGAGCCAGCACTGAGACCATGGGGGAGCGCAGGTCGTGGGAGAGAAAATCCAGCATTTCCGAGCGGGCCCGCAGGGCCTGCTTCACGTCGCTGATGTCCTTGAAAGAGATGATCATCATCCGGCCCGGATTATCACCGGCATGCACCAGCAGGAGATCCAGGTAAAGGTCTGCGCCCTGGCGATTGCGGCATTCCAGCTGGGTGCGCCCTTCCGCCAGGGACTGACGTAGCAGCTCGTCCCAGCTGTGCTCGCGCAGGTCCAGCTCCCGACCCAGATCCGTCACCATGGGCTGGCCCGCATCCAGCGCCCCCATTTCCAGGCCAAGCAGGAAGGAGGCCTGGGGGTTGGCATAGACAATGACGCCACAGGCATCAGCGATCACCACTCCTTCGCGGATCTGTGCCAGGGTCACCTGGAAGAATCGGGTCAGGGCCTCCTGACGAGCCTCTTCCCGACGTAGCCGGTCGATATGTTTTTCCAGCACTTCATAGCGGGGCCCCACGGTGGGAGCATGGGTGCGCACCCGTACCAGCATCGCCCTCACCCAGTAATCATAGGTATCCGCATGCAGCGCCTGATGCCACACCAGGTCAAGCTCGTAGCGGCGCCCCTCATGCTTGAAGCGGTACTGGCGCGCCAGCGACCCTTTCCAGGTGGCTGCGGGCAGGCTGTCGCCACCGCGCCAGGGCTTTTCCCCACCCAGCAGTCGCCAGGCACGCACCGGTAGCACCTGATCGAACATTCGCCCCATTTGCTCCAGGGTAGACGGCCGGGTCAGGCGCTGATTCAAATCGCTGTATTCGGATAACCGCTCCAGGGCATGGCGCATATAGGAGAGGGAATATTCCAGGCGCCGCCAGGTCCACAACGGGTAGCCCATCAATGCCGCCGCCATGGCACCGGATGGCGGGAACCACAGCCGCAACACGACCAACACCACCATGCTTGTCAGCAGACAGAGCAGAATCACCCCGGCCACCAGCGGAATACTCCAGCGCGGCAGCACATAGGGCAGCAACAGCGGCGCCAACAACGCCAGTACGGCCCCCAGCACCAGCACACTGCTCATGGGCAGCTCCCGGATCAGCCGATCCGAGCGCAGTGCATCCAGCAGATTGGCGTTGACCTCCACCCCGGCCATCAACTCACCCTGGCTAGCCATGGGCGTGGGCAGCATGTCACCCAGGCCGGCAGCGGTGGCACCAATCAGTACGATCTTGTCGCGGATCAGCTGCTCCGGAATCAGGTTGTTCAGCAACTCCACCGCGGACACCTGCGGGTAGCTATTGGGACCGCTGACAAAGGGCACATAACGGTGGTAGCGACGCACATTGGCCAGCCCGGAGAATTCCTCGCCTTTGTTCGCCGGGAAGGTATTTTCCGGCAGCATCCCTTCCTGGATCAGCAGGGTCTGGGTGATATGCGGCCACCAGGCCTGACCGATACCCGAGCGCATGTACACAGAGCGGGCTACCCCGTCGCTGTCCAGCTCCAGGTCCACGTGCCCCAACCCGGCGGCGGCACGGGCGAACGGTGCATAGGGCAAGACTTCGATGAGCTGGCCACCGGCCCGCAGTTGCTCCACGTGCACCGGCAGATAGACATGGCCACTGGCCGCCATGGCCTGCACCAGGGCCAGATCGGAATCCGGGTTGTTGCGGTCCGGCTCGGACAGGATCAGATCCACCAGTATCGCCCGTGCCCCCATATCGGTAAGACGGTTGATCAATTGGGCGTGGACCTTGCGATCCCAGGGCCAGCGACCGATCTCCCGCAGACTGTATTCGTCGATGCCGACGATAACCAGATCCGGGGACGGGTCGTCCGGGAGGGTTTTAAGAAGGTTGTCGTAAATGTAGCGGTCAACGAAGGACAAAGCCCCGCTGAGACTCAGCAGGGCGCAGAGGCCGACCACCAGAAACAGCACTGATATGTGTTCAGCCAGATAGCGGCGCTGATAGGCATTCAGGCGCGAGCGCATCCGTTACAGCGCCAGCAACAACGCGGCTCCGCCGAGGAAGACCCACAGGTCCCATTTGGAATCCTTTTCAGGCACAGGCTCTGGTGCGGGTTCAATGGAGAAATTGGTCCAGCTTTCGTGGCCACGCAGGCCGTTTTCATCCACCGCACGCACCAACAGACGGTAATCGCCTACCGGTAAATCCTGTTGCCAGTGACCGGCCTGCAAGGACGCCTGGCCCAACAACAACCCATCGCGCTGGCGATACCACTCCAGCCAGTAACTGGCCGCATCCGCCTGGGTGGGCCACGCCGCCGTCACATCCTCGTGGGTTACTGCCAGCTCCACCGCCGGGGCCGGCAACAGAGGCACCGGTTCAATGGGCGGCCGGTCAAGCCGGGCCAGGGTGGCGAAACCGGCTTGCACATCACGACGGGTGCCCCGGGCACTGACATCCACCCGGCCATCCACCACTTCGTTGCGGGTGGTTTCACCGGCGTCCACGCTGACGTAGTACTCGGTACCACGCACCGCCGCGACCGCGCCAGGGGTGAAGACCTTGAAGGTACGATCATCGTTACTGGCCGGGGTTACGGTGTTGCGAATATTACCGCGCTGCAGACGCAGTTCGGTCTGCTCGCCCTGTTGATCCAGAAAACGGCGATAGCGGTTGACCACCAGCAAGCTGCCAGGCTTGATCACCACTTCGGACTGGTCGGCAAACTGTAGTCGGGCACTGGCGCCGGTAGCGGTTTCCAGCGCATCGCCAAAGGCCACTGTCTCACCACTCTGCACCTGACGGGCCTCGCCACCGGCAGCGGGATACAGCATCACCTCACCGCGAACTGCGACAATCCTCGCAGGAATCGGCTTTTCCTTCAGCCAGGCAATGGGGACAAGCAGGTTCTGGCCCGGTTCGACACTATGAGGGTTTTTCAGCGAATTATGGCTGGCCAGATCACGCCAGCAGGCAGCCGGTTCCTGGGCAAACTGCTGGCAGACCTTCCACAGGGTATCCCCCGGGCGCAGGGTGTAATGCCAGTCGTCGGATGCTGCTGCGGCAGTCGTCAGTCCCAGCAGCAAGGCTGCACACAACCAGACCCTCATAGCGTTATTCCTCAATCGGCTCCAGGCGGTAACCATGCTGGTAAACCGTCTTGATGCGGTAGCCCTGCTCCGGGCGTATCTGCAGGCTGCGACGGATGCGGCTGATATGCACATCCACAGTACGAGATTCGATCGGAGTCATGATACCCCAGACCTTTTCCAGCAGGTGGGCACGACTCATCAGCTTACCCACATTCTGGAACAGATAGCTGGCAAGCTCATAATCCTTGTCGGTCAGCTTCACCGGCTCGTCCGCCAGCAGAATCTGCCGTCGCGACCGGTCCACCGTCCAGGGCCCCACAGTCAGGGCAGTGTCATCATCCATATCCGATACCCCCGCCCGACGCCCTAACGCGGCTATCCGGGCCAGCAATTCCGCTTGCTTGGTAGGCTTGACCATATAGTCGTCCGCACCCTGACTGAGTGCTCCCACAATGGAGGACTCATCGTCCCGCTGGGTGGCAAACAGCACCGGGGTGCGGTTGCCGCTGGCCCGAACTTCCTCTAGCACGGCGTAGCCATTCATATCCGGCACTTCCCAATCGAGCACCAGAATGTCGAAGGTGTCACGCCGCAACAGGGACATGAACTCGCGCCCGCTGGCCAGGTGAATGCAGTTATGGCCCGCTTCCTTAAGCCAGTGAGTGACAAGCTCAGCCTGAGCCATGTCATCTTCCAGATAAGCAATGCGCACAGTTTTCTCCATCAGTTGGCGGCCAACATCTGCCCGCAGAGGGTACCGATTAATCGGGGAATTCATGGGAAAAGATTGTAAAATGGACGGCACAAGCGTGCGGGCCCAAACTCGTCATCAGGTCGGTGAAGCCGTCAACTTGAGGCCGATAATGCCGACCACCACCAGCCCCATGAAGGCCAACCGTGGCAGGCTGGCCGGGTCCTTGAAGAACAGAATGCCCAACACGGTAATGCCCACAGCCCCGAGTCCGGTCCAGACCGCATAGGCGGTACCCACCGGAATGCCTTTCATGGCATAGGACAGCATCAGCATGTTCAGGGCGGTGAGCACCAGCGCCGTGCCAATGGACGCCACCCCGGGCTGCACCTGAATCCATTTGAGACTCATGGCCCAGGCAATTTCCACGATCACTGCCAGTAATAGCACAATCCAGTACAGGTTCATCCTGTTTCCTCCGATACAGTTGTCTGGTCACAGACACGGGCTCGTAAGGAAAACAGTACTGCCGGAAACCCGAAAGAGGCAGACTGCCGCGAAATGACTGCCGTGATCACACGGCGCGCGCAGATTATAAGCATCTGCGCCCACAATGCATCCCATCCATGGACGCCAACGCCACAACCGGCTATCATTCTCGCCCGTTGAACCCCCAAGTTCTTCATCTGCAGATCGTCGGAACTGACCAACCTCATCCGGTCGACTGCAACAGGTTTTGCGCCCGTAGCTCAGCTGGATAGAGCGTTGCCCTCCGGAGGCAAAGGTCAGAGGTTCGAATCCTCTCGGGCGTGCCATATAAAAGAAAGGGGCCTCCTTACTGGGAGGCCCCTTTTTTGTGTCCCACGGTGGATTTCACCCAGGCAAATCCCCCCTGTACTCACTGGGCGAGCAGCCCTGCCAGCGCCGAAAGGCACGAACAAAGCCGCCGGCATCGGTATAGGCCAGATGGGCGGCGATCTCTTCGATTTTCATGGTGGTGTTGCTGAGCAGCTGCAAGGCCAGTTGGCGGCGCTCCTCCTCAACCAGGTCGCGGTAGCTGGTGCCTTCCTGTTCCAGTTTGCGACGCAGACTGCGGGAAGAGAGGGCCAGCTCGCTGGCCATGTCGTTAAGGGTAGCGCCCAAGCCCAGCTCTCCGAGCAGTTTCTGGCGAACCTTGCCGGCGACGCCACTGCTTTCCACGGTGTCCATACGCTGCCGACACTGCTGCTCGAGCATGCGGGTTAGCACCGGATCGTAGCCGGGGAACGGCTGGTTGGCCCCGGCACGGTTGACCAGGATACGGTTGGCGCGGGCATGAAAGGTGGGCATCACGCCGCACAGCTCCGCCACGGCGGACGCCGCCACATCCGGTTCGCCAGTGAACTCGATACCCGTAAACGCCACCCCCTGAAGCGTGATTTCCCTGACCAGATTGAGGGCGGTAGCCATGTCTCGCTCGAGCAAAAACTGGCGCAGGTGCGCCGGTATCGGGTCAGGATCGAATGTCACGCCGAACGTATCGCCCTGCTCACAGACCGTAATCCGGCAGTAGGCCGTGCTCAACGGCAGGTAACGTACGCCCAGGGCGGCGGCATCGCGCAGGGTCTTGCAGGTGCGCAGGGCGAATCCCCATACCCCGAAGGTGGCCAGGTTGTATTGCCGACCCAGCTCAAAACCGCCCACTCCGGCTGCCGGCAGGGCCAGCATGAGATTTTCGATCAGGCGCATTTCCTGGGTGCGGGTAACCAGACCCTCGCCACTGGACAGGGCTTCGTCGGCAATACCGGTGCCGAGCAGGCAGGTTTGCCGGTCGATGCCATGTCGCTGGGCGAAGTTGAGCATGACCTGACTGATGGCCACCGGATGAAGCTTGTCGTCTGAATGCTGCATTGCCCGTCCCGCAGATACCGCCCCGTCACACTCTGGCCACTTATGCAGGGCGATTGGCCACGGCGGCTATTCTGGTTGTTGTGGGAGCACCGTAGTGTTGAGCCTGATGAAACCAACAAGAGGCGACACCATGGATTCGGCCACACTGAACAAGCAGGCCATTGCCTGCGCCAAGCACTATATGGGGAAAACCGCCTGGCCGACAATATTACTGACCCTGGCCGTGGTAGCCGCATTTGTTGCCACACTCTCTCTGTTTGCCAGCGGCTCCCTGCCGGCCTGGGGTGCTTATCTCTTGGTGGCAGCGCTGACCTATATGTCCTATACGCCGCTGCATGAGGCGGCCCACGGCAACATCCACGGGCAGAATGACAGTCATAAATGGATCAACGATCTGTGCGGGTACCTGGTGGCTCCGATCATTGCGATTCCCTATGCCTCCCACCGCATCGAACACTTTACCCACCACCGCTACACCAACCAGCCGGACAAGGACCCGGACTTCATTATCAGCGGAATGCAGAAAGGGCCGCTGGGTTTACTGGCCGCCGGACTACGTTTCCAGTGGGTGCAGAATACATTTTTTGTGCAGCACAGCTGGGCCAGCGCGTCGCTGAAAGAAAAACTGATTTATTGCGCCGAGCTGGTGGCATCGCTGGGCTGGCGGATTGCCTTTCTGGTCATGGTGGATCAGCCCGGCACGGTGGCGGTGATTCTGCTCGGCTATTATACCGGCGGACTCTTCACCGCCTACTGGTTTGCCTATCGTCCGCATCACCCCTACAAGGTCAGTGAGCGCTATCGCAATACCAACAGCCTGATCATGCCCCGCTGGATGAAACCGCTGGAGTGGTTCTGGCTGGGCCAGAACCTGCATTCCATCCATCACTTGTTCCCACGAGTGCCGTTTTACCGGTACCACGCCCTGCACCGGGACATCGAGCCGATTCTGCAGGATCAGGGCACGCCCATCATCGGGATATTCACCCGCAAGGCCGTTAACCAGCCCGGCAGACGTCCCGGCCTGTAGATCCCTGGCAAGGCGGACAGCCTGCCTCTGGCAACAGCAAATTCTCCATTGTCCCATTCCGGCGCGGCAGCACCATCCATTGCCGCGCCCATTCCTCCTCGCAGTCCCGACCATTGCATCCGCAAATACCTGAATGGCGCCGAAACGGGTTTCCTCCCGCCCACGCTGACTGTCCCTCATTCCACCATTCCGCAACACCAGCAAGCCCTCACACGCAGAGCCAAACAGCGGTAAACACTCAATTTACTCCCGAACCACCTTCACAACAATAAACATCATGTTTCCGCAATAATGACGCTTTTATCCTGTTTTTTCGGCGATATTGACGATAAACACTCTGTAATAATTTGTGTCCGAATGTTAACTTGCGCGCGCAAAAAACAACTCGGGAAAGCTATCATGAAGTATTCGAACAACGTCCTGCTGGCAGCAGCCATTGCCGCGGCTTCCGGCCAGGCCCTGGCCAACGGCCTGGCCCTCAACGAACAAAGCGCCAGCAGCGCCGGCTCCGCCTACGCCGGTCGCGCTTCCAGCGCTGCCAACGCCAGCACCCTGTATGGCAACCCGGCCGGCATGAGCCGCCTCAAGCGCGCCGAGATCAGCGGCGGCCTGGCCTTTATTGACGCCAGCACCGACATCCGTAACCCCCAGGGAAAACTGGGCCAAGGCGGCAGCAACGACGGTGACATGGTGCCCTTCACCACCATTCCGTTTGGCTATTACGTCACCCCGCTCAACAACCAATGGCATGCCGGCATCGGCGTGTACGCCCCCTTTGGCGTCATCAGTGATTACGAGGATGGCTGGCAAGGCCGCTACAACGGCCTGAAAAGCGAAGTGCAGGTGGTCACCATCCAGCCCACCCTGAGCTACGCCTTCACCGACAAGGTATCCGTAGGCTTTGGCCCCACCTTCAACCGCATCGACGGTGCCCTGAGCAGCAATGTGCCGAACGCGGCCGTGCCCGGCCCAATCCCCGGCAGCGGCGATGCCGAGGTGGATATCGAAGGCGACGATCTGGCCGTGGGCTATACCCTGGGCCTGCTGGTAGCAGTGAACGACCGGCTGGACTGGGGCCTGACCTATCACTCCAAGACTGACTACTCACTGGAAGGTCGCACCAAGGTCAGTGGCGCCAACGGCATGCTGGGCCCGATCCCACCCAATCCGATGATTCCCACCGGCCTGCCCGGGCTCAATGGCAGCTACGATGCAGAACTGGACATCACCATGCCGGAATCCGTGGATACCTCCGTCAGCTTCCGGGCCACCGACAAACTGACTCTGAACCTGGGCACCACCTGGACCCGCTGGAGCCGCCTGAGGGGTATTGAAGTGAACAACAGCGGCGTACACCCGGCCTACGCGGGCAGCTTCGCCACCATTTCCGAAGAGCTGAAATGGGAAGACACCTGGGCAGTTGCCTTCGGCGGCGCCTACCAGCTGAACCCGCAATGGGTGGTGCGTGCCGGCTACGCCCGGGACAACTCGCCCACCAACGATGCCCACCGCACCGTGCGGATTCCGGTCAGCGACCGGGACATCTTCACCCTGGGCGCCGGCTGGAGCCCCACCGCCGACCTGACCCTGGATGCGGCATACGCGTATCTGCAAGAGAAGAAGGGCAAGGTGGATCAATCCAGCTACCGGGCGGAGTTTGAAAACAGCGCCCACGGCCTGAGCCTGCAGGCGACCTATCGCTTCTGAAGTGAGGGAGCCTATCGCCAACAAAAAAGGGCCGGATATTCCGGCCCTTTTTTTGTGCAAGCGTCTTCGTTACCTGGCTGAATCCGAGGCCACCGCATCGGCTTCCCGCTCGGTGTCGGTCAGGTGCCTGGGATCGCCCTCGGAGACCTTACCCACCCACAACGGATGGGGCTCGGCCTGACGTATCCGCTTGCGGAACTGGCGGCGCACCACCCACAGGCAGGCCGCCACGGCCAGCAATACCAGATTGATCAGCCGGTTATCCGCTTCCAGCCAGGCATGGCTGCCTTCCAGTACCGTCTGCAACAGGGGTATGGAGAGATAGCAGAACGGCGCAACACGAAGCATCTGACTGCTGAATCGCAGCGGCGACGCGCGCAGACTCCAAGCCACCAGCAACACCAGAATCACGGCAAACACACCCCGTTCAGCCAGGGCCACCAGCCCGCTCAACGGGGTATGCGGCAACAGCTTGCTGACCAGGAAGCTGAAAGCAACGCCGATCACCACACCCGCACAGACCCCCAGAGTCAGGCGCAACAGAAAGGCCGAGGATCGCCCCGGGCCGGTGCGATCCGAACGGCGCTCGCACCAGAGAATATTGCCGGAGACAAACAGTAGCGAGCCCAGCAGCCCCAGGAGGAAATACAACAGTTTTACCAGCAGGCCGCCGTAATCACCGAAGTGCAGGGAGTAAACCGGTGACAGGCTGGCAAAGTTGAGGCTGCGCTGCCCCGGCGCAATCACGCGCAACGGCCCCAGAGTCGGGTCCAGCACCACATGGGCATGATGCCCCACATACCCCGGCACGGAGCCGGCCACATCAATCCAGCCGGCGGCATCGCCATAGCCGCGGATTTCCAGCCAGTCCACGGTCAGTTCCGGCAGCTCATTACGGGCGGCGGACAGCACATCGCCCATGCGCGGCATGATTACGGTGTTGCCCTGGCTCTCCACCGCCGACCACACTTCGGTTTGCTCGGTGATCACCCCGCGCAACTGGGGCCCGAAGACCAGCGCCCCCAGCAACACCGCCACCACGGTAAACATGCCCATGGCAGCACCGGTCACCGACATGATCAGATGGAACGGGAAGCTGATAATGCCGATCACGTTGTGCAGGTTTTTCCAGTAACGGCGCATGTTGCCCTCGTGCTTGAGAGCAAAGAATTCCTTGCGGATTTTCGGCCAGTGGATCAGCAGCCCGCTGAAAAGCGCGACCCCATACATCACCGAAATCAGCCCCATGAATGTCATGCCGATATTGATCGGCCAACCGGGATTGGGAATACCCAGGGCAAAATGCAGTTCATTGATAAAATCCGCCAGCGCCGAGCGGGGAGTCGCTTCGTGCACCCCTTCGGCATTGAAATCCGTGGCGTGGGCGGTGACCCAATCACTGTCGGCGGACTCAAACCACATCACACCGGGATCGTCATCGTCAGGAAGCAGGTACAGACGCTTTCGGGCATCCGGGTACTGTTCGGTGACACGTTCCAGCAGCCGGTCCATGCCCATGGGCGTGGCGGCCTGCTCCGCGAAATGTGGCTCCTGCCAGTGATGCAGCTCGTGGTGAAACACATTGATGGCGCCTGCGAAAAAGGCCACAAACAGCGCCAGGCCGCTGGCCATGCCCAGCCAGGCATGCAGATCGATCATCCGGCGCAAACGCTCTCCTTTCATGCGCCCACCCCGTATAGCGGTGTAGCCTGCAGGACCAGCCAGGCAGCCAGGTTACCGACCACCAGGGCGATCAGCGGCGGCCAGGTCTTTGCCGGCAGGGCCACCAGCAACGCCAGAAGCATCCATAGCACGATGGCCGCAATCAGTTGCAGCACCAACCATCCCTGCCAGGGCATCGGCAATGCCGCCGCCAGCAGCCCGATCAGCATCAACGACAAGGGAAGGCTGAGCAGAACGCCCAGAAAATATCTCATCCGCGCAGCCCCCGCTGGAAGCTGTCACGGTAATGCCCGGCCATCAACGGCAACAGCATCGCCGGCAGGGCAAACACCCAGAGCCCCACAAAGAGCCCGACACCCACCCCCAGAGTCACCATCCAGAGGACAGCGGAAGCAGCCAGCAACAACAAGGCCAGCAGCCGCGACAGCCCCGGAAGTGGCTGATCCAGCCAGCGCTGCTGGCGATCACTAAGATAAAAAAGGACAACACTGGCCAGGGTGGCCAGAACGGCAAACCACATGGGAAAAGAACCCTGAAGAACTGATAATGGTTCTCATTTAATAACAGTCCGGCAGGCCCCGTCAATCCGTGCGGACACCCCCCTCCTCACGCAGCGGCAGCAAGTGCTGGGTGGCCTCACTCAGTTTGGCGGTAGACAGCTGGTTCCAATCCACCGCGCCCCGATCCGGCATCCACACATCCCGGAATGCCGCCGCATCGGCCAACGCCATTTCCGGGGTCAGCATGGCCACACCGTGGTGATCGCCGGCAATCCCCCCGGCCTGTCGCACCGCAGCCCACCAGGCCGGTGGCCGCCAGCGCAGGGCCACGCCCGGCAGGTTGCAGTTCAATTCACCCTCCGACACACAGCATTCCAGCAGTGTGTCGCGCTGGGCACTGAGACCCTGCCGCCACAGGACCGAACCTGCCACCATCACCAGTGAGGGAAAAGCCCGCAACAAGCCACGGCAGCGATCCACCTCATCCAGTTCCTCGCCCAGTATTACCTTGAAGAAAACCGGCCGCGGCGGCGCCACCTGCTTGATGACGCCAGCTTCCAGCCAACGCAATGCCACATCCAGCGCCTGGTCTTCCTCTCCGGGCAGCAACTGCTTCAGGTCTGACAGGGCAAACACCCGCGGCAGACTTTCCAGAGCCGGGGCCAGTCGATTCGCTGCCAACATTAACGGTCCACCAGGTTAGCCAGAGGTAACTGCAGACCCAACCACTGGCGCACCGTCATTACCCGATGCAGAAGATGGCAAATGGCGGTCAACCGGCGCGGCTCGGGCAACCCGCTGCTGCGCAGGCCAGCCACTTCTTCCAGTTGTCGTTGCAATCTGTTGATCTCTCGACTGCGGCTTTCCGTGGGGCGCTGGTACTGGGCCAGCCGCAGGGTCAGCAGCTGCCCCTGGAGATCGTCCTCAAGGGCCGCATAAGCCCGTTCGATCAGGCTGTGGCTGGTCAGGTGGCGCAGCATCCCTGAAGAATGGCGACGACGTCCACCACGACGAACCGGACTGACAAACACCGCCAGCAACCCCACCACACGGTGCAACAGCGGCAACCAGGTAGCCCCTCTACGAGTCGCCTGCAGATACCACCACCAGGCCCGCAAGCGACCAATGTCCTTGCGCAGCATTCGCACCCTGGCGTAGTGGCGCCCTTCACCGCTGGAGGCATAACTGGCGCGATATACCGCCAGATACTCACCCAGCGCCTGAAGGCGATGTTCTACGGCGGTAAGCGCCAACTCCTGCTGACGCCACCGATCCGTTTCCGTTTGGCTTCCCATAGCCGAGACTCCTGCAACTGCTACTACTCAAAATGCACTGCAAACAACGCCCTGGACAAACCGCACGCATGAAGCGGCTACAGCCCGGCAGCTTCACTCTAGCGACGAGCCGGAGCTATCCACAGTGGAATTTCGTTTTGCCTCGTTGCCGTTTGTATCTTGCTGCTATCGGACTATTGCCTTAATTTGCACTGCAAGATATCGCCTACATATTAGCGTGGTAATATCCTGATCATATTGCTGCTCTCTGGACTTCCCTTTTGCTCAATCGACTCTTTGCTGGTTTCCTGATCGTTATCGCCAGCCTCGCCCACAGCCACCCCGGCGGCCTGGACAAGCAGGGCGGCCACACCAACCGGACCACCGACCAGTATCACTGCCACCGTGAACCCTGCCTGACCCTGCATCGCCAGCAACAACAGGCGGAACAGGAAGCCCGCCAACAGCAACGGGCCTTTTCCGGCCTCTATGAGCGTAGTGACTGGCCCCACTGGCTGGATGAGGATGGCGACTGCCAGGACACCCGCGCGGAGATCCTGATTGCCACCAGCCAGGTGCCCGTGACCTTTACCCGGGATGATCGATGCACCGTGGCCCGCGGACGCTGGCACGATCCCTACAGCGGAGAGACCTTTACCGCCGCAGGCGACCTGGATATCGACCACTTGGTGCCACTGCGCCATGCCCACGGCCATGGTGGCGATGGTTGGGATGAACGCCATCGGCGCCAGTTTGCCAATGATCCGGGCAATCTGTTGCCCGTCTCTGCCAGCGCCAATCGCAGCAAGGGCGCGGGCAGCCCGGACCAGTGGCTACCGGAAAACCGGGATTACTGGTGCCAGTACGGGCAGCACTGGCAACAGATCAAACAACGCTACCGGCTACTGATCACGCCACCGGAACAGCAAGCTATCGATAGATTGCTGTCAACCTGCCAGGTGACAGAAAGGCACCCATAAAAAAAGCCGCCCGAAGGCGGCTTTTTCAGCATGTATCCGCTGCCATTACTGCTCGGCGGCGTCTTTCATGCTCTCGGCTGATTCTTCAGCGCTATCATAGGCATTGTCGAGATCTTCGCCCATTTCTTCCATGGGACCTTGCGGGTTCATGGAGTCTACCGCTTCGTCCACTTTTTCACCGGCCTTTTCCACCGGCCCGTCGCTGCTGTCGCAACCCGCCAGCAGGGCGGAAGAGGCAAACAATGCTGCTAAAGCTGCTTTACCGAAAGTATGCATAGACTCACTCCTTGAAATATCAGTCATTAAGACAATCCAGACTGTATCGTCATCATGGGCCGCACACCAAGAACAAACACGCAAAGCGCGGGCATTTTACGAATCATTACGTTGCCAGCCCAATACGCCGAAGGATTTTTACGCAGCCACGCCCGTCGTTTCCGACAGACTGGCAGCGCCCTGCTATGATGCAGGCAAGATAAGGAGAACCCATGAAGCAAATAGGCCGAAATGTGGGCGGGCTGGCGCAACTGGTTACCCGTGTGGGCAACGAAATCACCCAGGTGGTGCAGGATATTCATGGCACCGTAGCCAATCCGTTCGGCCTGCGCGGCAACGACTACACCCCCGCGCCGATGGTCTACAACCTGATCCGTTACGGCTTTCGCCAGGCGGGCAATGTGGCAGGCATGGCGGACTTGCTGGCGGACCCCAACCGGGAACTTCGTGACAGCCTGGACCTGCAAAGTATCGTCAACGGCATTTTCGGTCAGCTGCTGGCCGAACAGAATAGCCCCTACTCCCTGCCGATGGCTCTACTGCCCACCGGTCCGGTGCAGGGCGACACCCTGGTGGTGTTTATCCATGGCTTGTGTATGAACGATGCCTGCTGGAACAACCCGGCGGCTGATGCCTTCAGCCACTGGGCCCGCGGTGAGATGAAAGCCGATGTGCGCTATCTGCGCTATAACACCGGCCTGCACATCTCCGACAATGGCCGCAAACTGGCCGGGCTGCTGGCCCATACCGCCCTGCCCCGGCGGGTCATCCTGATTGGCCACTCCATGGGGGGGCTGGTGGCCCGCAGCGCCCTGCATCAGGGCCGCCAGCGCGGCGACGCCTGGACCGACAAGGTCACTCACCTGGCCTGCCTGGGCTCCCCTCATCAGGGCGCCATGCTGGAACGCGCCGGCAATCAGGCCAACCGCCTGCTCGGCGCGACTCCCTACTCCCGCCCTCTGATGCGGCTGGCCAATCTGCGCTCCGACGGCATCCGCGACCTGCGCTTTGGTTATGTGCTGGAAGACCAGTGGCGGGACCGTCCCCTGGACGAATCACGCCCCAGCAGCAAGGTGCCGCTGGATAGCCAGGTGGAGCAACTTTTCATTGCCGGCAGTGTCAGCGAACCGGGCCACCCACAACCCCGCGGCGACTGGCTGGTAACCGTGGACAGCGGGCTCGCCACGCGTCTCTATCCCCAGGCCGACGGGCTCACCCGAGAGCTGTTCTACCAGATGGGCCATATGACCATGATCGAGGAAAGCCGCACTTATGCGCGCATCCAGCGGTGGCTGGAATCAAGCTGATATGCTGCATTGCACGCTCTGCGGCAACCTCGCACAACCGTTTGCCCAGCTGGATGTCCGTGACTTTTTTCGTTGCGGCACCTGCCAGCTGACCTTTGCAGACCCAGCCACACTGCCAGACCCGGAAACGGAAAAAGCCCACTATGACCATCACGACAATACCCCCGGGGACGCCGGCTATCGGCGATTTCTGTCACAGCTGGCGGACCCGCTATGCGAGCGCCTGAAACCCGGCGATTGCGGCCTGGACTTCGGCTGCGGACCGGGCCCGGCGCTGGCACAGATGCTGAACGAGCGCGGGTTTGCCTGTCGCACCTATGACCCGATCTACGACCCGGATCCGGCACCGCTGGATCAGCAATACGACTTTGTCACCTGCACGGAAGTGGTGGAGCACTTGCACCGCCCTGAACGGGAATGGCAGCAATTCGCCCGGCTGTTGAAACCCGGCGGCTGGCTGGGCATCATGACCCACTGGCTGGTCGACGATAACGCCTTTGCCCACTGGTATTACCACCGCGACCCGACCCATGTGTGTTTCTGGCAGCCGGACACCTTCGCCTGGCTGGCCCGGAAGCAGGGCTGGCACATCACGCTGGTGGACAATCCGGTGGTGTTGATGCAGAAGGCGCCCGACACCGATCGGTAAATAAATGCCCCTAGATCTCGCGTTTCAGATTTTTATCCGGCGCCCTGCATCGAACCTGTCGTTACCCTGCCACCATCACCGCGACACCCACCGCCAGCAATGCCAGCGGCACGATAATCATGGCCTGTCGGGGAAGGCGAGCCGCCCAGTGTTGATGAGTGCGGTAATCACGCTCCATGCCCCCCTTCACAACAAATTCACACTCGAGGCACCGAGTATAGGAGGCACAAGTTGACGGTTAATCGCTCATATAGATGAAAGATTGATGGCAGCGCCACACAAACGAAATACGCAAATATTGCAATATTAAAAACGCGCAAAGCTGCATATCTGGCAGCAGAGAAGAAAACTCGGCAAAAACAGTCATCTACAAACAGACATCCGCCGGCGGATTGCCGCTGAGCCACCCTTTTTCTTAGGCCCGATTAAAGACTGTGTAGCCAGAACTGCATGGCCTTGCGGGTAGGTGTCACCTCGCCCACGTCAGTCCAGTCGAAATGGGCCACCAGCTGCTTCTGGGGGAAATAGCCCCGGCCGCGCCAGAAATCATCCAGCGGGCGATAACTGTCAGGGCGCAGAGGGTGGTCATCCGGGCGCTCCACGGCACAGAACGCCGTGTGCAGAAATCCAAAATCCGCCGCGTACTGCTCGCGTAGATCAAAGAAGCGGTGGCCAACCCCCTCACCCCGATAAGGTTGTAGCAATACCGACTCGCCAAAATAGAATACCGAACCCAGCTCCGCGCCCAGTTGCCGGAACGGTGCCTGAAATTCCTCGTCCGCATCCATTAGCGGCAATGCCGTGGCCGCCCCCACCAGCCGGTTGAACTCCAGCGCCAACACAAAGACGCTGCGATCAGACTGGGCATAGCGATCCAGATAACGACGCTCGTAGTCCCGATCCCCCTCGTACAAATAGGGAAAATCCCGAAATACCTGAATGCGCAGTTCAGCCAGCTCATCCAGCCAGGGCTCTACGGCAAAACCGGTAACCGGACGAATCTCCACATGGGACATGGCAACTCCTGAACATAAACCGGACGACAGGAAACCAATAGCATGATGACAGAGGAAAGGAAAATTGCCTTTTGGGCTACAGAGTGAGGCCATGAGGCACCTGGTCGCTGCCGGGCGATCCAATCCACATCGGGCTGGGTATGGGCTGGTTGTGTTTGGATAGACCTGTCGAGTTCTGAATGGCCTGATCGCCCTACGGTCGATTTCCGCGCAAGCGCGGTTCGCACCTCAAGAGGTACTCCTACAGGGGCTTCGTAGAAATACCGACATCCGGGGAACTTGCCAGACCCTCACTATCCAACGAGCGTAGCTCGTAGCTCATCTCACCCCGGCCAGGCCAGAATCCCCCCGGTCACGGCCAGCACCACAAACACCGCCTGCCGGAATCGCTGCTCGTTGACCCGGTGATGCAACACTTCCCCCACCACCATGGCAACGATGACCACCGGTACCAGCATGGCAATACGGGGCGCTGCTGGCAGCAGGCTGCCATCCAGCAGGAACACCAGGGTGAGCAGGCTGTTGAGAGCCAGCCACACCAGAATCAGGGTGGCGCGGAAGCGTTGCTTGTCCAGGGACAGGCCGCTGAGGGCATAGACCAGCAGCGGGCCACCGGAGGCAAACAGACCATGGGTGATACCCGCCAGAAACATCCACACGCGGGCCCACAGGCCGCCATGGGCTGAGGCAGTCGCGCCACGCCACATTCGCCACAACTCCCGTCCGCTGAACCACAGCACCAGCACACCGAAGGCATTCTTGAGCAACTGGTCTCCCAGCCAGGGACGCAACCCGTAACCGGCCAAAGTCCCCACCACCATCAATGGCAGGATCAGTTTCCACAGGGTGGGCCAGTGAATGGCGCGGCGGTGACGCCAACTCAGGGTGCTGCTCATGACAATATTGAGCGGCACAAGCACCGGCAGAATCTCCGCAATCGGCAACACCAGCGCCCCCAGCGACAGGGCAATGACGATGCTGCCAAACCCGGTGGCGGCTTCGGTGGTGAAGGCCAGAAAGATAAACAGCCCCAGCAGCAGCCAGGGCAGCGTGATCATCTCTGCCATTAATGCGGTTCCAATTCGGAAGCGAACTTGCGCACCATCATGCGCTGGTAGAAGTCCGGCGCCAGTCGCCACAACAGGCTGGCGAACCAGGTAAAACGATCCGGGAACAGGCGCTTTTTCTTGCGGTAATAGGCCTCGAACACTCGCTCTGCCATCCACTCCGGCGTCTGCATGGCACCCACCATGGAACGGGGGTGTGCGGCAGGCTGACCATCATGGCCCAAAGCATTGGTTTCAATAGGCGTGTCGAGGAAGCTGGGATACACCATCAGGATATGCACTCCATACTGCGCCACCTCGCCGCGCAGCACCTCGAAAAACTGGCTCAGGGCACTTTTCGCACTGCAGTAGCCGGCTCGCCCCAGCACCGGCATCCAGCCCGCCATGGAACCGATATTGATGATACCGCCCCCGCTAAGCTTGAGCAGCGGCAAACAGGCCACGGCCATTTCCACCGGCGCCTGCCAGTCCACCGCCATGACCTTGCGGAATACGGCAATGTCAGTCTTGTCCGCCAGGGAACGGTGGGTAATACCAGCATTGTTGATCAGCACATCCAGGCCGCCTTCCTTTTCCTTGAGCAAGGCCACCAGTGCGGTGATGGCCTCACTGTCGGTCACATCCAGCCGGTGAAAAGAAACCCGGGATGGATCCTGACTGGCCAGGGCATCGGCCCGTGCTGCCAGCAGCAAGGCGTTCATATCGGTCATGATGACCCGATGGCCCAGCGAGAAGGCTTGCTGGGACAAGGCCCAACCGAGGCCGGACGCGGCCCCGGTAATCAGTACGGTTTTCATTCATCCTTCCTCTGTTGTTGCCCGGCCATATAGAAGCGAAATACCTGCTCCGAGGTCTTGCGGGGGATATAGCCGAAGTCTTCCTTGAGTCGTCGATTGGCCAGCACCGGCCGGTAGCGCAGGAAATTCACCTGCGCGGGCGTGTAACGGGTAAGGCTCAGGCGGTTGCCGATCCAAAGGGCCGCGCGAATCAGGCCGGCAGGCACGGAGACCACCGGTTTATCCAGCAAACGGCCCAACTCATGAATGCTGAGGGCGCCGTCACCGGCCAGGTTGTAGCGACCGGTTTTGCCTTCCAGAACGCCCTTCTGAATGATCGCCACCACATCCTGATCCCAGATAAAGACAAAGGGCGATGGCGAACCGGCCACCGCCACCAGGCGGGGTTTCTCGAACAGACGGGTAATCAGGTTACGGGTATTGGCGCCCAGCACGGTGCCCGGGCGCAGCACCAGTTGCTTCAGTGCCGGGTGTGTCTGGCGATACTCCGCCAGCAGGGTTTCCACCTGGCGCTTGTGATCCGAGTAGGGAAATTCCGGGTTTCCGCGCAGGGCATCATCTTCATCCAGCCAGGCGGGATTATCCGGGTGATAGCCGTAGGCGGCGCCGGAGCTGGCCACCACCAGTTGTTCCACGCCGGCCGCCACACAGGCATCCAGCACATTGCGGGTACCGTTCACATCGATATCGAAATCCCGGGCCCGGTCGCCGGAATCCTCCAGCACGGCGGCCAGGTGGACCACCTGCTGAATCTGGTGCTCACCCAGCAGGCGCCCCAGATCCGGGTCACGAATATCCATCTCGTAAAACGGAAAATCGGCACTGTCATCCGCGCGAATATCCACCCCTACCACATGGTGGTCCTGGCTGAGTCGGCGAGCCACCTGGCTACCGATATAGCCGGCAGCGCCAGTAATCAGGATACGTCGTCGCATGCGCCCTCCTCACAGCCATGGCCTCGTGACCACCACCAGGCCAGCAACAATCCGGAAATCAGATGCCAGACGCCCCAGAACGCAGCGATCAAGATCATGCCGCTGGCTTGCGGGAAAAACGTAAACAGAATGGCCAGGCCCAGGCCGGAATTCTGAATCCCCACCTCCATGGTGATGGCACGTCGATCCTGCCGGGGCAGGCCCGTGAGCATGCCGGCAAAGGCGCCCATGCCCAGCGCCAGCATATTCTGCAGTACCACCAGAATGACGATGCGATCCGCCGTGGCCAGGAACACATCCATGTTGTTGCTGAACGCCACCCCAACAAACAACAGCAATACCAGCAGCGTGATCACCCGCATGGGCTTCTCGGCTTTGGCGGCAAAACGCGGAAACAGCTTGCCGGTCATCATTCCCACCAGCAGTGGCAGCCCCAACACCAGCACCACCAGGATCAGGATGTTCATGCTGTCCAACTGGATTTCGGTGAGCATGGAACGGGTATTGGGGTTGAGCCAGCCATAGAGGGCAAAGTTGAACGGTGTCATCACCATAGCCACCAGGCTGGAGATGGCCGTCATGCTTACCGATACGGCCACATTGGCCCGCGCCAGCCAGGTCATGATGTTGGAAAACGAACCGCCCGGGCAGGACGCCACCAGAATCATGCCCAACGCCATTTCCGGCTCCACTTCAAAGAACCAGGTGGTCAGGCAGGTGGCGGCGGGCAACAGTACGAACTGGGCAAGCAGACCGACAATGGGGGCATCCGGGCGCTTTAGCACGCGCCGGAAATCCTCACCGGTGAGCGACAGGGACACCCCGAACATCATGAATGCCAGGATGACGTTGAGAATCAGCAGATTCTCGCTACTGAACTGAACCTCCACCTCACACCCCCTGTTTCAGGTCGGCGATGTGGGCGTTGACCGCCTTGCGATAGCTGTCCTTGTGCACGTAGTAGGCCATACGTTCCAGCTTCAGGTAGTCGAAGCCGCCATCCAGGGTCTGTCCGGCTTCCACGCTGGCTTTCTTCTCCAGCTTGTCTGCCTCCGGGTGCTTGTTCTGCCGGGCCTTGATGTAGAGAGCCACCATCTCCGCCTGCTCATTGCGCCCTTCCCAGCCCAGGCCGGCGGCTTCCACCATGCCCATCATGAACAGGTTACGGTTCTGCGGGTGGAACACATTCAGGTATAACTGCGGCGCATCGGCGTTGTGCCAGTTCAGCTCCGAGGCATCGATAAAGGGGTAATCCAGTTTGTAGCCCGTGGCCATCAGGACCAGGTCATAAACCCGGGACTGGCCGTCGGCAAAGGTCACCGTGTCACCCACCACCCCGACAATGTCGCCGTGGGGTGTGATGTCACCATGACCGAGATGGTGCAGTACCAGTGAATTGATCACCGGGTGGGATTCATACATCCGGTATGACGGCTCCGGCAGGCCGTAGTCACTGGGCTTGCCGACAATAAGACGAATCAGCCGGGCATCCAGTCGCTGCTTGAGTCCGCGGGGCAACTTGAGCTTGCCACCGATGCTGTCGGTGGGTTTGCCGCCGATAAACTTGGGCAGGAAGTAATACCCGCGACGTACGGACAGATCCACACTGGCCGCCCGGTGCACCGCGTCCACCGCAATATCACAGGCAGAGTTGCCACAGCCCACGATCAGCACCCGCTTGCCATCAAACACCGCCGCATCGCGATAATCGCAGGAATGCATCAGCTCACCCTCGAACTTGCCAGGCAGGCTGGGCTGGTTGGGTGTGTGCAGGGTGCCATTGGCGATCAGGACACCGTCGAAATAACGGCTTTGCGTTTCCCCATCCCGTTCGGTGGTGATCTGCCAGCCGTCACCGTTGCGCTCCACACGCACCACCCGGGTGGAAAATTCGTAGTGCCGATACAGATCAAAATGGCGCGCATAACTCTGGAAATAGCGCTTCATTTCACTGTGATGGGGATAGGTGGCCACCTCATCCGGCATGGGGAATTCACTGAATTCGGTCATTCCCTTGGAGGAAATCAGATGCGCGGACTGATACATGGTGCTGTGGGGATTATCGATGTCCCACAGGCCACCCACATCGCTGTTCAGATCGAACCCGATGAAAGGAATATCGTACTTGTTAAGATTTCTGGCGGTGGCCAGGCCCATGGGGCCGGCGCCTATCACTGCGTACATGGCTGTCCCGATAACTATTATTATGAACCCGGATCCGGGTTGGCCGAGTTGGACTCAGCATTTGGTATGATGTCTACTCTACGGTCCACCGGGTGCAGGCTCACGGCCAATTCGGGACCTTGCCACGGTTAATTCGGGACCTCATAACAGCATGACGCACACCCCCACCGTTACAGTGCGCTTCACCCAGGCCATCAGCCACGCAGCAGAACAGCTGGGATTCGCCCTGCCCGCCACGCTGCAACAGGCGGTCGGGGAACAGGACCGTGTCAGCCTGGCGCTGCAGGGCCAAATCTGGGAAAGCTTCTGCGAACAGGCCCGCGACCCGCTGGTGGGCATCCAGTTCGGGCTGGCCCTGCAGGTCGGGCATCTGGACACCGTGGGCATGGTGCTGATGAGCTGCGATACGGTGGAAGATGCCCTGGATTCGCTGATGGATTACTACCCCATTGTCGGCGAAGGGGGGGCCTTTTCGTACCAGGTACACAACGACGAATGCGAGATTCGCTACCAGCCCCAGTACACCGTGCGCCAGCGGGAGCGGGTGGAAGCCGCGATGACAGCCCTGCTGCAGCTGTCACGCTGGACCACCGGCGATCATCTACAGGCAATCCGCATGACCTTTTCCCATCCGGCGCTGGACGATAATCGGCGCTACGAATCCCTGCTCGGATTACCGGTACGCTTTGCCACTGACCATAACACCCTGGTGTTGCCCGCCAGCGATTTGAGCCTGCCGTTGATCCATGCCAACCCGTCCCTGTGCCATCACCTGCGCACCCTGGCCGATCAACTGCTGGACAACCTGGGCAGCCAGTCTCTCAGCGCCACCGTCCGCGACCTGCTCCGCCAGCACCCGCACTGGGGCAAGGAAAAAGTGGCCGACCAGTTGGCCATGAGCGGACGCCATCTGGTGCGCAAACTGGGAGAAGAAGGTAGCAGTTTCAAACTACTGCGCGATGCGTTGCTGCAAGGCATGGCAGAAAAGGAATTACAGGCGGGCACCCGTCTCGCCGACATTGCTGACAAGCTGGGCTTTTCCGATGAGAGTGCGTTTTCCAAGGCCTTCAAACGCTGGACCGGCATGACGCCGGCAAACTACCGCGAAGAAAAACGATAACGCCAATTTCGCCCCGTCTTTTGTAGGAGCGCAGCTTGAGGCGCGAAACGAGCGAAGCGAGTAACGAGGTTCGAGTTGCGAAAAGCAAAACCGGTGGTGCTTTTCGCAACTCGTTACTCGCTCCTCGAAACTGCTTTCCCTCCTCAAGCGGCGCCCCTACAAAACACGGGCTTCGCAGAAAATATTCCGGGCGTCCTGTTAACCAAGCTCTGGCTCATGCCAGAAATCGAACTGTGTCGGAATATCCGCCAGTGGCGTTTCGAAGCGCGGTTCGCGTTTTTCCAGGAAGGAGGTGAAGCCGTCGCGGCCGTCCCAGAATTCGTTGGACCAGTAGATCATTTTTGATTCCACCGCATGGGCCTGCATGGGGTGGGCAAAGTTGGGGTTACGCCAGAGCATCTGTTTGGCCAGCGCCGCCGCTACCGGGGAACTCTTGGCGATCATCTTGCGGGCAATGCAGCGAGCCACATCCACCACTTCACCCTTGTCATGGGCACTGTGGAACAGCCCGGCCTCCACGCCTTCTTCGGCCATGAAGATATCACCGCTGATGACCCATTCCATGGCTTTCTGAATACCCACCACCCGCGGCAAGAACCAGGAGGAACAGGCTTCCGGGGTCAGCCCCCGCTGGGTGAAGACAAAACCGATCTTGCTGTTGGCCGCCACCAGGCGAATATCCATGGGCAGGGTCATGGTGATACCCACGCCTACGGCGGCGCCATTAATTGCGCCAATCACCGGTTTGCGGCAGTTGTAGATAGCCAGAGACACCTCGCCACCGGAGTCACGAATCTGCTCCAGGGGCGGATCCATACCCTCGGCCTCGTCGTAGCCGAACACATTGCCGCCCTCTTCCGGCTGCATTTCCATGCCGGCACAGAACACCTTGCCGGCACCGGTAACGATCACCGCCCGCACCGCGTCATTCTGATCCGCTTCGCCAAAGGCATGCACCAGCTCATCCTTCATACGCAGGGTAAAGGCGTTGAGCCGGTCCGGGCGATTCAGGGTAATGGTAAGAATTTTTTCATCCAGATCAGTGCGAATATGCTGGTAATCCATGGGGCCTCCATAATTATTCTTTCAGGTGCACGACCTGCACCGGCAGACCCCGAGCATACCGCGATGGCAGGGCGTCGAACATGGCGCGCAGGGTGCGATTGAGATGGGGTTGGTCGTAAAAGCCGGCAGCCACCGCCAGGTCGGTGAAATTCATGCCGCTACGCCATAATGCCAGCGCTCGCTGACACTTGAGATGCAGCTGATAACGCTTGAGGGATACGCCGAGTTGTTCGCGGAACAGATGCCGGAATCGGGAGGCAGACAGGTTGGCGTGCGCCGCCAGGGTATCCATGGAAGGCACCGCCTCCCCGGCACGCATCAGGCTGCAGGCATCGGCGATACGCGGGTCCAGCGGCAAGGGGTCAGCCACGCCGCGCAGGCCGTGCAGAAATTGCCGTGCCTGGCTCTCGCTGCCAGTCTGCACCAGGGCCGCAATCTGTTCACCGCACCAACGCTGCTGCTGTTCATCCAGCCCGTCCAGACGGCACAGGGCCCGCCAGGCCGGTTCATCCGGATCCAGGTGAACCACCGCCACCGGCCCCTGGCTGTTCAGACTCTGGGGCACATCCGGCGGCACCAGCACCACCCGCTGCTGGCACAGACGCCCCTCCACGGTGACCCGAATCGGCTGCTCCAGCCCCACCAACAGGGATGCGGCCACATGCTGGTGGGGCTGGTTGTCGATGGCAGGCATCACCATCAGCCAGCCCCCCTGCCAGAGAAACAGGGGGGTTAGCGGCACATCCGGTAAGGGTGGGGTGTTGTCATCCATAACCGCCGATCATGCCCGCCCGTGAACGGGCGGGCAATGGACGATCAGGCCGATACGCGGCGGCCAAACCCCAATTTATGTGCCAGCTCGATGCTGACAAACATGGGGCCTACCAGCAGGAACACCAGATCATCGACAAAGGACGGTTTCTTGCCTTCCACCTTGTGGCCCCATACCTGCACCGCCCAGGCCAGCAGCCATACACCTGCAGCACTCCAGGCCAGAGACAAACCGCTGCGATCCACCGCCACGATGACCGCCAGGGACGCCGCCAACCAACCGGTCATCAGCACTGTCATGCCCAGTGACATGCGCAGATAAAACGGCATGCAGATTACCGCCAGCAGGGTGCCACCATTGACCCAATAGGCAGCAGTGCCCTCCAGGCCCAGCCAGCGCCCCAGGGGCAGCAGCCAGAACAGGCCGATGGTGGAAACAAAGATGGCCGGCACACAGAGGATATGGACCCACTGGTTAACCGGGTTCTGATGGCTCTCGCCGTAATCGGCCAGAAAGGTTTGAAGGTTACGCATGACAGCTCTCCCGAGTTGTTGTTTTGAGCTGTCATGGAATGTAACGCCCGTCATGGATGCGGGATTGTACGCAGGGGTCACGCCGTTGCGCGCTCGCGGTTTTTCGTATGACCCGCTTTCCTCAGTCGCAACCCCGCCGGCTGTCCTTGAGGGCGCGCAGCACCTGCTCCCGGGTCAGCAAGCCCACCAGAATGCCCTTGTCGTCTACCACCGGATAGATCTTGGGTTTCTGGGTGACCATCAGCTCGGCCACATTCACCGCAGAATCGTCCTCGTGCACAGTGAGAGGCTGGCTATGCATGAATTCTTCCACCACCAGACTGCCCTCGCAGTGATAGCTGGATATCAGCAGCTTGCGCAGGCAATCCTGCTCGGACACAAAGCCCACCACCTTGTTGTGATCATCCACCACCGGCAGGCCGGTGAATTTGTGCTGCAACAGGATGTCCACCACCGCCGTCAGCTCCGTGCCGGTCTTCACCGCCGCCGGGTGCTTGGCCATCAGGGCCCGCACAATCAGTTCGCTCATGGCTGTCTCCTTGGAACCTGTTTAAACCTTTCTTGACTATAGCACTCCGCTACCTTGGTATCTTCCGGGCTGCTACAAAACCCATGGGCAATATCAATGGATGACGGCATGGCTACCGGTTCCTACAATGGACTCTGCTGAGGAGAAGGAATTGCGAATGGTATCGCCATGTTTACGGCTGTGTGTTGCTCTTATCGTTCTGGCCCTGACCGCCACGGTGCAGGCCAACGGGGTGGCCGCCTGCGAGGCGGCCGGTCAGACCCTGGAACAGCTCCAACAGGAGAAACAGCAGCAGGCAGCGCAGCTGCAGCAGCTACAGGACTATCTCAATGGTCAGGTGCCGGACCCTGTTCAGCTGGCGGCCTTGCTTGGCCACCCCCTTGAGGAGACCGCCCCCCTGTCCCAGCGCCGGCCGGGTCAGCGCAGCGTGCCGGACAACAAGTGCGACGCCCTGCAAAACGACATTGATACCCTGCTGGGACAACTGAGCCGGCAGGACCAGAAACTGCATACTCTGCGCCAGCAATTTACCCAGCTCCCCGACACCCAGCGCCAGGCCTTCTCGTCCCTGGCTGCGCTCTACCAACATCTGCAGACACTGACCGACCCGCAAGACACCCAGGAGGCGGTGAGCCTGGCGGCCACCACACTCAGCGACCATGTCCGGCAGGCCTGGGCCATTCTTCCCCTGCTCGGGTTATCACCACAACAGGCCCTGCAACAACTGGATCAGCTCTGGTATCAGAGCCCGTCCCTGACGCCGCCACCCCAGCCCACAGCACAATGGCGCGACCTGCTGCGCACTCGCCTGGAGATGCAGAGCCAGCTGCGCCAGCTGCGTGCTGACCTGTGGCAGCGACGCTCCCTGTGGAGCCAGATTGACGCCATGGGCGGCCCCGCCCAGGCGCCGGCATTGCTCCACCACGAAGCAGAGCGCATCGGCCAGCGGCTGCTGGATACCGCCCATGTGATCGATCTGGATCTGCAGGAATCGGCCAAGAACAAACGCTTTCTGCCGCTGGTGCAGAACAGTGTGGCGCTGATCCTCGGCATCGCCGGCTTCATGCTGCTGATCCGACTGGCCCGGCGCACTCGCCAATGGACCCTGACCCTGCACGAATCCGTGGTCCGGGCCAGCGGTGAGCACCGCTGGCTGCGCAACGCCAGCCGCCTGATCAGCGGCCTGGCGCCCATGCTGCCCTGGGTGCTGTTATGGCTGATGCTGGATCTGCTGGCCCCGTATCTGGACACCCCGTCCACCCGCATTCTTGTCTGGCTGCTACCGCTGGCCCGGCTTTATGTGATTTACGGATTGTTCTGCCTGGTCGGCGAATGGCTGGTGATCCGGGTGGCACAGAGTGCCAACGCCTATCTGAGCAGCGATCAGTCCCGACAGGTCCATGACCACGCTCGGTTTATCTCACGCTGGCTGATACTGCCCTGGTTGCCGTTGTTGATCGTGTGGGAAAGCCTGGGCCCGTCACTGCTCTATTACCTTTGTCTGGGCATTTTGCTGGTAGCTATTTACTGGGGACTGGGCCGACTGCTGGCGCTTCGCCCCCAGGATTATCAGCGTTGTCTGCAGGCCATCCTCCCTTCGCGGCTGGATCCGCTGGCGGAAAAATTGCTCACCCCGGTCCTGTTCTGGCTGTTTGCACCGCTGCTGCTGCCGGTGGCCCTGGCCAGCTTCCTGGTGGGTTTTGTGGATCGGGTGCTGGCAGATTTCGACTGGTACATGCGCTTCAAGGCCCGCCTGTTTCGGCTGCGCACCCGCATCAACAACGATGAAGAAGACCCCGACAATGAGCAGCCAGTGGATGAGCATTACGAACGCTGGTTTGCCACCGCCCTGCCAGAGGGCAGCAAAACGCCCTTTGTGGATACCGGCCTGGTGACGGCCATGGAAAAGAATATCCAGCGCTGGCACGAGGACAAGACCGACGAGAATGCCCAGGTGGTAGTGGGCGAAAAGGGCTGTGGCAAAACGGTCAGCATTGAGCGGCTGGAGCGGGCGCTGTCGGAAAGCTGCAAGGGCCTCAATCTGGTCAAGCTGACAGTGCCGGCCAAGACCATCGACCCGGATGCCATTCTTTCCCTGGTCGGCGATGCCCTGGACGTGGACCTGGCAAGTGAAGGCCCGGCGGCCCTGGTGAAAAGTGACGAGGAACGCCAGCCTACCCTGGTGGTCCTCGACGAGGCACAGAACTTTTTCCTCAAGGAAATCGGCGGCCTGGAAGGCTGGCGCACGGTACTCAGCCTGGTCAATGCACGGCTGGATAATGTGTTCTGGTTGCTGATGATCAACAACCAGAGCTGGGCCTATTTGTGCAATGTGTTCGGCCGTGATTACCAGTTCCGCAACGTGGTGAAAGTGAAACGCTGGGGACAGACGGATATCCGCTCACTGATCCTGGCGCGCAACCACCTCAGTGGTCATCGGGTTCGTTATGACGAGGTGCTGCTGTCTTCCCGTGGACCGGAAGCGGGCAATGTGCGCAACGCGGAGCAACGCTATTTCAGCCTGCTGTGGGATGCCTGCCGCGGCAACCCCATGGTGGCCCTGCGACTATGGCTGACTTCGGTGAAGCCCAAGGGTCGACAGGTGCTGGTGGGCCTGCCCACGCCGCCCTCTGCCAGCATTCTCGACAGCATGGGCGAGAACGCCCTGTTCGTGTATGCCGCCATTGCCACCCATGAAAACCTGACCAGCCAGGAAATCAGCCATGTCACCAATCTGCCGGGCAATGTGGTGCGCTACGCCCTCAAGGGTGGCTTCGATGCCGGTTTCCTGAATAAATCCGAGGATGGCCGCTACCGGCTGAAGCCCCTGTGGTATCAGCAGGTGATCAGTTACCTGACAAGGAAGAATCTGCTCAATGAATGAAGGCAATATCGTCAATGATCTGGCGGTGGTGGTTGAGCTGTTCAACATCTACGCCCTGTTGCTGCTGTTTATCGGCGGCTTTGTGCTGTGGGCACTGAACTGGGGCATCAGCAAGGCCAGCCTGAAGATCACCGAAAAGCTGCCCACCCGGCGCTTCCTGATTCTGCAGATTACCACCCTGATCGGCTTTGTGCTCTACACCGTAGGCTCCGCCGCGCTGATCATCGGGGTGCTGCAGCCGCCCAAGGAATTCATGCTGGCCGCCGGTGGTTCCATCGCCGTGGCCCTGGGTTTTGCCCTCAAGGACATCGCCGCCTCCCTGGTGGCCGGCCTGCTGCTACTGTTCGATCGCCCCTTCCGGGTGGGCGACCGGGTCAGCTTCGCGGATGTCTACGGAGAGATCGTCTCCATCGGCCTGCGTACCGTGCGACTGCAGACCCTGGACGACAACCTGGTGACCATCCCCAACTCACGCTTCATCACCGATGTGGTGGCCTCCGGCAATTCCGGCGAACTGGACATGATGATCGTCACCGACTTTCACGTGGGCCTGGATGCGGACCTGGAAGACGCCAAAGCGATTATCGAGGAAGTGATTGTCACCAGCCGCTACGCCTATCTGAAAAAGCCGGTGTCTTTTGCCATTGAGGAAGTGGAAATCGGCGACATGCTGGCCATTCGCCTGCGCTCCAAGGCCTACGTGCTGGACGTGCATTACGAGAAGGCCTTTCAGAGCGATATTGTGGTGCGGGTTTCCAAGCGTTTTCAGGAACAGCAGATTCCCCGGCCCCGCCGCGGCAGCGATGCCTGACAGCCTTGGCGGGGGGCTACTTTTTATCTTTGCGGTTTTTCGACAACGCCTCTTCCAGCTCTTCGCGGGGCATGTAATCCAGATCCCAGTGGCTGGTAAAGGTTTCCTTGATACGGTGTCGGCCACGGTGAAGATCATCCGGGGTTTCCCCTTCGTGGGCCGGGTGATAGTCCAGCGGCTCGTGGGCCGACTCAGCATCGGGCTGATGACGAGAGGGAAAGAGCTTTTCTTTCAATGTAGTAAACCAGCGCATAAACACCTCCATAGGGAGCCTCCGAATAACTCCTTGCATGCTCAGTCTTTCAGGCTGGCTCGCCCCCTCGGCCAAGGTAAAGAGGGGCGCAATGTTGAAGGTGTGTGTCCACCCATCGAGACATTGCAACAACGAGTGCGGGCCAGCCTGAAAGACTCGTAGGGCGCGGCCTGAAGGACACATCTGCTGCGCTTTATCGCTAGGAAAGGGAACCACCCTGCCCGTCGCGACAAAACACAACAGCTGCACCCTTCAGGCCACGCTGAGTATGCAAGGAGTTATTCAGAGGCTCCCTAGTATTTTCCCACCGTAACACGCCAGCACGACAGGAAAACATGAAGGGCATGCGCAGGGACGATCAGGCAGTCAGATCCGGGCGATCCAGTAGCCGCGACAGTTTCTTCAACCCTTGCTTGCGCAGGAAGGTACTGTCGCGCTTGGCCGGGTGAAAATCCCGCTTGTAATACGCCAGGTAGGATTTGCCCAGTTTACGCAGCCAGCCCGGCTTGCCGAGTAGCCAGTTGACGCCGCCGCGCACGGATCGCCAGTCGGTGGCATCGTCCATGCCCTTGCGCAGCTGGTAGTAATGGAAAATGGTGAAGCTGATAAATTCCACCGTGGTAAAGGCCATTTCCGAGGTGCGTACCCAGTAGCTGTCCACCTGGTCCTGGTACACATCAAAGGCCACGGCCTTGTGCTCGCTTTCTTCCACCGCATGCCATAACCACAGTGGCAACATGCGTTCGTCCATGCCTTTGAAAAAATCCGGATGCTCCAGCATCAATTCCGCCAGCATGGCGGTGAAGTGTTCCAGGGCGCAGGTCTTTGCCAGCTGTCGTTGCGGTGACAGATGCTTGGCCATGAAGCGCATGCCGCGATTGACGAACTCATCCACCTTGCCGGTGGGCACGCCCTTGGACTCCATGAAGTGATTGAAGGCATCGTGCTCGTTGCCATGATGGGCTTCCTGGCCGATAAAGCCTTTCACCTGCTCGCGCAGCAGCGGGTCCTGGATCTGTTTCTGGTAATGGCGCACTGAGCGCACGAAGAAGCGCTCACCTTCCGGGAAGGTGCAGGAAAGGGCCGTCAGCAGAATGGTCTTGAACTGATCGTCGTCAAACCAGTAACGCGGCATGGCCGGATCAAACGAGAAATCCATCTTGCGGGGCTGGATATCGCTGTTATTCAGTTTTTTTGGCGTTTTCGGCGATGTGGCAACCGCTTTGCTAGTCATGGCAAACCCTCCTGCGTATGAGCACAGTATTCGCCAGCGAGAAATGGGACACTAGTTCAGGTTGTGCCATTTCCTACCTGCCGGCGTCACTGGGAGCACATTGATTGTGAGGGGCCGCAGAGTGATTGTGCCTGGGCGCCACCGCTAACCAGCGTCCGCCCTGGGTGGATCTGACTGACCGGACAGAGCCGCATGCACCGCCTGATCCCGCCCGCGCTGCTTGGCCAGGTAAAGACCTCGATCCGCTTGGCGCATCAGCTCACGGCCGGTGATGTTACTGCCAGGCAGGCGGGTCGCCACACCCACGGACAGGGTCACCGGCTGCCAACTCTCACCAGACGGACAGCCCGCATTATGATTGCGAAGGGTCATCACCAACCGCCAGGCCACTTTCAGCGAGGCATGGATATCTGCCCCCGGCAGCAATATCCCGAACTCTTCACCGCCGATTCGGGCCACCTGATCACCACGGCGGGTAAGGGTCCCGCTCAGCAGCCGAGCCACACGCTGCAACACCTGGTCGCCCAGATCATGGCCGTGGGTGTCATTGATGGCCTTGAAGTAATCCAGATCCACAATCATTACAGACAATTCTTGCTGCTGATCGGCCAGCGCCGTCGCCAGCCAGTCATCAAACGCGCGGCGATTGGCAATACCAGTCAGCGCATCCCGGGAAGCCTGGGTCTGCGCCACCAGTGCGGTTTTCTCCGCGGCCGCTCGCTCCCTTTTCAACGCCGTGGTTCGCTGGACCATCTGGGAAAGTTGATGCATGCCGCCCACTACCCACTGTCTTGGCAACAGCTCCAGCAACCAGAAATCCAGAACCTCGCCCTGCCGGGCAATCCGGGTACTGGCAATGTAACTATCTTGCATGGGTGCACCGAGATGCAGTGCGAGGTGGGAAAATGCCTGATTGCGGCGCATGGACCGCAAAAATTCCTCACTGCGTGAGGGCGACGCCAACAGACACTTAATCGTTTTCGGGACGCGATCGCCTAGCAACTGGCTGGCCCGGCGGTTCAACCACTCTATGTGGCCATCGGCGTGGACCACAAACACCGGCATGGACATGGCATTGATCAGGGCCCGACAGTCCGCTGACCATGGCATCAGTCACCGGAGCGAAAATATTCCCGCCCCGCCCCCGTTTCGCTGGCTTCCAGAGAAATGACCACATGACAGTGGCCATCGCCATTGGCAATGGACTTCTGGATATCCACACGGCCATAACCGGCATTTTCTGCCGCGATCACGCCGAACACGTTGGATGTCATCATGCAAAGCGCCGGACGCCCAATCACCTTGTCGCCGAACGGGCATCGCCGATTGCCCAGCACCAGTTGCCGCTCATCCGCATGGATCAGGTAAAAGTCGCCGTCGATACGACGTTTGAGATCGACCAGTACTGCCGGAATTTGATAACGATCCAGCGTTGTCAGATTCAGGGATTGCAGGTAGTGACCATTCAGCTCATCTCCAATTTTCTGGCCCACCAGGGAGATAAACCCTTCCGCCTGATCCATGCCGGTAACCTCCTGCAGAGACTCGGCCAGATAGCCCAGCAGCTGACGCAGAAAGCGATCCTTATCCAAACCAATCGATACAGTGTGAATCCGTTCCGGTATCTTTTCCATTATGCCGCCCCGCCCCATCCATGCGCCGTTGATGGCGCCTGGGAGCCTCTGAATAACTCCTTGCGTACTCAGTCTTTCAGGCTGGCTCGCAATCTAGGCGCGATTTTGAAGGGCTATGTCCATCCATCGAAAAAGCGCAACAACGAGTACGTGCCAGCCTGGAAGACCCGGAGGGCGCGGCCTGAAGCGTGCAAGGAGTTATTCAGAGGCTCCCTTATCCTTCATCCCCGGCCATTCCTAATGGCTTAATACACATGATTCACCGGCATGACTGCGACATCAATCACGTTCACTCAAGCGGTCATACCGTTTACACGGGAAATTGTGCCGATTGTCCGTGAAGTCGACACAAACCCGACGAATGGGAGTCAAATTTCTTCCCGGCGGAATAAACGGGCACGAATATCACCGCCGCTCTTCTCCCGGTGCAGCTGCCAGTTCGATGGCACAACCGGTTCTTCAGCGTGCCGACGGCTTTCCACATAGATCCAGGCTTGTGCCGCCAGCAACCCCCGTTCTTCCAGCGCCGCACAGGCGGGCTCCGCCAGCCCCAGGTCGTAGGGCGGGTCCACAAACACCAGGTCGAACTGCAAGGCGCTTTGCCCTGCCCATTGCAAGGCATCCGCAGTGTGGATCTCGATGCGATCGTCAAACAGGGGCAGCAACTGACGCTTCAGGTCGGCGGCCCGTTCGCGCTTTTTTTCCACCAGCACTGCCCGCTGAGCACCGCGGCTCAGGGCCTCCGCCCCCAGCACCCCGGAACCGGCAAACAGGTCCAGTACCCGCAGGCCCGGCAGCTCGAACTGCAGCCAGTTAAACAGGGTTTCGCGCATGCGATCGGAGGAGGGGCGCAGATCGCCCCCCTGATCCACGAACTGCAAGCGATGGCCACGCCGCTCACCGCCGATAATGCGCACCTGGCCCTTGCTGGTGGCGCCGCCTTTGCGATTCGGACCTCTACTCGCCACTGCGCTCTTCCTTCTCACCGGGGTTCCCACTGTCCTGATCCTGAAGGATTTGTGGTGCCTCCGGACCAATACTGACGATGGCCAGATCCTCCACATCCAGGGTTCTGCGGAAAGCCTCGCGGATATCCGCCACGGTGACCTGTCGCACCTGATCGTTGAACCACTGCAGGTAATCCAGCGGCAGATCGTAGAAACCGATGGCACCCAGCTGGCCAATAATATCGCTGTTATCGGCGGTGCTCAGGGCAAAGCTGCCAAGGATATTGGCCCGCGCCTGTTCCAGCTGTGCCTGGCTGGGTCCCTCTTCAACAAACTTACCGACCAGATCCAGCGTCAGGGTCAGCGCTTCGTCGGCATTCTCATTGGCGGTCTTGAACTGCACCTGGAATGGGCCGCCCGCTGCCATGGCGGAGAAACCGCTGCCGATGCCGTACACATAGCCACGCTGCTGGCGCACCTCGTCGGTGAGAATGGACGCGAAGCCGCCACCGCCGAGAATCTGGTTGCCCACGTGCAGAGCCACATGATCCGGGTTGCCCCGCCAGGTGGCCTGGTTGCCCAGCAAAATATGGGTCTGCGCGGAGGGGAAATCGATGTGCTCGCGTTTGCGCTCGCTGAGCACCTCTGCCCGAGGCAACGCTGGTGCCGCGGCTCCCGCCGGCAGTGCTGCACTGATCTGTGCGGCAATCTCCTCGGCCTCGCTGCGCGACAGGTCCCCAACCATGGCAATCACGGTATTGCCGGCGGCGTAATAGGTGTCATAGAAATCCACCAGCTGCTGTCGCTGTATCTGCGGCAGACTCTCCAGGGTCCCTTCGCTGGGCTGGCCATAGGGGTGATCGGCAAACACCGTGGCCATGAACGCCTTGCTGGCCTGCGGCCCGGGCACCTGTTGCTCCATGCGCAGCCCCTGCATGGCGCGGGTACGCAGACGATCCAGCGCGTCCTGGGGGAAGCTGGGCGAACCAATCACCTGATTGAACAGCGCCACCACCGGCTGGCGATATTCCGCCGCCGACAGGGTACGCAGGCTGATGATGCCCATGTCCCGGTAACTGCTGGAGGAAAAACTGGCGCCACGATCCTCAAAGCCCCGGGCGATGTCATCCACACTGAGAGCCTCGGTGCCCTGACCGATCAGGGCACTGGTCAGGGAGGCCACACCGGGTAAGCCGTCATCCTGGGAACTGCCCGCCGCCATCACCAGACGAATATCCAGCATGGGCAAGGCATCGCTTTGCACGAACATGACCTTGGCACCCTGCCCGGTCTGCCAGGATTGAATATCCAGCTGCGGCGCCTGGGGCTCGCTGGCCGCCACCTGTTTTTCCGTCGTCGGAAAGCTGGTACAGGCGCTGAGCATCAGCGCTGCCGACACTGCCAGAAGGCGCAAGCTGCAAGCTACAAGCTGCAACGCGCGCAAACCTTTCAGCCAATCGAATAGCGCAGGAGCCGCGCCCCCGACACTGTCAGCGCGGAACACCGCCCTGCGAGGAGAGGAAGCCGACATCTTCGCGCCTTGCAGCTTGTAGCTTGTAGCTTGTAGCTCGGTTTTCATTGTTCTTCCTCCTGCTCAGGCACCACATGGGCCACCGCCAACCGCTCCGGCACCAGCCACTGGCGGGCCACCCGCTGCACATCCTCAGCCGTGACCTTGCCCAACTGTTCCTCGAACTGATCGGCCAGATCGATATCCAGCCCCAAAGTGCTGAGCATGCCCAGCTCCATGGCCTGGCCCATCACCGAATCCTTTTCAAACACCTGGCTGGCCAGCACGCCGGCCTGTACCCGCGCCATTTCGTCCTCACTCGGCAAGGTGCTCTGCAGGGTCTTGATCTGCTCGCGCAGAGCTTGCTCTACCTGATCCAGCGTGACACCCGGGTTCGGAGTCGCGGTAAGGGTAAAGGTGCCATCGCCGCGCTGGATGCCGCTGTAGCTGGCCCCGGCGCCGGCCACCAGCTTCTCGCCACGTACCAGCTCGGTTTCGATACGGGCACTCATGCCGCCATCGAGCACTCCCGCGAGCATGGTCAAGGCGTAGAAATCCTCTTTCTGCTCGGCAGTCACCAGGGAGGGCACGTTATAAAGCATGTAGAGGGCGGGCACCTGCACGGCCATGGCCAGATCCAGGCGGCGCTCACCGGCAGGGGGGGTGACCGTCTGCGTTGGCCGCGGCGGCGTGGTACCGGCGGGCAAATTGCTGAAGAAGCGGCGTACCAGTGGTTCCACCTGATCGCGGGTCACATCACCGGCAACCACCAGGGTGGCATTACCCGGCACATAGAAGCGGTCGTACCAGCTACGAGCCTGTTCCGGCTGCAGCTGGGCCAGCAGGGAGCGCCAACCGATGATCGGGTGGGCATAGCCGGTACCCGGGCGGGCCACCGCCTGGAATTTTTCCCAGGCCAGGGCATTGGGGTTGTCGTCGGTGCGGGTACGGCGCTCTTCCAGCACCACCTGCAACTCGCGATGGAACTCGTCATCGTCGATCTTCAGGTTGCCCAGTCGCTCCGCTTCCAGCTCCAGGGCCAGCGGCAGGCGCGACACCTCATACTGCTGGAAATAGGCGGTGTAGTCATAACTGGTGAAGGCATTGTCACTGCCCCCATAACGGGCCACCAGTTTGGAGAAATCCCCCGGCCCCAGCCTCTCGGTGCCCTTGAACATCATGTGCTCAAGCACATGGGCCAGGCCGGTTTCATAGGGCGCTTCGTCGAAGCTGCCGGCCTTGAACCACACCATCACGGTAACCACAGGAGCCCGATGATCCTCGCGGATCAGCACCTTGAGACCGTTATCCAGGGTAAAGCCGTGGGTGGGCAGCTCGGCCCGAGCGGTCAGACTCCAGAGAATGACCACCAGTGCCACCATGAGTTTTCTCATGCATTGTCCTCATTGTGTCGCCCCCGGAAGCTGCTCCCCCGTGAGCGAAGTGTTAGGATAGCCGCGCGTTCGTTAGCGAACGTCCAGCCTGCAGGAGGGCGCATTTTATTTATCGCCGGCATAGCATACCGGTTTACCGCCCTGTCCTTGCAGCCTCATTGCAAAGGAAGAGGCCCGATTTACCCTCTTCGCGATTGGATAAGACTGAACATGAGCGACGAAGTTTCCCGCGACGACGACAACGCCCCCAAGCCGGAAGAAAAAAAGACCGGTTTCTGGAAGCGCATGTTTACCGGTGTGGATGCCGATGAACTGAACGACACCGACTCGGCACCCGCCCCGCAAGACAATGCCTCTGGCGAACCCGAGCCCACAGTCACTCCCCCGGCAACTGCACACGTTGAAGCCCCTGCCGCTGACCCGCAACCATCGCCACAGGCCGAGAGCCAGGCCGAACCGGCGGATGACAGTGACAATGGTGAAGGCTTCTGGACACGCATGAAGCTGGGCCTGGGCAAGACCCGCAAGGGCTTGGGCAAGGGCCTGGCTGACCTGCTGGTGGGCGCCAAGGAAATCGACGACGAGATTTTCGAGGAAATCGAGACCCAGTTGCTGGTCGCCGATGTGGGCGTGGAAGCCACCGACGTGATCATCGAGGCACTGACCGGCCAGGTCAGTCGCGAAGAACTGGTGGATGCTGACGCCTTGTACGAGTCCCTGCAGAACGAACTACGCAAGCTGCTGGTGCCAGTGGACCAACCGCTCACCATCGACGGCAGCAAGAAACCCTATGTGATCCTGATGGTCGGCGTGAACGGGGTCGGCAAGACCACCACCATCGGCAAGCTGGCCTGCCGCTTCAAGGCGGAAGGCAAGAGCGTGATGCTGGCCGCTGGCGATACCTTCCGCGCCGCTGCCGTGGAGCAGCTGCAGGTATGGGGCGAGCGCAACGACATCCCGGTGGTGGCACAACACACCGGCGCGGATTCCGCCTCGGTAGTCTATGACGCGGTCCAGGCCGCCCAGTCCCGCGGCGCCGACGTGCTGATCGCCGACACCGCCGGTCGCCTGCACACTCGCGGCAACCTGATGGAGGAGCTCACCAAGGTCACCCGGGTGATGAAGAAACTGATCCCGGATGCGCCCCACGAAGTGCTGCTGGTACTGGACGCCGGCACCGGCCAGAATGCCATCCAGCAGGCGGAACAGTTTCGCGATGCCGCCGGCGTGACCGGGTTGGCACTGACCAAACTCGACGGCACCGCCAAAGGGGGTATCCTGTTTGCCTTGGCCAAACGCACTGGCCTGCCGATTCGCTTTATCGGCGTAGGGGAACGACTGGAAGACCTGCGCCCCTTCCATGCGGAAGAATTTGTGCAGGCATTGTTTGAAGACGTGGCGGGGTAGCAACACCACACCTCGCCGATAGCACCGTAGGATCGCCGCTTGAGGCGCGAACTGTACTCGCGACAACGGTTGTTCGCGCCTCAAGCGGCGCTCCTACTGCGACATAACACATCCCAAGGGACGTCATGATTCAGTTTGACCGGGTCAGCAAACGCTACCCGAACGGCAAAGACGCACTCAGCAAGGTGAGCTTCACGCTCCCCGCCGGGCAGCTGACGTTTTTGACCGGTCATTCCGGGGCGGGCAAATCCACCCTGTTGAAACTGATCATGATGCTGGAGCGTCCCACCCAGGGTCAGGTACTCATTGATAACCAGAATCTGAATGGCTTCGGCAACCGGCAGATCCCACTGCTGCGCCGCAAGATCGGCATGGTTCACCAGAACCACCAATTGCTGTTCGATCGGACCGTGTTCGACAACGTGGCCCTGCCGCTGATTATCGCCGGCTATGCGCGCAGCGATATCGGCAAACGGGTGCGGGCCGCACTCGACAAGGTGGGCCTGTTGGACAAGGAAAAGTTAAACCCGATCATGCTCTCCGGCGGCGAGCAGCAGCGCGTGGGTATCGCCCGGGCGGTGGTCAACAAGCCGCCGCTGCTGCTGGCGGACGAACCTACCGGTAACCTGGACCCGGCCCTCTCCGAGGAGATCATGGACCTGTTCAAGGATTTCGCCCGGGTTGGTGTAGCCGTGCTGATCGCCACCCACGACCTGAGCCTGATCGCCCGCTATAACCACCGCCTGCTGACCCTGCGTGAGGGGCGCCTGATCCACGACGGCGACGAAGGGGGCCACCATGGCAGCTAACAAGGGGCCCAGAAACGCCACCCCGATCAAGGCCAGCCGCCAGAAACCGGAGCGAGTGCGCCGGGTGGCCGGGGCGCACAGTGCCCGCACCTCCCTGCAGGACCGTTTCCGCAGCTGGCGTCAACACCATCAAGACTCCTTCAAGGATGCCCTGCAACGGCTTAACGCCGCACGTACCAGCAGTGCCATGACCATTCTGGTGATCGCCATCGCCCTGGCACTGCCTGCCGGGCTGGCGGTGCTGCTGGATAATGCCCGTGCCATTACCCGCGGCTGGGACGGCAATGCCCACCTGTCCGTGTTTATGGAAATGAATATCAGCGAGCAGCGGCAAAGGGATCTGGCCAGCGACTGGCAAGGGCTGGACAACATCAGTCGCACCGAGGTGATTACCCGGGAGCAGGCGTTGGCGGAATTCAAGGCCCTGTCCGGCTTTGGCGACGTGTTGGAGGCCCTGCCGGACAACCCGCTGCCGCCGCTGATTGTGGTCTACCCGGACGAGACCGACCCGGTCACCCTGCGCGCCCTGGAAAACCGCCTGGCGGAGGCAGACGGGGTGGATCTGGTACAGCTGGATGTGGAATGGGTACGCCGCCTGCATGCCCTGATTGAACTGGGCGAACGGCTGATTTCCGCTCTCACCCTGGCGCTGGCTGCCGCGGTGGTGCTGGTGGTGGTGAACACCATCCGCCTGGCCATCGAAAGCCGCCGGGAGGAAATCGTGGTGGTGAAGATCGTCGGCGGCACCGACGGCTTCGTGCGCCGGCCCTTCCTCTACTCCGGTTTCTGCTTCGGCTTTGCCGGCGGCGCAACGGCGGTCATCCTGGTACAGGTGGCCCTGTGGTGGCTCGGCGGGCCAATCGACGAACTACTGGCGCTGTACAATAGTGAGGAATCACTCACATCAATGGCCGCATCCAGCCTGATCATCCTGCCCGTATTCAGTGGCATCCTGGGGCTTCTGGGCGCCTGGTTGGCCGTGGGTCGGCATCTGGGTGATATCGAGCCGAATTTTTAACCGCTGCAGGAGCGGCGCTCTCTGTGGCCCGCGGGTATGAGCCGCCACGGCCTGGCACGGCTTGTCGCACGTATGTTCGCGGCTCGAGCGCCGCTCCTACAGCAGACACCCCAGGAACCTTCCACTTTCATGCACGTCCAACCCTGTGTTCATCACCGGTTCACATGGCCGGCCTAGACTTGGTGATTGCTCCATCGACCCTCTCAATCGGCGGGAACCTTTTTGCCTATTAGCACTCCAAAGAACCGAGTGCTAAGATCAGCGGCACATACAGGACATAGACTGGTCTTCAACGAGGAGACAACGCGCATGACAAACCCTTCAACGCAAGCACAGGCGCTGATGTTGGCCGTACCGGGTAATAACCTGGACGCCTACATGCGAGCCGTTAATGCCGTGCCGGTTCTCAGCGCAGACGACGAACAACGTTTGGCAGGACAGTATTTCTACGAACAGGACGTGGATGCCGCCCGCAACTTGGTACTCGCGCACCTGCGGTTCGTAGTGCACATCGCCCGCAGCTACACCGGCTATGGTTTGCCCCTGGGCGATCTGGTCCAGGAAGGCAATGTGGGCCTGATGAAAGCGGTGAAACGCTTCGACCCCACCAAGGGCGTACGCCTGGTGAGCTTCGCGGTGCACTGGATCAAGGCGGAAATCCACGAATATGTGATCAAGAACTGGCGCATCGTCAAAGTGGCCACCACCAAGGCCCAGCGCAAACTGTTCTTCAACCTGCGCGGGCAAAAGAAGCGCCTGGGTCGCCTGAGCATGGAAGAAGCGCAACGAGTGGCCGATGATCTGGGCGTTACTGCCATCCAGGTAAAAGAAATGGAAGGCCGCCTGGGTGCCTACGACGCCAGTTTCGATGGCCCCACCAACGACGACGAGGACAGCACCGTAGTGTCCCCGGCCGCGTACCTGCACAGCGACAACAGCGATCCCGCGGACCTGCTGGCCGAACAGGATCAGCAGGAACGGGAAAGCCGCCAACTGGGCTCAGCCCTGATGGCGCTGGACGAACGCAGCCGCGACATCCTCGAGCGCCGCTGGCTGGCCGATCAGAAGTCCACCCTGCAGGACCTGGCGAACGAGTACGGCGTGTCCGCCGAGCGTATCCGCCAGCTGGAAAACAACGCCATCAAAAAGCTGCGTAACGCCATCGCAGCGTAACGCCGACCGCAAAAAGCCCCTCCTTCGAGGGGCTTTTTATTTTCACCGGTTACGTGCTGCGCGCATGCCTGCAAGCGGGTAACATACCGTCCATGAAAATTCTCCTCGTACTCGGCGCCCTTAACGGCGCACTGGCCGTTATCCTCGGCGCCTTCGGTGCCCATGGCCTGAAATCCCGCGTGGATGAATCCATGCTTGCCGTGTGGTCCACCGCCAGCGAATACCATTTCTACCATGCCCTGGCGATGCTGCTGTGTGGGTTGCTGGCCAGGGCGTTTGGCGCCAGCGGCATGGTCACCGCTGGCTGGGTGCTGTTTGCCGGCACCCTGGTTTTCAGTGGTAGCCTGTATGTGCTGGTGCTCAGCGGTCAGAAATGGATCGGCGCCATTACCCCGCTGGGCGGCACCGCACTGATCATTGGCTGGCTGATGCTGGCCTGGTCCCTGTTCAAGGCAGTTTGATCTCTATCATGAAGCTTACCGTCAACGGCGATACCCTGACTCTGGATGGCACCACCATCGCGGATCTGGTCACTCAGCTGAATCTGGCCGGCCGCCGCCTGGCGGTGGAAGTGAACCGGGACATCGTCCCGAAAAGTCAGCATGACGATTTCACCCTGAACGATGGCGATGTGGTGGAAATCGTCCATGCCATCGGCGGTGGCTGACACCACCCGGACCCTATTTATTACGCAGTAACCCGAACCGAGGCGAGGCCCCATGTCCGACCTGCTCACTATTGCCGGCAACACCTATTCTTCCCGACTGCTGATCGGCACCGGCAAGTACAAGGATTTCGAGGAAACCCGCGAGGCTATCGAAACCAGTGGCGCCGAGATCGTCACCGTGGCCATTCGCCGTACCAATATTGGCCAGAACGCAGACGAGCCCAACCTGCTGGATTTCATCAACCCGGACAAGTACACCATCCTGCCCAACACCGCCGGCTGTTTCTCCGCCGAGGATGCGGTGCGCTGTTGCAAGCTGGCGCGGGAACTGCTGGACGGCCATGATCTGGTAAAGCTGGAAGTGCTGGGTGACCAGAAAACCCTGTATCCGAACATTACCCACACCCTGCGAGCGGCCCGGGAACTGATCGATGACGGCTTCAAGGTGATGGTCTATACCAACGATGACCCGATTGTGGCCAAGGAACTGGAAGACATGGGCTGTGTGGCGGTAATGCCGCTGGGTTCACTGATCGGGTCCGGACTGGGCATTCTCAACCCGCACAGTATCCGCCTGATCCTGGAAGAGGCGAACGTGCCCATCATCGTGGATGCCGGCGTCGGCACCGCCTCCGACGCCGCCCTGGCCATGGAAATGGGCTGTGACGGCGTGCTGCTCAACTCCGCCGTGGCCCATGCACAGAAACCAGTATTGATGGCTTCCGCCATGAGAAAAGCGATCGAAGCCGGGCGCGAAGCTTTCCTGGCCGGGCGCATGCCCCGAAAGGCGTATGCCTCAGCCTCTTCACCGCTGGACGGCATCAGTCGATAAAAAAAAGGCGCCGATCTTGGGGGAGAGTCGGCGCCGGGGTAATGGGGTTTTCAATACCATGACTTGCAGGGTGATAATCACCCACTTGCCATCAAGGTGACGTGAACCCCACCCACTCGCGGTTTTTGCTACAATCGCTCCCCGCTTCAACTCACCTGGCAGCCCCATGCTCGATTTCATCAAACAGGATCAAGACCCGGAAACCGGCAAGGTCATGCGCAAGGTGCGCAGCTTTGTGTTGCGCGAGGGCCGCCTCACCGCCGGACAGCGTAATGCGCTGGATAGCCTCTGGCCGCAATTTGGCCTGGAGCGCGCCGATGGAGTGCTGGATCCACAAGCGGTCTTCGGTCGCGATGCCCCTCGGGTTCTGGAAATTGGCTACGGCATGGGGCACTCCCTGGCGGATATGGCGCAGGCCGATCCAGACAAGGATTTTATCGGCATCGAAGTGCATCGCCCGGGAGTGGGGGCCCTGCTGATGGAAATCCAGCAGCGCGGCCTGAGCAACCTGCGCAGCTATTGCGATGACGCGGTGGAGATTCTCGAGCTATGCATCCCGGATAACAGCCTGGCCCGGGTGCAACTCTACTTCCCCGACCCCTGGCACAAGAAAAAACACCATAAGCGCCGCATCGTTCAACCCGCCTGGGTGGCCCTGGTGCATCGCAAGCTGCAGCCCGGCGGCGTGCTGCACATGGCCACGGACTGGGAGAATTACTCCGAATACATGATGGAAGTGATGAACGACGCCGAAGGCTTCACCAATACCGCCGGTACCGGACAATTCTCACCCCGGCCATCATGGCGCCCGGAAACCAAATTTGAACGGCGCGGTGAAAAACTGGGGCACGGGGTGTGGGATCTATTGTTTGAAAAAAGCTAAGCCCTCCCCGTTGGAGCTTTGTTCACAAAGCGAAAAGTGGACGCCCTTGCCTCTCTCGCTCTTCGCTTTGTGAACAAAGCTCCAACAAATACGCGTATTACACGTCTTTCAGCAATCTCGCACTGAGCACTCCCACCGCGCCCATACCCCCCAACACCAGCAAGGCCCAGTCATTGCCCAACAGTGCCACCCCCGCACTGATGCCACCCACTGCCAGCAACAGAAAGCCAATAACGGTATTACTCACTGCGGTGTAGTCCGTGCGCTTGGTGCCACCCGCCATGTCCACCATGTAGGTCTTGCGACCGATGCGCACGCCGGCATGGGCAATGGCCAGCACGAAGAAGGCCAGCGGATACAGCCAGTGGAGCCAATCCGCCTGCGGACCCCAGGCGGCGAACCCACCGGCCAGCAGACAGACCAGCGCCGCCAGCCCACCGCCCCGCACCATCACATTACGGCTGGAGGTGTCGGCCATATAGCCCCAGACCGTGGCGCTGACGGTACTGGCCAGGCTGGAGGCCAGCACGAAGCTGCCCAGCAGCAGCGGCAGCGAGGCCTGCTCCTGGGCCACCAGTACCAGGAACGGCGAGGCCAGCGACGACGCCATCAGCAAGGCGCGGGTGATCACGAAACGGCGGAAAGGGGCATCGGTTTTCAGCAGGCTGAGACTGGCCAGCGCTTCCTTGAAAGCGTTATTGCCGCCTTCGCTGGCCCCCGGATACTCGTCTACGCTAAAGAACACCGCCGCAGCCACTAACCAGGCCACCCCTGCCGACGCCAACAACGCACCATAGAACGCCATGGACGGATCCTCACCTCCGCGGAAGATCACCAGTGACAGTGCGAACGTGATGGCGCCCGACAGCGTGGCAGACAGCCCGGTAAGGCGGCCACGGCGAGACTTGGGGATGCACTTCCCCTGCACATCCTTCATGGCCACGGAACAGAAGCCGCGACTGATACTGAACAGAACCAACAAACCGATAATCGCCAGACCTGCCTGCATGCCCTCCAGCAACCAGACCGCTGCGGCCATTGCCAGCACGGCGATACCCTGCAGCGCCGCCCCCAGGGTCCAGAAGCCCTTGCGTACCGGGTAGCGACGCACCAGCGCACCGATCATCAACTGGGGAATCAGCGAGCCGGATTCACGAATGGGCACCAGTAACGCGGCAAGATAAGACGGCGCCCCTACCGCGGTGATCAGCCAGGCCAGCACGGTTTTCGGGTTGATCAACAGATCGCCGATCTTGGTCAGGGTATTGGCGCAAATGATACGAAAGAAATTCCCGGGCACCTCCCGACAGGCGGCATCACTGATGTCCGTGCAGGTACGTGCGTCTTCCTCGTTGGCCACCTGGGCGTAGAGGCGGTCGAGAAGATCCTGTTTTGCCATGCTTCACCCCATCTTGATCACTTTTTGACCCGGCACTCACTGTGGCAGGCTTAGCGTGAACCCAACATATAACGACGGAGGGTAAGACGCATGTATCGGGTTTACTATCTCGTTCCCAACCTGCAACAGGTCTCCAACGCGATCACCCGCCTGGATACCGCCGGTATCGGTGGAGATCGTATTCATGTCATGGCACGGGATGCCGGTGAGCTTGATCGTCACGGCATCAACGCCACCACCCCCTGGGAAGATACCGACATCATGAGTAATGGCTACAGCGGCGCCACCCGCGGCCTGCTGATCGGTCTGCTTGCCGGTTATGCCATCGCGTTCATTGATCCATGGGGCGTGGATGCCCATCTGGGAGTATGGCTGCTGACTGCCCTGTTTTTCACCTGCTTCGGTGCCTGGGCCGGCGGTCTACGCGGTATTTCCCAGTCCAATCATCATCTGGCCCCCTATCTGCAGTCAGTGAAAAACGGCAATTACCTGCTGCTGATTGATGTGGATCGAAAACATGAACGCAATCGCGTCCACCAGGCGCTGGATCATCACATCGACATCCGCAACCAGAGCGAAGAGGAACATTTCTCCCCTCTGGGATAAATCATCCACTGATTAACAGGCCAACCGCCCGGTCGCCGATTGCACGGCCACCGGGCGGGCTTTAGACTTTGCGGCATCCTTTGCAAGCGAGTCATCATGCCGCAACAGATCCCCGACGACGCTCCATGGTCTGCTGAAGACTCTGTAGGTCTGGTCGAGCCCAGAACGCTCCAGTTTGATACTGCTCTCGAACTGGAATGCGGCCGTACCCTGACGTCCTACGAGCTGGTCTATGAGACCTATGGCACCCTCAACAGCAACGCCTCCAATGCGGTGCTGATCTGCCATGCCCTGTCCGGCCACCACCATGCCGCCGGCTATACCAGCAAGAGCGACAAGCGCCCCGGCTGGTGGGATGCCTGCATCGGGCCCGGCAAGGTGATCGATACCAACCGCTTTTTCGTGGTCAGCCTGAACAATCTGGGTGGCTGTCACGGCTCCACCGGCCCCGCGTCCATCAACCCGGAAAGCGGTCAGCCCTGGGGGCCGGACTTCCCCATGATGACGGTGAAGGACTGGGTGAACAGTCAGGCCAGGCTGGCAGATGTGCTGGGAATTTCCCGCTGGGCGGCGGTGATCGGCGGCAGCATGGGCGGCATGCAGGCACTGCAGTGGTCCATCGACTACCCGGACCGACTCAGTCATGCGGTGGTCATCGCCGCGGCGCCGAAACTGTCTGCCCAGAACATTGCCTTCAATGAAGTGGCGCGCCAGTCGATTCTTACCGACCCCAACTTCCACGGCGGGCGCTATTACCTGCACGACACCTATCCCCGTCAGGGACTAATCCTGGCGCGCATGGTCGGCCATATCACCTACCTAAGCGACGACGCCATGCGCATGAAGTTCGGTCGCGACCTGCGTGCCGGCCGCTTCCATTTCGGCTTCGACGTGGAATTCCAGGTGGAATCCTATCTGCGCCATCAGGGCGAAGTGTTCTCGCGCAATTTCGACGCCAACACCTACCTGCTGATGACCAAGGCGCTGGATTATTTCGACCCGGCCCGGGAGTTCGATAATTCCCTGGAAACCGCCCTGGCAAAGCCGGAGTGCAAGTTCCTAGTCATGTCTTTCACGTCGGATTGGCGCTTTGCGCCGGAGCGCAGCCGGGAAATCGTCAACGGCCTGGTCCATGCCGGCCGTGATGTGAGCTACGCGGAAATCGATACGCCCAAAGGCCACGACGCCTTCCTGCTGGATATTCCCGAATACACCAAGCTGTTCGGCGCCTACATGCACAGGGTCGCCAACGAAGTGGAAAACGGCGTCAACAATGTGGAGGCAGGCGACCATGCGTGATGACCTGCAACTGATCAGTGACTGGATCCCCGCTGACGCCAGCCTGCTGGACCTGGGCTGTGGTGACGGCACCCTGCTGGCCCACCTGCAACACCACAAGCAGATCCGTGGCTACGGCCTGGAGATCAACCAGGACAACCTGGCGGCCTGTTTTGAAAAAGGCGTCAATGTACTGGAACAGGATCTGGACGAAGGCCTGGGCAATTTCCAGAATCATCGTTTCGATTATGTGGTGATGACCCAGGCCCTGCAGGCCGTGCTACGCCCGGACCAAATCCTCAATGAAATGCTGCGCGTGGGTCGCGAAGCGATTATCACCTTCCCCAATTTCGGCCACTGGCGGGTGCGCGCCTACCTGGGTCTGAAAGGACGCATGCCGGTGTCTTCCACGCTGCCCTACGAGTGGTACAACACGCCCAACATCCACTTGTGCACGGTGCAGGATTTCGAAACCCACTGTCGCAAGAGCAATATTCGCATCCTGGAACGGCAGGTAATCAACCGCCGCCATCGCAGCGGCCTGTTGGCAAGACTATGGCCGAACCTGTTCGGAGAAATTGCGATCTATCGGGTGACGGTATAAAAGCAGCTACGAGCTAAACAGTTGGATAACAAAGAGCCGGGCACTCAAGTTCCAGGCTTTTCTCTTTTCCTCGCAGCTCGTCGCTAGAAGCTCGCCGCTAACGACGTCAGGAGTTTTCCATGGAAAAAATCGTTCTTGCCTCCGGCAACGCCAAAAAACTCGCCGAAATGCAGCAACTGCTGGCGCCACTGAATATTGAGGTGGTGGCCCAGAGTGAGTTTTCCGTGCCGGAAGCGGATGAAACCGGTACCACCTTTGTGGAAAACGCCATTATCAAGGCCCGCAATGCCAGCAAATACACCGGCCTGCCCGCCATCGCCGATGATTCCGGCATTGAAGTGGCAGCACTGAAAGGAGCCCCTGGGGTGTACTCAGCGCGTTTTTCCGGGGTCGGCGCCACCGATGCCAAGAACAATGCCTTGCTGGTGGAAATGCTGACCGATGCGCCGGACGTCTCCCGTAACGCCCGCTACGTAGCCGTGATCGTGCTCATGCGCCACGAGGATGATGCCACCCCGCTGATCTGCCAGGGCACCTGGGACGGAGAAATCGTACTGGAACCCCAGGGAGAGCAGGGCTTCGGCTATGATCCGCATTTCTTTGTTAAAGAAAAGCACTGCACCGCCGCCCAGTTGCCCGCGCAAGAAAAAAACGCACTCAGCCACCGGGGCAAGGCCATGGCCCAGCTGATCCAGGCCCTGCAGTAATGTTCTCCAGTCACCTTCACCCGTGTATCTTCCAGGCCTGTTAGCATGGACTTCACGTGCAGCAGGGATGCCATTATGCGAACACGACAACTTGCCGTCGCCAGTGCCCTGACATCACTCGTCTCACTGGCCCAAGGCAGTGGCCTGGAGGGCAGCTTCCAGTCTCAGTGGCAAAGCCGCTATGTGACCGAAGGGCGAGACAACCTGGACGGCAACCCTCTGGTCTCCGCTGCCGTTGACCTGACCCGCCAGGCCCATCACCGCCGGGGTCTGGCAGGCCTGGGCCAATGGCAGCGATTACCGGGAAAACAATCTCTTCGTGGAATACGCTCCCTACGTGGAGCACTGGAGCCCCTACCTCAACGTCACCTACCTGCAGTTTCACCCGCAGGGTGCGGATGATGTGGAAACCGGCGCCGGTTTTACCGCGCCGCTTCAGCCCTGGCTATCCGTATCTCTGGATGGCACCTGGAGCAAACAGGCCTCTGGCGCTTTCTATGCTCTGACACTGCACGCCCGGAGAGAACTGGCCCCCGATTGGACCGGTAAACTTCATATCACCCAGACCTACGATGACGGCTATGCCAGTGAGGATTACAACGGCCCGAATCACAGGGAGGTGGGCGCTCATTTACTCTGGGACGTACTGCCGGCACTGGAACTGCATGCGGGCTGGCAACATAGCTGGGCCGGGGAAGACGTACGCCGGGACGGCGGTAATGACCTCAGCTGGGGCCAGATCGGCCTGACCAGCTATTTCTGAACACGAGCCAGCCAGCGATCCAGGGCATTGGCGAATCTCGCCTTGTCCTGACCCGAATAACTGCTGGGGCCGCCGGTCTGCATACCGGCCGAGCGCATCTCTTCCATGAAATCGCGCATATTCAACCGCTCGCGCACGGTATCCTTGTCCAACCAATGCCCGTGTGGCGTTACCGCCTCCGCCCCCTTGGCGACCACCTCTGCCGCCAGCGGGATATCCTGGGTCACCACCAGGTCCCCCGGCTCGCAGCGGCGCACAATCTCGTTATCGGCCACGTCAAAGCCCTGTCTCACCTGAATGGCACGGATCAACGCAGAGCGCGGCACTGCCACCGGTTGATTGGCCACCAGAGTGCACGGAACCTGCACCCGCTGAGCCGCCCGAAACAACACCTCTTTCACCGGCCGCGGACACGCGTCGGCATCTACCCAGATATGCACCATATAAACCAGTTGATAATTGACAGTGAACAGTTGACAGCGAAAACCCTGGAAGCCCCATAGCTCGACGCAACTCTTTGTTTTTCCCTGTCAATTGTCAACTATCAACTGTCAACTATTCTGCTACCATGCCCACACTTTCCCATTGCTACAGCGCTCCTCCAACTCTCATGCCCCTCAAGAACCCACCCCTCTCCCTGTACATCCACACTCCCTGGTGTGTGCGCAAATGCCCCTATTGCGATTTCAATTCCCATGAGCGGGGTGAATTGCCAGAGGCGGCTTATCTGCAGGCATTGCTGAAGGATCTGGATCAGGATCTATCGCTGATCGGGGATCGGCCAGTGGAAACCGTGTTTATTGGTGGCGGCACGCCGAGTTTGCTGTCCGGGGATTTTTATCAACAATTGTTTCAGGGTATCCGGCAACGGCTATGCCTGACCGATCAGGCTGAAATCACTCTAGAGGCCAATCCTGGCACGGTGGAAGCGGGTCGCTTTGCCGGCTTTCGGGAGGCTGGCATCAACCGGCTGTCTATCGGGGTGCAGAGCTTTAACAATGCGCACCTTCAAGCCCTGGGCCGCATCCATGATGCCAGTACCGCCATTGATGCCGCCCGCCAGGCCCGGGAGGCCGGCTTCACCACCTTCAACCTGGATATCATGCATGCCCTGCCCGGCCAGAGCCGGGCCCAGGCCCTGGATGACCTGCAACAGGCCATTGCGCTGCAGCCGACACATCTGAGCTGGTACGAGCTAACCATCGAGCCGAACACCGTCTTCTACCGCTCCCCCCCCGACCAGCCCGCACCCGACAGCATGGCCGATACCGAAGAGGCCGGCTTTGCCCTGCTGGCCAGCGAGGGGTTTCAGCGCTATGAGGTTTCTGCCTTTTCCCTGGACGGCCATGCCTGTCGGCATAACCTGAATTACTGGCAATTCGGCGATTACCTGGGTATCGGCGCAGGCGCCCACGGCAAGATCACCGATGCCGCCCGGGGCACCATCCACCGCTACCAGAAAACCCGTAAGCCGGAAGACTATCTGGCCCACCCGGAACAGGCCCGCCGCCAGTTCCAGCCAGTGACAGAAGATGACCGCTTGTTCGAATCCCTGATGAACGGCCTGCGACTCGTGGAGGGTATCCGGTTACAGACTGTAGAGGACAACACCGGCCTTCCTGCGGCACAATGGATAAAGAATCTGGGGGAACTCCGGCAACAGGGACTGCTGGAGGTCACCGCTCAGCGACTGCATTGCACCGACAAGGGCATGCACCACCTGAACGGGGTATTGGCGAAGCTGGCAGAGGCGCTATGACAAAGCGCTTGAACCACTCCCCAATGCTATCCACACTGTTTCCATGCATCACAACAGATACCGACTATGATCAAGACACGGAGCGGGCGCGAACAGGCGCTGGCAGAGCGCGAACAACTGTTTATCGAAGCCACCCGCCAGCAATTGTGCAACGAAGGCCTGCTCGGCATCCAGATGGCTGCCATTGCCCGGAGATGTAATTTCGCTACCGGCACGCTGTACCACCACTTTGCCTCGAAAGAGGATCTGCTTATCGCGGTCTGCACGGAGTTGACCACGACTCGCCGGGACTACTTCCAGCGCGTCGCCGACTCCGAGCTCAGCACCCGTGACAAGATGCTGGCCTTCGCCGTGGCCTATGCCCTGTTTGCCCAGCACTACCCGGAACACTTCCGGCTGGAACAATATGTAATGACCGAAGTGGTCTGGCACGCAGCGTCTGCCAATCGCCGCGAACAAATGCTGGAAGCAACCCAACCCATCGGCCGCATGGTGGAGCAGGTAGTCAAGGACGCCATGGAAAATGGCGAACTGGAAACCCACGGCCTGGCGCCGCTGGCTTTCAGCATCGGCCAATGGTCCATGAGCATGGGCATGCACACCCTGATCCATGCGGAAGGGATTCTGGACATGTATGACCTGAAAGACCCCTACCGGATGCTGCTGCGCAATATCCAGCTACAGCTCAATGCCATGAAGTGGCAGCCGCTGGCTGGCGATCCCTTTGACGATGCTGAACTCGACCAGAAAGTGGATGACTTGTGCAGAACGCTCTTCAGTGATCTGTGCAGTGAAAAGAAGCATTGCCTGGCTCTGGGATAATTCACCTACCCACTACTAGTGGCAGACTCTCCCCCACAGGCCCAAGCGACCAGTTTGGGCTGCATACTATATGTTACAACAAGCACAGACCCCAACCCGCCCTCGCAATCTGAATACTTGAACCCATAAAAAACGGCCTAGGCACTTAGACACCTAGACCGTTTCAAAAACCGCAACTATTGAATCAGTTTACTGGCACGATCCGGCTTATTGCGCGACCAGTAGGCGGATCCACCGTAATCACCAGCGGCAAGAAATTTTGCCCCTCGGGGTTTTTGGTGAATGCGAATGAGCAGAATTCTGGCTCGGAAGTCGAACCAATCGTACATTCTGTTGCACCTGCCGATAGCAGCATATCCCCAGGATCGACCGAAATGGTTGTGCCCTCCTCAGGAGCGTTACCGTTCAGATCTGCCACCATTGGAGAAATGGTAAAACCACCCACATCGGCATAAGTGACGCTTTGAATAAACCCTTCTGAGGATACGGTTACCCCGCTCACTGGGCTGCCTGCTACAGAATCAACAAAAAGCGCGTCAGCCCACCCTTGCGGGGAATCGTTACTTCCACTGGCAAGCCAGGCCTGCTCAGAAACCCATTCGGCGCTGCTCAAATCCGCATTGGCCATAAAAGGATACAGCTGAACATTTGCGGTAGAAGATACGATCACCAGCTGTCGTCTTACGTAGATCCGGCAATCCCCTCCCTGAGCACAATCGCCATTGATGCCGTTATACTCACCATTACGCTGCTGGTAGCTTCCTGCATTTTCAATATTGAAGAAAACATTATTAGGCGGAGCACCATACAACCCGGTTTCATTGGCATCCACGAATGGGTCTGGCAAATCCACATAGACCCGATCACTATTATCCGCCGCCGTTCCCCAGATTGAATCACCATTGGTGTCGATAAAAGATTCGACGCCAGGCGTATAAGCGAGAACCGTACTACGACCAAAACGATCATGGAAACCACACCCAAATCGGGCCACACCATACTGAGAGACAAACTCTCCAGGCTGCGCAGTCACACAGGTCCGCCCTTTCTTAGAGGCATCGAACTTTTCTTCTCGCAAACCCTGGCTGGTCCAGGTTACCGAACAGGTACCATCTACTGTCTGACAACTGGATCCAATTTTTCCCAACTCGGACACAAACTGAACATTAGTGCCATCCGGCACAGGGTTGCCGAATTGATCAGCCGCACTGGCGATCACCTGAGTCGGTGTATTTAGAATACTGCCACCAGCAGGAGATGGGTTTTGTGAACCAACAGCAATTCGAAAGTTCTCCTGTACCGGCAGCCCGGCACTGATTGATAGCGCATTTGTACTAGTGGTGACTGCAGGGAGAGCGGTGAGCGTCGCCTGGACTGCCAACGAGGTGGGCACAGTACCGGAGTTCACCTGTACACTGACCTCACCCTGGGAATTGCTCTGACGGACAATTTCCGTCTGGCCACCGGCAAATACAATACCGCCGATGGTCGTGGAGAGGGTAAACGTCACATCCGCAGGGGAGGTGAGCGGCGTACCGTTCTCGTCTTTCAGCAGGAATAGCAAGGTAGCACTTTCCTGGCCACCCACAGATGCAGAGCCCTTGATGCTCAGCTGACCGTCAGCCGGATCCGAACCAAGATATTCGATGGAAGACGGCGCCGCATTCTCGATGGCGATTGTGCCGGACTGGGCTTGAAGCTGCTCGCCGTTCACGGTTGCAAACGCACGGATACTGTCAGAATCACAACCCGCACCGGCAGTATAGGTCACCGTGACGACGCCGCTGCGAGCAATCTTGCTGGCCTCCACCTGAGAGGTACCACAATTTACGCTCTGGAAAGTCACTTCCGTTTCGTCGGTGTAGGCTGTACCCGCAGTCACATTACGAAGGTTACCGGTGACGGTAATCGTGCTACCGGCAGCAATGTCATCGTTGCTGAGGCCCAATACCCCTTCCTGAAAGCTGGCGCCATCATCGAAACCAAATTGCACTTCATCCTGAACCGCATTGAAAACCCGCTCTTCGACCACGGTCTGGTTATCAAAATCAGTGGTTGCCTGAAGCGTACCCGCACCAGAATCATTGCCGATATCCAGTGACACCGTTGCCTGTCCTGACGCATTGGTCAGCACTTTACCGGTAGAGGGCGACAGAGTGCCCAGATCGGTGGAGAAAACCACGATCTTGTTCTGCTGGGTCGCCCCCGAGGAATTCCTCACCTCAACCGTAATATTTTCGGGCTGAGAAGAATTGATCTCCGTGGGCATCTGCACAAACGAAATGGTGCCAACCTGCACATCACTGCCGGAACCATCGGTAACGAAATTGACCGTAGCGTTCAAATTGCCATAGGAGGCGGCGGCGGCGGCGGCACCCGCGGAAGAACCCGCCGAGAGATTCGCGCTGGCACAGCCATTATTCTGTGTAAGGGCGGTACCGGAGGCTGGAGAAATCACCCCCAGGGAAGTCTGGAAGAAGATGACTTCACCCGGTACCGGGTCACCCTCCGAGTCCACCAGGCAGGCTTTTAACAACCCTAATTGATCACGACTGACTTCGGAGATGTTCACCGTATCATTCTGGTCACGCAGCACCAGGGACAACGCATTACTATTATCCACCGTTCCACCGCCGCCAGTCGCATCGCCCAGGGTTTCAAAGTTCACAATGCCCAGCGAGTCGGTGTTCGGAATACCTGCCACCAGTTGACCGGCGCCTTCTACATCACCAGCGCGAAGAACAATGGTCGCGACACCACTGGCATTCGTCAAAGCTGTACCGCCTTCTGGCGACAGCTCGCCCAGTGATGCCTGGAACTCGACAATGACACCTTCCTGGGGCACCCCATTTTGCGCAACAAATGCTCTTGCCCTTGCCGGGTTATCCGCTGAAATAGGGTTCATCGCGCTGCCAATGGCACCACCAGAAAGATCATTCAGACTAACGGATATGGAGAACCCGGACCCATCATCACTACCGGGGGTTCCTCCGTTTCCGGGGATCAGATCCTGGCTACTACCACCACCGCCACAGGCGGCCAGCATTAGCACCAACAGGCCCATCATAAAGCCTGGCAACAACCGCAAGGACGCCGCCTTATTCATCTCAGACATTTCCTTCCCCCACTTCAGAACTGATGAACCAGGCCTACTGATGGGCCTTTATAAGTTACATCCCCGATATCGTAATACTGGGTATATTCCACATTGACACCGAGACGTTCACCAAATATAAAATCGGCCCCTACACCATAGGAGACATCCTCAATGGTATTCTTGAAAGACCAGGATGCTCCTTCAAACTCTTCCTCCCCTGCGGTGAAACCGACTAATGCATAGGGACGAACCAAACCAAGCTGATAACCAAGAGACAGATACCCGCCGGCATGGTAGTTAAAGCGATATTCCGCATTGTTTTCAGAATGATCCGACAGGGTTGTGCCGAGCCGCATTTCAGCACTGACATACTCGTTAATATGTGCACCCAAACGAACAAAGATCTCACCGGTGTCGAAACGGTCACCCCGGAAGAAACGGTCATCCTGCTCCAGCTGGGTATAATTGATCCCGATAAAACCATCATCCGCTACTGACAAAGATGGCATCAGTACCAGCAAGGCGGCGGCCCCCGCAAATACTCTCATTGTTCTCTCCTTGGCGTCCAAACCAGGATCTGGACGTTTCTTTTTTTAAGGTCTGTCAGGTCGCTAGCTAGCGATCCATAGCGTTCTGTGCCGGAGTGCAACCCAGGCAGCGCAGGAATGTAGAGCGAGCCGGGGTTTTCACCAACACTTCAGCGGCTTCGTCTTCATTTTTTCCCAAAAGCGTGAAAGGCAAAGACACCGTGTAAACAGCGGTACCAACAATCGTCGCTCCCAGCATCAACGGACGCACCAGCAAAGTATCGGCGATCATGGCGATTTCACCTGGCCGGTTCCCTTCAATGTCGTCCATCTGACGAGCCTGTGCAGCAAGCGGAGACAGCGCCCCAAAGGCCATGCTGATCGCGAGTGCGGATGCCACTACCGGGCGCTTTGCTCGCTTCATGGTGATTCCCTCTTCGAGTCTTGATTCTTGTAGTTAAAGTATCGCTGACATTGTTCCAGCTAAGTCGTTAATATTCCGACAATTGCATCACAATCTACACCTTTGTTCGTAGCCCAGCAATAGGCTGAATGATCAATTCATGACCAGCGGCACCCGACTGCGGACCAGGTCTCATACTAGCGTTGGCATTGCGGGCAATAGCTGGTGCTGCGCTGGCCATGACGATCTGCCTTGAGCAACGCCTCGCATTGCGGGCAGGGCTGGCCGGCCCGACCATAGACATTCAGGGACTGGGCAAAATAGCCTGGCTGACCATCTGCACTGGTAAAGTCTTTCAGGGTCGTGCCGCCCGCCTCGATTGCCCTGGCCAGCACCACCCGGATGGCATTCGCCAACCGCTTGTAACGCTCCCGGGAAATCCGACCTGCCGCCCGGGAAGGATGGATTCCAGCAATAAACAGACTTTCCTGCGCGTAGATATTACCCACCCCGACCACCGTGGCGTTATCCATGATGAAGCTCTTCACCGCCACCTTGCGCCCCCGCGAGCGGGCAAACAGCCAGTCACCATGGAAGTCCTCACCCAAGGGTTCCGGGCCAAGTGCCGCCAGTAACGCATGGGGCTCGCCTCCAGGCTGATACAACACGCTGCCGAAACGTCGCGGATCGTTAAACCGCAGCACCTTGCCACTGTCGAGCAGCAGATCCACATGATCATGCTTGCGCAGAGGCAGAGCGGCCTCCACCACTCGCAAAGTCCCAGACATGCCGAGATGAATCATTACCTGGCCCGCCTCGAGCTCAATCAGCAGGTATTTAGCCCGTCGCCGCAGGGCAATGACCGGGCAATCCTTCAGCGCATACAGGGCGTCACTGACCGGCCATCGTAACCGTGACTCACGCACGGTAACGGCTTTCAGGGTGCGCCCTTCCAGGTGGGGGCGAATGCCTCTGAGGGTGGTTTCCACTTCGGGTAATTCGGGCATAGGAAAGTCAGTTGACAGTTGATAGTGGACAATTGACAGCTAAGGGCGTGCTGGCGCCAGCTATGTTACCTTGCTGCCAGTTTTTTTGTCTTTCGCTGTCAACTTTCAACTGTTAACTGTCAACTGATATGTCCGTTTCCTACTGGCTCGGCGTCGACACCGGCGGCACGTTTACCGATTTTGTGCTGCTCGGGGACGGCGAGCCGCGTATTCACAAGGTACTGTCCACTCCAACAGCTCCCGAACAGGCGATCCTGCAAGGCATTGGTGAGCTTGGGCTCGATGACGCCATGGCCGCGGGCCAGCTGGCCATCGTCCATGGCACTACGGTGGCTACCAACGCGGCGCTGGAAGGCAAAGGCGTCCACACGGTGCTGGTCACCAACCAGGGGCTGGAAGACATTCTGCGCATCGGCCGGCAGAACCGGGCAGAGCTTTATAACCTGACACCGACACCGCCCCCCTCAGTGCTGGAGACCTTGCCCGTTGCCGGCACATCTTGCCGGCTTGATGCCCAGGGCCAGGAAGTGACACCACTCAGTGAAGCGAGCCTGTCACAACTGGTGGAGGAGGTGCTTGCCCACCAGCCGCAATCTGTGGCCCTGTGTCTGCTGTTTTCCTATCTGAATCCGGCCCATGAGCAACGGATCCGCGAGGCCCTGGAAGTCACCGGCCTGCCGGTCAGTGCCTCCCACACCATTCTGCCCACCCGGGGTGAGTACGAACGTGGCATAGCCACTTGGCTGAATGCCTGGCTGGCCCCCAAGGTAGCCAACTATCTGCAGCGCCTTCAGCAGGCGACAAGCCCCGCGCCACTGGCAATTATGCAATCCCACGGCGGCACCATTGCCTCCGAGCAGGCCGCCGATCTGGCGGTAAACCTGCTGCTATCCGGCCCTGCCGGCGGCCTTGCCGCCGCCAAGCGACTGGGCGAACAGCTCCAGCAGCCGCAACTGATGACCTTTGATATGGGCGGCACCTCCACGGACGTTGCCCTGCTGGACGGCGACCTGCGACTCACCCAGCAGGGCCACATAGGCCCCTATCCAGTGGCGGTTCCCATGGTGGACATGCATACCATCGGCGCCGGTGGCGGCTCACTGGCCTATGTGGATGATGCGGGCCTGCTCCACGTGGGGCCGCATTCCGCTGGCGCCGACCCTGGGCCAGCCTGTTATGGACGTGGCGGTGACAGGGTCACGGTCACCGACGCCAATGTAGTGCTCGGCCGTCTGCAACCGGATTTCGCCCTGGGCGGCTCCCTGACACTGGATGTGGCCTCCGCGAAAAATGCCATGCAGCAGCTGGCAACACAGCTTGGGCTCGGCATGGAGGAAACGGCAGAAGGGGTATTGGCACTGGCCAATGAACACATGACCCAGGCACTACGGGTGATTTCCATTCAGAAAGGCTTCGATCCAGCGGATTTTGCCCTGCTCAGTTTTGGCGGTGCCGGCGGTCTTCACGTCTGCGCCCTGGCAGACAATCTGGGCATGCAGAGGGCCATTGTTCCCCGTCGTGCAGGTGTCCTTTCTGCCGAGGGGCTGGTGTATGCACCCCGTAAACGCGAACACCTCCAGGCGCTGCCCGAGGCCTCTGACGACACGACACTGCAATCCCTGATCACAGCCCTGCAACAACAGGGCAGCGAAGAACTGATTCAAGAAGGGGTCCCGGAGCGCGACATTCAGCACCAAGTCTTTGTGGATATGTGTTACCAGGGCCAGTCATCCGTATTACAGATTCCCTGGCAGAGCGCCGCCGCAGAGCGAGAAAAACGGTTTCACGCGGCCCATGAGCAGCGTTTCGGTCACCGCCTGGCACTGCCGGTACAACAGGTGAATATCAGGGTACAAAGCCTGGCCACCACCTATCCACCTCCCCAGCCGCCCCTGCCTGCGCGAACCGGCCAGGCAAATCGCCAAGCGCAGCTGCCCGGCGTGGACCCGCTGGTGACAGTTTATGACCGCGAGACCCTGGGCGCAGACCAGACCCTACATGGCCCGGCATTGATCAGTGAAGCGGTGGGAACGACCTGGCTCGCCCAGGGCTGGCAGGCCTCGGTGGACCAGTCCGGCCATTTGTTGCTGGACCGCTCTGACGCCTGACACCAATCACTGTAGTCGCCCTGAGTCCAGCACGCTGGTTTTGCTTATTTTGCGTCCTGCGTCAGGCCCAGGCGCTCTTTTTCCTACCGCTCATCCCCCCCTGGCCAACCCCTGGCCCAAAAGTCCGAATATGACCCGTTCGGCACCTTCTTCCTGTCATCCTGACTGGGCACAATAGGACTTCCGTTTTTACCTTGTGCGACTTTCATGCTGAATTATCTGAGCAACGGCCTGCTGGCCCCTAGCCTGGGTGTCCTGATTCTGATCACCTTGGCCATGACCCACATCACTATTGTCGGCGTCACTGTATACTTGCACCGCTATTCCGCCCACCGGGCCCTGGAATTGCATCCGGTGCTGAAACATTTTTTCCGCTTCTGGCTGTGGCTGACCACCGCCCAGAACACCCTTGAGTGGACCGCCATCCACCGCAAGCACCACGCCAAATGCGAAACCGAAGACGACCCGCACAGCCCGCAGGTCAAAGGCATCAAAAAAGTCCTCAGCGAAGGGGCCGAGCTTTATCGTGAAGAAGCGGAAAATCAGGAAACCCTGAAAAAGTATGGCGCCGGCTGCCCGGACGACTGGGTTGAGCGCAATATCTATTCCCGCTTCCCCATGGGCGGCGTGACTCTGATGGCGGTGATCGACCTGCTGCTGTTTGGTGCCGCCGGTATCACCGTGTGGGCGATTCAGATGATGTGGATTCCACTGTTCGCTGCCGGGGTCATCAACGGCATCGGTCATTACTGGGGCTATCGCAACTTCGAGTGCGCCGATGCCTCCCGTAACATTTCGCCGTGGGGCATCCTGATCGGCGGTGAAGAACTGCATAACAATCACCACACCTACCCCAACTCCGCGAAACTTTCCGTACGCCGCTTTGAGTTTGATATGGGCTGGGCCTGGATTCGTCTGTTTGAAATGCTGGGTATGGCCAAGGTGAAAAAAGTCGCTCCCAAACCGGCCTTCGAGAAAAGCGCCAGCAAAGTAGACCTGGATGCCCTGCGCGGCATCATGCAACATCGTTTCCAGGTAATGGCCACCTATCGCAAGACCGTCATCGTGCCGGTGTTCAAGCAGGAGCAGGCCCGCGCCTGTGACGCTACCCGCGATTTGTATGCCCGTGCCCACGCCCTTTTCCATCGGGACATAAGCCTGATCAAGCCCGGCCAGAAAAAGCGGCTGCAGAAGCTGACCGAAAGCAACGAAACCCTGGATGCCATCTACCAGTTTCGGTTACGCCTGCAGGACATCTGGACCCAGACCAGCCGTAATTCTTCGGAGATGGTAGAAGCTCTGGAGCAGTGGTATCACGATGCCCGAGAGTCAGGCATTGCGGCCCTGCAGGAGTTTGCCGACCAGCTGACTCGCTATCGGCCAGCGACTGTGTCGCACTGATTTTCAGTTGTCGAGCACCACAAAAAAGGCCGCATTTTTGCGGCCTTTTTTTGTGGTGCCAGGTTGGCAGTCTTCGAAGAACACGAAACTCAATATCCAGGCTGAAGCAGAGGAGAGGGCGCGAATAGGCAGAGTACTCCAGTGCCAACATCACCTCTGATTAGCCGTTTCCTAAAAGAGCGACCGAAAGGGCCATCACTGATCCGGCTGCTCAACCGCAATATTCTCGATCAGTTGGATACCATCCTGGTTGGCCGCACTGACATTAACGCTAATACCCCCCAGCCCAACACCCAGGGTTCGTAGCAAAGGATTGATAACAGCCTCCGCGAGGCTTGATATGACATCATTCAAAAGCACAAGCACCGGATCCACAATAGGGGTCAATAGCGGCGTCAGGTTAATCAAGCCAAAATTGCTCCTGAGAAGCGAAGCCTCATGAACCGTTATATCCAGATCCAGACCAGACAACCCATCACCCAGATCGTTGTGTTGTGACTGATCGCATCCTTCAATTGGATCACAATACAAATTATAGCGAGGGTCCATGAACACCGTTTCTTCAACACCGGGAACCTCCCCCTCCACTTCCGCGTTCAGATAAAGTATGCCTTCGATGGGGGGAAGCAGCCCAGACAACAGCGACAATCTACCAACATTTGCTTCCAATCGCTCTGGCAGTAACTCGCCCCCCGGCCCCAACCGCCCGGTTACAATACGAGCCACTTCCCGCTCAAGATTAACGCCAAACTCCACCGAGTTTGAGCGCCCTCTAGCGCAATCAGCGGAAATTAATTGGCCTTCGCCGCCGCCTGCATTGACGGCCAGAGGGACCGTTAAATCCGCAAGAGAAAATGTCAGCAGGGGACCCAGGCTTATCGGCAACAATTCTACCTGTGCGGATAACTGCAACGTCACATCCGGCGCATAAAAACGGGTGACCCATTCCCCATCCGCGTCCTGACGAGCAGGACCGACAGCTACAGTCGGTGGCTCACCCACGTTCAAGCCAAGGTCCACCGAATTAATATTGGCGATAAGCGGGACAGACAGGTTGTTGATAGTTAGCGGCAACGACAGCAGGCCGCCGGCTCCAGCCTGCTGCTGCTCAGCCAGATTGAGCACCAGGCTGATGACTAGATCATAGACAGGAAACTCACTGGAAGCAGGAACAGAGGCATTTTCCACCACATTGATAATGTCTCCCACTTTGACAGTATCGATTCCTTGGGCCGTTACAATATCATCCAATAGATCGGCAACCGGCGCCGTAACGTCTCCAACATCACCAATGGCCGCCGCTAATTCGGACGCATCAAGCGCCAGGAGATCCACCAGGTCATCAACACCGACTGCTGTCAACAAATCGCCTAATTGCACGGTGGTATTTTCTAGGCTGTTGAGGTCAGTCGGATCAAGACTGAACCCCGGCTGATTGAGAACAACGCCTAGCAAACTGCCCAGCAAGGTGGCATCACCGCCCACGCCTGCAGTGCTGCCAGCCGCACTGACGGTTGCCACCACCTCCTTGCGCACAGCAGCATTGACGGAAATATCAATGCCCCCGAACACCGATTGCGGCAACAGCATGGAAATCGGTTCTGTGCGGGTATAGCTCACCAGCACCGCATTACTTTGTTCGATAATATTGACGGGAGCGAAAGCCACCACACCATCATTATCGGTATCATCAATCACACCGAGCTGCACTTCCAGCTCTTCAGCAGCACCCTGAAAGCCTTGGGCGGCTGCCGCCGCCAATGCGCGCTGCTGGACAAGGGCAGTGCTGGGTGCTTGCCCACCACAGGCCTGAGCCTCTCCTGCTGCAGCCTGGGCCGCCACATTCACTTGAGCCTGCATATCACTGCGCAAACTGTAAAGGCGCGCACCATCCAGCGCCATGACCGTGAGGGTAATGACGATCAACAGCAACAGCGGGGTAATGACTGACAAGGCCCCGCGTTGCCGGAGACGGTTAATTGTCGTCTCGGGTCTGTTCACCGAAGCTTTCCGGAATCGCGGTACGGAAGGAGTCTGCCAGTCGGCGCTGGGTATCTACATAAAGCGGCGCTGACAGCTCACTCTGCCCTGCCGGGCGGGAGTCACGCTGCTGGTTAAGCAACCAGTCAGTCACTGTCTCGGATTCATTACTGACAACCTGCCCGGAAACACCAAAGCTATAGGTTTGCTGGGGCTCCGCTGCCAGAACCGCTCCAGGCAACACGAGTATCAAGGCCAGTTTTTTCATTGTCGGGTCCTCCCGAACTGTTCACTGAGTTTCTCGGCATAGGCGATTTCATCCTCCGAGAACCCATAATTGGACTGTAACGCTTGCAGCCCCTCACGGTCATCGGTCATCAGATAGGCCACTGCCAGGTTCTGACGAACCGGTCCCTTGCCATTCGCCAGCTCCAGAGCGGTTCGCAACTCGAAGGCAGCATCTTCATAGCGCCCCACCAGCATCAACGCATAGCCATAATCATTACGCACCTGAGAGGTGGCGGGCGCAAGGCTTCGTGCACGCTCCAGATGCGACAGTGCCGCCATGACCTCATGCCGCTTTAGCAGAACCATACCCAGCCCATGGCGGCTGCGACCATCATCACAGCGGTTGGCCAGGGTCCGGTATACCTGTTCGGCCTCATCAAGCTTGCCGGAAGCTGCCAGCAACTGGCCGTATCGCAACCAGTGGTCGATTGCGCCCATCGGCTTGCTTTCCAGCTGTGCCAGAGCCGCATAATTGCGCCCCTTGGCCATCAGAGTATCAACCATTTCCAGATCCACGCGCTGCTCTGGCTGCAATGCGTCCTTGCAGGCAATTGCTGATACATCCACTGTGCCGGGGGCCGACTCCGGCACTGACTGGTGGGCACAACCCGCCAGCAATACCAGTGCTCCCCAAACCATGCCACGCATGTTGTTACTCCCTTGTTATCGTGCCAATGCATCGGCGATGGAAATCACCGCCGGTCCGCCGATCAAGATAAACAGTGCTGGCAGCATGAACGCCATCATTACCACCGTCATCTTGGCGCCGATCCGGTTAGTTTCCTCCCGGATGCGGCTACGTTCCACGTTCTGGGCTTCTTCAATAATCTGATCCAGGCTAGCTGAGACACCCGCCCCCAGTTGGCTGCTTTGCTTCATCAGCACCACATAGCTACGCAACACTGGAATACGCTTGTTTTCACCCAGTTCATCCAGCGCCTGTGTGCGCTCCGCACCAGACTTCATCAGCCGGTTAAAACGATCTATCCGCATAATGAGGATGGGTAGAAGTGGTCGACCCTGGCGGCCGATGATACGCAGCACTCGTTCCAGCGAGAGACCCGCCTCCATCAGCATCCGCGTCATATGACAAAGCTCCACGGCTTCCAGATTCTGTCGCAATTCGGCCTGAGCGCCCATGCCGCGAATCATCCGCCGCGGCACAATAAATCCCGCTGCCGATGCCAGCAGGCCACCCAACAGACCGAACACCAGAAATCCCACTAGAGCCACCAGGCCCGGCAACAGCCAGCAGGACAGCAGGTAGATAACCTGGGATTGTTCGCGGCTTTTGCCCATGCCTGCCAACGCCTGGCGAATCTCCTGATAATCGCCGGAAGCGACAGAGGAGTCCGTCAATGCACTGGAAAGCTTCCAAAGCCAGAACCCCCGATCCTCATCGTCCCGATGACTGCCGCTATCCTGCAAACGCTGACTAACGCGCGCACGCAGCGCCCAGTCCCGGGTCTTGTATACCAGCCACAAGGACAACGCAGACAGAAGAATGGCGACTATCAGCAGCGCATTATTCACGGCCCACCCCCTGGATCATTCGCCAGATCACCAGCACGCCCACACCCTGCAGGATGCCGGCGATCATCAGCATGGTATGGCCGGTATCCGTGTTCAGCAGAACCTCGGCATACTTCTCGTTGATCAGCATCATGTACGCAGCCATACCCAGTGGCAGCAGGGTAAAGGCACCGGCTGTAAAACGGGTTTCAGCCGTTGAGGCAAGAAATTCCCGACGCAGCTCCTGCTGGGAGCGAAGCGAGGTGGCCACCTGCTCAAGTACCGGCCTAATGGAGGAACCAAACCGGGCAGAAGTGCGTAATGCAATGGAAACCAGCACCAGAGACGACACCTGGTAAAGTCTGGAAAAATCTTCAAACAGGCCGGTGTAATCCCGTCCCGATTCAATGGCACTGCGCAACCGGAAGGTCAACGGCGCAAACACGGGTGGCGCATCCTGAAAAGATTCCAGCAGGGACGCTTCCAGAGACCGGCCCGCACTCATATAGCGCAAAGTGGATTCCATGATTCCAGGCAGGGACTCAAAAATCATGCGTCGCTGTTGCTGGAAGCGAAACCGCCAATACATCCACAGGCTCGCCGCCAACAGGGCCAGCACTACAGCAGCCGCAATGAACCCCGAAGATGCCAGCACCAGCACCACGATCAGGAAGATAACAATACCGAGTAACGACAACTGTACTCTGGACAGGCGGATATCGGCCCGCAATAACAGCCGCTCCAGCGGCCCCGCCACCACTCGCACCTGTCCCGGCTCACCACCGATTTCCATCCGCTGCTGCAAACGCTGGCGCACCCGCTCGGTGAGCAGGCTACGTTGCCGGTAGCGAAACCAGACGAGCTGCATCAGCACGGTCAGCACGGCAATAATGCCGAGCATCTGCGCCATGCCGAGCAACTCCACTGCACTCATGCCTGACTCCTGTACAGGTAATCCATGTGATAGAGATCATTTTCCGTAGGCGTCAGCGCCACCACCTCGCTGACGCGACGGCGACCATCGGGCAACCTTTCCAGCTGAATGATGATATCCAGCGCCGAGCCGATCAGTCGGCCGATAGCGGTTTCGCTGGCTTCATAGCCACTGACCGCCAGCAAGGTTTCGATCCTCACCAGAGCATCGCGGGTGCTATTGGCATGAATGGTGCTCATGGAACCATCATGGCCGGTGTTCATGGCCTGGAGCAATTCGATGATCTCGTTGGAACGTACCTCACCGAGGATAATCCGGTCCGGGCGCATCCGCAGGGCGTTGATGACCAACTCCCGGGCACTGATTCGGCCCCTACCCTCTGTGTTGGCCGGGCGGGTTTCCAGACGAACCACATGGGGATGGTTGAGCACCAGTTCGGCAGAATCCTCAATGGTGAGGATGCGCTCCTGGCGAGGAATATACTGGCTGATCAGGTTCAGCATGGTGGTCTTACCAGTACCCGTACCGCCACTAATAATGATATTTCGCTGCGATTCCACTGCCTTGACCATGGTGTCCAGGCACGCTTCGGTCAGGGAGCCGCTGTCAATCAGCTCCTGTGCGCTCAGATGGTTACCGGTGAATTTACGGATACTGATACTGGGGCCGTCCAGAGCCAGCGGCGGAATGATCGCATTGACCCGGGAACCATCCGGCAGCCGGGCATCCACCATGGGGCTGGATTCATCCAGCCGGCGCCCCAGGGGAGCCAGCATGCGACGAATCACCCGTACTACATGGTCATCATTGATGAACCGCACCGATGCCTTTTGTAGCACCCCGGCCACCTCAATAAAGACGCTGTCCGGACCATTGACCAGAATATCGTTGATCCGCGGGTCTGCCAGCAAAGGCTCCAGCGGCCCGTAGCCGGTCACTTCGTCCAGCGTATCGCGCACCAGCTGATTAAGGTCCTGGGTGGACAGGGGCACCCGGTTAAGAGCGATATGCTGCCCTGCGGCGGTTCGGACAAAATCCGCAAGCTGATCTCGGCCGGTATTACCTACCTCGATGCCTTCTTCATCCAGCCGCTCCACCACCCAGCGATGAGTGCGATCCTTGAGGTGCTGGTACTCCGCGTCGATTCGTCCCGCCACAAGTGCTCCTGCTATCCGTTGCTACGCAGTCGTTGCCACCAGCTCTCGCCGATACTGTTTTCCTGCTGGGACTCCAGTTTGTTCATCAACGTCTGCAAGCTACGACTGTAACGACAGCGGGAAGATTGCTCCTGAATCGGCAGTCCACTGTTCATGGCCATCAGGCGATGACGCCAGTCCATGGGCAATCCACCCAGCAGGCTCACTCCGGCGGTCTCCGACAGCTCATCCAGCCCCGGTGGCACCTTGCCTTCCATGCCATCCACAACAAGATGAACCTGGCTATCGCGGCCAAGGTGAGAGCGCCATTCATTGCCCAGGGTCCGCACGGCATGGGCCTGGTCCACCAGCGGCTGCATGGTGATCAGCAGATGGCGGGCATGAATACCCAGCGCCCGCACCCAGTGACGGCTCTCCAGAGTGCCCACATTGATCACGATGCGATCGAACATCTGCATCAGGTGGTTGAGCGCGATAAACAGATCTGCGCTGCGATCTCCCTCCAGCTCGCGGCTATCGATACCGCCGGCCAGCAATCGTAGCCCTGGCCGGTACTCTTCCAAAGCGGTGCCGATCAGGGTTTCATCCAGGGTTTCCGGGCTCGCCAACAAGTTCTCCAGGGTGTATTCGTTATGCACATCCAGATAGAAAATACCGCGCTCGGCGGGCTGGGTATCGATGGCCAGGCAGCGCTCATTGGGGAACAGGCGGTTCAACCCCAACGCCACGTTCTGAGCCAGAAAACGGGTGTCCACCGTGGGGCTCGCTGCTGCAACCAGGGTCAGATTATTGGTGGCCGAACGGGCCTGATCATCATAGTGACCGACTCGCAGCAGCTGATGGCGACGCAAGCGATCACGGACATCGCCGGCTTCACTGCCTGCCACAAAACAATCCCGGGCACCGGCGCGCATGGACTGCAGCAGCAATTCCTGATTGGCGCGGGCACAAACGGTAATCACGGTTACCCAGGGGCGAGCACTGGTCAGGGCAGTGATAATCGCCAGTGACTGGTCCATATCCACTTCGGAAATTTCCACCATCACGACATGGGCCGTAGTGGCTTCCAACAACCGCAGCACCCGGGTCAGGTCACTGCGGCTGACCTGCTCCAGACGGAAGGGTTCATCCACCACCCGTTCCAGCCAGGCCTCGATGCCTTCATCGTCAACGACGGAAAGAACAATGTCATGATCACTCATAGCATCACCAGCTCAGGCCGTGACGAATGGGCTGAGAACCACGGCGGCTTTCCGTGGCCATATCCAGCCAGCCCATACTGCTGCTGTGGTAGCCCGCGCCAGGCAGGGTCACCGGAGGTTCGGTGCTTTGCTGTGGCGTCACCAGATGAGGCGTCACCACCATCACCAGCTCCTTGTCACTTTTCTCGATACGCGAAGAACGGAAAAAGGCACCCAGCAGCGGGATATTGCCGATACCCGGCAGTCGATTGCTGTTATTGATAGTGTTGCGGCTGACCAGACCACTAATGATAAAAGTCTCTCCCGGCGCCAGAGACACGGTGGTCTCAGCACGCCGCACCCGCAGGCCCGGCACCGCCACGCCACCGGTTTCCACACCGGCAGAGAAATCCAGTTCGGATACTTCCGGCGCCACCTTGAGAATAATCTGTCCGGCATCAATCACCGTAGGGGTCAGACTCAGGCCAATACCGAATTCCTTGAACTCAATCTGTATCCCGGTGTTATCACTGCGAATCGGAACGGGAAACTCACCGCCTGACAGAAAACTGGCGCTCTGTCCGGACAGGCTGGTCAGAGAGGGCTCTGCCAGGGTGTACGCAAAGCCGCCGGCCTCGAGGGCATTAATGGCCAACACTGAATTGGGGCCAAAGCCGAACAGATTGAAGCCGTCTGAACTCAACGGCGCCGGCACCACTCCCGGCACCTGGAAGCCAGCCCCGGGAGGGGCAATCCCCACGGCAGACTGGCCATCATTAAAGACATTGCTATAGCTCATACCCAGTTGATTGAGCTCGGAACGGCTTACCTCGAGCACGCGGATATCCGTTTGCACCTGAGTACCAAATGGCAATGCGGATCCCAACGTTGTTGCAACTACCACGGTGCTGCGAAGTGGCTTTGACTCGCCACGCAACCATACCGATATCACCGCCGAGCCCTCAGCCTTGGCCGTCAGCAACAGCTCTTCACTGCCGGTCACGGTTAGCGCTGCCACCTTCGGGTCGGAAGTCGCTACCTTGGCCACAGCGGCCGGAAAGTTCAGAACTTTCTGATCTCCAGGCGCAACTCGCATGGTGCCTTGAAGGGTTTCCGCCTGCGCCACCATGGCAAGCGACAGGGATAACCACAGTGCCAGGCAGGTCCCGGCCCCCTTCCACAACCACTTAACGCACATAAGTGCTCCTTGACTCTGATCCCTCATACACTTCCACTTTCTGGCCCGGTGTCGCCCGTGGTGCAGGTGCGCGGGCCGCCGGGAACAGATCCTTGTAATAAACCGGTTTGGCTTTATTTTCTTCGTCGCTGTCGTCAGCAGCCTTGTCTTGGCTGGCCACCACCGCCAATCGCAACGTACCCTCTTCCGAGGCAAGCAACAGTGTCGGCACCTTCTCTTTCGGTACCGCCAGTACCACGGTGTTGTTGCGGCGCTGGGCCTCGCGATCCTGGTCACTGCTAGCCGCAGCCATGGCACCCTTCACGGCAAGCACCTGAAGGCTGCGCAACAACACCATGGCAGCCGGGTTGTCCCGTTCCGATTTGCGAAAAGACACCGCCACATCCACCAGATCGCCAGGTTGTAGCAAACCTCCGGCCATGACCACATCATCCACCCCTACCGCCACGGCGCGGAAGCCGGAGGGCAGAGTGCTGGGCAGGGTGCCACCAGGCTCAAGATGGTTTCGGGAAAGTAGCTCGCCCGGGCGGGCGTATTGACGTAATTCCTTGCCGACCACCTTTTCATCAGCAGTCAGCACATTGGGGATGGGCGCCGGCGAAGATACTACCGCCAGAGCCTCTTCATCCAGGGAGTCACCGATATTGAGACTTTCAGTAACGACCCAATAGCGGTAACTGGGCGTTTCCTGATCGCGCACTTCCTCGCCGGAGGCGTTATCGCGGACTACCAGCGACGGTGCCGGGTCGCGACTTAATCCCACCAGCGCCAGTATCAGCGCAACCAATGCCACCGCCAACGCCGGCAGCATGTAGAGCAGTCTTGATCCCATGTTCTCTCCGGAACATCCCTGTCAAATATTGATTCTTTTGCCGATCCGCATCCTAAATCAAAACGCGGCCCGGGCATCCACATCCAGTTGTGCCGGCAGTGGGGGGAAATCCCCCAGCATGCCAAAACTCAACACCGGCACAATCGGGTTGGTTTGATAGTTGGGGTATACCAGACTGCAGCGAAGCACTTCCACCCCCCCCGCAATGGTTTCCAGCCCACAGGCCGAAGCCGTATTCAGATTATCTCTCAGACTTTCCGGTAACTGCGCCACCAGGCCAGCCAGAGCCGTGTTGGCCCTCTGTGATACCGCTGTGCCGATGTTACTGGCCTGGTTTTCGGACCGGTCCACATACAGCGCCGTTGATACTGCGGTATCCACGGCGGCCTGCATCCGATACTGGGCAAAGAAAGTCAGGCCGTAGACCGCCGCGCCATAGAGCATGGCAATCACAAAAGGGAACAGCATCAGAAACTCCAATGCTACCGCCCCAGTCCATCTCCGGCGAGTCAGCATACTTTGCATCCGAATGGCGATTAAACTCTACGAGCCACCAGCGTTGGAAGCGTCGGTAAACAGATCTGTAAATGCCGTATTAATGGTGGTCTGGACAGTCTCATTCGTTGCCAAAACACCAATAATGATAATCAGTGCCGCAGCCAGCACAATATATTCAAGCGCACTAGCGCCACGCTGGTTACGTGCTCGCCCCGGCAATTGGGTGTACAGGCGGATCATCAACAAACGAAACATATTTTTAAAGGTACTCATAGTGCTCTCCGTTGCACGTTCCTTGATGTGAACATTGCGTAAATTCATATGCGAAAAAGTGAATTACTCATTTAATGCTATGCATCCGTGAAGTGCATCACAACTTTCACTGCGTAGTGTTTTGTTGCGATGTACCGCTTTCTGTAAACGTAGCACCAGAGTACCGGCAGCAGCATGGCAAAAGCCCCATTCGGGCCTGAAAGGTGACGAACGGTGTTTCAAAAGCACAGAATTGCACGTATGCGACAGACAAAGGTTGTGACTTTGTGATATCGATTTGAATATCGGCAAACTATTGCCTCCCCGCAGAAGGAAATTTGCCGCAACCATCCGGCAAAAGGCACCTTAACCAACTTTTTTGACCTTCCCGGCAAGATTTCGGACATAAAAAAACCCGGAACAGAATCCCGGGTTTTTTTATGTCCGTTGCCAGGCAGGCAGGAAGAAAATCGTTACTTGATCTTCGCTTCCTTGTAGGCCACGTGCTTGCGCACGACCGGATCATACTTCTTGGTTTCCATCTTTTCAGGATGGAGACGCTTGTTCTTGGTGGTAGTGTAGAAGTGCCCCGTGCCAGCAGAGGACACCAGGCGGATTTTTTCACGAATAGGACCGGCCATGGGTTAGCTCCTTAATTAGCCTTAAACACGCTCGCCGCGAGAACGGATATCAGCCAGCACGGCATCAATCCCTTTCTTGTCGATAATACGCATGCCCTTGGAGGTCACACGCAGGCGCACAAAGCGCTTCTCGGACTCAACCCAGAAACGATGGTGGTGCAGATTCGGCTCGAAACGACGCTTGGTCTTGATGTTCGAGTGAGAAACTCTGTTGCCCGTTACAGGGCGCTTACCGGTCACCTGGCAAACCTTGGACATTGTCTTGCTCCGTAAATCTTCTTGCGGGGGGACGGTAGAGCCCCGGAAAAGGCGCGTTTTATACCAATCCGCCGGTCAAGTTTCAAGCTAAATCTTGGATATTCGACCGGAAGGGCCAGGATTCAGGGACTTACCTCCGCCTTGCCAAGACCTGGCAGGGCGAAAATACCCCGCAGAGAATCTTCGCAACGCCACTATAAGGCCCCTCTCGAGGCCAGCGACACCCAGCCACCTTCACCGATCACCAGATGATCCAGCACCCGAATCTCCATCAGCCCCAGCGCCTCCACCAGCCGCCGGGTGATGGCATGGTCGGACTGGCTGGGTTCCGCCACACCGGAGGGGTGATTGTGAGCCAGAATCACTGCCGCCGCATTGTGCTCCATGGCCCGGCGCACCACCTCCCGCGGATACACCGCTGCCGCATCGATAGTGCCCTGAAACAACTGCTCAAAGGCAATCAGCCGATGCTTGTTGTCCAGAAACAGGCAGGCAAACACCTCGTAAGGCAACCCGCGCAGGCGAGCAGTGAGTAACTGCCCGGCCTTGTCCGGATTATCCAGCGGCAAGCCCCGCTCCAGAGGTTCAGCCAGATAACGCCGCCCCAGCTCCAGGGCCGCCAGCAACAAAGCCCGCCGGGCAGTGCCCATGCCCGGCAGACGGGCCATACGCTCCGGCCCGGCATCCAGCAAGGCGCGCAGCCCGCCCCCTGCCAACAACTGTGTTCTGGCCAGATCCACCGCTGTCATACCCTGCTGCCCGGTGCGCAAGAAAATCGCCAGCAGCTCCGCATCACTCAGTGATTCCGCCCCTCTTGCCAGCAACTTTTCCCTGGGCCGCTCATCCGTCGGCCAGTCAGTTATCGCCACAGGAACGCTCCACACGGCATGGAACCACGCAACATGGAATAATCAGACATCACGCCGCCTCCAGCTTTCTCAGCACGCCCATAGCCCTGGGCGATATTGGACGGTATTCCCAGCGCCGCTTTTTGCATCTGGCCAGCCAGCCCAGAGCGTTTTTCTCTCGGCCACCACTTGGTCATCCCATATACCGCTTCGGCCAATTCCACCGCTCCCAGCCAAACTCGCAAATTTCTATAGCGCCGATTCTCTCTCTCCACCTTTTCGCCCCTGATCTTTTCCGTGTTGCGTGCTTGCATGCTGCGTGCCGCGCCTCTTTTACAGTGCTACCCTATGCGCCTCGATTAATAGCATTCCGGGGGCAGCATCGGCAGACGAGATTTGCCATGATTGCCGTCAGCCAATAAGGGTTCTCGCATGCATCGTCTGGTGAACAAACGCATCCTTCTGGGAGTCACGGGCGGGATTGCCGCTTATAAAGCCGCCGATCTGGTTCGTCGCCTGCAGGATGTGGGTGCCCAGGTGCGGGTGGTGATGACCCAGGGAGCCTGCGAATTCATTACCCCATTGACCATGCAGGCCCTGTCCGGGCATCCGGTCCATACCACCTTGCTGGACCCCAACGCGGAAGCCGCCATGGGCCATATCGAGCTGGCCCGATGGGCGGATCTGGTACTGATTGCCCCGGCCTCAGCCAACTTCATGGCGCGTCTCGCTCATGGCCATGGCAACGATCTGCTCGCCACCCTCTGCCTGGCCACCGGCGCCCCCATCGCCATCGCTCCGGCCATGAATCAGCAGATGTGGGCGGACACCAGCACCCAGAAAAACCTGCTGATCCTGCAGGAAAAGGGCATCAAGGTATTCGGCCCCGGCAGCGGCAGCCAGGCCTGCGGCGAAATCGGCGCAGGGCGGATGCTTGAGCCGCTGGAGATCCTCCAGCATGCCGCCGAGGTATTCGATTACCAGCTACTCACCGGCAAACATGTGGTGATTACCGCCGGCCCTACCCGCGAGGCCATCGACCCGGTGCGCTATATCACCAACAAGAGTTCCGGGAAAATGGGCTTCGCCCTGGCCGAGGCCGCCGCCGAAGCCGGTGCGCGGGTCACCCTGATCGCCGGGCCGGTCAATCTGCCGACCCCGTCGCGGGTAGACCGGGTGGACGTGAGCCGGGCGGTGGACATGTTCGATGCCTGCATGAAAACCGTGGACGAGGGCTGTGATGTGTTCATTGCCACTGCCGCCGTGGCCGACTACCGCCCCACCGTCACCGCCGACCACAAGATCAAAAAATCCACCGAGGAAATTCACCTCACCCTGGTGAAAAACCCGGACATCGTGGCGTCGGTGGCAGAACACGACAAACGCCCCTTCACTGTGGGCTTCGCCGCTGAAACCCGGGATGTGGTGGCCTACGCCCAGGCCAAACTGGTGAACAAGAAACTGGATATGATCGCCACCAATGATGTGTCCGGCAGCAACGTGGGCTTCAACAGCGACAACAACGCCCTCACCGTCATCTGGCCCGGTGGCCACAAGGTGTTGCCGCTGGCCTCCAAGGCCCAGATTGCCAAACAACTGATCGAACTGATTGCGATACGGTATAAAGATTAATAACGCCTGACGCCTGACGCCAGATGCCAGACGCTCAGCGCGTCCGGCGTTCAGCGTCAGGTGTCCGGCCAATCAGGAACTGATTCCATGAAACTGCAATACCGCGTTCTCGACACCCGACTGGGCGACGCAATTCCACTGCCCCATTACGCCACCGACGGCTCCGCCGGCCTGGACCTGCGTGCCATGGTCAAAGAACCACTGACACTGGCACCGGGGCAGACCGAATTACTGCCCACCGGCATGGCCATCCACATCAGCGATCCCGGCTATGCGGGCATGATCCTGCCGCGCTCCGGACTGGGCCACAAACACGGCATAGTGCTGGGCAATCTGGTGGGGCTGATTGATTCTGACTACCAGGGCGAGCTGATGGTGTCCTGCTGGAACCGGGGCAACCAGCCATTCACCGTGGAACCCGGCGAGCGAATCGCCCAGCTGGTGATCGTACCGGTGATGCAGGTGCAACTGGAACAGGTGGAGACTTTCACCAACACTGAGCGGGGCAGCGGCGGTTTCGGCCACAGCGGCCGTCACTGAGCCTAACCTGAAGCCATGACTTCAGCGCGGATGGATGGCATAAAAATTTGTTGTCACAGCGAGCTTTCTGAAGAAGTCTCGTATCAGAGAGTACGATTGACTGAAGACTTTTCTTCAGAAAAAACGGGTCTGTGGCGGCAAAGGCTTGTGTCAGACGCCGCGCCGCCATCACGGATTCAGGTCTAATCCGGAGGGGATATGGGGAACAACAAGAAGAACAATAAAGGCGCCGACGTCAGCGTATTCAAGCCACTGGCGCCCCTGCTGATTGCCGCCCTGGCGGCCATCCTGGTGGCCGGCAGTGCAACCTGGTTTTACCAGACGAGGGTGGCAGACGCGGCACAACAACAGCAAGCCGCCACGCAGCTTGCTCAGTCCATCGCCAACCTGGCCCAGAGCCATATCAAGGCACACCAGCAGCAGCTGGCATTGCTGGCCACCCGTAACGATATCGACCAGGCACTATCCACTGACACCGTCGCCAACTTCAACGCCCATCATCACCAATGGCTGCCGGATGCCAGCCTGCGCCTGGTGCCACGCCGTGGCGCGAACACCGACGATTTCAGCTATACCGCACAGCAACTGCTCAAGGAAGTGCGTCTGGGCCAGTCACCGGGCCCGGCCATCATCGCCGGCCAGCCCCCCACCCTGATTCTGGTGAAAGCCACCCGCACCCAGAGTGGCGCCCTGCTACTACAAGTGCCTCTGAGCGTATTGGCAAAAAGCCTGCAAGACCTGGCGCCCGCCGGTAGCCAACTGCAGGTAACATTCGCTGGCAGCAACCTCTTCAGCCAGCCCGACAACAATAATGGCACCCGTGTCGACGCCACTTCTGGCCAGGTGCTTGTCCAACTGACGCTGCCCCCCACCGACAGCAATCTGCTGATGATCAGCACCATCGTTGTAGCCCTGGGCATCGTGTTGTTATTACTCGGCACCTTGTTGGTCAACCGCTTGCTGGCCCGGTTTCTCAAGCAAGACTGCGCCGAACTGATTCGTTACTGCGATGAACTGGCGCGCCAGCCCGGCGTCAGCGCCCGCAATCACTTCCATTTTCCGCTTTTCAGCACCGTCAACGACGCCCAGGCACGCATGGCAACCAAGCTTCGTGAGCGGGGCGGCCCACACCGCTCTGCTGTCAAAAAACAGTCGGAAGACCTGGTCGTGGTGGAAGAAAATGACGACAGCATTCTGCTGATGGACGAGAAACAAGGCGAGACCCTCCCGGACAGCATCTTTCGTGCCTACGACATCCGTGGCGTGGCCGGCGACACACTCACCGCCCAGGGTGTGTATCTGCTCGGCCGCGCCATCGGCACCGAAGCTGGCGACGCCGGCCAGCAAAGCGTACTGGTGGCCCGGGACGGGCGCCTGTCCAGCCCGGAGCTGAGTCGCTCTCTGATCAAGGGCCTGCTGGAATCCGGTCGTGATGTCATCAATCTGGGGCTGGTGCCCACCCCGGTGCTCTACTACGCCACCGAAGTGCTGGAAACCCGTAGCGGCGTCATGCTCACCGGCAGCCACAATCCGACCAGCCACAACGGCCTGAAGATCGTTATCAATGGCGACACTCTCTACGGCGAACGCATCACTGCCTTGCAGGAACGCATCCGCAACAAGGCCTTCAGTGAAGGCAAGGGCCGCGAGGAGGAACGCGATATCGCCGATCGTTATCTGGACGATATTCTCAGCGATATCGTGCTGGCACGATCCCTCAGAGTCGCCATAGACTGCGGTAACGGCGCTGGCGGCGAACTGGCGCCACGCCTTTTCCAGCAACTTGGCTGTGAAGTAACCTCTTTATACACCGATATCGACGGCAACTTCCCCAATCACGCCCCCGACCCGGGCAATCCGGACAACCTGGCCGACCTGATCCGCATCGTGCAAGAGGAAAATCTGGATCTTGGCCTGGCCTTTGATGGCGACGCTGACCGGGTTGCAGTGGTCACCAACAGCGGCGAAATCATCTGGCCCGACCGCCTGTTGATGCTGTTCGCCAAGGATCTGCTGGGGCGCAGCCCGGGCGCAGACATTCTCTTTGACGTAAAATGCAGCCGGGCTCTGCCGGCCATTATCCGCAAGAACGGTGGCCGCCCGATGATGTACAAGACCGGGCATTCACTAATCAAGGCCAAAATGAAAGAGTGCGGTGCGCCACTGGCCGGCGAGATCAGTGGCCACATCTTCTTCGCCGACCGCTGGTTCGGCTGCGATGACGGCCTGTACGCCGGCGCTCGTCTGCTGGAAATCCTCTCACTGCAGGATGACAGCGCCGGGCAGGTGTTCGACGGCCTGAAAACCGGTCTCACCACCCCGGCCCTCTACATCGATGTGAGCGAAGAAAACAAGTTTGCCCTTGTGGACGCCCTTGCCGCTCGCGCCGAACAATTCGCTGGCGGCCGGCCCACTACCATCGATGGTTTGCGGGTGGACTTCCCGGACGGCTGGGGCCTGGTGCGCGCCTCAAACACCACGCCGTCGTTGGTGGCCCGCTTCGAAGGCCGCGACGAGGAAGCCCTGGAAAGGGTCAAGGAACAGTTCCGCAAGCACCTTCAGGCCGTGGACGACAGCCTGGAATTGCCATTTTGAGTTAGAATCAAGCAGTCGAGGAGTTGAAAGTTCAAAGTGCAAAGTTGAAAAGCGTGGGCAAGGCATTTTGTATTCGGCAAGGTCGCACCCGCGTTCGCGCCAAGGATGAAGCGCGGAGCAAAATATTTTCGGTTAGCGTGGTGCCATCTTCACGTTTCAACTTTGAACTTTAAACTTTCAACTCCCCGGCTAACGCTAATACCCTAGGAGATCCAATGGACACCAACAGTGCCCACGACACTGCCCGGATTCTGATCGAGGCGCTGCCCTACATTCAGCGCTTTTCCGGTGCCACCGTGGTGATCAAGTACGGCGGCAACGCCATGGAAAACGACGAGCTGAAAAACAGCTTCGCTCGCGACGTGGTGATGCTGAAACAGGTTGGCCTCAACCCGGTGATCGTTCACGGCGGCGGCCCACAGATCGGCAGCCTGCTGGAACGCCTGGGCAAGGAATCCAAGTTTGTTCAGGGCATGCGCGTCACTGATCAGGAAACCATGGACGTGGTGCAGATGGTGCTCGGCGGCCTGGTCAACAAGGACATCGTCAACCTGATCCAGCACAACGGCGGCCAGGCCATCGGTCTCACCGGCAAGGACGGACGCCTGATCAAGGCCCGCAAGATGCTGCTCAAGGCACAGGACAAAAACGACCCGGCCCTGCAGACGTCGGAAATTATCGACATCGGCCATGTGGGCGAAGTGCAGGGTATTGATACCACCATCATCGACCTGATTGCCGGCAGTGACTTTATTCCGGTAATCGCCCCCATCGGCGTGGATAAAGATGGCGTTAGCTACAATATCAATGCGGATCTGGTGGCCGGCAAAATGGCCGAGGTGTTGCGCGCCGAAAAATTGATCCTGCTCACCAATGTGGCGGGCCTGAAAGATAAACAGGGTAAAGTACTCACCGGCCTTAGCGCCGAACGGGTCGATGAACTAATCAAGGACGGCACCATCCACGGCGGCATGCTGCCCAAGATCGGCTGCGCCCTGGAAGCGGTAAAAAACGGCGTACACACCGCTCACATCATCGATGGGCGGGTATCCCACGCGGTGCTGCTGGAAATCCTTACCGATCAGGGGATCGGGACCCTGATCAGCAAGGACTGAGACTGTAGGAACCATGCTCGCATGGCGAACATGGCAATGCCCTTCAGGACTTCGCCATGCAAGCATAGCTCCTACGAAGGCTGACAATATAACAACGGGAACGACGCTACATGACCGAAAAAAAACCGTCGCGCAAAGAGCAGATTCTGCAGTCGCTCGCCCATATGCTGGAAGCCGGCCCCGGGGGACGTATCACCACCGCCGGCCTGGCTCGGGAAGTGGGAGTTTCAGAGGCGGCGCTGTACCGGCATTTTCCCAGCAAGGCGAAGATGTTCGAGGGGCTGATCGAGTTTATTGAAGAGGCGATCTTCTCCCGCATTAATCGCATTACCGAAGAAGGAAATGCCACTGGCCAGGTGGAACAGATCCTGACCCTGATGCTGGCTTTTACCGAGCGCAACCCGGGGATTACCAGGCTGCTCACCGGTGATGCCCTGACCGGCGAGAATGAACGACTGCACCAGCGCATCCAGCAGTTCTATGATCGGGTGGAAAGCCAGCTCAAGCAGGTACTGCGCGACGCAGAGCTGAAGGAAGGGCTGCGCACCCGGACCACCCCCACCATTACTGCCAACCTGTTGCTGGCAGTGGTTGAGGGCCGTATTGCCCAATTCGTTCGCTCAGGCTTCAAAGCCCGTCCCAGCCAGGACTGGCAGACGCAGTGGGAATTGCTGATCCCAACCCTGTTCCGGGAATAGTCCTGTAGCCGCCAGCCTGCAGGCAGGCGGCTACAGCAAAGGGGCAAGGTTAACGTTCTGTCTTCTCGATTTCCTTCAGTCGCTGGATAATAGGCGCATATTCCTTTTTCGCCGCGTCGATATCGGTTTCGAACTCCACCAGCTTTTCTTCTGTCAGCTCAATCTGGCGCTTCAGGCGCTCAATGGCCTCCTGAACGCCATCCGGCACATCGCGACCGGCTCGCTCATTCCGGGCCGCTACTGCAATCTCGTCATCAAGCTTCATCTGTAGCTGGGCCAGGCTGTTTTCTTCATAGCTGATGCTAAGCTCCAGGGCATCGATCTTGCGATCCATGGCACGTACCGCATCTTCCGGCCCCGCATACAGGCGCACGAGCTCCTTGTCTTCACGGGCCTGACGAGCCCGCTGCAGACGAACCTCCCGGGCCTCTTCGTCATTCAGATTAACGCCGTCCACATCTTCCAGGACCCGCCCGTGCTGATCCAGCAGCTGATAACCGCTACGCATGGCGTCAGTGGTCAGAGTACGGTTCAGGTGAACCACTCCATCGGCAGTCACATGCCGAAAATAGGCCCCGTCCGGCATGCGCTCACTGGCGCGTTGTCCAAATCGCGCAGCCAGTGTTGGCGCCGACAGAATCAACACCAGAATCAGAGCAATACATCTCATTATTATTCCACTCCATAACGCTCCCGGTACTGCCGCATACGGTACACCATGGGCTCGCTATCCGGTTGCTGTTCCAGCCAGTGGATAATATCGTTCATCGCCACGATACTGCCCACCGGCACCCCCAACGATTGCTCCACTTCCTGAATCGCCGACAGCCCCCTCCCTGCTTCGGAAGGCTCCTTGCCGCATTCCTGACGATCCAGTGCCACCATGACCCCCGCCATGGTGGCATCGGTCTTCTCGAACAGCGCCGCCACTTCACGGATCGCAGTACCCGCAGTGATCACATCATCAATTACCAGCACCCGGCCCTGTAAGGGCGCCCCTACCAGCCAGCCGCCTTCGCCATGATCCTTGGCTTCCTTGCGGTTGAAGGCCCAGGGCAAATCGCGACCATGGTGTTCGGCCAGCGCCACCGCCACCGCTGCCACCAGTGGAATGCCTTTATAGGCCGGCCCGAACAGCATATCGAATTCCTGCCCGGAGGCGACGATGGCGTCCGCATAATAGCGACCCAGCCGCGCCAGGGCCTCACCGGTATTGAAGGTGCCCGCGTTGAAGAAGTACGGGCTCTTGCGACCGGACTTGAGGGTGAATTCGCCGAATTTCAGCGCTTCACGCTCCTGGGCAAAACGCAGAAAATGCTTCTTGTAGTTCTTCATTGTCTGTCCTTACCAGCCCAGCACCTGCTGTTGGGCCTGAATGATTTCACCAATGCCCTTTTCCGCCAGCCCCAGCAGAGTGTCGGACTGTTCGCGGGTAAAGGGAGCCCCTTCGGCAGAGCCCTGGATTTCGATAAAGCCGCCTTGCTGAGTCATGACCACGTTCATGTCGGTACCAGCATTGGAATCTTCGGCATAGTCCAGATCCAGCACCGGCTCGTCCTTGTAGACCCCCACGGATACTGCGCCGACCAGACCGGTGAGCGGGTCATCCTTGATCTTCTTGGTTTCCAGCAAATGGGAAAAGGCATCCACCAGGGCCACGCAGGCACCGGAAATGGATGCGGTGCGGGTGCCGCCATCAGCCTGCAGTACATCACAATCCAGGAAGATGGTGCGCTCACCCAGCTTTTTCATATCTACGGCAGCACGCAGGGAACGACCGATCAGACGCTGGATTTCAAGGGTACGGCCACCCTGCTTGCCCCGGGAAGCCTCGCGACCGGAGCGGGTGTGGGTGGAACGGGGCAGCATGCCGTACTCGGCAGTGATCCAGCCCTGGCCCTTGCCCTTCAGAAAGCGCGGCACACCTTCCTCTACGGACGCGGTACACAGCACCTTGGTATCCCCGAAAGCGACCAGCACACTGCCCTCGGCGTGAACGGTGTAGTTGCGGGTGAAGCTCAGTTCACGCAGCTGATCGTGGGCTCGGCCGGAAGGACGCATGGAAACTCCTGAAGTGTCTTGAATGCAAAAGGGCCGCCATTGTAGCAAAGGCAGGGGCGGTTATGCCTGCCTGGTGGGTCATTAGGCCCGATGGGCCCTCGTGGTCTAGACTAAGGGGCCTTTCCAACAGCTGTTTCGAGGTTCACATGATCTGCAGTATGACCGCTTTCGCCCGCGCCGACCGTCATCTGGAAGGCTACAGCCTGGTCTGGGAGATCAAAGCCGTGAATCATCGCTACCTCGAGGTGAGCCCGCGTCTGCCCGATGCCTTGCGCGCCCTGGAAAACGGCGTGCGCGAGAAATGCCGCAAGGCGCTGGCCCGGGGCAAGGTGGAAGTGACCCTGCGCTACCAGCAGGACGATAGCGAGGTCTCCCTGGAGCTCAACGAAGAACTGGTGAAGCAACTTTCCGAGGTATCCCGTCGAGTCGGCGACCTGGTCCAGCATCCAGGTCAGGTCAACCCCATGGAAATCCTGCGCCACCCTGGCGTACTCAGCACCCGCAAGCTGGATGTGGAACTGCTGCAGAACGAATCCCAGTCCCTGCTGGATGAAGCCCTCGATGCCCTTATCGACACCCGCCGCCGGGAAGGCGAGCAACTGGGCCAGCTGATTGTCGACCGGCTGGATGGCATCGGCACCCAGATCGATATCGTCAAAGCCGCCATCCCCCGCATCAAGGAAGCCCAGCGCGAACGCCTGCGTACCCGCATTCAGGATGTGATCGAGTCCCCGGACCCGGACCGGCTGGAGCAGGAGCTGGTGATGCTGGCCCAGAAAATGGACGTGGACGAAGAGCTGGATCGCCTGGTTACCCACGTCAGCGAAGTGCGCCGCATTCTCAAGAAAGGCGGCCACATCGGCCGCCGCCTGGATTTCCTGATGCAGGAACTCAACCGCGAAGCCAACACCCTGGCAAGTAAATCCGTGGACAGCGAGACCACCGCGGCAGCGGTGGAACTGAAAGTGCTGATCGAGCAGATGCGGGAACAGATCCAGAATATCGAGTAAAATCCAGGTAAGTCCATAATCGTATTTAATACGTTGTTTTTAAAGAATTAAATTCGAAACTCAATCCATGGAAATCCACTGCCATCCACCACTATCCAGACAAAAGTGGTGGGCAAAATGGTGGGCAAAAACGTGACTTTTCCCTCCCTGACACCTATATTGACCTGAAATGGTGGGCAGCCATCAAGAGACTGCCTGCATACCATTGATAACAGAGAATTTTTCTCTTTAATCAACAAAAAAAAAGTGGTGGGCAGCCTGTTTTTATAGGCTCAAACGCCACAAGGTCAAAATGAGCAAACTCAGCGCCACTCAGATCAAGTCCCTGGCAAAGCAGGCCCCCAAGAAGCATACCGATGGTGGCGGCCTCTATTTCTGCGTGCGCAAGTCAGGCACGCCCTACTGGATGCTGCGCTACAGCGCCCAAGGCAAGCGCCACGAGATTACCTTGGGCCAATACCCCCAGATGTCCCTGGGTGACGCCCGGGAAGCCGCTGTGCTGACCAAGCAAGGCATCCGAACGGGCACCGACCCAATCCAGGAAAGGGCCAAAGTTGTCCAGCCCGACATCCGCACCGTCAAAGACCTCTTCCAGGACTGGCATGAGACCGATCTGTCCCGGCGCCTGAAACACCCCAACATCCCCAAGCGCATCTACCAGAAAGAAATCCACCCGGTGATCGGCCTCTACCCGATTGCCGACGTCACCCCAAGGGATATCCGGGCAGTCCTGCAGCGCGTTCAGCGCAGCAACCGCCCCACCATCGCCAATGACACCCTGATGTACATGAAGCAGCTGTTTCGTCATGGCATCAAACTGGACCTGTGCCAGAACAACCCGGCCAGTCCCTTCACCGTCAGCGACGCCGGCGGCGTCGAAGCCAGCCGGGAGCGCACCCTGACGCTGGAAGAAATCGAACATTCCTTTGGGGTCTTCCGGGAGCACATCAGCAGCTTTGGTCGAGACAACTATCGGGCCTGCTGCTTGTTCCTGGTGCTAGGCGTGAGAAAAAGCGAGCTATGCGAGGCCCGCTGGGAATAATTCGACCTCGAGGCCGGAATCTGGGATCTCTCCAAAGAGCGCAGCAAGACTGGCGCATCGATCACCATCCCTCTGCCAACCCAAGCCATTGAGTGGCTAAAGGTACAGCAAGGCCATGCCTGCGGCTCCCCCTATGTGTTCCCTGCCAGGCGCGCCAGCAAACGCCCCCACATGGGCCCTGACACCCTGAACCGCGCCATTTCCAAGCTATTTGGCCGAGAGGCTGGCCGGAAGGTGCAGCCACCCAACAAAATGGACGACTTGGAACACTTCACCATCCACGACCTGCGACGCACCTTCCGCAGCCTCGCAGCTGCGGAAGGTGTGCCGAGCCATGTGGCGGAGAGGTGTTTGAATCACAAGCTGAAGGGGGTTGAGGGGATTTATGATCGGTATGATTATTTTGAGGAGCGAAAAATAGCTCACCAGCGAGTAGCCAACGCCATAGAAGCCTTAATACACCTATGATGTACAGGTGTGTTTAGGCTGTATTTATTGACTATCGACAACCATAAGCCAAGACCCTGAACTACAACCTATACAAAGAATCGGGATTTTGATGGACTCGCTTGGACACCTCTGGACAATCAGCAGCCTGCATCACACAACAGCAAATGTGGCCACGAATCGCTGTCCTGCTACCCTGCGCCGCCCAATGGCTTATGCATAATCTTTTAACCTGATCCAGCTCCCTAGCGCCACAGGTTGTCGCTTCTGCCTCGGATTCATTTTTGCCAGCCAGGTTGTTTAGTCAATCTATAACCGCTCAAGATACTGGCCGCTTGCGAAAAGATGGCGCCGCTTATACGCAGGGAAATTTGTTGGAGCCTGTTGTGCTCGCCGCTGGGGGGGGGCGGCGGCGTTACACCAAATCGGCAGAAAGACAGCGACATCACTCGCATCGGTCGGGTCACGACTTGGATGCATGCGAATTATCAAAAGTCTTTCAAAGTCGGGGAGCTGACCGCTATGCCGAATATAAGCCCCGCGTTTTTCATCGGCATTTCAAGACCATCAGCCAGCTAACCCAGGTGCAGTTCCAGGAGCGGGTGCGTTTGCAGGAAGCCTGGCGGCTGCTATTCAGCGAGCAGGACGTGGCCAGCGTTGATTACCTGGTCGGTTATGAAAGCCCGTCCCAGTTCAGCCGCGACTACCACAAGCTTTTTGGTGCTCCGTCAGATCGAGACAAGGCGATGATGCGGTCTAGTTTGGCGATTGAGAGTGGGGTTTAGGTGCTCGTAGACATGGAGCTGGCCTACCCCCCTTTGGGGTACGAAATAAGAGATCTGGGAAGATATTGCATCATGCAGTAAAGCGCAGTGTCGAAAATGTAGTACTGCCTTAATTCATTGGCTAAGCTAATAACCCCTTCCTTAAATTGCCATCTAATCAGAACAATCCCCGCTTGCTACCGTGAATCCCATAGTCACTGACCAACCTAATGGATTCACAAGAGGGTAAGACCATGAAAGCTGTGAGCTTCAAGAACCGTAATGTCGATGTGGCCGCCAATCTGTACTTCCCGGAAGGCTTTGATGCGTCCCGGCAGTACCCCACGATTATCTGTGCGCACCCGATCAGTAGCTGCAAGGAGCAGACCTCCGGTGCGATCTATGCCGCCCGGCTGGCGAAAATGGGGTATGTGACGCTGGCGTTTGATGCGTCCTTCCAGGGGGAAAGTGGTGGCGAGCCCCGTTTTCTGGAAGACCCGGCGACCCGGGTGGAGGACTTCCGCTGTGCGGTGGACTATCTGGTGACCCAGGATTTTGTGGATGAGAGCCGCATCGGGGTGCTGGGTATTTGTGGCGGTGGCGGTTATGCCGTGCATGCGGCCATGACGGAGCGTCGTATCAAGGCGGTGGGCACGGTGGTGGCGGCCAACTATGGGCGGCTGATGCGCGAGGGGGATATGTCCCCGAATGCAGCGATCCAGACCCTGGAGGCCATTGGCCAGCAGCGTACCGCCGAGGCCCGTGGGGCGGAGCCGCTGATCACCGGCTATATTCCCAACTCGAAAGACGAGTGTGAGCAGGCAGGCATTACCGATATTGATGTGGTGGAAGCGGTGGATTACTACACCACGCCGCGCGGGCAGCAGCCGGGTTCCCCCAACAAGCTGCGTTTCTCAGGGCTGGCACCGGCAGTGGCCTTCGATGCGTTCCATCTGGCTGAGCATCTGCTGACCCAGCCGCTGCAAGTCATCATCGGCAGCAAGACCGGGGCCTTCGGTTCTCACCGGGATGGCTACGAGCTGTATGGCCGTGCGGCGTCGAAAAACAAGGATCTGCTGGTGGTCGATGGTGCCAGCCATTATGACCTGTACGATCAGCCGCAAGCGGTGGATCAGGCGTTGGCAAAACTGCAGCAGTTTTATCAGGATCACTTGTAACACATCGCGACAGCATCAAGGGCGGCCAGGTTGGTCGCCCTTTTTTATATTCGGTCGATTGGTTTCGAGAGCTCTCAGGTAAGGCGCAAGGCATCAACCACCATGGCAAAGGCAGTGGAGGCCTTGCGGCGGCTGGTGTAATAGAGGTGATAGCCGGGAAAGGTGTGGCTATAGCGATCCAGCACGGAGATCAGGCTGCCGTCGTCCAGTCCCGGCTGGGCCAGGGCTTCTGGAAGGTAGGCCAGGCCCATGCCGTCTTTGGCCGCTTGCAGCACTTGCAGGATGCTGTTGAATACCAGTTGTCCTTCCGTGTGGGTTTTCACTTCTTTCTTGCGTACCTGAAACAGCCAGGGGAAAACGCCGCCCTGGGTGGGCAGGCGCAGGTTGATGGCGTTGTGTGCCACCAGGTCCTGGGGTTTTTGCGGTGGCGTGTGTCGGTTGAAGTAGTCCGGTGAGCCCACCACGACCATGCGGATCGGCGGGCAGATCGGTACTGCAATCATGTCCTTGGCAATCAGTCCGGCGCGGCGTACCCCGGCATCGAATCGTTCCTTGGCAATATCCACCAGTCCATAGTCCACGCTTAGTTCCACCTTGATATCCGGGTGGTCACGCAGCAGGGGCTGCAGGGCTGGCCACAGCACGGTGGAGACGGCAAATTCATCGGCGGTGATGCGTACGGTGCCGGCGGGTTTGCCCTTGAGCGAGTGCAGCTCCGCCAGCCCGGCGTCGATATCGTCCAGCGCCGGCCCTACCAGTTCCAGCAGCCGGTCGCCGGCTTCCGTGGTGGTGACGCTGCGGGTGGTGCGGTTGAGCAGCTTCAGGTCCAGCCGCTCCTCCAGGTTACGCAGGGTCTGACTGAGGGCGGACTGGGACACACCCAGCCCGGCGGCGGCGCGGGTAAAGCTCTGTTCCCGAGCCACGGCCATAAAGGCGATCAGGTCGTTCAGGTTCTCTTTCATGACTAATTAGCTGCGCTAATGGCTGATTCGGTATTGATCATGAAAGCATGAAGCGCGGAGGGGTGCCAGATTTAGTGATTCATGCGTGTCACCGACGTCTATCACGGAAAGCAGAATCGTTCTACGGGCTCACTGAGGAAGCAATCCATGAAGGTGTAATCCACCCATTTTTCATCGCTCGTTTGAGTATAGAGTCACTGTAGCAATCGGGCCGGAGGCACTCCGCCAATGGCCGAATTGGGCCATCCGTTATTGTATTGCCACCGCCACTGTGTGGTTAATAGCTGGGCATGGGCAACGCAGGTGAACTCGTGGAGATCCAGCCACTCGCGCCATGTCGTTCGATTAAATCGTTGTCCCCGTTTCCACAAAACCTCAGGCCTGCATCTTCTTCAACAGTGCCTCACACACCGTCTGATTCATATAGCGCGGTACCGCATAAATGAAATGCGCTTCCTGCAATGCAGCCCTGGCAATGTCGGGAACATCTTCGCTGCGCAATGCGTCCAGCTTCTCGGGAATGCCAAGCTCCTGTTTCAGTTCGCGGACACGTTTGATGAATTTTCCTGCCAGCGCTTCATCGGTTTCACCGCCCTGCTCCAGGCCGCTGACGCGGGCCAGTTCGGCCAGGCGCTCAATGCAGGCGGGGGCGGAATATTCGAGTACGTGAGGCAGCACAATGGCATTCGCCAGGCCATGGGGCGTGTGATAGTGGGCGCCGAAGTTGTGGGCAATGCCGTGGGCGTAGCCAAGACCGGCGCGGTGAGAAGCTGGCCTTTACTACCTTGCTTTTACTTTTTGTCGTTACCGCATTCATCCCGGACCTCCTTAACAGGGAAGCCGGCCTGCGAACCGGCAGGCCGGCACCCTGTATGTGACAGTTCAGTCTTTACGGTACTCAGTCATTGCGATACATGGTTACCACACAGGCACCACCCAGACCGAGGTTATGCTGCAAGGCCACCCGTGCACCGTCTACCTGACGCTTGTCCGCCTGACCGCGCAACTGCCACACCAGCTCAGTACATTGCGCCAGCCCGGTGGCGCCCAACGGATGGCCCTTGGACAGCAGGCCACCGGATGGATTGGTCACATACTTGCCGCCATAGGTGTTGTCACCATCCCAGATGAATTGCTCCGCACCGCCTTCCGGGCACAGACCCAGGCCTTCATAAGTGAGCAGCTCATTGGCGGTAAAACAGTCATGCAACTCGACCACATTGATGTCTTGCGGACCAATGCCGGCCTGCTCGTACACACTCTCTGCAGCCGCGCGTGTCATGTCGTAGCCGACCATCTTGATCATGGATTTTTCGTCAAAGCTGCTGGCGAAATCCGTGGTCATGGCCTGGGCGGCGATATACACCGGATTCTCAATGCCATGCTTTTTCGCGAACTCGTCCGAGCACAGGATCGCCGCACCGGCACCACAGGTGGGAGGACAGCACTGGAAGCGGGTGAGCGGATCAAACACCTCGTCGGACGCCATGATTTCTTCCAGCGACAGCACCTGGTTGAACAGCGCGTAGGGGTTGTTGGCGGCATGGCGGCGCGCCTTCTCGGCGATCTTGCCGAAGGTTTCCCGTTTGGTGCCGTGCTGCCACCGGTACTCGCGGCCCGCGCCACCGAACATCTGTGCCGCCGGCGGCGCCTGGTTGAAACCCTGCGCATCCATCATCACCTGCGCATGCTGACTCATGGGGTTTTCGCGATCATTGAACTTGGAGCCCAGCGCCCCGCGTTCCATTTTCTCGAAACCGAGCGCAATCACACATTCGGCCAAGCCGCCCTCGATGGCCTGGCGGGCCAGGAACAGGGCCGACGACCCGGTGGAGCAGTTGTTGTTCACATTGACCACAGGAATACCGGTCAATCCCAGCTCATACACGGCGCGCTGACCACAAGTGGAATCGCCGTAGACATAACCGCAGAACGCCTGCTCCACATCGCTGTACTGGATGCCGGCATCCTTCATGGCGGCGAGGCCTGCAGCCTTTGCCATCACATGGTAATCATCGCTGGCACCGGGCTTGGCAAACTTGGTCATCCCGACACCGATTACATTCACTCTACGTTTCATTGTCGTTTCTCCGAATTCGGGTGTTACAGGATTTGTTCGAGTTTGCGTACCAGCGACAGATCACCGTCCACGCGCATGTCGCCTTTCTGGTACAAGGCCCGCAAGGCCACCTTGCCGGTAATCAGATCGGCCAGCTTGCCGTCGTCCAGTGTCATCACCGCCACGGCGTCTTTTTCGCCGCTGGAGACAGCAGGCGACGAATCGGACAGGTCGATAAACCAGGTACTGTCAGGGCGTTGTACCTTGATCTGCAATACACCGCCCTGCCCGCCGATGGCCGACAGTTTTTCCGCCAGCTGCTGCAGCACTTTTTCCGCCTGCGGTTCCTTCTGCTTTTTCGGTGGCGCGGCGGCGGTGTCCGGCTGGCCGGAGGCCAGTCTCTTGTCCCGCGCCTGTTCCACCAGCTTCGGGTCCATGTCCTGCAATACGGTGAGCTTGTTGGAGGCCATCACATTGCCACCGATCTTCAGCTCGCCACCGAAGAACAGTTTCTGCACGGCAGCAAGGTCACCGCCAAACAGTGTCGGTGCATGCCTGGTATCCAGTTCCAGCGTCACATCCGCCTTGTCCAGCTGGCCCGGACCGGCAGAACCCGGCGCGTTCTTCAAATCGATAAAGAAATCCTGATCCGGGTTGCTGAACGCAAACTGGAAGCTGGTGCCGGTCTTCTCGATCAGGTCCGGGTTATCGGCAATGAAGTGGCCGATGGCACTGAACACATCCGCCATGGTCGGTTCCTGCGATTCGGCCGGTGCTGCGGCAACCTGTGAACCACCACCGGCAGCCACACGCTTGTCGCGTTCCTGTTCGGCCAGTTTCGGGTCCATGTCCTGCAACACGGTCAACTTGTTGGAGGCCATCACGTTGCCGGAGATTTTCAGCTCACCACCGAAGAACAGTTTCTGCACGGCAGCGAGATCGCCACCAAACACGGTGGAAAGGTGCTCGCTGTCCAGTGCCAGGGTCACGTCCGGTTTGTCAATCGTGCCCGGCCCTGCCGCGCCCGGTGCATTTTTCAGGTCAATAAAGAACTGCTGATCCGGATTGCTGAACTCGAACAGGAAACTGGTGCCGGTCTGGTCGACCAGTTCCGGCTTCTGCTCGATGTAGGTCGCCACTGCCGCGAACACATCGTCGGGCGTCACCGCCTGCTCCACCTGTGGTGCAGACACTTCCTCGGCGGACACCCGCTCCGGCACCGGCGCTTCTGCCGGAATCTCCGAGAACAACTCGATGGCGGCATTCTTCAGCACCACCTCGTTACGCTCTTTCACCCAGGTTTCGAAGATGATGCGGTTATCGGATTCCTTCCACATGCGTGTTTCCAGGGTTTCACCCGGGAACACCGTCTTGGCAAAGCGCACCTTGATGCTCTTGAAGTAACGGCCATCGTTATTGCTGAACGCCTTGATCACATGGCGGCCCGCGTAACCAAAGGTACAAAGCCCGTGCAGGATCGGTTTGTCATAGCCAAAGGCCTTGGCAAACGCCGGGTCCGCATGCAGCGGGTTCCAGTCACCGCACAGGCGGTACAGCAATGTCTGGTTGGCGTCGGTTTTTTCCTCGATCACCGCATCCGGTTCGCGGGCGGGCGGCACATTGATCTCGCCGGAATCGCCACGCTCACCGCCCCAGCCACCGGCACCTTTCACGAACGAGGTCATCTCGTTGTAGGCCACCTCGTTACCGTTCTCGTCGGTGGAAGTAATGGCGAAGGTGACGACTGCGTTCGGGTCCTTGTCCAGCGCCTTCTTGAATTTGAAGGTGTGTTTCAGCTTGGCATGCGGCGGCAGTGGCCGCTTGATCTCGGTGTACTGCTCACCATGCAGTAAGCGGTCAAAACCAAAGTTCATCCCCGGCAAGGTCAGCGCACCTTCCTTCGCCGCTTTCAGCATCGCGCCGATCTGCGGCATGACGCCATAGGTGGGCAACGCCTGGAAATTGCCGCCCAGCTCGTAGACGAATTTCAGTTCATCTTTATCGAGCGGGTCACGGGCGGCGCCAACACTCAGCGCGTACAGCGACAAATCATTTTCATCATAGGCCGATTCCAGCTCGACGCTTTCCTTGCTGGCCACATCCAGATCGATGAATTCGTTGCCACCCAAAGACGGATTATTGATGTTGTCGAGGATCGGCGAGAAGGATTCGTTGACGTTGGAGGGATGGTTCGCATCCGTAAAATCGGTGATCTTGTCCCAGCGACGGGCCACGTCATCAACGCTGAAGGCCTTGCCGAGCGGGAAGTTGTTGCCCTGGGTGCGCTCCCAGCGCAACTTACTGATGTAGCCGGCACCCACTTCGAAGATGCCCTTGGTCTCTTCGCAGTCTTCATGACACAACCAGGCCACCAGCGGACTGACCGCTTCCGGCTTCAGGTTTTCCAGCAGGTTCGGCGGCATGATGGTTTCTGTCAGCCGTGAAGCGGCGATCGGCGCAATGGTATTCACATGAATGTTCTTGCTGCGCCCTTCCTCGGCCAGACAGTTGGCCAGCCCGGCCAAACCAAGCTTGGCGGCACAGTAGTTGGCCTGGCCGAAGTTGCCGTACAGGCCCGCCGCCGAGGTGGTCATGATGATGCGGCCATAGCCCTTCTCGCGCATGATCGGCCAGGCCGCATGGGTGACGCTCATGGAGCCTTCAAGGTGGACTTTCAGCACCAGGTCCCAGTCCTTCTTCGTCATCTTGGCGAAGCTCACATCACGGAGGATGCCGGCATTGTTGATCACGATATCCACGGTGCCGAAGTGATCCAGCGCGGTCTGCACTATCGACTCGCCGTTTTCCACCGAGTCATAGTTGGCAACCGCTTCTCCCCCCATGGCCCGGATCTCTTCCACCACCTTGTCTGCGGCGGACGATGACTTGCCGTCACCGTGGGCACTACCACCCAGATCGTTAACCACCACCTTGCAGCCGCGCTCGGCCAGGGTCAGTGCATGCTGGCGGCCCAACCCGCCCCCGGCACCGGTAACGATGGCCACACGATCATCAAAACGACGTTCTGCCATGATGCTTTCCTCCTTTTATTCCCGGGCCCACTGCACGCGAGCCCGGAGGAATCTTTAGATAGAACGGGAAATGAGTTCTTTCATGATTTCGTTGGTGCCGCCGTAGATACGGTTGGCACGAGTGTCGATATAGGCGCGGGCGATGGGGTACTCGAGCATGTAGCCGTAACCACCGTGTAGCTGCACACAACGATCCACTACCTTGCTGAGCAAATCGGACACCCAGTACTTGGCCGCACAGGCCGCCTCGGGGGACAGGGCATTGCGCACCACCAGCTCCATACAGCGATCCACATAGACCCGCGCAATCTGGATTTCAGAACGCATCTCGGCCAGTTCAAAGCGGGTGTTCTGGAACGCCGCCACCGGCTTGCCAAACGCCTGGCGCTGTTTCACATATTCCACGGTGGTTGCCAGCGCATGCTCGGCAGCTGACGCACAGATGATGGCGATCATCATTCGTTCCCAGGCCAGCTCCTTCATCAAGGCAATAAAGCCCATGCCCTCGGCGCCCAGCAGGTTTTCCCTGGGCACCTTGACGTTGTCGAAGAACAACTCGCAGGTGTCCTGCCCGCGCATGCCTACTTTCTTCAGTGGCTTGCCCTTGGAGAAGCCCTCGCGATCCGCCTCAATAATCATCAGGGACACACTTTGTGCTCCCAACTCAGCCGGCCCGGTTCGCACCGCCACCACCGCCATGTCACAGAGGTAACCGTTGGTGATAAAGATTTTCGAGCCATTCACCACATAGTGATCACCCTCAAGGGTGGCAGTGGTCTTGATGCGCTGCAGATCGGAACCGGTACCCGGCTCGGTCATGGCCACGGCAGTGACCGCTTCACCGGTGGCCATTTTGGGCAACCACTGGCTTTTCTGTTCATGGGAGCCAAAGTTGTTGATGTAGTTGGCAACAATGTCCGAATGCAGCGCAAAGCCGCTGGCCGAATCACCCACCCGGGCCTGCTCTTCCATAAGAATCATCGAGTAGAGGCGGTCAACGCCGCAGCCACCGTATTCCTCGGGCATGGTGGCACACAGCAGCCCAAACTCACCCGCCTTGTTCCACAGCTCGCGATCGAGATGCTGCTGCTCTTCCCACTTCTCGTGATAAGGGGCAATTTCCGTCTCGAAGAAACGTCGAGCGGTGGCGCGAAACGCTTCATGGTCTTCATTGAACAGGGTACGGGGAATCATTGGCGACACATCCGCCGGTACATGCACGTCACTCATTACAGGTTTTCCACTGTTGATTCATAAACATGACAAGAACTCTATAACTTACAATACGTACGTTCAACTTGTTTTTAATCGTTCGCGCGCATAAGCTATATATCGTTTAGAATCAGCATCCTACGCCAGAGAAAGCAAACCCGACAACAGGCAGATAACGTCATGAAGGCACAGCGACGAACCCAGGAACAACGTAGCGATGCCATGCGAGAACGCATCATCCAGGCGGTACTCACGTGTCTTGAGAAGGACGGATTTGCAGGCACGACAGTGAGTCGCATCATCGAGGTCGCTGGCGTTTCCCGGGGAGCACCGCTACACCATTTCCACAGCAAAGCCGCCATGATTGCCGCTGCTGCCGAGCAACTGATTCGCCAGCAATATATTCAACTGGGCAAAGCCATTGCCAAGCTGCACGGCTCTGAGGACCGACTGGAAGAGCTGATCTTTGGCGCCTGGAAAAATGTCTTTGATCAACCGGAATACATCCCGTTGATGCAGCTACTGACCGCCAGCCAGCACGATCAGGAACTCGCCGCCATTTTGCAGCGCGTCTGGACATCCAGTTATTTCATCGTGGGTAACGCAGCCGATCACTACCTGGAGGCCACCAAGGAAGATACCGATGTGCGCTCGATGATGATGTTGACGCAATGGCTATTGCGCGGCATGGCACAGGACCTGCACATCGTTGCGGACAAGGCGCTGTTTGACCGTTATCTGAAGCTTTGGTGTGACACGCTTGCCCTTCACTTGCGAGCTAGGGCGGGCGTAACGACACCGCCCCCTTATCCACCCAGGTGGGATCTACCGCTGACTGATGTTTGACGGTAGCTATCTCAGCACGCCATGTTTATGTCAACGTATCGCTTATCCAATACTCGATATGTCACAGCATTTCGCCCCTGGCTAGCAGCGATAATGGCAGACAGGGGTATCCTCAGTTGAGCATACGCCAATAATACAAAGGTACCCGAGTATCGCTACGACTGATGCACAGGTGTTTATGGGCAAAGTCAGTGGAATTTCCAAGACAGGGAAGAGGCTGGCTACACCAATTACTACACTTTCAGTACGGTTACAGAAGCCGGACTGAAATACAGCCTAACCAGCTGATTTAAATAAAAGTACAAAGTCGAAAAAGGTGTTGCCCAACACGGTTAGCCCATCAAAAATAACCTGAAGATGGGGCCCGAACCCCTAGCGAGTAGCAGTGTATCGCAGCCCTCACGACAAGTCATCGAACGATGGAAAATCGCCAGCACAGCCAGGATCGTCCCACTGAAGAGACTCCAACACTCTATAATATTTTCCTTTCCACACAGGCATCCACCTTAGGCCCCAATGAGTGATCGTACATTCAGATGTAGTGTCAAATTAACTATCTCACTACAATTTACCCAGCCGATGCTCTCAAGGAGGCCATGCCAGTGGATCCCTCCTTTAAACCGGAATCTCTATTGGGATACCACGAAAGGATGACCGGTTACTGATCGCACTTCGCATGCTTCAGATTAAAGACTTCAGCTCGATATCCGTATTACTCAATGCGTCAGCGCTAACGCTCTTGCGTTGCTGGACCAACTGCTTGCCCACCATGAAAGCAATGGGCAGATTGACCGCGTCAACAGCAATGACAGAGCCCTCGAGCAGATAGAACACCGCAAATCCCTTATCATTGGTGGTGCCGCGCAGCACCCGCTGATCATGATTTTGCGACAGCCCAACCATCTGTAAGCGGACGTCATATTGGTTCGACCAGAACCATGGTGCGCTATCGTAGGGCATCTCCTCGCCCATCAAGGTCGCCGCCGCCGTACGCGCTTGATCAACCGCGTTGGCAACAGACTCAAGCCGTTGCATCTTTTCGAAAAAAAGATTCCGGTGGCGGGTACAGTCGCCGATTGCCAAGATGTCGCGATCATCAGTGCGGGTAAATTCATCCACGACAATACCGTCATCGCAGAGTAGGCCAGCGTTCTCGGCCAATGTAGTTTCCGGTATGACACCTATTGATACGAGCACGATATCAGCCGGAACATTGCCACCATCGGCCAAGGTCACGCCTGCCACACGCCCCTTATCACCCGCTTCGAAGCCAGTTACCGCCGTGCCAAGACGCACATCAACGCCAGCAGCAGTGTGCTTGGCGTAGAAAAACGTGGACATTTCTGGCCCCGTAACACGCTGCATCAAGCGTTCGGCGGCTTCCAGGACCGTGACATTAACACCTTTCTTGATAGCGCTGGCAGCCACTTCAAGGCCAATATAACCGCCGCCCACGATGACCAGGCGTTTACCCGGCACTAATTGATTGCGCAGAGCATCGGTGTCAGCGATATCATGCAGATAGTGTATTCCTTTCAAATCTGATCCGGGCGCTTTAAGGCGACGAACATGTGACCCCGTCGCCAGAACCAATCGATCGTATTTCAATGTGCTTTGATCCGACAACTTGATGCTTTTCGCGTATCGGTCGATCCCTTCGACGCGCACACCGAGCCGCAACTGCTGCCCCGCATTCTCATACACCGAACGCGGCTTCAGGTACAGAGACGACTGATCAACCTCTCCTGCAAGATAACTTTTGGACAAAGGTGGACGCTGGTAGGGAGGATGAGGCTCATCGCTCACCAGTACTACCTCATGCTGATATTTCTTTTGCAGCAAGGCTGTCAAGAGCGTACCGGCTGCATGTCCACCACCAACGATGACTGTCGTATCTTTCTTTTTGTTAACCATAGGTTGTCTCTTTTGTGCGCCTTGGAAGCGTATTTTCATATCCCAACACCGCAGGTGAGCAAGAGGCCGCGATATCGATCGCGCACGCACAGGATGCCTAACTGCTGAGCATCTCAGCATCCTCAAGTATCATCGCGGCTCCCTTCTCGCCGATCATGGTTGCCGGCTGGTTGGTGTTACCGCCGACCAGTGTCGGCATGATAGAGGCATCAACTACCCTCAAGGATCGCAGGCCGTGCACTCGCAGACGCGAATCGACCACCGCCATCGGATCCACACCCATCTTACAGGTTCCGACTGGATGGTAGGCGGACTCGCCGCTACGCCGCACCCATGCGGCCAGGTCCTCATCATTCTGCAGCTCCGACCCTGGCGACATCTCGACTTCGTGGTGCAAGCAGAATGCAGGCTGCGCCAAGATCTTACGCACCAGACGTACCCCGCGAACGAGCTGCTCGACGTCGGCGGATTCGGCCATGTAGTTGGGATCTATCAACGGGGCAGTGAACGGATCAGCACTGTGCAAACCAATCCGCCCACGCGACAATGGCCTAAGTCCGTAGATCATCACTATGTAGCCATAACCACTCATTGCGACCTTCATGTCCCTCCCGTGATCGGCGTACAGCATAGGGCCAAAGTGTAGTTGCAGGTCGGGTATCGCCTCCTCCGGCCGGGAGCGGATGAACCCGCCTGCCTCGGCGCCGTTGCTGGACAGCACACCGCGCCGACCGATCAGGTATTGCAGCAGTGCCCCCAGGCCCTTTAGCCAGTAGCTAGGATGCATCGAGATACTCTGGCGGCTGCGCGTTCTGGCGCGCACGAACACGTCGATATGGTCCTGTAGATTCTGTCCAACGCCCTCCAGGACATGACGCAATTCAATGCCATGCCGGTACAGCTCCTCACGCGGACCGATGCCGGATAACATTAGCAATTGCGGCGAGTTGAACGTTCCGCCGCAGAGCACAACTTCGCGCCCGGCACTGACCTGCACCAGCCCCTTAGCGCTTCGGTACTCGACACCGGTGGCACGGGTGCCATCAAGCAGCACACGGGTAACATGCGCGCCGCTGCGAACCGTCAGGTTGGAACGCTCCTCGGCGGGTTCGAGATAGGCGCGCGCATTACTGCACCGCATGCCGTCTTTCTGATAAGCGTAGTAGAACCCCACTCCCTCCTGCTCACTACCGTTGAAGTCCCTATTGAGCCGGTACCCTGCCTGCCTCGCTGCCTCAACGAAGGTCGCACTTAACGGGTTGGTGTAACGGCGCTCGGCAACATTGAGCGGACCTCCGAGGCCATGAAATTCAACCTCGGCCGGGTTCAGCTTCGGCTCGAAATGTTCGGATCTACGAAAGTAAGGTAGAACATCAGTGTATGACCACCCATCACAGCCCTGCCGCGCCCATTCGTCGTAGTCCCAGGCATGCCCGCGGATGTAGACCTGCGCGTTCATGCCACTAGAACCACCAAGCATTCTGCCCCGCGGCTGGAACAAGACACGGTCATGCATATGGGGCTGCGGTTCGGTATTGAACTGCCAATTGAATCGGCGGCTGAACATCAGCTGCAGGAAACCCAACGGCATGTTCACAAAAGGGTTACCGCGGCTCTCAGGTCCGGCTTCAAGCAGCAGCACCGAATAGCGGCCGCTCTCGGACAAACGGCTTGCAACCGCACACCCAGCAGAGCCCGCGCCGACCACCACATAATCGAATGCTTCAGGCGACACCCCGCTCAGACATTTCATTAACTTTTTGCCGTCAGCTTGACCATCAATTTGGAATAGCCCCGCACGAAGTTAGACTGCACACGCTCGGGCTCGCCAACAACTTCAATATTCTCGAAGCGTTTCAGTAACTCTTCCCACAGAATGCGAAGTTGCAGCTCGGCCAAGCGGTTACCCATGCAACGGTGAATGCCGTAACCAAAAGAGATATGGTTTCGCGCGTCCTTGCGATCAATAATAAGTTGATCAGGGTTTTCGAACTTGCGTTCGTCCCGGTTTCCCGAGGCATACCACATTAACACCCGGTCCCCTTTCTTGATGGTCTGACCACGAAGCTCAACATCCTGGGTAGCAACCCTGCGCATATTCGCCAACGGGGTTTGCCAACGGATGATTTCCGAAACCATATTCGGAATCAACTCCGGTTTTGCCTTCAGTTTTCTAAATTCCTCGGGAAACTGATTCAAAGCCAGCACGCCACCACTCATCGAGTTGCGAGTGGTATCATTTCCACCAACAATAAGCAGCGCCAGATTCCCGATAAACTCCATCGGCCGATTGATCAGGTCTTTTGTATCTTCGTTGCTCTGCAGCATACTGATCAAATCGAAACCGGGTTCTTCGCCGGAAGCACGTCGCGCCTCCTTGTCTCGCCACAGCCTGGAGAACGCCCTCGCCATATCTGCCGCGTCATCAAACATGACATCTTCGTCGGTAAATTCTCCACCCGTGGCGGATGCCGCGCCAGACAAACGATCAGACCATTCAACGAGTTTGTGACGATCCTCATAAGGGAAATCCAGCAACGTAGCGAGCATACGGCCAGTCAGTTCTTTGGACACCGCCGGCACCCAATCGAAAGGTTTATCCAGAGGCAAGCTGTCTAGCACTTCCGCCGCACGAGAACGAATCAGCCCTTCCATTTCTTTAAGGTTTTTCGGAGCAACGACGCCCTGCACCGCTCGGCGCTGTACATCATGTTTGGGCGGATCCATGGCGATAAACATTTCCACCGATAGTCCGTCCGGTGGATCACCCAGAATAATTTGCGGCTCAGAGGAAAACAGTTCATGGCTCTTGTCGACGAACAAAATATCTTCATAGCGCGTTATTGACCAGAAAGGCCCGAATGGACTGTTCTTCTGGTAATGTACCGGAGCTTCATCTCGTAACCGCTTAAAATAGGCGCGCCACTGATCTTGTCGATACAGAAAAGGGTTGCTGGTGTCGATATCTTCCAGTGCCAAGGTGCTAACATCAGGCAGGGGAGTTTCGACAAACTCCATTTGTGTGGAGCGAGAACCCACGGCCTTTCTCTTTGCCTTCATCAACATTTTCATGGTTTTAATCTGAAAATGCATTGGCACCACTTTCGACGAAACGTTGAAAACCTTGGTCTGCAAACTGTTGCTTGAGCTTGTTTTTGTTGACATAGCTTTCTCCCTGCTTACATCTGGAATTCAGGCAAATGCACGGTCATACCGTCCATCGCCTCAGTAATTTCTACCTGGCAGCCCAGACGCGAGGTTCTCGCCCGCTCCGGGGTCATGGACAGCATCTGTTCTTCCGCGTCACCAACCGTTCCGGTATTGCCGAACCACTCATCGGCAACAATCATGTGGCAGGTACCACAGGCGCACTCGCCGCCACAATCACCATCGATACCTGGCACGGCGTTATCAACCGCAACTTGCATAAGCGTAGAACCCGCCCTGAATTCCGTCACATGCTCGGTATCGTCATGTTCAATAAAGATAATTTTTCCCACAGCGCGTCTCCTAGTATTTATGTCTAACCTGAAGATTGGCTATATAGCGGCATGCCAGCGAGGACATTTCTTGACAGGACGGGGACATTTAAAGACAGTAATGACTTTCCGAGGAGAGGCTAATGGCAATAACTACGCAGAGTGATAGCTTGCAAAGCGTGGATGCTGATATCCCATCGAACTACTCACGCCTTATCGCCCGTGAACTTGGTCTGAGTGCACGAGAGCTGCCCCGACTCCTGCGCAAAACAGATGTGGATGTTACGCAATTACTCAAAGATGAGAGTCGACTCACCGCAACCCAACAGATGCAGATCTTGCGTAATGCTTTGGATCTATCCGGTAAACCAGAGTTCGGCTTGCGGTTGGGCAGGCGCCTCACCCCGGCAACCCATGGGGTGATGGGCTTTGTTGCTAACAGCAGCCCCGACCTTTATACCGCGCTGCAAGCCGTTCACACTTTCCTGCCTACGCGAGCAAGCTTTATTCAGGTGAACCTGCAAAACACTGAGGATTATCTGGAATGTGTTGTGAGCTTTCAGGTAGCGATGGACAACGACGTGGAGCGCTGCTTGGCAGATACTGTGATCAAGGCTTTTTTCGAAATCGGCGAGTTCATCGTAGGCCGCCCTCTATATGAATCTGAAGTCCACTTCCCTCATCCAGCTCCCGTCTACCAGGGCATGTACCGTGAGTATTTACCAGGCAAGGTTTACTTTAACTCCGATCACTTCAAGCTAAAATTGGCAATGGGGTTGTGTCGAAAACCGAACGCATCGGCCAATCATGAAAGCTATCATCTAGCCTTTCAGCAGTGCGAATCCATGCTTGCGCGTCTTCAGAGTCCTGAACCGGACTATCGGACTCGGTTACAGAAAATGATGCTGTCCCGGCCACCCGGAACACTTAGTGAAGAAGAGGCGGCTGCCTCTCTCTTTATAAGCAAGCGCACCCTGGCACGGAAACTCAAAAATGAGAACAGCAGTTTCAGGAAGATTCGCGAGGAGGTACTATCGAAGCAAGCAGTAAGCTATTTGTGCAATAGCCAGCTGTCCGTCGAAGCCACCGCCACACTGTTGAATTATCACGACACGGCGAGCTTCAGACGGGCATTTAAACGCTGGTTTGGTCAGACACCCGATCAATACAGGCAGCATGCAGGTTAGTGTTTATAAACAGACTGCACTCACAATCAGCAGCGAGTACGGCCATCAGTTCTCACTGAATAGCAACGTCTACCGCTTGAGCACACCATCCTTAATTACCGTCCACACAAAATCTCCGACATCCTTCACCGTATATCGCCCCCCCTCATTGAACCACGTTGCTACCCAGTTCAACGCGCCCAGCCCGATAAGACGCAAAAGATCACGATCCACATCAGCACGAATCAGGCCCTGAGAGGACAAAGATTGCAACATGGCAGACCAAAGAAGCTCGTATTTGTCTCGTAGATCAATCATTTCCTGGCGGGACTCACCATGCAAGGAGCGCCATTCAAAAAGGAGGACATAGACCATATCCGACCCACCAACCAGCAACTCAAGGTGAGCATTGATCCCCTGACGCAACTGCTCAAGCGGCTCACTTTCCCCCCGAATGGCCTCAGACAAGGCCGTAGACGCTTGCTCAAGCGCAAGGCGCATCAAGTCGACCAGAATGCTTTCCTTGGAGGGGTAACGGTAATGCAAGCTGCCAGGCAGCATGCCACAAGCCTCGGCGATTTCTTTAACGGTGGTTTTATCGAACCCCTTTTGACGAAATAGACGAGCTGCAGCACCGAGCACAAACACTCGATCCGCCTCCGCCACCGGCGTTACCTGATTTTTCTTTCTTCCCACAAGGCACTCCCATGCTGTAAGCCTTTGATTCTAGCATTCCTTTTAAAGTCGGCCCAGCTTTGAAGGCCGATAGCAATATCGGGAATATACAGATTAAAGTTCGCTGTTTACCCTAAAATCTTGAATTTGGTTGGTCATACAAATAAAGTCCAGTGAATGCACTTTACTTGGGAGCGACCCAATGGCTCTGGCAAACCGCAAGATTGGTTACGACGAGGTTGTAACCCGTGACATTCACTTTCCCATGAACATCGAAAACGTGGCCCGCCACTGGTTTCGCAACGACCCGTGGTCCACTCACTGGATGAACGCCATTCTCGCCGCCGTCCCCGACGGTGAACGCTGGGTCATGAATTCCGCAAGACGGCAGCTTGGCAAACTTGACGATCCTGAAGTGCTGAACGCAGCTAAGGAATTCATTCGTCAGGAGCGCATTCATGCTCGTGAGCACGATGAAATGAACGCCATCGGCGTGCAACACGGGGTTCCCATCGACAAGGTTGAAGGCGTGTTCAAGCTGATCCGTAAGCAACTCCAACACCGCCTCAGTGACGATATGCAGAGCTCCATCGCGGCGGCGTTTGAGCACTTCACGGCCATCATTTCCGCGGTGCTACTTGAGCACCCGGAACTGTTTGACGAAACCCACCCTGATTTGCGTGCCATGCTCTACTGGCATTTTGTCGAAGAAACCGAGCACAAGAGCGTCAGTTATGACGTGTTCGTCGATGCCAGTGGTGGCGGCTATCGCAGTTACCGACTGCGTGTCAGTGGCATGCTACTGGCTATTGCCCTGGGCTTCCCCATTATGATCGGCAACCAGACCTATCTGCTCTACAAAGATCGTCAAATTCTGAATTTGCGCTCAGCCGCCAAAATGACCAAGGTGCTGTTCTGGCGTCCCGGCATTATCTCCAAGGTTCTGGCTGGCGTGCCCCCCTATTTCTCTCCCACTTTCCACCCCTGGGATGACGATAACCGTGACGTGATCCGGATCTGGAAACGCGCCTACGAAAGAACTGGCGACCCTCATAAGGCCTATCAAGCGCTCAGAGACCACCGCGCCAACAATGTACACGGCACATCCGAAACGCCACAACCTGAACCCGCATGGGGGCAGGCATGAAAAAGACACCCTTGCCCCCGTCAACTCAGGCGGCAGCTGTCATCACCGGGGCGGGTAGTGGCATCGGTCGTAGCTTTGCTTACGAAGTTGCCCGTCGAGGCGGTTCGGTACTGTGTGTCGATATCAATGAAGAGCGCGCCGAACAGGTGGCGATCAGCCTGCGAGCACTCGGTACTCACGCGGTAGCCCTGGGGTGTGATGTAGGCGATGAGAAACAGATGGCATACCTGGCGGAAAATGCCGAGCCTTTGCTCGGCAGGCCGGTAACCCTGGTGATCAACAACGCCGGCGTCGGCCTCGGCGGCCCAATCGGCGAGGTGTCACTTGAAGATTGGCACTGGTGCATGAACGTCAATCTATGGGGGGTTATTCACGGCTGCCATTATTTTGCCCCTCAGCTTCGCGATCTGGGCTATGGAGGCATCATCAATGTGGCCTCTGCTGCCGCATTCGGGTCCGCCCCGGAAATGGCCGCCTACAACGTCACCAAGGCGGGGGTGCTGGCCCTGTCCGAAACGCTGTCTTCTGAACTGACCGGAACCGGCGTAAAAATCACGGCCCTGTGCCCAACCGTGGTCCCGACCAATATCGTCGAGAATGGGCGCCTGCCTGAGCGTCGCCGTGACTTTGCCCGTTCAGCGATGACCCGCTATGCCCTCACCAACGCCGACCAGGTGGCCCGACAGACCCTCAATGCACTGGATCGTGGTGAGCTTTACATGCTGCCACAAATTGACGGCCGGCTTGCCTGGCGGTTGAAACGCCTGACGCCACGACTATACGCCCGCGCGATTGGCGAAGCTTACAGAATGCTGGTTGATTAAACCGCATTAGTGGAAACGGAACACGCAAGGAACCCAAGATGGCCTCCATTCCTACAACAATCATGAAGCTGCTTTTTCGCACCGGCATGAAGCGGGATATACGCGATCCAAACAAACTGGTAAAACACTTGCGAAGAGTCATGAACGCGCCTTTGGCCCCCTCTCTGCTGCCACGAGGAGTGCAGCTCAAGCGAGGCAAGGTTGCTGGAATACCTGGCCACTGGCTAGGCACTACAGACCCACACATCACCATACTCTACCTGCATGGTGGTGCCTTCATCGGCGGGCGGCTTGATACCTATCACCACTTTTGTGGTCGTTTGGCTCACGCGCTGAACGCGCGGGTATTTCTCCCGGATTACCGGCTTGCCCCCGAGCACCCTTTCCCGGCAGCAACGGATGACGCCTTTCACGTGTATCGCGAACTGATAGCTGACCCTCGGCCCATGGTGATTGCAGGAGACTCGGCAGGTGGAAACCTGACGTTAGTCACACTTCTACGCGCCCGTGATCATCAGCTAAAAATGCCAGCCTGCGCCCTTGCCATTTCACCGGCATCGGATGCTCGAGGGACCCTGATGTCTAGACAGGCAAATAGCGACAGTGATGCCATGTTATCCCATGACATAATTAAGATGGCTACGGATATCTATCTGGCCGGGGCTGATCCCGATCACCCGTATGCCTCACCAATCACCGCAGATTTCACCGGCTTACCTCCTCTGCTTTTCACTGTCAGCAGCGAAGAGTGCTTACGCGACGACACCCATGCAGCCGCACAGTGCGCCCGGGACGCGGGTGTACCTGTGCAGATTCTGGAGCGCGATGATATGCCGCACGTTTGGCCCGTATTCACCTTTCTGCTGCCTGAGGCAAAACAGGACCTCCCCTCCATCATCCGCTTTCTGGAAAAAAACCTGACCAGCACTCAAGTCAGCAAGGCACCAACCCAAACGGCCAACGCTGGCACTGGAGCAATTGCGGAAATTTCGTCATGAACATAGCTGCTGTCGCAATCCATTCCCCTCGCCCCAGCGTGACCCCCGATCATGAAGTCATCATCATCGGCGCGGGCATTTCTGGAATTGGTGCGGCAATCCAACTACGTGCCGATGGTATCAAAGACATCCTAATCCTTGAGCGAAGCGAGGACGTGGGAGGCACATGGCGCGATAATCGTTATCCCGGGATTGCTGTCGACATTACCTCGTTTACCTATTCATTTTCCTTCGAACAAAACGCAAATTGGTCTCGCGTTTTTGCACCGGGAAACGAGCTTTACCAGTATACAAGGCAGGTAACGAGCAAGTATGGAATCTACCCACTGATTCGCTTTGGTGTCGAAGTCAGTCGCGCCCGTTTTGATCTCGACAACCATGTCTGGTTTATCGATCTTACGGATGGCAGGCGACTTAGTGCACGCCATATTGTCTCCGCCTGTGGCGGTTTGATATCACCCAAGATGCCAGATATTGAAGGGCTTGATACGTTCGAGGGCAATGTCATTCACACTGCACGCTGGCCAGATGACCTTGATCTTAGTGACAAGCGAGTAGCAGTAATAGGCACTGGCGCCACCGCAGTGCAACTGATTCCGAAAATTGCCCGCCAGGCTCGTCAACTGAACGTCTACCAGCGCACCCCTATCTGGGTGTTGAAAAAGCCCGATCAGACTCTACCTGGCTGGCTCAAGGTATTGTTTCGAACCGTACCGGGCCTGCAACGCAGCCTTCGCGCTGCCACCGACACCGTCAGCGAAACCCTGATGGTGCTTTCCGCCATTTATTACCGCCAGGCCCCCTGGCTGGTCCGCATGTGTGAAAAGGCGGGCATTAGCAACCTGCGTGAACAGCTCCCCAACCGCAAAGACCTGTGGGAAAAGCTGACCCCCAAATACGGCTTCGGCTGCAAAAGACCGACGTTCTCAAACGACTATTTCCGAACCTTTGCCCGAAACAACGTTGAGCTTGTCACGACCTCGATCAAGCGTATTACGTCCCGCGGCATCACCACCCAGGACGGCCGCTCACGGCGTATCGATACCTTGATCCTCGCCACCGGTTACAAAACCTTTGAGAAAGGAAATATCCCCTCGTTCGACGTCATCGGCAGCAACAACATTAGCCTGGGTGACTTCTGGCATGACCATCGCTACCAGGCCTATGAAGGCCTGACGATTCCTGGCTACCCGAACTTCTACATCATGCTCGGCCCTTATGCCCTTATCGGAACCTCTTACTTCAAAATGGTTGAAGGAAATTCCATTCACCTTTCACGCTGCATTCGCGAAGCCAATCAGCGTGGCGCCACCCAGGTTGAAATTCGGCAGTCAGCCCATGACAGTTATTTCCTAAATATTCAGAAACGTCAGCAGAACACCGTATTCCTTAATCACAACTGCGCGCTGTCGAACAGTTACTACTTCGATCACCATGGTGACGCGCCAATGCTGCGCCCCTCTACCTCTCTGGAAATGCTGTGGCGGGCCAAACATTTACCGATGGAGCACTACCGGTTCAGTGAACTGGGCAACCATGCTGGCTTCGGGACACAAACTAGTGAGTCACATAACCAACTGACATCCAGCGAGGACCATTTCGGAAAAACATACAGATGACGTCTATCTATGAGTGTGCCTGGAACTCATGCACAGCAGGCATTACTTCAGACGGTGGCCTCATCCCTAATCGGCAATAGGGCACTGCATCTCGTCATAGGCGACTGCGGTGTAATACGCATTAATGCGGGAAATATCGGAGCGACAAAGCAAGAAGTCTGCACAGTCATAGATACACCAATCAAAGCTTTCGATAATTTTGGTTGCTCAACCAAACATACTAAGAACTAGAACAACATATTTCAGGAGCTCATAATGTCTTCAACAAAAACAAAACAATTGCCTTTTCTTTTTTTCGCTTGCGGAGCCGCACTAGTCCCCGGTTTAAGCATTGCGGGAGCTGGCGACGGAGCAACTAATTATGGGCTAGGCCCTATGAATGCCGGCACCGCCTTGGCGTTCAGCCCTTTTGCATCCAACAGCTGGTCGGTTTATTACAACCCAGCAGCCATGGCCGGCTCACCGGAAGGCGAGCTGAGCGCCATCGTGCAATATGGTGACCAGGAATTACGTGCTAAATCCCTGGGGGGAGCCGCGCCTTTAGCACGCGAGAACGATGTGCTCTCCGATACCAGTTCCGAACTATTATTAATCGGTTTCAAAAGTCGCATAGCCGGCATCTCAAGTATCGACAAGCCCATATATTTCGGGCTTAACGTTGGCGTCGACGAATACTCATCCAACCTGCTGCCATACCAAGCGAACACTAGCCAGGAAGGGCAGTTTCTACGCTATGAATCGCAGCCACTTTATCTCGCGTTTGGTGGTGCCATTAGTAATATCCTGAGAGGCATCGACGTCGGCGCATCTGCGCGCCTGACCCTGCAAGCCAAAGCAAACCTGGAAACAGTCTCCGACCTTGGCGGCAACACTGATTCAGAAAAGCTTTCTCTCGAAGCATCTCCGTCACTATCGCCGGCCCTGGGAATAAACATCCGCTCTGGCGAAATGTTTTGCGGTACCAGTCAGTGCATGCCTTTCGGCATGGACAAGTTGGAATTCGCACTATTTTGGCGCGGTGAAAGTAGTTACGAAGTTTCAGTCGATGCCAATGTGGTTGTGCCAGGGGTTATACCCGAACCAGGTCTGAGTCTGGCACTGAGTACAATCGACACTTATCAGCCCGAGGTTCTCGGTGCAGCCTTTTTGCTTCCAGTAGGACAATTCGAACTGACGGCAGGCATCGAGCAGCACAAATGGTCTGCGCTCGGACGCGAGTTTGCGAGTGACACTGTTCGAGACCAGGCCAATCTCGCGTTTGACGACATCACTATTCCCCGTATTGGCATCAGTTATCAGTGGTCGGAATCCATGAAGCTCTTTGCTGGCGCAGCCTTGGAGGAGTCACCCTTAAAGTCCACCCGCTCCCAAGACGTCAATTATTTGGACACAGATAAAAAAGTTTTCGGGCTAGGCGCAAGCTATCGGATAGCCAGTGCCCCGGTAATTAATATGCCGCTGGAGGTTGCCTTCGCTTACCAGTATCAAATGCTGGATGAGGCTGATTTCGAATTAAGCTCCATTAACTCTCCCACCGATCCGTCACCTTACGAGACTGTACGGGCCGATGGTGAAATAAACGTATTTTCTTCCTCCCTATCGCTGAAATTTTAACAGCATGCATGCGATTAATACCTGGAGAAGAGCAATGAATAAAAAATCACACATCATTAGCACACTGTTTATTAGCGTGGCCATAGTCATAGCAAGTCAGTTGACAGGTTGCGGTGGCGACAAGGGCAATGTGACCAATCAATGGAGCACACCGGATACACTGATTTTTTCCTACCCATATCCCGGCCAGACAGAAGTGCCACCTACCGCGCCTGTGGTCCTGCGCTTCTCTAGCGTGCTAGATCAAGCGGTAATTGATGACATTGATGCCCGACTACAACTGATCAGCGATATAGATGGCAGCAGTGTCATGGTTGACTATCAAGTAATAGACAACGGCAGAGGATTGGCTCTGCACCCTCAATCCCGCCTGCTCCCGGCTGAAAGGTACCATCTAGTTGTCAACGGTGATGGTTTGGGATCCATTGATAACGACTCCGTAGCCCAGGTTCAGTTTCGTACTGCAGGCAATCAAGCGGGCGCATCGAAAAGCATGGGAACCGGTCCCTTTATGCTGCTTTCAGCCACCCCTTTGGACCAGCCTTCATTGCTTGAATCGATTGATGATGCCAGTCACCCCAATGACATGAGCACCTTCAGGATGTCGTTCAATCAAACGATTGATCCAACAAGCACAGAATATGATGAAGATGGATCTATTCAACTTCGTGATAATCTAGGCAAGCTGGTGCCCGCATCCCTATTCCTGCAGGGCCGCCACCTAACCCTTGACCCTCATCAAGACCTGAAACCCGTTGAGCACACACTAACCATCACGGGTTTGCTCGCTCAAACAACCGGCGCTGAGCTACCGGAATACAATCGTACTTTTATTCCTGATTCGACACTTCCCCGCGCGACATCCGTTCTCAAAGTTGGCAGTCTTGGAGCTGAGCAACCTGAACTAGTGTCAACTTTAACCGGCAACCCGATCAATCAGGTTCCAGTACAATCCTTTGTGCTGGGAGATGAATCATTTACCGGGTTGAACGGGGACCTGGCTGCAGATCTGGCTTTTGCTCCCAACTTTCCTAATGCCGTTCCACTGCGAGTACCCGCTGGTTCCGTACTCCGAGGCACCCCCGTGGACGTTAATATACTGGGCGAAATACCGTCCGGGCTGGAAACCGGTGAAGTCACCATCACGATACTCAGCGACGCTAACGGGTATCTGATCCCGAATCCATTCAGTGATTCCCCATCGGTTCCCCGCTATGCCCTGCTTAATATGGACGCAGCAATGACTGCAGCAGGTCAAGAGTCCAATGCGGCTCTCAGCCAGAACCTGCTTAATGTTCAGGTAGCGGGTTTAGCCGTTGTAAAGGATGGTGTACTGGTACTGGATGCGGTCAGTGTGGTTGAACCTGAAGTACTGGGCTTGGAGAAGGCATCCGGTCTGCTCTCATTCCGCATGGAGGCCTATCAGAACCAGCGCCAAGCGCCTACCCCAAGCCAAGACACTCGGCCCTTGCAGCTCCAGTCTTGGGCACCGGGGGAAATATTCCAACCCAATGCAAGGCCTGGTGACCCCGTTATCCTGAACTTCAACAAACCATTGGACCCGGCTTCAGTTTTTCTTGACGGCGCTTTGCAGATTTCAGTTGATGGCATAGAACAAAACTTTCCCATGAGGCACGATGGCGCCACAATTATCATCGGTGGAGACATCCTTCAACACGATAAAGACATTCAGATCACTCTTACCAGCCTGCTTCGAGATACTCAGGGAGCCCCACTTAACGATGACAAGACCCTAGACATTCGTTTGCCGGACTTAGTTCTTCCCAATGGCAACGCCAACGAATTACGAGCACCACTTGTCTCCGCTGTTTTCCCTGGTTACCCATGCGCACTAACCGGGGCTGTTCTTACCGGCGAACGCGAAAACTGGCGGAACGGTCGATGCGTGGGCGGCAAAAATACCGACCCGCTTTATCCAGTACCAAACCTCTTTAAGGATTTTAGTATCCGGGTTATCTTCAGCCGTACTATCGACGGAGACACAGTCAACGACCAGACTTTTGTTGTTGAGCACTTTGATAGCGAAAACACCGTATGGGAGCCCATCAATGGTCGTCTCAAGGTGCTTGCCCAGCGAATCGAGTTTTTTCCGGACAACCCCTGGCAGATTGGCGAGCTTTATCGCTACACCCTGCACTCCGAGCAAAACTCTCCTGCTTGTGGCATCGATGCAATATGCTCAGCTGATGGCGCACCGTTACAAACACGCCAGATCTCTCAGTCCAGCTCCTCTGCTCCGGGGCTTCGAGAGGGAGGTCCTGAGCTAACAAATCACTTCGTGATCACTGGGGAAGAGGATCAGATCACTCGCGTATCTTTACGCTCTCTCCCAGTAGCAGATGTTAACGCTAACCTCACCATCGATGACAAAGAGCAAGGCGCGCTACCCGATGGTAACGGCGGAGCCATTGCCGATGCCAACTATCTGCAGCTTAGGCTCAAAAGTAAATCAGGTGTAATAACCAATGCCAACATTGGCTGTGGTATAGGCGACGATTGCCCGGAAAAGAAATTTGCCTTTATCGGGTCAGGCGCCTTGCAAGCCGGGGTAAGCCAGTATGAGCCGGATGTCACCATCAACCGACGCCTCATCGACAGCGACCCAATGACCTCAAATGAAGTCACCGGCGCCGTCATTGCCAAAGTCTTCCCTACCGTTCTCCCAACGACCAGTGTCTTTCTGGAAGCTCGAGCACTCGGGTTAATCACAATTCCGCTAGACACTGGCCCTTTGGTCCTTCGGTTGGGATACGAAAACAATCACCCCATTACGGGCTATATCACCGAAACCCCGGATGGTCCCTGGTTCAGTACTACGTTTGATCTCATGGTGGATGCACCAGAGTTAGAGCCACGGCTAATTATTGAGCTTGGACATGACATCCGCAGCAAGGTAATAACCGGAGTCACCTTGGAAGGCCCTCTTCGCTTTGTTGACGATGGCCGTCTAATTCTGAAAGTCCGCAACCCGGAGCCTCTCATCATACCGGCCAAGATTGACCTCCTTGGCATCGGCTTGGCGGGTATCGAGCTGGAAGTCCCCCCCCTTGGCGTAGACCTGACCTTCACCTTTTTGCCGGTAAAAGATTTTTAAGCCGTTCCCCTAGTGCCTATGCACTTTCATGCCCCCTTTATGGGGGCTTTTTTCTGTCCTCTCCGTATACAACACCGCTGAATGATCATCTATATCTTCAAATAGGACTTTTCTTTGTGTAGATGAAACGCTATTATTTGGTTGTTTAGCCAAATAAATAAATGTCTATAATGATGCATCCTCACGACAGCCCCGCAAGCCTTAACTGGCGCGGTTCAAAGCACTCACCGGAATCTGGCAGGGACATACAGTTCCTGGGAAACGGCGGATTGGTTCTAAGTGCAACCCAGTTCGGAGATCCGAAGTCACCGCAGGTGCTCCTGCTTCATGGCGGCGGACAGACCCGTCATGCTTGGGCGCACACGGCAACAGCTCTGGCCAGATCCGGGTACTGCGCTACCAGCATTGATGCCCGCGGTCATGGTCAAAGCCAGTGGTCCCCTGAAGGTGATTACAGCGGTACCGCGCTGGTATCAGACCTCCGCGTCATCATCCAATCACTTCCCACATCACCTTATATCGTGGGAGCGTCAATGGGCGGACTGACGGCCATGCTTACCCTTGGGGAGGAGCCCCCCTTGCCCTGTCGAGGTCTGGTACTGGTGGATGTGGCCCCACGGCTTGAGACCAAAGGCGTTCGCCGGGTGATTGAGTTCATGCGCCGCCACCCTGACGGTTTCGACTCTCTGGATCAGGTTCAGGATGCCGTGGCTGCCTATAACCCAACACGAAAAGCACAATCAAGCTCACAGGGCTTGCGAAAAAACCTCCGCCAGGACGCTAATGGCCGTCTCCATTGGCACTGGGATCCTGCGTTTCTTGATCATGCGGTAATCCCTGAAGCAAATGAAGGCATGTTCGGCCGAGCGCGACTCAATCTTGCAGCAAGCAAACTCAAATTACCGATATTACTCATCCGCGGCCATCACAGTGATGTACTCAGCGAAGCAGGAGCCCAGGAATTATTAGCCCTCGTGCCACATGCCAAGTACCGAGTAATCCATCAAGCAGGTCATATGGTAGCGGGTGACCGCAACAGTATTTTTACCGGAGCAGTGCTGGACTTTCTTCAGCACCTTGACCCGCAAGGAAATCACATACGCTCCACCGATCGGAGACTTACACCATGAAACATAAACACCTCGACGTGCTGATCATTGGCGCGGGCCTTTCCGGCGTTGGTGCGGCTTGTCACCTAAGCCGCAAGTGCCCAGATCTACGCTATGGCATCCTTGAGCGACGCAAGCGCGTTGGTGGCACCTGGGATTTATTTCGCTATCCCGGCATCCGTTCGGACTCCGATATGTTCACACTCGGCTATAACTTTCGGCCTTGGACAGACACCAAGATGCTTGCCGATGGCCCCTCTATTCGCAATTACATCGAAGAAACCGCTGAGCATCATCAGGTCCACAAGAAAATTCATTTTGGCCTGAAAGTCACTGCCGAGGACTGGAGCAGCGAATTCAATCGCTGGACGGTTACCGCGTTGAACGAGGAAACCGGTGAAGAAGAAGTTTTCACCGCTGGGTTTGTCCTCAACTGTACCGGTTATTATAACTATGACGCCGGCTACACACCGAAAATTCCTGGAATCAATCGCTTTGGCGGCGAGGTAATTCACCCGCAGCACTGGCCAGATAACTACGACTATACGGGTAAGCGAGTTGTCGTGATCGGCAGCGGCGCCACCGCCGTAACACTGGTGCCCGCGATGACCGACCGCGCTGCGCATGTCACCATGTTACAGCGCTCCCCTACTTATGTTGCCTCCGTCCCTGAGCAAGATCTCATCTCGAAAAACCTGCGCCGAGTACTGCCAGAAATGCTTGTTTACCGCATGGCGCGCACACGCAATATCCTGCTGCAGAGAACCGTATTTAACCTATCGATTCGTAAGCCCAAAGCGATCCGCAGATTACTGCTGGCCGCTGCTCGCAAACAACTGGGGCCGGATATCGACATGAAGCATTTTCAACCTCACTACAACCCATGGGAGGAACGAATGTGCGCAGTTCCCAAGGGGGATCTGTTCAAGGTGCTTCGTGAAGGCAAGGCTTCCGTGGTGACGGATCATATAAAAAATGTCACCAAAACCGGTATAAAACTGGAATCTGGGGATTGGATACCTGCCGATATTATCGTCACAGCTACCGGTCTGGATTTGCAAATGTTGGGCGGCGCAGAGCTACGTGTTGATGGTACGCACGTCAATCTCTCAAACACCATGATGTACAAAGGCTTAATGCTGGAAAAAGTGCCTAATATGGCACTGGTCTTTGGCTATACCAACGCGTCCTGGACCCTCAAGGCAGATATTGCCTCCGAATTTGTTTGTCGGCTTCTCAAGCATATGCGCAAGACAGGCGCAGAAAAGGTGACCCCTATCGACGAGGAAGGGTGTGGCTCTGATGTCAACTTTCTCAACCTTCGCTCTGGCTACATTCAACGTGCTGATGACCGCCTGCCACGCCAAGGCAACAAAGATCCTTGGCAAAACCTCAACGATTATCTTCACGACCTGCCGGCGCTTCGTTATGGAAAAATGAATGATGGCCACCTTAAATTCGAAACGACAAACCTACATAAAACGAAACGCAATCTCGTCCAAAAACTTCTGAGCAACACACTCAATATAGAGGCGCAACGATGAAATCATTTTCAGGAAAAGTCGCGGCGATCACTGGCGCCGGGTCGGGCATCGGGCAAGCCACGGCGATTGCTCTAGCAAAAGAAGGCTGCCACTTAGCGATCTCTGATATCAGCGAAGAAAGCCTAGAGAAGACGGTCGAATTACTGGCAGGCTACGCCGTCAACATCAGCACTCATGTTGTTGATGTCAGCAACAAAAATGCGGTTTATCAATACGCGGAAGATACCGTATCAACACACGGAAAAGTAAATCTCATCATGAACAATGCCGGTGTGGGACTGGGTGAGACCGTCGAGAACATGAGCTATGAAAACTTTGAATGGCTGATGAATATCAATTTCTGGGGTGTCGTATACGGTACAAAGGCATTTCTTCCCCATCTCCAGAAAATAGGTGAAGGCCATATCGTCAATATCTCCAGCGTTTTCGGCATTATCGGTGTTCCAACCCAGTCAGCCTACAACGCCGCAAAATTTGCTGTTCGCGGATTTACAGAATCATTACGTGAAGAGCTGGATATCGCGGGCGGCCTTGTCAGCGCGACTTGCGTTCATCCAGGTGGAGTAAAGACCAACATCGCGCGTAATAGTCGCATGGGAGACATGGGCAGCATGAACATGGGCGACAAAGAAGAGATTGCCAGCATGTTCGAAAAAATTGCCATGACCACACCCGAAGCTGCCGCTAGAACCATCCTGAAAGGCGTGCGGAAAAACCGGCGAAGAGTTTTGGTAGGCGGTGACGCGGTCATGCTGGACACCACACAGAGACTGATACCCACAGGCTACCAACGCTTGCTTGAAATTATGTTTAAAAAACAGCAAAGCAGCAAAAATAAAAAAACGCATCAGGGCATGGCCTGACATTTTTCTCTTTAACTATCACATTATTGATTGGAGGCGATATGCGCTCGTCTAATACGGTAAAAAGCATTAAGAAACTCAGCGGCGCACTGGTGGGCATTCCACCGCGTCATATCAATTTTCAATTTCCGGATTCCATTCCAAAGTATTTTTATGCTGGAAATGCCACAGCAACGACTTTCTTTGCCATGCTCTCCGGTTTTTTCCCACCTGGTGAACGCTATTTCATGGAGTCCGTTAGACACTTTCGTGGTCAGGTTAAGGACGAATCTCTACGGGCGGCCATATCGGGCTTCATGGGGCAGGAGGCCATTCACGGACGAGAGCACGACAGGCTGAACCAGATTCTCGCCGAGTACGGCTATGACATGCAGTCGCCAGATCGGTTTGTCAAAATTGGCTTGGCCATACTAGAGAAGTTGCCGCCGAGCACTCGGCTAGCCGCCACCACGTTTATGGAGCACTTTACTGCGCTTCTCGCCGAGCAGCTGCTTGAAGACGAGAATTTTGTACGCCAGGCAGACCCTGAAATGCTCAAAATATGGCAGTGGCATGCGCTCGAAGAGCTGGAACACAAATCTGTTGCCTACGACGTATATGAGCTTATTGGTAACAGCCGTACAGAGCGCGTGGCTGCAGCCCTCGCCTCGATGGTCGTCTTGCTGCCGATGCTGGGCATCACCTGGAGCTGGATGCTTGTCAAAGACGGCCAGCTCGGCAACATCAGCGATAATGTTAAAGGTCTGAATATTTTGCTAGGTCGTAACGGGTTTGTATCGCAAATCCTTTCGCGCCTTCCTGAGTTCATTCAGCCGGATTTCCACCCTGATCAACATGACACCAAAGGGCTGGAAAAACTGTGGCGTGAGAAGTTGTTCGCTGAAGGTGGCCAACTGCATGAGCTGTATAGCAATCCGGCGGCATAATAATGCTCAAGGGGGTTTAGGGAACCTCTGAATAGTTGACGACTCTGTCACCACCGTTTGCTAAAAGACACACAAAAAAATGCCGGAATTGCTTCCATGCAACTCCGGCATTACACCTTTTATCATAGCTTTTCTCTAGCCGATCTTTATTGCGCATCCTCTAGAATGAATTGTGCCGCTCGCTCGCCAATCATCATACATGGCGCGTTCGTATTACCACTGATCAACAGTGGCATGATCGAGGCATCGGCGACACGCAACCCCTTCACACCGTTTACCCGCAGACGGACATCCACCACCGCTTTTTCATCACTACCCATTCGGCAAGTGCCGACGGGATGGTAGATTGTTTCAGCGCGCTGGCGAATATCCGCGTCAATCTGGTCATCACTCTCCACGCTGGAAGCCGGTTCGTCATCACCGCCAAAAGCAGAGCTGAAAGAATGACTGTGAAACACTTTTCTGGCTAGTTTCACGCCTTCACGGAGCACAAGAATATCGTCAGGATGAGAAAGATAGTTTGGGTCTATCAAAGGCGCAGCAAATGGATCGCTATTGGCCAATCGAATCTGTCCTCGACTCTTAGGCCTGAGTTGGCACACATGAATCGTACAACCAAACCCTGGCGTCAACTGACGTCCATGATCTCGAAGATAAGCCGGTAAAAAGTGTAGCTGAGCATCCGGACGATCCGGCTCGCTGAGCAGGCTGACAAAAGCCCCTGCTTCCGCCGCGTTACTGGCAAGAAAGCCGCGCCGATGACGAAAATACTGGTAGAAGGCACTAATCAGCCGAGGTATAAAAAACGGTGACATGCCGATTGATTGACGGCTTTTGTCCTTGATCATGACGGTCATATCAAGGTGATCTTGAAGGTTCTCCCCAACTTCCGGCGAGTCTTGCAAACAGGTGATGCCGATTTTCGATAGGTGCTCTCGCTCTCCAATACCCGACAACATCAGCAACTGAGGGGTATTGATCGCCCCACCGGACAGGATGACTTCTTTGTTCGTACGAATGACCGATTGAGCACCATCACTATCACAAATTTCGACGCCAATCGCCCTGCCGCAATCCAGTAACACCTTGGTTACCTGCACATCCGTCATGATGTGCAAGTTATCGCGGCCACGTGCAGGATCCAGGAAAGCACGCGCGGCACTCCACCGGCGCCCTTCTTTTTGTGTTACCTGAAACCGGCCAAAGCCTTTCTGTTCCGGCCCGTTAAAATCATCGTTTCGGGTATAACCCAGCTCTTCACCGGACTTAATAAACAGCGGGGTTAACGGGTTAACATCCCTGACTCGGGTAACATTCAGTGGCCCACCCACACCATGCCAATTGTCAGCGGAGTATTGTTCATTGTTTTCATGTGCATTGAATACCGGCTGCACATCTTTCCACGCCCACCCTGTTGCGCCTTGCGCTGCCCAGTCATCATAGTCTTGTTGTTGGCCTCGAATGTAGACCATGGCATTGATTGAGCTGCTGCCCCCCAGTGTTTTTCCTCGCGGCCAGTAGAGGCGCCTTTTATTAAGGTGACTTTGTGGCGCGGTGTCGTAGCCCCAGTTTCGCTTTCCTTGTTTAATTAGACCGATGAGTCCAAACGGAATATTAATAAAACCGCTATTATCGTGGGGGCCGGCCTCAATAAGACAAACGGAATACTTGCCGCACTCGCTTAACCGGTTGGCAAGAACACAGCCCGAAGAGCCCGCCCCCACGACGATAAAATCAAACGACTTCATTTTGCTTCTCCCCCGCCTGAATAAACCGTGACATGTGGTGCTCTCGGTCGCCATGACTCAATGATGCATGTGTCACCAGACGGAAGTAATGGCCAATGTTCAGCTCTTCCGTAACACCAACGCCACCATGGATCTGGATACCTTGCTGAGTGATACCAACGGCCCGGTTTGCGTAGTAAGCCTTTGCCGCCGCTGTCGCGCGCCCGCGCTCACCGACGTTTGCGCTCTCTCCTTTTACTGACACCATCAAGAGCATGGATTCCAGCTGCTGGAGATCAATAAACGCATCAACAAGGTAGTGCTGGATTACCTGAAAACTGCCAATCGTTCTACCAAACTGTTTACGCGTTCGAGCGTATTCCAGAGTGGCCTGATACACCTCTCGGCAGGCGCCGTACATACGTGCGCAGTCCAATGCGCACAGATAATCGAACCAGGCAGAAACCGCTTGCTTTGCCGCATCACCACGACACAAAACCATTTCGTCTGTGATGAGCACATCATCAAGCGTCAAACTGGCAGCACGGCTTCCATCGAGCAGTCGATATCTTTCAACGTCACAGGCGTCGAAAGGTAGCGCGACAATGACCAACTCATCACCAGACATAGCGGAGACGAGCACGGCGTCTGCAACGCCACCATCAGACACAACGTGCTTCTGCCCGGAAAGTCGTTCTCCGTTTAGCCTCAAGGAAGGGTTCAGCACGTGATAACCGGCATGCCGGTCATAAAGACCGCAAGCCACACGTGCCTCACCAGCAATAATGCGATCAAGCAACGCCAAGGATGTTGGCGTATTGGCGAACTCCAATAACTTGCCGGGGGAAACAATTAAATCGACAAAAGGGTCAAGACAAAGCGCGGCTCCTAACTCCTGAACAATGGCGCACACGTCAAGCAATGAGCCGCCATACCCTCCAACAGATTCAGCAAACGGAAGGCCAAACCAACCCAAATCATTCATGGCCTGCCAGCGATTCGCTTCAAGGTGATTACTCTCATTCAACTGTGCAATGTAGGTGTCAAATGAATAGTTGTCTTTAAGATAACGGCGCGCGGTATCCGCAATCATGGTGGTATTTTCGGGTAACTTGAAATCCATTTTTCACCTCACAATCCGAGCAACATCTTCGCCAACACGTTTTTCTGGATCTCGTTAGATCCACCATAGATGGTGCACGCACGCAGGAAGTTATAGCGGCGACTGGCCTGATTAAAAATTTGCTCCCCAATGGGCTCCTCGTTATCCCATGGCAAAGACATCAAACCTCCGATTTCCACCATCGCTTGGGAAACCCTTTGCTGTAGTTCCGTGCCTTTGATTTTCAGTCCTGACGATTCTGGGCCGAACGGCTTGCCTTCATCTGTGGCAGCAACGGTGCGAAAGTTGGTGTATTCCAGTGCCATAAGATCGACTTCCAAGCCAGCCAACCGACGCACCGCCAACTGCTTATCTGTTTCCGTTGGTAGCGCATCGATAGCACTTTTAAGGCGATTGATTTCGTAGTGAATATCCGCCACACCGGCAATGGTGGTGCGTTCGTGGGTAAGAAGAAACTTGGCAATGGTCCACCCCATTCCTTCTTGACCCACCAAATTTTCCACAGGCACTTTCACGTCGGTAAAATAGACTTCGTTAAGGTGATGATGCCCATCAATTGAATAAATCGGCCGTACTTCAAGCCCGGGGGTTTTCATATCGATCAGCAGGAATGAAATACCCTGCTGCTGTTTCACGGTGCTATCCGTTCGCACCAAGCAAAACATCATGTCTGCCCAATGGGCCTGTGTCGTCCAGATTTTTTGACCATTAACCAAATAATGGTCGCCATTACGCGTGGCTCGCGTTTTTAACGAGGCCAGATCTGAGCCCGCATTGGGCTCAGAATAACCTTGGCACCATAGCGTTTCGCCACGCTGAATGCCGGGCAACCACCGTTCCTTCTGTGCTTCAGAACCAAAGGTATATAACACCGGCCCAACCATGGCCACACCAAAAGGACTTGTTGGCGGAGCCCCTGCCGAGGCGCGTTCCTGATCGAAAATATACCGCTGGGTTGCGCTCCACCCTGGGCCACCAAATTGTTCTGGCCAAGTAGACGTGAGCCAACCTTGACTGCCCAGCAAACGCTCCCATCGTTGCTGCATATTCTTGTCTGGCATCGCTCCTCGGGCAGTACAGCGCCGAATATCATCAGGCACATTTTCCTTCATCCACTGCCGGATACTCTTACGAAATTCTTTTTCGTCATTACTGAAATCCAGATTCATGGAAGCCTCCAAGCCAATAAATTTCGCAATACAAGGTCATCAATTACTCAATTAACCTGTTTACCGTTGCTCTCCCAAAAGGGGGCTCGCAGTTCGTTTTTCAGCACCTTACCTGCCCCACTCACCGGCAACGACTCTGCCTTAAAATCAACGCTACGAGGCACTTTGTAACCTGCAATTCTTTCACGGCAATGTTCGATAATCTCTGCCTCACTGGCGTGCTCTCCTTCACGCAGCACCACGATTGCATGCACAGCTTCACCCCAGCGTTCATCGGGAATACCAATTACCGCGCACTCCTGTACCGCAGGATGGCTATAAATGGCACCTTCAACTTCAACAGAGAAAATATTTTCTCCACCGCTGATTACCATGTCCTTGGCTCGATCAACGATGAAGACAAATCCATCCTCGTCCATGTAGCCAAGGTCGCCGGTATGTAGCCAACCATTGCGCAAGGTATCAGCGGTTGTTGATTCCATTCCCCAGTAACCCAACATGACGTTTGGTCCCCGCGCACATATTTCGCCAACCGTACCTTGAGATACCACCTGATCATTTTCATCAAGCACCACCACCTCCACACCCAGTGCTGCGCGACCGGCGCTACGTAATTTTTCTCCGCCGGGAATGTGATGTTCTGGCCCGAGTGAGGTAATGATTGGGGAGGCTTCGGTCTGGCCATAGCCCTGAGCAAATGACACTGTCGGCATTTGTTCCATAGCACTAATCAATACCGCCTCTGGCATTGGCGAGGCGCCATACAGCATGCGTTTTATGCTGCTGACATCGTAATTGGCGATGCGCCCAGATGAGGCTAGAAGATTGACCATGGTCGGCACCAACAGGGTGTTCGTGACTTTCTCCTGCTCAATGAAAGCCAGCACTTCATCAACATCAAAGCGAGGAACAATGCCATGTGTCCCCGCAGCCAGTGTCACGGCAAACGTGCTGGCCATATCAGCCAAGTGGAACATGGGCCCGGCATGCATATATATGGTGTCACTGTCATAGCCCATCTCGGCAACCACGTTTAGGGCATTGAATACCAGGTTGTCATGACTCAGCATCACGCCTTTTGACCGCCCAGTGGTACCACCGGTATAAAACAGCCCCGCCAGATCGTCACCGCCAGCATTGGCGTCACGGATTCGATCGGCGTTGGCGACAAGGGATTCATAATCAATACACCCTTGTGGACACTCACCCTCACCCATGAAGACAACATGCTTGATAGACTCAAGCTGTGGCTGTAGGGATGGCAGCAATGCTGCAAAGGTGTCATCAACGAAAAGCACTTTAGAACCTGAGTCATTCAAGGTATAGGCGATTTCAGGTGGTGCGAGCCGAATATTGACGGGATTCACTGCCGCACCGGCCCACGGCACTGCATAGAAATACTCCAGGTAGCGATCGCTGTTTAATGCCAGTATGGCAACCCTGTCACCCGCATTGACGCCCAGACTTAGCAACCCGTTAGCAAGGCATGCGATACGGTCTTCAAACTCTCGCCAGGTTTGCCGCCGACCAGCAAAAACGGTAGCCGTACCTTGGCCGTTTAATTGAACCGCACGGCGCAAAGTCTGTGAAATATACATAACAGAACTCCTCTATTGAGGCAGAAAAGGAAGGGGGGAGGGTTGTTTATAGATTGGATTAGCTGGAAGCGAAGGCTCTCTTATAAATGAAGCGACCTCGGGAAACCTGGGCGCCATCAAGAAACACATCCACAACAACCACAATGAAGCGCTTTCCTTCACGAATAATGTTCGGCTTGGCCACCAACGTACCCGCAAAGGCCGGGCGCAAATAATCCAGAGTCATACTTGAACATACTGGCTTATTTTGTTCAGTCTGATTCGCTGTTAAGTGCGCGCCAGCAACAAGCTCCGCGAAGCTTGCGATAATACCGCCATGAAAAGTCTTGATCAGAGGGTTGCCAATGTGCTGCTCGCGAAACGGCATTTTATAGGTTGCTTCGCCATTATCGTCCGAAGCCGTCATACCAAGAAATTTTTCGTATGGTGATACATCGCCGACCACAGTAGAGAGAGCGGTTACCCTTTCTGTTTCGAAGCTGATGATTCCTTCATCATCGATTGTTTTTTTCTTGGAGGGGGCTCTCTTATTGCTAGGATTCACAGATTGATCAAAGGACGGGCCTGCCGTTCCTATCGCAAAACTGCCTGATACCGACGCCAGCAAATTGCCGCCATCACGCCCAAATGCCTCTCCACGGACATAAGCAATATTTTCTTCAACTGCAAAACAGGTGACATTACATGCCACCCCTTCGCCAGCCTCGGGTTTAGCGATGAAATCAACGCGCAAGTCAATTGTCGCAATTGGGCGCATGTCGCCGAGGCGCACAAAAATCGCCAAACCACATGCCGTATCAAGCAAGGTAGCGATGGCTCCCCGATGAAGCTTTCCCTGTTGATCACAAACCTCTTCCACACAAGGCATGCTCATTACCGCGCCATCTTTGGTAATGTCATCCATTGCGATACCAAAAACCCTGAACAACGGATGCCCTGAACCAAAAAAAGCCTTTGCGGCAAGCAGTTCTCTCGGGAGTGATGTCTCAGCTGTCATAGTTAGCAACTTTTTATCAGAATGTTGAAGCGGCATCCGCATACCGGGTCTCTGCAACACGCACAGATTCAATGGCGTCCGTTATTGCCTCTTCAGGGAATGTTTCACTTTCGGACCCCTTTCGCAGACAATCAGCCAGAGCGGACCATGCCGCAGCACTCGTGCGCATCAACTCGACCAAGCCTGCCTCATGTATTTCAGGAACAATTTCACTCGCTTCATCGAGAAATTCTGAATACATCGCTCTAAAGCCGCTGCCCCCCGTTCCACGCTTCTCGATCACTTGATAGGCGAAACGGAGCAACCATTGCCATTTATCCACTGCCTTCCAGCGAGGAAGTTCCTGGATCCAAGTTGTTAGCGCTTGAATACCGTGATTCCTGCTTCCTTGCAGGAGATTATCTGCATTCTTCACAATCGCACTGCGCACGTTATCGGCAGACACCTGAACCGAAACACTTTCGGGTGCGAACAATGAACCATGATGGATAAAGGGTGGCGACAAGGAGAATCTGGCTTCAACCAACTTGTCACGAGGCACCTCTAAAAGCCCTGGGCGCTCGGTATCGCTAACGAGCATCGTCTCGCCCTTCTCGGCTCGCTGCCAGGCGACGATGGCGTGACCGGGGAAATGTGTACTGCTCTTGAAATAAGGAAGGTAAAAAATATCAGTTAAGAGAAGCGCAGGCCGCCCCGCATCAAGATGGGCATCCAGCGCATCGGCGGCAGCACATTTATCTTGCCAAGTTTCCCAGCGAAACGGCACGCCCAGTGTAGAGAACACCGTTTCCTCAAATCCCATTGAACGGACATGGACAATAAACGGGGTGTCCGTGCCTGGTATTTCCACATAAGTAATACCAAGCCCGGCACCCAGCCCGAAGCAGAAAGCTTCCGTCAAATTAAGCCCATGAAACTCCAGCAGGTCTCTGATAGCTGAACTGCCACAGTGACGCCCAGGCCGATGTGTATGAGGAACATCGACGGTACTGGGGACATCCTGCTTGTCTCCATGCATCAGGCTGCCTCACTCACTGGAGCCGGACCGTAAATGGTTTCCGATGCCCGCATCGGATCTCCATGAGTCTCATACTCCGCCAACCACGCGGCAACCTTCTCAGGCATACCGGTATCCCAAGGGTGAAATCCAGGGCGGAACCAAGCGAGGAAATCAGGCAGCATGCCTGTGAGAATACCTTTTCGCCCATAAAGCTTGTTCAGGCCTCGCAGAATCACACCAGGCTGGCGCGTTACGCCATCAAGCTTGAGCATATTCCAAAATACTGGAGCCACGACAAGGTGAACCATCAGGGTCGCAACCACCAACGCAGACGCGCGCGTCAAGTAGCCTCCACCTGCTGCGCCCTGATAAAGATCATAGGCCACGGCCTTGTGCTCTACTTCTTCGACCCCGTGCCACAGAAATAGCGCTCTCATGACGGGGTCAGCCTCGCTAAACATCTCGCTCTTCTCGCTGACCATGGTTTCGCCCAGGGTTGCCGTAAAGTGCTCAAACGCCGCCGTCATGGCGAGCTGATACTTCTTCGGCAGGTACTTTTGTGTGGTGCGAATAAAGGTCCTTAGATTCGCAGTGACCTTATCCACATCCACGCCCTGGCTGGCCATCACATCGTTGAAACGATCATGGACAATCCCGTGCTGACCTTCCTGGCGAATAAAGTGACGAATATCCTCGCTCAGCTGATCATCTGTCACTTGATCCTTGAAGTTACGCACTGACTGGATAAAGAAGCGCTCCCCCTCCGGGAAATGCACTGAGAGGGCATCAAAGAAGCGGGTCAGCACGGGGTCACCGCCATTCCAGTGCCGTGGCACTGACGAGACATCAAAAGCGACTTTGCGCGGCTGAATTGATACAGAACTCATAATTCCTCCAAATAAACAGGCTGTCTACGTAGTGACATCCCTTGATCTTATTTGGCTGAACAACCAAATGTCAATAACCTTAGGTCGCAAGTCTCCTCTGTGAAGCAGTCATTATGCATAAAGCTGCATTTAAATGGTTTTGGAAGTGTGGTCCGACCATGGAAGATACGCTGTATAAAATTGAATCGGTGTGCTGTTTTTCGAATATTTATCTTTCCCGGAATGCCGATGAAACTTCCACCTTGAACTTTCGATGCCTGCGGGATGAGCTGAATCTGTGCAAGATTCTAGTTATTGCAATATCCAGAATCGCAAAGAAAGAAGCGCAAGACTAAGTGATTTATCGCTGAACGTTCTGGAATGCAATCCACGACGAGGAAGACAGCACAGCAATGCGAGACCAGCAAACCAGCGCGCGAACTAACGTGAACATACATTCCGGGTGATTAAAGGTATCTTCGGCTACAGAAAGGTGCCACCTTGGCCAAGCCTAGAATACCAACAGGCTATATACCTTGGCGGGGCCAATAACCTGTTCGGAGTGAAACGGGAGCTGCCGCGCCTGATTGCTGCTTTTCTTGAGCATCATAAAACCGAAAAATGCACGATATTCAGGCCCGCCCTAACTCGTATGAGAATTCACCAAGCAGGTGCTGTCGAGAAGATGAGAGGCATGTTAGGCCGCAGCTCACCAACATCGGCCAACTAAATAGAGAAGAGCGATCGGCGTAGTATCGAACTATCCAAATACTACACAGAAACTTCAACTACCCGCATGAAGAGAAATGCGGCCACTATCCCAGATTTTTTCAACCATATATCACCTCTATGAAGCCAGGAAGGAATGGCCTTCCTGACCCTGTCTCATGGAGGTTTCATGATCATTCAATGTCCGTCCTGCCGTTCCATCCGCGTTGTCGCCCTGCAGAATGGCCGCAAGGTCGGCGGCTCTGTAGGCACGGTTGCAGGTGCCGCCAGCGGCATTGCCATGGCTAGCAGCGGTGCTCGCGTGGGCGCTACGGTCGGCCTGGCGTTTGGCCCTGCCGGGTCCGCCATCGGCGGTATCGCCGGTGCCGTGTTTGGCGGTTTGGCTGGCGGCGTGGCCGGTGGTGAAGCTGGTGCTGCGCTGGGCGCCAAGCTCGACGAGACCTATCTCGACAACCTGGAATGCCTGGATTGCGGACACAGCTTCCGCCTCGATGCCGAGTAAGTCCCACTCTCCCCTTACCACTCACACACCCCTGAAGCCCGCCCAGTGCGGGCTTCTTTATGCCGCTATGGAGGCCTGGATGGATATTCCCACTTTCGTAAAGAACGAGCAGGGCCTGTACCACGTACAGGGCTGCGTTAAGCCTGAGGAAATTGTCAGTACGGCGGCCACCATTCTTCTGGATGAGCTGACCGGTCGGGAGGCGCTAACCACTCCCACCGATGTCGCCCAGTTCCTGCAGATGGCCCTGGCCCAGAAGAAGAACGAGGTCTTCGCGGCCATCTTCCTCAACAACAAGCATAAGGTGCTCAGTTTCGAGCCCTTGT
>NZ_ARXU01000010.1 GCF_000756655.1 Alcanivorax jadensis T9
GTCCGTTTTATCGGGTGAAGATCACCCCTTGACCGCTATCAGTCCGCCTGCCCCTTCTGCTCTGCGGTGTCCGGATAGTCAGCCTGACTGGGCCAGGCATTGATCACCGCCTTGATCAACGTGGCCAGGGGGATGGCAAAGAACACACCCCATAGTCCCCACATCCCGCCGAAAAGCAGGATAGCGGTAATGATCGCCACGGGGTGAAGATTTACCGCTTCCGAGAACAGCAACGGCACCAGAATATTGCCATCGATAAACTGGATGACGCCGTAAATCACCATCACCAAGGCAAAATCCCCGCTCCAGCCAAACTGCACATAGGCTGCTGCTGCCACCGGCAGTGTTACCACAGTGGCGCCAATATAGGGCACTACCACAGACAACCCTACCAGCACCGCCAGCAACACGGTGTAATGCATGCCCAGCAGCAGGAAAGCGATAAAGGTGGCACTGCCTACCAGCAGGATCTCGATGGCCTTGCCGCGCACATAGTTGGCAATCTGATCATCCATCTCATGCCAGACATGGTCCAGAATCCGGCGCCGGCGGGGTAGGAAACGCATCAGCCAGTTGATGATGGTTTGCCGATCCTTGAGGAAAAAGAACACCAGCAAGGGCAGCAACACCAGGAAGACCATCACCTCCACCAGGTTGGGAATGGACGCCAGCGACAGGGTCAATACCCCCTGCCCTGCTTCCGCCACCTGGCGCTGAATTACCGCCACAATGGAATTGACCTGCTCCATGGAGATCACTTCCGGATAATGTTCCGGCAACTGCCTGAGCCAGGTTTCCCCATTCTTGAGCAGATGCGGCAACTGGTCCTGCACCAACAGCAAGGTCTGTCGCCAGACCATGGGCAACAGCACCACCAGGGTAGCGATCAGCAGGCCCAGGAACAGGGTAAAAACCAGATTCACCGCCAGCAAGCGACGCATGCCGTGACGCTCCAGCCCGGAAACCAGCCCCTGCATCAGGTAGGCGATCACGATCGAGGCTAGCACCGGCGCCAACATGCCACCGAAAAACAGAATCACCAGCCCGGCGGTCAGCAATACCACAAGAAGATATACTGCCTCCTCGTCGGAGAAGTACCGTTCGGACCAGTTTTTGAGAATACGTAACATCAGCTCTCCTGTTCGCCACGGCGAATCACAAAGGCATAGTGGCCCTTATTTTCGCCCATGCGAACCAGCTCGTGGCAGGATTGTCTCAAATAGGCAGGAATGTCATCGGCGGAAGCCGCATCGGTGGCGATCACCTCCAGCAGCTGCCCCGGTTTGAGATGTCTCAGCGCCTGCCGGGTCTTCAACAGCGGCATGGGACATTGCAGGCTGGAGGCATCAATCTGCAGGTCGATAGGCTGGTCGCTCATACAGGCGGCTTCATTCGTTGCGGCTCTAGCTGCATTATAGTCACAACCCGGCAACGGAATAAGGGTGGGGTTGTGCCGACTTGCACGAATACTTACGGGAGCATCTTACTTGAAGTTTTTGTTACGCACCGTCTTGTTGTTGACTTGCTGCACGCTGGCAGCGACCAGCGCCAATGACGATCTTCCGGTTCTGGGTGATCCCACCGCCGCACTGATGTCCGCCGACCAAGAGTACCGGCTGGGTCGCGGCTGGCTGCGCGGCCTGCGCGGGCAGACCTCGATCATGTCCGACCCCCTAGTGCAGGAGTATGTGGAAAGCCTTGTCTACCGGCTCGCGTCCTACAGCGACCTGAAAGAACCCAATCTCGACATCGTGGTCATCAACAGCCGCCAGATCAACGCCTTTGCGGTACCCGGCGGGGTCATCGGGCTCAACGCCGGGCTATTCCTCAATGCCCGCGACGAAGGAGAAGTTGGCGGCGTGGTGGCCCACGAAATTGCCCACGTCAGCCAGCGGCATTTTGCCCGCCGCTATCTGGACTCGAAAAAGATGAACACCGCCGTGCTGGCCGCCATGCTGGCCAGTCTGGCAGTCGCCATTGCCGGTGATGGTGAAGCCGGCATGGCAGGTATCGCTGCCACCCAAGCCGGCGCTATCCAGGCGCAGTTGGCCTACTCCCGCCAGAACGAACGGGAAGCGGACCGGGTGGGCATGCAGACTCTGGTCGCCGCCGGCATGGACCCGGATGCCATGCCCCGCTTCTTCGAACGCATGCACAACAGCCAGCGTTTTTCCGGGGATCCGCCCGAGTTTCTGCTCACCCACCCGGTCACCGAAAGCCGTATTGCCGACAGCCGATCCAGGGCGCGCTCCCTACCTACCCCAAGGCTCGCTCCATCCGTCCATTTCCTGCTGGTACAGGCACGACTACAGGCGGCCTTCATTCAAGGCGAAGACCATGCCATCGACCATTTCCGCCAATACAGCAACGAACGCAATGCTCTGGGCCTGCAGGCCGCCCGCTATGGACTGGCGCTGAGTTATCTGCGTGCTGACCACTATGACCAGGCCAGGGAAATCATGCAGGCACTCGCCGAAGAACACCCGGACCAGCTGTGGTTCCGGCTGGGTCTGGTAGAAGTAGCGATGGACGAAGGCAACTATGACGTGGCCATCAGCCAGGCGGAGCGGGTACTGGATCTGTCACCAAACAATTACCCGGCATCCATTTTACTGAGCAAGGCACTACTGCGCAGTGAGCAACCGGCCAGGGCATTGCCGCTACTCAAGCCGCTATTGGGAGACCGCCCCAACAACCCGTATATCTGGGATCTGGCCGCCGATGCCTATGGCAACAGCGGTGACAAGATTCGAGCCCTTCACGCACGGGCTGAAAGCCAGTTCCTGCGTGGCAGGGACCAACAGGCGATGCAACAGATGGAATACGCCTTGCGGGATGCGGAAAATGACTTTGCGCTGTACAGCAAACTCAATGGCCGGCTGCAAACCATGAAGAGATTATCGGAAGAGAGGTTCTGAGACTTTGGGGCATTAGGCCGACCCGTTGGAGCCTTGCTTGCAAGGCGAAGGGTTTTATCAGCCCCGGTGCCCTCTGGAATCTTCGCTTTGCAAGCAAAGCTCCAACGAGACAAGCACAGGGCAGGTCCTATGAAAAAGGCGGCACCGTGTGCCGCCTTTTTCAATTGTCGTGTCCTTACGACTTCAGCGACTTGCCGAAATCCAGCATGCGGTTGAGTGGCACCATGGCCTTTTCCGCCAAGGCAGGATCCACGAAAATTTCCTGGCCCATGCCATTGTCGTCTTCCAGCACCGCCAACATGTTCTGCAGGCCGTTCATGGCCATCCACGGGCAATGGGCACAGCTGCGGCAAGTGGCACCAGAGCCGGCAGTGGGCGCTTCCAGGAAGGTTTTGCCAGGAGCAAGCTGCTGCATCTTGTAGAAGATGCCTTTATCCGTGGCGACAATGAAGGTGTCGTTATCCATCTCGCAGGCAGCCTTGATCAGCTGCGAGGTAGAGCCCACCACATCCGCCATTTCCACCACCGGGGCCGGTGACTCCGGGTGTACCAGAATGGCAGCTTCCGGGTAGGCCGCTTTCAGATCCTGTAGCCCCTTGGCCTTGAATTCCTCGTGCACGATGCAGGCGCCATCCCAGCACAGTACATCGGCACCGGACTTGTCGCGCACATAGCTGCCCAGGTGCTTATCCGGGGCCCAGAGGATTTTTTCGCCGTTGCGGTCCAGATGCTCAATCAGCTCTACCGCAATGGAGGATGTGACTACCCAATCGGCCCGGGCTTTCACGGCCGCCGAGGTATTGGCGTACACCACCACGGTGCGATCCGGATGCTGATCACAGAAATCGGCAAATTCGTCCTCGGGACAACCGATATCCAGCGAGCAGGTGGCTTCCAGGGTCGGCATGAAAACGCGTTTTTCCGGGCTGAGAATCTTGGCGGTCTCGCCCATGAACTTGACCCCGGCCACGATCAGGGTGGACGCCGGATGCTCCTTGCCGAAGCGGGCCATTTCCAGGGAGTCGGACACACAGCCACCGGTCTCTTCCGCCAGGGACTGGATTTCAGGATCCGTATAGTAGTGGGCCACCAGTACCGCATCGCGCTGGTGTAGCAATTCCTTAATGCGCTGGCGGTAGGATGCACGCTGTTCCTCGCTGAGCGAGTCCTCGTGTACCACCTTGGCCAGGTGGGCCTGTACCAGTGCTTGTGCCTCTGCAGTCATTGGCTTCACCGCCTGGGGTTTCCCCCTGATATCAATAGCTTAGGTAATAACCAGAAAATCAGGGCGGGCATAATACCACAACGTGGCGCCGGGGCGGCGCCGCGTAGATACCCTTAAGCGTTAAAATGCGCCCGGACGGGCGGCTTTTCAAGATGCCGGACGATAGTCCGGGCCGGCAGCCACCAGATGCACAGTACTGATGGCTCGCTCCAGGAACGCGCCCTCGCAGTAACACAGGTAGTAATCCCACATACGGATAAAGCGCTCGTCAAAACCCAACTCACGGACTTTCGGCAAGTTCGCCAGAAAACGCTGACGCCAGTGATTCAGGGTCAGGGCGTAGTCATGGCCGATATCATGAAGCTCCGTGGCGACCATGCGGGTATGCTCAGTCAGATGCTGGCACATCACCGACACGCTGGGCAGGAAACCGCCAGGGAAGATATAGCGTTTGATGAAATCGACCTGATTGCGGGCATGCTCGTAGCGCTGATCCGGCACCGTGATGGCCTGCAATACCAGTTTGCCATCCGGTTTTAGCCTTTCTCCGAGCACCTGAAAATAGCTCGGCAGAAACTCCGCCCCCACCGCTTCGATCATTTCCACGGAGACCACCCGATCATACTGACCGGTGAGCTCCCGATAATCCTCTTCCAGCACCGTCACTCTGCCCTCAAGCCCCTCAGCCTGAACCCTTTCACGGGCATGGCGAGCCTGCTCCCGGGAGATGGTGGTGGTGGTGACCTGAACACCATGATGCTTGGCCGCATGAATGGCGAGACCGCCCCAGCCAGTGCCGATTTCCAGCAAGGTCATACCTGGTGCCAGTGACAGGTACTGGCAGATTTTTTCCAGCTTGTAGTCGGAAGCTTCTTCCAGCGGGGCATCCGGACGGGGAAACACCGCGCTGGAGTACATCATGCTGCGATCGAGAAACAGGCTGAAGAAATCGTTGCCCAAGTCATAGTGCGCAGAGATATTGCGGCGTGAGCCCTGCAAGGAATTACGGTTATAGCGGTGCAGCATTTTCAGGGCCGGCCTGGACAACAATGCCATGCCACCTTCCAGGGCTTTCATGGCATCTACGTTGGCAGCAAAGTAACGAATGACTGCCACCAGGTCCGGGCTATCCCAGCCTTTTTCCATGTAAGCTTCTGCCGCGCCCAGGGCACCGCCACTCATCATCATGGTATAGGTGCGCCAATCACGCAGGCGGATAATGGCCGCTTCGCCGTGGGAATGGCTGCCGAGCATGACCTGATTGCCATCGGGTTCGTGAATACGAAGAGCGCCATGCGGCAGAGCGTTGAGCCGAGCCAGCACCAATTTGCGAGCCACGGACTGTGCCCAGCTGATTGTCACACTGTGTTGTAATGAGTTTGTTGTGGCTTTTTCGCCAGACAGCATGCGGTCAATCTCCGTACCGATTGTTACTGTTATTGCCGGGGTGAGAATGAAATCTCGCCCCCTTGCGCCAGAGCCGGAATGCCTGCCAGTAAATGGCACGCATTGTCGCCACGCCCTGGGCACCGAAGCGGAAGATCACCGACCCCATGTTGCCTTTACCAGGGTCCTTAAGGTCCAGCTGCAGCCCAGCCACAAACACGACCTGATCTTCCTTTCTGTCTTCCAACATTAGGCGCAAACCGGGTAAGGCCACGTGAAGATCCCAGTGGTAATCCAGTGCCATAGGCAGAAAGGGCGACACATGAAAGGCCTTGGGGTGGCTCACCACCCAACCACCCTGTTCGTTTTTTTGCAGGTTCAGCGGATAGAAATGCCGCTCCCGCCAGGGGGTGTTCTGCACTTCCGCCAGCATACTGTCCGGCTGTTCGCTGTCCCCGGAGAAATGCAGGTAAAGCACCAGAGGATTGAACAGCGTGCCCAGGGTGCGCCACTGGCCCAACATCACTACCCTGCCCGCCTGCCAATCCAGGCCCAGCTCGACGGCTTTTTCACGCACCTTGTCATTCAGGCTATCCGGGCGCGCATCCACAAAGTCGCTATCGCGAAACACCACCGGCCGCCAGCGCCGGCCCCAGGCCGGATGCCGGGCCAGCATGGCGTCTACTTCCGCCAGATCACACCAGACCATCCACAGGGGGTAATGAAACCCATGACGGAACGGCACCAGGCGCTGGTGCCATACCTTGCCCCTTGCTATCGCCTGGGTAATCACGGGGCAGACTCCGGGGACAATGCCCGCACCACGTTCAAGGCCGACACCACGCCGTCTTCATGGAAACCATTACGGCACCAGGCGCCGGCATACCAGGTGCGCCTTTCGCCATTGCCCGCCAGTAGCGTTTCGCAGGCTACCACTGTATCCGGTGTAAACAGGGGATGGGCAAAATGATAGCGGGCAATGATTTTTTCCGGATCAATTTTGTCCGTCGCATTCAGCGTCACGCAGAAAGTTTCCGGTGCCTGGATGCCCTGCAGAATATTCATGTCATAGGTAACCTGTACACGCTCTTGATCGTCATCGAAAAGCAGGGCATTCCAGCTTGACCAGACCCGCTGACGCCGTGGCAGCAAGCGAATATCCGTGTGCAACACCACCTCATTATCCTGATAACCGAGCCGTGACAAGCACTCTTTCTCGCGGCTATCCGGGTCGTCGAGCAGCGCCATGGTCTGATCGCTGTGGCAGGCAAGAATCAGCTGATCAAACTCTCGCTGTTCACCATTCACCGTGAGAGTGACACCCTGCTCATGGCGGCGTACCGCACTCACCGCTGAACGGGTGTGAAAACGGGCTGAACATTGCTCCACCAAGGGTTTCACATACTGATTGGAGCCCCCCGGCACCACATACCACTGGGGCCGGTTGGTGAGAGAAAGCAGGCCGTGATTCTGGAAAAAGCGGATAAAAAACTTTGCCGGGAACACTTCCATCTGCTCCAGGGAGCAGGACCAGATGGCACCCCCCATGGCGAGAATATAATCCCGACAGAAACGCTCCCCGTAACCATGCCGGCGCAGGTATTCACCCAGCGGCATTTCCCCCGCCTCAGTGTCCAGCAACCCGGGCGCATTGCGATTAAAACGCAGGATGTCGCCGATAAAGCGCCAGTGGGATGGGCTCAGCAGATTGCGCTTCTGGGCAAAAATCCCGCCGAGGCCATCGCCGGAATATTCCAGTCCGTTGCGCTTATCACTGACGGCAAACCCCATCGCCGTGGGCTGGCCCTGCAAACCCAGCTCATCCAGCAGGCGCAGATAGTTGGGGTAGGTGCGGTCATTGAACACAATGAAGCCCACATCAATGGCGTAGTCACCGTGCTCCCGGCTCACCGGCACGGTACAGGTGTGGCCACCGAGGTAGTCGTTGGCCTCGAAGACGTCCACCTGATGATCTCTGGACAGATACCAGGCGGCGGTGAGGCCGCTGATACCGGCACCGACGATGGCAATACGCTGACTCATGCCTGTTCCTTTCTGCTAGTGGGACTGTGATTACTGTCGTCGTACTGGGCCTTGGCGGCCTTGAAAGCCTCGGTAACCCGCTCGCGCACACCGGCATGGGGCACCACCGGCGGCGGATAGTCAGGCGCCAGTAAAGGCTGTTTCCAGGGTTCGTGGACGGTCTTGTTATCCAGCTCGCGCAATGCCGGCACCCAGCGGGCAATAAACTCGCCCTGCGCATCGAAACGCTGGCTCTGGCGGACGGGGTTAAAGACGCGAAAATATGGCACCGCATCAGTACCGGAGGACGCACTCCACTGCCAGCCACCATTGTTGGCGGCAAAGTCTCCGTCAATCAGATGCTGCATGAAAAAACGCTCCCCCAGCCGCCAGTCCAGCCACAGATGTTTGCTGAGGAACATGGCCGTCACCATGCGCAGGCGATTATGCATCCAGCCAGTGGCCACCAATTGCCGCATGGCCGCGTCCACCAGCGGGTAGCCGGTGCGACCCTCGCACCAGGCCTGGAACAGGTCAGGGTCTTGGGACCACTGCAGCAACTCGGTTTCCGGCCGAAACGCACCACCGCGACTGACCCGGGGGAAACGGGCCATGATCTGGCGATAAAAGTCCCGCCAGGCCAGCTCGCCGATCCAGCAAGCGGCCCCGTCCCGGGCGCCCGCATCGGCCATGGCCAGGGTGGCCGCCCGGTAGCAACTGGCCGGCGACAGCGTGCCCGCAGACAGCGCTGCTGACAGGGCACTGGTGGCCGGTTGCGAAGGGAAATCGCGATGCTTGCGATAACCGGCCAGATGATGCTCGGCAAAATCATCCAGTTGTTTCAGTGCCGCAGCCTCGCCCGGTTGCCAGTGACGGGTCAGGGAGTCAGGCACTGTCATCTTCTTGAGAGCACTTTCCACACCCCCTTTGCCCACAAAGCGGCCGTTACCGGCGCCAGCTGCAGGCAATGCGGCCACAGGCTCGAAGTGGCTGTCGAGCCACACATCCCAGCGTTTTTTAAAGGCGCTGAAAACCGTGTATGGCGTCCCCTTACCGGTGTTCAGGGTCCGCGGGGGCACCAGCACGCTGTCATCAAAGCCGGTTATCTGTACCCCCAGCGGCTCTAGCGCCTGGGCCACCGCTCGGTCCCGGTTCAGTTCGTTAAGCGGGTACTCGCGGCTGCAGAAGAGACGTTCAATGCCGTGCTCCCCCACAAAGTCCGCCAGGAGCCCGGGCACGGCGGCAAAGTCGCCGGCGTCCAGCACATGCAGATCCACACCCCGCTCTGCCAGGGCATCGCCCAATTCGAGCAGGCTTTGCAGCACATACCAGCGACGCAGGGGCGCCACATCGTGATTGTCCCATTGCTGCTCACAGAGAAAATAGACGGCAATAACCGGTTCATCCCGCTCCAGCGCCTGCTGCAAGGCACGGTGTGAGTGGATACGTAGATCGTTGCGATACCAGAGCAGATTCATAAAACGTCTCTATCCCCTTCCAGGGCCAACAATTGTTCCGCCACCGCCTGACGATCCCCGGTGAGCCGGGTCACAGAGGCCGGCGGCGCTTCCAGCAATCTGCCCCAGCAGGCCACGGGCCAGGGCTGGTTCTGTTGCGGCCAGAGCCGCTGGCGCTGGCCGGCAGTAGGCCAGCGATCAATCACCCAGAGCACTCCGCAGGGCTGACGGTCGGCCAGAAGCGCACTCAAGGCATCCACGTCCACATCCCGCTGCAAGCACCACAACGGTCGCTGCAGCACCATGGCCAGCTCCAGAGCCGGCAATACATCCCCCACTGGCACCAGTAGCCAGCCAAATTCCCGGCGCTTGGGTGACAGAGACAGGGAACGGGCGGCCCACTTCTGGGTCAGAACCGCTTCCAGCAAAGCCAGATGAGCAGACAGGGAGGGACTGCCGGCGAGCTGCTCGCGCAGGGGGTCGCTGAGTTCGCGAATGACCTGAGCATGGCTGTAATCGGCCAGGAGGCTGTTGAGCAGTTGCTCCAGACGCCGCCCATTCATGGTCTCCAGCGCCAGTAACGCATCCTGGCTTGCCTGGGCCCAGGGCACACCGTTATCCGCTGACAGCAGCGGCTCCTGCTCCCCTGACAGCAAGGACGCCACCTGGCTGATGGGCACGCCCTTTTCCACCCAATGAACAATGCGCCGGATCTGGTCCACTTCGGCGGATCGGTAACGGCGATGACCCTTGGCGGTGCGCTCCGGCTTCAGCAGGCCATAGCGACGTTCCCAGGCACGCAGGGTGACCGGGTTGACGCCACACTGCTCACTGGCCTGCTGGATGGTCAGCACGTCGCTCATACCCGGTTTCTCAGCCCCAGGTCATCCGGATAAGGCGACAGATAACCCTGCTTTTCCAGATACGGCTGCGGCACCTTGCGCATGCCGCCACGCAGCAAGGTCATGGGCACAATCAGCGGCACTTCCTCGCGCAGGTAGGCCTCAATCTGTTCGTTGATCAACGCCCTGTCAGTATCGCTGAGACCCTCACGCAAAAAACCCGCCAGGTGTTGCAAGGTATTCACATGTGCACCTCGCGATACCCGCTTCTTCATGGCGACCATCAGGGCGTGGATGTATTCCTCGGCGATATCCTCCAGCGGACGACTTTTCAGGTCGCTGAGCAGAGGCCCAAGCTGGCGGTACGTTTTCTGGCAGTGGGCTAACAGCTGGAATTTGTGCCGACTGTGGAAGTCGATCAAACGCTGGGCGGTGAGCCCCTGCTCGCGGAGCTGGCACCAGTCGTCGTAGAGGAACACCCGCTCGATAAAGTTTTCCCGCAGGGTGTCGTCGTTGAGCCTGCCCTCTTCTTCCAGGGGCATGAGCGGATAGTGGGTCTGCAGGGCTGCGGCAAACAGGCCACTGGCATCACGGTGCTGCACATTGCCATCGTCGTTATAGACGCGAATGCGCTCCATGCCGCAACTGGGGGATTTGGCCATCAGGATATAGCCCCGCAACGGCGCCAGAGAGGGCATGGTGCGGGTGATGAAATCCTGCATCAGGTCGGTATAGTCGCGACGCCCATCGGTGGTGATCATCCGCAGCTCTCCGCCTTGCTCGGCAAGATGCATGGCCTTGCGCGGCGCACTGAGGCCCGCCCCCATTTCCGGGCACAGGGAACGAAACTGGAAATAGCGGGACAAAACGCCAGTGCAATAGCGGGAATGCTTGTGCCCCTTGTCGTGACGCACTTCCAAGCCCAGCAAACAGGCGCTGATACCGACCGGGATTGTTGCGGAGCTGTTCATGTGCCACCCCATACCTGTACAAGAAATGATGTTTGTACAAGTTTAGGCCGATGTACAGTCAACAACCCGTGAAACTCCCATTGTCGCCATTTTCCTGCATCGGATCCTGAAGGTGCAATCTCGGGCAGCTATCCTTATACTTCTCAAAAAACTGACCATATGGACAGTGCAATGCGTATTCTTGTGTGCGGCGGGCGGGATTTTTCCGATCAGGCATTACTGGCCCGCAGCCTGGCCCGGCTGCTACGTGACAACACCTTCAGTCTGCTGATCCACGGCAACGCCTCTGGCGCGGATCGACTGGCCAGCCAGTGGGCCCATGACAGCGGTGTAGACCAGGTCAGCTACCCGGCCAACTGGGTAGCCCATGGTCGCGCCGCCGGCCCCATGCGTAACCGGCGCATGCTCCACCATGGCCGCCCCCAGGCGATAGTGGCTTTTCCCGGCGGCCGTGGCACCGCCAATATGATTCAACTGGCCGAAGACGCCGGCCTGCCGGTCTGGCAGCCGGCCCTGGACGGCGAGGATGGCCTGCCCACGCCCCAGTGGCTGGTGGCACGCTGAAGAAAACCGGTTTCACCACAGAGGGCACGGAGTTCACTGAGGAAAGTGCATGACCTCTGTGTTCTCTGTGGCCTCTGTGGTGAAAATCGGGTTTTGCCGAGACCAAGATGTGTCGACGGGAGAACAAAAGAAGGGAGTCGGGACAGGGCTGAAACGAAAAAGGGCCCGCCATAGGCGAGCCCTTTTAAATTTGGTGGGTCGTGCTGGATTCGAACCAGCGACCAATTGGTTAAAAGCCAACTGCTCTACCAACTGAGCTAACGACCCGCTCCCGAAGGAGGCGCAAATAATACGGATTTATTTCCGGGAGACAAGGGGAAAACCGATTTTTTTTCCCCTTTACTGATAGTTTGTTGGATCTTTGACCAATGCCTCATCAAAGCCTTGCTTGCGAAGGCGGCAACTGTCGCATTTGCCACAGGCATTGCCATTCTCGTCAGCCTGGTAGCAGGACACCGTGAGCCCATAATCCAGCCCCAGGGCCGTGCCCTGCTGGATTATCTGTGCCTTGCTCAAATGCATCAGCGGGGTCTCCACGCTGATCGGAGACCCTTCCACGCCAGCCTTGGTGGCCAGGCTGGCCATGGCCTGGAAGGCTTCAATGAAGGCTGGGCGGCAGTCCGGATACCCGGAATAGTCCACCGCATTAACGCCGATGTAGATCGCTTCGGCTTCCACTACTTCCGCCAGCCCCAGAGCCAGGGAAAGAAAGACGGTGTTACGGGCCGGCACGTAAGTCACCGGAATCCCGTCACCGCCCTCTTCCGGCACGTCAATGGAGTGGTCTGTGAGCGCTGAGCCACCGATATTGCCCATGCCCAGCTCGATCACCCGATGGCTGAGCGCCCCCAGGGCAGCGGAGACCCGCTCGGCGGCATCCAGCTCGGACCGAGTCCGCTGACCGTAGTCAAAGGCAATGGTGTGGCACTCGTAGCCCTGATCCCGGGCGATAGCCAGGCAGGTGGCCGAGTCCAGGCCGCCGGACAGCAATACCACGGCTTTTTTCATTGATGGCTCTCCTTCAACCGGTCAACTAGCGCCCGCGGGCGTCATTCCAGAGTAGTTTGTGCAGCTGTAGCTGGAACCGAACCGGCAGGCGGTCTGCCACGATCCAGTCAGCCAGCTCACCCGGTGGCAGCTCCCCCTGCACCGGGGAAAACAACACATCGCTGACCCGCTGGTGCAATTGGTGCTGATCCAGCATAAAACGGGCCCAGTCGTAATCCTTGCGGTCCGCCAGCACAAATTTGACCTGGTGATGAGGCTGAAGCAGAGGAATATTCTCCAGCCGGTTGTTGTGCTGTTCCCCGGAGCCCGGGGCTTTCAGGTCCATGACCACGGAGACTCTCGGATCGACACCCGCTATATCCATGGCGCCACCGGTTTCCAGGCTCACATCAAGGCCTCGATCACACAGGGCAGTCAGCAGCGGCAAGCAATTGGGCTGAGCCAGCGGTTCGCCACCCGTAACCGTCACGTAGTGAGCCCCGTAGCTGGCTACCTTTTCCAGAACCGCCTCAAGAGACCATTTCTCCCCACCGGAAAAGGCGTACTCGGTATCACACCACACGCAACGCTGCGGGCAGCCAGTCAGGCGAACGAATACCGTGGGTCGACCCACAGTTCGTGCTTCGCCCTGGAGAGAATAAAAAATTTCGGTCAGACGGAGGTCCACAGCATCTCCTGAGTACCCGGGAGGGGGAAATGCGGCGGATTCTATCACTTTTGCCGGCGTCTGTGCCGCCGGCAAAAGACGGATAGAGAGGTATTACTTATCCAGCTGTTCCAACAGTGTCTTCGCCTGGCTGGCTTCAGAGCTGTCCGGATACTGCTTGATCAGCTTGTGCAGGTTGACCTTGGCCTGGGACACCTGCTCATCACGGGCCTGCATCACCGCCAGGGTGTAGAGGCTGGTGGGTGCCTTGCTGTGCTCCGGATAGTCATCCACTACTGATTGGAACTGGGCTTGTGCCTTGTCCGGCTTAGGGGTTTTCAGGTTGCTGTAGACCTTGCCCAGCCAGAAGTGGGCATGGGCACGGAACTGCCCATTGGGGAAATCATTCAGGTAACCCTCGAAGGCTTCTGCCGCCGCATCAAAGTCTCGCTTGATCAGCTTGTCCTTGGCGGCACTATAGGCGTCACGGTCTGCTTCGGGGTCATTGGGCGCCGCACTGTCGGCGCTATCATCCGGCTGCTCGGTCTTGCCTTGCTCAGCCAGCGTATTGATTCGGGTATCCAGGTCCAGGTAACGCTCACGTTCGGCGTCCTTCATGACCTGTAGTTCATGGCGTAACTCTTCAAGCTGACCCTGTAAATCCTGGATCTGCTCTTCAAACTGTTGTTGCTGCTGCATCAGTAGCAACAAACCATCCTGGCTCATCGGGGCTGCTGCACTGCTGCTACCACCGGATCGGGCCTGGGACAGACTTCTTTCTTCAACGGCCAGCGGCCCGGTGTTCTGTGCTTGCGCACAGAACACCAGGGAGCCGAGCACTACGCCTGCAAGCAGGCGCGTTCGCTTCACTACTTTCATGCCTTACGGACGGCCAGCAGTGTAGTTGATTTCTACGCGACGGTTCTTGGCCCAGTCCATTTCGCTGTGACCGAATGCCGCCGGCTTCTCTTCACCGTAGGAAACGATTTCCAGCTGGGAAGAAGACACACCCTGAACTCGCAGGAACTTCTCTACCGCCTTGGAACGACGCTCGGACAGAGCCACGTTGTACTCACGGGTACCGCGCTCGTCAGCGTGACCTTCCAGACGCAGTTTGGCGTTGGAGTTGTTCTTCAGGTAAGTAGCGTGGGCACGCAGAGTTTCGAAAGCAGCCGCCGGAACGGTGTTGCTGTCGAATGCAAAGTAGATCACCCGGCTGTCGGTGGTGCCATCGTAGTTGGACGGATGGTTGTAGAAGTTGTCAGCTGTCAGCGGGATGCTGCTGGTGTCCGGCTTGGACGGAGTAGACGGCTCAACCGGAGTTACCGGAGAGGTATCAGTCTGCTGGGACATATCGTCAGTGGCAGAGCTGTCGTCTTCAGTCGGGGTGCTGGAACAGGCTGCCAGGGCAGCTGCCAGCATCAGGGCAAACAGCGGGTTAAGAAATGAACGCATGCGTAAAGCTCCTATAATTTCCTAGTATTGGACTCCGAGAATGACTCAGAGGAACGGCGACCAGGCCGGTTCTCTGACTTCCCCTTCCTTCGACGGCAGCTTCACTTTGACTCTGCCATCGATGGATACGGCTTCCAGAACCCCCGTTCCCCGATCTTGCGTCCCGTAAATTACCATACTTCCATTGGGCGCAACACTGGGTGATTCATCCATGTCTGTACGGGTCACAATATTGAATGTGCCCCGCTGGAGGTCCTGCACCCCGACGTTAAAATTTCCGTTTCGTCGGTGTACATAAACAAGATAACGGCCGTCGGGTGTGACATCCGGGCGCGCATTATACGCACCCTGGAACGACACTCGCCGAACCGACTTATCATTTATGTTCAGTTTGTAAATCTGTGGCCCGCCGGAACGGCTGGAGGTGAACACCAGGTGCTCCCCATCCGGCAGCCAGCGTGGCTCCGTATCGATACCATAATGCTGGGTCAGCCGTGTTAACTGTTTGGTGGCCATATCCAGCATGTAAATCTCCGGGTTACCGTCCCGTGACAGGGTCAGGGCCAGCTTCTGGCCGTCCGGTGACCAGTCCGGGGCACCATTGATACCTCTGAAACTGGACACCTTTTCACGGTTGGTGGTCGCCAGATCATGGGTATAGATCCCCGGCAGACCGTCATCCTCGAAAGAGACATAAGCAACTTTCCTGCCATCCGGCGACCAGGTCGGGCTCATGATGGGCTCTTTACTGCGCAGGATAGTCGTTACACGGTGCCCGTCAGCGTCCGCATATTGCAACTGATAAGGGTTTTTGTCATTACGATTATGCGTGACATAGAGAATCTTGGTGGAAAACGCACCAGGGATACCGGTGAGCTGTTCATAGATCCGGTCACTGATGGCATGGGCCACATCCCGCAGCTGCGACACCGGGGGCCGATAGGTTTCCGACATCAGCTTCACCTGCCGGTTTACGTCGAAGAGGGCATAGCTGACTTCATAGCCACCGGTTTCCTGGGCTTTCATGCTGCCAGTGATGATGTATTCCACCCCCAGCACGCGGAAATCCCGGTAGATGACTTCGCTTTCATTGCGCGGCCGGCTGAGCATATCTTCTGCCGGTAACGGCTTGAACTGGCCACTGCGATGCAGATCCGCCTGCACAATCTGTGACACGTCCTCGGGCGCATTCTGTGCCCCCTCGAAGGGCACAATGGCAATCGGCACCGCATCCACCCGACCTTCGGTGACCCGAATGAGAAGCTCAGCTCTGGCGGTGGAGAAACTCAGCAAAATTACCACTAACAACGCAATACGACTCACTGCGACACTCCTGTTGGCTCAAATTCCATTAAGAATGAGCGAAATTCTTTATCAAACAACGCCCCAGCCGGCACCGGCAGAGGACTAGCCAGCTCCACCGCCTTGATGACCGAATCATCAAATTGTGGATAACCACTGGAGCTGACCACCGACACATTGAGTACCTCGCCACCGGGGATCGTCCGAATCCGCACAGTTGTCTTGAGATCATTGCGCCCCCGGTATGTGCCGGGAATTCGCCAGCGCTGCTTCACTGCCGCACGGATGGCATCACTGTGACTAGCCACTTCCACATCCGACTGATCCGCGTTGCTGGCCGCTTCCTGCGACTCCTGCGGTGACGGCCTCGTCGGCTTTGCCATCTCCAGCTCTTCCTCGGCCAGCATTTCCTCCAGACTCGGCTCCTCAATATCGGGGATAGTCGGCTTGGGATCGGATTTGGGTTCCGGTTTCGGTTTTGGCTTAGGCGCCGGCTTGTTGGTCGGCTCCGGTTTCGGCTTGGGTTTGGGCTCAGGCTTTTTAGGGTCGGGCTTGGGCTCCGGTTTGGGTTTCGGCTTTGGCTTGGGTTTTGGTTCCGGTTTCGGCGCTGGTTTTTGCTCCGGTTTCGGTTTGCTCACCGGCGCCGTCTTCTGTTTCGAAGTCTCCACCATGGTAGCTTTCACATGAGGAGGAATCACCGGTGCCTTGTGCAGCGACGGGTCCGTGCTCCAGCTGAACACCAATAGCCCAAACACCAGCAGGTGAATGAGCAGGGTAAAAAGCAGCGCGGCGCCACGATCACTCATTGCTGCCCTGCGGTTCAGTCACCAGACCCAGCTGAGTAATGCCGGCTTCCTGCAAGGCCCCCATCAACTGGACCACCTTGGCGTAGGCCACCTGGCTATCCCCTTCCACCAGAAACAGAGTGGACGGTTTCTGCTTGTGGATGCGCAGCGCATGACCTTGCACGGTTTCCAGGCTGGCAGACTTGCGGCTGTCGCTACCCACATCAATGTAATAGCTGCCGTCGGCGGTCACCGAAATGATCACCGGCTCATCCTTGTTGGTATCAATGGGCTCGCTGTTGCTGTCAGGCAGATCCACATTGATGCCCTGGGTCATCATCGGCGCCGTGGCCATGAAAATCACCAGCAACACCAGCATCACATCGATGTAGGGCACCACGTTCATCTCGGCAACGAGCTTGCGCGGCACCCTGATCTTCACGCCGCTCATGGCTTATCCCTCGCGTCCGTGAACCTGACGATGCAGCACCGAGGAGAACTCTTCGGCGAACATTTCGTTTTCGGTGAGCAGGGCATCGCTCTGGGCAGAGAAACGGTTGTAGGCCATCACAGCCGGAATCGCCGCAAACAAGCCGATGGCCGTGGCAATCAAGGCCTCCGCAATGCCCGGCGCCACCACGCTGAGAGTCGCCTGCTTGACGTTGGCCAGGGCCATGAAGGAATTCATGATGCCCCACACCGTGCCGAACAGCCCCACATAAGGACTGGTGGAACCCACCGTCGCCAGAAAAGGAAGATGCTTGGTCAAGCGGGTCTGCTCACGCTGCAGAGCCACCCGCATGGCACGCTGACTGCCATCCATCACGGCTTCGGCGCCACGGGTGCTCTTGGACAGCCGCACAAACTCCTGGAAGCCGGCGCGAAAGATAGACTCCGGGCCCGCATCCACGTCCGGATCCTTTCGACTCTGGTTGTAGAGTGAAGCCAAATCGTCGCTGGACCAGAATTTCTCTTCGAAAGCACGTCCTGCCTTATGAGCCCGCCCCATTACCCGGAAACGGCTGACAATCATGTACCAGGACGTCAACGACGCCAGTATCAACAGCACCATGACCAGCTGCACCACAATGGTGGCATTACTGATCAGACTGACGACAGACATACTCGATGCCTCAACCATTGAGCCCTTCTCCTTCGCTGGCGGCTTTGAACTTGTTGTACAGACCCGCCGGTATCCCGGTGGGCCTGAGAGTATCAGCACTGACGCAGGCCACCTTGATCTCAGCCTGACACAGCAGCGTATCGCCTCGGCATACCTGCTGATCGAAAAACAACGTTGCCTTGCCCAGCTGCTTGAGCCGGGCGGTCACTGCCAGTGCATCATCGATGCGGGCCGGCTGACGGTATTCCACATTGGCCGAATGGACCACGAACTGGAAATTTTCATCGGCCAGCACATAGTGCTGATAGCCCAGAGTGCGCAAAAACTCAGTGCGCGCCCTTTCCATGAATTTCAGGTAATTCACGTAATAAACGATGCCACCGGCATCAGTGTCTTCGATGTAGACGCGTACCGGCAGGGTAAATTCCCCATTTCGCGGCTTTTTTTCAATCATTAAACAAATCACCGTCTTTTCGAGGACGCTGTAAGCCGAAATGACGCCAGGCATGGTTGGTGGTGGCGCGTCCACGAGGGGTACGTTGAATAAAGCCCTGCTGGATCAAATAGGGCTCCACCACCTCTTCCAGGGTGCCGGCATCTTCATTAAGAGCGGCCGCCAGAGACTCCAGGCCCACCGGACCACCATCAAATTTGTGCATGATCATGTCGAGCAGACGCCGGTCGGTGCCGTCCAGGCCACAACTATCCACCTCCAGCATATCCAGCGCCCGCTGGGCCATGGCTTCGGTGATACGTCCGTCGCCTTTTACTTCCGCGTAATCACGCACCCGTCGCAACAGCCGGTTGGCGATACGGGGAGTGCCCCGGGCGCGGCGCGCCACTTCCAGAGCGCCGGCATCATCAATGGGAATGGAGAGAATGTCGCAGGCACGAATCACAATCCCGGAGAGATCCTCCACCGAATAGAATTCCAGCCGCTGAACAATGCCGAAGCGATCGCGCAAGGGCGCGGTAAGCAGGCCGGCCCGGGTGGTGGCACCCACCAGAGTGAAGGGCGGCAAATCCAGTTTGATGGAACGGGCCGCCGGCCCCTCGCCGATCATGATATCGAGCTGGTAGTCCTCCATGGCCGGATAGAGGATTTCCTCCACCACCGGTGACAGGCGGTGGATTTCATCCACGAACAGCACATCACCTTCTTCCAGGTTGGTGAGGATGGCGGCCAGATCACCGGCTTTTTCCAGCACAGGGCCGGAAGTAGACTTGAGTTCGCAGCCCATTTCACGGGCGATGATGTGCGCCAGGGTAGTCTTGCCCAGGCCGGGGGGGCCAAAAATCAGGGTATGGTCCAGGGCTTCATTACGGCCACGGGCGGCATCAATGAAGATTTCCATGCGCTCGCGGACTTTTGGCTGGCCTTTGTAGTCAGCCAGGCTGGCCGGGCGGATAGCCCGGTCCTGCTGTTCTTCACCGGTGCCGACAGCGGCAGCTGAAATCAGACGGTCGTTTTCCATGCGTGCAGTAGAGAGACCCAGCGTTATGAGAATGATTTTGAGCTAGCGTAGACGGATTGTTCCCGGCAGTCACCCGGTGGATGCGAACAGTTGAAAGTTCAAAGTTCAAACGCGCTCGAAGCTGATGCCTCACGAATCAGGCCCCTTCGCGTTTAACCCGGTTTGGTGCGCGGGCACGACATAGCAGCATCTCAAGTGTCGTCCCGCGCCTTTAAACTTTGAACTTTCAACTTGCCTTCACCGCGCCAGGCTTTTCAGCGCCTGCCGGATCAGTTGCTCACTGCTGGCGCCCTCTTCCGCCACCTTGCCAACAGCAGCTGCGGCATCCTTGTTGCGATAACCCAGCGCCTCCAGGGCGGCAATGGCGTCGGAACGGGCATCGTCTGGCTGTGCCAGCGACACCTGGCCCGGCAGGGAGGTGGGACCACCATCAATCTTGTCGAGGCGGTCACGCATTTCGATAACCAGTCGTTCAGCGGTTTTCTTGCCGATACCCGGCACCTTCACCAGTGAGGTGGTGTCCTGATCGTGGATGCACTGTGCCAGGCGATCCGCCTCGATGCCGGAGAGAATCGCCAGGGCCATTTTCGGCCCCACGCCGTTGACCTTGATCAGCGCCCGAAACAGTTCCCGCTCATAGCGATCAGCAAAGCCATAGAGTAACTGTGCATCTTCGCGCACCACGAAATGGGTATGCAGGGTCAAAGACTCACCGGTGTCCGGCAGACCGTAGAAGACGGTCATGGGGGCTTCCACTTCGTAGCCCACCCCGTTCACATCCAGCAGCAGCACTGGCGGGCGTTTCTCGAGCAGGGTTCCGCGCAATTGTCCTATCATGGCTGAATCATCACCGTACTTTTCACCGTATTCGTCCGTTTCTTACCGCGGTAGCGCCGCCCATACGCGCCAGTGACACGCGCATGTGGGCATGACAAAGGGCAATGGCCAGCGCGTCGGCAGCATCTTCCTGGGGGCGTTTTTCCAGGCCGAGCAGGTATTTGACCATTTCCGCCACCTGCCCTTTTTCCGCGCCACCGCGCCCTACCACCGCCTGCTTCACCTGACGGGCAGAATATTCAAACACTGGTAGTGAGGCCTGCATCACTGCCGCAATGGCAGCTCCCCGGGCCTGCCCCAGCTTCAGGGCAGAATCCGCGTTGCGGGCCATGAACACCTTTTCAATACTCACTTCCGCCGGGCCGTATTCCATCACCACCTGATGGATGCCGGTGAAGATCTCGCCCAGGCGAGGAGGAATCTCCTTGTGGGTCGTGGCGATGGTCCCGAAGGCCACCGCCCGACTGCGGTTACCCACCTGCTCCACCAGACCGTAACCGGTGCGCCGGGAGCCCGGGTCGATCCCCAGTAGTAATGCCATAAGCCGCTGACCCGATAATAAAAGCTGGCCCAGTTTTACCTGACAGCTGTCCATATGTCCAGTTGAAGCAGCTTCTCGCTTCTCGCTTCTAGCTTCTAGCTTCTAGCTTCTAGCAGAATTGTGGCCCGGACCGAAAGATGCACAAGCCAGATAACAAAAAACCCCGACGCTGCGGGGTTTTTTGTTTTTCTGTTAGCTAGCAGCTCGTAGCTAGTAGCTACTCCTCTTCTTCTGCCGGCCAGCTGGCGTTGGTGTAGACATTCTGCACGTCGTCCAGGTCTTCCAGCATGTCGATCATCTTCTGAACGGTTTCGGCGGTGTCCGCATCCATCTCCGCTTCCGTGGAGGGGTGCATGGTCACTTCCGCATCGGCGAACTCCAGCCCGGCTTCGCGCAGGGCATCAATCACGTCACCGAACTGCCTGTCCGGGGTGGTGATCACCAGGAAGCTGCCGTCGTCGTTTTCTTCCACGTCCTCGGCACCGGCTTCCAGGGCCACTTCCATCAGCTTGTCTTCGTCCACGCCGCCGGGCTCAAAAAAGATCTCGCCGCGCTTGGTGAACAGGAAAGCCACAGAACCACTGGTGCCCAGATTACCGGCAAACTTGGAGAACGCATGGCGCACCTCGGCCACAGTACGGTTCACGTTGTCGGTCATGGTTTCCACCAGTACCGCCACGCCACCCTTGCCATAGCCTTCGTAGGTGATCTCTTCCATGTTGGCATCATCATCACCACCGGCACCGCGCTTGATCGCCCGGTCGATGGTGTCACGGGTCATGTTCTGACCCAGCGCCTTGTCCACCGCTGCACGCAGGCGTGGGTTATCGGCCGGCTCGCCGCCGCCCATTCTGGCCGCCACGGTGATTTCGCGAATCAGCTTGGTAAAGATCTTGCCGCGCTTAGCATCCTGGGCCGCCTTGCGGTGCTTGATGTTGGCCCATTTACTGTGTCCTGCCATGGTGTCTCCCGTAATTGCTACGAACAGACCGGCGCGAGCAGATCGCGCCGCCGGTTGCTATCGAATCAGTTATCGTCTTTGCGAACCTGCACACCCACTTCACGCAGCTGCTTGTTGTCCACCGAGGACGGCGCATTGGTCATGGTGCAGGCTGCGGTCTGGGTTTTCGGGAAGGCAATCACATCGCGGATAGACTCGCTGCCGGTCATCAGCATGACCATGCGATCCAGGCCGAAGGCCAGGCCACCATGTGGCGGCGCGCCGTATTTCAGGCCGTCGAGCAGGAAGCCGAATTTTTCGTCCGCCTCTTCATCGGAAATGCCCAGCGCTTCGAACACGGTACGCTGCATGGCCGGGTTGTGGATACGGATGGAACCGCCACCCAGCTCGGTGCCGTTCAGCACCATGTCATAGGCACGGGACAGCGCCCCTTCCGGGTTGCTTTTCAGCTCTTCCGGGCTGCAGCTGGGCATGGTGAAGGGGTGATGCAGCGCGTAGTACTGGCCGTCATCCTCTTCAAACATGGGGAAGTCCACCACCCACAACGGCGCCCAGTCACCCTGTACCAGGTTCAGGTCGTGGCCGACCTTGACGCGCAGCGCCCCCAGGGCTTCGTTGACAATCTTGGCCTTGTCGGCGCCAAAGAAGATCAAGTCGCCGGTCTCGGCACCGGTGCGCTCGAGAATGCCCTGGATTGCCTCTTCGGTCAGGAATTTGAGGATCGGCGACTGCAGGCCTTCCGCCCCCGCAGCCAGGTCGTTGACCTTGATATAGGCCAGCCCCTTGGCGCCGTAGATGCTGACGAACTTGGTATAGCCGTCGATATCCTTGCGCGACAGGCTGCACCCGCCAGGGACTCTCATGGCCGCCACACGCCCTTTCGGATCGTTGGCCGGGCCGGAGAACACCTTGAAATCCACACCGGCCAGCAGGTCGGCGATGTCGATCAGTTCCAGCGGGATACGCAGATCCGGCTTGTCGGAACCAAAACGCTGCATGGCTTCCGAGAACGGCATGCGCGGGAAGTCCGGCAGCTCCACATTGAGCAGCTCCTTGAACACCGAGCGCACCATTCGTTCGGTGATGCCCATGATGTCTTCTTCCTCCACAAAGGAGGCTTCCAGATCGATCTGGGTGAATTCCGGCTGACGATCAGCCCGCAGGTCCTCATCGCGGAAGCACTTGGCGATCTGGTAGTAACGGTCGAAGCCCGCCACCATCAGCAGCTGTTTGAACAACTGCGGGGACTGCGGCAACGCGAAGAAGCTGCCGGGATGGGTGCGGCTCGGCACCAGGTAATCACGGGCGCCTTCGGGGGTAGCACGAGTGAGGATCGGGGTTTCCACATCCATGAAACCTTCGCCTTCCAGGAAGGCGCGAACCACATGGGTCAGACGCGAACGGAACTGGAAGTTGCGCAGCACTTCCGGGCGACGCAGGTCCATGTAGCGGTACTTGAGGCGCACCTCTTCACCGGCAGCGGAGTGGGCATCGAGCTCGAACGGCGGCGTTTCTGCCTCGTTGAGGATGGTCAGTTCCTTGCCCAGCACTTCGATATCGCCAGTGGACATCTTGCTGTTACGCACCGCTTCATCGCGCATGCGCACCCGGCCGGTCAGGCGCACCACGTACTCGCTGCGAACCTTGTCGGCCAGCGCGAAGGCTTCCACGGTATCCGGATCGAACACCACCTGCACCAGACCATTACGGTCTCGCAAGTCGAGGAAAATCACCCCGCCGTGGTCACGGCGGCGACTGACCCAACCGCAAAGCTCAACTGTTTCTCCGTCGTGGGAGGCTCGCAAATCACCGCAATAATGGCTTCGCATGCTTAACATCCGCTTGTATTTCTGAGGGCGCCGCCCGGGGCCGACCGCATCTGTCGGCAGCTCCTGCCCCGGACCGCTGAAAAAGGCGCCACAGTATAGCGATTCCACCGCCCGCGAGCCATGCCGGGGGGCGATTCCCTGCCAAACAGGCCACATCCGCCTCTTTTTTGTTGAAACTCCGTAAAAAATAGTGGTTTGACGGCTTGTGCAGTGAAAATTCATGGCATATAACAGATGCGAACCAAATCAGTGGCCCCCTGAGTTTGCGCAGTCCAGGGGCGTACCTGATCAGGGAAGCAAGACCGGTTCCCCGCCTTTCGGCGGAGACACACATTCTCAGGAAGACACCAAAAAGGGGTAAGTAATCCATGGCTGCAAAGAAAAAGACAGCTGCCAAAGCCACCAGCGCTACTGCGGCTCGCAAGGTTAAAACCATCACCGAACCGATGAACAAAACCCAGATCGTCAACCAGATCAGCGATACCACCGGCCTGACCAAGAAAGACGTCAACGCCGTATTCGATGAGCTGGCAGACATCATGGAAGGTCATCTGAAGAAACGCGGTGCTGGTCAGTTCACCCTGCCGGGCCTGATGAAAATCGTGACCCAGAAGAAACCCGCCACCAAGGCACGCAAGGGCATCAATCCATTCACCGGCGAAGAGACCACTTTCGCCGCCAAGCCGGCCCGCACCATGGTAAAAGTGCGTCCGCTGAAGAAGCTCAAGGACATGGCATCCTGATGCCGCTTGCCACCGCCGGGCTCCTGCCCGGCGGTTGACCTTCTCTCTCCTCCTCTGGCCCCTGGCCACCCCAGCCTCTATAATCCGCGCCCATTGATATCTCGCTGACTGACCCTGGTTGTTTTCTGGCCAACCGCAGCCACCCTAGGCGCCAGCATCAGCCCCGTTCTTCTGTACCGGAATTCAAGGAGCGCGCCCATGGCAGAGCGTAAAGACAAGAAGAAGGTAATCGGCGAGCCGATGACCGACGAACAGATCAAGGTTTTCCTGGATTTCTCCAGCGAGGAGGGTGTGGACGCCGACTTTCACGTCCTTGAGAAGGCCTACCGGGCCTTGCGGGCCGAAGATTTCGGGCGTTTCATCGGGTTCTTCCAGACACAGGGCCGGGATATCAATGCCCGCGATCCCCAGGGCCGTACCCTGCTGACCCATATCGACGATCACCCGAAGTGCAGTGACTATGCTCAGTTGCTGCGTGATGCCGGCGGCACAGGTCCGGATTAAGAGCCTCTACCCCGCCGCCTGACCTTCTGTCGGGCGGCAACCAGCCAGATACATTTTCCAGGAAAAATACATACCCTCAGGAACTTGTTCACCGCCCAAGCCCATGGCATTGTTAAGCCATTACAAGGGCTATCGGGGCCCGGCGACCATGTCGCCTCTAATAACAGGGTATTGAGAGAGCCGGAGACGGCTTTCCTGTTTGGTTTTGTGGCAACTGCCTCCACTGGCATATCGCGACAAAGACGATCACAGGTTGTATTCCAGACCCTGATAAAACACACAACAACAACAAGAGCTGTAAACCATCATGACAGCATATCCTCAACGATTCTGGCATTCCCTGTGTCTGGTCGCGCTTTGCGCAATGAGCTTGCAACTTCATGCGGCACGCGATGACGACTATGACGATGAAATGGATGAAGTCACCGCGGAAGAACTGCAAATGCAGGAGATTCCGGTGGACGAACGCATCTTCCAGGAAAAATGGAACGAGGTTCCCTACAAGAAGAGCTACTTCACCTACACTGACGCGCAGATCCGCGAGAAATGGGACTACCTGATGCGTGGACTCAAGGTGCCCTACCCCTCCGCAGACTACATGCGTGCCCAGTTCAAGAAATACCCGTTCATGTCTGAAGACATCCAGAACTGGGATGGCAAGGACTATGAAGAACTTGAGCGCCGCTACCTGGCCGTATACAGGATGTTCTTTTCCGGTGATTTCCAGCAAGCTCGCGAAGAAGGGCTGAAACTGGGAGCAATCGGCAAGATTCCTTCCCTGTTCTCCCAGCTGATGTATGCGATCTATCTGGCGGACCGTCAAAGCACCAAATACATGATGTTGCAGGACGTGGCTAACCAGGCGGAGGAATACTTCGATGAGATGAAAGCAGCCGAGGGTGATGCAGAAGTGGCCCCGATAGTGGCTACTGTAAAACTGGGTTACGCCTACGCCATCGCCCGTATCGCCGAAGAATCCCCGGTGCCAGTCGTAGTGGCTCGCCGCTATATCGGCAAGATCAAGAACAGCGCCGAAGAAGTGGTTGAAGTGATGCCGGAACAGCCTCTGGCACACGCCTTCCGCGCTGGCGTCGATGCCGGCATCATGCGTCGAGTCGGGAAATTCACCGGCCGCATGACCTACGGTGCCCGCACCACCACGGTGGAAGACTCCTTCGCCGAAGCACTGGAAATGGCCGGCGACATTCCGATTGTTAACTATGAGTACGCCAATGCGTTGATCTACATGAACCGCAAGCGCGACCTCAACGAGGCAATCAGCTACCTGGAAAAGGCCATGAAGATCCGTCCCGAGTTCTCCATGGATGCCCTGGACGTGATGTATTCCTACAAACGCCTGCAGGAAGTACGACTTTATGCCCTCAACTTCCGCAGCTTCCGCAAGTTTGAAAAGCTGCGCCGCAAGTTCAGCAAGCAGACTGACCGCAACCTGACCAGCATCATCAGCGACCCGCTGAGCATGGACATGCTGAATAACCCGGAAAAATATGTCCTCCCTGAGCGCGGCTGATGTCACTCTATGAGGATAAGCTGTTCCCGGTATTACTGGATTGGGCAACCCGTCCGGTTTACCGGGACCGCGCCCGGATAGTCGGCCAGGCGCAGGGACGCATTCTGGAGCTGGGTGTGGGTACCGGCAGCAACTTTGCCTTTTATGGCGATTCCGCCACCGAAATCCACGGTATCGAACCGGTCGAAGCAATGCTGGATATTGCTCGGGAAGCCGCCGACCAGTGCCCTCACCCGGACCGTTTTGTCCTGCGCACCGGCGATGCCCAGCAACTGCCCTACCCCGACCACCATTTTGATACGGTGGTAGCCTGCTTGGTGTTCTGCACCATTCCTGATCCCCGACAAGCCGCAGCAGAAGCCTTTAGGGTACTTAAACCCGGAGGCACCCTGTTGGCGCTTGAGCATGTCCTCAGCGACCGACGCTGGGTACAGCGCGTGCAAAAGGGCATGAACCCGGTCTGGAAACACCTGGCCTGTGGCTGCCAACTCACCCGCGACACCGCCAGCATCTTCCGCGAGGCAGGCTTTCGCTTAAACAAGGCCTCACACCGCCGCCACTCCAAGCTGCCAGCCTTTGCCGGAGAATTGCTGGATGGGGCCTTATTACGACCTTAAAAAAATCAACGGCAAGCCTCAAGCTACAAAACGAATCAGGGCAGTGAAAACTGAAGTGTGTCTGCGCCGCGCCGGACGGCACTCTTGCATATGTTGCTTTTGCGATGGGTGGAGCGCGAAGGCAAACGTTTACCTATGTGCTCTCTGCCATCTCGCGTTGTAGCTTGTAGCTTGTAGCTACCCAACTGGGACAAACTGCCACACCCACCCGCGCCGCTTTCCCTTTACAATACCCCCATGGATACCCGCCCCCCCTTACTGAACTGGCGCCTGCGGCTAATCTGGCTACGCAGCCTGCTGGTGCTAATCATTACCCTTGCCCTAATGGTGCTGCAAAGCCAGGGGCATAGCGGCTATCGTCTCAATGAACTGGGCTGGCTGGCGGCGCTCTTATTGCCCAGCCTTCTCACGCTGTTGTCTCACCGCGTGAACCATCAGCGCCACGCACCACTACTGACGCTGGAACTGGCCCTGGACACGATCCTGTTCACCGGCCTGATCCAAGGCTTCGGCGGTGCCGGCAACCCGTTGTCGTTCTATCTGCTGGTGCCTGCCCTGCTGGCTTCACTGACCCTGCCACTGAAAAACGGCATGCTGGTGGCGGCACTGGCGCTGGGCGGCTACATGATCTCCATGAGCTGGTATCAGATGCCGGCCATGGATAGTCCTCTCCATGCTCTCAGCCACCAGCTCAGCGGCTTGCATGGCATCGGCATGGCTGCCGTTTTCATTGCCCTTCTGGTCATGCTGACCCTGCTGGGCCAGGTGATTCAGCGCCTGATGCGCCAACAGCAGCGCCAGCAGGAACAGGCCATTGATCTGGCCGGTCGCCGTGAGCACATGTATCAGATTGCCGCCACCCTGGCCGACCAGGCCCACGAACTGAATACGCCACTGGGCACCCTGGTGATGCTGGCCGACAACCTGCTGCATGCACCACAGCTGCCAGACGCCCTCCGCGATGACGTCTCCCAGATGGAACAACTGGCCCGTAATGTGGCCCAGCGACTGAAACAGGGCAATGAAGCTCAGCTGCCGGAATACCTGCCCATCAGTGAGTTGCTGGAAAAGCTACAACAGCACCTTCGTCATCTGGCGCCCACCCTGTCGTTCAGCCAGCAATTGGATAGCGACCCCTGCGTCGCCGATACGGAGGGCTGGTTTCGGGTGCTGTGTAATCTCGGTTACAACGCCATGGACGCTGGCGCCACCCGGCTGGCCATCACCCTGCAGGCTCAGGGGCAGCATTACCGGCTACAGGTCAGCGATGACGGTCCCGGCCATGCCGCATCGGAACGGGAAGGCATGGGGATCGGCCTGACCCTGGTCAGCACCACGCTGCAACAGTTGGGCGCCAGCCTGGAGATGGAATTCGGCCCGCGCTGGACCCAGGCACGCATGGACTGGCCAAAGCTAACGGAGCCAACGGCATGAGCGAGCGCCAACTGCTGCTGGTGGAGGACGACGAACCTTTGGCCAAACAGACCGCCCGCGCCCTGGAACTCCGGGGCAACCGGGTAACCGTGGCCCATAATGCCGAACAGGCGCTGGCGCAGCTGGCCGGCCTGCAACATCTTGATGGCGCCATCCTTGACCAGAACCTGGGCAACGACAACGGCCTGGACCTGATCGAACCTGTCCTTGAACATTTCCCGGCTTGCCGGGTCATACTGCTCACCGGCTATGGCAGTATTACTGCAGCAGTGGCAGCCACACACCGTGGTGCCCGCAACTATCTCACCAAACCCGCCAGCCCCGCTGACATCTTGCTGGCGCTGGATGCAGATCCGACCAATCCGACCCTGCCTCTACCCGCCACGCCGCCTTCCTTGCAACGGCTGGAGTGGGAGCATATCCAGCGCACCCTGGATGCCCATGATGGCAACATCTCCCGTGCCGCCGACGCGCTGGGCATTCACCGCCGCACCTTGCAACGACGGCTGAAAAAACGTCCCAGCGCCAGTGACTACCAACGCGACAAGCACTTTCGCGAAGACTGACTGTCGCAACTTGCCTTACACTGTTGTACAAGTGACAACTTACCTTCCCCACTACGGCAGCAACGAATTGACCCGCTGCCGGGAAACAGCGCACAGGGATGCAGGACTTGAGGGCACCGCAGCAGACAACCTGGTTAGCCACCCTACTGCTGATGCTGCTCGCCATGCCGGCTTTTGCTGATGACGCCCCGCAACTGCGTATCACCGGCAATGCCAGCGATGCGGTCAGCGATAATATCCGCGCCCTGGTGGACCTTTCTCGATACCCCTGCGAGCCGCCCACAGCCCAATATGGCCTGATCCGCCGACAGATTCTCGCCAACAGCCAGCAAGCGTTGCAGGCCATGGGCTACTACGAAAGCACCCTGTCCCTGAGTACCGACCGGGAAGACGGCTGTGTAAGGGTAACGCTGGATGTGGATACCGGGCCTGCGGTGATCCTGCAGCGGGCGGACATTCGCATCGGCGGCGATGCCGCCAACGACCCCGTCTTCAACCAGCTGGTCGCCAATGCACAACTGGCCATCGGCCAGCGCCTGCAACACGACCAGTACACGGCCCTGAAAAAAAATCTGCAGCAGCATCTGATCAGCCGTGGCTATGTACAGGGGAGGTTGACCCGACACCGGCTCAGCGTAGACACCCGCAAACGCCTGGCCACCATGACATTGCATGTGGACAGCGGCCCCCGCTACGACTTCGGCGCTATCACCATTACCGGCAGCGAATTGAAAGACAAGCTGGTCAATGCCTATCTCGGCTTTACTCAAGGTGAGCCCTTCAACAGCAAGCAGCTGCTGGAAACCCAGCAGGCCTTTCTTGGCGCCGGCTATTTCAGCGCCGTGCGGGTACAGAAAGGCACACCGGATGACAGCACCCGCACCATTCCCGTCAGCATCACTCTCACAGACAACAATCGCTGGTCACTGCTCGCCGGTGTCGGCGCCAGTACCGATACCGGGCCACGGGTACGCCTGGGGGTGGAAAATCGCCGGGTTAACCGGGCCGGTCATCGCTTCCGGGCGGAAACAGAGGTATCCCAGGTGCAGCAAGGTGCCGGTGCCAGCTACCAGATCCCACTGAAAGATCCCCAGCGCGAGAGGCTGGATTTTCACACCAGTTATGTAAATGAGGTGACCGACAGCAAGGACAACGAACGCTGGACCACCGGTGCCGATTATATTGTCGAGCTGCAAAATCGATGGGTCACCACCACCTCCCTGACCTACTTGCGCGAAACCTATGAGATCGCCGAGGAAGTGGATCAGGCGGAGCTGATCATCCCCGGTTTCCAGCTCAGCCGCGTCAAGGCCAACGACCCCATCTACCCGTCGTTCGGCTGGCGCTTGAGCAGCAAGATCCGTTTCGCCAACCGCAACTTGTCTTCCACTGCATCCTTTGTGCAGCTCACCGGCAACGGCAAGATTCTTTTCCCGTTACTCGGCGGACGAGTGCTGGTGCGCGGCGATCTGGGCTATACAGAAGTGACCGATGTGCGCGAACTGCCCGCCTCTATCCGCTTCTTTGCCGGCGGTGACTCCAGCGTGCGCGGTTTCGCCTATGAATCCCTGGGCCCACGGGCAGACAATGGAGAAGTGATTGGTGGCCGGCATCTGGCCACTGGTAGCCTGGAATACGACCACCCGATCACCGAGAAATGGCACCTGGCGGTATTCACCGATGGAGGCAATGCGTTCAATGACTTCGATGATTTCGAAATCCGCCGCAGCGCCGGTTTCGGCATCCGCTGGCGCTCCCCGCTGGGGCCAATCCGGCTGGATCTGGCACGGGCCGTGGATGAGCAACGAGAATGGCGTTTGCACCTGAGCATGGGGCCGGACCTGTGATCAAGCGAGCCCTCAAGCGTTTCAGCATCGGCCTGCTCGGGTTGCTATTCAGCGTGATACTGATTGTGGCTGTCGCCTCCTGGCTGCTGCTCGGCACCGCCACCGGCAACCGCTGGCTGTTTGATCAGGTCAGTGGGCTGATCCCCGGTGAACTGCAGTTGGATGACTGGCAGGGGAGTCTGCTGGACCGGGTTACCGTCACCGGGGTGCGCTATCAGTTGGACGATCTGTCCGTCAGTGTGGATCGTCTGGAAGCAGAGCTGGTGCCCGCTTCCCTCGCCCGCGGCTGGCTGGAGTTCACCTCCCTGTCGTTGGGTAACCTGAAACTGTCTCTGCCGCCCAGCCAGGAGTCCGATGATTTACCGGCGAGCAGTCTGCCAGACAGCCTGGCACTCCCCCTGGGGGTACGCATCGACACCCTGAGCTTGGCTTCCCTGCATCTCAACGACACCCTGCTGGTCAGCGAACTGGAAGCCCGGCAACTGGCAGCCTGGCGCCGTTTCCAACTGGCCAGCCTGACCACCCGTACGGTGGCTGATATCAGTGTGGACGCCACCGCCCAGGGCAGCCTGGCCGCCCCCATGGAGATTCAGGGGCAGGCCCGCTGGCACATGCAGTTACCGCAGAGCGATACCGTCAACGCCGATCAGCTGGCTGGCCAGCTTGATATCAGCGGCTCCCTCGCAGCCCTGCAACTGCGCCACCAACTGCAGAGCCCCCTGGAAATTCACAGCCAGGGTCAATGGCGACTAGGCGACCCCGAACAACCACTGGCCCTGGAACACCTGTGGCCGGCCCAGCCATTACCGCTGGCGTTGCCACAGCCGCTATCGCTGGGCCACGGCAAGCTGACAACACGAGGCCCACTGGCAACGCTGAAAATAGCCGGGCAAAGCAGCCTGACCAGCGGCGACAGAACCGTAAACCTGTCCCTGGATAGCCAGTTGATCGACGGCGGCTTGGCACTGCAGCAACTGCAACTTGATGATGGCGAGCAGCAGCTGGAGGGTCATGGTGAGCTACTGTTCAGCCCCCTGACATGGGATCTGACCGTAGCGGGCAAACTGGACACCGGCTTGCTACATCCGTTGTTCCCGGGCCTGCTCGGCGTGCAAGGCAACAGCCGCGGCAGCTACCAGGGTGAACAATGGTCCCTGTCCCCCAGCCAGTTGCGGCTGGAAGGCCGGGTTCGCCAACAGCCCCTGACCGCCACCACAACGGTGGAAAGCCACCAGCAACGCCTGCAACTAGACAGTAACATCCGCTGGGGTGACAACCGGCTCAGCGCACGCGGGGCTATCCTGCCCGACTGGTCGCTGGATGCCAGCGTGGATCTGAAACAGCTGGACCAGCTTTATCCGGATCTGCAGGGCCAGATCAGCGGCCAGCTGCAAGTACGCGGTTCCCTGGCCACGCCCACTCTGAGCGGCAACCTGAACGGGCAGCAGCTCGGCTGGCAGGACTGGTCGCTTACCTCCCTGCAAACCCGTTTCCAAGCACTCGGTCTGGGCGAGCAGACCATGTCCTTTGAACTCAACAGCGAGGCATTACAGCAAGGCAACGCCGAACAGCTCGCCGCCGCACGCATCAGCGCCAAGGGCACCCTTAACAGCCATACGGCCACGGCAAGTTTCCGGCGCGACGAACTCAGCATGGAGACAAGCCTGCAAGGCTCGTTTAAAGCGCTCAACAGCTCGCCCCAGTGGCAGGGCAGCCTGTCCGATACCGGCCTGATTCATCAGCAACTGGGCCGTTGGCAACAGGCCGAGGACACGGCGGTGCAGCTCTCCGCCACGGCCCAGTCCATTAGCCCTTTCTGTCTTGAACAGACACCAAGTCGGATTTGTCTGGCGGGTAACCGCGACAGCAACGATCAGGTCGACGCCAGCGCCTCACTCAACGCCCTGCCGCTGGCGTTGGCAGGCGCCCTGTTGGGGCCAGAGCTTGCAGTGCAGGGCCGACTGGACGGCGAGGCCACTCTGCAAGGCTCGCTGGACAACCCCGATGGCCAATACCGATTGCAAACCCGGGAAGCACAGATCGCCGTGCGCACCCCCGATGCCCCCCAAGAGCTTGTGATTGAGCAGCTATCCGTAGAGGGGACACTACAAAACCGGCGTCTGACCAGCACGCTGACACTGATGTCCGACCTGGCCACCGTCGACGCTACCCTGGAGCATGGCATGGACGCTGACACTTCACTGGCGGGTGAGGTGGCATTGCGGATATCCAGTCTCGCTCCATTAGCGCTGTTCACTACCGATCTGCGCGAGATCAGCGGCGAGATTCGTGGCGACTTTGCGCTGGACGGCACCCTTCGCCAACCTCTGATGAACGGCAGCATCCGGCTGGATAACGGTCGCGCCCTGATCCCCATTCTGGGGGTAGCCGTTACCGATCTGCAGATGAGCGTACAGGGTTCGCCCCGCGGACAGCTGGATGTCAACGGATCAGCCACCCTGGGCGAGGGCACCGTCGCCCTGACCGGCATACTGGACCCCAGTGATTGGCCGGCCAGAATAAATCTGTCTTTGCAGGGTGAACGGTTACTGGTGGCAGACCGGCCCGATGCCCGCGTTCTGCTGAACCCCGCCCTTAGCCTCAAGGGGGACCTGAGTGACCTGCAACTGGGCGGCAGACTGTCCATCCCGGAAGCGGAAATCCGCCCGACGCAACTTCCCGAGGGCGCCGTCACTGTCAGCCAGGATCAGGTACTGGTGCACCAGGAGGGCGAACAAAGCAGTGGGCTACCACTGGATATCGATGTCGCCGTCAACCTGGGAGACAAGGTGCATTTCCAGGGCTTTGGCCTGGACGCCATGCTCGGCGGCACCTTGCAGGTAGAACAACAACCGCAACGCCCCCCGCAACTCAACGGCGAACTGGTCATCCGAGAAGGCCGCTATCGAGCCTACGGCCAGAACCTGGCAATCCGTGATGGCCAGCTGATTTTCCAGGGACCGCCGGACAATCCCGGGCTGGATATCCGTGCCATCCGCAAGATTCCCAGTGAAAACATTGTGGTCGGGGTGCAGCTTAGCGGCACCCTGCAGGAACCGGAAGCCAGCCTGTTCTCCGAGCCCAGCATGGAGCAGAGCCAGGCCATGTCCTATCTGCTAACCGGTCGGCCACTGGAACGGGGATCGAAAGGCGACAACAACCGGATTGCTCAGGCGCTGGCCTTATACGGACTGGAAAAAGGCAGCGGCGTCACCGAAAAACTCGGCGACAAACTGGGTGTGGATGAAATCACCGTGGGCAGCGACTGGGAAACCGACGATGCCGCCCTGATGCTGGGCAAACAGCTTTCCGACCGGCTGTACCTGACCTACGCAGTAGGCCTGTTCGATGCGGTCTCCACCGTCATGCTCCGCTATACGCTGACCCGGCAACTCCACCTGGAAGCCCGCTCCAGCACCCGCGCCAACAGCCTGGATCTGATCTGGGAGAGGGAGTTGCAGTGATGAGGGGCCCGTTATTGCAAGAGCGTCGCTGGCGGCGCGAACTGGAACGAAGTGCATAAACCCAAACCAGGATCAAAAGCGTTTCACCACAGAGGGCACAGAGAAAAAACAGTCTTTTCCTCAGCGATCTCTGTGCCCTCTGTGGTAAATCCGTCTTTTCAGGTTTTGGGTTATCGCGCCGCCAGCGACGCTCCTACGCGGCTACGAAGAAATCGGCAGCGCATAGGTTCCGGTCACATGGGCCACCATCTCGTCACTACCCTCGCTGAACAGCTGCACTTCCAGCACCGCTGAGCGTCGGCCCAGTCGCAAAATGATCGCCTCGGCTATCAGATCCTTCTGGGCTGGGCGCGACAGGAAATTGATATTGAGATTCTGCGTCACCGCCATTTCCACACGACCCAGCTCGCCGAGAATCGCCGCATACATGGCTGCATCTGCCAACCCCATCATGGTGGGCCCGGACAAGGTGCCCCCCGGACGAAGGGTGGACGGCCGGAACGGACTACGCACCCGGGCACGCCGCTCACCCACCGCTTCGACCCGCAACCCTTCCTCGGATGCCGCCGGCAGCCCCTGATAGATCACGTCCTGTACTTCTTGTGCATTCAACATATGGCTCGCCATCTGATTCTGGATAGCACGCAGGATACGAAAGCCGACGCAACAATCCCAGCTGCAATCATGATGGCTGGTGACGAAGCGCCTTTGCCCCTAAAATGACCGGCTTCAGCAATAACCGGTCAAAGACTGTCTCCTATGCGCACTTCCCAGTACCTGCTTGCCACCGTGAAAGAAACCCCAGCGGATGCCGTTGTCATCAGCCATCAGCTCATGCTGCGGGCCGGCATGGTCCGCAAGCTGGCCTCCGGCCTGTATAACTGGCTGCCCACCGGCCTGCGCGTGCTGCGCAAGGTGGAGAACATTGTCCGTGAGGAGATGGACCGGGCCGGCGCCCAGGAAGTGTTGATGCCGGTGGTACAGCCCATGGAGCTGTGGGAAGAGTCCGGCCGGGCCCCAGCTTATGGCCCGGAGCTGCTGCGCATCACTGATCGCCACAACAATGCTTTCTGCCTGGGCCCCACCCATGAGGAAGTGATTACCGATCTGGTTCGTAACGAGCTGCATAGCTACAAGCAGTTGCCGGCCAACTTCTACCAGATCCAGACCAAGTTCCGTGACGAGATCCGCCCGCGCTTCGGCATCATGCGCTCGCGGGAATTCATCATGAAGGATGCCTACTCCTTCCACACCGACATGGCATCACTGGCTGCCACCTACCAGATCATGCACCAGGCCTACTGCGCCATCTTTGATCGCCTGGGTCTGGACTACCGCCCGGTGGAAGCGGATACCGGCGCCATCGGCGGCGCCGCCAGCCATGAATTCCATGTGCTGGCCGATTCCGGTGAAGACGACATCGCCTTCTCGGACAGCTCCGATTACGCCGCCAACGTGGAGCTGGCCGAAGCCCTGGCCCCCACTATCGAGCGCCCGGCACCGGTTGCGGCCATGGAAAAGGTGGATACCCCCAACGCCAAAACCATCGAAGAGCTGGTCGCGCAGTTCGATCTGGCCATCGAGAAAACGGTCAAGACCCTGGTGGTGAAAGGCGCTGAGGAGGGTCAGCTGATCGCCCTGCTGGTACGCGGTGATCACGAGCTGAACGATATCAAGGCAGAAAAACTGGAATCCGTGGCCACGCCCATGGAGTTCGCCAGCGAAGAGGAAATCCGCCAGGCCATCGGCGCGGGGCCTGGCTCGCTGGGCCCGGTGGGTCTGCCGATCCCCGTTGTCATCGACCGCAGTGTGGCAGTGATGAGTGACTTTGGCGCCGGCGCCAACGAAGACGGCAAGCACTACTTCAACATCAATTGGGAGCGCGACATGGCGCTGCCAGAGGTGGCTGATCTGCGCAATGTGGTGGAAGGTGACCCCAGCCCAGACGGCAAGGGCACCCTGACCATCAAGCGCGGCATCGAAGTGGGCCACATCTTCCAGCTGGGCACAAAGTACTCTGAAGCACTGGGTGCCAAAGTCCTGGATGAGAACGGCAAATCCGTGGTCATGCCCATGGGCTGCTACGGTATCGGCGTCACCCGGGTAGTGGCCGCCGCCATCGAACAGAACTATGACGACCGCGGCATTATCTGGCCGGAATCCATCGCTCCCTTCCAGGTGGCCCTGGTCCCGGTGAACATCAAGAAAAGCCCCCGCGAACGGGAGCTGGCCGAAAAACTGTACGCAGAACTGACCGAAGCCGGCATTGAAGTACTGTTCGACGACCGGGAAAAGGAACGCCTGGGCGTGAAGCTGGCCGACAGCGAACTGCTCGGCATCCCCCACCGCATCGTCATCGCCGAACGCGGCATGGACAATGGGGTGCTTGAATATAAAGGGCGTGGGGATGCGGAGAATACCGAGGTGGCCATGGATGACGTTGTGGCCTTCCTGACGGAAAAACTTTCCTAAACCTACCTGTAGGAGCGCCGCTTGAGGCGCGAACCTCGCGAAGCGAGGAAACCGCTCGCAGAGCCTGCCCCGAGCTCGATCCGGGGCGATCAGTCATTGCTGCATTCTCGACAGGTCTTACCAATCGGAAAGGCCTGTTCGCGCCTCAAGCGGCGCTCCTACAGAGGCTTCGTAGACAGAATCAAAGTTTCACGCTCCGCTTCACCGCCATCACCTGACTCATGGTGTTGTCCCCATGGGCGGTCAACTGCCACAACGGCAGGCCGCGGTTATCCTTCTCCGGGGACCTTGTGATCAGCCCCAGGGCACGCAGGTGAATCTTGATCTGATTGAAGGAATGAGCCGCCAGCACCACGTTGCGTACCGCGTGGGCGCGGGGGAAATCCTGTTGTACATCCCCCAGGGCTTTGCGGCCGATGAAATCTTCCAGGGTCTTTTGCATCACCGGCTCCGACGCCGGATTCAGCATCAATGGGGCCATGCAGGAAAAGGCCTGATCCCAGCTGATCCGGGTGGTGACCATGGCCAGTTTACAGTCGCCGCCTTCGTAGACGTTACAGGAGTAATCCAGCGCCACCAGATCGCCACCCCGGGACAGGGTTTTCAACGGCGGTCGAGCCTGGCTCATGCTCTCTTCCCGCTCTTTCTCCAGCAGCTCGATGCGGGCCTTGAGCGCTTCCACTTCGGCCCCTCCACCGCTAAGACCGGCCTGGTCCGCCCGCACCCAGCCCGCGGCACGATGCTCACGCATCAGGTTGGGAATCACCTTGTTTGCCAGTTCCGCCAGGCCGTTTTCCGTGGTCCAGCGGAAACACGCCACCTTTTCTTCCAGCAGGCGGACAAAATCATCGCGGCGTACCTGACCATCACGGGTCGGCTCCTGCTGATCGGAAGGCAACATGGCCGGATTATCATGAATAAAGGCAACAATGGGTTTGCGCTTGGTGGCAGCAAAAATGTATTCGCGGTGCAGCTCGCTGAGCCCCATGGGAGACAGGGTGCCGTAGCGCCCCCCCACGATCAGGACAAAATAATCGCTGGTTTCGATCAGCTTCTGGATCACCGGCAGCAGGGTATTGCCATCTGCAGCGGAACTGTCCAGGCCGGTGGGTATCATGCCGTGCTCAATCATCGGCAACATCAATGCCTGGCGCGCGCCCTGCATATCGGGAAAGGTGGCACTGATAAAGACCTGGTAGCGTTTCGTCGCTGTCACCCTGGATACCTGTAGCGTCAGCCTGAGTCCGTAACTTCAGCGTGGATGCATGGCGCAAGAATTTGTTGTCACAGGAGATTTTCTGAAGAAGCGTCGCATCGGGAATGCGGTCGACTGAAGAAAATTTTCTGTGGCGGCAAAGGCTTGCGTCAGGCGCCGCGATAAATTTACGGACTCAGGATCAAGTTTTGGCCCTCGCGGGCACGTTTTTGGCTGGCTATTAAACAGTCTGTTGGCCCTCATCACAACCCGGGGGCCGCTGAAGGCAGTCCGGCCGTGGGACATCGATCCTGTTCATGCTAGCCTGAGTTCAGCCTTTGTGCCGGTTACCCGGCGGCGCCAGAGCCAATAACCAATATCGTAGCGCTTTTTGCAAGCTTACAGGAATGGGACGTCATGCAAACCATAGCCTTTTACAACCTGAAAGGTGGCGTGGGTAAAACCGCCTCGGCCGTGAATGTGGCCTGGCATGCCGCACGCTGGAAGCACCGTACCCTGCTCTGGGATCTGGATCCCCAGGGAGCCGCCAGTTTCTATCTGGGGGTGGATGACGGCGACGGCTACAAGGCCGGCAACCTGATCAAGGGCAAACAGCCCATCGGTCGACTCAAGCGGGAAACCCGCTGGGCCAATCTGGATGCCATCCCTGCCGACATCTCCATGCGAAATGCGGACATCAAACTGCTGGAAAACGGCGGCGCCAAGAACCGCCTGAAACAGCTTATTGCCCCGCTGGGGGAAAGCTACGAGCTGGTGATTCTGGATTGCCCGCCCACCCTGAGCCCGGTAGCGGAAAGCATCTTTGCGGCGGTGGACTACCTGTTTGTGCCGGTGATCCCTACTCACCTGTCATTACGTGCCTACGAGCAAGTGCTGGAGTGGCTGGAGAGCAAGAATTACAAGAACCTGACCGTGGTGCCCTTTTTCAACATGGTGGACCGCCACCGGGACCTGCATGTGGAAATGCTGGTCAAACGCCCCAAGAGCATGAAAGGCGGCCTGAAGACCTGGATTCCCTACTCCACCCATGTGGAGCAGATGGGCGATCACCGCGCCCCGGTCGGCGAATTCGCCCCCTACACCCCCTCCGCCCAGGCCTTCCGGGCCATGTGGTTCGAGATCGCAGGTAAACTCAAACTGTAATTGAGAATGGATAATTGATAACTGTTGCGAGACAGCGAGTCATGCCCTGAAACGCAAGAGGCCGCGTCCTTCGTATGGACGCGGCCTATTTGCTTTGAGAATCGTCAACGGCCCATTCGCGCCGTTATCAATTATCCATTCTCAACTATCAATTGCCTTCCCACGGGTTCGCCCGCCGTAAAATCGTATCCAGATCCAGTCCCCGCGGCAGGGTCCCGTAGTTACGGTCACCGTGCTCACCCAGGCGGGAGGCAATAAAGGCCTCGGCGACCGACCCGTTACCGGCGGCAACCAGCTGGCTGGCCTGCAGGGTCAGGGACAACCGGTCGACGATGTCCCGGGCCCGGTATTCGGCTTCATCCATATCAGCAAATTCCCGCTTGAGCGAAGTCACCGCCTTGTCCAGGCGGGGATCACTGCCGGCGGTTTTCGCCAGCTCGGCGAACCACACCTCCAGCACCGCCGGGGTCTTGGCCAGGGCCCGCAGCATGTCCAGGGCCTGCACATTACCGGAGCCTTCCCAGATGGCATTGATGGGCGCCTCGCGGTACAGGCGGGCCATGATGAAATCTTCGGTGACGCCATTGCCACCCAGGCATTCCATGGCCTCGTAGGCATGGAAGGGGGTGCGCTTGCAAATCCAGTACTTGCCCGCCGGCAAGCCCAGTCGCAGCAGCAGTTTCTCGTGCTCGTTGGTCGGATCCAGGGTCGTGTTATCCAGCGCCTCGCCCATACGCATGGTAATGGCCAGGGAGCCCTCCACCTCCAATTGCAGGTCCGCCAGCACGTTACGCATCAACGGCTGATCGATCAGGGTCTTGCCGAAAGCGGCACGGCCCATGGCATGGTTCACCGCCTGCGCCACCGCCTGGCGCTGGCCGGAGGTGGAGCCCACCATGCAGTCGAAGCGGGTCATGGCCACCATCTCGATAATGGCCGGCACCCCGCGGCCCTCGTCACCGACCATCCAGCCCAGAGCGCCGCGCAGTTCAATCTCGGAGGAGGCATTGGAGACGTTGCCCATCTTGTTTTTCAGGCGCTGGACCTGGATCGGGTTCTTGCTGCCGTCCGGGCGCCAGCGCGGCACCAGGAAACAGCTCAGACCATTGTCTGTCTGGGCCAGCACCAGAAAGGCATCGCACATGGGCGCAGAGGTGAACCACTTGTGGCCCACCAGTTCATAGGCTTCACCGGAGCCTTCGGCAGCAATCGGATACGCGCGGGTGGTGTTGGCGCGCACATCGGAGCCACCCTGCTTTTCGGTCATGCCCATACCGATGGTCAGTGCCTGCTTTTCCGTGTGGGGCACATTACGTGGATCGTAGGCATTGTTGAGGATCTTCGGCAGCCACTCATTTGCCAGCGAGGGAGTCAGCTTGATGGAAGGCACCGAGGCAAAGGTCATGGTCAGCGGGCAGCCATGCCCGGCTTCCACCTGGCCCTGCAGATAGCTCTGCGCCGCCCGGGCCACATGGGCGCCCGGCTTGGGGTTCGCCCAGGGGGCCGAGTGAATGCCGGACTCCAGCCCCAGCATCATCAGACGGTGGTAGGCCTCGTGGTATTTCACGTAGTCCACCCGATAACCCTGGCGGTCGTGGGAGAAAAACTGCGGCTTGTGCTCATTGGCCAGAAAGCCCCACTCAATGACCTCGGCACTGCCGGTTTTGGCGCCATGGGCGGACAGCGCGTCCTCCGCCCAGCCGGCCCCATGGCGGCACACTGCCTCGCGCAGGGCGGTGTCATTGTCATAGGCGTTGTAATCCTCCAACGTCCGGGCCTGGTTGAAGACCTCATGGGTCTGGGCCAGCGGGTCCGCTTTCAGGGTGTCGTGCTTGGCATTCATGTGAGCTCTCCCGAAAAAATTACGCAGTCTGTGGCTGCTCAATAACGTCGGCCTGCGCCGGTGAAGCACCCACGGCACGCAGACAGAATTGGGTCAGGGATTCCGCCAGATTGGCTTTTGGCAGAGGGTCGGATAATGGACCCACCAGGGCTTCGGCAATGGCACCCACCAGGGCCGCCGCGCTGATCGCAGTATCCTGAATCGGTAACTCCCCTTGGCTAACACCGTCACTCAGCAACTGCTGATAAAGTGCCGCGTAGCGCTGGCGATAGGTGAGACGCTCGGCATCCACGGCCGGATCCACCGGCTCGGCGATTAGCGACCAGGCCAGCCGGGGGGCCGCCTGGGCCCGCTGCACGAACACCTGCAACACATGGCTGAGCCGTTCGGGAAAACTGCCGGCGTGCTCCATGGCCTGTGCCACTGCCGCGACCTCCCGCTCGGTGGCCACGCGAAAGACTTCCGCCGCCAGCACCGCCTTGTTGTCGAAATAGCGGTACAGGGTGCCCACCCCCACCCCGGCTGCCACAGCCAGGGTCTGCATGGTGAGATTGGCAAAGCCCCCCTCACGCACCAGTTGCTCAGCGCTGTGCAGCAGATGGTCACGCTGGGCCGCCTTGCGGGCCTTGACGTTGTCGGTTTCCCGGTAAGCCATAGTCGGAATCCATATTCACTTCTTATTAAAAAGTGAACCATGATTCCGATCTTCAGGCAAGAGCCGCCGGTCGTGCGGTTAGGCGTTCGCCATAGCGTAAAAACCCTCCCTCACCGTCTACGAAGCCGTTGTAGGAGCGGCGCTTGAGCCGCGAATCCGAGCCTTGGCGAGGAAATAGCGTGTCAGCTTTCACCAGAACGCAAAAAGAAAGCCTGTTGCAATACGATACCTGCCCCCTTTGAACGATCCCGCGCTTAGGCGCGGTTCGCGGCTCAAGCGCCGCTCCTACAGAAACCCCGTCACCACCCCCAACGCCGCCATGCCCAACACCATTCCCCACAGCGGCACCGCCTTGCTGCGCAGCACCGCAAACCCCGCCACCACGATCAACAAATCCCACAGATCATGCACGGCAGAGACAAACACCGGCTGATACAGCGCCGCCAGCAACAGCCCCACCACCGCCGCATTGATCCCCGCTACCGCGCCGGCCAGGGCCGGTCGGGAAGAGAGCCATTGCCAGCCCTCCATCAGGCCCAACACCAGCAGGAAACCGGGCAGGAAAATCGCCAGGGTGGCAAGCAGCGCGCCCCACCAGGGACTGGCCGGCAGCAGCACCGCCCCCAGGTAGGAGGCCAGCGAGAACATGGGGCCGGGCACCGCCTGGGCAGCGGCATAGCCGGTAAGGAACTGATCCGGCGACATCTGCGGCCCTACCAGTTCCTGTAGCAGGGGTAACACCACATGGCCGCCACCAAATACCAGGGAGCCAGCGGCGAAGAAATCGTTCCACAGACCCAACACCCGTCCGGACGGCAACAGGGCAACAATGGCGAGCAGCGCAAACGCCATCAGCGGCCAGCGGCGCCACACCAGTTTACCCGTGAACGGTGTCGCCTGATCCGGACGCAACCACCGCCAGCCAATGGCGGCGGCCACCAACAAGGCCAGCATCTGCCCGGCCAGCGCCGGCCACAGCACCAGCTGCATGGCCACCAGCGCGGCGATGGTGCGGGTCAGCCCCCCGGCACAGAAACGCTGCCCCATATTCCACACCGCATCGGCCACCACGATAACCGCCAGCCACTTCAGCCCGGTGATCGCCCCACCCTGCAGCCAGTCCGGCAGAGAGGTGGCGTAGATGCCCAACAGGGCCATCAACAAAAAAGACGGCAGGGTAAAGGCAACGAACGCCGCGAAAGCCCCAGTTACGCCGCCGCGCACCCGGCCGATGGCAAAGCCCAACTGACTGGACGCCGGCCCGGGCAGAAACTGGGTCAGTGCCAGCAGGCGAGCAAACTCCGCCTCATCCAGCCACTGCAATTCCTCCACGAAGCGACGATGAAAGTAGCCCACATGGGCGGCAGGCCCGCCAAAGCTGATCAGCCCCAGCACCAGAAACTGACGAAAGATATCGGTTATCACGTACGAGAATTCCCATTGAAATTTCACCAGAACCTAGCACAGTTTGCCGGCAGGCGGATGTCAGTGCCCGGCGCCGCCAGGTATACTCGCCCGATGCAATCCGATGCCCACTCCGTTCTCCAGCACGTCTTTGGCTATCACCAGTTCCGCGGTGAGCAGCAGACCATTATCGATAGCCTAATCCAGGGCGACGATGCTCTGGTGTTGATGCCCACTGGCGGCGGCAAATCCCTGTGCTACCAGATTCCGGCACTGGTGCGCCCCGGCATCGGGGTGGTGATCAGCCCGTTGATCGCGCTGATGCAGGACCAAGTGGATGCGCTCAAGGCACTGGGCGTCAAAGCCGGCTTTCTCAATTCCACCCTGAACATGGAGCAGCAGCGGGCCCTGGAAGACGCCCTGCTCAAGGGCGAGCTGGACATGCTGTACATCGCCCCGGAACGGCTGATACAGCCGCGTACCCTGTCGCTGCTGCACCAGGCACAGATTGCCCTGTTTGCCATCGACGAAGCTCACTGCGTCTCCCAATGGGGCCATGACTTCCGCAACGATTACCTGCAACTGTCCCTGCTGCACCGGGAATTCCCCAATGTGCCGCGCATTGCCCTGACCGCCACGGCGGATCAACGCACCCGCACGGAAATCGCCGAGCGGCTGGACCTGACCCGGGCTCGCCATTTTGTCTCCAGCTTCGACCGCCCCAATATCCAGTACCGTATCGAACGCAAGGACGGTGCCCGCAACCAATTACTGCGCCTGATTCGTGCCGAGCACGACGGCGACGCCGGCATCGTTTACTGCCTGTCGCGCAACAAGGTGGAGCGGGTTGCAGAATGGCTGTGCCAGCAGGGCGTCAAAGCCCTGCCCTACCACGCCGGCCTGCCCGCACAAACCCGGGAAACCCATCAGCAGCGTTTCCTGCGTGAAGATGGCCTGGTGATGGTGGCCACCATTGCCTTCGGCATGGGCATCGACAAACCGGATGTGCGCTTCGTGGCTCACCTGGACCTACCGAAAAGCATCGAGTCCTACTATCAGGAAACCGGCCGCGCCGGGCGCGATGGCGAGCCCGCTACTGCCTGGATGGCCTATGGTCTGGAAGACGCCATCAAACTCAAGCAGATGCTGGCCCAAAGCAGCGGCAACGAGCAGCACAAGCGCAACGAAAACCAGCGACTGGAATCCATGCTCGGGCTGTGCGAAATCACCCAGTGCCGTCGTCAGGCGCTGTTGCACTATTTCGCTGAAACGCTGGAAAAGCCCTGCGGCAACTGCGACACCTGCCTGAACCCGCCACAGACCTTCGATGCCACCGAAGCGGCGCAGAAAGCCCTGAGTTGTGTCTACCGCACCGGCCAGCGCTTCGGCGCCAATCACCTGATCGATGTGCTCACCGGCAACCGTTCCGACAAAGTGGCCAGTGCCGGTCACGACCATGTGTCCACCTGGAACATCGGCAATGAATTCAGCGCCAACCAGTGGAAAAGCATCTACCGGCAACTGGTGGCCCGCGGCTTGCTGACCGTGGACATGAACGGCTTCGGCGCCTTGCAGCTCACCGACCTGTGCCGTCCCTACCTGCGCGGCGAGCAGCCCCTGCACCTGCGCAAGGAACTGGCCAAGGCCAAAAAAGCCACCACACGACGCACCCACTCCAGCATCGCCGACGCCGACCGGGAGCTATGGGAAACCCTGCGCGCCTGCCGTAAACGGTTGGCGGACGAAGAAGGCGTGCCCCCCTACGTGGTCTTCCACGACGCCACCCTGATGGACATGCTCGCCATCCGCCCGCGCAATCGCATGGAAATGGCCGCCGTCAGCGGTGTCGGCGACCGCAAGCTGGAACGCTACGGGGATGAGTTTCTGGCCATTCTCAACGGTAACGATGATGCCACCGGTGTCGCCGAGCCCGCCGGCCCTGATGGCAACGAGATCCTTGCCCTGGCCCTGGCCAACATGAGCCCGGCCGCCATTGCCCGCCAGCAGAACCTGAATGAACAAACCGTGTACCGGGAACTAGCGAAACTGGTCACCGCGAATCAACTCAGCCTGGAACAGGCTCTGGGCATCAGCGAAACGGAAATCGGCATTATCCAGGACGCCCTGCTCAGCCAGTCCAATCTGGCCGAAGACACCTTCAGCTACCGGCAATTGAAAGAGCAACTGGCCGACGACTGGCCCACCGGGGTGCTGCATTGCGTGCGGCAGGCCATTCTCGCCACTGTATAAGCCTTCATGTACCCATAAGCCGGAGGTCAGTCATCCACCGGCAACCGCTTTAAAGAACGGGAAAACTGCAGGATCAGGAAATTGATCAACGACAGCACCAGGGCAATCTCATACCGGCTGTAAGCCACCGAGATGCCGATGGCGCCGGTATTCCACAGACTAGCCGCCGTGGCAGTACCACTCACATTGGCACCATCCTTTAAAATCGCACCGCCACCGATAAAGCCCATACCGGTGATGATGCCGTACATGACCCGGGCTTCCGCATCCGAGCCCGTGTATACCTGCATACCCACCAGCATATAGCCACAGGCCGCCACAGAGACCAGCGGAAAAGTGCGCAGACCCGCACCACGGGCTCGCTGCTCCCGGTTCCAGGCCACCGGCAGTGCCAACAAAAAGGCGATGCCCAGTTGGTACAGGTGGGTAACGACTTGATTCCAGTCCAGCTCTTGCATCAAGCCTCCTCCCTCTCAGTCAGTATTGCCATTGTGACCCTGGCTACGCCAATCATTGCAATCCTTTTTGTCACACCCTGTAAGCAAAAGCTTACAGCGCAACAACAGAGCATTCCGGCCCGGCAAGCTAATCTTGACCTTGTTTAAAAAACAAGCAACGGGGTGATTCATGGAATACGAAGAGCAGCTGGATCTGGAATGGGTACCCGAGGCCGTAGAGGGTATTTTCGAAGATGCCCATGCGGATCATCCCGGCCAGTGGGAATCTTTTGACGCCGACATGGCCAGCGCCCACGCCGCCTGAGCGTCACCTCCGACCACGTTCCCGACTTATGGCGCTTTAACCTGGCCAGTTTCCGGGAGACAATACCCCCATGGACGTAATCTGGATCAGCCATCGCGGCCTGCACCAGCGCCATGTGGAAAACAGCCTGCACGCGTTCGAGGCCGCCGCCGAAGCCGGCTTTCACACCCTGGAAACCGACCTGCGCACTACTCGTGACGGGCTTATCGTCCTGCATCACGATCCCGCTTTGATTCGCACCGCCAGCAGTGATGCCATCATCGAAGAGATGGATTCGGATCGTTGTATGAGCCACCGCCTCAACGACGGCCAGCCACTACTGACCTTCGATGACTTTGCCCGCACTTTTACCGAGCAACGCTGGGTGCTTGATATCAAACCCGAGAGCGCTGAACGCACTCTGGGCGCCCTGCGCAACTGGGCGGATCAACAACAAAAAGGCGATTGGCTCTGCCGCCAGGCACGCTTTCTGCTCTGGCATCCCGATCACACACGACGGTTACGCGAGCTCTTCCCCGCGGCCATTACCATGGCCCCCCAGAACGAATGCCGGCGGGCCGGCCTGTCCCTGTTGATGGGCCTCAGGCCGCTGGCAGCCATCCGCAACGGGCGCACCTATTCCCTGCCGCCGGTCTTCCATGGTCTCCCCCTGTTCCGTCGCTCCCTGGTGGATGCCTACCACCACCTTGGCGGCCGGGTGCTGGCATTCCTGCCAGAGGGACAAGAGCAGCAGCGCCAGGCGCTCCGCTCCGGGGTTGATGAGGTGCTCAGCAACACACCGCCACTCGGCTGATCACCTTTATTTCGCCACTCAGCAACGCTATCGGCAACCAGACCGCCGGGCTCGTGTTCCTGCCCCGGATCGGGTAGGCTTGCCGCCCCTTCTTAAGTTAGACCCAATTTCATGCCTTTTACTTCCCTTGGACTGGGGGATGACCTGTTGGCCGCTGTTGCCGATCAGGGTTATCACACCCCGTCACCGATCCAGGCCCAGGCCATCCCCGCCGTACTCAGCGGCCGTGATGTGATGGCCGCTGCCCAGACCGGCACCGGCAAAACTGCCGGGTTTACCCTGCCCCTGCTGGAGCGCCTGCGCGCCGGCAAGGCCGCCAGCAATAACCAGGTACGTGCCCTGGTACTGACCCCCACCCGGGAGCTGGCCGCCCAGGTCGCCGAAAGTGTGGCCACCTACGGCAAGAATCTGCCGCTCACCTCCACCGTGGTATTCGGTGGTGTGAAGGTGAACCCACAGATGCAGCGCCTGCGCGGCGGCGCCGATATCCTGGTAGCCACCCCCGGGCGCTTGCTGGATCTCTATCAGCAGAACGCGGTGAAATTCGATCACCTGGAAATACTGGTGCTGGATGAAGCGGACCGCATGCTCGACATGGGCTTCATCCATGACATCCGCAAGATCCTCTCCAAGCTGCCACCGAAACGGCAGAACCTGATGTTTTCGGCCACCTTCTCCCCGGAGATCCGCGCCCTGGCCAAGGGCCTGGTGAACGATCCCGTGGAAATCGATGTGAGCCCGCGCAATACCACCACCGAGCTGGTCACCCAATGGATCGCGCCGGTGGACAAACAGCGTAAGGCTGCCCTGCTCACCCACCTGATCCAGGACAACAACTGGTTCCAGGTGCTGGTCTTCAGCCGTACCAAGCACGGCGCCAACAAGCTGGCCAAGCAGCTGGAAAGCAACGGCATCGAAGCCGCCGCGATCCACGGTAACAAGAGCCAGAATGCCCGCACCCGCGCACTGGCAGACTTCAAGAACGGCAAGATACGCGCGCTGGTCGCCACCGACATCGCCGCCCGCGGCCTGGACATCGAACAACTGCCCCAGGTCGTCAACGTGGATCTGCCCAATGTGCCCGAAGATTACGTACACCGTATCGGTCGCACCGGGCGTGCCGGCGCCACCGGCCAGGCCATTTCCCTGGTCAGTGCCGATGAAGCCCAGCAGCTGAAAGATATTGAGCGGCTTACCCAGCAGCAGCTGGAGCGCAAGATTGTCGCCGGCTTTGAGCCTGGCGAATCACTTCCAGCAGCCGGTGCTCTGCAGCCGCCGAAGCGAAAACGTCCGAAGAAACCCAAACCGGGTGGAGGAAACGCTGGCGGCGGAAATGCCCAGGCCCGCAACAACAACGGCGGCCAGCAACGTCAGGCAAGACCGGGGAACGACAGCAATCGTCCAGGTAACAGCCAACGGCGACGCCGCCCCTCAGGCAATCGCCGACCACAGACCCAGCAGTCCTGAACAAGAAAAGGCGCCAATAGGCGCCTTTTCTTTAGCTTCTAGCTAAAAGCTCGCAGCTGATTGATTTATCGCTGCCGCAGCAGGCCCTGATAGTGGGCCATATACCCTTTCAGCTCGTCATTGCTCAGATCCTTGAGCACCTTGTTGTTCACCGCATGCACGGCCTTGCGGCTACCATCAATCCCCACATTCAGGGCTTTCTGGGTCACAAAGCCGATTTTGACTTCCTTGGTGTTGGCGACAAAGACTTCATCGATAATTTTGTCCGACATGGCGCTCATCACCCGGGTAACCAGGGCCACGTCTTCGGTGCCCTTGCCTGCCGCACACAGCTCGGTGGCCTTGCGGAAATCAGCGGCAAAGCTGTCTTCCACCGGGAAAGCGATACTGGCGTGATTATCGTTGTCGTCGCCAGCCTGCCAGTACATGGCCTTCACGTTCTTCACCACCGGGGCGAATTCCGCGTTAGACACCTTCTTGAAAATTTGGCGGGTGAGCATGCTGGATGCCTTGCCGGCGGTGGACACGGCAAAGTCGATCACCTTCTTCTGGCCCCCGGACAGCTCGGTCATGTTGGCCGGCTCCACCAGGAACAGGCTGAGAATCCGGTCGGTAAGATGATCCACCATGTGAATGAACTTCTCGGCACTGTCTTTACGATCGTGCTCGACGGCATGAAGGAAATCTTCGGTGCTGTTTACCAGCGCCGGGTTAGCGGGAATCGCCACCACGTTCTGCATTGTTATATCCTTGCCTTGCAAACAGTTGCTGTCACTGAAAAAACTCATGATAGCTGGGCGTTGGCCCGAGGGGAAACGCCGATCGGGCCGGAATAACAAAGCCTATACGATGGCGATCATGAACCCGGCAATGAAAGAGGCCGCAGTAGCGCCGCGTACCAAGCCTGAATCAAAAGCATTTTCACCACAGAGGGCACAGAGCACACAGAGAAAAACCGGTTTTCCCTCAGTGATCTCTGTGCCCTCGGTGGTAAATCAGTCTTTGGTATTTAATTGCCGGGTTAACTGGCGTCCTGGCTGGCACCGGGGTGGCGAACCGTTTCCGCAGAACGGCCTGCTGCGCGGATATCCACCTGGGGCGAGGTAACCATGGTGCCGTCCATGGCACAGTCCGGGCCCAGCGTGACCGCGTCAAACGTGGCCGAGCCATCCGTGTTTCCCCACACCAGTGATACTGGCTCCGGACCACAGACCCCCCCCAACAGTGGCACCCTGACCTTGACCTGCATATCGTCCACCGTGAGGCGCCCCGGATGATCCACCTGCCCCTGCCAGGGCAGCGCCAGCGCCTTGATACTTTTGCACAACGGATTCATGCCACCGAAGATGACCTCGGTAACCCGAATGGCGCCCTGCTCACTGACCTGGCCGTTGAAAGTGGTATGGCAACTGACCGGGATAGCGCCTTTCTTCATGGCCAGTTTACCGCTGGCAGAAAACGCCCCCGCCGGAGCCACCGTCACGTCTGCACTGGCCACCCCGGCACACGCCCAGGCCATAACCGCCCCGGCAATGATGTTCCTTATCATTATTGTTATTCCCTAGCGATGTGTTCACCGGCATGGTGGCATGATGGAGAGAGACGCCCCAAGCCAGCCGGACGCAAAACCACGACCGCTCGGCAGTTTTTCTTAAGGAGCCTCTGAATAACTCCTTAACGCCAGGCTACAACAGCTGGTAACCGATACTCCCCAGCACCGCCAGCACCACGGCCCACTTGGCTGTCACGTAGAAGGTCTTGTTCTTCCGCTTTACCGATTTCAGGAAGCCCTTGTAGGCAATCACCCCTTTGCCCAACTTGTTACCCACACCGGTGTGGCTGCTATCCAGATTATCGATGAAAAACAAGCGGTTGAAGAACCAGCCGAAGTACCAGTACACCTTCTGCACCCACTTCCATTTCATCGGTCGGTCCACGTCAGTCATCAGGATAATCCGCGGCGTCTCGGTGCGGTTCCAGGCGGAGTGGATGTAGGTTTCATCAAAAATGATGCTGTCGCCATCACGCCAGATGTAGTCATCCTCATTGACCGTCAGGCCACAGCCTTCATCATTGGGCGTGCTCAGCCCCATGGAATAACGCAGGGTGTAGGCGAACGGATCATGGTGACGATTGAGCTTCTTGCCCGGCATCAGTACCGCAAACAGGGCAATGTTCATAGACGGCAGCTGATCCAGCAGGGCCATGGTTTTCGGCGCCAGATCGTAGGCAGAGGGCAACTTGTTGTCGTACACCTTCAGGTAAAAACTGGTCCAACGACCATCCTTGTAGAAACTACTGGCTGGCAAATCATCCTTGGCGGCGATCTTGCCTCCTTCATAAAGCGCCAGCGCCTCGTCGCGAATGGTTTCCCAGTTGTCCTCGATCAGCTGCAGCTCGGGAAAATGGTTCACACCGATGCGCGGCGTGGTAGGCACCTTCGACAACAGGTAGGCCGGGATATTGAACGGCACCATGAAAGTGGAAAAATCCGACAGCTGCCGCTTGAGCCCGAGCGGCTTGCGATTGCGCACCCGGATAAACACAATGCAGCCCACATAGAGCAGCACACAGACCACAATAACGGCCATAACCTGTACCTTTATTCTGCCAACGGGGCTTTAACTGCCCGAAACGGGCCACCCGGAAAATGAATGGGCGGGATTTTACCTCAATTCAGCCGGTAAAACCGGAGGCACATCGGTAATTTGCTGCCGCTGCTCGACACCACCAGCCCGTTTTGAGGGGGTCAGGGAGTTATGAATCAGGCAACACTTCCTCGAACCGGGACAACCCCACCTGCAGACGCACCTTGACCAGAGACATCGAGGACAGGCACAGGCCCGAGACGAAAAAAGCCTCTAAAAAGAGGCTTTTCCCGATGCAAATTGAGCGCAGAAACGCTCAGGAAAGATTACTTGCCAGCGTCCAGCGTCTGGTAATAATCCATCAGAATCTGTGCTACTTCCGGGCGGGAGAACTCCTGCGGGGGGGCAATGCCCTGACCCAGCATCTCACGCACCTTGGTGCCTGACAGCAGAACAAAGTCGTCCTTGGTGTGATCAGGCACGTCGCGCATCATCACCACGCGTCCGAGTTTCTTCGAATAGGCGGTGTGATCGGCCTCGAAGATTTTAATTTCCAGAGCACCCGCTGGCACTTTCTCCTGGAAGATGGTTTGTGCGTCGAAGGCGCCGTAATAATCACCGACACCGGCATGGTCACGGCCAACAATCAAATGGCTGCAACCGCAGTTCTGGCGAAATACCGCATGCAGAACGGCTTCACGGGGACCGGCGTACAACATGTCAAAACCGTAACCGGTAATCATCACGGTGTTGGGCGGGAAATACACTTCCACCATTTTGCGAATGGAGGCATCACGCACGTCGGCCGGAATATCACCCGCTTTCAATTTGCCCAGCAGCATATGAATCAGGATACCGTCAGCGTTCAGCGCTTCCTGGGCCATACGGCACAGTTCTTCGTGGGCGCGGTGCATCGGGTTACGGGTCTGGAAAGCGACCACATTATTCCAGCCACGCTCCACGAACTCGTTGCGGATGGACACCGCGGTGCGGAAGGTATCGGGGAAGTCGTCAGCAAAGTAGGAGTAGTTCAACACCTGGATATCGCCGGAAACGATAAAGTTGCCTGCGGCCAGGAAATTGGCCACACCCGGGTGCTGCTTGTCGTTGGTGGCAAAAACCTGCTCGGCCACGGCTTCCAGTTCGGCGTCAGACGCTTCTTCGATGGCGGCTACATCCATCACCGCAATCACCGGCTGGCCGTCCACATTGGGATCGCGCAGGGCGATGCGCTTGGCGCCTTCAATGGCGCTGACATCCTGCAACATATTGACGATCGGCACGGGCCAGAACAGGCCATCGGCGGTGGTCAGGTTTTCCGCCACTGACAGCATGTCGGCCTTGTTCATATAGCCAGACAACGGGGTGAAATAACCGGCCCCCATCATCACCGCATTGGCGGCAGCTGCCGAGCTGATCACTACTGAAGGCAGTGATTCCGCTTCATGCTGCAAGGCAACGCGCGCAGCTTCATCGGCGACGTACAAGGGATTCAATGCGTCCGCACCATGCGGCTTGACCAAAGCGACCATCTATTTACTCCAAATGCTCAATCAACGGGGTATCCATATCGCGGCGCAGTATAGCAAAGGATAGGCAACAGGTCGGCCCGGAGAGAGTGACAACAGCGGGAAAAGCGGAAAAGCAAGAACAAAACCAATAAAATCAAATGGTTAAAATAACACTAGCGAGATTCAGCGGCCCACTTTTTTCACTCATTTATCGGCATAGCAAGCATGGCCACTGTCAACTCAACCTTTTGTATTACCCTCTTTCCGCCAAATCACAACTCCTAGCCAACAGCCTATGAGCAGAATGGCCCCGGATTCAGCCAAACAATACCGGGTTATACAATCGGCGGCTCACCGGAAAGGGTCGGCCCCTCTTCGATATCGTTGGTGAACACTTCCAGCGACTGCGCCACTTCACTGACTTCCTCGAAGCGGGCAATGTGGTAGAGGGCTTCGCCTTCGTTCACCAGCGGCATGTTGTTGCGCCCCACCAGGATGCCGGCGGCCGGAGAGTGGATGTTGACGTCATCGCCACCGAAGGGGCTGGAGATACGGCCGATCAGGTCGTCTTTCTTGATCCAGGCCCCCAGTGCCACCAGTGGCAGAAAAACGCCATCGCGCTCGGCACGCACCCAGCTCGAAGAGCGGGCGATATAGGGTTCGCTGGGCACCTTGGCGCGACGAGCGCCAGTCATGCCCAGGTGCTGAAGAATGTTGAGAACGCCTTTAACCCCAGCGCGGATGCAGGACTCGTCGAAACGCAGGGCCTCGCCCGCCTCATAGGTAATCACCGGGATGCCCTGGGCTTCAGCCACTTCCCGCAGCGTACCCTCGCCCAGTACCGAGTTGATCACCACCGGTACGCCAAAGGCGTTGGCCATGGCGGCAGTGCCCTCGTTGGACAGGTCAGCGCGGATCTGCGGCAGGTTGGCACGGTGCACGGCACCGGTATGCAGGTCCACGGCATGGGTAGCCCGATCCAGCACCTGGCTTTTGAACTGCCAGGCCATACGCGCGCCCAGGCTGCCGGTTTCGGAGCCAGGGAAGCAGCGATTCAGGTCACGGCGGTCCGGCAGGTAGCGGGTCTTGTGAATGAACCCGAATACGTTGACCACCGGCACCGCCAGCAGCGTACCGCTGAGGCTTTTCAGGGCGGAATGGCGCAACAGGCGGCGGATGATTTCCACCCCGTTGAGTTCGTCACCGTGGATTGCCGCACTGACCATCAGCACCGGCCCGGGCTTGCGCCCGTGGATCACATGAATGGGGACATTCAGGGGCGTCTGGGTATAGAGCTGCGCCAACGGCAGCTCCACCTTGGCCCGGGTCCCAGGCTTGACGCTGACGCCATCCAGTTCAAACGGCAATACTTTCGGTTCTTTGGTATTTTTCATTTTTCACCCGAAACAGCCACTACATTACATCCACTGTAGGAGCCTCGCTTGAGAGGCGAACTCTACGATGCAAAACCTTCGCGCCTCAAGCGGCGCTCCTACGGGAGCGAGGATCAGCCCTTGGAGCCTTTTGTCTGAGTCCGGTAGGGACGCGCATCCTTTTCGATGAAATTGATGACCATGCTCGCCACGTCCTTGTTGGTGGAGGTTTCGATACCCTCCAGCCCCGGGGAGGAATTCACCTCCATGACTAGCGGACCATGGTTGGAACGCAGGATGTCTACACCCGCCACATTCAGCCCCATGATTCGGGCGGCACGTACAGCGGTGGCGCGCTCTTCCGGGGTAATACGGATCAGGCTGGCGCTGCCGCCGCGGTGCAGGTTGGAACGAAACTCGCCGGGCAGAGCCTGGCGCTTCATGGCGGCGATCACCTTGCCACCCACCACGAAACAGCGAATATCAGCACCGCCAGCTTCCTTGATGTATTCCTGCACCATCACCGATACGTTCAGGCCCATAAAGGCCTCGATCACCGATTCCGCCGCCTTGCGGGTTTCCGCCAGCACCACGCCGATGCCCTGGGTACCTTCCAGCATCTTGATCACCAGGGGGGCACCGCGAACCATGTTGATCAGGTCGGGAATATCATCCGGGGAGTGGGCAAAACCGGTAATCGGCAAGCCAACCCCCTTGCGCGACAACAGCTGCGACGAACGCAACTTGTCTCGCGAGCGGGAGATGGCGACCGATTCATTGACGGGAAACACACCCATCATCTCGAACTGGCGCAGGACTGCCGTACCGTAATGAGTGATGGAGGCACCAATCCGCGGAATCACCGCATCAAAGCCTTCCAGCACTTCACCCTTGAAGTGAATTTCCGGCTTGTGAGACACCATGCTCATATAGCAACGCAAGGTATCAATCACATGCATTTCGTGGCCGGCCGCCTCGCCCGCCTCCACCAGTCGGCGGGTGGAGTACAGTCGCTTGTTTCTCGAAAGAATGGCAATTTTCATGGTTGGTCTTTATTTCCACCTAGAAGAAAAGATGCCGTGGGATCGACAGCAATCTCGCCCATGGCGGTTCGTCCCAACAGCATACGGAATTTCATGTTTTCACGATCAGTCAGGGTGATTTCGATGGGCCAACGGCGCCCCCCTAACTCGATATGGGTGAGGATCACCGGGCGCTCTTCCTTGTGGCCACCGGAATCAGTGACGACCCGGCGGTCCAGCACCACGGCCTCGCAATGGCTGACCTGGTCCTGGCCCTGGATCGGGTGGATGGAAAAACGGACCCATTCCTGGTTATCGCGCTGAAAACTTTCTACCTGGAAGGCATGCAACGCAGAAGTACGGGCCCCGGTATCCACCTTGGCCTTGATCGCTTCAATGTCCAGTTCGGGTAACGCTACCCATTCCCGCCAACCGACGGTGACCTTATTTACCAATCGAGAACCCCTCAGTCCCTTTCCAGCAATTCGATCTTGTAGCCATCCGGATCTTCTGCAAATGCCAGGATGGTACTGCCGTGTTTCATGGGGCCAGGTTCGCGGCTAATGCGCCCGCCCCGGTCGCGAATACGCTCACAAGCAGCGTACACGTCGTCCACCGCCAGGGCCACATGGCCGTAGCCATCCCCCAGGTCATAGCGGGTCTGATCCCAGTTCCAGGTCAGCTCCAGTACCGCTCCTTCCGATTCCGGCTGGTAGCCGACAAAAGCATTGGTAAAGCGGCCTTCCGGGTAATCCTTGCGGCGCAGCTCCTTCATGCCGAGCACTTCGGTATAAAAGGCCACGGATCGATCCAGATTACCCACGCGCAGCATGGTATGCAGGATTCGCATGCGTCATTCGCTCCTGATATCAGCAATTTCAGCGGGCACGGGAGCCCTGACTTGTTACAGGGCGAATAGTGGTGGCAGAGGACAGGATTGACAATGAAAAAGTGGGGTTTGCGACGGTGAAGGCTGTAAAACATTCCGGTAATCGCCGCTCATTACGGACATTCAGGGGCATCCCCCTTTCCATAACCCGCCGCAGGAGCGTCGCTGGCGGCGCGAACCGGAACGAAGTGCAGGTAACGCCCGCGAGGGCGGCCCAAGGGTGCACGAAGTGCATAAACCCAAGCTCAGAAAATATGTATCACCACAGAGGACACAGAGATCACTGAGGGAAAACAGGTTTTCTCTGTGTGCTCTGTGCCCTCTGTGGTGAAAATGCTTTTGCCCGAGGCTTGGTATCGCGCCCCCAGCGACGCTCCTACGGGCAGCGCCTTTTGCATCGTGACTCAGGGCAGGAACAGGCTGCCCTGTGCCTCTACCCACGCCTCCGGCACACTGCCCTCGCGGATGCGCTGGGGGTGATCGCCCACGTCCACACGGGCCACTTCCTGGCCGGTCTGGTAGTTGAACACGGACATCTGATCGGTACCGCTCCAGGACACATAACAATGGTTGCCGTCGGCACTGGTGGTCACCCAGTAGGGCTTTTCGCCGATACCGGTTTTCAGCTGGTGGGAGAAATCCTCGCGATCCACCAGCGCCACGTAGTCGCTCATGGTGCCAGCCACACACAAGGTGGAATCGTCCGCACTCATGGCAATACCGTGATGAGCGGAATCATTGACGTAGAATTCCCGTGGCAACCCGTTGGTCAAATCCGGCAACTCGGCCAGGCGCAGCACTTTTTCTTCCTGCATGTCGTACTCGATAAACCCGTGCAGGAACGACAGCTGAAAGTAGAAATAGCGCTCGTCGGCAGTGTGCGCCATGGGCCGCACCGCCGTACTGAGGTTGTCGTAACCAGCCTCTGCCAGATCCGCTTCCAGATCCAGCTGCTTGATGATTTCCAGGCTGTTGGCGTCCACCACCTGGAACACCCGCTCGCCCTTGGTGGCATCCAGCAGGTTCTGCCCCAGCAGGCCATCGGTGAGATCACCGATCAGTTGATTATCCAGCGGCGTGTAAACAGTGCCGATACTGGCGTGGTAGATACGCTCACCGTCCTCGGAATAGATATTCTCGTGGGGAGAATCCCCGGAAGGGAAGCGGCCGAGTTCCTCTCCGGTTTCCACATCCAGAATGTGTACCACATTGCCGGTGGAAGCGGACACCGCTACCTGGGTGCCATCCGGAGACAGGGCCATATGGTCAGAGCGATAGCCATCCACCAGGAATTGCCAGGCGATCTCACCGCTGACCACGTCGATGGCCACCACATCCGCATAGCTGGGCCGGGAAACGATCAGCAGACGACCGTCCGGCGAACTGTACATATCGTCCACATACTGGTGATTGCCTTCGCCGATCAGTACGCGAATGCCCTGGAAAAACAACAGATCCAGCGGATTGAGGGCAATTTCCTTCTCTCGTGCCGCCTGATCCGGGATACCGCTGATACGGCCAAGGCGCTGATAGGTCTGGGCATCGATGACATCGATCACGCCTTCCCAGTTGTTGCCCACAAAGATTACCCGCCGCGGGCCATCTTCAGTCTCTTCCGGCACCTCCTCGGCCACCTCATCCGGGGTGTCCTCCTGTGGTGGCGCCTCACGCTGGGCCTCATCGACATCGGTAGCAGCAGGCGTTGCGGAATCACTGCCGCCCCCGCCACAGCCACCCAGTAGCGACGCGGCCAGCAGAGTCAGTATCCCCAAGCGAACAATGGAAAAGCGGTTTTGCCCGATAGTCATGGCAAGGTCCTCGATCAGCCTGTTGTTGTGAGTATGTTGCTGCACTCAGGCTAATTGAGACTACCGTGCAAATTAAATGCATTTTCCTTGTCGTTATGTAACCGCAAAGACCGAACACCGGGCACAAAAAAAACCGCCGCAGCCTCTCGGCTACGGCGGTTTTCCGTATTGCATGCAGCGTGAAGCGTGCCGCGTTTCTTTAACTCAGCTTGCGGCCGTTCTTGGCAGCAATACGCAGACGCAGGGCGTTCAGCTTGATAAAGCCTTCCGCGTCTTTCTGGTCGTAAGCACCGGCATCGTCTTCGAACGTGGCGATAGAGGCATCGAACAAGCTGTCATTGTCAGAGCGACGACCGACCACAATGGCGTTACCCTTGTACAGTTTCATGCGCACTTCTCCGTTAACATGCTCCTGGGTCGCATCGATCAGCTTCTGCAGGGCCAGACGCTCTGGGCTCCACCAATAGCCGTTGTAGAGCAGCTCAGCGTACTTGGGCATCACCGAGTCTTTCAGGTGGGCAGACTCGCGATCCAGAGTCAGGGACTCGATGGCGCGGTGGGCCGGCATCATGATGGTGCCGCCCGGGGTTTCGTAACAGCCACGGGACTTCATGCCCACATAGCGGTTCTCGACGATGTCGAGACGGCCGATACCGTTGTCGCCACCCAGTTTGTTGAGCTTGGCAAGCACTTCGGCAGGGCTCAGGCTCTCGCCGTCGATGGCCACAATATCACCCTTCTCATAGGTGAGAGTGATATAGGTGGGCTGGTCCGGGGCCGCTTCCGGGCTCACGCTCCAGCGCCACATGTCTTCTTCCGCTTCCCACCAGGGATCTTCCAGGTTGCCGCCCTCGTAGGAGATGTGCAGCAGGTTGGCGTCCATGGAGTACGGGGATTTCTTTTTCTTGGTGGAGAAATCCACCGGGATATTGCGCTCTTCGCAGTACGCCATCAGCTTCTCGCGGGAGTTCAAATCCCACTCCCGCCAAGGAGCGATCACCTGAATGCCCGGGGCCAGGGCGTAGGCACCCAGCTCGAAACGCACCTGGTCGTTGCCCTTGCCGGTGGCGCCGTGGGAAATGGCATCAGCACCGGTTTCTTCGGCAATTTCCACCAAACGCTTGGCAATCAGCGGACGGGCAATGGAGGTGCCCAGCAGATACTCACCTTCATAAATGGTATTGGCGCGGAACATGGGGAATACGTAATCGCGCACGAATTCTTCGCGCAGGTCTTCAATGTAGATTTCCTTCACGCCCATGGCTTCTGCCTTGGCGCGGGCCGGCTCCACTTCTTCGCCCTGACCGATATCGGCGGTAAAGGTCACCACCTCACAGTCATAGGTATCCTGCAGCCATTTGACGATAACCGAGGTATCCAGGCCGCCGGAATAGGCCAGTACCACCTTGTTGATCTTGGACATTGAAAGACTCCGCATGTGAGAGGCCCCGGATCAGGCGCCCCCCGGTGAATCGAGGCCGCGTATTGTACCCGCCCTGCCCGGCTGGCGTCATCTCTGATCCGCTTTCGCGCCTGTTGCCCCTGCTGGCTTTCCGGTAGCATAGCCCCCTCTCGCGGCTGCCCAGGGCAGTCAGACGGGATTTGTGTGTCTGATGGAGTGATCATGAATGATCAGCACCCCAGCCTGGCGCTGCGGTTTCGGGGCTTTTTGCCAGTAGTGATAGATGTGGAAACCGGGGGCTTTAATGCCCAGACCGACGCGCTGCTGGAAATCGCCGCCGTCCTGATTGATATGGACGCCCAGGGCTACCTGCGTCCATCCACCCGCATCCAGTTTCATGTGGACCCCTTCCCGGGAGCCAACATCGAGCAAGCTGCGCTGGATTTTACCGGCATTGATCCGGACAACCCGCTACGGGGGGCTGTGCCCGAGGAAACCGCCCTGAAAGGCGTGTTCGAGCCGGTCCGCAAGGCCATCAAGCACCATGGCTGCACCCGCGCCGTGCTGGTGGGGCATAACAGCTTCTTCGATCAGGGCTTCCTGAATTCGGCGTCGGAACGAGCCGACATCAAGCGCAACCCTTTCCACCCGTTCTCCAGCTTTGACACCGCTGCCCTGGCCGGGCTGGTGTATGGCCAGACCGTACTGGCCAAGGCCTGCGAAGCCGCCGGCATCCGCTTCAACCAGCGCGAGGCTCACTCGGCGCTCTACGATGCCACCCGTACCGCCGAGCTGTTCTGCTCCATGGTAAACCGCTTCAAGGACCTGGGCGGCTGGCCACCCCCTCCACCAAAGGATATGCCGCCGACGCTGGCGAAGCAGCTGGATTGAACTGGTTTTTTTACCACAGAGGACTCTCAGGACACCGAGAAAAGACTGGGTCTCACCTCTGAATCCCGGAACGCCACCTTTGATTGCGTAGGGTGCACTGAGCCTCAGGCGAACTGCACCGATCCGGCGTTTGATGGTGCAGTTCGCCTGAGGCTCAGTGCACCCTACGTTTGAAAACCGCAAAAGTTTGCGGCCAAAAAAAGGGCGACCCTAGGGCCGCCCTTTTTTGTGCTGCTTTCTTTTTACAGCTTGTCTGCGTTACCAGACAGGTACTCGGCCACGCCGTCCGGGGTGTCCTTCATGCCGGAATCACCTTTCTGCCAACCCGCCGGGCACACTTCACCGTGCTCTTCGTGGAACTGCAGGGCGTCGACCAGACGAATCAGCTCGTCCATGTTACGGCCCAGGGGCAGATCGTTAACGATCTGGCTGCGCACCACGCCGTTCTGGTCGATAAGGAACACACCGCGGAATGCCATGCCGCCTTCGGACTCAACGTCGTAGGACTGGGCAATGCCATGGTTCATGTCGGCGGCCAGGGTGTATTTCACCGGGCCGATACCGCCTTCGTTGACCGGAGTGTTACGCCATGCGTTGTGGGTAAAGTGGCTATCGATGGACACACCGATCACTTCCACGTTGCGCTCTTTGAACGCGTCCATGCGGTGATCCAGAGCGATCAGCTCGGAGGGGCAGACAAAGGTGAAGTCCAGCGGGTAGAAGAACACCAGACCATACTTGCCCTTGATGGCTTCGGACAGGGTGAATTCATCAACGATGCTGCCATCGCCCAGTACTGCGGGAACCGTAAAATCAGGTGCAGGTTTACCTACCAGAACGCCCATTGTTTCTCTCCATTATGACTAAATTGACTATCCGGCAATTGAGGATGCCGGAACCAACATTGAATCTGAGCAGCGATAATACAACGGCTGCCGCCACGCTGCATGGCACTATCATGGGGATTATGGCCCTGCTTTCAATGGTCCGGTGGCTTTTGAGGCCGGAATCGACCATACCTGCTCAAATAATCACCGGCTGCGCGACCATATGATCACCCCGGTCAGCGCCAGTATCACCAGTAACAAGGCTGCCAGGTCCATCACCAGTTGTCCTGCCCAGCCGAATACACGCCCGGCATGCAGATCCTGTAGCAGCCGTTGCCAGTTCAGCGATGCCGGCACACTGGCGGCCTGCAAACGGGGTTGCAGCACCGCCGGCAACGGCTCGATCACAGCAGGCTGCCAGTCAGACACTGCCAGCACCACGCTGTTCAGATTTTCCAGACCGAACCGCAGCAGCCGACTTTCTGTCTCCAGGACCAACGCTTCCCCGGCCACTCCGAGGCGGGTAAACGCGGGGACACCCTGGCCTGGCCGCAGCCGTTCCACCTGTTCGCTGCCCTGCAACAACAGTAGATCGCCACCACAACCGGCCACGGTCAGACCCTGCGCCGCTACCGCCCCCTGAAACGGAGCCAAACAAGACGCCACGGCACTGCCATCCATAAACAGTCGCTCACCCGTCTGGGCATACCAGTGCCCGTCCACCTGACTGCCATGAATCTGCTCCGATAGCGGCACGCCATAGCTACGCGCCAACCAGGACGGCAAGGGGTCATCGGCCCAGTCCAGGGACTCAATATGATTCAGCAACACCCCGGTGACCGACAGCACCAGCACCGGCAGAGCGACCAGCAGGCCCAACCAGCGATGCCAGCGACGCCAATGGCCTGTGGGTTTGCGTTGTTTCACCGGGCTTCCTCAATACTGTGAACAATCCGCTTCGATTGTAGGCGCTATGACACCGGAGCCAACACCGGGACAACCAGACCGATGAACAAAACCGTCAAGAGCACACAAACGGCGGACACAAAAAAACCCGGCGCGAGGCCGGGTCTTTTGTACGCGGGAGGACGACGCTATCAGGCGTTATCGCCGGCGTCGGCATCCACTGCGGCATCTTCAACCAGCTCCTTGAGCTGCCCGGAACGGTACATGTCCATAATGATGTCGCAGCCGCCGACCAGCTCACCGCCCACCCACAGCTGCGGATAGGTCGGCCAGTTGGCGTATTCCTTCAGGCTCTGACGGATTTCCGGCGCCTCCAGAATGTTCACGTAGGCAAACGGCTTGCCAACAGCGGTCATGGCTTCCACCACCTGGGCGGAGAAACCGCACTGGGGGAACTGCGGGGTGCCCTTCATGTAGAGGATCACCGGGTTCTTTTCGATCTGGTCTTTGATGACCTGGATAACATCCATACTGACTACCTGGCGGTTTGGGGTGTATTGGCTGTGGTTGGCCACTATTCTACCACTGATGGCCCTGCCCCTCCCAGATGGGGCCGGAACAATGCGGCTTCAAGGGTCTTCCATAACAGAAAAGGGGGCCGAAGCCCCCTTTTCCTCTTGCTGCGACAGGCAAATGCCTCAGAAGCGCACTTTCATACCCAGATAGCCGGTACGCGGCTTGTTCGGGCGGGCGCCGGCGGGATCGCGGGAGACGATTTCCTGATCGTCAAACACGTTATCCACCTTGGCATACACTTCCATATCGCTGTTCACGTGGTAGGTGGCCACTACATCCGCGACCACATAATCGCTGGTGCGCTTGAATGTCGTTACCTGACCAGGACGATCACAGCTATTGTCGATACACATACCCTCGGTGTGGCTGACGGACATCAGCGCAGACCAGGCTGCCGGTTTTTCCAGGCCGAAGGTCAAGCTGGCCAGATGCTCAGGCAGGTAAGGCAGTACATCGCCATCCAGTACGGACAGATCATCCGCATCCTTGGTGATTTCGCCATCGGTGTAGGTATAGGTCAGTCGTACCGGTGCCTGCAAACCGCTGTCACCTTTCCAGACCACGCTGTTCAGGCCCACTTCCAGACCTCGCACTTCGGATTCACCAAAGCTCTGGGTGCCGGAATCGTTACCATTCGGGCATGGGTTAGCGATAGAGCAGTTCTGAATGGTGTTTTCATAATCACTGTAGAACGCGATCACATCCGCACTGAAATTCTCGTTCCAGTAGCGGAAACCGGTTTCATAGTTGACGCTCTTTTCCGCATCGGTGCCTTTCTGGGAAGAAGCACCTGCCGGCGCAAAGCCCTGATGGACACCGGCCAGTACCGACCAGTTGTCATTGAGCAACCAGGTAGCACCCAGACCCGCCATCAGTTCTTCGTTACGGTTTTCAGTGCGGGCACTGACAGTGTTACGAGCCGGATCACCCCAGCGCTTGCTCTTGCTCTCCACATTCTCGTAACGCAGAGAGCCGGTGACGATAAAATCACCTACATAAGCATGGTCGATGATCCAGGCAGACATAGCATCGGCATTTTCCAGACGGTTATCACCGCCGGTGGGCAAGGTGGACGTCTGGTACACCAGGCTGCCATTGGTCTGATCAAAGGTATCAGTGGGCTGGTAGCGGTCCACTTCATCCTGGTGGTAACGGGCCCCGATAATCAGATCATTGTCCACAGAGCCGGTCTGGAAGCGATGGCTCAGTTCGGTCTGCACGCCCTCAGAAACGTACTCACGATTGTTGTTCTTGAACACCAGATCTGTGGCATCAGCAGTACCGCGCAGCACCGCCTGCTTGGCGCCACCATTCGCGTTGGCATCCGCCACAAAACCGCCAATGCCCTGGCCACCGATGCTGGCCAGCTTGTACCAGTTACGGTTGAACTCGTTGCGGTACACCACAGAGTTCAACTGGGTGCTCTCGTCAAACACCAGGGTATGACGCAGGGATACCGCATCCCGATCATTGTCCATCTGGTCAATGTCACTCATGCCGTAACGACGGTTGGCATCCCGTTCGAAATCCCGGTCGGTCAGGCCCAGATAGGTTTCGTCGGACACTTCCGTGGAGTGCTCCAGTTTCAATTCGAGCGACTGCTGGATATCAGCGGTTTCCGGCGCCTGCCAACGCAGCTTGGCGACATAATCACGCTTATCGAAACCTGCGTCGCGGTTGGAACGGTCGATGTCCTTGAAGCCCTGAGTGCGTTGCTGGTGCGCTTCCAGCATGAAGCCGAACTGGCCTTCGGTAGCGCCGTAGTAGGCGTGAGCCCGCTGGGCGCCATCTTCACCACCTTCCACATTCACCATGCCCGAAGCACGGGCAGGAATCGGGGTGGACAGGAAGTTGATCGCACCACCCACGGTAAAGGGACCATAACGCAGGGTATCGGGGCCTTTCAGCACTTCAACACCGTAGAAACGGCCGGCGCTGGGGAAGTAATAGGCAGCCGGGGCAGCATAAGGCGCCGGGGCAATCAGCACCCCGTCTTCCATCAGGGAAACCTTGCTGGAACGATCACGACCGGAACCACGGATACCGATGTTCGGGCGCAGGCCATAACCTTCCTCTTCCTGGAAATAAACGCCGGGCACGTCGCGTAGCATGCGGTGCACATCGGTGTTTTCTTTTTCTTCCAGGTCTTCGTTGGTGAGCACGTGGGCAGAGCCACTAACACTAAAGGTATTCTGGCGATCCCCCAGAATCTGTACCGGTTTCAGCTCATTGGCTTGGTCAGCAAGAGCCGGAGCGGCCCCGGTGGCCATGGCGGAGGCGATGGCACAGCAAAGCAAGCGGCGTTGTAAATGCATGGTTTTCTCCTTCCCAACGCAAGTGCAAAAATTGTAAAGACCGTAAGCGAAGGAAAGATACAGCGAAAAAGAATCAACATCAATCAAATATCATTCTCATTTACACTTCGTATCGCAATAACCTCCTCCACCAGGTGACGCTACGAGCAAACGATCACCGGCACGGGCGGTAAAGCTGGTTTTCGGTGGCAATAACTCCCCGTTATGACGATTTTCCCCGACCGCCCCAAGCTGCCCGCCTGCCAGCCCCCAGGGAGCATGGCGACGACGCTCGGTGAGCAGCGTTACCTGGGCATCGCCCAGAAACTCCAGCTCACGGACCAGGCCATCACCGCCCACAAACTGGCCGTCGCCGCCGCTGCCCCGGCGCACCTGGTAACGGTGTACCCGCAGTGGATAGTGGGATTCCAGGCTTTCGATGGGAGTATTGAGGGTGTTGGTCATATGACTGTGAACCGCCGACAGCCCCGGACCACGGGCATGGGCACCGGTGCCGCCGGCCATGGTTTCGTAATAGTCCCAGCCATTCTCACCAGCCGCGCCCATGGCCACATTGTTCATGGTGCCCTGGCTGGCAGCGGGAATCGCCTCTGGCGCCGCCTGGGCCAAAGCCCCCAGCACCACATCCACCACCCGCGAGCTGGTTTCCACATTGCCGGCAGCCACCGCCGCCGGGCGATTGGCATTCAGCAAAGAACCTTGCGGGGCGGACAAACTGATGGGCCGGAACAGGCCATCGCAGGCGGGCACATCATCGTCCATCAGACAGCGAAAGCAGTAATAGGCCGCGGCCGCCGCCACCGACAGCGGACAATTGATGTTCCCTGCCACCTGGTCGGCGGTGCCGGAGAAATCCAGGCGGGCCAGCTCCCCGGCGATGGTCAGGGTGACGGCAATGACGATGTCCTGCTGGCCCTGGCCATCGTCATCCATGTAATCCTGGAACCGGTAACAGCCATCCGGCAACGCCGCGATACGAGCCCGGGCGCGCTTTTCGCCATAGCGGTTGAGAGCATCAAAGGCGGCGACCAGATCCGCTTGCTGATCGGCCAGTTCCGCCAGGCGCCGGGCGCCGGCCTCGCAGGCACTGGCCTGGGCGACAAAGTCGGCGAAGCGGCGACTCTCCACCGGCAGTGCCCCGCTCTCCTCCAGCCCGGCCAGCTCCCGGCACAAGGGCACCTGCCACTGCCCGCCCCGTTTCAGCCAACTGGGGGCAATAACTATCCCTTCCTGGTCCAGACGGGTGGACACCGGCATGGAGCCCGGGCTGTGAGCGCCGATATTGGCATGGTGGGCCCGGGTCACGGCAAAACCGATCAGGCTGGCAGCTCCGAATACCGGGGCCACGACGGTCACATCCGGCAAGTGGGTGCCCCCCATATACGGATCATTAACCACCAGCAGGTCGCCCGGCTGCCAGTCCCGATCACTGACCAGATCCGCCATGGCGTAGGCCATGGACCCCAGATGCACCGGGATATGGGCCGCCTGGGCACACAGCCTGCCCTGTGCATCGAAAATGGCGCAGGAGAAATCCAGGCGATCCTTGATATTGGGAGACAGAGCGCTCAGACGCAGTACCGCGCCCATCTCATCACAGACCCCTGACAGGCGATTGGCAAAAATACTGAGCTGGACAGGATTCATAACGGCAATTGACAGTTGATAATTGATAGTTGGCAGCTAAAACCTGGTGCACGGGCAGTCTGCCCTTGTTCATTGTGTTGCATCAACTATTAACTATTGGCCAATAACTACGCTATTATCGTCGGTTCCGGCAGCCTTGGGCTGCCGTTTTTTGTTTGGGACGCGTACAGACGGTGCTGTGATCAACGGTCCGGTGCCCGTTATCAATTCTCCATTATCAATTATCAATTGCCTGTTATGTCGCAATATCTGATTCCCACCTATGCACGGCAGCCTCTGGCGTTTGTGCGCGGTGAAGGGGTATGGCTCTTTGATGAAGCCGGCCACAAATACATGGATGCCATCTCCGGGATCGGGGTCTGCAACCTGGGCCACTGCCATCCGGCGGTGACCCGCACCCTGGCCGATCAGGCCGGGCAGCTCATGCATACCTCCAACCTCTACCGGATCCCGACCCAGGAAGCGCTGGCCGAGCGACTGTGCGAACTGAGCGGCATGCAGAGTGCGTTCTTCTCCAATTCCGGCGCCGAAGCCAATGAAGCGGCCATCAAGATTGCCCGCTTGTTCGGTCAGCGAAAGGGCGTCAGCCGCCCCACCGTGGTGGTAATGGAAGGCAGTTTCCATGGCCGCACCATGGCCACCCTGTCCGCCACCGCCAATGCCAAGGTGCAGGAGGGCTTTGGCCCACTGCTGGACGGCTTTGTGCGAGTGCCCTTTAACGACCTGGACGCAGTAAGCGCCCTGGCCGACAACCCGGATGTGGTCGCCGTACTGGTGGAACCGGTACAGGGCGAAGGCGGTATCAATATTCCCACCAGCGATTACCTGCCTGGCCTGCGGACCCTGTGTGATGAACAGGACTGGCTGCTGATGCTGGACGAGATCCAGTCCGGTAATGGCCGCACCGGCGATTACTTCGCCTGCCTGGGCGACAAGGTCACCCCGGACGTGCTGACCACCGCCAAGGGCCTGGGCAACGGCTTCCCCATCGGTGCCTGCCTGGTGGCCGGCAAGGCCGACGGCGTGTTCGGCCCCGGCAACCACGGTAGCACCTACGGCGGCAACCCGCTGGGCTGCGCCACCGCCCTGACCGTGGTCAACACGCTCACCGATGACGTGGTGGATGGCGTGGCCGACAAGGGTGCCTGGCTCAAAGAGGCCTTCACCCGGTCTTTTGCCGATCTGCCTATGATTACCGAAATCCGTCAGCGCGGCCTGATGATGGGAATCCAATTGGATCGCCCTTGCGCCGAGCTGGTCAGCCGGGCCCGGGAAGCCGGATTGCTGATCAATGTCACCGCGGCGTCCGTGGTACGTCTGTTGCCGCCCCTGGTGATCAGCCAGACAGAAATGCAGCACCTGGTAGATACCCTCTCCCAGGTCATTCATGACTTCGCCAATGAACAGGAGGTCGCATGACCCGCCACTTCCTGACGCTCACCGATCTGAGCCGGGACGAGCTGGGCTATCTGATCCAGCGCGCCATTGAACTGAAAACCATGCTGCGCAATGGCCAAAGCCATACGCCACTGCAGGGCAAGACCCTGGGCATGATCTTCGAGAAATCCTCCACCCGTACACGGGTGTCCTTTGAAGTGGCGATGACTCACTTCGGCGGCTCCAGCATCTTCCTGTCGCCCCGGGATACCCAGCTCGGTCGTGGTGAGCCCATCGAGGACTCCGCCCGCGTGCTGTCACGCATGGTGGACGCGGTCATGATCCGCACCTTCGATCATGCCACCGTGGAAACCTTTGCCGAGCATTCGGCAGTGCCGGTGATCAATGCGCTCACCGACGATTTCCACCCCTGCCAGTTGCTGGCCGACATGCAGACCTTTGTGGAGCATCGCGGCAGCATCCAGGGCAAGAAAGTGGTCTGGGTCGGCGACGGCAACAACATGTGTGCCAGCTATATCAATGCCGCCAACCAGTTCGACTTCGAGCTGGTGATCAGCAGCCCCACCAGCTTTGAACCAGACGGAGAACTGCTCAACCGTTACCCGGAACGGGTTCGTCTGGAAGTAGATGTGAACGAAGCCGTGAAAGGGGCGCATCTGGTGGTCACCGACGTGTGGGCATCCATGGGCCAGGAAGACGAACAGCAGACCCGTCTCAATGCGTTTGAAGGCTATCAGGTCACCCCGGAACTGATGGACCTGGCCGATCCGGACGCCCTCTTCATGCACTGCCTGCCCGCCCACCGCGGCGAGGAAGTCAGCCATGAGATGATGGACGACCCGCGCTCAGTGGTGTGGGATGAAGCGGAAAACCGCCTGCATGCCCAGAAGGCCCTGCTGGAGTTCCTGCTGACAGGTCAGCACTGATACTCACCCGTAAACCGTTGGAGCCTTGCTCCCAAGGCGAATGCTTTCAGGCTTTAGTCCAGCGAGCCAGACTCCAACATCCCCAGAAGGCGCCAACGCTATGAACCCGCCGCTGCTTACCCTCGACAACCTGGCCTGCGGCTACCATCAGCAGGCCGTGGTGAAGGATCTGAGCCTGGAACTGGCCGCCGGTGAAATCGCCTGCTTGCTAGGCCCCAGCGGCTGCGGCAAAACCACCACATTGCGCGCCATTGCCGGGCTGGAACCGGTCACTGGCGGCAGCATTCATATCCAGGGTCGTCAGGTCTCCAGCCGCAGCCGCCAGCTGCCACCGGAAAAACGCGGACTGGGTATGGTGTTCCAGGAACACGCCCTTTTCCCTCATCTGACTGTGGCCGACAACGTGGCCTTCGGGCTGCGCAAACAACCCCGCGAGCAACAGCGCCAGCGGGTCAGCGAATGCCTGGACCGGGTGCGCCTGTCTGGCATGGAAGACCGTTACCCCCATGAATTGTCCGGCGGCCAACAACAGCGGGTCGCACTGGCCCGGGCACTGGCACCCCGCCCCGCCTTGCTGTTGCTGGATGAACCCTTTGCCAGCCTGGACCTGGATCTTCGCCGGGCACTGGCTCGCGAGCTGGGCGACATTCTCCGCCAGGAAAACGTCACCGCCCTTCTGGTCACCCACGATCAGGAAGAAGCCTTTGCCCTGGCAGACCGGGTAGGCGTGATGCGCCAGGGCCAACTGGAACAATGGGACACGCCGTATAACATTTACCACGCACCGGCCAACCGCTTCGTGGCGGAATTCGCCGGCTACGGTTCTTTTCTCCGTGGTGAGGTAGTGGATGACAACACAGTCAGAACCAGCCTGGGCGAACTCACCGGACGCAGCAATACGACCCTGACACCCGGAGGCAACGTCGATGTCCTGTTACGGCCGGAAGATGTGATCGCCGACGAAAGCGCACACCTGGCTCTGCCCGTCACCCGCCGCCAGTTCACCGGCGCCACCATTCTCTACCACCTGCGCGTCGGCGCCGCAGAAACCCTGCTCTGCCAGACCGACAGCCACACCAATGTGGTGGAAGGCGACGCGCTGCATGTGCGACTGGCGACCAAGCACCTGGTAGCGTTTGAAGCTAATTGAGAATGGATAATTGATAACTGCGCGAAATGGCGTAGTTCAATCATTAAACGCAAGAGGCCGCGTTCCAAGTTTGGGCGCGGCCTCTTGCGTTTCAGAACCAGCAGGCTTTCCCCGCGAGTTATCAATTATCCATTCTCAATTATCAATTCCTCACGCCACCCTGCTCTGATTCCGCCCCCCGGACTTCGCCCTGTACAGTCCCTGATCCGCCCGGTTGAGTAGTTCGTCCACGGTTTCGTCTTCCTGGCAGGCGGCCACGCCGACGGAGAGGCTCACGGCGTTGGGGCCGCCTTCCTGGCCGAAGCTTTCCTCGCGCCAGCGCTCACGCAGGCGCTCGGCGACCCGCAAGGCACCCTGTTCATTGCTCTGCGGCAGGATCAGCAGGAATTCCTCGCCACCGAGACGGCCGAAATAATCCCCGTCACGCATCCCCGCCAGCGCCAGCGCAGAAAAGCGACGCAATACCCGATCCCCCCAATCATGACCATGACGGTCATTGATCTGCTTGAAGTGATCCAGATCCACATAGCAGATGGCAAAGGACAGACCCTTACGGGCGAACAGGGCCCGCTGGCGCTCCAGAACTTCCAACAGGTGGCGACGATTGAACAGGCCGGTCAGGTCATCACGGATCGCCATTTCGCGGACCTGCTCCACCGCACGGGCCAGCTGATGATTCTTGTCGGCCAGGGCATCACGCAGACGGTTAATGCCACCACCGGTGATCGCAAAGCTTACCGAAATCATGGAGAACACCAGCCACTGCAAAGCCTCCACGGAAAAGCTCAGCTCCACCCAGCGATCATTCATGGCCAGCCACAACATCATCGCGTAGGCGACACTGGCCAGCATCGCCACGCCGATCATCACCTTGCCGGAAAGCCGGAACGACGCCAGCAACAAACCGGCAAAGAACAGAGTCACTACACTGAGACGAAACTCATCCACGTAGTAGCCGGAGACCATGAATACCACCATGAAATGCAGCACCATGGGCAGCGACAGGCTGGGCTCACTGAAACGCAGGGTCCACCCCGTGGCAAGCAGTAACTGGTAGGCAAACAGCGATACCCAGACCACAAACAGCATCAGCAGTCCCTGATCCAGTTCCACCGCAAAATAACCGAACTGGAAATACACCACACATAACAAGGTATGCATCGCCATGATCGCCATGGCCGAACGACTGTGTCTTTTTAGCAGCCGCTTTTCGCTGAGGGTCAACATTTCCGCCTGCCGCAGATCCTGATTCATGCGCCCTGCTCCACCACCAGTTTGTCGCGACCGGATTCCTTGGCCTGATAGAGAGCCCGGTCCGCACGCAGAACCACCTGCTCCGGCGTTTCCTCACGATGGTACATGGCCAGACCCGCCGACACCGTGACACTGAGCCCAGGCGCTTCCTTGAAGCGCTGGCTGCGCATGCCCAGCAAGATCCCTTCGGCCAGATTACTGGCCTCTTCCGGATCACTGACCGGCAGTACCAACATGAATTCTTCACCACCCAGGCGAGCCGCAAAATCCTGGCCACTCAAATGACGGCGTGACACCTCGGCAAAACGCTCCAGCACCAGATCTCCCACCCGATGGCCATACTGGTCGTTAATACGTTTGAAGTGGTCCAGGTCCAGGTACACCACACCCAGCTGATAGGCGCCCCGGGCAGCCTGCCCACAGGCTTTGGCCAACAGCTCCATGGCGTGACGGCGGCGATAAAAACCGGTCATCTCGTCCTTCACCGCCATGTCGTGGATACGCTCGACAATGTCCGCCAGTTGCAGGTTGCGCCGGCTCAACTGGGAGCGGATGGTGGAGATTTCCGACGCCAGCAGAATCACCGCCAACACCATGGCCGAAAACAGGCCCCACTGAATCCATTCACCGCGCAGGTCCACCACCTCCGGCCAGTACCCGGAGACCACACCGAGTATCACCGCATAACCGAATACGCAGTAGCCTGCCAGCCAGGCAAATTGCCGGAATGAGGCCTGCAGTACGCCCATCTGGACAATGGCAAAGAAAATCATCATCACGCACAGGCGCACCTGGTCCACCACCAGGGCAGTCAACAGGATTCCCGTAGTGGACCAGACCATTAACGGCATGATCATGGACGGTTCGGAAAGGCGACGGTTGAGTCCCAGAAGCATAAATAGGATAAAGCCCAGATGCCCCACCCAGATGACACCGAACAAGGCATAGAACAGGGGGGAGCCGCCGCGGAAGAAATCCAGCTGCAGGGAAATCCAGCACAACAGGGTGTGAGCACTGCCGCCTGCCAGTATGGCGAACAGTACCCGGCGCAGTCGCTGGAACTGCAAGGCTGCAGGGTTAAGCGTTAACGATTGATCCATGCCGGATTCCCGATCCGGTGCGACCATCCCCACTATCAGTCGCACCCGTTGGTAGCAATTTAGTATTATTGTTTGATGAACTCTAACCCTAAATGTCTACCGCGTCACAGTTTTCATCCCTGAAACCGGACCGTCCATCGCCATGCCAATGAAAAAAGTGGCACAAAAGTCCCTGATTTTTCCGGCACTTACCTCAGGACCTTATTCACCAGCCGGGCTCTGGCAGACCCGTGCCACCGCCTCACGCCATCCCTGGTAGCGACGTTGGCGCTCCCCTTCTTCCAGTAGCGGCGTAAACTCCCGCTCGCAGCGCCACTGCTCAGCCACGGCATCCAGAGAGTCGTACAGACCCACGCCCAGACCCGCCAGATAGGCCGCCCCCAGCGCCGTGGTCTCGGTGACCATGGGCCGGTCCACGCAAACACCCAGCACATCCGCCAGGGTCTGGCTGAGCCAGTTATTGACCACCATTCCACCATCCACCCGCAAGGTAGTGGGCCGGGTACCGCAGTCCGCTGCCATGGCATCCAGCAAGTCCCGGGACTGATAACACACCGCTTCCAGCCCCGCCGTTACCACCTCGGCAATACCGGTATCGCGGGTCAATCCCAACAAGGCGCCACGAGCGTGGGGGTCCCACCAGGGAGCACCGAGGCCGGTAAAGGCCGGCACCAGATAGACGCCACCGGCGGAACCGGCACGGCGTGCCAGCGCTTCGGTTTCGCTGGCATCACGGATCAGATTAAGGCCGTCGCGCAGCCATTGGATGGCTGCACCGGCCACGAAGATGGAGCCCTCCAGCGCATAGGTGGTTTTGCCGTTGAGCCGGTAACCCACGGTCGTGAGCAGGCGATTATGAGATTCCACTGCCTCACCGGTATTCATCACCATGAAGCAGCCGGTGCCATAGGTGCTTTTTACCATGCCCGGCTGAAAACAGGCCTGCCCTACCAGCGCCGCCTGCTGGTCCCCGGCAATGCCGGCCACTGGCACTGCTGCGCCCAACAGCTCGGGGCAGGTGGACCCGAATTCCCCGGCGCTGTCACGCACCTCCGGCAACACCGCTGCGGGAATATCAAAGAGCTCCAGCAGTGCCGTATCCCAGACCTGCTCATGGATATTGAACAACAGGGTACGTGAAGCATTGGTGGCGTCGGTGGCATGCACCTTGCCACGGGTCAGCTGCCAGAGCAGCCAGCAGTCGATGGTGCCGAACGCCAGTTCCCCCGACTCGGCGCGCGGACGGGCGCCGGGCACATTATCCAGCAGCCAGGCCAGTTTGGTGGCGGAAAAATACGGATCCAGCAACAGGCCGGTCTTGTTCCGCACCATGTCTTCATGGCCAGCATCCCGCAGACTCTGACATGCAGAGGCGGTGCGCCGGTCCTGCCAGACAATGGCCTTGGCAAGTGGATCCCCGGTCCTGCGGTCCCACAGCACGGTGGTTTCCCGCTGGTTGGTAATACCGATGGCAGCCAGCTGCCGGGCCTCTACCCGGGCGTTACGCAGAGCCTGCTGACACAGGGCCAGGGTATCGTTCCAGATCTCCATAGCATCGTGTTCCACCCAGCCATCATGGGGAAAATGCTGGCGGAACTCTTTCTGCGCCTGCCCACAGGCCCGGCCACTGCTGTCGAACACAATGGCGCGGGAACTAGTGGTGCCCTGGTCAATGGAAAGGATATATGACATGGCTCAGCTAACCCTGTTATCAGTATTGGTGGCTGGATAGACAGACGCCTCTTGGGTGCGTCGAGAACCGTATTTTACATGAAGCCCTGATGACAGATTGAACGATAACGGACAACCGGATAGACCTTATCGGCTATTTAGGAGCACTTGAACGGAGGGTGGATTAGCCGAAGGCGTAATCCACCCTACGATGCTGGTTGTCGACATCTGTTGCGCTTTGAAAGCCCTGATCGCCCTTCGGTCGATTTCCGCGCAAGCGCGGTTCGCCATGCAAGAATTTTATTCGCTTCGCTCACCCTTCGGGCCGCACGGAACTACGTGCGTTACTCCGCTACGCGCCGTTCCTACAGCGGCTTCGTAGAAATGAAGAGACACCGGGAACTTTCCACCCTTTCCCTATCCTACGAGCGTAGCTCGTAGCTCGTAGCTCGTAGCTCGTAGCTCGTAGCTCGTAGCTCGTAGCTCGTAGCTCGTAGCTCGTAGCTCGTAGCTCGTAGCTCGTAGCTCGTAGCTCGTAGCTCGTAGCTCGTAGCTCGTAGCTCGTAGCTCGTAGCTCGTAGCTCGTAGCTCGTAGCTCGTAGCTCGTAGCTCGTAGCTCGTAGCTCGTAGCTCGTAGCTCGTAGCTCGTAGCTCGTAGCTCGTAGCTCGTAGCTCGTAGCTCGTAGCTCGTAGCTCGTAGCTCGTAGCTCGTAGCTCGTAGCTCGTAGCTCGTAGCTCGTAGCTCGTAGCTCGTAGCTCGTAGCTCGTAGCTCGTAGCTCGTAGCTCGTAGCTCGTAGCTCGTAGCTCGTAGCTCAGTTCACACGCCCCAGCACATGCTGGCCTTGCTGGCTACGCGGCAGGATGATGGTAAACCGGGCACCGCCCATGGGGCTCTCGTCCACACGGATGTCACCACCATGCCAATCCACAATCCGTTTGACGATGGACAAGCCGAGGCCATAACCCCCGCTGGCGCGGTGGCGGCTCTTGTCCAGCCGGGCGAAGGGCTTAAACACTCGCTCCCGCTCATGCTCGGGAATGCCCGGGCCGTTATCATCAACATGAATAATGACCTGGTCTTCGTCGCCATCAACCACCATGACGATCTGTGAACCGGCGTAACGCAGGGCATTGGTGACCAGGTTCTGCAATACCCGGTGCAGGTAGCGCTCTTCCGCTTCCACTTCCAGGGTGGGCTGATCACAGTCCACGGTGATCACGGTGTCGCCGCGAATGGTTTCCAGCTCTTCGCGTAACTGTTCGCACAGCTCGCCCAGAAGCACCGGTTTGAATTCGATATTGGGGGTGCCCTGTTCCAGGCGGGCATAGGTAAGGATTTCGTCGATCAACTGATCCAGCTGCTCAATGTCATGATCCAGGGCATTGAGTTTTTCCCGGCGTAATTCCGCCGACTCAATATCCGCCAGCATCTCCAAACCAAAACGCAACCGCGCCACCGGGGTACGCAGTTCATGGCTCACCGCCCGGGTCATTTCCCGCTGGGATTCAATGAGGCGACGTATATGCGCTGTCATCCCATTAAAGGTGGCCGCCACCTGGCCAATGGCATCGTTACCTTCAATATTGGCATAGGCCCCCAAGTCACCGCTGCCCAGCTGACTCACCGCCTGGTCAAGCTGCTTGAGGCGGCGTTGCAGGGGGCTCACCTGCAGGTAGGTTGCCAATGCCACCGCCAACAGGCTGAGAATACCGGCCACCAGCAGCAGCTCGATAGGAAACTGGTCGAACAGACTAAGAGGCCCAATCACCAGCAATTTGCCAGTGTCTGCCACCGGCGCATAAATGCGGATGCTGGAGTCGCTGCGGGTGCTGTCATCCAGGCCGATCACCACTTCGCGGCGGTTAAGGCGCTGTTCCTGCTCCGGATCCAGGGGTACATGGTCCCGGGACACCAGACTGAGGGGGTAACCGAAGTGCTGCTGGAGCCGCCCCAGGGCCAGCTCCCATTCGTCTTCGGGGAAGAGGGAAAGGTGGTTGAGCACCAGCACTGCAGTGGCCCGGGCCTGCTGCTCTGACACCTTGGTCATACGGGTGGTGATGTACTCCGGCTCACCAGGCAGCTGAAAAAGGATATCGGCATACCCTTTTTGCTCATTGAGGCGCATGACGACCAGGCCGTCTTCCAGGTGCAGGGTTTCCCGGTAGCCCAAATCCAGCTCTGCGGCAGACTGCAGCTGGATATCCGCATTGAACAGCTTGCTGAGCACCTGGCTCCAGCGGTCACGCTCACCGGGTTCATAGCGCTGGTACCCTTCCGCCATCAGGTAGAAGGTACCCCGCGCCATTTCTTCCCGGTAGATATCCGAGCGGTAGCTGTTAACCAGCTGTACGGCGGCATAGGTGATGGCGCCGATAAAACACAGCGCCAGCAGCAAGCCACCGTAGAGCCTCAGGAAAATACTATTCAAGCGTCACCCAGCATCACGCCACGGCACAGAAACGCTCAGGCCGCGCCGATTTCCTTGACGAACAGATAGCCCTTGGATCGTACCGTCTTGATACGCTTGGGGTTTTCCGGGTCATCCCCTACCTTCGGGCGGATACGGGAAATACGCACATCGATGGAGCGATCCTGACCGTCATACTGAATGCCACGCAGCTTCTCGAAGATGGTTTCCCGGGACAGCACCGTGCCCGCGTTGGAGGCCAGCAGCCAGAGCAGATCGTACTCGGCACTGGTCAGGTCCACCGATTCCCCGGCCAGGGTCACTTCCCGGGCGGAGTTATCGATCACCAGGGCGCCAAATTCCAGCCGCGCCGGTGAGCTGTCACGTTCGTTGTCGGTTTCCACCCGGCGCAGCAGGGCACGAATGCGCGCCAGCAGTACCCGGGGTTTTACCGGTTTGGCCACATAATCATCGGCCCCCATCTCCAGGCCGAGTACCTGATCCATATCATCGGTACGGGCGGTGAGCATGAGAATGGGATTTTTGTAGGCGCTGCGAACCTCGCGGCAGACGGTCAAGCCGTCGGCTCCGGGCAACATCAAATCCAGTACCACCAGATCCGGTTGCTCGGCACGAATGCGACGAATGGCTTCTTCGCCATCGCTGACCACCGTCACATTGAGACCATTGGTTTGCAGATATTCACAGGTAAGATCGGCAAGTCGTTCGTCGTCTTCCACGATCATGATTGCTGGCGGGTTATCCTGCACCGTTGTCATCCCGTCCTTATCCTTTTTCACTTCGTATCATTATTGTCGTCGTACACAGTGCACAAGGCGGCAAACTGTAACAAACGTATCCCTATCAGGTGTTTATACGCATAGACACTGTCCACGGCAACCTTGCTGATACCAAAGGTACACTGAAGCCGCTTCACGGCAGAGTTTTTACAGTTGACAAACACAATATCTAGTACTGGCATGCCCCGGAAAAGCGCGCCCCAAATGCACCCACATTGGTCCACAACTTATCCACAAAATTTCCCCAGGCGAAGTGCTTGCAAATCCGGGAGCGCAACTATAACTTGTACTGAAGTCAGGCGGCGACCCCAACATATTGGGTTTTTGTAAAATTGCCGCCACCCCGGGATAACACTATCCAGCGTACCGAAAAATATAGCCACATCAGCCATTTAGAGCTTTTCGGGCTACCAGGGGCAAGATCATCGTCATGGACAAGACACAAGATATAGTGGTCCACATCCAAATTCGACCACCAGGCACCATCCAACATAGATTTCACTGCGCCATGGCCTGACGGCTGTGGCGTTTTGCGTGGTGTGCCATACGCGGCATCAGACCACGCCGGCACCACCACACAAACCCGACAACAGACAGAACAGCACAAACAACGGAGAGCGCACCATGCAGACGGATATGAGCCAAAACCCCAACCACACGGGCTCCCCGGCAGGCGACGACAGCGGCCAGGACCAGTCCATTGCCAGCACTGCCCCGGGCCAGCTTCGCGTTATCAAGCGCAATGGCAAAGTGGTCGGCTACGATGACGACAAGATCACCGTGGCCATCAGCAAGGCGTTTCTGGCGGTAGAGGGCGGCACCGCTGCCGCCTCTTCCCGTATCCATGAAACCGTGGCGCGCCTCACCGAGCAGGTCAGCGCCACCTTCAAACGTCGCATGCCCTCCGGTGGCACCATCCACATCGAAGAGATTCAGGATCAGGTAGAGCTGGCGCTGATGCGTAACGGCGAGCAGAAAGTGGCCCGTGACTACGTGCTCTACCGTGAACGCCAGGCCGCCAAGCGTGCCGAACAAAGCCACGACCTGCCCGAGCCCACCCACCAGGTGGACATGACCGTCACCATGGAAGACGGCAGCAAGGCACCGCTGGACATGGCGCGCCTGGAGCACCTGATTCGTGCTGCCTGCTCCGGCCTGGAAGACGTCAACGCCGACAAGATCATCACCGAAACGGTGAAGAACCTGTACGACGGGGTGTCCATCCATGACGTGAACACCTCCATGGTGATCACTGCCCGCACCATGATCGAAGTGGAGCCCAACTACTCCCAGGTCACTGCCCGCCTGCTGATGGACAAGATCCGCGCCGAAGCCCTGCAGTTCCTGAACGTGGCGGAGCGTGCCAGCCATGACGAGATGAATGCGCTCTACGGTGAGGCCCTGAAAGCCTACATCGGCAAAGGCATCGAGCTAGAACTGCTGTCACCGAAACTGGCCGAGTTTGACCTGGACAAGCTGGGCGCCGCCCTTGATGGCAACCGCGACCTGCAGTTCTCCTACCTGGGCCTGCAGACCCTGTACGACCGCTACTTCATCCACCACAACGACACACGCATCGAGCTGCCCCAGTGCTTCTTCATGCGTGTGGCCATGGGCCTGGCGGTAGAAGAAGACAACCGCGAAGCCCGTGCCATCGAGTTCTACAATCTGCTGTCCAGCTTCGACTACATGAGCTCCACGCCGACCCTGTTCAACGCCGGCACCCTGCGCCCGCAGCTGTCCAGCTGCTACCTGACCACCGTGCCCGACGACCTGCACGGCATTTATGGCGCCATTCAGGACAACGCCATGTTGTCCAAGTTTGCCGGCGGCCTGGGGAACGACTGGACCCCGGTGCGTGCACTGGGCGCCTACATCAAGGGCACCAATGGTCGCTCCCAGGGCGTGGTACCGTTCCTGAAAGTGGTCAACGATACCGCCGTTGCCGTTAACCAGGGTGGCAAGCGCAAAGGCGCCGTCTGTGCCTACCTGGAAACCTGGCACATGGACATCGAAGAATTCCTGGAGCTGCGCAAGAACACCGGTGACGACCGCCGTCGCACCCACGACATGAACAGCGCCAACTGGATTCCTGATCTGTTCATGAAGCGCGTGATCAACGAAGAAGAGTGGACCCTGTTCAGCCCCAACGACGCCCCGGACCTGCACGATCTGTACGGCGAAGCGTTCGAGAAGGCGTACCTGGAATACGAAGCGAAAACCCGCAGCGGCGAAATGAAGCTGTTCAAGCGCGTCCCCGCCATCAACCTGTGGCGCAAGATGCTCTCCATGCTGTTTGAAACAGGCCACCCCTGGTTCACCTTCAAGGATCCGTGCAACCTGCGTAGCCCGCAGCAGCACGTGGGCGTGGTGCACTCCTCCAACCTGTGCACCGAGATCACCCTGAACACCAACCAGGAAGAAATCGCCGTGTGTAACCTGGGTTCCGTTAACCTGGCCCAGCACGTGGACGAAAACGGCCTGGATATCGAGAAGCTGCAAGGCACCATCAACACCGCCGTGCGCATGCTCGATAACGTCATCGACATCAACTACTACAGCGTGCCCCAGGCAGAACGTTCCAACATGAAGCACCGTCCGGTCGGGCTGGGCATCATGGGCTTCCAGGACGCGCTGTATAAGCAGGGCATCAGCTACGCCTCCGAAGGCGCGGTGAAATTCGCCGACAATTCCATGGAAGCGGTGAGCTACTACGCCATCCAGGCCTCCGCCAAACTGGCCGAAGAGCGTGGCGCCTACCAGACCTTCGAAGGGTCCCTGTGGAGCCAGGGCGTACTGCCTATCGACTCCATCGACATTCTGGTCAAGCAACGTGGCGAGGAATACTGCAAGGTGGATCGCAGCCAGTCCCTGGACTGGAACAACGTGCGCGAGATGGCAAAGAAAGGCATGCGCAACTCCAACGTCATGGCCATCGCCCCCACCGCCACCATCGCCAACATCACCGGGGTTTCACAGTCCATTGAGCCCACATACCAGAACCTGTATGTGAAATCGAACCTGTCCGGCGAGTTCACCGTGGTCAATCCTTACCTGGTGAAGGCACTGAAAGATCGCGGCCTGTGGGACAACGTGATGGTCAACGACCTGAAATACTACGATGGTTCCGCACAGCCCATCGAACGAATTCCGGCCGACCTGAAAGAGCAGTTCCGCACCGCCTTTGAAGTGGAACCGCGCTGGCTGGTGGAAGCGGCAAGCCGTCGCCAGAAGTGGATCGATCAGGCTCAGTCCCTGAACCTGTACATTGCCGAAGCCAACGGCAAGAAGCTGGACGTGACTTACAAGATGGCCTGGTTGCTGGGTTTGAAAACCACCTATTACCTGCGCGCCATCGGGGCAACTCAAACAGAAAAATCCACCATCAATGACGGCAAGCTCAACCGGGTCTCCGCAGCCCCGCAAGCCCCTGCCGAATTCAACCAGGCTGCTGACGTACCGCAGGCCTGCTCCATTGATGACCCGGATTGCGAGGCTTGTCAGTAAGGTGCCAGCTGCCGGACGCTCGACGCTTGCCATTCTTCGAGCGCCAGGCGTCCAGCTGCCGGCCCCAGGCCACTTAAAACAATGCACCATCGATGACGCCACGGCGTCATCCCTGAAAGAATATGGAGAGAGCACATGCTGAACTGGGACGAATTTAATGCGCAAGAGACGCCTGTCGCCAAACCGCAGCCAAGCCCCGCAACGCCGCCGCAACCTGAGACGGTATCTGACCAAGCGGCACCTGAAGCTAAAGCACCGGGAGCGGGAAGTGCGCCGATTACAGGCGGAGCCGACGAACAGCGACAAGGACGAACCGAACGAGACACCACCGACGCCGTAGCTCGCGCCCGCGCCACTGTGTCGCAAATGGATGCCAGCGAAGGCGTTGCCGAGCTGGAAGGCACCGCCGGCCGCGTGGAAGTCGACGACAAACGCATGATCAACTGCCGCGCCGACTTGAACCAGCTGGTGCCGTTCAAGTACGACTGGGCCTGGCAGAAATACCTGGATGGCTGCGCCAACCACTGGATGCCCCAGGAAGTGAACATGAACGCCGACCTGGCGTTGTGGAAGAAAACCGACGGCCTCACCGACGACGAGCGTCGTATCGTCAAGCGCAACCTGGGTTTCTTCTCCACCGCGGATTCCCTGGTCGCCAACAACCTGGTGTTGGCCATCTACCGGCTGATCACCAACCCGGAGTGCCGCCAGTACATCCTGCGTCAGTCCTTTGAAGAGGCGATCCACACCCACGCCTATCAATACTGCATCGAGTCACTGGGCATGGATGAAGGCGAAATCTTCAACATGTACCAGGAGATTCCCTCGGTAGCGAAGAAAGCGCAATGGGGCATCCAGTACACCCGCGACCTGTCCGACCCGGAATTCAAAACCGGCACCGTGGAAACCGACAAGGCGCTGCTGGAAAACCTGATCGCGTTCTACTGCGTACTGGAAGGCATCTTCTTCTACTGCGGCTTCACTCAGATCCTGTCCATGGGTCGCCGCAACAAGATGACCGGCGTGGCCGAGCAGTTCCAGTACATCCTGCGTGACGAATCCATGCACGTGAACTTCGGTGTCGACGTGATCAACCAGATCAAACTGGAAAACCCACACCTGTGGGATTCCCAGATGCGCGACAAGGCCACCCAGATGATCCTGGAAGGCACCGAGCTGGAAATCCAATATGCCCGCGACACCATGCCGCGTGGCGTGCTCGGCATGAATGCCGCCATGATGGAAGAGTACCTACAGTTCATCGCCAACCGCCGCCTGGTCCAGCTGGGCCTGCCGGAGCAATTCAAAGGCGTGAACAACCCCTTCCCGTGGATGAGCGAAATCATGGACCTGCGCAAGGAGAAGAACTTCTTCGAAACGCGGGTGACCGAATACCAGGTGGGCGGCGCGCTCTCCTGGGAATAGGGAATAACAGCTGTAAATTGCCATTAGAGAGGGCACGTTTTCCATTAGACGGTAACGTGTCCTCTTTTTATATCAGGGACTTACAGATTTCTTGCCATTAGAGGATCGCACCAAACCGAAAAATCACCACTCAAGGGGTGACTCAATCTTGAACTCTTCGGGTTAATGCTTGCTAAGCATGAACAGCTCGATGATTAAAATTTTGCATTGCCAGAAGAAACCCAGGGAGGTTATGACGATTCAAAGTTAACCCGAACTCATCCCCATTTAGCTGCCGAACGCTACAAATGGTGAGGCTACATATCCTCATATTCAAAAAAATCACTATCAACAGCCTTAACCTCATAGGAGTTTTTGATCTGCACACCAACATTGAACTTGTGCATCAAATCCACTAACCCTTCTCCATCCAATAAAACGATCGTGTGGTGGGCATCATGTGCTTTCTTAACCGCCTTTTGGTCGAAAGAAGAAGTGGTTACAAAAATGCCTTTGCGGGTATCCCCACTCATCGCTCCAATAAAATTTCTAATATCGGTTTCACGAACCTTATTTTGGGTAAATCGCTTAGCTTGAATAAAGATTTTTTCAAGGCCTAACTGATCCTCGTTAATGATTCCATCAATCCCACCATCTCCCGATTTAGCTGTTTCAATAAAATCTCCATACCCCATTTTTTTTAGCAGCATTAAGATGATTGTTTCAAATCTATATGGGTCGACCTCTTTGAGCTTGGCCAGTAATTCACCTTTAACGTCAGCTTCTATTTTTTCGAAGCCAGCATCAATGAGATCTTGTGGGCTATCCTCTCCTGCTGCAGCTGAAAAACCTATGCGGCTACTGTTTTCAGGCTCATAAAATGAGAATACGTTTGAATGCAACTGCTCAAGCCCGACCCCCTGAGAAGCAGAAACTTTACCCTTTTCCGTTATCTGAACTTGACCGCGCTGTGGATAGTGAACCAACCCACCCTTCTTTAAGTACGACTTTCCCCAAGCAATTCGATTTTCAATCAATCGCTCGCCATTCTTGGTGGTTCTTTGCAGCAGTTCTACTGGCAAATCGCTGTAAAAGCGCTCCTCAACTACGCGAATAAGCTCCCTGCCTTTCAAAACCTGTCCATCTGAAAGAACTTGGAGAATTGGTCCAAAAGTTTCATTAAATTTCGGCAAATCTACCGTTTCCATCTGCACGATCCTTTCTTTGTAGCCTAACGCCATCAATAAACGACGACCTAAAAAGAGCGTCCGATGGCGACCAAATCCCGTAACGGATTTTATTTCCTTATTAACTTTTGATGCTCAACGTCAACGGCACGTGGTCACTTATTGAGATCCACTCGTCGTGCTGACCAACCTGTAAATTACATTCTTCGGAAAAATCTGACGAGGTAAATACGTAATCAATGTGGTAAGGCTTATCGCGGTTTCGCTGCATGAAAAATGTTGGGCAGCTTTCATTTCCTTCTTCCTCCTTAAATACTCGGTGATACTGACTCTTGAAGCCCATCTCCTGGAGCTCAGCAACTACATCCGAGTGGTTCCACCAGCGATCCGGCTTATCCCAGCGCACATTGCTATTAAAATCGCCGAGGATGATTGTCTTTGACCGGTTAAGATCCTCACGGTGAATCTGGAGATACTTCCAGAATTGCCCCATGTAGCCAAATACCTCCTCATTGCGCCCCTTCGTCCAGACGGACAGCAAAGTGAAATCTCTGTTGATAGTGAACGGGAGAAAAAGCCTGAGATCTTCCGTAACCCAACTCAGTGTTTCACTTTTGCTGAACAGCCCAGGGACGGAAAAACTGCCACTCCAATCTAACTTCTCAACTCGGTGACCGTTTCGGGGAAAGATGCCAATGCCACGATTTTTTGACTCGCCCAGCCACAGATAAGAACCGGCCCACTCTCTATATGCAGGGGTCGATCGTGCAGGATCTTCACACTCCTGAACCACCAGAACATCAGCCTGCAAGCTATCTGCTTCTGCAAGCTTCAGCCTAAGTGCCCCATTACAATTCCAGGTTACAACTTTCATAGATAGGGACAGTTAATAGCCTATGTAGTGTGCTACATGATTCCGAACACCAACGAAGGCGGTCAATCACTACCTAATCGAGGTGTCAGACCACAAGAAACGGCTCTCCATTATCCCTAGATTCAAGCAGCAAGCCACCAGCTTAATCCTGGATCAAGGCTACACTTTATCCAAGGCCAGAGCATTGCCCAATTTACTCACTGGGCCCCATTTCTGAATACACCTTTCGACTCTTCCATTGGCACAGATAAGCGCGGTATAGTCCATAAATATACTGAAAACTATATTTTTATACGCCAGCAAAGCGTGCTATTGCGCAGCTATTCAGCGCTTTGGAAGTTCTGAGTTATGCTGTCTAATTCAAGTAGTTGCGAGATCTGTGCTTTTTATTATGGCAAGAACCGCGATTTGCCTATGGCAAGAAATCGCTAAGTGACTGTTTTTAATAGAAGTGGAGTGAGGCCTCTAATGGCAACTCACAAGCACAAATAAAGGGCGCTTCGGCGCCCTTGTTATTTTCCACTCCACGCAGCAAATAATCCGCCACAACCTAAACAAAAGGCACCAAGAAAACCTACTATCTTTTTGCTGACAGCCGCACCATCATCTTGCTATAACCGCGAACAAAATTGGATTGCACGCATTCAGGCTCACTGAGCACTTCAATATTATCAAAACGCTCCAGCAACTCTTCCCAAAGAATGCGCAACTGTAATTCCGCAAGGCGGTTTCCCATGCAGCGGTGCACCCCGAATCCGAAAGAAAGATGGTTACGCGCTCCCTTGCGATCAATCATGAAGGTATCGGGCTGATCGATATTGCGTTCGTCACGATTTCCGGAGGCATACCACATCACCACCTTGTCGCCTTTCTTGATGACTTTTCCGTTTAGCTCAACATCCTGTTTGGCAATGCGGCGCATGTAGGCCAGCGGCGTTTGCCAGCGAATAATTTCGGAAACCATATTTGGAATCAGTGAGGGATTCGCCTTGAGTTTTTCAAACTCATCCGGGAATTGATTCAACGCAAATACACCACCTGTCATGGAGTTCCGGGTGGTATCGTTCCCGCCAACGATGAGCAGGATCAGATTACCCATAAATTCCATGGGCCGCTTCACCATATCCTTGGTTTCTTCATTCGCCTGCATCAGGCTAATAAGATCAAAGCCGGGTTCATGCCCCGCCGCTTTTTGCGCGGCTTTTTCGTGCCAGAGCTTGACGAAGTGCTTACCTGCATCCGCGGCCGCCGCAAAAATCTCATCTGAATCGACCGTGCCGCCACTGGTTTCCGGGCTTGCCGTGGACACATCGGACCAGTAAACCAGCTTTTGGCGCTGCTCGTAGGGAAAATCCAGCAACGTTGCCAGCATCCGCGCCGTCAGCTCAATGGATACCGTTTTCACCCAGTCAAAAGGTTGATCTAGCGGCAAGCCATCCAGCACTTCCCGGGTACGCTGACGGATCAGCCCTTCCATCTCTTTCAGGTTTTTAGGGGCCACCACATTCTGTACCGCTTTACGCTGCTCATCATGCTTCGGCGGGTCCATAGCGATGAAGGTTTCAATTTCCAGGCCTTCCGGAGTGCGCCCCAACGTAATGATTGGCTCGGCAGAAAACAGGTCATGGTGCTTATCCACGAAGACGATATCGTCGTAGCGGGTAATCGACCAGAACGGGCCAAAGGGGCTGTTCTTCTGATAATGCACAGGGCATTCATCACGCAAGCGCTTGAAGTAGGATTGCCACTTGTTCTGGCGGAACAGGAACGGGTTACTGACATCAATCTCTTCCAGAGGAAGGGTATTCACATCAGGAATTGGGGTTTCAACAAAGGTGGGGATGAAGGGCCCTTTGAAAATACGGTTCTTCATCTTCACAAAACGATGTACCGCACGAATTTGCCAGTGTGGGGGCACCACTGTCGAGGTCAAATTCATTGCTGTGGATTTCATGGACATGATTTTTACTCCCTGGGACCTGCATTGTCGTGACCAGATTTACATCTGGAATTCGGGCAATTGCACCACCATGCCGTCGAGCGCATCGCTGGTTTCAATCTGACATGCCAGTCTCGACGTCTCTGCACGCTCCGGCGTCATCCCCAGCATCATGGTTTCTTCATCGCTGGTCTGTCCGGTTTTGGCAAACCATGCATCAGCCACAATCACGTGACAGGTGCCACAGGCGCAAGCGCCGCCACAGTCTGCATCAATACCGGGAATACTGTTATCCACGGCGATCTGCATCAGGGATTTGCCTGGTTCAATCTCTACCTCATGCTCGGTACCACCAAACTCAATAATGGTCACACTGGCCATCACATTGCCTCACTTTGTTATTGTGTTACCCACAACAGTGCGCCAAGGCAAAACGCAACAGCAGGTCATTTTTTGATAAAAGGGGGTCATTTAAAGACAATCAGGCTGATCTATTGCGTAGAGCAATCCATGACAATGCCAACCGCTTCAGCCAACAGCCTGGCCTCTAACCCGTCACATTACGCACGCCTCATTGCTCGCGAGCTCGGCCTTCAGGCGCCCGACCTGGGTCGGCTGTTACCCAATACAGGGCTCAAGGTTGAACAGCTGCTTGACGAAGATACCCTGCTCAGCGCCCACCAGCAGATCCAATTGCTTAGCAATGCACTTGATATCAGTAACGACCCAGCCTTTGGTTTTCGTTTGGGACAACGCCTGACTCCAGCGACCCACGGCGCCATGGGATTTCTGGCACTAAGCAGCGCGAATTTATTTGAGGCACTGCAAGCCATACATCTCTACGCACCAACACGAATGAGTTTTGTGCGTGTAGAATTATTTGATCGGGGAGAATGGTTGGAGTGCTATGTGCATTTCGATGTAACGTTAACGGATAAAATGCGGCGGTGTTTATCTGAAGCCTTTATCATGATGTTTTTCGAGATAGCGGGGTCTATTCTGGGGCGAGAGCCCCACGAAGTGGAGACCTTCTTTAATCATTCCGCCCCACCACATGCCGCTTTATACAACAAGCATATACCCGGCCCCTACGGATTCTCTGCAGCACAGTTAATGGCGAAAATACCTAAAGCCCTGTGCTTCTATCCCAATATTTCGGCCAACCATGAAAACTACCAGTTAGCGCTGCAGCAATGCGAAACCATGCTTTCTCAACTGCGATCCAGTACTCATAGTTTTCGCTACCGAGTAGAAAAAATGATGCTGTCATTTCCACCAGGAACGTTAACAGAAGAGGAAACCGCCGCCGCATTATTCATGAGTAAGCGCACCCTTGCGCGTAAACTAAAAACCGAGAACACAGGATTTCGACATATTCAGAAAGATATCCTCTCGCAGCAAGCTGCCAACTATCTGCGTGACAGCAAACTTACCGTCGACGCTATTGCCGCCCTCTTGAACTACCACGACAGCTCCAACTTTCGGCGTGCTTTCAAAGGCTGGTTTAATGTCACGCCGGAGGCATTCAGGCAATCTCTCTGACTCTGGGCGCTCCTCCAAACCATACTCCAGCCAGGCCTGGATGGTTTTTATCAGCAGCCACACCGAACACTCTGCAACACCAGTCCGCACAACAAGCAGCTACAACCGTTTGTCTTGACTGGTGAAAGTTTCATCAGAACGAGGATTTCCCGTTTGTTTTACGTCGCCATCGTTGGCAACATTGAGCTGGGCCCAATACTACGGGGCTCATCCCTACCGCAGGAGGCTTCCCATGAGCGATTACGACGACAGAGATGATTACCAGCAAGAAGCCGAAGACCTGTTGGAAACGATTGAGCAGGTAGAAGAAACCCTGACAGTCATGTCCAAAGTAGTCGGGCAGCTAAAGGAACAGGTGGCCTCACACCTTGACCCGTACACGGTTGAAATGAGCGCCGAGGAATTCCTGGAGCAGTGCGAGAACCTGGAAGGCACCTGGCACTAGTTCCTCTCAGTGTGAAGTGACAGGGGCCGCATCGATGGCCCCACTCTCACCTACTCCGCGATCCTTTCCGGATAACGGCGTACCCCATCCACCCAGGTCCCCCGCACCTGGATAGACGACCAGTCACCGATAAATTCCCGCGGATCGCGATCCAGCCAGACCAGATCCGCGCGCATGCCGATACGCAATTGCCCGACCCGATCTGCCACGCCCAGCTGCCTGGCGGCATCTACGGTCACTGCCTGCAGCGCCCGCTCAACGGGAATCGCCTGCTCCGGCCCCAGCATGGCGCCGGAGGCGGTGCGGCGCTGGACCGCATTCCATACCAGTTGCAACGGCTGGAACGGCACCACCGGTGAATCCGCATGCAGAGTAAAGCGCAGCCCCGCATCCGCCGCTTCCGACAGCGGGCTGATGCGTGCTGCCCGCTCCGGCCCCAGGAAAATATCCCGGTGACGATCACCCCAGTAGTAAACATGGTTATTGAAGAAAGAGGGAATCACATCCAGCGTCTGCATACGCGTCAGGTGCTCGCCGGTGGCCATCTGGGCATGGATCAGTACCGGCTGCACAGTCATGTCCGGGCACTGCTGCCGAGCCGCGGCCACCGCATCCAGGCTCATGCTGATGGCCGCATCGCCATTGGCATGGATCGCGGTCTGCCGACCGGCACAGTGGAACTGCACCACCTGCTCGGAGAGCTGCTGCGGCGACTGGTTGGGAAAGCCCAGGTATTCCGGCGGGTGGTCCTCGGGCACAGAAAAATAAGGGTCGTTGAGAAAACCGGTATAGCCCTGCAAGGAACCATCGCTGACCAGCTTCACCGACCCCAGGTGGACTCGTTCACCCTCCGGCAAGGTCCACTGGCCGTTCTGCCGTGCCTGCTCAGCCGCCGCATCCGGCCAGACACTCAGGCGCAGGGGGATCAGCCCGAACCGCAACGCCGGCACCAACGCCTTGATGGTGGTGGTATCGGCCAGGCCGTTCTGGGCGAAGGTAATCCCCCGTGACAGATACAACCGTGAGGCCCGGCGCATGACCCGGTAGCCATCCATGGCCGACAGCTTCAACAGGTTGGCACGCACCGGGTTGAACGCGGTCTCTGCCAGCAAGCCATTGAGACGGCCATCGTCATCGCGACCATAGTAACCACCAGGCGGGTCCTGCACGTTCTCGCTGATGGACATGGCCTTCAGGGCCGCAGCATTCACCACTCCCAGATGGCCGGAGATGTGCAACACCATGATCGGCCGGGTTTCACTGACTGCATCCAGCTCCGCCCGGGTAGGATAACGCTGATCACTCACGGTGGTGTCGTCGAATCCGTAGGCCATCAGCGCCCCGTCCGTGCGTCGCTGGGCCAGGGTACGCAACCGCTCGAGCAGAGTATCAATACTGTCCAGGTCACCAATCGGCGGACTGTTGGCATCCACCGCCACCGCCGACAGTCCCTCACCGGGGAAATGGCCATGGGCCTCGATAAAGCCGGGCATCAGCACCCCACCCTGCAGATCCACCACCCGCACATCGCGACTCACCTGATCGCGCAGGGCATCGCTGTCACCCAGTGCCACGATCTCGCCGCGCTTGACCAGCATGGCATTCACCTGGGGATTGCCCGGATCCATGGTCAGAATGGTACCGTTGGTAAACAGCTGCACAGGGGGAGGTGGCGGATTAAACCAGCGGTGCACTCCGGCCACGCCCGCCGCCAGCAACGCCAGTAGCGATACGGCCCCGATAAACCAGACTTTTTTCATAGTGATCGCTCCTTGGCAGCGTGCTAGCGCTGACTCTGCCGTGACCCGCCTGCGGCCTCAAGCGGCAATATCACATTTGTTAATGAAACAGATCAGATTACCCCATACCTGTTCCCGGCCCCGGCGCGCTATAGTGAAGCCCGACGTGCAGGTGGCGCACCAACTTAAAGCAACTTTCCTGCACCAGCATGAGGAAAATGCGGCACCATCCTTGCATTAACCGCGGTGAATTTTGACAGCCACGCATCGTGGACTCCCGCTGACAGGCAAAACCGATAGCGGGATCAACTGGAGACAACGCACCATGAAAGCATCAGATTTGTTCGTTCGCGCCCTGGAAGCCGAAGGGGTTGAACACGTCTTCGCCATCCCCGGGGAAGAAAACCTGGACCTGTTGGAGTCCCTGCGCGGCTCGAAAATCAAACTGGTGATTACCCGCCACGAGCAGGCCGCCGGCTTTATGGCGTCCACCTATGGTCGACTCACCGGCAAAGCCGGTGTCTGCATGTCCACCCTGGGCCCCGGCGCCACCAACTTCGTGACCGCCGCCGCCTATGCCCAGCTGGGCGCCATGCCCATGGTGATGATCACCGGCCAGAAGCCGATCAAGACCAGCAAGCAGGGCCAGTTCCAGATCATTGATGTGGTCGACATGATGCGCCCGCTCACCAAATTCACCAAGCAGGTGGTCAGCGGTGACAGCATTCCCACCCGCATCCGCGAGGCCTTTCGCCTGGCCCAGGAAGAGCGCCCCGGCGCCACCCACCTGGAATTGCCGGAAGATATCGCCCGCGAACATTCCACCATGCCGGTGACCGAGCCCAGCTCAACCCGCCGCCCGATTGCCGAAGACAAGGCCATCTGCAGGGCCATCGAGGCCATCCAGGGCGCCCGCAAGCCGTTGTTGCTGGCCGGTGCCGGCGCCAACCGCAAGCTGACCAGCAAGATGCTGCGCCAGTTCGTGGAAAAATTGGGGATCCCGGTGATCACCACCCAGATGGGTAAAGGGGTCGTTGACGAAACCGGTCCGCACTTCCTGGGCAACACCGCCCTGTCCGACGGCGACTTCGTACACCGCGCCATCGACCAGGCCGACCTGATCATCAACGTGGGCCACGACGTGGTGGAAAAGCCGCCGTTCTTCATGCGCCCCGGTGGTGCCGAAGTGGTCCACATCAACTTCAACTCCGCCCAGGTGGACCCGGTGTACTTCCCGCAGATCGAAGTGGTGGGCGACATCGCCAACAGCCTGTGGCAGCTCAAGGAACGCCTGGAGCCACAGGAGCATTGGGGTTTCTCCGACTTTCACCGTATCCGCGATGCGCTGCAGAAACACATCCGTGAAGGCATCGTGGACGACAGCTTCCCGATCCGCCCGCAACGGCTGGTGGACGAGATCCGCAAGATCATGCCCGAGGATGGCATCCTCACCCTGGATAACGGCATGTACAAGATCTGGTTTGCCCGTAACTACCCGGCCACCAAGCCCAACACCGTGCTGCTGGATAACGCCCTGGCCACCATGGGTGCCGGCCTGCCCTCCGGCATGGCCGCCAAGATGGTGCACCCGGACCGGCGCGTGATGGCCATCGTCGGCGACGGCGGCTTCATGATGAACAGCCAGGAACTGGAAACCGCAGTGCGCCTGAAGCTCGACATCGTGGTACTGATTTTGCGCGATGATGGCTACGGCATGATCAAGTGGAAACAGAACGACATGGATTTCCAGGACTTCGGTCTGGATTTCGGTAACCCGGATTTCGTCGACTATGCCCGTTCCTATGGCGCCTATGGCCACCGGGTGGAATCCACCGCCGGCCTGGGCCCCCTGGTGGAAGAGTGCTACCAGACCGGCGGCGTGCATGTGATCGACTGCATGGTGGCTTACGGCGACAACAGTCGCATCCTCAACCGGGAAATTCGCGAGTTGAGCAGCAAGTTGTGACGGCCAGTGCCTCGCCCTTCCTCATGCAAGCATGACTTCCCACAAAGACAGAACCCTGTGGGAAGCGATGCTTGGTCGGGGCACCAATCCGCGACTCTCTGAGAGTGCTTAGCCAGCGACAACCTCTTCCATTAAGGAACCGACATGCTAAAAGACGCCTACCCCTACTACCTCGCCAACGAAGCCGTCTTCGCCAACCAGGACCTGGATGTCACCGACAAATACAGCGGTGAAGTGGCCACCCGAGTAGCCATGGCCGATGCGGCCACCATTGATAAAGCCATCGACGCCGCCGACAAGGCCGCTGGTGCCATGGCAAAACTGGCGCCCTACGAGCGCCAGGCGATCCTCTATCACTGCGTGAAACGCTTTGAAGAGCGCTACGACGAACTGGCCCTGGCCCTGTGCATTGAAGCCGGCAAACCCATCAAGGATGCCCGTGGCGAAGTGGGCCGCCTGATCGACACCTTCCGGGTAGCTGCCGAAGAAGCCGTGCGCATTGATGGCGAAATGCCCAACCTGGAGATCTCCGCCCGCGCCAAAGGCTATCGCGGCATGGTCAAGCGCGTGCCCATCGGCCCCTGCTCATTTATTTCCCCGTTCAACTTCCCGTTGAACCTGGCGGCCCACAAAGTCGCCCCGGCCATCGCTGCCGGCTGCCCCTTTGTGCTCAAGCCGGCCAGCCGGACTCCCATCGGCGCCATTATCATCGGTGAAGTGCTGGCGGAGACCGATCTGCCCAAAGGCGCGTTTTCCATTTTGCCCTGTCATCGCGAAGGCGCCGACCTGTTCACCACCGACGAGCGCTTCAAACTGCTCAGCTTTACCGGCAGCCCGGATGTGGGCTGGGACCTGAAAGCCCGCGCCGGCAAAAAACCGGTGATCCTGGAGCTGGGCGGCAATGCAGCCGTGATCGTCGATGAAGATGCGGACCTGAACGATGCCATGGAACGTATCGTCTTCGGCGCCTTTTACCAGTCTGGCCAGAGCTGCATCGGCGTACAGCGCATCCTGATCCACGATGCCATCTACGACGAACTGAAAGCCAAACTGGTGGAAAAAACCGCCGCCCTGAAAATGGGCGACCCGAAAGACGAAGACACCTTTATCGGCCCGGTGATTTCCGAAGGCGAAGCGAAACGTCTGGAAAACTGGATCAATGAAGCGGTGGATGCCGGCGCCACCCTGCTGGTGGGCGGCAAGCGCGATGGCGCCATGCTGCAAGCCACACTGCTGGAAAATGCCCCCAAGGGCACCAACATCGTGGAAGAGGAAGCCTTCGGCCCGGTGGCGGTGGTCAGCCGTTTCAGCGATTTCGACGACGCGTTGAACACCGTCAACGAATCCAAGTTCGGCCTGCAGGCCGGCATCTTCACCCGCGACCTGTACAAGGCCCACAAAGCCTGGGACGAACTGGAAGTGGGCGGCGTGGTGATCGGCGACGTACCCAGCTGGCGGGTAGACAACATGCCCTACGGCGGCGTGAAGGATTCCGGCCTGGGCCGAGAAGGCATTCGCTGGGCCATCAACGACATGACAGAAGAACGACTGCTGGTGATCCGCACCCCGCAGCCCTGACCGGTTACCTCCCTCAGGACCAGGGAGTACGGGCCCGTTATCGCAAGGTAGCGGGCCCGTTTCTCGATCACGTTGAATAATTAGCCAAAAAAACCAGGCCCCTGGAACTGCCCTGCATTAGACACATGGCTGCTTCACCAAGCGCTCACCGTTTATTTGCTACCAATAGCACTCCAATTACTACCATCCATCCGCATTTTACGTCCTATTACAGGTTTCTTGTTTACTAAGCAAATCGTCCTAGGCATATTTGCGTCACACCAGAAGTGTGACTTAGTTCACATATTTTTATACCAACATCCGGTCTGAGACCGGCCAGGAGAACCCAATGAAGAAACTCTATACGGCTTCTGCACTGACTGCGGCCCTACTCTGTGCCCCCCTGGCTAGCCAGGCAGCCACTGAAACCGACACCTTCGAGGTACTGCTCACTCTGCTTGCCTCATGCACTATTGATCAGGCCACGGATCTGGATTTCGGCACACAGACCGAAGCCGATGTGAACGCCGGGGGCGTCACATCCACCAGCACCGTCGGTGTTACCTGCTCTACTGGCACGGCCTACGATATCGGCCTGAGTGGCACCAATGGCAGCCGCGCCATGACCACCGCTGCAGGATCATCGGTAGCGTATGAGCTGTACCAAGATGCCGGTAACAGCACCGACTGGGACAATACCAGCGTGGTCTCCGACACGGGTAACAGTGCCCAGCAGGATTTCATCGTATACGGCCTGATTCCCGCCCAGACAGCGACCATTGATGCTGCTGACAACATCGACGGCGACACCGGTATCGACCTGAGTGATACCGTCACCGTGACCGTCACATTCTGATCCGCATAGCCGTCGTTTACCGCCCCCACTGTGGGGCGGACACATTCGGGGATGCATTTGCGTGAAAATATTACCCACGTCAATTCGCCGCTTGCCAGAGAGTCAGGTGCCCGCCGCCCCTGCCTGCCTGCTCGCGGCGTTTTTGTGCTGGTCCGGACCTGCCTGGGGGCAAGATTCAAGGCTTGCAGATGCCGGTGAGGCACAGCAGAACCAGGTATCTCTGAATCAAACCTTCTCGCAGTCAGATGTTGCCCGCCTTCGCGCCCAGGCCAGTGGCAACAGTAACGCTGCCTATATTGCTTATCCGCAACTTATCCTCAATGGCGCAGCTACCGCTCACATGCTGCCCACCCAGGTCTATGGCCAAGAGCTGGCTGTAGAAACCCGGGAATTACAAAAAATCGGCGTTCAATTTCCGACTCCGCCCCAGGCCCAATGGCAGAGCCTTGATGAGATGGGCATTGCCGGTCGGTACGATAACAATGCCCAACAGATCAATCTGGTTGTGCCTGCAGAGTGGCTGCCTAACCAGTCGTTCACGGCTGGTACCTTCCAGAGCAACACTCCGGTGCAGCGGGGCCAGGGTGCACTGCTGAACTATGATGCATTTAGCACTCGACAGGAAAACGGTGACCAAACCACCTCTGCCAGTCATGAGGCTCGTTTTTTCGGGGACTGGGGCGCTTTCAGCAGTAGCGGGGTGGTGCGTTGGAACGATTCGGACCCGGAAACCTCCGGGGACTATGTGCGGCTGGACAGTTTCTGGCGCTATACCAACCCTGACAAAATGCGCACCTATGTGGTTGGCGACACACTGAATGGGGCATTGAGCTGGACCCCGACCGTACGGCTCGCCGGTGTCCAGGTGTCACGCAATTTTGCCTCTCGCCCGGATCTGATTACCTTCCCGCTTCCTGAAATCAGTGGCTCCGCAACACTTCCGTCTGCTCTGGAAGTCTTCGTCAACGACTTGCGGCTCACAGAACAGGATGTTCAGCCGGGTCCTTTCCTGCTGGAAACCTCACCCCGCCTTACCGGGCTAGGGGAAGTCCAGGTCGTCACCACTGACACCCTGGGGCGGCAAGTCAGCCAGACCGTTCCCTTTTATGTCAGCCCACAATTGCTGCGAGAGGGTTATTGGGACTATTCCGCCACGGTGGGCGCCCCCCGGCGCTTCTATAGCGTGCGCTCCAATGATTACGACAACGACCCGGTCGCCACCGGGGTAGCACGTTATGGCCTCAACGACCGCGTCACTCTGGAAGCCACCGCAAATGCCAGTGAATCCCTCACCAATGCCGGCGCCGGCGTAGTGTTCCGCCCCGGATTACTGGGGGTCAGCAATGTGTCTCTGGCGCACGGCGAGGATGACATCAGCCAGGGGACGCAGTGGGCGGCCGGGCATGAATTCCGCACCCGCCGTTTTGGTCTCAGCGGTCAATACACACGCCGCACCGAGGGGTACAGAGATCTGGGCAACAGCCTGGATATTCGCCCGGCCATCGAAAGCAGCCTGCAGATCAATGGCAGCCTGAACCTGGGCCGCCGCCAGGGCAGCCTCAATGCCAGCTATCTGGACACAAAGCTATTTAATGGCGATGAAAACCGCTTTCTGGTGATTGGCCACAACCGTACACTTTGGCGGCAACTATCGCTGACCCTGAGTGTTAACCAGAACCTGGATGATAGTGAGGATCGCACCTGGCTGGCCTCGTTCAATTACTATCTCGATCGCTCCCAGGATCGCCCTGTGCAAGCAGGCGCGCGTATCAGCCATGATGAAAAAACCGACGATACCAGCACCGTTCTGACCCTGCAGCGCCAGGTGGAACAGTTCTGGGACCTGGGCTGGGATCTGGCCTATAGCCCAGATTCAGACGGCATCCGGCGGGCCAGCGGTCGCTGGTGGACGCCTTATCTGGATGTGCAAGCCGGCGTGTTCCGTCAGCAGGATAGCACCAATACCTTTGCCAACCTGAGCGGTTCCCTGGTGACCAATTACGAAGACGTGTTTGCCGCCAACACCATGAACGACAGCTTTGCCATTGTCGACGCCGGTGACTTCACCAATGTCCCGGTTCGCCGTGCTAACCGGGTAATCGGCCATACCAATCGCAACGGCACATTGTTGTTGCCCGACATGATTCCTTTCACGGAAAACAAGCTGAACATTGATGTCAACGATCTGCCGGTGGATGCCCGGATCGGTGACACGGAATTACTGATCAAACCCGCAGACCTTACCGGCATCACCGCACGCTTCTCGGTGGAACAAATACACAGTGCGGTTGTTGTGATACATGATCCCCAAGGCAAACCGCTCCCTGCCGGAAGCCGAGCACTCTTCAGTGACGATGATGTCACGGTAGTGGGCTACGATGGAGAAGTCTTTATTCAGGGCCTGGAGGCGGGCGAGAATACGCTGGATATTATTGACAATGGCAAACGGTGTACCGCCGATTTCAATTTCACACCCGCGCCAGGAACCTTGCCACGGATTGGTCCCTATACTTGTCATCCAACGTCTGAAACCAGCAATCCATAAAGAGTAATGTGCATCATGATCAAACGCTTTGCTGTCCTCATCGTCCCCGTGCTGCTGACCCTGGCACCCTCCTTAATGGCCGGACAGCTAACCGTGGCTCCCATCCGGCTCACCATGAGCCCGACGCAGCCCAACGCCACCTTCACCCTTACCAATGGCTCCAATGAAGATGGCTTCTACCAGCTACAGCTTTTTGCCTGGGAACAGGAAGGCGGTGAAACTCAGCTCAAAAGACAACAGGATCTGGTAATCACCCCCCCGGTGACCATGATCCCAGGCAACAGCGATCAGATAGTACGAGTAGTGAGGCAACGGCCTACGGACTCTGAAAAGGAAAAAAGCTATCGCCTGATCATCAGCGAAGTCCCGGATACCGAATCGGAGCGCGGTGCCCAACTGAAAGTGCTACTCAGGCTTTCCGTGCCGGTGTTTGTCGGCGACAAGAGCCAGACCCATGCGCTGTCAGTCACGCGACAACAGGGTCGCTTTGTCATTCATAACGGTGGCAATGGCCATGCCCGTCTTGTCGACGCCTATTGGCTGGATAATCAACAACAACGCCACATTATTCACAAAGGCCTGGCAGGTTACGTGCTTCCCGATAGCGAGCTGTGGCTGGACACCGATGACTTTAGCGGCCAGCCTGTTGCAGTAACATTTACCGCCAACGGCAAGAGCCTGACGTTGCCCGTTGAGGAGGAAAAATGAAAAGGGGAAACGTGCTGCTGGGCGGTGCCGTGCTCTTTCTGACACCCTGTGCATGGGGTGCTGTAAATTGCAGCTTACAGGGCAGTCCAACCCTGGACTTCGGCAACGTGGATCCCTTTACCGGCGGTAATGTACTAACACAGGTTACGGTGAACTGGTCTTGTACCCGTGGTTTCTTTGATTCGAACCAGAACACCATGTGCGTCCACGTCGCCAATGACAACAGCGGAGGCATGCTACCGAGACGACTGGTAGCCAATAGCAATCAGCCCCCGTCTATCCCCTTTAATGTCTATACCTCTGCAGCCAGAGTAGAGGTAGTCGGGCAACCGGGCGGAGCTACAAACTCCGGCATACCCGTCAATGTGAACATGCCGTTCTTCACCTTCAATGACAGCGGTACCGTTACCCTATATGGGTTGCTTCCTGGCCCGCTGCCGGGCACCACTCGAGCAGAGTTTCATCAAGCACTGATGACCGGCTCCCAGGTACGCGTGCGCACGGGCGGCTTCAACCAGAGCTGCAGTGCAGGGGCCGGCGCCATTACCGACAACTACACCCTGACCGCCCAGGTAACCATCCCGGATCAATGCCAGGTGGCAGCCACCGATCTGGATTTTGGTACCCGCAATACTCCCCTCGCTCAAGTGGATAGCACCTCCACCGTGACCGTGCGCTGTACAAACAGTACCGACTTCGAGGTCGGCCTCAACGGAGGGCTTACCGGTAATCGGGAGATGACCAATGGCACCGATCAGGTGGCCTACGAGCTTTATCAGGATGCGGCCCGCTCCGTAGACTGGGGTAACACGCCAGGCACCCTCCAGACGGGTATCGGGCTGGGCACTGGCTCAGCAATAAACCTCACAGTTTACGGGCGCGTTTTCGCCAACCCCACCGCCGAGGCGGGCAGTTACTCCGATACCGTCACGGTTGAAGTTACGTTTTAGGCCGACACAAGAAACCCGTCTCCTCCTGACGGCAAAGGCCCTGATGTTATTGAGCGCTTGGCAAAAACAGGCAATGGTTGTTCCTCGGCCATTGCGGTAGTAACGGTCACTCAATAAGCGTTTTCTGTATCGCGCTCGCGTGAAACTGTTGCTTTTCCCTGTTCCCCAATCGATACCATTTCTGCTGCTGGAACCAATGAGCCATCTACAGGGTCACGAGCAGACAATTGATGATGATATTCCAGCGCCCGCTGCCATTGCTCCAGAAACCAGCGTCCCTGACTCAGACTTTGCAACGCCAGATCCAGGGATTGGCGGGACAGTTTGCCAGCCATGGCATTCGCCAGCAGTGCACTCTTGGTACTTTCATATTGCCCAAGCAGAGACGCATCCGCTCCCCGTTCACCGCCACGCTGCCAGTCCTGTTCCATCACTCTGCTGGCATTGGCAAACCAGTGTGACAGTAACGCCTGAATAACAGGCCAGTCAGAGTGGCGCTGCATGGCCAGGCCGAAACCATTGAGCCGTTGCAGGGTTTCATCCATGTTCACCAGGTTTCCCTGCAGCCGCCACCCCATCTGAAAGGCTGCCACCTGCTCATCCACCAGTTGTTGTCGAGCCACATCGGCAAGGAAATCCCCCACACCGGCATGCAACCGGGTTCGATCCGCGATTTGCTCCAGACGATCAGAATCAGGTGCCGGTAAGGTGGCCAGCGCCTGCGGATACTGCGCCAGCAAACGCTGCATTTCCTGACTCAGCGCCACTCTCGCCGCATCCGGTAATGTCACCAGGTTTCTGTCGAGAAATTGTAGCTGTACGGTGCTCTTCTGACGCTCACCAAAACGGCGCAAGAGGAAGCGGCTCAGAGGCGGTTCCAGCGGCCACATCAGTGCAATGCCCAACAGGTTGAAGCAGGTATGGAACAGCGCCAGTTGCGCTGCGGGATCACCATCCAGCTGCCACAGCCCGGCCAGGTAGCCCACCAGGTCCAACAAGGGGCTCAGTAATAACAGCGCCATCACACCAGTGAGAATATTGAACAGAACATGGGCCACCGCCAGACGTCGCGCATTGGCCGTCGCCCCAAGCGTAGCCAACAACGCTGTGGAGGTAGTGCCCACATTCGCGCCGATCACCACTGCCGCCGCCTCGCGAAAACCCAACAACCCGCCAGCCAGAGCCGTGAGCACCAACGCTACAGCGGCACTGGAGGACTGCATCAGGGTGGTCAGAATAATACCCACCAGAATCAGCCACACCAACGGTGTTCCGGCATCGGGTAACGGGAAACTCTCTCCCATGTGCTGGAACCCGCTGGACAGTACCTCGATGCCCAGAAACAACACGCCAAACCCCGCCAGCGCCATACCCAGATTGCGATAACGGTCCGCCGGCGCAAACACCCGCATCAGGGCACCGATACCCACCAATGGCAGGGCGATGGCATTGATCTGAAACTTGACCCCTACCAGCGCCACCACCCAGGCCGTCAGCGTGGTACCCAGATTGCTGCCAAAGATCACCCACACCGCCCGTTCGAATCGCAACAGGCCGGTATTGACGAAACCCAGTGCCGCCACCGTTATGGCGCTGGATGACTGCACCAGCGCCGTCAACAAGGTGCCGGACAACAGACCACGCAGGCGATTGCGAGTCCAACTGGCCAGCAGCTTTTCCAGTGACGCACCGGCAGCCACTTTCAGCCCTTCGGTGATCAACCACATGCCCAGCAGAAAAAGGCCCACACCACCCAGTACCGTTGTTACATACTCCATTGCTACGTCTCTGCTCCTTGTCAACAAATCAGTGACGGACTGCTGTCATACTATCTGCGTTTCACTCCCTGGCGTCATCACTATCGCTTCAGCCATGATGAACCACGACGATCAGACAGACACGGAGAGCAATGATCATGCAAGACGCCCCTTCCCTGCCCGATGACATGCAACCCTGGTCTGCCGGTTATGGTGTTATTCAACACAATGACTCTACCCTGTCGCGCCTGAAGACGCTGCTGGATAAGGCCGGCGACCCGGTCACCCGCGGACGCTGGCTGGCACTGCTGGCAGCAGCGGATCGCCTCACCTGTATGGGTATGTGGCTGGTAGCCAACATGACCTACGTGCAGCGCCCGCGGCTGGATGGCCAACCGCTGACTGCCGACGATTTCAAGCAGACACCGGAAGGTCATACTGGCGGTGCCCTCAACATGGTGCCGGCCTATGTCGGCTATCTGCTCGCCAACAGTCTGAGCGGCAAGACCCGCAGCTGGCTCATGGGACAAGGGCATTGCGTGGCGGCCATTGATGCGGTGAATCTGCTCACCGGCAATCTGTCTCCGGCCCATGCGCAACGTTACCGTCTCGACGAGGCCGGGCTCGCCCGTTTTGTGGCAGATTTTTATCATTACGGCGTCAAGGCAGACGGTTATCCGCAATCGCCACTGGGCAGCCACGTCAACGCCTACACTGCCGGCGGCATCATGGAGGGAGGCTACCTGGGATTTGCAGAACTGCAGTACGCCCACATGCCATTACCCGACCAATCACTGGTGGCATTTCTCAGTGATGGCGCCTTCGAAGAACAACGTGGCAGTGACTGGACGCCTCGCTGGTGGCGGGGCCAGGACTGCGGCGACCTGTTGCCGGTGATGATTGCCAACGGCCGCCGTATTGACCAGCGTACCAGTCTCAGCCAGTCCGGTGGCAGCAGCTGGTTCGCCGGCCACCTGACCCTCAACGGCTTTGATCCGATCACCATCGACGGGCGCGATCCGGCAGCCTTTGCCTGGGCCTTGCTGGAAGCGGAACAACGTCTGGGCAACCTGCGTCGGCAAGCTGATTACCCAGCCCCGCTGCCCTACATCATCGCCGAGACGACAAAGGGGTTCGGCTTTCCCGGTGCCGGCACCAATGCTGCGCACAACCTGCCACTGGTTGATAACCCGGCCAGTGATGCGAAAACCCGCCAGCGATTCAACGACGGCGCCGGCGCGCTTTTTGTGCCGCCGGAAGAACTGCAGGCAGCAGTCGCATTACTGAACAATCATGGTTACAGCCAGCGCCCACTGGAGCGGGACCATCCCCTGGCAGAACCGGCGCCGGTTTCCCCATTACAGTTCCCCGACCTGGCAGGCCTGACACTACCCGCCGCTCCCATGGCGGCCATCGACCAGGCCTTTGTGGCACTGGTGAAAGCGAACCCGGCATTACGGGTGCGGGTTGGCAACCCGGACGAGATGCGCAGCAACCGTCTCAATGAAAGCCTGGACCTGTTGCAGCATCGGGTCACCGATCCGGAGCAAGGCATTGCCGAATCCCTGCATGGTTCGGTGATCACCGCCCTCAATGAAGAAGCGGTGGTATGTGCCGCCCTGGCCAACAAGCAGGGACTCAATCTGGTTGCCAGCTACGAGGCCTTTGCGGTGAAAATGCTCGGCGCCATGCGCCAGGAAATTCTCTTCTCGAGACAGCGCCGCCATGCCGACCGAGGCCCCCACTGGATCAGCGTGCCGATTCTGCTGAGTTCTCACACCTGGGAAAACGGCAAGAATGAGCAATCCCACCAGGACCCAACCCTGTGCGAAGCCTGGCTGGCGGAAATGCAGGATGTGGCGCCGGTGCTGTTTCCGGTGGACGCGCGCAGCGCAGTGCAGGCACTCCTGAAAATCTACCGCAGCCGGGGGCAGGTCGCCGTTCTGGTGGTGCCGAAAAATCCCCAGCCCGCGCAACTCAGTGAAGAGCAGGCCCGGGAACTGACGGACCAGGGCGCCCTGTGCCTGCATCAGGACCCGTCGCCCCGGGTACAGCTGGTAGCCATCGGCGCCTACCAGCTGGTGGAAATGCAACGGGCCAGCCAGCGCCTGAAAGAGCATGGCATGCCCCATTGCCTGTCGGTGATACAGGAGCCCGGACGTTTTCGGCTCCCGCGCGATTCCGAGGAAGCGCAAAGCCTGCATTCCCTCTCCGCCATGACACAGCTGTTGCCAACCGTGGCGGAACGGGTATTCCTGGTCCACGGTCACCCGGAAGTGTTCAGCGGTGTGATGCGCCCGCTGGATACCGGTGAACGCAGCCGCTTCCTGGGCTATCGCAATCGCGGCGGTACACTGGACACCTTCGGCATGCTCTACGCCAACCACAGCACCTGGGCCCATGTCTTGCAGCAGGTAGCGGAGCTACTGGGCCAGCCGGCCACGCCCTGGCTGACCACTGATGAAAATGCCGCGGCTCAGGGGCTCGGCGACCCGGATGCCCTTCGCTGATGGCGGCGAGAACGCAGGCGGCGGATCAGCCATTTTTCCATTTCCACTGCCAGCAACAATAACAGCGCCACCGCCGCTGCCTGCCCCCAGAAAGCCGGGGACAGGGGGCGGGAAGCGAACAGGGTTTGCATGAAGGGCACCACGAAAAACAGCCACTGCAGCAGCAACACGGCCAGCACCGCCATCAGGGTTGGCAACAGTCTCGTCAGCGACAGATCGGACCAGGCAGGGGCCAGTAGCCGGCGGCAGGCAAACAGGTAGGTAATCTCAATCCATACCAGGGTGAGCACCGCCATATTTCGCGCCAGATCCAGATCCGTCTCGGCGAAACGGCTGAATTGCCAGAACACCAGCGCGGTGCCCAGGGCACCCACCCACAGCAGGCGCCCCAGCAACAATGGCGATACCAATCCCTGGCTGGGTGGCCGTGGGGGGCGGCGCATCAGATCCGGTTCGCCGTGTTCAAACCCTAACGCCAACGCTAGGGTGACTGCCGTGATCATGTTTACCCAGAGTATCTGCACCGGGGTAATCGGCAGCGGCGTACCGAGCACCACCGCCACCAGTAATACCGACGCCTCGATAAGACCAGTAGGCAACAGAAACAGCAGTGCCTTGACGATGTTGTCGTAGACCGTGCGCCCTTCGCGCACCGCCGCCGCAATGGTGGCAAAATTGTCATCGGTGAGCACCATGGCCGACGCATCACGGGCCGCATCGGTGCCTTTGCCGCCCATGGCGACGCCGATGTCGGCGCGCTGCAGCGCCGGCGCATCATTGACACCATCTCCGGTCATCGCCACTACCTGCCCCCCGGCCTGCAACCGCTCCACCAGACGCAGCTTGTCCGCCGGCGAGGTGCGGGCAAACACATCCACCTCGGCCAGCACCTGATCCAGTTGTCCGTCATCCAGTGCAGATAATTCCTGGCCGGTGATTACACGCTGGCCGCGCAGCCCCAACTGGGCGGCGATGACCGATGCGGTACGGGGGTTATCACCGGTAATCATCTTGACGCGAATACCGGCCTGCTGGCACTGCGCCACCGCAGTGACCGCTTCCTGACGGGGCGGATCCGTGGTGCCGGTCAAGCCGAGGAACACCAGCCCCTGCTCCAGATCCGGATGGCCAATAGGACGGCCCATCGAGGGCATGACCTTGCAGGCCAGTCCCAGCACCCGCATGCCCTCCCCGGCCAACCTCTCCAATTGTTGTTGCCAATAGTCGCTATTCAATGGTTCGGCGCCGTCGCCGCTCTGTTGCTGATCGCACAGCGCCAGCAAGCGCTCCGGCGCGCCCTTGACCATCAGCATGGGCTGACCCGCCACTTCGTTGAGAGTGGCCATGTAGAGCCGCTCGGCGGCAAAGGGCAATTCATCCCTGCGCGGACACTGCTGGCGAAACGCTTCCGTCAGTCCAGCCTTGCGCGCCAGCACATACAAGGCCCCCTCGGTGGGATCACCCTGCATCACCCATTGCCCATCACGCTGGTTCAGGTGGGAGTCGTTGCACAGCATGGCCACCTGGGCGGCGCGGGCAAAAATCTCCAATGCCGCCGGGCTGTTGCTCTCAACCAGGCCTTGCGGCGCATACCCCTCGCCGGACAACTGCACCTGCCCAGCAGCGGTGACAAAAGTGCGGGTGGTCATTTCATTGCGGGTCAGGGTGCCGGTCTTGTCGGAGCAGATCACCGTCACCGAACCGAGCACTTCCACCGCCGGCAACTTGCGAATCACCGCATGGTTCCTGGCCATCCGTTGCACGCCTATGGCCAGGGTAATGGTGACCACCGCCGGCAACCCTTCCGGAATCGCCGCTACCACCACCCCCACGGCAACCCGTAACAATTCGCCGGGCGCCAGCCCCATGATGCCGGCCCCCCAGGCCAGCCCTATACCGCTCACCACAATGATCAGCAACGCCAGTTGGTGACCGAAACGAGTCAGCGCCCGGGTCAACGGGGTCACCGGCGCACTGACCGTGGCCACCAGGTTCCCGATGTGCCCCAGCTGGGTTGCCATGCCGGTGGCCACCACGACGCCCTGGGCGCTGCCTGTGGTCACCAGGGACCCCATCCAGGCCATATTGCGCCTTTCCGCCAGGGGAAAATCGCCGGGTAACGAATCCTGCTGTTTGGCAACCGGTACCGATTCGCCGGTGAGCATGGCTTCGTCACAGTGAAGCTCACGCACCTGCAGCAGGCGCAGATCTGCCGGCACCCGGTCCCCGGCGGCCAGTATCACCACATCCCCCGGCACCAGCTCACTGGCTTCCAGGGTATGCGGCCGACCATCACGAAGTACTTGGCAATGGGAAACCAGCATGCATTGGATCGAGCGCAGGGCGGCCTCAGCCTTGCCTTCCTGAACGAAGCCCACCAGGGCATTGATCACCACCACCAGCAGGATTACCGTGGCATCACTGTAATAGCCCAGCAGCAACGCCAACAGCGCCGCAGCCAGCAGGATATACAGCAGTACGTTATGAAACTGGCTGGCCAGGCGCCGCCAGACACTGCGAGGCTTCTGCTCCAGCAAACGGTTTTCGCCGAAGCGGCCACGACGAGCAGCCACCTGCTCACTGGTTAGCCCCTCAGCCTGACTCTCCAGGGCATCGAGAGCGGCAACCCCGCTGTCGTTATGCCATTGCGGGTGCGCGGAAGCATCCATTGTGGGCCTCAGGAAAAATCTGGCGAGAACGCTACCTGGGGCTCGGCCACAGACACCGGAATCCCCATCTCACTCAAGGCACCGGCCAGACTTTCCAGCGCCTCCGGCTCGCCATGGACCAGACGAAACCGGGGCTCTCCACCAATGCCCTTTGCCCAGGCCAACAGCTCATTACGACCGGCATGGGCAGAGAAACCGCCCAGCGTATGGCACTGGGCACGCACCACAAAACGCTGCCCGAACATGCGGATATGGCTGGCCCCATCCACTATCTGCCGCCCCAGAGTGCCGCGTGCCTGGTAGCCAGTGAACACCAGATGATTACGTTCCTGCCACAGACGGTGCTTGAGGTGATGACGGATACGGCCCCCGTTACACATGCCACTGCCAGCAATGATAATGGCGCCACGCTCAATGCGGTTGATGCGCATGGACTGCTCCACGTCGGGAGTGGGAGAGAGCACCGGCAAAAACTCTTGCAGTGAACGGGCCCCGAAATGGGCCATCACTCGCTGATCATCTTTATCCATGGCATCCAGCCACTGGTCATAGAGTCGTGTGACTTCCAGCGCCATGGGGCTGTCCAGAAACACCTGCCAACCGGACAGCAGACCCCGGTGATACAGACAGCCCAAGTGGAACAGTAATTCCTGAGTTCGACCAACCGCAAAGGCCGGCATCATGATCACACCATCATTGCGCGCCTCGGCGATGATCTGTTCCAGCTCTGTCATGGTGTCTTCCTGGCTACGGTGATCACGGTCGCCGTAGGTACTTTCCATCAACACCAGGTCTGCACGTTCGGGCACTTCCGGTGGCCGCATCAGCACGCGCTGGCTGGCCCCCAGGTCACCGGAAAAGACCAGCGTCCGAGGAGGCTCCCCGGCCACGGTCAACACAACCACCGCGGAGCCGAGAATGTGCCCGGCATCCAGCAGGCTCAAATCCAGGCCGGACAGAATCGTTTCATCCTGGCGATAACTCAGTGGCTGGCACTGTTCCAGCACCTGGCGCACATGATCGAGGGTATAACGGGGACTCAACTGGCGGCGGCCGGCGCGACGGCGACGCAAGTTACCATTGTCCAGATCACGCTGGTAAATACTGGCAGCGTCTTCGAGCATAATCGCCAGCAGGTTTCGGGTGGCATGGGTGCAGTAAATCGGCCCACCAAAGCCTTCTGCCACCAGCAGGGGCAACAGACCACTATGGTCCAGGTGAGCATGGGACAGCACCACCGCATCAATATCCCGGGGGTTGAAGTCGAAACGCTCCTCCTGCAGACGTTTCACCACATCACCGCCCTGATGCATACCGCAGTCGAGCAACACGGACTTGCCCTGCACGGTTAGCCGGTGACAAGAGCCGGTCACCTCTCCTGCCGCCCCATGAGACGTTACCGTAATAGCCGGTTCATTATCCTTAGCCATCATTCTTGCCCCCGCCCGTGAATCAGATTTGCCGGCGTCCACTGGCCGGAACGTTCGGGCGACAGCATCACCTCCACTCTCCGGCAGACTGCAGCACCCCGCCGAACATGCCGCCCTGTCAGGTAACAGAATGTCATTGTGGACACGCTACATCTACATTTTTACCTTGGAATTGAACAGTAATCTGTCACACATCAATGAAAAATCGGTTAACTAACACCTGCCATTTTTCGGTGCCCAATGGATCTTCCGTTAAACCTGCTTGCCGCACTATTACTGCCTCTACCCACCGATGGCGGCAACCTGGCGCCCGAGTGGTACCAGCCGCACGTGGACGTGCAGTGGCAGATCCAGCTACAGGGTGAGATCAACACCGGCTATGACGTGGAACTGTATGTGGTGGACCTTTTCGATACCGAAGAGAGTGTGATTCAGGACCTGCAGGCCGCTGGCAAAAAGGTGATCTGCTATTTTTCCGCCGGGACCTACGAAAACTGGCGCCCGGACCGCTACCGTTTCCTGCCCACTGAAAAGGGTCGGCGCCTGGGTAACTGGCCGGGCGAGCGCTGGCTGGATATCCGCTCCCTCAATGTTCGCAAGCGCATGGCAGATCGTATTGAACTGGCCGCGCAAAAAGGCTGCGATGGGGTCGATCCGGACAATGTGGATGGCTATACCAATGAAACCGGCTTCCCTCTGAATAGCAGGCAGCAGCTCTCTTATAACCGTTTTCTGTTTCGCACCGCCCATCAGTACAGCCTCGCCGTATCCCTGAAAAATGACCTGCAACAGGTCAGGGAACTGGTGGATTATGCGGATTTTGCCATCAACGAATCCTGCCATGAATGGCGCGAGTGTCACCTGCTGCAACCCTTCATCGATGCCGGCAAACCGGTACTGCATATTGACTATCGGTTCAGCCAGGATGCAGGGGAGAGAACCTTCCACTGCGAACATATGGAGATTCTGGGCTTCCGCTCAATGACCCTTCCCCTGGCGCTGGACGACAGCTTCCGCTTCAGTTGCTTCTAAGCCATTTCCGGCCCCATTGATCAGGATCAACATCCTGGTCTGTCCTGTCATGGGCGGGCTGCTACACTGGGAACCTGGCTCTTCAGGAACCCGGTTTTTCTATGCATGATGCCCTCACACTCATTGTTGTTCTGCTCGGCACCGCCGTGGCTGCCGTGGTGCTGTTTCGGCGGCTTGGTATGCCACCCATTCTGGCCTACCTGCTCTGCGGCCTTGCTGCCGGACCCTTCGGCTTTGGCTGGGTCAGCAATACCGACGGCATTCAACACCTGGCCGAGTTTGGCATCGTTTTTCTGTTGTTTACGCTGGGCCTGGAATTTTCCATCCCACGGTTGATGACCCTGCGCCGTATCGTCTTCGGCGCCGGCCCGCTGCAAGTCGCCCTCACCGGCCTGGCAGTGTTCGCTATCATGCGGTTGCTCGGGTTTGACTACACACCCTCTCTGATTACCGCCTGTGCTCTCTCCCTCTCCTCAACCGCCATTGTGATCCGCGATCTGATATCCCGGGGATCGGTCAATACCGGCTACGGCAGAACCTCCACTGGCATACTGCTGTTCCAGGATCTGGCCGCCGTGATCATGCTGGTGATGTTGCCGATCCTCACTCAGGAAAACAGCGGCCCCATGTGGTCCGTGGCGTCACTGACGCTGGGCAAATCCCTGCTGTTGTTTGCCGGTATCTATGTGATCGGCCGTTGGGTGCTGCCACGCATGCTGGAAGAAACCGGCCGCGCCCGTTCCGATGAGGTCTTTGTCATGACCGCCCTGCTGCTGGCATTGCTGGCGGCCTGGGTAACTCACTGGCTGGGCCTGTCCATGGCCCTGGGTGCTTTTCTGGCCGGCATGATGCTGGGCGAGAGCCACTTCCGCCATCAGATCGAAGCCGACCTGCGCCCCTTCCGGGATCTGCTACTGGGGCTTTTCTTTATCAGTGTCGGCATGCTGGTGGATCCGAACCTGTTCGCCGATCAGTGGCACTGGATCATACTCGCCGCTGCGGCATTGATGCTGTTCAAGGGGCTGCTGATATTTACGCTGCTGCGCTTGTTGAAAGAGCGCAGCGATACCGCAATGCGAAGCGGACTGATTCTCTCCCAGGCGGGGGAGTTCGGTTTTGTCCTGGTTGCACTGGGGGTCTCTCATCAGCTGATTACGCCGGACAAGGCTGGCTTGCTGGTCTCCATCGTGGTGCTGACCATGGTGTTCACGCCCGCATTGCTGGATAACAGCGGTCGTCTTACCCGCCGGCTGCTACAACGCTGGCAAAGAATTCCTGAAGACACCCCAATCTCCGATGAAACCCGCAACCACGTGATCCTCTGCGGCTATGGCCGGGTGGGTCAGAACCTGATGCGCTACCTGAACAGCTTCCACATGAAAGCCGTGGCGGTGGACCGGGATCTGGTACGACTACAGGAAGCCAGCGCCGCCGGTGAACACATCCTGTTTGGTGATTCCAGCCGCAAGGAAATCCTGGTCAATGCCGGTATTCAGCACGCTCGCCTGCTGGTGGTGACCTTTGACGACCCACGTCTGGCAGAGCGCATCCTGCATACCGCTCGGGAGCTCAATCCCAATATCCGCATCCTGGTACGTACCCGGGACGACACTTACCTTGATGCGCTGATCGATGCCGGTGCGGAAGAAGTGGTCCCCGAAGTACTGGAAGCTTCGCTGATGCTGGTTGCCCATGCCCTGATGATGCTGGATGTGCCCTTCGACCGGGTCATGGCCACGCTGCGCAAGACCCGCCGGGAACGCTACCGCATGTTGCAGGGCTATTATCACGGCGACACCCTGCCCACTACCGACAGTGCCGGCAACCCGTACCGCCTGTTGCATGCGGTGACATTATCCGACAAGGCCCGGGGCATCGGCCGGAGCATTGCACGCTGTGCATTACGGGATGTGGAAATCCGGGCGGTAAAACGGGATGACCAGACACTGGAAAGCCCTGACCCAGAGCTGGTTCTCGAGCCGGGAGATACGGTGATTCTTTACGGTCCGCTGGAAGCAGTGGAAGCTGCGGAAAACCGCTTGCTGGGAGGGTAAGGCAGTAGCAAGTTACAAGTAGAAAGTTGCAACGCGCGATAGCTATAGTCGATGCAGCACCGACAGTGACCGCGCTTCAGCGCGAGTTATCACATCATTAAAAAACCGCCGCTGGAACGCGGCGGTCGTGGTTATCGATTGGCTTGTCATCACACGCGCTGCCACTTGCAACTTGCCACTGAACGTCATGGCAAACGCAACAATACCCGTAATCCCTCCTGCAGATCCGATTCCTGCACATAACCCACGGCATCCGGGTTCTGTTTTACCTGCTGAACCATGTCCCGGGCATTTTTCACCTGGCGTGGCGGCATACCCTGGCCGGTGAAAATCATCCTGGCCCAGTAGCTTTTCAATTGAGACGCGGACTTGCCCGTGGCGCCCTCATAGAAGCGTTCGCGCTGCTGGCTGCCCTCCGGCATATCCAACACCGTCACGGTATAACCGCCAAAGCGGGACGCATTATCCATGTAAAGCTGACGGACTTCATGACGATCCATCTGCGCCAATGGCGAAGACTCCGCCACTATCACCAGCATGCCGGCGGATGATAACGCGGGGCAGCACAGGACAAGGAAGACAGCACACACTTTCTTCAACATGATCATTCTCCCTTAAAAGGCCGCATCTACGGTGAGCCGGAATACCGTCGGTTCTTCCTCTTCGATGGAAGGTGCCGACCCCTGGGGAGTGAACAGACCGTTGGTCATGATCTTGTCGTTGCTCATGTCATAAAAGCGCTGTGCTTCCAGTTTCACGGCAACGCCCACTTCCAGCTCGTAACGCAAACCCAGCGTCCAGCTTTTACTGCGCACCTGATTGGCTGCAGAGAAGTTGGCGGCGACCGGTCCTTCGCTCTGTGCTTCACTGACGCCGTGGGCATTGGCAGCACCCCAAGTCACATGCGGCATCCATGGCCCGAAACGATACCCTGCGCTGACATAACCACCCCACTTGGTGGGGAACCAGCCTTCGATACCCAGCTGGGTACGCTCTGCCATCAGCACCATGGCGCCGTTGTCATACTGCAGGCCCACACTGCTGATATAGGTCTGGGCCTCGTCCAGGCTGACGGGCGCTTCCAGTGCCGCCACCGGCAGACCGGTAGGGCCGGCAAGGTCGGTCAGATCCAGGGTCACTTCCGCATGGCTGTAACTGAGCCAGCTGGTCCAGTCCCGCCATTGGCTGGTGAGATTGATGCCGGTCAACTCGCTGACTTCATACACCACCGGTGCGGGCAGCGAAAAACTGGGCACATCGGTGGCACCGCCATATACATTGAGACGATGGGAGACCGGACCGGTGTTCAGATTCCAGCTCAGGTCCACCCCTTCCATGGTGTCAAACGGCACCACGTCGTAGGCTTCACCGGGCAAGGTCGCCCAGTGGTAGGTGTAACCCACATTGTTGTACTGGGTGTGCATGAAAAACGGCAACACCATACGGCCGGCCCGAACCGTCACCGACGGCGACAGATCATGGCTCAGGTAAGCCCACTGCACTTGTGCATCGTAATCATCCCGCCCCCGGGCCAGCACCTGTACCGTAGCACTGGTCTCATCGCTGATGGTTGCATTGAACTGGATCCCCGCCCGTGACAGCTCCCGGTGGGAAATCTCGTCGGTAGTACGATCGATGTAATCGATCGGCTCACCATTATTGGCGCGAACATGAACATCGTGACGGGTAACGCCATAGGTCATGAAGCCGTTAAGGGAGAGGCGATCGCTCCAGTTGTTCTGCTTTTCGTACTGCTGCATTTCCAGTTGCTCAAGACGCCGCTCCATGTCTTCCAGCGACGCAGGAGATTGCGCCTGGACCACCGGCGCCAGCAACAACACGGCTGGTACCAACATCCTGGTAGTGGTTGTCATCAGGTTCCTCTGATTACGTTGTTATTATCGTTAAGGGCACCGACCCGCCGTTCCCAAACGGTATCGGAGTCTGTCCACTGTGGGTGAGGGAGACGTTGCCTGCAGTGCCGGTTATCCACACGGCACTACCGCCCATCACACCGGAACACGTAACCCTTTGAATTTAGTACGAAAGAACCAAAGAAAGGTTACCCGTGGTAGCACCAAGCCATCATTCCCTGACGCACTGGAGCCGCATTGCATCAACGCCCCGACCTGAATTGCCCTACAAAGTGAACGGTCGTAAACATTTTTGCTTGCCAATCGAGCCCTTCATCCCTATTTTGTGAACACCTATTCACAAAGCGGAGGCGTGCCTTATGAAAAACACGTCATTGCAACAAACCCCGACCACCCCGGCAGAGCCCAACTGGCAGCCGCTCAACGACTTTGCCGAGCGCAAGCAGAAAGACAGTGGCCTGAAGGCCTGGCTGTCCGTGGTGGAGGGCTGTATCCGGGCCATCGAGAAAACCGCCTGGCAGGGTCGCGACATCGCCGACCAGGCGCTCAAGGCCTGCAAGGCGGTGGGCCGTGGCGCCAACGCCGTGAACGAGGAAATGCAGATCCTGGCTGACGAGGCGCGCCGCTGGCCGACCCGCCTCAAGCGCCTGAGCAAAACCGGCTGGATGCTCACCAAGGTGGTGGCCAGCTACCGCCTGTGGGGCACCCGCTCTGCCTTTTTGCCAACCAGCATGCGCGAGGCCGCCCTGGAGAGCCTGCACCAGCGCAATGCCCGCCGCTTCCGCGATACCTCCCTGGAACAGGGCGGCGCCTTCCTGAAGATCGGTCAGCTGCTGTCCAGCCGCCCGGACCTGCTCCCCCAGGCCTGGGTGGATGAACTGACGATCTTGCAGGATCAAGCCAACCCGGTGCCCTTCGACGAGATCGCCCTGGTACTGGAGCAGGAATTCGGCCAGCCGCTGGACCAGCTGTTTGCCCATTTCGACCCGGAACCACTGGCCGCCGCCAGCATCGGCCAGGTACATCGGGCGCGGCTGCATGATGGCCGCGAGGTGGCGGTAAAGGTACAGCGCCCGGGCCTGGACGAGGTGGTGGAGCTGGACATGGCCCTGCTCAAGGTCTTTATGGACGCAGTGAAATCTGCCCTCCCCCCCATGGACATGGATACCATCGTCAGTGAAATCCAGCGCACCGTGCGTGAAGAGCTGGACTATGAACGCGAAGCCCGGGTGATGACAAAAATCGGCGCACAATTGGCCAGCGTCACCGGCATCACCACACCAGCCCTGGTGGCAGAACACAGCAGCCGCCATGTGCTGACCACTGAATTCGTACACGGGCGCAAGCTCACCACCGTGCTGGATGAACTGCACCACACCGACCCGGAGCGCCTGGGTATAGTGCTGCATCGGCTGCTGGATGCCTGGTTCTCCCAGGTGCTGCATGGCGGCGTCTTCCATGCCGACCCGCACCCGGGCAACATCATGATCACCGCCGACGATACCCTGGTGCTGCTGGATTTCGGCTGTGCCCAGAGCCTCAGCGATGCAGCCCGGCACGGCTACTTCCGGGTCTTGCAGGCCTGCGTGGTGGATGATCAGAAAGTGATTGCCGACACCCTTACCGCCATGGGTTTCACCACCCGGAGCGGCAACCCGGATACCCTGCTGGCGTTCGTCGCCGCCATTCTCGATCAGGTGCGCAACGCCATCATCTACCCGGACCCGGACAAGGGCTGGCCCAGCGCCGAGGAAATGATGCAACAGGTCAGCCATCTTCTCGATCGCCTGGAACATGATCCGGTGGAAAAAATGCCCGGCGACTTCATCATGCTGGCGCGGGTGTTCGGCACCCTGGGCGGCTTTTTCCTGCACTACCAGCCCAAGGTGAATATCGCCGCCCTGGTACTGGGCTACCTGACCCGCCCGCTGGATAACCAGCAGGCGGCATAAGCTCCCTTTTTTCGTTTTTTGTGGAAGCGGTCGCCTCTCACACCCTGTGGGGGCGACCGCTCTCCCAACCCACTCTCCCACTCTCCGTAGGGTGCACTCAGCCTAGGGCGAACTGCACCATCCCGGCGTCTGATCGGTGCAGTTCGCCCTAGGCTCAGTGCACCCTACACAGTTATCGCTAGATCTCCCCCCGAGCCCCTCCAGTAACAAACCCCTCCCCCTTTTTGACAATAACGCTACAGCCTCTCCCAGTCCTTTAGTTGTACAAACGTACCAATAAGAACGTACGTACCCATAACAACAACGGGCGCCCCGCATCGCGAGGACTCCCTTAAGGGGTTAGCCATGCTACAACTGACCCGGGCTCCGGCCCTGAACACTTCTGTATTGCCCTGCTCGCTGCTACTGGCCGTCAGCCTTCTGGCCGGCTGTGGCGGTGGTAGTGGCGGCTCCTCCGCCAGCCCTGCCGGCGAGCAGCCGCGCCAGCCCGATACCGAGAACCCGGCCCCGACGCCGGAACCCGGCCCGGAACCGGCGCCAGAGCCACAACCGCTCAATCGCTTCCAGTTCGCCAATGGCTGCTACACCCTGAATAGCGACGGACGCTTCCTGCAGGCGAACACCGCCAGCAGCGCCTATGGCCTGACCGCGGACGCCTCCCAGGCCACCACCTTTACCCTGAAACCCACCGATCTGGGCCGCTATCTGCTGGTGTCTGATTACCAGCGCACCACCGGCAGCATCGGTCAGAAACAACTGTTGGGCATCAGCGACCCTGCCGGGGAGCTGCTGGATCAGGGCGGTAATTTCGTCGGGGAACTCAGTTATCTGGTGGCAGGCCTGGGCGACACCCTCAACCTGGTACTGGATCCGGTGGCCCCCCTGGGCGGCCTGCTGCGGGAGCTGGGAGAAAATCTGGAAGGCATCGGTAACAACCTGGGCGACACCACCCTGCGCCCGTCTCTGGCCATGGTCGCCGATGCCAATGATCTGGCGGTATGGAATCTCAACCCCAGCGAGGGCGACAGCTTCACCCTGGCCTCCCAGGTCACCGGCCTGCTACTCACCGCCGGCGATGACGGGCTGACTCTGACCTCGCCCAGCCTGGAGAATGCCGACACCCGTTTTGTCCTCACCGATGCTGAAGGCTGCAACGGTTACCCTGAAGCCGAGCTGAACGCCACCGTGGTCGACAGCGGCCCGGCCATTTACCTGCAAGAGGTCGATCGCTTCCGTGGCACCCCCGGCATCGATAACGACGATGTGTTCGGCTACGTGGATGCCCACAGTCATATCTCTGCCTACGAATTCATCGGCGGCCGGGTCAATTATGGCGATCCCTTTCACAAATTCGGCGTCGACCACGCTCTCCACGATTGCGCGGAAAACCATGGTCCCCAGGGCCTGACTGGCCTGGTGGAACAAGTCACCAGCAACCCGGGACCCCACGAGACCCGCGGCTGGCCTGACTTTCCCTTCTGGCCGCGTAACGATTCACTGCAACACCACCAGAGCTATTACAAATGGATCGAACGGGCCCACCTGTCCGGCCTGAAGATTCTGGTCAACCACCTGGTGCATAACGAAATCCTCTGCCAGATCAATCCACAGAAGCAGAACGACTGCGACACCGTGGCCGCCATCGAACAGCAGGCAGAACTGATGCACCGCATGGAGGATTACGTGGATGCACAGAACGGTGGCCCCGGCGAAGGCTGGTTCCGTATCGTCACCAGTCCCAGTCAGGCCCGCCAGGTGATCGGTGAAGGCAAGATGGCTGTCATCCTCGGCGTGGAGGCCTCCAAGGCCCTCAACTGTGGGGAATTTCTGGGCGTAGCCGAATGCAGTCGGGAAGAAATCGTCGAACGGCTCGACCGTCTTTACGCCATGGATGTGCGCAGCCTGTTCCCGGTGCACAAATTCGATAACGCCTTTGGTGGCCACCTGCCGGATCTATCCGACGGTATCGGCATTGGTGCCGTGCTGTATGGCGGCAACCTGCTGGAAACCGGTCACACCGTGGAATTTGAAGAGTGCCCGGATCACGACCACGCGGTGAATGACAGCCCACTGGCCGACCCACTGCAACCCTATGGCATCTTCGAGCAGTTGCTGTTCCAGCTGGATTACGTGGGCGAGCGCTTCCCAGCCAGCCCGGAAGAGCTGGCCGAACTCGACCCGCGCCGGGGCACCGACCACCTTTGCAACACCCGCGGTCTCACCGACCTTGGCTTCTTCCTGATCGAAGAACTGGCCAAACGCGGCATGATGATTGAAACCGACCACATCAGCCGCAAGGCCGCCGACCAGATTCTCGATCTGACCGCCCCGCGTGGCTACCCGATCATCAACAGCCACGGCAACTGGGGCGGCACCGAGACCCTGCGTGACCGTGTCGCTGCTCAGGGCGGCATTAGCGCCTCCTTCGGTAGTGTCCGTGACGACTGGGTCGACCAGCTCACCCGCGATGGCAACCGCCCGCGCCCCGACAGCTACAAGGTAGGCCCCTTCGGCGGTGCTCCCTTTGCCTCCGATGTGAATGGTATCGCCGCCCTGGCCGGCAACCCGGGGACGCCGGATCAGGAAGACAGCCTCTATCCGTTTACTTCCGTGGATGGTCGCGTGGTGTTCGACAAGCAGGTCACCGGTGACCACGCCTTCAGCCTGTACGAAGGTCGGGGTGTAGCCCACTACGGCCTCTACCCGGACCAGATCGCCGACATGATTGCCCATAGCGATCGCCCGCCGGAACAAATTGACGATGCCATCAACCAGTTATTCACCTCGGCGGAAGCCTACCTGCGCATGTGGGAACGGCTTGAACAGGCGGCGCAATGATTAACTATCAAGGAAGCACCTATTCCAGAGCATTTCCAGAAAGGTCCCCTCTCCCTTGAGGGGAGAGGGACAGGGAGAGGGTGAGAGGCGCCAAGACTTGCTTGATGATCTGGCGTAATACCCCAGCTTCCTCCAACTCTTCTCTCACCAAGAGAGAAGAGAGCCAAAAACTAGAAACCTTTGGGGAATACCATGAAAACACTAACAGCCCGTTCTCTGTTTCTGCTGTTACTCACCGCCTTCATCGTCACCGGCTGTGGTGGCGGGGGTAGCAGCGACCCGGCCAACACCCCCACCGCCAATAGCGGCGATGATGGCGGAGGGAGTAGTGATGGCGGTGGTGACGGTGACGATCCGGTTACCCCGCCCACCGGGGAAGGCCGCACCTTTATGATTTCCCCCGGCGACAACGCCACCGAAGACATGGTCAACGCCATGATTCAGCTGCGCCCTGGCGACACGCTGCAATTTGACTGTGGCTACTTCGATCTGGATCAAGGGCTGCTGATCCAGGCCACCGAGGACGTGCTGATCAAAGGCTGCGGCAAGGACGAAACGGTGTTGTCGTTCAAAGACAGCGCCAACGTCACCGGCCTGGAAGCGCTCAACATTCGCGGCATTACCGTGGAAGACCTGACCATCCTGGATTCCCCCGGCGACGCCTTCAAACTCAAGGGCGTCAAATGGGGCACCCTGCGCAATGTGCGCGCCATGTGGTCTGGTGGCGGTGAGCCGATCACCGCCGACAACTACGGCGACCGGCTGCATGTGGCCTGTACCAAGCCGCCCTTCAACGAAGGTGACCCTACCCCCGATTACGTACCCAGTGCCACCAGCGGCCGCTACGGCATCTACCCGGTGGAATCGGAAAACATCCTGGTGGAAGGCAGTGAATCCGTGGGCGCCTCCGATGCCGGCATCTACGTGGGCCAGACCAACACCGCCATTATTCGTGACAGCCGTGCCATCTATAACGTCATGGGTTTCGAAATCGAAAATGTGCAAGGCGGCGAATACGACAACAACGTGGCCGAGTGTAATACCGGCGGCTTCCTGATCTACGATCTGGAAAATATCACCCAGTACGGCGATACCTCGGTGATGCTCAACAACCTGGCCCGCAACAACAACACCTACAACTTCGCCCAGAGCGGGCTGGTCTCTGCGGTGCCGCGCGGCACCGGTTTTATCACCCTGGGCTACGACAACATCGAGGTCTTCAACAACACCTTTGAAGACCACAGCACCGCCGCCGTCATCTATACCAGCTATGAACTGATTGATGGCAAAGACAAGACCGCCGACAAGAAACTGGACCCCTATACCGAAGGGCTGCACATCCACAACAACGTGATGAAAAACTCCGGTTACGACCTGCCACCACCCGACCTGGAAAAACTGGCCAACGGTGAAGTGGAAAGCGTGCTGCCCACCCTGATCGGCCTGAAGAACCTGCCCATCATCAATGATCCCACCCAACTACTGGGCAGCCTGGACAACATCCTCAACCTGGGTAAAGGCGCCCACATTGTCTGGGACGGCCTCCGTGATGACCTGGATGCGGAGTGCCCCTACCCGGTGGATAGCAATGGCGAGCCGGTGCCCATGGACAGCAACGGCAAGCCGCTACACACCAATGAGCACCCCAACCCGGCCTGTCACTACAACGCCTACAAGTTCGATGAAAACAACGAACGTATCCAGCCCACCTGGGGCTCCTGTTTCCACGACAACGACTTTTCCGAGGACAGCGAACCCTACCTGAACTTCCACGGTACCGATGGGCTTGAGTTGGTGCTGGCTCTGGCAGAACAGGATTTCTCAATCCTCTCGCCCGGTGGTCTGCTTGATGCACTGGAAGGCCTGCTCAACATGCCTTCGGATACCAACCTGTCCGACCACGACTGTCAGGCCCGTTTCGGCAAACTGCTGCCCTCGCTGCCAAGAGTAGAAATTCCTCCCTTCGAACCCAGCGGTGATTTCGATCCTGCGCCGTCACCGGAAGTGGTAGAAGCACTCTGCAACACCGAAGTGGCCAGCGGTGAAATCAATCGCGACGCGCTGGCAGTAAACTGCCCACGCCTGGAACAGTACAACCTGTTTGCCGATGCCAGCGACCCACGCAGCTTGCCCAACGAAGGCGGCGTGCCCTATGTGCTGAACACCAAACTGTTCTCCGACTACGCCACTAAATACCGGGTAGCCTTCGTTCCTCCCGGCACCAAGGCGGTATACCGGGACGGACAGGACGGCAGCAACCCCAATGGAGGGATTCACTTCCCCACCGGTACCGTACTGGCCAAGACCTTTGCCTTCACCGATGAAGCCAACAGCAATGAAACGCTGGTGGAGACGCGCCTGCTGATCAAACGCACCAGCAGTAGCGGCAAACCTTTCTGGGAAGGCCTGCCCTATATCTGGGGCGAACAGGATGGCAAACCGGTGGCCCGTCTGAGCATGGGCGGCGGCAGCACACCCGCCAGCTGGCATTACCGCGACAGCGACTCAGGTGCACTGCTCACCGGCAGCACCGACAGCTACTCGGTGCCCAACGCCAACCAGTGCATCACCTGTCATGGCAACGACGACCAGGCCGGCGGCAGCGCCCCTATCGGTCCCAAGCCACGCAACCTGAACCGTGCCTACAAACCGGAATCTGCCTTTATGGGCAACACCGGCCAGGCGGGCTTCCCACGCCTCAACCAGCTGCAGTACTGGACTGACGTAGGCATCCTCAGCGGCACCCCGGAGCTGCAGATCAGCAACGGCGTTGCCAGCAACATCGAGCGCCTGCCGCACTGGAACGTGCCCGGTGACAGCGGCAACACTGCCAACTCCGATGCGGATATTGAAAGTCGGGTAAAGGCCTACCTGGAAGTGAACTGCCAGCACTGTCACAACGACAAGGGCGCCGCCTCCAACACGGGTTACTACCTGGATCATTTCCGTGAAGTGGACGCCAGCTACGGCATCTGCAAGAAACCCACCGCCACCGGCGGCGGCTCCTGCGGTCGCCAGCATGTGGTAGTCCCGGGAAGCGCTAACAACTCCATCGTCTCCTGCCGCCTGGCCGCGGAAAACGACCCGCAACGGATGATGCCCCCCATCGCCCGCAGCGTGGCCCACGATGAAGCCACCACCCTGCTGGATCAGTGGATCAATCAGGTGGTGGATAGCAGCTACACCAACGGCAGCGCCTGCAACTAGCGCTGCACTGTTCCCCCTCCCTCCTCCCACCTGTCTCCGGGAGGAGCGTTTGGCCCCTCCCCGCAAGGGGAGGGTTTTTATTTTCTAACTATCCGAACAGCAGCTCTCAGAGCACCAGGGCAGGGCTATGTTTCTTGAATGGAGCCCTTAACATGACTAAAAATATCCAATTCATCCTTCTTCTCTCTGGTCTATTGTGGGGATGCGGCAGTGGAGACGACTCGTCTTCTTCAACGTCAATGTCACCCCCACCGTCACCCTCTACCCTGTCTCCCGACATCACGGCCTCTGAACCAGGCGCACCCCCGCAAGCAAAAAATGAAACACCCGCCACAACGCCACCTGACAATATCCAGATAGAAGATGGTCCTGAGCTCATTACATTGAGAACAGACTATGGGCACGTGGAAATAAAACGCGCGCCATTATCCATGAGCTTTTACGACGAGAATGGCAACAAGGTATTGAGCAGCGACAGGCAGCAACCGCCGGTCCCGCTGCTGTTAAGAACACCGTTACCAAGCCGGCTTTTGGGTGGCTGGACCGAGATCATGCCGGAAGCACCCGCCCTGTATGCGCCCTTCTCATTTGTTGTTGGCGACCAGATAAACTTTCAATTCCCGGCAACCTTCTGGGTTGGAAATATGCTGGCCTCGGCATCCACCGGTATCGAGTTTCGTCTGACCAATGTGAAAGACGTTTCTGTTGACGGCAATCAGCTGTTATTGCGGGTAGACACCTCCGACCCCAGCGGGCGGGAGGCACGGGTCACCGTCAAGGCCGATGAAAACAGCAGCTTCCATGTCTCCGTCAAGGTGAATCAACTCCTCCGGGAAGTCCCGCTTATCTCAGCCAGTTTCGATTCAACGTCCAGTGAGGCGTTCAGGGGGTTTGGCGGCAGACGCAACAAAATCGATCAACGCCATGAAGCGTTCTTGAATTGGGCGGAAGAGTTTTCACAAACCCCTGAGCAACTTGAGCCTCTGATTGGCGATACGTTCGGCGAACAGTACCAGTTCCCCACCGGCCCCCAAGGGGCTTATTACATCCAGTCACTGTTTATTTCAGATCAAGGTTACGGTTTTATGCTGGATCGCGATGAGCTTTCTCATTGGCGAATGGCATCAGACCGTAACGATGCCTGGCGTGTCGAAGTAGCAGGCGGCGAACTGGATTTCCTTGTCGTCCCCGGCAATCAAAAGCAAGTCGTGAGCCGTCTCTCCGGCATAAACGGTCGGCATCGGGTGCCACCACGCTGGTCACTGGGCCCAATGCTGTCTGAAACCATTCAGGAGTTCACCGATTCTCCAGAGAATTACACCGAAAAAGTGAAGGAGTCATTGGATCAAATCGAAGCACTGGAACTCCCTGTCACCGCGTTTGCTTTTGAAGGGTGGGTCGGCACCAAAAAAACAGGCGCCTTCGATGAGATTATCCAGCGGCTGCGCGCACAAAACATCAAGCCTGTGACCTATTATCGGGGCTTTGTGGGGCAGACAGAGGACGAGCTTGAAGAACCGGAGGTATATCAAGAGGCACTATCCCGTGGGTATGTCACAAAGCGGGCATCAGGAGTGCCTTACATTTTTGGCTCTCCACTGATGGGGGGCATCGCCGCTCTGATTGATTTCACAAATCCGCAAGCCGTCGAGTGGTGGAAAGAGCGGATCAAGAAAGGCCTCGAAGAAGGCAGCGAAGGCTTTATGCAAGACTTCGGCGAGCAGGTTCAGGTTGATATGGTTTTTCATGATGGCAGCTCGGGTATCGCCATGCACAACCGCAATGCGGCGCTGTTCCATCAGGCAACCCGTCAGGCCTTTGATGAATTTGTTGCCGACAACCCGGACAGGGAACCGTGGTTCTTCGTGCGTTTTGGCAACTCCGGCCGTAGAGGCTCAGCACACTACGAATCCGCGAGCTGGCCTGGCGACAACACCGCCGACTGGAGCCGTGCCTCGGGCCTTGGCTCGGTCATTCCTGACATGCTGAATCGCAGTGTTGGCGGAGCCTATGGCTTTGTCACCGAGATTGGCGGCTACATTGATATCTTCGGTTCCATCGATTCGGAATTATTGATTCGCTGGGCCAACCATGCGTCCCTGATGCCCGTATTCCGCCAACATGGAGGCCCTGTCAATGGCACTCCCATGCCCTGGCGATTCGACGATCCCGAGGTTGTCGAGCACTACCGCGCAGCGATGAACAGGCACATCGCTGCGCAACCGCTCATTTATCGTCTCTGGCAGGAAGCCCTGGCCACCGGCATTCCGATAACCCGGCCACTTTGGCTTGAATACCCGAACGACCCGGAGGCCGGCCGCCAGGACCAGCAGTTCATGTTGGGGCCGAATGTGCTGGTGGCACCGGTGGTATCCCCAAACAGTGACGGACGCGACGTCTATTTCCCACGGGGCTGCTGGCAGCACCCGGAAACGAAAGAGACCATTCTTGGGCCACAGACACAATTCATCCAGGCCGCGGTCGATGAGCTGCCTTACTTCTTCAGCTGCGGAGCCCAACCCTTTCCGGTACCGGAAGGCGGTTTCTAGACTGAAATTGCATAAGGGCGATGAGGGGCAGAACCAAACAATGGGGGCAGATCTGCCCCTCATGCTCTGACAGCTATTAACGACGCTCGCGGAGGGCTTTCAATGGTGCCGACAATTTATCCGGATGACGCGGGTGAATGGACGCATAGCATTCAAAAATTTCAGCCAGATCCTTTTCCATATCGCCACAGGGTTCAATCACCCGGGCAAAGGTAATTTCTTTTTTCCGGTAGTCCGCTGTGGCCAACACAATGGGCACACCGGCCTGCTCGGCGATACGGTAAAAGCCGGTTTTCCATTGTGTGGCCCCACCCCGGGTGCCTTCCGGCGCCACCACCATGACCAGCTTGTCGCGGCTGTTGAACTGCGCCACGGTCTGCTCGACGACCCCACCCGCCTTGTGGCGGGCAATGGGCAACGCTCCCATCCAGCGCAGCATTGCCCCAAACGGCCCCTTGAAGGCGCTATCCTTGATCATCACGTGAGCATCCAGCCCCAGCTGCATCATCGCCGCCAGGGTATAGATACCATCCCAGTTGGACGTATGCGGCCCGCCGATGATGACTGCCTTGGGCACTGCCGGCATGGGATTGGTCACCCGCCAGCCTGCCAGGCGCAAAAAACCACTGGCCAGCCACCGGGAAAAGGCATTGCCGCGACGGGGATAATCAGAGTCCTGGGGTGACGACATGGGATTGTCCATTGCAAAGAGAGCGGCGATCATACCCACGCGGCCCAATGATCACATTGGCACTAACGCCCAACGAAGCCAGGAAACGATAACCGGCCCATGAATCCCCTGCATTACCTGACCGGCTACCCCACCCAGATCCAGCAGCAGGCCCAAACCCTGGTGGACCGGGGGCAGCTGGGTGATTATCTGCAACAGCGCTACCCCGACAAGCATGATATTCAGGGCGACAAGGCCCTGTTCCAGTACGCCAACAGCCTGAAACAGCAATACCTGCGCAAGGCGCCGCCGCTGGGCAAGGCCCATTACGACGCCAAGCTGAAAACGCTGAGTCAGGCGCTGGGCATGCACACCCGGCAAACCCGTATTCACGGCAGCAAACTGCGCAGCCATAACAGCCTGCGCATCGCCAGCCAGTTCAAGGCGGCGCCAGAGGCCTTTCTGCGTATGATCGTGGTCCACGAACTGGCCCACTTCAAAGAAACCGACCACAACAAGGCGTTTTATCAGCTCTGCTCGCATATGGCGCCGGACTACCACCAGCTGGAGCTGGATACCCGGCTCTGGCTACTCTGGCAGGACACCACAAGCGGCTGACAACCCTGCTCTTATCAGCACCTGCAGGTTCCCTTTACCCTCCCTTATCCGGGCCCGCCCAACAGCCACATAACATCAAAACCTCTCTATTCAACAATCACTTACATTTCCGGCCACTCATATTGCCAGAGAGCATTCCAGCCAGTTTCATGTCTCCGCCATAAGGGCGTAGTATGAAATGACTTAACGTCATAACGCAGGGTCATCAGTGCCTCGGTTTGTGGCAATGCTGTACTGATCCTGCGCCAGTGTTCCCGCTGGCGGCCGCTCTATCCGCCTGCGCGGGACTCCAATCAGAGCCCAGGAGGTGTGTAGTGACACGGATTGGCCAGGACACCCTGAACAGCAAGAAAACGCTGGAAGCCAACGGCAAGACCTATCATTACTTCGATATCAATACGGTCGCCGACAAGGGCTGGGGTGATCTCAGCAAGCTCCCTTTCTCCCTGAAAGTCCTTCTCGAAAACCTGCTCCGTTTTGAAGACGGCGACAGCGTCACCGGCGCTGACGTGGAAGCCGTGGTGCGCTGGCTGGAAAACAAGCGCTCTGACAAAGAGATCAACTATCGCCCGGCCCGGGTACTGATGCAGGATTTCACCGGTGTCCCCGGCGTGGTCGACCTGGCCGCCATGCGCGATGCCATCAAGAAGGCCGGTGGCGATCCCTCCCGCATTAACCCGCTAACGCCGGTGGATCTGGTGATCGACCACTCGGTAATGGTGGACAAGTTTGGTAATCCCCAGGCGTTCTCCGAGAACGTGGACATCGAATACCAGCGCAACCGGGAGCGTTACCAGTTCCTTCGCTGGGGCCAGAAAGCGTTCAACAACTTCCGGGTAGTCCCACCGGGTACCGGCATCTGCCACCAGGTGAATCTGGAATATCTGGCCAAGGGTGTGTGGTCCTCCGAGAGTGACGACGGCAACACCTACGCCTACCCGGATACACTGGTAGGCACCGACTCCCACACCACCATGATCAACGGCCTGGGCGTACTCGGCTGGGGTGTGGGCGGTATCGAGGCCGAGGCCGCCATGCTCGGCCAGCCCATTGCCATGCTGATTCCCGAGGTGATCGGCTTCAAGATCAGCGGCAAGCTGCGCGAGGGCATCACCGCCACCGACCTGGTACTCACCGTCACCGAGATGCTGCGTCGCCGTGGCGTGGTGGGCAAGTTTGTGGAATTCTTCGGCGACGGTCTGGCCGACCTGACCCTGGCCGACCGGGCCACCATCGCCAACATGGCGCCGGAATACGGCGCCACCTGTGGCTTCTTCCCCATCGATGAGCGCACCACCGAGTATATGGAGCTGTCCGGTCGCGACGCGGACACCATTGCCCTGGTCGAGGCCTACTGCAAGGCCCAGGGCCTGTGGCGCTCCAGTGCGGATCCGGACCCGGAATTCACCGACGTGCTGGAACTGGATCTGGGCGATGTGGTGCCCAGCCTGGCCGGCCCCAAACGGCCCCAGGACCGGGTGCCACTCACCGCGGTGAAACGCACCTTCATTGATGTGGTCACCGAGACCCTCAAGCTCAACGACGACGAAATCAGCAAGCTGGAAGGCGAAGGCGGCCAGACCGCTGTGGGCAATCACGAGCCCAGTGGCGGCCAGGTACCGGTGGTGATCGACGGCCAGAAACACTTCATGAGCCACGGTGACGTGGTGATCGCTGCCATCACCTCCTGTACCAACACCTCCAACCCCAGCGTGATGCTGGCCGCCGGCCTGGTGGCGAAAAAGGCTGCCGAGAAAGGCATGAACCGCAAGCCCTGGGTGAAGACATCCCTGGCGCCGGGCTCCAAGGTGGTTACCGATTACCTGGACGTGACCGGCCTGCAGAAACCGCTCAACGATATCGGTTTCGATCTGGTGGGCTATGGCTGCACCACCTGTATCGGCAACTCCGGCCCGCTGCCCGAGGAAATCGACAAGGCGATTGCCGAAGGCGATCTGGTGGTGGCCTCGGTGCTCTCCGGTAACCGTAACTTCGAAGGCCGGGTACATCAGAGCGTGCGCACCAACTGGCTGGCCTCTCCGCCACTGGTAGTGGCCTATGCCCTGGCCGGCACGGTGAAGATCGATCTGGACAAGGATCCCCTCGGCAAGGACAAGGACGGCAAGCCGGTCTACCTGAAAGATCTCTGGCCCAGCTCCGAGGAAATCCAGAATGAGCTGGTGAAGATCAACAACAGCATGTTCCGCACCCAGTACGCCAGTGTCTTTGAAGGCGACGAGGTCTGGCAGAGCCTGCCAATCCCGGACTCCGAAACCTACGACTGGGACAGCAGCTCCACCTACATCCAGAACCCGCCCTTCTTCGACGGGCTGACCAAGGAAGTGGACGATGTGCAGCCGGTGAAGGATGCCCGCATCCTGGCGCTGCTTGGCGACTCCATCACCACCGACCACATCTCCCCAGCCGGGGCCATCAAGGCTGACTCCCCCGCCGGTCATTATCTGCAAGGGCATGACGTGGAGCCCCTCGACTTCAACTCCTACGGCTCACGCCGGGGTAACCACGAAGTGATGATGCGCGGCACCTTCGCCAATATCCGCATCCGCAACGAGATGACCCCGGATATCGAGGGTGGCTTTACCCGGCACCTGCCCGGTGGCGAAGAGATTTCCATCTACGGCGCCGCCATGCGCTACCAGAAGGATGGCGTACCCACGGTAGTCGTGGCCGGCAAGGAATACGGCACCGGCTCCAGCCGCGACTGGGCCGCCAAGGGCACCAACCTGCTGGGTGTGAAAGCGGTAATCGCCGAAAGCTACGAGCGCATTCACCGCTCCAACCTGATCGGCATGGGCGTACTGCCACTGCAGTTCCCGGAAGGCACCGACCGCAAGACGTTGAACCTGGACGGCAGCGAGGAAGTGGATATTCCGGACCTGACCAATGGCCTGAAGCCCAGTGACACCGTCACCGTGGTATTCCGCAAGGACGGCAAGGAACAGAAAGTCGAGGCCCTGTCACGGCTAGATACCGCTGCCGAAGTGGAGTACTACAAAAACGGCGGCATCCTGCACTATGTGCTGCGGCAGATGATGTAGGAGAAGCTACCAGCTTCGAGCTGCTAGCTACGGGCAGTAACGCGGGAAGCCGTGTTGCTTGCTCTGATCCAGGAGGCCGCGCCCGAACATCG
>NZ_ARXU01000011.1 GCF_000756655.1 Alcanivorax jadensis T9
TAGCGGAGCTTTGATCATACTTCAATAAAACCCAGTCGCTGACTTGAACGGGCGGCGAATCTGCCCGTTTTATCACCTCTTCCAAAAAGGACAACTCAATGAGCAAAGATATTGACATCGAAAAATACACCTCCGAAGACATCACTACTGAAAAGCTTTCTGAGCTAATCTCCAAGAAAGCCTCTTTTCAAATTGTCGCGGTCAAAAATATTAGCTCCGTGGTAAACAAAGTCGAGGGCGCTATTGAAAAGAAAGGACTACGTTGCCGGGTATACACTGAATATCGGGCGGCCTCCCTGGCCAGCTTCGCCATCCCCACTGGATTTACCCAGGTTACCGGCTTCGCCTCAGCTATTGGTATTGCCGCACATAACCTCGCAACCTTTAACCCTGATTACGAGATCGGCAAGAACAAACCTGCCGGCAAAGTGACAGTGCTGTATAAGAAAGATTAGCGCCTTATTGGTAACAGCACCGTCACGCCGTGTGTGGATACCCGAGCAGAACATCTCTCGGATAGTCCCCGTTTTCCTCGCCTACTACGCTCCAAGGTCTCGATCAATTGGCATTAAACCTCCCCGGTCCTATTGGTACCGGGGTCTACCATTACAAATTGGAGCCCCCTCCTGCTTTCATCTGATACAAAACCTCGCAGCCATCCATGAACAACGAAAGTCCAATAGCCGGTCAATGAGGCACTTCCTGGCAATCCCTCTCCTCAATCCTCTCCAGAATCCAGGCCTCGATTTCATCAGATACCCAGCCAACCGTTCTTCCCCCAAGCGGCACGGGTTTGGGGAATTCCCCCTCAGCAATACGCTTGTAGATAGAAGAACGGCCAAGACCGGTATCCTTGATCACTTCTGTTAGCCTCATGAATCGCATGAAATTCTCCTCGTCATTCGTTCATGCGATAGCGCAGCAACGTAAAAACTTACTCACCTCCTCTCTGGCTACAGCCAAAGTTCCTAAACCCATCGTCATAAAGCTTGGTATCCACCTTTGCCAAGTAGCTCATGCGCCTGAACACCCCTGGATATTGCGTGGTATACATAGAAGACCCTTTTGAAATCAGCTGGACAGCGCTATCTGGGAAATGGACTAAACCGATTCCTTGACTCCCAGTCAGACCAAGAGTGCGACCCCAAGCTCGCTGAATACGCTCTGCCATGTTGCTAACTGCTTGTTCTTCCGCCAACCACCAGGGGAAGTCCGGCTCTTGCTGACCTAAGATACGCCCCAACGCGGAGTAAGCATCCCTATTGACCATAATGGCAATATGATAATGGGGCTGCCCTTCCCCACCGAACTCGCGACACCAGATCATACGAACATGGCAGTCATGAACCCGTTTTCCCTGGCCGCGCTTACGCTTCGAATCGCACCTGATCTGCGAACGAAGAGAGTTGATGAAGCCGCTTGCCTGCCCCCCTTTGGGACCTGACCAACCGTACGGCAGCCTAGCAACGAAATGGATGACACAGGTTCGTGGATGCTCATTTAAGGCCCGGTCCAAAGTAGACCGGATAGATTTGAGGTAATTCACCGCGAGTGGACGGTCAGGCCTTGCCAGTACCGGCAAGCCTTCCCAGACGGGTTCATAGTGGAGTTTGAGGTTGGTGTTGCTTGAATGTCGTTTTCTCATTGTCTGGCACCTATGGTTTCTTCATAGGTACCAGCGCACTGGTTGAAATTTACTCATGAGCAGGCTGGTTTGGTCCAGCCTGCCTGTTACTCAACCAACTGCACTTACCAGCCTTCACAAGTGGGCTGGCTAAGTGACTTTATGACTATATATATCTATTACCGACACTCAGAGCGGGTTATCAAGTACTGAAAGCCCACAACAGGGCCTTTACCCCACAGACGGGAGCCCAAATAGCGCTATCCAGTTAAAACAATCGATTACGAGTTCTGGAACGGGGTTATCGTACCCAGAAGGCCCACAAACCAATAACACTATTGAGCTTGAAGGCTGACATCAATTCACAGCTTAAATCAGTGCTATCCACGGTATGTAACTACCCCTCATCCTCAATACCAACTTCCGTGTCTACAACCTCCTTTTTGGTCTTTACACTTGGCTTAACAAGCAGGCCAATTTCATACTGCTCTTTTGTAGACAAGTCTACACGGTTGATTTCCTTAGTTGATTTTACATAATCGATTGAAGCCCCTTGGTAAATCCCCGGAGTAACATTTCTGCCTGGCGGCGGCGCAACCACAGCCTTTAAAATCAACAACTTACCATTCTCTGTTGATCGCAATATCGATATCCTACCATCTGGTGGCATAAGCAAACGCATCACCCCTAGTTTTTTGCTTAGCACTTCAGATTTCATGCACGCAGCCCTCCATATCCAGCCAGATAGGAACATCGCCGCTCTAGAGGCCGCCTCATCGCTACCCTTTCTCTCCTTTACACATAGCAATGCCTCCATTTCTAAGCGCAGATTGATGCTTGGTTCTGGTAGAAATTGACTGCCAATGAATAAGTATCTATCGGTCAATATTTGACCTACATAATCGTCTAAAACAGCCTGCAGATATTCTTCAAGCCCATCGAGCACAGCATCTTTGAGTCTTTTAGCAACGTCATCTTCACACTTCACCGGCAACAAATAGTTTCTACGGTCATATTCAATGGCAACGTAGGAATCATCCTCACAACCATTACTGAGAATCCTTATCAACTGAGGAATCTCTCGGCCCGGGTGGTACTGATCTTTTTTTTGTATATGAAGGACAAACGCCCGACCACACCAGCTAGCCTCAAAAATAGGGTGAGCCAGGTTGAGAAAATAGATGCTCGGGCACTTGCCGATTCCTATATCACTCACAATCCCAGCAACCACATCTCGCATGTACCCTAAGCGCCAAAGCTTCCTCAAATGCCGGCGTACTCTTTGAACTGACATCCCCACCTGCTTGGCCAAGCCAAAAGTCGAACAATTTCTGACTACACCGCAGGAATCCGCCTCAGTCAGCAACACTATAAGAACCAGCTTGCTACCGACACTCAGGGCATCAGGGTTGGGAGGGCCAAAAGTACGACCTTTCTTTCTCGTGACCTCCAACCCTCCAGGTGAGGGAATACTGAGCAGTGACTTTACCAGCCCCTCATGTCCCACACTCACTGGCCCAACCTGGAGATTCAACCGATCGGCAACGAGCTTTGAAAGTCGATAATCGTAAGACGGCCTTCCGGTCCTACCTTCAACGCGCCGGGCATCAAGAAGACCTTGGTCAACCAGTACCCCTATCGAATGACGGGCTAATCTCTCACTAACTCCCAACTTCCCCGCCAAACGGTCCAGAGACGTTTGAGCCCATTCGCCTATACCAAATTGATAGATAAAGGCAGTCAAAAAATATCGCTCAGCGGCCTGCAGCTCTTCAGACGACAAGCAGTTAAAGCTGGATACTAGAGCATTGCCAAGGTACATATTTGCACAAATGATATCTATTTTTGCCCATTATCAATTATGATCATATTTACGTCAATTCATACGGTATGATTTACTTGTCATGAAAATCTCAAGCATTAGGAGCATTGAAAGTGAAGAAACCAATCCCACCGAAAGAGTGGCTTGGCTCCGACAAGGACAAGTCAGATTGGGCCAGGCACTATTTGCGAAACAACCCCCCATCAGCCCTTTCAGTAAAAGCTCCCCACGAAGAGAACGAGCCGACCTTGATGACACTGGAAAGAATTTGGAATAACGGATTGGGGGCAGATGCTTTTGCACGCATCAAACGAGCATGGAATGCTTACAGCTACCGGAAGAACAAAAACAAGCGGACTTTCAGTTTTGTGCTACCCGTAGAAGAAGCTCTGTTTTTGAAACGTACGTCCAAATATCTAAAGGTGTCACAAAGCGCCCACCTGACAGCTCTGATTTGCCAGGATAGAACACATATCGAGAAACTGAGAAATGAGCATCAACAAAGACTCGAAGGCGCCAGAAAAACGCGCAATTCACTGGTAGAGGACAGAAAAACCAAAGAGCTAGGTCGCCTGCGGAAAGAAAATACGAGGCATGCGGGCATTCTCAAGCAATATGAAGAACTTATAAGAAAGCTAGTAGAGAAAGACCTTGTAAGGCAGGAATTAGAAAGGCAGGGATTGCAGGACCCCATACAACTCGATGCGAACAAAAGGGACGACCTGGACTCTCAAGCCAAAAAGCTGGCAGCAAGACACCTTGAGGATGCTCGAATTGACGCGTCTCGCACTTCTAACTACTCAGCGCCCTGACACCACCTCCAAGTGATCCACCCAACGCTGCAACTACAAGCGTCACCCAGCCTCATAGCTATGGAGTACCCTCAACCCCTTTTCTAGAGTGATCCGGCACAGCTTCAGCCATCTTGCCGGGCATCCAATACGCGCCAGGCCTTTGTAAACGGACCGCCTGACCAATCAGGGAAAACTAAAGGTCAGTGGCGCGTAAAGTAAAGGAGACAGGCCAGCCACAGGGATTAGCTATTGAGAAACGGTGACGGAACGGTGACGAAACACAGAAAAGCATAAGCGACGCCTAAAAACCAAAAAGGCCAGTCATCCATGACTGGCCTATCTCTTTGTTTTTCCGACCTTAATTTGGTCGGGACGGGAGGATTCGAACCTCCGACCCCTTGCACCCCATGCAAGTGCGCTACCAGGCTGCGCTACGCCCCGAGATGTGCTTGGCAGGCAGAGCTACCAAAGCGGCGGCAATCATAGCGGATTTGGTGGGGGGATGGAACAGGTAAGGTGCTGTTTGGTCAGGGTTTGAGCGATGGGGGGGGGGGCAAGCTTCAAGCTGCAAGCTACAACGCGGGTTTATGCCGTGCCGACAGAGACCTCGTATCCGCGCCTATGGGGATGGAGGGTTCGTTCGGGTGGATGGGTGTTTGCTGGAGGGCTGGAGGAAGGCTGTTGGCTCTTCGCCATGCGAGCATGGGCTCCAACGGCGACTCGTGGGTATGAAAAAGCCCCGGGAGCTAGGCTGCCGGGGCTTGGTTCGCCATGACGAGCATGGTTATTCGCTTCGCTCACCCTTCGGGCCGCACGGAACTACGTGCGTTACTCCGCTCCGCTACGTTCCTAAGGGAAACGGAGGTTATGAGGCTTTGAGGACGTCGAGGACCTCTTCCATCTCCACGATCATCTGTTTGATGAGCTGGTGGTACTGGGTGGCCTGTTCGGCGTTGGCGCCGCCGGTGAGCTGCTGGCGGGCACCGCCGATGGTGAAGCCCTGATCGTAGAGCAGGCTGCGGATCTGGCGGATCATCAGCACGTCCTGGCGCTGATAGTAGCGACGGTTGCCACGGCGCTTAACCGGCTTGAGCTGGGGAAATTCCTGCTCCCAGTAGCGCAGTACGTGCGGTTTTACGTCACATAGGTCGCTGACTTCACCAATGGTGAAATAACGCTTCCCTGGAATCGCCGGTAATTCGTCGTTATGACTTGGTTCCAGCATAGTCCTCAACCCGTTGTTTTAATTTTTGTCCTGGACGAAAGGTGACAACCCGGCGGGCGGTGATGGGAATTTCCTCACCGGTTTTCGGGTTGCGTCCTGGCCGTTCACTCTTGTCCCTGAGATCAAAATTGCCGAAGCCGGAGAGTTTCACGGGCACGTTGTTTTCCAGCGAATGGCGGATCTCTTCGAAGAACATCTCCACCATTTCTTTCGCTTCACGTTTGTTCAGGCCAAGCTCCTCGAACAAACGCTCGGCCATGTCCGCTTTGGTCAGCGCTCCCATCAATAGCTCCCTAACCCTTCCTTAATCAGTCCCTTAAGGCGGCGTTAAACTGTTGTTTTAACTGGGATACTACGGCATCCACCAGGTCGTTTACCTCTTGATCCTTAAGAGTGCGTGAACGGTCCTGGAAGGTCAAGCCCAAAGCGAGGCTTTTGCGATTTTCCCCGATGCTATCACCTTGATATATATCAAAAATCCGCACCCCTGTGAGACGTTCGTCACAGGCGTCACGGACCGCCGCTACCAGCTCGCCAGCGGGCACGCTGTCTTCCACCACGAAGGCTAGGTCGCGGCGCATGCGTGGCTGGTCGGAGACGCCGGCAAAGTGCGGCAGTACGCCGTCCAGCAGCGGGGCCAGGGCCAGTTCGAAGGCGTAGAGCTGGGCGGGCAGGTCCAGATCGGCGGCCAGGCGCGGGTGGATGCGACCCAGATAGCCGACTACTTCGCCATCACGCTTGAGCGCTGCGGTCTGGCCCGGGTGCAGGGCCGGGTGCTCGCCGGGCGCGAAGCTGAAGGCGTCGGCGTCGGACAGGGTCAGCAGAGCTTCCACGTCGCCTTTCAGGTCGAAGAAGTCCACCGGGCGCTTGCCTTCCCAGTTCTGCGGCTGGGCGCTGCCGTAGAGCAGGCCGGCGATCATGGGGGTCTGCTCCAGGCTCTCTTCACCCTCAGACGAACCGGTGGGCACGAAGCGCAGGCCGGTTTCGAACAGGCGCAGGCGGTCGGCCTGGCGGTTCAGGTTGTGGCGGGCGGTGCTGAACAGGCCGGCCAGCAAGGTGGTACGCATGACGCCCAGATCCGTGGAGATGGGGTTGAGCAGCGGCAGCGGCTCCACCCGTGGCTCCACCTGCTTGAGCAGGCCCGGCTCCACGAAGGTGTAAGTGATCGCTTCCAGGTAACCGCGATCAATCAGGGCATCGCCCAGGCGGCGCTGGTTGACGGTCTGTTCGGCGACGGGTTCGCCGGAGGGGGAACCGGCCGGCACGCGGCTGGGCAGCTTTTCATAGCCGTAGATGCGCGCCAGTTCCTCGATCAGGTCGGCTTCGATGGCCATGTCGAAGCGCCAACTGGGGGCCAGCACCATCCATTCCTTGCCGCTTTCCTGAGTCGACACTTCCATGCCCAGGCGGCTGAGGATGTCTTCCACCTGTTCGGCGGGCAGGCCCATGCCGAGCAGGCCTTCGATGCGGTCTGCACGCAGGGTGATTTCTGCCTGGCCCGGCAGTTGTGCTTCGTCCACCGCTTCGCTGACCGGGCCCGGCTGACCGCCGGCGATCTCCAGGATCAGAGCGGTGGCGCGCTCGATGGCCTCGTTCTGCAGCTGCGGGTCCACGCCCCGCTCGAAGCGGTGGGAGGAATCCGTGTGCAGGCCGTAGGAGCGGGCCTTGCCGGCAATGGCCAGGGGCGCAAAGAAGGCGCATTCCAGGAAGATGTCCTGGGTGTCGCTGGTGACGGAGGACGGCTTGCCGCCCATGACACCAGCCAGGGCCAATGCCTGGCTGTCGTCGGCGATCACCAGGGTGTCGTCGCGCAGGGTCAGTTCCTGGTCGTCCAGGGTGAGCAGTTTTTCTTCGGCGTTGGCGTTGCGCACGGTGATGCCACCGTTGAGCTTGGCCAGATCGAAGGCATGCAGGGGCTGGCCCAGTTCCAGCAGCACGTAGTTGGTCACGTCGACAATGGGATCAATGGTGCGCAGGCCGGCACGGCGCAGGCGCTCGATCATCCACAACGGGCTGTCGGCATTGACGTTGACGCCCTTGATCACGCGGCCCAGGTAACGGGGGCAGCCCTGGCTGTTTGCCAGGTTCACGGTGAGGGTGTCGTCGATGGCCGGGGCCACCTTGTCGATGGCCGCATTGATCAGCGGGCTCTGGTTCATCACCCCGACTTCGCGGGCGATGCCGCGCAGGCTCAGGCAGTCTGCCCGGTTGGGGGTCAGGTCCACTTCGATGACAGCATCATCAAGCTGCAGGTACTTGCGGAAGTCGGTGCCCACCGGAGCGTCGTCCGGCAGCTCCATCAGGCCATCAATAAGGTCTTCCAGGCCCAGCTCGGAAGCGCCGCACAGCATGCCGGACGATTCCACGCCACGCAGTTTGGCTTGCTTGATCTTGAAGTCGCCGGGCAGGACGGCGCCCACCTGCGCGAAAGGGATTTTCAGGCCGGGGCGCACGTTGGCCGCACCGCAGACCACCTGGGTGGTATCGGCGCCATTGCTGACCTGGCAGACGCGCAGTTTGTCTGCATCCGGGTGCGGCTCGCAGCTTTCCACCTGGCCGACGACCACGCCGGTGAAGGCCGGGGCCGCCGGTTCCACGGCATCCACTTCCAGGCCGGCCATGGTCAGTTGCTGCACCAGGGTGTCGGTATCGATGGCGGGGTTGACCCATTCCCGCAACCAGGCTTCGTTAAAACGCATTGTCGAATTCCTTTAAATCATGGGAGTTTCTGTTTGGCCGCCGGGGGAGTTCGCCTTGTGAACAAGGCTCCAACGGCGGCGTACCGGAACAGAAACGCCTTAACCGAACTGGGACAGGAAGCGGGTGTCGTTTTCGAAGAACAACCGCAGGTCGTTGACGCCATAACGCAGCATGGTGAGGCGCTCCACGCCCATGCCGAAGGCAAAACCACTGTATTCGTTAGCATCTACGCCACCGTGCTCCAGCACAGACGGGTGCACCATGCCGCAGCCCATGACTTCCAGCCAGCCGGTGTGGGAACACACCCGACAGCCTTCGCCACCACAGCTGACGCAGCCCACATCCACTTCGGCGCTGGGCTCGGTGAACGGGAAGTAGCTGGGGCGGAAACGCACCGGCAGGTCTTCCACTTCGAACACTAATTTGAGGAATTCCGCCACGGTGCCGCGCAGATCGGCAAAGGTGACGCCCTTGTCCACCAGCAGGCCTTCCACCTGGTGGAACATGGGGGTGTGGGTCAGGTCGGAATCGCAACGGTACACCCGGCCCGGGGCAATGATGCGGAATGGGGGCTTGCCCTGCTCCATCACCCGTACCTGCACCGGCGAGGTGTGCGTGCGCAACAGGCGACCGTCACCGAAGTAGAAGGTGTCGTGCATGGCTCGCGCCGGGTGGTGGGACGGAATATTCAGGGCTTCGAAGTTATGGAAGTCGTCTTCCACTTCCGGGCCTTCGGAAATATCAAAGCCCAGGCGGAGAAAGAAATCCTCAATGCGGCGACGCATGCGGGTGACCGGGTGCAGGTTGCCGGGCAGCTCGCCCCGGCCCGGCAGGGTCACATCCACGGTTTCGCTGGCCAGCTGCTCGGCCAGAGCCGCTTCCTCCATGGCATGCTTGCGGGTGGCGATGGCATCCTGCACTTTCTGTTTGCCTTCGTTGATCACCGCACCGGCCTGGGGGCGCTCTTCCGCGCTCAACTTGCCAAGGCCCTTCATCAGAGCGCTGATCTCGCCTTTCTTGCCCAGGTATTTCACCCGCACATCGTCCAGGGCCCGGATATCGCCAGCCTGTTCGACATCTGCCAGGGCAGCGTCCACCAGGGCGTTGAGATTTTCCATTTAAGACTCCGCAGTCTTTAAATCAGGAGAAAGTTGAAAGTTCAAAGTTGCAAAGCGCGATTCCAGACAGATGCCACCCGACACCACTAAAGCCGCGCCTCACCCATACACCGCGGGGAAAGAGACACTCGATTGGCATTAAAACCCAACCGCGTTTCAACTTTATACTTTCAACTTTCAACTGGTCTTTTTTCAAACAAAAACGGGGGAAGAGCGCGAGCTCTTCCCCCGTTGAGTATGCTGTTTTGTCTAGGACGAAACAGAAATCAGGCGGTGAGACTCGCTTTGGCTTTTTCGGCCAAAGCGCTAAAGGTCGCCTGATCGCGGACAGCGATGTCCGCCAGTACTTTACGGTCTACTTCGATGGACGCTTTCTTCAGACCATCGATCAGACGGCTGTAAGACAGGCCGTTCAGACGCGCAGCGGCGTTGATACGAACAATCCACAGACGACGGAACTGACGCTTACGAACCTTACGGTCGCGGTAGGCGTACTGACCGGCTTTGGTAACGGCCTGAACCGCTACACGGAATACACGGCTGCGGGCACCGTAGTAGCCTTTAGCCTGCTTGAGAATTTTCTTGTGCCGACGACGGGCCTGCACACCACGCTTTACTCGTGCCATTTTTCAGATCTCCAAAAACCGTATCAGTTATGCGTAGGGCATCATGCGTTTAACCAGAGCGACATCAGAATCATGCACTTCGGTTTTGGGACGCAGCTGACGAATAGTCTTGGCAGACTTCTTGGTCAGGATGTGGTTTTTGAATGCCTGCTTGCGCTTGAAACCGGAGGCGGTTTTTTTGAAACGCTTGGCAGCCCCACGATTTGTCTTGATTTTAGGCATGGTACCTTCTCAAGTTGGTTAGTTAGTTCAACAACCGGTTACGGCTGTTTCTTCTTTTTGCCCGGGCTGAGCACCATGATCATCTGGCGCCCTTCCATGTTCGGACGTTGCTCAACAGAACCGTACTCTTCCAGGTCCTTCTCGATACGTGCGAGAAGATCCCGGCCCAGTTCCTGGTGAGCCATCTCCCGACCGCGGAAACGGACGGTGATTTTCGCTTTGTCGCCGGCCTCGAGGAAACGAATGAGGTTACGCAGTTTCACCTCATAGTCACCAATGTCGGTGCCGGGACGGAATTTGATTTCCTTGACCTGGGTCTGACGCTGTTTCTTGCGCCCTTCCTTGGCCTTCTGTTTGGCTTCGAACAGATGCTTGCCGTAATCCATGATTCGACAAACCGGCGGTTCCGCACCAGGGGAGATTTCCACCAAATCCATCTGCTTCCCGGTGGCTTTCTCCAGCGCTTCCTGCAGGGTCACAATACCGACCTGCTCACCGTCTACATCAATCAACCGAACATCGGTTGCCTGGATTTGCTGATTTATATTGGCGCGCTGCTCGCGGCCTTTGCCTCCACGCTTAATGTCGTGAACCTCCAATCTGTTATCGAAAACGAGGCAGGATGCCTCACCGCCTCAGTAAATAGGCGCGCATTGTATGCCACCACAACGGGCACAACAACCCCGACCCCAGCGGCCGGCGTGCGCAACTGACTGAAACGGAATGAATTCTGGCCGGTTGAGAGACTCCTCCCACTCCAGGCAACTGCACAAACAGGGCCTGAATTCCGGCAAGGGAGCGTATTTTAAGCAAATCTGGACACTTTTCAAGCAGTGAATCCCGCCAAATCCCCCTGCGAGGCGCTATTCCGCCTGGGCGGCGTTGCCGTGCCACACCCCGAGAAAGGGGTAATGGGCCACTTGCCGGCCCCACTTGCTTCGGGGGTCATTGGATCGCCCTCCCCCTATTCGATATATTTGAACCTGTTAACAATTTCAGGGGCAACGCGCTCTGCCCGGGGGAAGGGACAGGGGAATGTCAGCAGCCGATCAAAGTCATCTTACCCATCTGGCGCGGACGGATAACGACCCGCCCGGCGCCGAACAGCTGGAACCGGACGACGCCCAGGCGGATATACTGGATAGCCTGGTCACCAGCCTCTACAGCTGTGTTGAGCACAAGGACGGCTTCGACCTCTTTCTGCGTAACATCCGCGACACCTTTGACCTGGTCAGCTGTTGTCTGGCGGTGATACAGAAAGAGCCGCACCTGAAAGGGCTGTATGGCTGGGCGGTGGGCTATCCGCCCGGCATCGTCCCGCTGATGCTCAAGACCGGCCTGGTGTTCAAGGACAAGGCCATCGCCCGGGCACTGGAAACCGGCCCTAACGCCCTGTTCAGTTACGCCGATGGGGATCCGGAGAGCAACTTTCTGGCAGATATGCCCACCTTCTCCCGCACCTGGATACGCGCTGCCGGCATTATCGACAGTGCTACCATCGCGTTCACCAATAAGTACCAGCAGCACGTGGTGCTGGTATTCAACCGGCACAAAGACAGCCAAGTGTTCAGCAAGCCGGAAATGGCCATGCTCTCGCGGCTGAAGAAACACGCCGAAATTGCCCTCGATTTGTATGAGCGACTGCACCGCTCAGAACAGAGTTTCAAGGACCTGCAAAGCAGCATCGCCGTATTGAAACAACCTGTTGCCGTGTTTTCGCCGGTTTCGCTCTTGGTGAGTGCCAGCCCAGCCTTTGTTGAGATTGGCAGACGCTACAAGGTATTCACCATTAATCAGGACAGCCGGGAAATCGTGTTCAGGGATCAACAGTTTGGCAAGGATTTCTACACCCAGCTGATGCTGTTCATTACCGGCAAGACCGGCGCCCTGGACGACAGCGACACCCTTTACCTGCAAACCAGCGCCCTGCCCCTGCGGATCTCCATCACCCCGGTACACAACCGAGAAAGCAACAACAGCAATGTGCTGGTGGAAATCTTCGACCCCAATGTCAGCCGCACCCCAAGCATTGCCGAAATCCGCAAGGTCATCAGCGCCACCGAGGCCGAGGCCCGCGTTTGCCTGTGCCTGCTCAAGGGGGCCAACACCGCCGAAGCTGCCGAGCAACTGGATTTGGCCATTAGCACCATTCGCACCAACATCAAATCACTGCTGCAGAAGAACAGCTTCAGCAGACAGGTGGACCTGATTACACACCTGATGCGGATTTGCTCTTAGGCTCTTCCCAGTGACAGCAACAGCCCAGGAAGAGAATAAAAAGGTCTGCGTATTCTGGATTATTCGTCCTGTCGCAGGCGAGGAAACAACACTTCTGCCCCAACATTGATCAGGCAAGCCTCCCAAGGGGGACAGGGCTGGGCTGTCCGACCGCTATTACCCCTCTATTACCGACAACCTGAAGGCGCTGGTGGCTGGTAAATCGGGGCTCTTTTACTCATGTTGGCGGCCAGATCAACCCCTTACTTTGGCATCAGGGTCTCTGTCACTGGCGAAAGGAACAACACTTGTGCCCCAACATAAATAGCGCCATAACGGGTCAGATGCACCCGATCAGCACTTAACAATCTGCCGTTTTCATCGGTGATAAGCATGTTGCCATTCTGGTCTATCAGGGCATCAATGATGGACAAATAATGCTTTTTGGGTATCACTGCCCGGGCAAGACGCTCCTGCTCAAGCACCTCTTCAAGGATAGGATTGCGCAACAAAGCACGCTCCTGCTTTCTGGTGCGGGCAACCCAGTTAAGGTTATGTCCGAACTGTTTGGCGCCAACAAAGTAAACCCGGTTACCCTGCTCTGCAGACAAATCTATCACCCTATTGATACAAGAGGGCTCACCCAGACTATAATTTGACGCGAACAACACCATGCTGGCACTGGCAAACAGGCGTTGGCCAAGCTCAGACTCGACCAGGGAACAGTCACTGAGGTCATCCCGATAAATCAGGCCTACCGAGGTCAGGTCATAGGTCTCACGCACCACATTGACCAGGTCTCGACCGAAAGAATTGCCGATCACCAGCAGCTTTACCGGTACATCGGGATCAAACGCATCCTTCTTGAACAGGAAATTCCGCTCATTATAGGAAATGTACATATCCTCAGCTGCCGCCTGGTCCGGATCAAAGACCCGCGAGACAAACCCCTGGGTTTTATGGGCTGCCAGGCCGAAAGCCACCAGAAACAGCGAGGCACTGAACACGAAGATCCATAATGGCCGCGCCGCAACCAACGCCCTGTTCCTGAACGGGTTCTCGATGTATTTCCAAGACAGATAAGCCACCAAAAAGGTCGCCACCGTCAGTACAGCAAACGCCACTCTGCTCGGCTCTTCCACCATATAGATCCGCGCAAAAGCGAATAGCGGCTGATGCCAGAGGTAGGCCGAGTAGCTGATCAGACCAATTCCCACCAGCAACGGCAGACTCAGAAAACGCGCAACGAGGGTCCCTTCCCCGGCGAATAACACCAGCAGCACCACTCCGAGCACCGGCACCAGCGCGTAGAGCCCAGGGAAAGGCGTCGCGGCATCATAAGCGACCACCGAGAACACCACGCCCAAAAGCCCCAGTAAGGCCAGGCCCTCGTTGCTCCTGACGCCATATTTTTGCACCCAGAATGCAGCCACCGCCCCTGCCAACAACTCCCAGGCCCGGGACGTGATCAGATAAAAATTGGCGTCGGGGAAACGACTGCTGCCAAGTTCGCTGACCGCCAGACTAAGCAGTGCCAGAGCGATGATCATCCCCACTACCGATTTTTTGCCGAATTTCCAGCCTGCCAGCATGAGGAGCGGGAAGATCACGTAATACTGCTCCTCCACCCCCAAGCTCCAGGTATGCAGAAGCGGCTTGAACTCGGAGGCCAAGTCCCAATAGCCGGTGGTGATCATCAACAACACATTGTTGGCAAACAAGGTGGTGGCAACGATAGACTGACCAAAATTCTCAAGGGGGTCCGGCAACATCCACATCCAGGCAAACGGAATGCAGAACAGCATCATGAAAAATAGTGCCGGAAAGATTCGCCGGGCCCGGCGCTCATAGAAGTCAATGATACTGAAACGCTGCTTTTCAATATCTTCGGCAAGAATGGTGGTAATCAGGTAGCCACTGATGACAAAAAAGACATCGACCCCTACAAACCCCCCGGAGAATCCTTCAAAACCCGCATGAAAAAGAATCACCGGCACAACGGCCAAAGCACGCAGACCGTCAATCTCAGCGCGGTATTTCAAGGCATGCACCCTCTATCGATTCAGGAACGATTTATTCTTTTTCTCCATCATTCCCACTCAATGGTCGCCGGCGGCTTGGACGAAATATCGTAGGTCACCCGGCTGATGCCGGGGATCTCGTTGATGATCCGGCTGGAGACCAGCTCCAGGAACTCGTAGGGCAGGTGCGCCCAGCGGGCGGTCATGAAGTCGATGGTTTCCACGGCACGCAGAGCTACCACGTACTCGTAGCGGCGGGCATCGCCCACCACGCCCACTGACTTGACCGGCAGGAACACGGCGAAAGCCTGGCTGGTCTTGTGGTACAGACCGGCGGCGCGCAGCTCTTCGATAAAGATGTGGTCTGCCAGACGCAGGGTGTCGGCGTATTCCTTTTTCACTTCACCGAGGATGCGCACGCCCAGCCCCGGCCCCGGGAAGGGGTGACGGTAGACCATGTCGTAGGGCAGGCCCAGTTCCAGGCCGATCTTGCGCACTTCGTCCTTGAACAGTTCGCGCAGGGGCTCGACCAGCTTGAGCTTCATGTCTTCCGGCAGGCCGCCTACATTGTGGTGGCTCTTGATCACGTGGGCCTTGCCGGTCTTGCTGGCGGCGGATTCGATCACGTCCGGGTAGATGGTGCCCTGGGCCAGCCAGTTGGCGTTTTTCAACTTGCTGGCCTGGTCGTCGAAGATATCGATAAAGGTGTTGCCGATAATCTTGCGCTTCAGCTCGGGATCCGCCTCGCCGGCCAGTTTGCCGAGGAAGTTGTCTTCCGCGTCCACGCGGATCACTTTCACGCCCATGTTGTCGGCGAACATTTCCATGACCTGGTCACCTTCCTGGTGACGCAGCAGGCCGTTGTCGACAAACACGCAAGTGAGCTGATCGCCGATAGCCTTGTGAAGCAGCGCTGCCACCACGGAGGAATCCACCCCGCCGGACAGGCCCAGGATCACTTCGTCAGTGCCTACCTGCTCGCGGATGGTGTCGATGGCATCATTGATGATGTTGCTCGGCGTCCACAGGGCTTCACAGTCGCACAGTTCGCGCACGAAGCGCTCTAGCAGGCGACCGCCCTGCAGGGTGTGGGTGACTTCCGGGTGGAACTGGATGCCGTAGAAGCGTTTTTCATCGTTGGCCATGCCGGCGATGGGGCAGCTGCCGGTGGTGGCGGTCGCCACGAAACCCGCCGGCATCTCGCCGACACGGTCACCGTGGCTCATCCACACGTCCAGGTATTCCTTGCCCTGCTCTTCGTGATCGACGATGCCGTCCAGCAGGCCGTTCTTTTCCGCCTTGGCGACCCGGGCGTAGCCGAATTCGTGCTTTTCACCGGCAATCACCTTGCCGCCCAGCTGCTCGGCCATGGTCTGCATGCCGTAGCAGATACCCAGCACCGGAATGCCGGCCTTGAATACCGCATCGGGGGCACGGGGCGTTTCGGCGGCGGTGACAGACTCCGGGCCACCGGAAAGAATGATGCCCTTGGGCGCAAACTCGCGGATTTCCTCGGCGGTCATGTCGAAGGCACGGATTTCACAGTACACGCCGATTTCCCGCACCCGGCGGGCGATCAGCTGGGTGTATTGGGAACCGAAGTCCAGAATCAGGATGCGCTGGGCATGGATATCTTGCATGGCTCGCTTTCCGCTGGCGCCTGGCTGGCAGGCTGTAAATACAAGGGCCGGCTACGCCGGCCCTGAATCGTTATCGCTGACACTCGGTGGCGGGCTTCAGCCTACCGGGTAGTTCGGCGCTTCCTTGGTGATTGTCACATCATGCACATGGGATTCTTTCATGCCCGCGTTGGTGACTTTCACGAATTCCGGCTTGGTGCGCATCTCTTCGATGGTGGCACAGCCGGTGTAGCCCATGGAGGCGCGCAGGCCGCCCATCAGCTGGTGAACGATGGCGCTCATGGGGCCCTTGTAGGGAACCCGGCCTTCGATACCTTCCGGCACCAGCTTCTCGATGCCGGCGGCGGCATCCTGGAAGTAGCGGTCGGAGGAACCGGTAGAGCCGGACATGGCGCCCATGGAGCCCATGCCCCGGTAGGCCTTGTAGTAGCTACCCTGGAACAGCTCCACGTCGCCGGGCGCTTCTTCGGTGCCGGCCAGCAGGGAACCGATCATGATGGCGCTGGCTCCAGCGGCCACGGCCTTGGCGATGTCACCGGAGAAGCGGATGCCACCATCAGCAATCAGCGGTACGCCGGTGCCTTTCAGGGCTTCCGCCACATCGGAGATGGCCGTGATCTGCGGCACGCCGATACCGGCCACGATGCGGGTGGTACAGATGGAGCCCGGACCGATACCGACTTTTACCGCATCGGCGCCGGCGGCAACCAGATCCCTCGCAGCAGCAGCGGTGGCAATGTTGCCGCCGATCACCTGCACCTCGGGGAAGTGTTTCTTCACCCAGGCCACCCGGTCGATAACGCCCTGGGAATGGCCGTGGGCGGTATCCACCACGATCACGTCAACACCGGCTTCCACCAGTGCGGCCACGCGCTCGTCGGTACCGGCACCGGTGCCGACGGCGGCGCCTACTCGCAGACGACCCTGAGAGTCCTTGCAGGCGTTGGGATATTTGGCGGCTTTCTCGATGTCTTTCACGGTGATCATGCCGCGCAGTTCGCCTTTATCGTTGACTACCACGACTTTTTCGATCCGATGCTTGTGCAGCAGGGCCTGAACTTCATCCGCGCCAGCGCCTTCCTGCACGGTCACCAGCCGGTCCTTGCCGGTCATGATGTCCTGCACGCACTGGTCGTAGTTGGTGATGAAGCGGGTATCACGGCTGGTGACAATGCCGACAACCTCATTGCCTTTCACCACCGGCACACCGGAAATGTTATTGGCTTCGGTAATGCGCAGCAGCTCGGCCACGGTGGTTTCCGGGCTCACGGTGATGGGATCTTTCACCACGCCGGATTCGTATTTCTTTACCATGCGCACGTTACGCGCCTGGTCGGCTGTATCCATGCTTTTATGGAGGATACCGATGCCCCCTTCCTGCGCCATGGTGATGGCCAGGCGGTGCTCGGTAACCGTATCCATGGCTGCGGACGCCAACGGAATATTCAGAGCAATGTCCCGAGTCAGTTTCGATTTCAGGGACACGTCCTTGGGCAGCACATTGGAATGGGCGGGAACAAGCAAAACGTCGTCAAACGTTAGTGCCTCTTGCGCAATTCTGAGCATATTGCACCGTAGGGAGTGAGGGGGGCCCCTGGCAGGTCCGCCGGGTGGAGCGGCGGCACCTCGAGACAGGCACCCCGTTAAATTAGGCGGGCGATTATACGTCAAGGGCGGTCGGTCACACAATCACCGCTGGCCCACGGCAAAAAAACTCGCTACCCTCCCGCGATGACATTTTCATCCCGCGCTGAACCGCTGTCCATCAGTCAACTGAACCTGGAAGCCCAGGGCCTGCTGGAAGGTTCCTTCCCGCTGATCTGGCTGCAGGGCGAACTATCCAACTTTTCCCGCCCGGCCTCCGGCCATTGGTACTTCAGCCTGAAAGACTCGCGTGCCCAGATTAATGGGGCCATGTTTCGAAATCGCAACCGGCTGCTCGACTTTAATCCCCAGAATGGGCAGCAGGTGCTGATCCGCGCCAAAGTCACTCTCTATGTCCCTCGTGGCAACTTCCAGATTGTCGTGGAACACATGGAGCCGGCCGGTCAGGGGGCGCTGAAGGCACAATTCGACGCCCTCAAGGCCCAGCTGCAGGCGGAAGGCCTGTTCGCTCAGGAACGCAAGCGCGCCCTGCCCGCCTGGCCTACCCAGATCGGAGTCATCACCTCCCCCAGCGGCGCCGCCATCCGCGATATTCTGCAGGTCCTCAAACGCCGCTGCCCGTCCATTCCGGTGGTGATCTACCCGGCGGCGGTACAGGGCGCCGATGCACCGGCACAACTGCGTCAGGCGCTGGATGTGGCGATTGCCCGGGACGAATGCGACGTGCTGATCATCGGCCGTGGCGGCGGCTCCCTGGAGGATCTCTGGGCGTTCAACGATGAAGCCCTGACCCGCGCCGTGGCCGCCTGCCCGATTCCCATTGTCTCGGCCGTGGGTCACGAAGTGGATACCGGCCTTACCGATTTTGCCGCCGACCTGCGAGCGCCGACTCCGTCCGCGGCCGCCGAGCTGGTGAGCCCGGACCTGTCGGTGGTCACGCAACGGCTGGGCGGCCTGCATCGTCGCCTGCGCTGGGTGATGGCCCAGCAGTTGCGGACGCCACAGGAACGTCTGCGCCATCTCAGCCAGCGCTTGCGCTCGCCGCGCCAGTCCCTGGAACAAAGCAGCCAACGGCTGGATGAATTGCAGGGCCGTCTGCAGCGCCATATGCAACAACGGCTGGCGCTAGCGCAAAGCCGCCTGCGCCCCAACCAGCAACGGCTGGCCCGGCTATCGCCGGAACGCCTTTTGGCGGACCGCCAGCAACGACTACAGACGCTGGAAAAACGCCTGCCGCAGCCCTTGCTGCGGCTGATCCAGCAGCAGCAGGTGCAACTGGGCAATCTGGGCAAACGGCTGCACACCGCCAGCCCCCTGGAGACCCTGGGTCGTGGCTACAGCATTACCTTCAAGGGGGACGAAGCGGTGCGCTCCGTCAGCCAGTTGCAGGCCGGCGATACCCTGACCACCCGCCTGGCAGACGGCGAAGTCAGCGCCCGTGTTGAGCGTGTTCAGGGGTCAGATAAGGGCTCAGCACCCGAGTAAGCTGCTGACGGCGGAAGGGCTTGGCCAGGTGGGCATTCATGCCCGCCACCATGCAGCGGTCGCGCTCTTCGTCCATGGCATTGGCGGTGAGCGCCACCACCGGGATTGGCGCCCGCCCCCGCTCTCTCTCCCATTGCCGTAACTCGCGGGTGGCTTCCAGGCCATCCATCACCGGCATCTGCACATCCATGAGAATGCAGTCGAAATCCCGCTGACGCACTTTTTCCAAGGCTTCGCGCCCGTTGCTGGCGGTCACCACGGTGACCCCCATGTGCTCCAGCAGCCGCCGCGCCACCAGCAGATTCACATCGTTATCTTCCACCAGCAGTACCAGCCCGAAAAGCAGGCCGCCGACACGGTCTTCCTCGTCGGCGGGCACCGCCAGCGGCGCCGGCGCCTGAGTGCGATAGAGCAAGCGCAAGGACAGGGTAAAGGTACTGCCGCCGCCCTCGTCGCTGCTCACTGTCAGGGTGCCACCGAGCATTTCACTGAGACGGCGGGCGATGGCCAGCCCCAGACCGGTGCCGCCAAAGCGACGTGAGGTGGACGAGTCGACCTGCGAAAAGGCTTTGAACAAATCACTCTGGCGATGCTGGGGAATACCAATACCGGTGTCGCGCACCGCCAGGGTCAGGTCCAGCCAGTCATCGCGAACCTGGGCGGTGGTGATCCCCAGAACCACGCCCCCTTCCTGGGTGAATTTCACCGCATTGGAAATCAGGTTATTGAGCACCTGACGCAACCGGGTGGGGTCGCTGCGCACCATTTTACCAGCCAGCTCCCCGGCGTTTTCCAGGCGCAGATACAGGCCCTTGCTTTCCGCCATGTAGCGGAAGGTGGCCACACAGTTTTCCAGCAGCGGCAGCAGCTCGAAAAACACCGGGTCCAGATCCATGCGTCCGGCTTCGATGCGGGAAAAATCGAGAATATCGTTGATCACATCCAGCAGGTGCCCGGTGGATTCCAGCGCGGCAAGGGTGTATTCGTGCTGCTCTTCGCTCTGCGGGGTTTCTTCCAGCAGTTGCAACATGCCCAGCACCCCGTTCATCGGCGTGCGCAGCTCGTGACTCATCATGGCCAGAAAGTCACTCTTGGCCTGGCTGGCAGACTGTGCCTGACGATGTGCATGACGGAGTTTGTCGATGGCAGTCTGCTGCTCGCGATGCGCCCCTTCCAGGCTGCTGGCAAGCTCGTTGATATCGTCCTGCAGTTCTGCCAACTCGCCGCGCAGGTGACTGCGGCCGCGGACCCGATAATCGCCATTGCGCAGGGTGCGCAACAGGCCGGACAGATAGCCCAGCGGGGAAGCAATCTGGCGGGCCAGGTAATGGGCGATCCAAAGGCCGATGATGGTAGCGAACAGGGCCGGCAACAGGCTTGCCAGCAGGATCTCCTTCTGCCGCGCCAGTAGCCGGGCACTGGACATGCCCAGCACCACTTCGCCGATTCGCTCGGGCTGGCTGTCGCTCTCTGCCCCTTCCAACAAATCGCTATCGGATACCGGCTGGCGATAAATGCCGGAGTGGAATTCCAGCACGTCGGCATGGTCCTGACGTTGACCACGCCCCTCGTAGAGCAACACCTTGCCTTCACCGTCGTGGAAGACCACGTATTGCAGGTCTGCCTGCTGCATGGCCAGGCGTGCCTGGCGGCGCAGATCATCATAGTTACCTGCCAGTACCCCATACTCCGACGAGGAGGCAATCTGCTGGGCCAGGTAGCTGCCCAGTTCACGCAAATCCCGATCGGCATCCTCGAAGCGCTGCCAGGTCAGCGCCACCAACAGCAGCAACAGCATGATCAGGGCCGGAATCAGCCCGAGAAGCTGCAGCTGCTTGCGGATGCCCGCCCCTTTTTTCATGGTTTCTTTCATGCCCTCTCTCATGGAGAAACCTCCAGGGCTTCACGAAGGGAGTCGATGTCGTGAAACACCATGTCGAAGCTGTTGGCCACGTGCTCATTCACAGCAACGGTGGGGGTATGCACAAAGCCGGAACGCCGCAACCGCTTGCTGCTTTGGAAAAATTGCAGATGCACCAGCGTCTCGGCGACCAGATCCGCACCGCTGGCATACAGGCTGGCCACGCTCCCCGCCTGCACATAGGCATGATCGGGACCGAACACCGGGCGACGCAGCCGGTAGCTGGTCAGCAACACCAGCTTGGCGGTACCGGGACCAAACAACTCGCCATCCACCGGTAACACCAGGGCATCAAACCTGGCCAGACTTTCGCGCAGGCGATCTCCCATCTCATCTACCGACGAGACCGGCAGTGCGGTCAGCCCCAGGCGACCCTGATAATCCTGCACCATGCCCGGTGTCCAGGCACTGTGCGGGCCGATAATCACCCCCACGCGGCGCGCCAGGGGCATCATGATCTCCAGCATGGCCAGCTGATCGTGCAATGCCACGCCGGCCCAGATGCCCTCACACTGGCATCGTTTGCGCTTGGCCAGGGTGACCGCTGACCGGCTCACGTAGACACCCAGTAATGGCTTGTCCAGTTTCTGAGCACGCCGGAACACCTGATCACCGATGGCGATCAGCAACTCTGCCTGTGTGGGATCGGCCACCCGGGTAATCGATGGCGTGGCGGCGTCGTCCAGCGCCTGAATAAAACTGTCGCGGAAGGGCCCATCCTCGGCAAGCACATGCACCGGCAGCGGGGTCTGGGCGCACAGGGACGGCGCCAGCCAGGCCAGCCACAACAAAAGGATGAGGCGTCCCTGCCGTTTCATTCCTCTATATCCTCACCGCCAGTCCCAACCAGAAACGGTCTTCCTGATAGCGGTTTTCCTCGAAGACCACCGGTTCCTTGTTCAGGGCATGCTGTACCACGCCCTTCCATTCCAGCTCCGTGTCGATCACCCGGTGCCGGAAACGCACCTGCAGATCCAGGCGCTCGAACACATTGTCGTTGTAGTCGTTGGCCAGGTAATAGGCGCTGGACAATCCCCAATGCTGGCTCAGCTGCCAGGCCCACAGGGCACTGGCGCTGTCACGGGCCGCCAGACGCCCCTCGGTCTTCTTGTTGACGCGGGTATGGATGTGGGCACCGGTAAGGCGCAGCAAGTGATTCACACCGGGCCGCCAGCTCAGCTGGGCCTCCGTGCCCTGGTGGTCCACCCGGCCTTCGTTGTTGGGTTCGAACTCGAAGGGGTTGAGGGCATGGCTGAGCAGGTCAGTGAGCTCTTCCTGGAAATAGCGCACATCCAGCTCCAGGCCTGGGAACTGGCCGTAGTAGCCCAGTTCCCAGGAGCGAATGCGCTCAGGCTTGAGAGTGCCGGGGCTGGTCTGGGTAATAAAGAAACTGGCCGGCGCCCAGCCCAGCAGGGCTTCGGTATTGTCGGCAAAGGGCGATGACAGTTCCCGGGCGCGGATATTGGTGTGCGCCTGGTCTTCGTAGATATCCGGGGTGCGCAGGGCCCTGGAAAACACATAGCGGAAGCTGTGCCCCGGCGCCGCTCGCCAGTTGAGCCCCAGCCGGGGGCTGAAATGCTGGCCGGAGATGCTGTCACGCTCCCAGTAGCCGCCCAGATTGAGGGTCACCGGGCGCAGCAGATCTACTGCCAGATTGCCAAAGGCGCGGTAACTGACATTGTCGTAGGTGCCGGACAGATAACTGTCGGAGCTGACCCGGTCGTGGCGCAGGTTCAGACCGCTGACCAGCCGTACCCGATCACCCATTTGCAGGGTGTCCTGGATTTCCAGGTCGTAACGCTCTTCCTCGATATCCAGCGCGCTGGCGGCACAGAAAGGCGCATTGGCGGACTGCAGGCTAGCGTACCGGTTGGCAAAATCCGGATCACTCTGTGCCGCCGCAAAGGTGGCGCCCACGTCCCGGTTATTTTCCAGATACAGCTCACGTAGCTCCCGGGAAAACAGCACCCCGCCGCCCGGCCCAGGCTGCCCGGTCAGAGGGTCCAGATAGCAGACCGAGAAATCCGTTACGTCGCGGGTGTACTGGCCATAGCCGGTAATCTGCAACTGGTGGTGCTGGTCGAAGGCATGCTGCCATTGCAGGGAGGCAAAGGCTCGCTGGCCTTTTTGTACCGGGTCCTGCTGGTAGATGCCGATATCCTGCACCCCGCCTTCCTGTTGCCGCTCCAGGCGGTTCTGGCTGCCGCCGGCCTGCATGATCAGGGTATTGCGCGGGTCCAGTTCACGGACCCATTCGCCATTGAGAGTTTCAATCCGTTTGGCGTCATTGAGCTGGCGGCCTTCAAAGGGTTCGTCGTAGCCGTCATCCGCGCGCCGTGACAGGGACGCTCGCCAGGCATCTGTGCCCGTCCGCCCTGCGGCGGAGGCATAGCCATCGCGGATGGCGTTATTGCCGCCCTGCACCGCCAGGGTGTGCTTGCTGATATCGCGGGGATCGCGGGTAATGATATTGATGACAGCGGTGAAGGCGTTGGCACCGTAGGCAGCCGCTGCCGGGCCACGGGTGACTTCGATGCGCTCCACATCGCGGATGTCCACGGGCATGTCGTTCCAGTTCACCCGCGCCAGACCGGGCTGATACTGGCTGCGGCCGTCCAGCAACACCAGCATGCGGCGCGAATCCCGGGCCTGGGTGCCGTGGTAGGCCACCGTGGGTACGTTGCCATCTACTTTGACCGCGGACATGCCCGGCACCAGCCGCAGCACCTCGTAGAGTTCCCGGGCGCCGCTGGCTTCGATCAGGTTACGGTCGATGACGGTGACACTGGCGGGCGCTTCAGACTGGGGCTGGCTGACCCGGGCTGGGGTCAGCACCATTGCCGGCTCATCGGCCAGCGGCATCATCGGCTCCATGCCCTGCACGCCCTGCGCACAGGCCAGCCCCAGCAGGCCTTGCCCCCAGTATTTGCCCCACGATCCCCGACGTTTGATGTGGCCCCCTCCCCCGTGCAGCGGGGTTACTTCTTGAAGCGTTTGATCATTCGCTTGCGCTTGTGCACCTGGCGATCCGTCAGTGTGTTCTTGCGCCCTTCAAAAGGATTGGAACCGGATTTGAATTCCAGCCGGATGGGCGTGCCGTCCAGTTTCAACAACTCGCGAAAGCGGTTTTCCAGAAAGCGTTTGTAGCTGATCGGCAGAGATTCGGTACGATTACCGTGCAAGATAATCGTAGGCGGATTATTACCACCCAGGTGCGCGTAACGAAGCTTGGCGCGGAAACGGCCATTACGCGGCGGCGGATGACCGGCGGTAATGCTTTCCATGATGCGCGTCATCTCGTTGGTGCCCACCTTGATAAAGGCCGAGTCCCAGGCTTTTTCAATCATGCCCCACAGATCACCCACCCCGGTGCCATGCAGCGCAGAGATGAACTTGATCTTCACCCAGGGAGCAAATTCCAGGCGGCGCCCCAGTTCCACGCGCACCCGTTCCTTGTGGTCCGCATCCAGACCATCCCACTTGTTCACTGCAATCATCAGGGCGCGGCCACTATCGAGCACATAGCCCAGCAGGTGGAGATCCTGATCGGTGATGCCTTCCCGGGCATCGATCACCAGCACCACCACCTGGGCGGCATCCACCGCCTGCAGCGCCTTGATCACGGAAAACTTTTCCACGGTTTCGGCAACCTTGCCACGGCGGCGTACCCCAGCGGTATCAATCAGGGTATAAGCCTTTTCCATGCGCTCGAAGGGAATCTCGATGGAATCCCGGGTGGTGCCGGCGTGGTCGAATACCACCACACGCTCTTCCCCCAGCATGCGGTTGATCAGGGTGGATTTGCCCACATTGGGGCGACCCAGCACGGCCACGCGAATGCTGCCGTCACTGGTATCCACCGGCTCACCCTGTTCATCGTAATAGGGTTCCAGATCTGGAAATGCCGCCAATATGATTTCGATCATGCTGCGCACGCCACGACCATGGGCAGCCGCGATGGGCAGCACGTCGCTGAGGCCCAGGGCATAGAAATCCGCCATGGCCGTATCCGGGTCGATGCCGTCGGTCTTGTTCACCACCAGATAGGTGGGCTTGGGCAGCTTGCGCAGCTCCATGGCAATCTGCTCATCGGCGGCGGTCAGGCCGGCCCGACCGTCGACCAGGAACAACACCAGGTCCGCCTCACCTACCGCCAACAATGACTGCTCTGTCATGGGCGCGTCGATGCCATCGTCGTTTTCCCCGATGCCACCGGTATCCACAACGGTATACAGATAATCCCCCAGCCGACCGTCACCGTACTTTCGGTCACGGGTCAGGCCCGGGTAATCCGCTACCAAAGCGTCACGGGTACGGGTAAGTCGGTTAAACAGGGTGGATTTGCCCACATTGGGCCGCCCCACCAGGGCGATGACCGGTTTCATAGTTGTCTCTGCAAGGATGTCTGGGCGCTATGGTAACGCAATTCGGTGATAGAGGCGGAGAGAAGAAAATCAGGAAAACAGGGGCAGGCGCAATGGGAGCGGCCACTTGGCCGCTCCCTCTTGTTGAGATTAACGTTCTTTCAGTTGGTACGCGGCCAGTTTGCCGTCATAGCTGAGCACATAGAGGACACCATCGTAGCTCACGGCGGTGCCGGCAAAGCCATCCCAGTCGTGGCGTTTGCGGGCAACGATGCTGCCATCGTCCACATCCAGCCAGTGCAGATAGCCTTCGAAATCGCCAATCACCACGTGATTGCCCTGTACTGCGGTACCGGTAAGACGGCGACCATAGAGCTTGTCCTGCTTCCACAGAACCGTACCACTGCGCATATCCAGGGCACGTACCACGCCTGTGTCGTCAGCCACGAACAGGCTGCCATTGCTGGCACTGATGATCTGCGCGCTGGACAGTTCCTTTTCCCAGTAGGGGCGACCATTTTCCTGGTCCACCACTGCCGCCTTGCCCTGGAAGGTCACGGCGAACACGCCACCGCCTTCCACGATCAGGTTGCTGTCCACATCCACCAGGCGGTCCAGTTCGGAGCGTCCGGTGGGTTCGGCGATACGTTGCTCCCACAGCGGGATACCGTTCTCCAGATCCAGCGCCGCCAGCTTGGCGTTGGCAAAACCGGCGTAGGCCTTGCCGTTATCCAGGGTAGGCTGCGCCAGCCCGCGCAGGGTCAGGGTGGGCACCGGGGTCTCGTAGTCCCACAGCTGCTCGCCGCTTTCCACATCCAGGGCCGTCACATGGCCATCCTGGGTCTGGAATACAGCAACATTGCCGTCACTGGCGGGAATCGCCAGGGCTTCGCCGGAAAGCGTGGTGCGCCAGAGGGTATCGCCGGTTTCCATGGACAGGGCCACGGCCACCCCCTCGCGGGTACCGTAGAGCACCATGCCGTAGCCGGCATAGAAGCCACCGGCAATGCGGTCCTCGGTTTTCACCCGCCACTGGCGCTTGCCCTTGTCGCGGCTGACCGCATAGACATCGCCAAACACATCACCGGCAAATACCTGTTGCTCGGTCACCGCCGGGCGCAGGGACAATTGACTGTCCTCCACCCCGTTGCCGACGCCCTCTTTCCAGAGCCGCTTGACCTTGTAGCTGGCCTCGAATTTCGGCAAGTCATTGGGCTCAATGGCATTGGGGTTGGAGCTACAGCCGGCCAGCACGAGGCTGGCCAAAATCACGGGGAGAAGGAAATATTTCATTTAGCTCTTCAGGTCGTCCAGTTTCATCTGCACACGGTCTTTTTCACCACCGTCCTGCAGGACATCCAGGGCCTGTGTGTAAAGATCGCGGGCCTGTTCTGCCTCGCCCTGGGCCTTGGCCACATCGCCTCTCAGCTCCAGCGCCATGCCGTTAAAGGCCGACGGAAAGCTTTTGCCGAGCAGGTCATCGGCCTTGTCCCAGGCCTGCTGCTGCAGGAACACCCGGGCCAGACGCAAGCTGGCGGTGTAGCTCAGCTCATCGGTGGCACCATCATCGGCCACCGGCTGCAGGAAGCTCACAGCCTTGTCGTAGTCCGCGTCCTGCACAGCCAGGTTGGCCTTGGCCAGGCGGGCGTAATCCGCATAGGCGCTGCTGGAAAAGTCCTCCATCAGCAGGTCGGCCTTGTCGTTGATGACCGCCGCATCCATAGGGTTGGCGGACAGGGCTTCCACCATGACCTGGTAGTGAGCTGACGCTTCAGAAGCCTGCTCCCCCTGATGACCCTGCCATTGACGCCAGCCAATCAGCGCAGCCACCGCCAGCACTACAGTAATCACTGCAGCGGTACCGTTTTCCTGCCACCAGGCCTTGATGCGTTCGACCTGTTCTTCTTCGTCGCGGATGTAATCGACCACCCTGCTCTCCTTTCGTTTTTATTGCCGGGAAGTGTTCTTCCTGACGCTTGGGTATTTCGTTTGTTCCGGTGCACAAATCAACGCCGGGGGTAGCAAACTACAAGCTGCCTATTTATTCCAGAAACGATATCAGTGCGTTGGTGACATCGCCCTGTGCAACCTGCTGCTGCTCACCTTGGCCGCGCAACGGCTTCACCGTGACGACCCCACTGGCCAGTTCATCTTCGCCCATGATCAGGGCGACGGCCGCACCGCTGCGGTCTGCCTTTTTCATCTGGCTTTTAAAACTTCCGCCGCCGCAATGGAGCTGAATGCCACGACCTGGCGTGGCATCGCGCAGTTGCTCGGCCAGCGCCATGGCGGGGGTCAGTGCATCACCCATGGCCATTACATAGACGTCCACGGCGGCCGACAGTTCCGGCTTTTCCTGCTCGATCAGCAGAATCAGTCGTTCCACGCCCATGGCAAAGCCCACACCGGGAGTCGGTTTGCCACCCAGCTGCTCCACCAGGCCATCATAGCGACCGCCGGCACAGACGGTGCCCTGGGCGCCGAGGGCGTCGGTGGTCCACTCGAACACGGTCTTGCCGTAGTAGTCCAGGCCCCGCACCAGGTAGGGGTTCACTTTATAAGCAATGCCGTTGGCATCGAGCAAGGCTTTCAGGCCATCAAAATGCTCGCGGGCGTCTTCATTGAGGTAATCCGCCAGCTGCGGCGCATCCTTGAGCACTTCGCGGGTACCCGGGTCTTTGCTGTCCAGCACCCGCAGAGGGCTGCGCTCGAGGCGTTTCTGCGAATCCTCGTCCAGCTGTTCGAAATGGGTCTTCAGGTAATCCAGCAGGGCGTCGCGATAACGGGCCCGGTCGTCACTGTCGCCCAGGGAATTGAGCTCCAGGGTGACCTTGTCGGCCAGGCCCAGGGCTTTCCAGAGACGGGCGGTGAGCAGAATCACTTCCGCATCGATGTCCGGACCGGTGATGCCGAACACTTCCACGCCAATCTGGTGAAACTGACGATACCGGCCAGCCTGGGGACGCTCATGACGGAACATGGGGCCGGTGTACCAGAGCCGCTGGGTCTGGTTATACAGCATGCCGTGCTGCTCACAGGCACGTACGCAGCTGGCGGTACCCTCCGGACGCAGGGTCAGGCTGTCGCCGTTACGATCATCGAAGGTGTACATCTCTTTTTCGACGATATCAGTGACTTCGCCGATGCTGCGCTTGAACAGGTCGGTCTGTTCCACCACGGGCATACGGATTTCCTGGTAGCCGTAGCTGGCCAGCACAGCGCGGACCTTGTCTTCCAGCCACTGCCAGAGACCCGTCTGTTCCGGCAGGATGTCGTTCATCCCACGGATGGAGGTGATTTTCTTGCTCACGAAAATTCCTTGGTAAAAAAGTCGGACGTCTGATGTCAGACGTCTGACGCGAAAGCCTTCAGGCTTCAGGCGTCTGACATCAGACTCTCGACGTCCGACCTGTCATTCACTTCTTGCGATAATGCCTTTGGCTTCGTCGTCACGCTGTTTCTGCACCTTGGCCCGAACCATGCGTTCCAGTTCATCGACCAGATTGTCCGCGGTGATGTGATGACTCTTTTCACCGTCCCGATACGCAAGATTGTTAGGTGTGCCCCCGGTCAGGCCCACGTCTACTTCCCGGGCTTCGCCGGGACCGTTGACCAGGCAACCAATCACCGCCAGGTCCACGGACTCGTTGATATCTTCCAGGCGCGCTTCCAGCTCGTTGACGGTCTTGATCACGTCGAAGTTCTGCCTGGAACAGCTTGGGCAGGCGATGATGTTCACGCCTTTCTTGCGCAGGTTCAGGCTTTTCAGAATGTCGAAGCCCACGCGCACTTCCTCCACCGGATCGGCAGCCAGGGAAATGCGGATCGTATCGCCAATGCCTTCCATCAGCAGCGCGCCCAGCGCCACAGCGGATTTCACCGTGCCGGAGCGGAAGGTACCCGCTTCAGTCACACCCAGGTGCAACGGCTGTTCCAGCTGGGCAGACAATTTACGGTAGGCCTGCAGGGTCATGAAGACATTAGAGGCCTTCACACTGACCTTGAAGTCCTGAAAATCATAGCGGTCGAGAATATCCGCATGGCGCATGGCGGATTCCACCAGCGCATCAGAAGTGGGCTCACCGTATTTACGCTGCAGCTCCTTTTCCAGTGAGCCGGCATTCACGCCAATACGAATCGGGATACCCTTGTCCTTGGCGCACTGGATCACTGCCTTGATGCGATCTTCGCGGCCGATATTGCCCGGGTTGATACGCAGGCAATCCACGCCACGCTCTGCCACAGCCAGGGCAATCTTGTAGTCATAGTGGATATCCGCCACCAGCGGCACATCCACCTGCTGACGAATCTTTCCGAAGGCGTCGGCGGCGTCCATGCTGGGCACCGAGACGCGCACGATATCCACACCGGCATCCTGCAAGCGGCGGATCTGGCCAACGGTGGCGTCCACATCGCAGGTTTCGGTGTTGGTCATGCTTTGCACGGAGATGGGGGCATCGCCGCCCACGGGGACGTTGCCGACAAAAATCTGCCGGGTCTTTCTGCGCTGGATTTTGACTTCCGGTTCCATGGTGTTTCTACCCTCGCGAATCAGGGAATGGAGACTCGCACAACTGTACCGGGGGAATTCGTCGGCAAGGTGACAACCTCGCCATTGAGGATCAGTTCATCAACGGCCCCGGCATCGCCCAGAGTCAGGCTGAACGGCGCTTTGCCATCCAGTTGCAACGAGGCGCCGCCCTGCTGTTCACCCTGGCGCAAGGTGCGGCCAGTGGCGTCCTTGACGCTGATCCAGCAATTGCCGGAAAACGCCATCAGCAGGCGGTCGAGGCCGTTTTCGGCCAACATGCTCGGGGCAGGCTCGTCGCTGCTCTCTACACTATTTAGACTCTCGGCACTGTTACCGTCTGCCGCCGCCCCGGTGTCTTCAGGCTGGGCGTCGTTGGCAGTATCGTCAAGGGACTGGGGGGAAAGCTCGTCACCGGCGCCCTGCTCTGGCGCCGATTCCGGCTCACCGGGAAAAGGGCCAGTTTCGCCGCCGACCTCTTCATCAGCCTGCAGAGAAACACGTTCTTCAGGCGCATTCATTCCGGAGGTAGACAACGGCGCCAGCGCTTCTTCTTCAGGCCACAGCCAGATGAGCAGCGCCACCACAACCAGCAGGGCCACTACCGCCAGCAACGGCTTGCGCCACACGGACGGCGGCGGCGCCATTTTCGGCAGATCCAGCGGCTTATCGAAAGCATCATCGTTAACTATCTGCTGGAAGGTGTTGGCAATTTCATCCGCTGGCAAGCCGAGTAACCTGGCGTAATTCTTCAGGTAACCCTTGACGAAGGTTGCCTCAGGCAAACGCTCGTAGTCATCCGCTTCCAGGGCTACCAGGTAGCTCTGGGAGAGATGCATCTTCTTCGCCGCTTCGGCAGGGGTCCAGCCCAGTGCCTCACGGGCTTTGCGACAACGTTCACCCGGTAGCACGACCATGTTATCGCTCATTTCCCGCTCTCCTGAGAGGCTTTCCAATTCTGCCACTCACGGTATTCTCCGGAGCGGCGATGCATGTTTTCCAGTGCCAGCTCATAGCTGGACTGCTGATCTTCGTGACCCAACCTACTTGCCAGACGGATGCCGAGCCACAGGGATCGGGCACTCTGCCGACCACTGCGCTGTAGATACTGCTGGTAGTAATCCCAGGCAAGTCGCATGCGATCTTGCCGCTGGTACAGTTCGGCCAGTTCCAGGTTCGGTGTTACGGCCCTGGGGTCGAGGCGAATCGCTTTGACAAAGGCCTTTTCCGCGGCGTCATCATTGCCCAGCTGGCGATAACACCTGCCCATGTTGGCCCAGGCGCTGCCTCGACCCTGGTAGGAAGGATCATTGGCAGCGCGCTCGAATTTTTCCAGTGCGTCCTGGTAAGCACCACGACTGTAAAGCATGGTGCCGTAATTATTCAGCGCCGGAGCAAAGTTGCGATCTGCCCGTAACGCTTTCTTGTAATGAAACTCTTCCCGTTCGGGGTCATTTTCGTATTTGTAGAGCAGAGCCATGGCGTTGTGCGCCACCGCGCTGTCATCGTTGTGGGCAAGAGCCCGGGAGAAATGCCGGCGCGCCTCGGAAGGATTGCCCTGCTGCATATACTGCAGGCCCGCGGCAACACGGCTGGTTACCGCATCGTCCACTTTGACTTCCCGTTGCCCCGAATCCACCGTCACACACCCGGTAGCCAACAGACTTGCGATCAGCAAGCCTGGAAAAACCCGAAAAAAACGTCTCATTGCGCTTGCGCTGTGTTGTTATCGGTTTGTTCGGAGCGGTGAAAAATGGATTGCTTCCAGCGCTCACTGCGCCGGGTCCGATCTTGCACCTGCCCCACCAGCTGACCACAGGCGGCATCAATATCGTCACCGCGCGTTGTCCTTACGGTAGTCAGCAATCCATTGTCATTCAGGTACTTATGAAACTCCAGAATATCGCTTTTCCGTGACCGTTCATAACCGGCATGGGGAAAAGGATTGAACGGGATCAGATTGACCTTCACCGGAATGCCGTTAAGCAGCTTGACCAGCTGACGGGCATGCTCCGGTTTGTCGTTCACATCACGCAGCATCACGTATTCCATGGTAATGGTTTTATGACGATGGGTGATGTTGTCGCTGTAGCGCTTGCAGGCCGCCATCAGTTCTTTCAGCGGGTACTTGCGGTTCAGCGGCACTAGTTCGTTACGCAGCTCGTCATTGGGTGCGTGCAGGCTGACGGCCAGCGACACATCCAGATCCTGGCTGAGCTGGTCCATCCTCGGGATATGGCCGGAGGTAGAGAGGGTGATGCGCTTCTTGCCGATACCGTAACCCAGGTCATCTTTCATGATGCGCATGGCGGTAAGCACATTGTCATAATTGAGCATGGGTTCGCCCATGCCCATCATCACCACATTGGTGATGGGGTGTTCGCCAAGATTGCGACGGGGACCAAAAGCGCGGCTGGCCTGCCACACCTGGCCGATGATCTCGGCGCTGGTCATGTCGCGCTGGAAACCCTGCTTGCCGGTGGAGCAGAAACTGCAATCCACGGCACAGCCGACCTGGGACGACACGCACAGAGTGCCGCGGCGACCATCAGGGATAAAAACGGTTTCCACAGAACCACCGCCGCTCAGTTCGAACACCCATTTGCGGGTGCCGTCACGGCTGATGCTTTCATGAGCTACATCCGGGCCACGGATTTCCGCCACCTCGGAGAGTTTCTGGCGCAATGCCTTGCCCACATCGGTCATTTGCTCGAAGGAATCCGCCTGATGGTGGTGGATCCATTTGAGTACCTGCTGGGCACGGAACTTCTTCTCGCCCATTTCCAGGAAGAATTCTTCCATTTGCGGACGGGAAAGACCGAGCAGATTGACCTTCTGTTGGGTTGTCATAGCATTCTCCAGTCAGACTGTTTAGTCAGTCTGTATACAAGTCTGCCACGGCAGGCGCCGTGGCAGACAGTGCACCGGCTGTTTTAGCGGGTGCGCGGGCAGAGTTCTTCGTCAGCGAAGAAATAAGCCACTTCACGGGCAGCAGACTCGGCAGAGTCAGAGCCGTGCGCCGCATTTTCGTCAATGGTCTGAGCGAAATCGGCACGGATGGTTCCAGCTTCCGCATCCTTCGGGTTGGTAGCACCCATCAGGTCACGGTTCTTGGCTACGGCGTCTTCGCCTTCCAGAACCTGTACGATTACCGGACCGCTGGTCATGAAGGACACCAGATCCTTGAAGAAGGGGCGCTCCTTGTGCTCAGCGTAGAAGCCACCAGCCTGCTCGTCGCTCAGGTGTACCATTTTCATGGCAACCACTTTCAGGTCGGCCTTCTCGAAACGGGATACGATGTCGCCAATTACGTTCTTGGCCACGGCATCAGGCTTGATGATAGAGAGGGTGCGCTCAACAGCCATCAGTCAGTTCACTCCAGAATTTACGTTAAATGGTCCCCGGGAACCCAAAACAAGCTCCTCCAGGCAGAGAAGGGGCAATCCGGCAACCTTGCGAACGCAAGAACCACAGCCACCCCTTTGGAACCGGCGGATTATACGCAAGCAGGGTGAATTATGATACCGTTGCCGCCCCGCCACGGGCCTGCCGCCCTGCCGCCACCGGGAGCCGGTCGAAAGCCCGCCTCTATATGGTCGATGGTCGACAGCGCTCACGAATGGCGTATAATACCTGACTAAATTACTCTGGTATTCAACATCAGGCCCTGACCTATGAGCCAAGCTGAACTGGACAAACTGATTCGCTCCAACTACGAGGCCGGTTTCTCCACCACGGTGGACACCGAAACCCTGCCCCCCGGGCTGAGCGAGGAAGTCATCCGATTCCTGTCCGCCAAGAAAGAAGAGCCGGAATGGATGCTCGAATGGCGCCTGGACAGCTACCGCAAATGGCAGGAAATGCCCTCCCCGGGCTGGGCCCACCTGCACCACGACCCTATCGACTTCAACAAGGTGTCCTACTATTCCAAGCCCAAGAGCCTGGATGACGCCCCGAAGAGTCTGGATGAGGTGGACCCGGAGCTGCTCGCCACCTATGAAAAACTGGGCATTCCCCTGCATGAGCAGGAGATGCTGGCCGGCGTCGCCGTGGATGTGGTGTTCGACTCCTCCTCCGTGTTTACCACCTTTAAAGAGAAGCTGTGGGAAGCCGGGGTGATCTTCTGCTCCATTTCCGAGGCGATCCAGAATCACCCGGAGCTGATCAAGAAATATCTGGGGAGCGTGGTACCCAAGGGCGACAACTTCTATGCCGCCCTCAACAGTGCCGTGTTCTCTGATGGCTCCTTCGTCTATATCCCCAAGGGCGTGCGCTGCCCCATGGAGCTGTCCACCTACTTCCGCATCAACGAAGCCAACACCGGCCAGTTCGAGCGCACCCTGATCATCGCCGATGAAGGCAGCCATGTGAGCTACCTGGAAGGCTGCACCGCACCCCAGCGGGACGAGAACCAGCTGCACGCGGCCGTGGTTGAGCTGGTCGCCCTGCCCGGCGCCGAGATCAAGTACTCCACGGTGCAGAACTGGTACCCGGGCGACGAAAACGGCAAAGGTGGCATCTACAACTTCGTCACCAAGCGCGGTGTTGCCCACGACAACAGCAAGATCAGCTGGACCCAGGTGGAAACCGGCTCCGCCATCACCTGGAAGTATCCGTCCGTGATCCTGCGTGGTGACAACAGCATCGGTGAGTTCTACTCCGTGGCCCTGACCCGCCACATGCAGCAGGCGGACACCGGCACCAAGATGATCCACCTGGGCAAGAACACCAAGAGCACCATTATTTCCAAGGGCATCTCCGCCGGCCGCAGCAGCAACAGCTACCGCGGCCTGGTACGGATCAGCCCACGGGCAGAAAACGCCCGCAACTTCACCCAGTGCGACTCCCTGCTGCTGGGCGACACCTGCGGCGCGCACACCTTCCCGTACATCGAGTCGAAGAACCCCTCGGCCACCATCGAACACGAGGCCACCACCTCCAAGGTGAGTGACGACCAGATGTTCCTGTGCCGCCAGCGCGGTATCGACCCGGAAAAAGCGGTCTCCATGATCGTGAACGGCTTCTGTAAAGAGGTGTTCAAGGAACTGCCCATGGAGTTTGCCGTGGAAGCGGGCAAGTTGCTGGAAGTGAGCCTGGAAGGGGCCGTGGGCTAAGGCCATACCCTGAAGACGACACTGTAGGAGCCATGCTTGCATGGCGAACCATCGCGACCCCTTCGCCATGCAAGCATAGCTCCTACAACACCCTGATTAACCGGGCTGGAAGCCAGCCCAACCGAAAGGCGCATCAAAACATGCTGGAAATTCGTGATCTGCACGCCACCGTGGCGGACAAGCCGATTCTCAAGGGCCTGAACCTGACCATTAAACCGGGCGAGGTACACGCCATCATGGGCCCCAACGGCTCCGGCAAATCTACCCTGGCCAACGTGCTTGCCGGTCGTGACAACTACGCCATCACTGGCGGCGAAGCCCTGTTTGAGGGCAAGAGCCTGGCAGAGCTGGAGCCCGAAGAGCGCGCCCAGGCGGGCCTGTTCCTGGCCTTCCAGTATCCGGTGGAAATCCCCGGCGTCTCCAACATGGAATTTCTCAAGGCCGCGCTGGAATCCGTGCGCACCGCCCAGGGCAAGGAAGAGTGGGATTCGGTTACCCTGCTCCGCCAGGCCCGTGCCGCCTGCAAACAGGTCAACCTGGACGCCAGCTTCCTCAAGCGTGGGGTCAACGAAGGCTTTTCCGGCGGCGAGAAAAAGCGCAACGAAATCATGCAGATGCTGCTGATGGAGCCGAAACTGGCGCTGCTCGACGAAACCGATTCCGGGCTCGACATCGATGCCCTGCAAACCGTGGCCAAGGGCGTCAATTCCCTGCGCAGCCCGGAGCGCGGCATCGTGCTGGTGACCCACTATCAGCGTCTGCTGGACTACATCGTGCCGGACTTTGTGCACGTATTGTCCAACGGCCAGATCATCAAATCCGGTGGCAAGGAACTGGCCCTGGAGCTGGAGAAGAAAGGCTACGGCTGGCTCACAGGAGAAGAGGAGTCCGCATGACACTCTCTGCAAGCGACCTCGCCATTGACCTGAAAACCCAGGCCCTGGCCAACGCCCGCCGCCACGGTAGTGACGGCGATGCGCTGACCGACCTGGAGGCTGCCAGCTTCCCGGAACGCAAGACCGAACGCTGGAAGTACACCTCGTTGAAGGCCCTGGCCGACGGCCACCTGAACGCGGTTGCCAATGGCGAGATCAGTCAGCCCCTGCCAGCCCTGAGCGAGTTTGTGGTCACCATCAACAATGGCCAACTGCAGGGCAGCTCCCTGCCCGCCGGCGTCAATCTGCATCACGACGCGCCCGTGGTAAACGGCCTGCAGACCCCCTTTGCCGCCTATAACGGCGCGGTGTGCGGGCAACCGGTGGTGCTGGAAGTGGCCGCCAATACCCGCATCGAACAACCGATTCACCTGCAGATCCAGAGCGCCAGCGAAGCGCCGGCCCACTGCAACCCGCGTGTCATCGTCAAGCTCAATGCCGGCGCCGAAGCCACCGTCATCGAGCACTATCACGCCGAAGGCCAGGCGCTGACCAATGCGGTCACCGCCCTGATCACCGCCGACAACGCCACCCTGACCCATTACCGGTTGCAGGGCGAGCAGGCCAATACATTGCACATCGGCACCCTGATCATCGATCAGCAGGGCGTCAGCAAGGTAGACAGCTACCAGCTGATGACCGGCAACCGCCTGCGCCGCAACGACGTGCGCGCCCTGGTGAACAAGAGCGGTGCCGAGCTGAACATGAAAGGCATCTTCGTGGTGCGCGACAAGAGCCACGTGGACAACCAGCTGTGCGTGGAGCACGCGGTGCCCAATTGCCAGTCCGATCAGAACTTCAGAGGCCTGGCCGGTGAAAGCGGCAAGGCGGTCTTCAATGGCCGCATCCACATTCACCCCTTCGCCAGCGGCACCAATGCGGAGCTGTCCAACAAGAACCTGCTGCTCAACCCCGGCGCCGAGATCAACACCAAGCCGGAGCTGGAAATCTACAACGACGATGTGAAGTGTGCCCACGGCACCACCGTCGGCCAGCTGGATGCCGGTCAGCAGTTCTACCTGCAATCGCGCGGCATTCCCGCTGCCGAAGCCAAGCGCATGCTGAGCCTGGGCTTCGTTAACGAATTGCTGATGGCCCTGCCCGACGCGGCAGTGACCGAGTGGGCCCAGCCCTGGCTGGAAGCGGAACTGACCCATGCCAGCCCGGCAGGAGACGCCGCGTAATGACGTTTGATGTGGCAGCCCTTCGCGCACAGTTCCCGATCCTGAATCAACAGGTCAACGGCAAGCCGCTGGTGTATCTGGATAACGGTGCCACCACCCAGAAACCGGAAGCGGTGCTGAACGTGCTGGAGCACTACTACCGCACGGTGAACTCCAATGTGCACCGCGGCGCCCATCATCTCAGCGACCTGGCTACCGGCCAGTTCGAGGGCGCCCGCGAGACCGTGGCCCGCTTCCTGAACGCCAGCCGCGAAGAAATCCTGTGGACCAAGGGCACCACCGAGTCCATCAACATCATCGCCCAGTGCATCGGCCGTGAGCGCCTGCAGCCCGGCGACGAGGTGCTGATCAGTACCAGCGAGCACCACGCCAATATCGTGCCCTGGCAGCAGGCATGCCTGGCCACCGGCGCGACGCTGAAGGTGATCCCGCTGCGCGAGGATTGCAGCCTGGATCAGGACGCCTTCGACCAGCTGCTCACCGAGCGCACCAAAATCTTCGCCATCGGCCATGCCAGCAATGCCCTGGGCACCCTGAACCCGGTGCAGGAAATGGTCGCCAAGGCCCGTGAGGCAGGCGCTATTACCGTAGTCGACGGCGCCCAGGCGGTGGCCCACTTCCCGGTGGATGTGCAGGCCCTGGACGTGGATTTCTACGCTTTCTCCGCCCACAAGTTGTTTGGCCCCACCGGCATCGGCGTGCTTTACGGCCGTCGCGAGCTGCTGGAGGCCATGCCGCCCTACCAGACCGGCGGCGAGATGATCGAAACGGTGAGCTTCGAAAAGAGCACCTGGAACCAGCTGCCCTACAAATTCGAAGCCGGCACCCCCAATATTGCCGGGGCTATCGGCCTGGCCGCTGCTATCGACTGGTTCAATCAGCAGGACCGCGAGGCACTACAGGCCCATGAAGATTCTCTCTTGGTCCATGCCACCAAACAGGCAGAGGCTTTCGATGGCTTGAAAATCATCGGCACCGCCGCCAATAAAGTCAGTGTGTTGTCCTTCCTGCTGGAAGGCGCTCACCCGGCGGATGTGGGCATGCTGCTGGATAAACAGGGCGTGGCGGTTCGCACCGGCCATCACTGCACCATGCCGCTGATGGACACTCTGGGCATTCCGGGCACAGTCAGGGCCTCGTTCTCCATTTATAATACCCTTGATGAGGTGGATCGCCTGTTCGAGGCGCTGGAGAAGGTGAAGACCTTTCTCTGAGCCCGGCACACACCTCACCGTAGGAGCGTCGCTTGAGACGCGAACCCTGCTCGCGACAGGCTGCGCCAAGTACGATTCGCGTCTCAAGCGACGCTCCTGCGGCAATATCAACCATGCGCTAATGCAAGGTAGGTAATTTCATGACAGTTCAGACATTCCAACCCGGCCAGGTCACCCTTAACCTGACCGAGGCTGCCAACCAACAGGCCCTGCGGGAAATCCAGCGAGCCAGTGCCAGCGGCATCCGTCTGGATCTGGACGAATCCGGCTGTTCCGGGTTCATGTACACCCTCGATTTTGTGGAAGAACCCAAAGACGGCGACAAGCTGTTCGAGATCGACGGCGTCAACCTGTACGTGCCGGAAAAGTGGCTGCCCATGCTTAATGGCCTAGTCATCGACTACGTCACCGAGGGCGTCAACAGCCTGTTCAAGTTCCGCAATCCCAACGCCACCGGTGAGTGCGGCTGCGGCGAGAGCTTTACCGTAGACGAGGTCTGAGTTGGCGCAAGAACAGAGAACGGTTGTCGTCCAGCGTGATGTACCGGCCCGCAAGGTGCCGGACGGCACCCGCATTACCATCCCCAAGAACAGCTTCGTCAATCTGAGCCAGGCCCTGGGCGGCACCTACACGGTGACCATCAATGGCAACATGGCACGCATCGACGGCACCGACGCAGACGCCATCGGCCAGCAACCGCTGAAGCTGGACTTCGCGCCCGCCAACGAGGACGGCAGCGTGCGCCAGGACGACCTGGACAGCACCCTACAGACCATCTTCGACCCGGAGATTCCGGTGAGCATCAAGGAACTGGGCCTGGTCTACGGCTGCGATGTGATCCAGCGCGATGGCGAAAACGTGGTGCAGGTCCGCATGACCCTCACCGCCCCCAACTGCGGCATGGGCCCGGTACTGGTGGGCGATGTGGAAGACCGGCTCGGCAAGGTGCCCAACGTGAACAAGGTGGAAGTGGCCCTGGTGTTCGATCCGCCCTGGAGCCGCGATATGATGAGTGAAGAGGCTCAACTCGAGTTGGGAATGTTTTGAAAAGCAGCTGCTAGAAGCTAGCCGCTATTCTGGAGTGCAAGCGACGTGTTCGATATCCACAACATCACCCTGGGCGAAAAGATTACCGCTGAGGACATCAGTGAAGACCTGGAATTCCTGGATGACTGGGAAGAGCGCTATCGCTATATCATCGACCTGGGCAAGCAACTGCCCGAGCTGCCCGATGAGCTGAAAACCGAAGACCGCTTTGTGCGCGGCTGCCAGAGCCAGGTGTGGCTGGAAACCGATTACGACAGCGACGCGGACACGCTGTACATGGCGGTGGATTCCGACGCCCTGATCGTCAAGGGCCTGGCCGCCATCGTACTGGCCGCCCTGAACCGCCAGTCTCCCCAGGCCATCCACGATTACGACATGGACGCCTTCTTCGATCGCATCGACCTGCTCAACCACCTCAGCCCCACCCGCGGCAACGGCCTGCGCGCCATGGTCGGCAAGATCAAACAACAGGCCCAGTCACTGACTGCCTAGCCTCCCGCTACGCAAAAAGCATTTTCACCACAGAGGACACAGAGCTCATAGGGAAAGGATGTTTATCCTCCGTGAACTCTGTGTCCTCTGTGGTAAATCGCTTTTGACTTGGTTCTGGAACTTGTCGTCCGAGAAGACGGCACAACACCACGTCCGCCTTACACCGCCTCCAGGGCTTGCTGCGTCTTGTTCGGCTGGATATGGAACACAAACCGCTGCTCCCCACCCTCACCCGCTTCCGAGCCAAGCAGGCTGGCGGTTTCATTGAAATAGGCGGCAACCCCCTTCACCGAGCCATGAATCATCGCCGCCATATTGCGGTGGGAGTGGTAGTGAATTTCCAGGGTATCGTCGCCGCGCTTGTGCACCTCAATCTTCGGTGCTGTCGCCGCCGGGTCCTTGAGGCGCAAAATGCGTTCGTGGATCTGCTGCATGTTCAGCAGAAATGTCATGGCATCCCAGCCCGTGGGAATCATCGGCTGGTACATAGTAATCAGCGGGCCGATCACCCACTCACCGAAATCCGCCAGCAGGTCATCCCGGCGTAGCCCGGTAGCAGATTCCGCCGCCCGCAACAGCGCTTCCATTTCCTCATCCGGATACAGCGCCACCGGCAGATAGGTCTTGCCCTGCAACCCCGCCGTGGAGACCACTTCGCCCCAGGCGTCGGTACCCATGAATTCATCCAGATACCGCTTGAAATTGGTCACGATCACGCCATGCATGTCACTGCTCCCGAGCCGGCTCTCCTTCTCCCTCTATAACAGCAAGAGCTGTGCCGCATGTACGACCGTCCAACCAGCCCGCACCACCACTGGCCCGGCGAATATCTACCCCTTCACAGCCAGGTGACATAGCCGGTCACATTTTTCTGTTTTTGCGCGATTTATCCCCCTGACGGGAAAGCCTAAGGGCGATGAAAGAAAGGACCGTTGGAGCCTTGCTTGCAAGGCGAAGAGCAAAACGCTGGCACCGTGCCAGACCAACCGCCTTCGCCTTGCAAGCAAGGCTCCAACGGATAATGAGGCAACGGCGCGTGCCTTTCAGACCGCATCCCGCTGCGTCTGCTCCGCAGCAGAGATCCGCATGATGAAGGTCCTGTGGGTACCCACCACCCGCTTCTCCTCCATCAGCGCTGCCTTCTGCCCATAGTACTCGGCCACACCATAGACGCAGCCCAGCGCCAGATAGCTCATGTCCCGGTGCGACTGATACTCCACCTCCAGCAGCCCCGGGGAAATTTCCGACACATTGATATGCGGCGGCTTGGCGTTGGCATCTTTCATGCGCACCACCCGCTCGTGAATGCGATCGTCGATGTTTTTCAGGAAGGTCACCGCGTCCCAGTCATCAGGAATAAAGGAGCGGTACATTTTCATTAGCGGGGGAATCACCCAGGCACCGAAATCCTTGAGTATCTCGTCGCGGCCCTGGCCGGTGACCTCCACCGCCGCCGCCAGAAGATCCTCAAGATCACTGTCCGGGTACATGCTGATAGGAATAAAGGCCTTGCCGGGCAGCCCGGCCTTGTCACGCAGAGTGTCCCAGGCCTCCTCGCCCAGTTTTTCTTCCACGTATTTTTTCAGGTTGGAAATAATGACGCCGTGCATGGAGCTCCCTCCCATTCAGGTGTTTATTCACCATAGCAGGGAGGTACTACCGTGCAGAAAACCGCTCGGGGCATAAAACGCGCCACCGATTAGGATAACAACGTCTAACCGGCCACCTTTCTCAGTCTCTGGATGACCTCGGTCACGTTCTCGATCACCCGGTCAATATCCGCCTGCGAGGTAAAGCGCCCCACCGAAAAGCGGATGGAGCCATGGGCCAGCGCATCCGGGACGCCCATGGCCTTGAGCACATAGGAAGGCTCCAGGGACGCAGAGGTACAGGCAGAGCCGGAGGACACCGCCGCCTGATTCATGGCGGTCAGCAGCATTTCACCGTCCACGCCGGCAAAGGCCACATTGAGATGCCCCGGCAAGCGCGGCGCCCCCTCACCATTGATGCTCACCCCGTCCAGCTGGCTGATGCCTTGCCACAAACGATCGCGCAGCCCGGCGATACGCGGGCCTTCCTCATCCCGCAAACGGGCCGCCAGGGCAACCGCTTCGCCCATACCGACGATCTGGTGAGTCGCCAGGGTACCGGAGCGCATGCCCCGCTCGTGGCCGCCACCATGAATCTGCGCCGCCACCTTCACATCCGGCGAGCGGCGAACATATAGCGCGCCAATGCCCTTGGGCCCATAAATCTTGTGCGCGCACACGGACAACAGATCCACCTGCAGGGCCTGCACATTCAAATCCAGCTTGCCCACACTCTGGGCCGCATCAGTATGGAACAACACACCCTTCTCGCGGCACAGGGCGCCGATGGCGGCGATATCGTTGATCACCCCGGTCTCGTTGTTGGCGTGCATCACGCTCACCAGCACGGTGTCCTCACGGAGCGCCTCGGCCACACTCTGCGGGTCGATACGGCCATCCGCAGCGGGTGTCAGATAGGTCACCGGGTGGCCCTGCTTTTCCAGCCAGCCACAGGCATCCAGCACCGCCTTGTGTTCGGTGGCACTGGTAATCACATGGCCACCGCCACGGGCTTCGATCACGCCCTTGATGGCCAGGTTATTGGCCTCGGTGGCACCGCTGGTCCAGACAATCTCCCGCGGGTCCGCCTGCAGTAGGTCCGCCACCTGACGGCGGGCGGATTCCACCGCTTCCTCTGCCAGCCAGCCATAAAGGTGGCTACGTGAGGCCGGGTTGGCGAACGTCCCTTCGGGACCGAGATGACGGACCATCACATCAACCACCGCCGGATCTACCGGGGTAGTTGCCGCGTAGTCGAGATAGACGGCTTGGCTCATGGCGACTTGGCTTGTGGCGATTGGGGTTGGCGAAAAAACAGAGAGGAGATTATACCTGAATCCACACCGTCATCGTGGTTGCCGGGTAAAGGGTGTGCGGTGCCGGCAAAGGCTGACGATGAGGATTCAGAAGCAGCTTACAGGCTACTGACGGGCAGACGCTGATGCTGACGGTCCTGACGCTGGGCCACCTGCTTCACTTCCTGGCGAGCCACCAGCTCCCCCAGGGAAATACCGCCCAGAAAGGCCTGTATCTGATCCGACAGATCGCACCACAGGTGGTGGGTCAGGCAGGTATCGCCTTCCTGGCAATCCCCGTGGCCGCCGCAACGGGTGGCATCCACCGACTCGTCCACCGCCGCAATCACCGCCGCCACATCAATATCGTCGCTGGCCCGGCTGAGCTGATAGCCCCCGCCCGGCCCGCGTACGCTGTTCACCAGGCCATTACGGCGCAACTTGGCGAACAACTGCTCCAGATAGGAAATGGATATACCCTGACGATCGGAAATATCCGCCAGCGACACCGGGCCCGTGGCCGCATGCAATGCCAGATCCAGCATCGCCGTCACCGCGTAGCGACCTTTTGTAGTCAACCGCATATCCACACCCTTATTGCGTGTATTTGACGTGAAGCGTAGTAATCCTGAGCAATTTGGTCAAGTATTAATGAATTACAATTAAGAATCATTTTCATTTAATGTGCAACTATGGCAGATATCCCCTTTCTCTGCCAACAACTGATCAAACATTACCCACAAAGGCACCCAGCGCTTGACACCCACCCCTCCCTCGCGGAAAATTCGCGACCTCAAATGGCAAGGTAGCTCAGCTGGTTAGAGCACAGCACTCATAATGCTGGGGTCGGCGGTTCAAGTCCGCCCCTTGCTACCAGATAAAGAAAAAGGGGCCTGACGGAAACGTCAGGCCCCTTTTTTGTTTTACGACTTTAGACATTGCTTAGCCCCAGTGCGCGAAGCAAAATCTTCAACTTCTCTCCGACAGAACCTCTCTCACCCATAGCACAATTACTCAAAAACAGCGTTTATGCTTTCTAGAGCATATTTTCTCAAATAGGGTGGGCAAACGTTGAAGGAAAAATCCAAGCTCAAAATCTAGAAAATCTACTACACGCCGCCACTCTTAGCATTAAAATAAAACGCCGTTACCCCACCAATCAGGGTTCCGCCGAAAGCCAGAAATTCCGGGAAGTGTGGGTTCTTGGTGAGTGCCAAAAGAAAGATAAAGATAAGGATCGAGAAAACGATAAGCATAGCCAGAACAGGCTTAACTCGTTTGTTCATTCTCTCAGTAATGGGTTCTGACTGGCCCAAACCCCCACAGGTGCCACACGCCAAACCGGCCAAGTCCCTGCCTTTCAATTCGTGATATTTAGCGCAGGCCCGGCAACTTTTTCCTTCTTCACCCGATGTGCAAATGCCCGTTTCACTACAATGCCTGCAAGGGTACAGATTCGATTTCACTTCCTGCATTCCATCACTTCCTTTGTGACCAGCAAACTCCATTCGCCATGCAAGCATAGCTCCTACAAAAACAGGAGGCCGAGGCTAATCAGTTAAACCGATACTCCAGCCCCAGCGTATACGCCTCCACATCCACCTCATCCAGTGAATAGCGGTCCACACTGCCGCGGAATTTCAGGTTGTCGAGGCCGTAAGTGAAGCCCGCGCCCCAGAAGCCGTCGGTGCCGTCTTCGTCGCTGCCGTGGTCGAATTCCGCGTCCCAGCGCAGGGCGCCGGCGCGCAGGAACAGGTCGGTGCCGGTGGCGATGCGGGCCTTGCCGATGGCGGCGGCTTCGATGCCGGAGATATCGACTTCGTTGTCGTCACCGTAGTCACCCAGCCACACAGCACCGCCTTCCACGCCAACGGAGAAGGTATCGCGAGCCAGGGGGAAGCTGACGCCACCCAGCAGCGAGAAGGTGGTGTCCGTGGTGTCTACTTCGGAGGGGATATCCCGGTCATCCAGATCGGTCCAGCCGCCTTTGAGGACGCCATAGACACTGTGAGAGGCAAAGACAGGGGTGGAAAGTGTGATGGCGCCGAGGATGGCGGTGGTAGCAAGCAAAGGGGTTTTCATGTGTCGCTCCCTGCGATCATTATTGATTCAGGTACGACTTTATCACGAGGCAGGAAGGATGCCAGAGGGCAAACGCCGGTGCGGGCGTCAGGGGATTCGCCTGTTAAGGGTTACTGCGCTCCGGTTGCAGATATCAGGGCATGTCGCACGATCAACAACGGCGCTCAGGGACGGATCACGAAGTAATAGTCGCCGCTGAGTTTCAGGCGCATGCAGCCGTGGTCATCGGGGAGATCGTTTTCCCACTCCACGTCCTGGACGCCCAGATCGAAGGCGGCGGTGTTGCGGGCGATGGCTTTGAGGCGCTCCACATCGTTGGACTCGGTGATCAACACCGGGGGGATGGCAGCAGCGCTCTTTTCGCGAAACAGTCTCATCGTCTCTCTCCTCGCTGTGTCAAAGCAGCTACATCAAGGCCCATGGCGACCCTGCTTTGAGGTGACGACCGCTCAGTCCTTGTTCGGGGTGAGCCGGTATTTTTATTCGTGCGTTTTACCTTTGCTCTCTCTTGTTACCGGAACCTTTTACCCGGTGCAATAACCCTGTTTGCTCATATTCAAGAAAATGCGAAGTGAGTCAACCGCCTGATTTCACAGTAAAAAAGCCTGCACAGGGCAGGCTTTTTCTCAAGAAAATGAATGAGTTAACCATTCGTCGGTCAGAGCATGATCAAGTGGTTCGGCAGCTCATTTTTTTGTTCCGTGGCGGGCACGTGGGTGGCCAGTTTGTCGCCGCAGGCGGCCACGCATTCCTGGAAGCCTTCCGCTACCCGGCCGGCTTTCACCCGGGCGATGAAGGCATCCACGATGGTCTGCCACTCGCTGTCATCCACATGGCGAGCAATGCCCTGATCCGCCAGGATTTCCACGTAGTGTTCCGCTTCGCTGACGAAGATCATCAGGCCAGTGCCGCCGCGGGTGCGGTGCAGGCCCTGCTCGAGGAACGCCTGCCGGGCCAGGCCGGCGGCGCGCATGCGTTGCAGGCGACGGGGCACGACCCGGAACTGCACCGGCTTGAGGCGGAACAGCACCGCCAGCACCAGCAGTACCCCCCATTGCAGCAGTAGGCCTTCAAAGGGAGTCAGCCAGACCGGCAGGAACAGCAAAGCCACCGGCACCAGCAGGGACAGCAAGGCCGCCCACAGCAGGGTCACGTAGCGGTAATCGTCGGCCTGGCCTGCCAGTACCGTAACCAGCTCCGCGTCGGTGCGTTTTTCCTGTTCACCGATGGTCTGGGACAGGGTTTCCTGTGCGTTTTTATCCAGCAACATTACCAACCTCCCGAGGCGCCACCGCCTCCGAATCCACCACCGCCGCCGCCGAAGCCGCCGCCACCAAAACCACCACCGCCGCCGAAGCCGCCCATGGGCACCGGCAGGAACATACCCCCACGACGGCCACCCCGGCCCCCACCGCCACCAAAGGACAGCAGGAAGGTGACCACGACCATGCCGATCAGCATCAGCAGGGCCTTGAGGCCGCTGGGTTTGTCGCGGGGTTGGCGTTCGCCTTGATATTCGCCCTTGATGGCCGATTGAATGGCGGTGACACCGGCCTGGATACCGCCGTAGAACTGACCCTGGCGGAAGGCGGGCAGGATTTCCTGCTGGATGATGACGCTGGAAAGCGCATCGGTGAGCACCCCTTCCAGGCCGTAACCCACTTCGATGCGGACCTTGCGATCCTTGGGCGCCACGATCAGCAGAACACCGTTATCGGATTCCTTGCTGCCGATACCCCAGTGGCGGCCCAGCTGGTAGCCGTAGTCGGCGATCTCATAACCTTGCAGATCCGACAGGGTGGCCACGACCACCTGGTTGGAGGTGTTCTGTTCCGCCGAGGCCAGTGCCTGGGTCAGGCTCTGACGCTGGGCGGCGGTCATCAGGTTGGCGTTGTCCACCACCCGGCCGGTGAGTTCGGGAAATTCCGGCGCCGCCCACAGGGGCGACGACAGAAGCAGTATCAGCAGGGTAAATAAGCGCATCATTCGAAACTGACGGCCGGCGCCTGATCCGCATCTTCCGCGGTGGCTTCGTAGGTTTCACGCATTTCCATGTCGCTGTACAGGAAGCTGTGCCACAGCCGCCCGGGGAAAGTACGGATTTCGGTGTTGTACTGCTGCACGGCGGCGATGTAGTCACGGCGCGCCACGCTAATGCGATTCTCGGTACCTTCCAGCTGCGATTGCAGCGCCAGGAAATTCTGGTTGGCTTTCAGGTCCGGATAGCGTTCCGCCACCACCATCAACCGTTGCAGGGCCGAACCGAGCTGACGCTGGGCCTGCTCGAACTGTTTCAGTTTTTCCGGATTATTGAGCATGTTCCCATCCACCTGGATGGAGCCCACCTTGGCGCGGGCCTGGGTCACTTCCACCAGCACTTCCCTCTCGTGACTGGCATAGCCCTTCACGGTATTGACCAGGTTGGGGATCAGGTCTGCCCGGCGCTGATACTGGTTTTCCACCTGCGACCAGGCGGCTTTTACCTGTTCGTCGTAGGTGGGAATGTTGTTGATGCCACAGCCGCTGAGCCAGCCGGCCAGCATGACCAGAAAAAGGCTACGCCAAAGTGTCATGGTTCTCTGCTCCTTCAATCCAGAATGACAGCGGTTCCTTGCGCTTGTCGTCGCGCAGGCTCGCCAGTAACTGCTGTTTTTCGCTACGGGTCAACCGCTTGAGCCGGGCTTCCAGCCGCGAGGCGGAGGCTCGATCGCCGGCGGGCACCAGCAACACCGGCTGTACCGGTCGGCGGGCACGGGTGTAACGTGCGCCCTTGGGGCTGTAATTATGCTCGTGAAAACGCCGGGCCGGTTCGGTACTGATACCGGTATACAGTGTCTGGTCCGCACAGCGCAGCATATACACCCACCACTCTTGCATGGTTTTTACATCCCACTTTTTACTGGCTGCTATGATGCCAGAGACGTTCAAGACAACAAGGATGAAAAAATGATTACCTACCTTTACTGGTTTCTCGTTGCAGTACTCGTCATCGGTGCCCTGTTCGGTATCGGCGTGCGTCTGGGCAAATGGAAGCCGGCACTGATTATTGCCGCCGTGATCTGGTTAGTGGCCACCCTGGCCTACTACTTCTGGCTGGAACAGATTTTTGTGAAACGCTTTGGCGGCACCATGAATATCAAGGTGCCCGAAGAGCAGTACCACATCGGTGCCACCTGGAAGGGCGACAACCTGTGGATCCAGAACTACAACCCGGAAACCAACGAGTGCATCTTCCAGGAATACTCCCGGGGCAACATGCTCGAAGGCAAGGTGGTGCTGAAGAACTGTGACCCGCTGCAGGGCACCGGCATGGTGCTACCGAAAGACCCGGCGCTGAAGTAACCGCCTCTTTGAAAAAGGGACGTGCCAACCCCCACCGTTGGAGCCTTGCTGGCAAGGCGAATGCCAAAACTGGTCAGGCAACCTCTTCGCTTTGTGAACAACGCTCCAACGGGTAACCGTAGCTGCCCCTTCCCCTGTTCCGGTGATGCGGCTACCCTTCCGCTTTTCACTGACCGGAACAGGACGCCCCATGAGCAATTCCCTTCAGACCCTGATGTTTGCCTTGAACCTGGTACCCGATGCTGTCGCCTTCGAGCAGGTGCAGGAGGTGATTGCCGAGCACTACACCTACACCCCTACCCGCTTTACCAACGGCAGTGGCGATGACCAGGTGGTGAATGAGGCAGGCAGCAATGAGGGATCCTGCAAGATTTTTGCCTTCGCCAAACTCAACAACCTGTCCGACGCCCAGACCCTGGCCTGCTTCGGGCATTTCTATCGGCATGACGTTCAGGGCAACCCGGACGGCACCGACCACGCCAACATCCGCACCTTCATGCGCCACGGCCTGAGCCAGGTGCAGTTCGAAGGCGACGCCCTCGTTCCTCGATAATGTGATCCCCTTCGCGCCATCTTGATCCGCTTTCGTGAATCCTGTGCAGACAATTTCATGGAGAGATGATCATGGCGCGCTATCTGGGCCTGCTGTTTGCCTTGTTACTGACACCCGCGGTGCAGGCGGCGGACGGCTGTGCCGACGCCCTGGATACCACCGTCAGAAAGCTGCATTCCCAGCAAACGCTGGATCTCTGTGCCCTCACCCGCAACAAGCTGACGTTGGTGGTGAATACCGCCAGCCAGTGTGGCTACACCCCGCAGTTCAAGGATCTGGAGGCGCTGTACCAGACCTACCGGGAGCAGGGCCTGCTTGTGGTGGGCTTCCCCTCTGACGACTTCCGCCAGGAGTTGAACAGTGAGTCCGATACCGCGGAAGTCTGTTATGTGAACTACGGCGTCACCTTCCCCATGGCCGCCACCAGTTCGGTCAAGGGCGACAACGCCAACCCGGTATTCCGGGCCCTTGGTGCCGCCACCCAGGCGCCGGGCTGGAACTTCAACAAGTATCTGGTAGCGGCGGACGGCTCCGTTATTCGCCATTTCCCGGCAACGGCGGAGCCACGCGGTGGTGAGCTGGAAGCGGCCATCCGCGATGCATTGACCCGGTGACCTGGGCAAGGAGGTAGATGCCTCCGGCAGAGGCTGATATTGTGAACGGTCACCCATTATTACCCGGCGGTGAGTCCTGTGAAGGTTCGCAGCAGCAAAGAACAGCAACGCCATCAGCTTGAGCGCGATATGGAGCGCTATCTGTCCAAGGGCGGAGAGATCAAGGAGATCCCCCGTGGCGTCAGTGGTACCGATCCCGTGCACGGGAAAGGGCACCAGACTGTGCTGTTCAACGGCCCCCGCCAACCCCAGCGCACCGATCTGAGCCAGGTGGCCGCCACCATCGACGCGCGCAAGCACAAACCCCGCCGCCAACGACTCACCCACCGCCCCACCCGCAAGCTGATTTATGATGATTTCGGAGAACCGTTACGCTGGGTGTGGCACGACTGAAGAAGGATCTGCAATGAAACGGCTTCTGCTGTTGGTATCCCTGTTTATGATGAGTCAGACCGCGTTCAGCGACATCATTGAAACCCCGGTCACCCTGCCCGACGATCTGGGCACCGGCGTCATGTACCTGAATGACAAACAGAAAAAACCCGGGCCCGGGGTAATCGTGATCCACGAATGGTGGGGCCTGAACGATTACGCCCGCGATCGCGCCCGCATGCTGGCCCGGGCCGGTTATACCGCCCTGGCGGTAGACATGTATGGCACCGGCAAGGTGGCCACTCATCCGAAGGATGCGGAATCTTTCATGAAATCCGCCATGGCCGAGCCAGAAAAGATGAACGCCCGCTTCGAAGCCGCCCGCAAGATGATGCTGAAACAGCAGCAGGTAGAAGCAGGCCGTCTGTTCGCGATCGGCTACTGCTTTGGCGGTGGCGTGGTACTGAACCAGGCCCGCATGGGCACCGACCTGGCCGGCGTGGCCAGCTTCCATGGCACCCTGGGCACCGACACTCCCGCCCAACCGGGTGACATCAAGGCGCGTATTCTCGCCGCCACCGGCCAGGCCGATCCGATGATTCCCGCCGAACAAGTCACCGGCTTCGTGAAGGAAATGACCGAGGCCGGCGCCGACTTCCAGCTGCTCAGCTTCCCGGGCGTCAAGCACAGCTTCACCAATCCGAAGGCGGATGCGGTGGCAGAACGCTTCGACATGCCGGTGGGCTATGATGCCCATGCGGACCAGGTGAGCTGGAAAGCGCTGGTGGATTTCATCGAACATAAATCCCACGCGGAATAAGCGCACCAGTTAGGGGCATTGCACAACGCAATGCCCCGTCACTGCCCATCTTTCTGCCCGATTCGTTTTTCTTCTGTGCCAAACCCCCTGATTTTCCTCACTCTCACCACTTGGCATTCCCTTTGCTTTACCAAAAGAAGAGGAATCGAATGGCCACGTTGCCATTAAGCACTCAATACAATTTGAACCAATAGACCGCTAGGGTTCCGGTCGCCTGCGCCGACAGACAGCGTGCAGCCGATGCCTGGTCCGAGAGCAGTCGACCTTCTTGCAGTCGTTTCGCAGCACATGCGGCTGAAGGTTACACGGCGGGACAAAAGCCCGGGAGGACACGATGACCGCGTTGTCATTGGATTCCTCATCGTCCGTAGCCAAGGAGGTCCGAGATGACCCTTTCCGTACGTAAGACCGCTGCCGTTGCAGCACTTGTCCTGTCCACATCCCTGATGCCGGTCACCGCACTGGCCAAAGATTCCTTCAGCATTTGCTGGTCCATCTATGTGGGCTGGATGCCGTGGGATTACGGTGCCCAACAGAAGATCGTCGACAAGTGGGCCGACAAGTACGACATCGAGATTGATGTAGTACAGATCAACGACTACGTGGAATCCATCAACCAGTACACTGCCGGTGCCTATGACGGCTGCGCCATGACCAACATGGATGCGTTGACCATTCCCGCCGCCGGCGGCGTGGATTCCACCGCCCTGATCGTGGGTGACTTCTCCAACGGTAACGACGGCGTGGTCCTCAAAGGCACCGACAAGCTGGCCGACATCAAGGGCCAGCAGGTCAACCTGGTGGAACTGTCGGTCTCCCACTACCTGCTGGCCCGTGCCCTGGAAACCGTGGGGCTGACTGAGCGCGACCTGACCGTGGTGAATACCTCGGATGCGGATCTGGTGTCCGCCTTCACCACCAAAGGCGTCACCGCCGTGGCTACCTGGAACCCGCTGCTCAGCGAAATCACTGCCATGCCGGACAGCCACAAGGTGTTCGACTCCGCGCAGATCCCTGGTGAAATCATCGACCTGATGGTGGTCAACACCGACACCCTGGAAGCCAACCCGGATTTCGGTAAGGCGCTGACCGGTGCCTGGTACGAGATCATGGCCACCATGTCCGCCGATGATGAGGCCGGCAAGGCCGCCCGTACCTTCATGGCCAATGCCTCCGGTACCGACCTGGCCGGCTATGAAGCCCAGCTGGATTCCACCCGCATGTTCTACCAGCCCGCCGAGGCCGTGGCCTTCGTCAACAGCCCGGCACTGAAAGACACCATGCAGAAGGTGGCGGAATTTTCCTTCCAGCACGGCTTGTTGGGTGAAGGCGCTCCGGATGCCGGCTTTGTGGGTATCGAAACCCCGGCGGGCATCTATGGCAGCGACAGCAATGTAACGCTGCGCTTTATCCCGGATTACATGGCCATGGCAGCAGAAGGAAAGCTGTAACACCGCAAACACGTCGCACGCTGGCACGCACCACGCCAGCGTGCGGGGTCCGGCCTGTTGCGAATTCAATCACCGGGAATTGCCATGAAAAAACTGATCAACCGTCAACCGGGACGTGTCGGTGCCTGGGCACTGGGCCTGCTGCCCTTCGTGCTGCTGCTGATTGTCTATATGGTGGCCTCCGATGCACGCCTGACGGAAAACCCCAACGACAAATTGCTGCCGGCGCTGGGCAGTTTTGTGGATGCCATCCAGCGTATGGCATTCGAACCCAGCAAGCGCAGCGGCGACTATCTGTTGCTGAACGACACCCTGGCCAGCCTGCAACGGCTTGGCATCGGTGTGGCCATCAGTGCGCTGGTTGCCCTGGTGGTGGGGATCGGCAACGGCACCATTCCCTATATCCGCTCGACCCTGTCACCGCTGGTGACCGGCCTGTCACTGGTACCGCCCATGGCGATCCTGCCGGTGCTGTTCATTATTTTCGGCCTGGGTGAACTGGCCAAGGTAATGCTGATCATCATCGGCATTACACCCTTTCTGATTCGTGATCTGCAGCAACGGGCGTTGGAAATTCCGGAAGAGCAGATCATCAAGCTGCAAACCCTGGGCGCCAATACCTGGCAGATCATTACCCGCCTGGTATGGCCGCAACTGATGCCGCGATTGATCGGCGCCGTGCGGTTGTCCCTGGGCCCGGCCTGGCTGTTCCTGATCGCCGCCGAGGCCATCGCCGCCACCGAAGGGCTGGGCTATCGCATCTTCCTGGTACGGCGCTATCTGGCCATGGATGTGATTCTGCCCTATGTGGTGTGGATCACCCTGCTGGCCTTTGCCATCGACTTTCTTCTGCGTCGTTACTCGCAATGGCGCTACCCCTGGTTCCATCAACAGGCTCATTAAGGGAGATCCGTGGTAATGGCTATCATCGAAATGAAAAACCTGTGGAAGGAATACGGCGACCAGGTAGTGCTGGAACGCCTCAACGCCACCGTCCAGGAAGGTGAGTTCGTCACCATCGTCGGCGCCTCCGGCTGTGGCAAAACCTCCTTCCTGAAACTGCTGCTGGGCACCGAACAGGCCAGCCGTGGTGAACTGCTGCTGGATGGGCAGCCCCTGCCCGGCGAACCGGACGATAGTCGTGGCATCGTGTTCCAGCGCTACTCGGTACTCAACCATCTGACCGCCCTGGAAAACGTCATGCTCGGCGGCGAACTGCAGCACAGCCCCTGGCTGGGTTTCAGTTTTGGCAAGCGTCGCAAGCAACTACAAAAAGACGCCCTGGCCATGCTGGAAAGCGTGGGCCTCAGCCACGCCGTGGACAAATACCCCCATGAACTCTCCGGCGGCATGCAACAACGGCTGGCCCTGGCTCAGGCGCTGATCAAGAAACCCCGCATCCTGCTGCTGGACGAACCCTTCGGCGCCCTGGACCCGGGCATTCGTGCCGACATGCACAAGCTGGTGCTGTCGCTGTGGAAAGAACAGCGACTCACCGTGTTCATGATCACTCATGACATCAACGAAGGCTTTTACCTGGGTACCCGGCTGTGGGTGTTCGACAAGCCCCGCCTGGACCCGCAGGCCCCCGGTGCCTATGGCGCCCGGGTGACCTACGACCTGCCGGTGGGTGATTGCGAAAGCGGCACCCTGACAAACATAAATCGAAGCGTGGGCAATACCAGCCGCGTTCTCCACGACATCCTCTAAGGAGCGCCTGATGAGCGACAGTCTTTACACCACCATCCTGCCCGGCAGCGCCCACTGGTCGATGCGGGTACGCCGTGGCATGCAACTGCGATTTACCGACGTGGAAGGTGGCGCCAACTTGGCCCTGCTGATGTACAACCCGGAAGACCTGCTGGAACGCTACAACGCCCCGGACACCTTGAAAGGCCAGCACACCTTCAAGCTGACCCGGGGCAACTGCCTCTACTCGGACATGGGCCGGGTGTTTGCCTCCATGGTCGACGATGATTTCGGCTGGCACGACACCGTCTGCGGCACGCTCAGCGAAAAAAGCCTGAAGGAAAAATATCAGGTGCGCTCCTACCAGGATTGTCACAACCAGTGGACCCTGAGTGGCGAACACAGCTTCCTTACCGAACTGGCCAAGTACGGCCTGGGCGAAAGGGACCTGGCCGCCAACCTGAATCTTTTTTCCAAAGTCATCACCGACGATGACGGCAACCTGGTCTTCGATGCCAGCGCCGCCCGCGCCGGTGCCAGCGTCACCCTGCGCTTCGAGATGGACACCCTGGTGATCCTGCATACCTGCCCGCACCCGCTGAACCCGGCGGCAGACTATCCGATGAAACCAGTACAGGTGGAGATGCTCAAAGCCGCCCCACTGAGCGACGACGATTACTGCAAACACTTCCGCCCGGAAAATGGCCGCGCCTTCGAGAACAATCGTCTGTACCACCTGGGTGTGTAACCCGCTCCTGTAGGAGCGCCTCTCGAGGCGCGATAACCAAGGCAAGAAAGGATCCACCATGATCAAAGAAAGCCACCGACAACCGGAACAGGCCAGCTTCCGTGAAGTGGTCGCCGCCGGGGATTACTTCATTCACACGGTAAAAAAAGGCCAGACCGTTCGCCTGCTCGATCTGCAAGGCAACCAGGCCGCCGACACCCTTTTCTACAGCGCTGCCGACCCGGCGGAACGCTACAGCGCCATGGACACCATTCGCGAGCAGGGCAACGTCTACCTCACTGCCGGTAGCGTGCTGATGTCCAACCGCATCAACCCGCTGCTGGAAATCGTCGCCGATACCTGTGGTCGCCACGACACCCTCGGCGGCGCCTGTGCCACGGAAAGCAACACGGTGCGCTACGACCTGGAAAAGCGCTGCATGCATGCCTGCCGGGACAGCTGGATGCTGGCCGTCAACCAGCACCCGGAGTTTGATCTGGGCAAACGGGACATCACCCATAACATCAACTTCTTCATGAATGTGCCGGTCACCGCCGACGGCGGCCTCACCTTCGAGGACGGCATTTCCGCCCCGGGAAAATATGTGGAACTGACCGCCTGCATGGATGTGGTGATGCTGATTTCCAACTGCCCGCAGCTCAACAACCCCTGCAACGGCTACAACCCCACACCCATTGAAGTGCTGATCTGGAACCATTGATTCTGATTGATCCGCACTTCCCCGGGGACGACCCCGGCGGCCAGAGAACGCAATGACGGGACGACCCGTCAGCCGTCAAAGAGACATCGCCATGTTCAACAAAGTGTTGATTGCCAATCGCGGCGCCATTGCCACCCGTGTTATTGCCACCCTGAAAAAACTCGGCGTTACCGCCGTGGCCGTCTATGCGGAAGCAGACCGGGATTCCCTGCATGTGACCCAGGCCGACGAGGCCTACTGTCTGGGTGAAGGCAGCGCCCGCGACACCTATCTGAATCAGGATGCCCTGTTTGCCCTGATGGAACAGCACGGCATCGAGGCGGTGCACCCGGGCTACGGGTTTCTCAGTGAAAACCCGGATTTTGTGCAGGGCTGCGAAGCCCGTGGCATTGCCTTTATCGGCCCGACGCCACAACAGATGGACACCTTCGGCCTGAAACACACCGCCCGTGCCCTGGCAGAAAACACCGGCGTTCCCTTGCTGCCCGGTACCGACCTTCTCACCGACAAAAAGGCTGCCCTGACAGCGGCAGACCAGGTCGGCTACCCGGTGATGCTGAAAAGCACCGCCGGTGGTGGCGGCATCGGCATGCAGATCTGTGAGAACGCCGCCAGTCTGGACAAGGCCTGGGACACGGTACGTCGCCTGAGCGCCAATAACTTTTCCAACGATGGCGTTTTTATCGAAAAATATATCGCCCGTGCTCGCCATATCGAGGTGCAGGTTTTCGGTGACGGCCAGGGCCATGCGGTCACCCTCGGCGAGCGCGACTGCTCCGCCCAGCGACGCCACCAGAAAGTGCTGGAAGAAACTCCCGCGCCCAACCTGCCCGATGCCGTTCGCAGCGAACTGCAGGCCACCGCCAAAACGCTGATGGAAGCGGTCCGCTACCGTAACGCCGGCACCGTGGAATTTATTCTCGACCAGGACAGCAACGCCTTTTATTTCCTGGAAGTGAATACCCGCCTGCAAGTGGAGCACGGCGTCACCGAACAGGTTTACGGCGTAGACCTGGTGGAGTGGATGCTGAAACTAGCCGCCGGCGAGTTGCCCTCGCTGGAGAGCCTGGCCGCCACCCTGACAGTCTGTGGCCATGCCATCCAGGCACGGTTGTATGCGGAAGACCCGAACAAGGATTTCCAGCCCAGCGCCGGCCTGCTTACCGCCGTCACCTTTCCCCTGGCCGATGGCAATGCCCTGCGTATTGATCACTGGATCGAAGCCGGACTCACCGTCTCTCCACTGTTCGATCCCATGTTGGCCAAGGTGATTGTTCATGAAGCCAGCCGCGACGCAGCGCTGGCCGCACTGGACAAGAGTCTGGAAGAAACCTGCATCGAAGGCATCGAAACCAATCGCGATTATCTGCGCAGCATTCTTGCCGACCCGGTGTTTGCCGACGGGCAGATGACTACCCGCTACCTGAATGACTTTCGCTACCAGCCGTTCACCCTGGATGTACTGGCCGGCGGCACCCTGACTACAGTGCAGGATTACCCCGGCCGCAGTGGTTACTGGCCGGTGGGCGTACCGCCATCTGGCCCGTTCGATGCCCTGAGTTTTCGTTTGGCCAATCGCCTGCTGGGCAACGAGGAAAAGGCAGCGGGGCTGGAGTTCACTCTCAACGGCCCGACCCTGAAATTTAATCAGGCCACCCGCATCGCCCTCACCGGCGCAGACATGCAGGCAACCCTGGATGGCAACCCGGTTCCCGGCTATACCGCCATTGCCATACAGCCGGGCCAGACCCTGAAGCTGGGCAAGGTAGTCGGCGAGGGGGCCCGTGCCTACCTGGCCATTGCCGGCGGCATCCAGTGCTCTCCCTATCTGGGCTCGCGCAGCACCTTTACCCTGGGTCAGTTCGGTGGCCATGGTGGCCGCGCCCTGCGCACCGGGGATGTGCTGCATTTCTCTCCCGACAACGGGACGGACAGCGATCTTGAGGTACCGGAGACGCTGAAACCCTCACTGAACAACCAGTGGACCCTGCGAGTGATCTACGGCCCCCACGGTGCGCCGGACTTCTTTACCGACGACGACATGGCCATGTTCTTCAGCACGGACTGGCAGGTGCACTACAACTCCAGCCGCACCGGTGTGCGCCTGGTGGGTCCCAAACCCGGCTGGGCACGCAGCGACGGCGGCGAAGCCGGCATGCACCCGTCCAACATCCATGACAATGCCTACGCCGTGGGCACGGTGGATTTCACCGGTGACATGCCGGTGATTCTGGGCCCGGACGGACCCTCCCTGGGCGGCTTTGTCTGCCCGGCCACGGTGATTCTGGCGGACCGCTGGAAACTGGGCCAGCTCAAGGCCGGCGATACCTTGCGCTTTGAGGCCATCAGCCTGGCCGATGCGGATGCACTGGCCGCAGAACAGGACGCCTGTGTGGCCGCCTTGAGCGCACCGGAACAACAAGTCAGCCCGGCGCCGATCACCACCCCGATTCTCAACCGCCTGAGCGAAAGCGACGCCGGAGTGGAGGTGGTCTACCGAGCCGCCGGCGACCGTTACCTGTTAGTGGAATACGGCCCCTTGGTGCTGGACCTGCGCCTGCGTTTCCGTGCCCATGCGTTGATGCTATGGCTGCAGGAACAGCAACTGGATGGCGTCATCGAACTGACCCCGGGCATTCGCTCCCTGCAGATTCATTTCGATCCGCGGCAACTGCCCCGCACAGAACTGCTGGAAACACTGGCCCAGGCAGAACATGCCCTGCAACAGCAGGACGATCTGGAAGTGCCCTCGCGCATCGTGCATATCCCGCTGAGCTGGGATGACGAGGCCTGCCATCAAGCCATCGAAAAATACATGCAGTCGGTGCGCAAGGACGCTCCCTGGTGTCCGTCCAATCTGGAATTCATTCGCCGCATCAACGGCCTCGACAGCATTGATGACGTTAAGAAAATTCTGTTCAGTGCCCGCTATGTGGTGATGGGCCTGGGCGATGTGTATCTGGGTGCACCGGTGGCAACGCCTTACGACCCTCGCCACCGGCTGGTGACCACCAAGTACAACCCGGCCCGCACCTGGACCGTGGAAAACTCCGTGGGCATCGGCGGCGCCTACCTGTGTGTGTATGGCATGGAAGGCCCCGGCGGTTACCAGTTTGTCGGCCGCACCCTGCAGATGTGGAACCGTTACCGGCAGACCGAGGCGTTTGATCAGCCCTGGCTGCTGCGCTTCTTCGATCAGATTCGTTTCTATGAAGTGAGCCACGAGGAACTCAATCAGATTCGCCGGGATTTTCCCAAGGGCCAGTATCCGATCCGCATCGAAGAGACCACCTTCAGCCAGAAGGACTACCAGCAGTTTCTGGATGACAACCAGCAGGACATCACCACCTTCACCGACGCCCGCAACCAGGCCTTTGATGAAGAACTGCAACGCTGGGTGGCCAGCGGCCAGATCAACTTCCAGTCGGAGCAGGATCTGGATGCGGACAACAGCGCCGAGTCGGTGGCGGGCACCCCGGTGGAATCTCCGGTGGCTGGCAACATCTGGAAATTGAATGTGGCCGAGGGCGACAGCGTCAACGCCGGCGATGTGGTGGCGGTGCTGGAATCCATGAAGATGGAAATCGAGATCAGCGCCCCGGAAAGCGGCCAGGTGGCTGCCATCAACCGCCAGGAAGGCCAGCAGATCAATGCCGGCCAGGCGATCATGGTGCTGGACTGAACCGAGAGAAAGTCATCATAGCGTCGACGGGAACAAGGCTGGGTAATGCGCCAGCCCTGGTTACCCTCAGGTCTCAGCCTCTCGCTGTCGCAATTTCCTTAAGGCAGAGGGACTCAGCCACCTTCGTTACTGGCCTCCTGGCGACGGGGGCGGCGCACCAGTTCCCCCCGGCAATTGGGGCAACGGCTGGCATGAACGGTGCAACAATCCACACAGTACGTGCATTCGTAGGAACAGATGTAAGCTTCTGCCTGGGCCGGCAGGGAGCGCTGGCAGGTCTCGCACTGTGTTTTCATTTTCAGCATGGGAACGTCCTTGCAGGCTGCTAATGCGCCTTCACTTTCTGTTTGTTGCAGCGTTCGCAACGATACACCGTCACCAGCTTTCCCTGCTTCACATCGAATTGCTTGTCCTTGCACACCACCCACTTATGAAAGCCATGCTGGCACATGCCTTTGCGCGGGGTTTTCTTTTCCGGTTTTTTGAACGGCAGAATATCGCCCATGACCACATTACATCTTGATAACGATCCACCGAGGATAGCGTAATTTCCCGTTCAAAGCGCCAGCAACAAGCCAATCCCCAGCACCACCTCGCCGACAAGAAACAGGGCCGGAAACCGCTCCAGCCGACCATCAACCCCCCAGGCAACCAGGCGACCCACCGCCATGCCCAACAGGGCCACACCGACCGTCAACACCACCCCCGGCTGCCAGTGCGACCAATGGCCGCTGAATAACAACAAGGCGCCCATGGCGACACCAAAACCGCCATACACCGCCCGAACTTCGTTGCGCGCGGCCATGGGCAATGTGGGCAGATCCACCATTCCGGTGATGATTTGCGGAGCGATCAGCGCCAACAGGCCCATGGCAAGAAAGGTGATTGCAGCAATCAGTATCATCAGTGACTCCCCTATTCAGATAGCGGTAGCCGGAAGCACGTAAAGTCGTGATGCGCCGCCGGTATGGTTAGGATAGATTCAGGTCAGAGTCCGCTGATCAGGGAAGAGGAACAATTACCTCAGAGGTAATGGTGAAGCCGTGAGCGCTCTTCCATGCTTACCAGATACTAGGATAACCCCGCTCCAGGAGAGCCCATGCAAACCGGACAGATACTCGCTGAACTACGCAAGACACAGCGCCTGAGCCAACTGGATCTGGCCCTACGTGCGGACGTCTCCAGCCGTCACCTGAGCTTTATCGAAACCGGCCGCAGCCAGGCCAGCGCCCCTATGCTCAAGCGGCTGGCCCTGGAGCTGGAGCTGAGCTGCCGGGACACCAACCGGCTGCTGCTGTCCGCCGGCTATGCCCCGGCCTTCAGCAACACCGATCTGGACAGCGACGCCATGGCACCGGTGCGCCAGGCCCTGGAGATCATGCTGGTCAATCACAATCCCTTCCCTGCCGTGGTGCTGGATGCCCACTGGAATGTGCTGATGGCCAATCAGGCCCAACAACAAATGATGGGGCTGATGATGCAGGAACGCGGCCCCTTCCCGCAGACCGCCAATGTGGTGGAACTGGTGTTTCACCCCCAGGGCTATCGGCCATTTCTGGTCAACTGGGAGGAAGTGGCGGGCTTTCTGCTGCGACGCCTGCACCGGGACCACCAGGCGCGCCCGGATCCAGGGCTGGCCGGCCTGCTGGAACGCCTGGCTGAACTGGTGGATGTGGAGGCCCTGCTCCATCAGGAGCCGCCAGGGGACCGCAGCGAGCCCATGCTGGCCCTGGAAATCGACCTGGCCGGGCAGCGCCTGCGCAGTTTCTCCACCCTGGCCAGTTTTGGCACTGCCCTGGATGTGGTGATGGAAGAGCTGCGTATCGAGCATTATTTCCCCGCCGATGACACCACCCGCCGCTGGTTTCGGCAACAGATTCAATAGCATCCACCCACCCAGGAATCAGGACAGGCTTTCAGAAGCGAGTGACGAGGAGCGAGACACGAAAAGCTCTTAGAAAGATTTTCGCTCCTCGCGACTCGTCACTCGCAACTCCCCGCCATCCCCTCGCAACCCCCTCTCCAGCATCTACCCGGACACCGTTAACGTTTCCCCATCGAAGGAACAGCCGCAAACCCGTATAATTCGCCCCCCGAGAATCAACCGGCAGTGATAATGACTGATTTTACCCCCGGCCAGCGCTGGCTGAGCGAATCCGAAACCGAACTGGGCCTCGGCATCATCAAGGAATTGGATTACCGACTGGTCACCGTGGGCTACCCGGCGGTAGAAGAGGAGCGCACCTACGCCATCAACAATGCGCCCCTGTCGCGGGTCATCTTCAGTACCGGCGACACCATCCGCACCGCCGACGAGCTGGAGCTGGTGGTGACCGAGGTCAACGAACTCAACGGCCTCAAGGTCTACATGGCTCACCCGCTGGGCCAGCCGGAAGATATACAGCCGGTGCCGGAAACCCATCTGGGCCACAAACTGCGCCTGACCACAGCGCTGGATCGGCTGCTGTCCAACCAGTTGTCCTCCAATCGCTGGTTCGAACTGCGTGTGGATGCACTGAATGCTCACTGCCAACAACAGCAGTCCACCATCAAGGGGCTGCGTGGCCCGCGCATCGACCTGATCGGCCACCAGCTCTACATTGCCGACCAGGTAGCCAATCGCTTTGCTCCCCGTGTACTGCTCGCCGACGAAGTGGGCCTGGGCAAGACCATCGAAGCCGGCCTGATTCTCCATCAACAATTGCTCAGCGGCCGCGCCAAGCGGGTGCTGGTGGTGGTGCCTTCGCCGCTGGTGCACCAGTGGTTTGTGGAAATGGTGCGCCGTTTCAATCTGCACTTTTCCATTTTCGATGCGGAACGGCTCAACGCCCTGCAGCCGAAAACCAGCATCAAGGACATGCTGGCGCAGATTATCGAAGAGGAAAAAGCGGCAACGGAAAGCGAAGACGAGGATAACGGAGAGGCCCCAGAGCAGACCTGGGACAACCCCTTCCTCAGTGAACAGCTGATCCTGTGCAGCACCGACTTCCTTGCCGAGTGCGATATCGACCAGCTGGCGGCAGCGGACTGGGATCTGCTGGTGGTGGATGAAGCCCACCACCTGGAATGGGCGCCAGACGCCCCCAGCGATGACTACCAACGGGTAGAGACCATTGCCCGCCAGGCCCGTGGCCTGCTGCTGCTCACCGCCACCCCGGAACAACTCGGCCTGGAAAGCCACTACGCGCGCCTGCGCCTGCTGGACCCGGATCGCTACCCGAGCCTGGAGGCTTTCCGCGAGGAACAGTCCCACTACCAGGACATCGCCAGCCTGGCCGGCAAGCTCCATGACGAGGCCAGCTGGTCCGCGGACCTGAAAGCCGAAGCGGCCCGCCTGCTGCCGGACATGACCATCAGTGAAGACCAGCGCGAAGCGATCCTGGCCGAGTTGCTGGATCGCTCCGGCCCGGGCCGGGTGATGTTCCGCAACACCCGCCACAATATTGCCGGCTTCCCGGCGCGCCACGTGCATGGTATTCCGCTGCCCCTGCCGGAGGAGTACCACTACGAGAGCGACGAGGAACGGGAAGGTCACCTGCACCCGGAAACCCTGTTCCATGACGATCGCTGGTGCACCCTGGATCCACGGGTGAACTGGTTAGAGCAGTTCTTTAAGCAGCACCGCAAAGAGAAGGTGCTGGTGATCTGCGCCAACCGCCATACCGCCACCGATCTGCACGCTCACTGCAACTACAAGCTGGGCATGAACGTGGCCATGTTCCATGAAGACATGGACCTGATCGAGCGTGACCGGGCTGCCGCCTTCTTCGCCGATGATGTGGATGGTGCCCAGGCGTTGATCTGTTCCGAGATCGGCTCCGAAGGCCGCAACTTCCAGTTTGCCCATCATCTGGTGCTGTTGGACCTGCCACTGAATCCGGACCTGCTGGAACAGCGCATCGGTCGCCTGGACCGTATCGGCCAGACCGAAGACATCCAGATCCATGTGCCCTACTTCGAGGGCCATGCCCAGGAAGTGCTGTTCCGCTGGTACCACGAAGGCATGGACGCCTTCGAGCACACCAACCCGGCAGGCCACGACATCTACCTGCGCAGTCGCGATGCCCTGGAGCCGCTACTGTGTGGCGACCCGGAATACACCGCCATTGATGCCCTGGTGTCGGAGACCCGCGCCGTTGCCGATGAGCTGCATACCCTGATGGAAACCGGACGCGACCGTCTGCTGGAGCTGAGCTCCTTTGACAGCGAGCGGGCCGAGCAGCTGAAACAGGCCCTGGCGGACTGCGACGAGGACAGCCCCCTGCCCTTCATGCAACGGGTGTTTGATCGCTACGGCGTGGATCAGGAAGACCATTCCGACACCGCCGTGATCCTCAAGCCCGGCCAGCACATGCGTGATGCCTTCCCCGGGCTGCCGGAAGAAGGGATCACCATGACCGACAGCCGGGCCACCGCCCTGGCCCGGGATGACATGCAGTTCCTCACCTGGGAACACCCCATGGTCACCGGCAGCCTGGAAATGCTGCTCACCGAACACCGTGGCAAGGCCGCCGTGAGCCTGCTGAAGAACCCCAAGATCAACCCCGGCACCCTGCTGATCGAGGCCATCTACACCATTGACGCGGTCGCGCCCAAATACCTGCAGGCAGACCGCTTCCTGCCCACCACGGTGATTCGCCATCTGCTCGATGCCAACGGCAAGAACATCAGCCAGGCAATCAGCCACGACGGGCTCAGCCAGCAGTGCCACAAGATGGACAAGCCGCTGAGCCGCAAGATCGTCGGCAGCCAGAAACCGCTGCTGGATAAACTGCTCAAGGCCGATGAAGCCCGTGCTGTGGAAGAAGCCCGCGGTACCATCGACGGCGCCCTGGAAAAAATGCGCCAGGAACAGGGCCATGAACTGGCTCGGCTGAAGGCACTGCAGGCCAAGAACCCGGCGGTGCGCGACGAGGAAATCCAGGCCCTGGAAGCCCAGACGGAAGCCCTGGAGAAAGTGCTTGGCGAAGCCCGCTGTCAGCTGGAAGCGGTACGTGTGATTGTAGCCGGCGGAGCGTAAAAGCGATCCACCGCCCTCGAACCTGGCGTTGGAGCCTTGCTCGCAAGGCGAAGGCTTCATGGGAGGCGAGCTTGACTCACCCCTTTGCCTTGCAAGCAAGGCTCCAACGAAGAAGAGCGGCCCCATGACAGACAAGGACAAAGCATGAGCGAACTGTTGAAGTGTGTGGAAATCGAGCCGGCAGGCGACGCCACGGCTACCGTGATCTGGCTGCATGGCCTGGGGGCCAGTGGTAATGATTTCGAGCCCATCGTGCCGGAGTTACAGTTGCCCGCCGGGCTGGATGTGCGCTTTGTGTTTCCCCATGCGCCGCAGATTCCCGTGACCGTCAACGGTGGCATGGTGATGCCCGCCTGGTACGACATTCTTGCCATGGATATCGACCGCAAGGTGGACGAGGCCGGGGTACTGGCGTCCGCGGATGCAGTGGATGCCTTGATTGAGCGCGAAATCCAGCGTGGCATTCCCGCCGAGCGGATTGTTATCGCCGGCTTCTCCCAGGGCGGTGCCGTGGCCTATCAGGCTGCATTGCGCTACCCGCAACAGCTGGCCGGCCTGCTGACCCTGTCCACTTATATGGCCATGCTGGTCACCCCCTCTACCGCCAATGCGTCCCTGCCGGTGTTGGTCTGCCACGGCAGTCAGGACCCCATGGTGCCGGAAGTGCTCGGCCGCCGGGCAGTAGATACCCTGACCAGCCTGGGCTATCAACCGGAATACCTCACCTACCCCATGGAGCATATGGTCTGTCTGGAGCAGATTCGTGATATCGGGCAATGGCTGAGCAAGGTGCTCTCGGACTGATCCTCCTCTTGTCGGTTACTCTATTGAAGCCTTGCTCACACCATGCGAGGTCGAAACAAAAAAAGCCGCGCCCCTTTCGGAGCGCGGCTTTTTTCGTGTTACCTGCAGCGTGTAGCGTGCTGCGACCTGCTTACAACCAGTAAACGGTCACGAACAGGAACAGCCATACCACGTCCACGAAGTGCCAGTACCAGGCACCTGCTTCCCAGGCAAAGCAGTTATCCGGGCTGAAGTGCCCCTTGATAACACGGATCAGGGTGATAAACAGGAAGATGGTACCGATGGTCACGTGGGCACCGTGGAAACCGGTGAGCAGGAAGAACAGACTCCCGTAGATACCCGCATCCAGGGTCAGACCCATGTCATAGGCGTGCACATATTCCAGACCCTGCAGGCCCAGGAAGATAACGCCCAGCACCACGGTAATGGCCTGGAAGATGATCAGCTTGCCGCGCTGGTTTTCCAGCAGGGCATGGTGAGCAATGGTCAGGGTAATGGAGCTGACCAGCAGGATGGCGGTGTTGATGGCCGGCAGACCCCAGGCACCCATGGGGGTGGTGGTGGTACCGTCCGGAGTCACGGTCAGGGGCCACATGGCCTGGAAACCCGGCCACAGCACTTCGTGGGTCATGGCATTGGAGCCTTCACCAGACAACCACGGAATGATCAGCCAACGGGTGTAGAACATGGCGCCGAAGAAGGCGGCAAAGAACATCACCTCGGAAAAGATGAACCACAACATGCCCTGACGGTAGGAGCCGCCCAGCTGATTGCTGTGCAGACCGCCCACGGATTCCTTGATGGTATCGCGCCACCAGGCGGCAATGACCAGCAGCAACCAGGCCAGACCGATGAAGAACAGCGGCTTGCCGAAGAAGTTCGGCTCCATGGTGTCCATGGTGCTCTGCTGAATGAACTTGGCACCGCCAATGGCGGTCAGGAACAGGCCGATGGACGCGGTCAGCGGCCAGGGGCTGCTCTCGGGAACGTAATACTTGTCAGTAGCCATTCGAAAATCTCCTCTACAACCGGCTGTTATCAGTTCACAGCCACGCTGTTATTTTTACCGGCGACCCGCTCTGTCACATCGAAGATCGTATAGGACAGAGTGAATTGGTTTATATGACGTGGAATTTCCGGGTCCAGATAGAAAATCATCGGCATGTCCTTACGCTCACCTGCGGCCAGGGTCTGCTGGTCGAAGCAGAAACACTGGGTCTTGTGCAGGTAGCGCGCAGCTTCTCCCGGAGTTACCGAAGGAATGCTCTGGGTAATCATGTCCTTTGAGGTCGGGTTGCTGGCATAAAAATGTACCAGGGTAATTTCCCCCGGATGCACCTTGACCCGCTTGGTCTCAGAGGTGAATTCACCGCTGATGCCGTCGCCTTTCTGGGTAATGAATTCCACCGTCACGGTACGATCCGCCACCACCTGTTCGGGAACCTCGGTGGCGGCCGTACTGGATGTCTTGCCGTTCAGGCCGGTGATGTCACAGATAACGTTATAGAACGGCACCATGAGGAAGGCGAAGCCGAACATGGCTACCGCCCAGATCAACAGCTTCTTCAGCGTACGCTTGTTGCGTTCTTCCACGCTGAGCTGTTTTTCACTCATGGTGCCCGCTCCTGTCCGTTACCAGACTTACTTGACCACCGGCGGGGTGTCGTAGGTGTGGAACGGCGCCGGAGACGGCACTTCCCATTCCAGACCTTCGGCCCCATCCCACGGCTTGGCCGCTGCTTTTTCGCCTTTCTTCATGGCGCACAGCACGGCGACCGCCAGGAACAGCAACTGGGACAGACCGAACCAGAAGCCACCAATGGAAATCCAGAAGTTGTAGTCCGCAAACTGCAGCGCGTAATCAGCGTAACGACGCGGCATGCCGGCCAGACCCACGAAGTGCATGGGGAAGAACAGCAGGTTGGCGGAAATCAGGGAGTTCCAGAAGTGCAGTTCACCCAGGGTCTTGTTGGGCATCACGCCGGACCACTTCGGCAGCCAGTAGTAGGCAGCGGCGAAGATGGAGAAGATGGCGCCGGTCACCAGTACATAGTGGAAGTGAGCCACTACGAAGTAGGTGTCGTGGTACTGGAAGTCCACCGGGGTAATCGCCAGCATCAGGCCGGACAGACCACCACAGGTAAACAGCACCACAAAGGCAATCGCCCACTTCATTGGCAGCTCAAAGCTCATGGAGCCGCGCCACATGGTAGCCACCCAGTTGAACACCTTCACACCCGTGGGTACGGAGATCAGCATGGTCATGTACATGAAGAACAGGGTACCGGCCAGCGGCATGCCTACGGTGAACATGTGGTGAGCCCATACCACGAAGGACAGCAGCGCAATGGACGCGGTGGCGTACACCATGGAGGCGTAACCAAACAGCGGCTTGCGGGCAAAGGCCGGAATGATCGCTGACACGATACCGAAGCTCGGCAGGATCATGATGTACACCTCGGGGTGCCCGAAGAACCAGAACACGTGCTGGAACAGTACCGGGTCACCGCCGCCGGCGGCATCGAAGAAGCTGGTGCCGAAGTGACGGTCAGTCAGCATCATGGTCACTGCACCGGCCAGTACCGGGATTACCGCGATCAGCAGGAAGGCGGTGATCAGCCAGGTCCAGACGAACAGCGGCATCTTCATCAGAGTCATGCCCGGGGCACGCATGTTGAAGACGGTAACGACCACGTTGATGGCGCCCATGATGGAAGAAATACCCATCATGTGAACGGACAAGATGAACAGGTCCGTGGAATCCGGGCCATATTTGGTGGACAGCGGTGCGTAGAAGGTCCAGCCGAAGTTCGGCGCACTGGGGTTACCGTCACCAAAGGCACTCATCAGCACAGAGCCAATAAGAATCGTGAAGGCGAACGGCAGAATCCAGAAGGACCAGTTGTTCATCCGCGGCAGCGCCATATCCGGCGCGCCGATCATCAATGGAATCATCCAGTTGGCCAGGCCAACCGTGGCGGGCATTACCGCACCAAACACCATGATCAGACCATGCACGGTGGTCATCTGGTTGAAGAATTCCGGATCGACAAACTGCATGCCGGGCTCGAGCAGCTCGGCACGGATTACCATGGCCATGAAGCCGCCAGCGAGGAACATGGCAAAGCTGAACCACAGGTACAGAGTACCGATATCTTTGTGGTTAGTGCTGAACAGCCAACGTTTCAGGCCGGTCGGGGCGTGGTGATGATCGTGGTGATCATCATGGGTTGCAGCTGCAGTAGACATTGCTATCCCCTCCCTTATTCGTGGTCGTTAACGTCGGCGGGCTGGATCAGATCGCCGGTATCGTTGCCGAAAGCGTTACGCTCGTAGGTGACCACTGCCGCAATCTGGCGCGGGGTCAACTGAGCCTTGAATGCAGGCATGGCAGCACGGCCATTGACCAGCACATCGATGTGTTCGTTCAGGTATTCCGGCTTGGTAGAGAAGTCAGTGCCCGCAAACGGCAGACCGATACCGCCTTCACCATTGGCACCGTGACACAGGGCACAGGCACTGGCGTAAGTCTGCTTGCCTTCTTCCATGGCCTGATCGAGACCGGTGAACGGGGTCAGATCCGGACCGGAAGCGGCTTTCTCTTTCTCTTCAGCAACCCAGGTCTTGAACTCGTCTTGAGTGACCACTTCTACAGCGATGGGCATGAAGGCGTGGTTCTTGCCACACAATTCCGCACACTGACCGTAGTAAGTGCCTTCTTTACCTTCCGGCACCAGCGCCCACATTTCATTGACGAAACCGGGGATAGCGTCTTTCTTGCCGCCGAAATCGGGGATCCAGAAAGAGTGGATCACGTCATCAGAGGTGACCAGGAAACGAACTTTCTGACCCGAAGGAATGATCAGTTTGTTATCCACTTCCAGCTGGTAGTTGTGGTCTTTCTCGGGAGCTTCTTTACCAACCAGCTCTTTCGCAGTGCCATAGGGGAACAGACCACCGGCCAGAACCGGGTTGTGGTACTGCTCCGGCGGCGTGGCCAGGTTGGAGAAGAACGACACACCAATATCGTTATCGTTTTCGTAGGTCAGATACTCGTAGCTCCACTTCCAGCGGTAGCCGGTGACCTTCACCGTCAGCTCGGACTCGGCGCTGTCGTCAATCTGCACCAGAACGCGGGTAGCAGGCACCGCCATGGCAATCAGAATCACGAAGGGAATCACGGTCCAGAGCACTTCCAGGAAGACGTTTTCATGGAAGGAGGACGGATTGGGGTTCTTGGCGCGGCGGTGGCTGATCATGGAGTACACGATCAGGCCAAACACCAGCAGACCAATGACGGTCACAATCCAGAGAACGGTGGTGTGAAGATCTTGAATATCCTGACTGACCTGGGTCACCCCTGGTCGCAGGTCGAGTTCGGAACGTTCGGTCCAGTCGCTGGCGAAGGTCATACCACTGATCATCAGTGACGTCAGACCAACCGCCGCGCGGTGGAACAGAGTTGACTGCATGCGTTTGCTCCCTGTTTTCCCCAGCATGGCCTCGAAGGGCACGCTTGTTCTTTGCCGTCACCGGCACCTGGAAAGCGAAGTTTCAGGATGATGCCGTGGAGCCGCAGCCAACGCCTAGTCCCGCAGACCTCAGCGACCAAGGGGGCGGCCACTAACAGGGATCGTGCGGACGGCAAAATCCAATAAAATCAAATAGCTAGAAATCAGCACGCTCGATTTCACCAGATCGCCACAGGTGCGGCAAATTGCCCCACTGCATATATGGGCGCCAACTCTAGTCATTCGCTTGGCCAAAGTCCAGCCGAAAGGTAGGGTTTATCAAGCCTTTCAGGCAGATACGAGCCCTCCTCATCGTGCTAGACTCCGCTCCCCTTTACCACACACAGCTTGTACCACATCCATGTCAAAACGACGTCAAATCTACCGGGTGATATTCCAGAATCAGGGTCATGTGTACGAGATCTATGCCTCGCAGATATACCAAAGCGACCTGTACGGGTTCGTCGAGGTAGAGGAGTTTCTGTTCGGGGAAAGGGCCAGCCTGGTGGTGGACCCGGGAGAGGAAAAGCTGAAACGGGAATTCAACGACGTGATGCGTTCCTTTATTCCCCTGCACGCGGTGATCCGTATCGACGAGGTGGAAAAGGAAGGTGTCGGCAAGATCATGGAATCCAGTGGCGGCAACATCACGGCCTTCCCCATGCCCCCCGGGCCGGCGCCGAAGAAGTAAGGCGCCTCCACTGTGGGCAACAGGCAAAAAAGAAGGGCGCCAGTCTCGCTGAACGCCCCGAGGGTTGCCTGATGTTACAAGAGGAGAAAACGTGTCTTGCTTACATGATTTGTCCGGCGAGAACGATAAAGGTTCCGTCAGCGGATAAAAAAACCAATATCGGCCTCAAACCCGGGATTTGAACGAATCCCGCAACGGCTCGCCGGTATTCAGCGCCACCTGCTCCGCGCGGGCCAGCAGCCGCACGAACAGAACCACCATCACTCGGGTCATCCATTCCATAACGCAGCCTCCAGAAAATGAAAGAGGTGGGTGAAGCGCATCCTGCTCCCTGGTCATCCGTAACTGACCCTTCACCACATTTGCCCGCACCGGCGGGCTCAGCAAGTCAGAGGTCCGCCAGAAGGATAAGTTCGAGGTGATAACGCGCTTTTACCTGACTTTTACAACCGGCTTCTATTAATAGAAGGGTTATTGCGCCTGGTCAGTCTGCTCAATGGGCTGGCCGTAACGCTTGGTGGGATTCACATCATGGGGCTGAATCCAGCCCATCACCATGCTCAGCAGAATGAACAGGAAGATCACCGCCGAAAAGCCTACCCGCCAGGCCAGGGCACGCATGGTCTTGCCGGACTTGCCGTCGTCCTTGACCAGAGAGAACAGGGCCCGCCCCAGCGAAACCACTGCCGCAATCAACAGCACGATGACAATCAGTTTCACCCACCACATAAAATCACTCCGTCTCGATGGCCCTTCACCCTCACTTGGCGGCAAATCGGGTTTTACTATGTACAATGTGCTGCCATTGTAATGGCCGCACCTGCCAGTGCACGCACTATTGCGCTGCACCCCGTTCAGAACGGATGCTGCAGCCGCGAGAGCAAAGATCATGTCAAACACCAAGAGCCGCAGCCCGGTTCTGTCCTGGATCGCCTTTCTGGCCACCCTCGCGGTTGTCGCCCTTTGCCTGCGGCTGAGCTGGTGGCAACTGGAGCGGGCAGAGGAGAAGCGACTGTGGCAGGCCTCACAGGAAGAAAAAGCCCGTCAGCCTGCGGCAGATCTGCCTGCCTTGCTGGCCGACCCGGCGCCCCTGCACCGGCAAGCCGCTGTCTCCGGCAAGCTGGACAACGCCCGTAACGTGCTGCTGGACAACCGCATCCGCAATGGAATCGCTGGCTACCACCTGTTAACTCCCTTGCAGACCCGGGACAACCAATGGGTACTGATCAACCGGGGCTGGCTGCCTCGCGGAGCCCGGCGGGAACAATTACCCGAGATCCCCGCCATCAATGGCCGGATAACCGTGGCAGGAACGGTATATCGCCCCTCCCGGGAGACATTTGTACTGCAGAACGCTCCATTGCCAGACAATCAGTGGCCTTTACGGGTACAGAAAGTGGATTTTGACGCCATTGGCGAAAAACTTGGGGTAGAATTGGCGCCCTTCGAAATCCGGGTGCGCCCGGATCTGGCTCTGGGCGGTCACCCTCCCTTGCCACGCCCCTGGCAGGACATCGCCCCCATGGGCCCGGACAAGCACAAGGCTTATGCGCTGCAGTGGTTTGCGCTGGCAATGGCAGCCCTGCTGATATATGTTGCCGCCGCCGTGCGCAACCGGCGAAAGACGCGAGAGGAACACTCCTAATGTCTCCACGCACCAAGAACATTGCCACCCTGTCGGCGATCGTTGCTCCTTTTGTCCTGTTCTTTCTGGCGGGCCGCTTTCTGATCGATCCCTGGGAACTGCCGCGGGAAAACAAGGGGCAGCTACTGATTCCCCATATTGCCATGGCCAATCTGAAAGCGGTCAATGACGATGGTGACGCCTACACCGGCGACGACATGGCTGGCCTCTGGACCATCCTGTATGTGGCTGGCAGCGAATGCGATACCCGCTGCAAGAACGGCCTGTATTACCAGATGCGCCAGGTGCGCCAGACGCTGGGCGCGGATGTGGACCGGGTGCGGCGAGTAATCCTGCATACCGCTACGGCGGGCGACGACCTCAACGATTTCTTGAACAACAATGTGAAAGGCATGGTATCGATTCATGCCGAACCACAAACCGTGAACGACGCCCTGGCGCCGGTGTATGAAACCACCGCCGGTGAACCGATTGGCGATATTTTCCTGGTCAGCCCGGACGGCCAGATCTTCATGCGTTACCCCACGCACGAGAACATGGATGCCACCCTGGAAGAGGCGGAAAACATCCGCGTCGATCTCAAACGCACCCTGAAAGGGTCTCTGATCGGTTAACGGAACGCTATCTATGCAAGCGCTTACTCCTTCACAAATCTGGCTACGCCGGCTGTCATTGCTGGCCGTTTTCATGGTTGCCGTAGTGATTATCCTCGGCGCCTGGACCCGCCTTTCCGATGCCGGCCTGGGCTGTCCGGACTGGCCCGGCTGCTATGGCCACCTGGATGTCCGCAAGGCCATCAACCATGTGAATACCACCAACGAAAGCATGCCCGGCAGCCTGCGCGAAGCTCACAAAACCGTGCCGGAAATGGTGCACCGCTATTTCGCCTCAACCCTGGGCCTGGTAATCCTGATCATCGCGGCTCTCTCCTTCATCAACCGCAAGCAGGAAAAACAGCCCCTCAAACTACCCCTGTTTCTGGTGGTGCTGGTGATCTTCCAGGGCATTCTCGGCAAATGGACGGTGACCATGGGTCTGCAGCCCACCATCGTCATGCTGCATCTGCTGGGCGGCTTCACCACGTTTACCCTGCTGGTATTACTGACTGCACGCCTCTACCGCTGGCCCCGCTTTCTCAATGATTGCGACGTGCGCATGCTCAAGCCGATTGCCTCCATCACCCTGGTCGCGGTGATCCTGCAGATCGCCCTGGGCGGCTGGACCGCCAGTAACTACGCGGCGGTGGCCTGTACCGACCTGCCGGTGTGCGAAGAAGGCTGGCAGGATCGCCTGGATTTCGACGAGGCCTTTATTTTCTGGGGCCACGAACATGACAAGCCGGACTACGAGTTCGGTGTGCTGGATAACGATGCCCGCACCACCATCCACGTGATGCATCGCTTTGGCGCTTTGCTGGTGACCTTGCTGGTGCTGGCACTGGTAGCCAAGATTCTGATCCGCGCACGCAGTGTATTCTTCCGCAATTTCGCACTGGGAATCTTCGCCTTGCTGGTGGTGCAGATCGCTCTGGGGCTGAGTAATGTGATGTTTGCCGTGCCTCTGGATGTGGCTGTAGCCCACAACTTTGTGGCCGTACTGCTGCTCGCCAGTCTGGTACTCTTCATCCGCGCGATTAACGTGAAATGCGGCCAGAGCCAACCGTCTCCGTCCACATCGTCCAAAGCGCAAGGAGCGTGACCATGAGCCAATCCACCACCTGGCGCGACTATCTGGCCCTGACCAAACCCGGGGTTGTCATGCTGCTGATGGTGACCGCCGTGGCAGGCATGTTTCTGGCCACCGAGCCGGCAGGCATGGTGCCGATGCACATCTTCATCCCGGCCTTTCTGGGGCTGACCCTGGCGATGATGTCGTCTGCGGCCATCAACCAGATCATGGACCAGAAAATCGATGCGATAATGAAGCGCACCGAGAAGCGCCCACTGGTGGCCGGCAAGCTGAGCCCGAAAGCGGCCATTGCCTTCGCCGTACTGCTGGCGGCGGCATCCATGGTCATGCTGTATTTTCTGGTCAACCCGATCACCGCCTGGCTGACCCTGTTCGGCTTTGTCGGCTATGCCTTCATTTATACGCTCTATCTGAAACGCGCCACGCCGCAGAACATCGTGATTGGCGGTATCGCCGGCGCCATCCCGCCGTTGCTGGGCTGGGTCGCTGTCACCGGCGAGGTGCATCCCTACGCCTGGCTGCTGGTGCTGATCATCTTCGTCTGGACGCCGCCGCACTTCTGGGCCCTGGCCATTCACCGCCGCGATGAGTATGCCAAGGCGGATATCCCCATGCTGCCGGTGACCCACGGCATCCCGTTCACCCGGGAGTCGGTGCTCTACTACACCATCCTGCTGTTTATCTGCACTCTACTACCCTATCTGACCGGCATGAGCGACCTGATCTACCTGCTCAGCGCCCTGATTCTGGGGCTGGTGTTTCTTTACCATGCCGTGCGCCTGCGGTTTTCCACAGACCCCAAGCTGCCGATGAAAACCTTCGGCTATTCCATTACCTACCTGTTTGCGCTGTTTACCGCGCTGCTGGTCGATCATTATCTTTCGGTGACACCACAAACCGTGGCCGCGTGGCTGGGGGCGTAAAAAGACCAATTGATAATTGAGAATGGAGAATTGATAACTGGCGCGGGCCAGTCTTTTTCAGATTCTCCAACGCAGGAGGCCGCGCTCAATGTCTGGGCGCGGCCTCATTGCTTTCAGGCTACTGAGCAGCCCATCCGCGCCGTTATCAATTATCAACTATCCACTATCAATTGCCCCTCGCATCCCGCCCACCAGTTGGCGTTATACTGGCTGTATAACCACAAACCGGGAGGACATCATGACAACGCGCAGCATGGATGAGTGGCTGGACGCCTACGGCGAAAGCCACCAGAACCCCACCAACAAGAAAGTCCACTTTGCCTGTGTACCGGTCATCTTCTTCAGCATCGTGGGTTTCCTGTGGGCCATCCCCGCCCCCTTCTTTGCCGGCTTCTGGGCGTTCCTCACCCTGGTTGGCGTCACCCTCTACTATGCTCGCCTTTCCCGTCCTATTGCCCTGGGCATGCTGGTTTTCAGTCTGGCCTGCCTGTTCGTCCTGTCACTGATCGCCGCTAGTGGCGCCAGCGTCTTCTGGGTATCACTGGTTCTGTTTGTGGTGGCCTGGATCGGCCAGTTCTGGGGACACAAGGTCGAAGGCAAGAAACCCTCCTTCTTCGAGGACATCCAGTACCTGATGATCGGCCCGGCCTGGATCATGGGGTTTCTGTATCGCAAGTGGGGCATCAAATACTGAATCGCCCCGCAACAACGCCGCTGTAGGAGCGCCGCTTGAGGCGCGAACCGAGCGATAGCGAGGGATGCGTTAGAGGTTAGCGCCAAAAGCATTTTATTGATAAAGCATTGAAGCACGGATCACCGCTACTCCTTCGCCAGGGCTCAGATTCGCACCTCAAGAGGTGCTCCTACAGGCGCCTCGTAGCACCGCCTTTCCCCATTAACACTTTTGCAGTAGTTTATAGCCACAATAAAACTGCACGGGGAAGGCTATCGTCATGGGGACTCTTATTTTTATCGGCGTTATCGTCGCCGTTATCATCTACATCATTGCCATCTACAACCGCCTGATTGCCCTGAAGAACCGTTTCAAGAACGGCTTTGCGCAGATTGATGTGCAGCTGCAGCGCCGTCACGACCTGATCCCCAATCTGGTAGAAACCGCCAAGGCTTACATGAGCCACGAAAAGGACACCCTGACCCAGGTGATCGAGGCCCGTAATCAGGCGGTGAGCGCCAAGAAAGCGGCTGCCGAACATCCCGACGATGGTGGCGCGGTGAGCAACCTGGGCAAGGCCGAATCCCTGCTGTCCGGCTCCCTGGCCAACTTCTTCGCGCTCAGCGAAAACTACCCGGACCTGAAAGCCAACGACACCATGGCCCAGTTGATGGAAGAGCTGAGCAGCACAGAAAATCGCATCGGCTTTGCCCGTCAGGCGTTCAATGATGCGGTAATGAACTACAACACCTACCGCGAACAGTTCCCGCAGAATTTCATCGGCGGCCTGTTTGGCAGCTTCAAGGAAGCCCAGCTTCTGAAGATAGAAACCGAGGAAGCCCGCAAGGCAGTGAAAGTCAGCTTCTGAGTCGGCGACCATGGATTTCTTTCAACATCAGGAGCGAGCCCGCCGCAAGACCGGTCTGCTGGTCCTGTATTTTTTCCTGGCCGTTGTTGCCATTCTGGTCTGTGTGAATCTGGCACTGCTGCTGGCATTTGCCTGGATGGACGTGCAGCTTCCTCCCAGCCAGTGGCTCACACATCCCATGACGCTGGGCATCAGCCTGTTCACCCTGCTGGTGATGGTGTGCGGCTGCCTGTTCAAGATCTGGAAATTACGCCGCGGCGGCAAGGGACTGGCCGCCATGCTCGGCGCTCGCCCGATTGACCCGGACACCCGCCACAGCGACGAAAAGAAACTGATCAATGTGGTGGAGGAAATGAGCATTGCCTCCGGCATCCCCGCCCCACAACTCTATGTACTGGACAAGGAAAAGGCGATTAACGCCTTTGTAGCCGGCTTTCGCCCTTCCGAAACCGTGCTGGTGGTCACCCACGGCACCTTGAAGAAACTCGACCGGGACGAACTGCAGGGCGTCATCGCCCACGAATTCAGCCATATATTCAATGCCGATATGCGCCTGAACTTGCGCCTGATTGCCGTGCTGGCGGGGATTCTGGCCCTGGGCAAGATCGGCGAATTCATGCTGCGCGGCTCTTCCCGGCGCAGCTCCTCCAATCGCAAGGGTAACAGCCTGGTGCTGGTCGCCCTGGCACTGGTCGTGGTGGGGTATCTGGGGTTGTTCTTCGGGCGGCTGATCAAGGCCGCCATTTCCCGACAGCGTGAGTTGCTGGCCGACGCCTCGGCGGTCCAGTTCACCCGCAATCCGGCTGGCCTGGCCGGTGCGCTGATCAAGATTCGTAACGGCAATGGCTCCCACCTGGATTCCGTGCACGCCGAGGACATGAGCCATATGTGCTTCGGGGAAACCCTGGGTTTTCGCTTTCGCAACCTGCTGGCGACTCACCCACCGCTGGACGAACGTCTCGGGGCCCTGGGCAGTGACTGGGTGGCCCGGGCACGCACTCGGGCGCGCAGTGCCGGTCAGCCAGATGTCTCTCCCTCGGCGTCGGTACCGGAAGGTGTTGCTGCGTTCAGTGGCGGCAGTGATGCCAGCAGCAGCGTCTCAGAAGGATCCGGTCCGGCAACTTCAAGCCGGGTAGGCACAGTCAGTGAGGCCGATGTGGGCTATGCCCGTTCGCTGCTGGAAGCCATTCCCGCAGATCTGCACAAGAAACTCCACAACCCCGTTCAAGCAGAACTGGCCTTGTATGCCCTGATCATCAGCAGCTCGGACAGCGATCCGCAAAGCCTGCTCAAAAGCGCCGGCATGAGCGAACACCTGTCCGCTTTACAGCCGTTGAGCCAGCAGCTGTCCGAACTGGGTAGCCGCCTGCGTCTGCCCATCATCGACCTGGCATTACCTACTCTTAAAGGACAACCCTCGGCCCAGCGCAGGGAGATTCTGGAGCGACTGGCTACCCTGACCCGGGCAGACCAGCGCACCACCCTGTTCGAGTGGGCACTGGTGGCCCTGGCCCGGCAACAGCTCGACGACCACGCCAGGCGCAATCGCCATACCCGTTTCCACCGCTACCGCGCGGTGACAGGCGAGCTGCAACTGGCGTTCTCGGTAATGACCTGGGCCAGCGGCGCCCGCGACGAGCAGGCCCGGGCCTTGTTCCGGCAAGCCAGCCATGGGCTGCTGCCCGAGGCCCGCACCTTGCTACCACTGTCCCAGTGCAGCAGTCAGCGACTGGGACAAGCGCTGGATCGACTTGCCGACCTGTCTCCCCTGCTCAAAGGCCCGGTGATCGACGGGTTGGCGGACCTGGTGCTAACGGATGGCAAGGTGCAGGTGAGCGAAGCCGAGATGCTGCGAGCCATGGCAGCCTTGATGGAGTGTCCGCTACCGCCGCTTTTTGCGGGCAATCAAAATCGATAAATACGGACTTCAAAAAAATGAATAATGTTCATTTGTGCGATATTTCCTACACTCTTTGCAGCAAATCACCTCTGTGTTTGCCTGAGATTGCAGGCAAAATGCAGTCATCGCCATAATCCTGCCACCGGTCGCAGGCGGTGTGATAAGCCGTGAATATTCAGGGACGATCCAAGAGCAAGGCCGAGGAAAACGCCATGGAACCGAACAAAGCCAGCACCCGCAATGCCTGGGATGCCGTCGCCAGCACTACCACACAACTCAGGGACGGCAGCCTGGACCCTGCGCTGACCGCCTGGGTGAAAACCCGGGGGTTCAATATCAACAGCACGGTCTTTTCCAGCGTCTGCCGTTTTGACGACGGAATTTATACCGGCACCCTGGTGGATCATCACGGCCATGCCTGGGAGTTTCTGGCAGACCTGAATGACCCGGAGGGCTGTGACCTGGAAGATGTCACCGCCAGCCTGGGCCCCAAATCCCCGGACCACCCCAACGCCGATCTCTGCGACCTGGTCACCATGGCCCTGTACTACCAGCGCGAGCAGCAAGTGGCGGCCTGACGCCAATGATGGGCTCCTAGAGCGGAATCCGGCTTGCTGCCGTAGGAGCGTCGCTGGCGGCGCAATTCGAGCCTTGGTGAGGATTTGAAGATTTAATGTAGGAGCACCGCTTGAGGTGCGAACCGAGTGCAGCGAGGGGGTAAAGTTCAAAGTCTGTCCGCTGCTTTCGGAAACCTGTCGAGCTCTGAAATGCCTGATCGCCCTGCGGGCGATTCCCGCGCAGGCGCGGTTCGCGGCTCATACCCGCAAGCTCGTAGCTCGTAGCTCGTAGCTCGTAGCTCGTAGCTCGTAGCTCGTAGCTCGTAGCTCGTAGCTCGTAGCTCGTAGCTCGTAGCTCGTAGCTCGTAGCTCGTAGCTCGTAGCTCGTAGCTCGTAGCTCGTAGCTCGTAGCTCGTAGCTCGTAGCTCGTAGCTAGTCTCCGCCCCCTTTTCTAAACGGCAACAGCGTCATGGCCTCTTCCCGGTAACGTTGCACGTGCACCGCTTCTTCCCGGCAGAAATCTGCGATGGCGTTATGAAAAGCCGGCTCCCGCAGGTGGTGCATGGACCAGGTAATGACCGGCTCGAAGCCGCGCAGGATCTTGTGCTCCCCTTGCACCCCCGGATCAAACGCCGCCAGCTGTCGCTCGATGGCAAACTCAATGCCCTGGTAATAGCACAGCTCGAAATGCAGTCCGTCCCGCTCCTCCAGGCAACCCCAGTAGCGCCCGTAAAGACAGTCCGCATCAAAAAAATACAAGGCGGCGGCCACCGGCCGGTCTCTGTCCCGGGCCAGTACCAGCATCAGCTGATCGGCCAACCGCTCACCGACGGTAGAAAAGAAGGCTTCGTTTAAATAGGGCAGCTGACCCCGTTTCAGGTAGGTGCTGGCGTAGCATTGGTAGAAGAACGCCCAGTCGTTGGCACTGATCTGCCCTCCCTGATGGCGGGTAATGGTCACCCCCTGTTCCTGAACGCGCCGCCGCTCCTTGCGCAGGTTCTTGCGCTTGCGGGACTGAAACTGGCCCAGAAAATCATCGAAATCCCGATAATCCCGGTTAACCCAGCGAAAATGGCAGGCCTGCCGCGATACCAGCGGCAGTTCCTGTAACTGTTCCCGGCAGGCCGTATCCGGAAACAGCAGATGCCAGCCACTGGCCTGCTGCTCGCGCAGGGTCTCCTGCACCCCACCCCAGAGCGAATCCGCAGAAATGTCACCCTGCCAGCGAGCACCGGTGACCGGCGTAAAGGGGATCGAGGTAACCAGTTTCGGGTAGTAATCCAGGCCATGGCGCTGATAGGCGTCCGCCCAGCTGTAATCGAACACATACTCGCCCCGGGAATGGCTGCGCGCATAAAGAGGCATCCAGCCGCCATCGACTTCCAGGTGGCAAGGCTGCCAGCCGGTTTTCGGGGTAACGGCGCCACAGCCCTGCAGGGCATCGAAAAAGGCGTCGCTCAGGAACGGATAAACAGACACTGTCACTCCAGTTGGGCTCTTGCAGGCTGCTAGGCATGAGTTTCGACGCTGGCTTGGGTACAATGCGCGGATTGTACGGTTCAATAACCTGTGCCGACGGCTGGGATCTCGTCGCAAACAGTGCCGCCGTGCAATACCGCCTCGTTTTCCGGCGGGTTTACAGAGACTGTTTCAGGCCAACGCCATCCATTGTGACCGCATATTCTCCGCGAAGCAGCGGCGTAATGGCCAGAAGCGGCTACTTTTATCACTCATTGCTCAACAAGGTAACGTCAATTTCATGAATGTCTCCAAACCCCTGACCGTTTTTTATGTCGTTGCAGCCCTGTTACTGGCCATTCCCGGCGCCTGGCTGCTGTTCGCTCCGGAAATGGCACTGGTCACCCTCCACGAGAATCTCGCCGTGGTGAAAATTTCCAACATTCACAGTCAACAAACCGGCCTGGGCCTGTTGCTGGCGGCCGTGGTCAACCTGGTCTGCCTGCTTGGCGGTGGTCAGCGCCTGCCTCTGCATGTGGCGGTGTTTTTCTACCTGGCCGGCCTGGTGGCCAGCCATGGCAGCGTGGTGTTCGCGGATCAGTGGTGGCTGTGGCTGCCGGTGCTGGTCTACCTGCTGCCACTGTTGCCACTGGGCAAACTGATACCGGCCAAACTGCCCCTGGGCGGCAACGGTCAGCAGCGCGGCGAAGTAAAGTGGTTCAACCCCAACAAGGGTTTCGGCTTCATCCTCACCGACAGTGGTGAGGAACTGTTCGTACACTTCAAGGCAGTCCAGAACGGTGGTCGTCGCAGCCTGCGCACTGGTACCCGGGTCAGCTTTGATACTCGCATGTCCGACCGCGGCGAACAGGCCGATAACGTCTACATCGAACAGTAACGCATCACGCCACACGCAACATGCTGCACGCCGCGGTGTGTTGCGTGCAGCATGCTGCCTGTAGTGGAAAATAATAATGACATTGGCAACGGCTGACTGGGTGGTCCTGGCGGGCTACCTGTGTGTGGTATTGGGCATCGGCATCTACTTTTCCCGACGCAATACCAGTACCGAGGAATATTTCGTTGGCGGCCGTCGCTTTCGCGGCTGGGTCATCGGGCTGTCACTGGTGGGCACTTCCATCAGCTCCATTACTTTTCTGGCCTACCCTGCCGACGCCTTCAAGACTGACTGGTTACGCTACCTGCCCAACCTGGCCCTGTTGCCGGCCATGCTGGTGGCGGCCTTTGTCTTCCTGCCCTATTTCCGGCGCGGCAACATGACCAGCGCCTACGAATTTCTGGAACAGCGCTACGGGCCTTCGATCCGGGTCTATGGCGCGGTCGCCTTTCTGGTGGCACAGGTGGTGCGCCTGGCCATGATCCTGTGGCTGTTGTCCCTGCTGATTCAGCAGGTCACCGACCTGTCCCCTGCCACAGCCATTGTGCTGGGCGGCCTCTTTGTGGGGTTGTACACGGTGATTGGCGGGATCGATGCGGTGATCTGGACCGACGTGCTGCAGACCGTGGTGCTGCTGCTCGGCGGGTTGCTTTGCCTGTGGGTGATCCTGGATGCTCTGCCCGGCGGACTGGGGCAAATTTTTGATCAGGCCGGCAAGGCCGGCAAATTTGCCCTGGCTCCCTGGGAAGACGGCGCCCCCGGCGAGACCTCCTGGTCGCTGTCGCTGAGCGAGAAGACTGCCACCATGATGTTGCTGATCGGCCTGACCAACTGGCTCACCGAATACTCCAGCAACCAGAATACGGTGCAGCGTTACTGCGCCTCCCAATCCACCGCCGAAGCCCGCAAGGGGCTGTGGGTGTACCTGTTCACCGCCCTGCCGATCTGGGCCTTCTACATGTTTCTCGGCACCGCCCTGTGGGTCTTCTTTCAGGTCTACCCGGATGTGCAGGCCGGCGCCATTCTCAGCGGCGAGGCTCGCGCCGAAACCCTGATGCCCTACTTCATCACCAATTACCTGCCCGCAGGCGTTGCCGGCCTGGTGATCGCGGCGGCGTTGGCGGCAGCCATGAGCTCGCTGGATTCCAGCATCAACTCGGTAACCACGGTGAGCGTGGTAGATCTTTACCGACGCCATTTCAACCCCGGCCAGGATGACCGCCATTACCTGAAAGTGGCCTGGGGCATCGCTGTGGCCGTCACCGGCCTGATGATTGCCGGGGCCCTGTGGCTGAATCAGGCGGATACCAAAACCCTGCAGGACACCTCCACCATTCTGGTATCGCTGCTGGGCGGCGGCATGCTGGGGCTGTATCTGCTGGGCTTTTTCAGTAACAAAGGGGATGCAAGGGCAGCCTGGTGCGGCATTGCCTGCACCCTGGTATTTACCGGCTGGACGATTCTCACCAACAAGGGGATGTTGCCAGAAGCGCTAAGCGCCCCCTTTGACCTCTACTACACCGGCCTGATCGGCAACCTGTTGATGTTTGTGGTGGGCTATCTGGCGGCGAGTGCTCTAGGCGGAAAATCCGGCGACACAGAAGAACTGCCAACGCGTTAAAATCACGGCGAGAAAGCCCAGGACCAAAAGCCTTTTCACCACAGAGGGCACAGAGCACACAGAGAAAAACTTGTCTTTCCCTCGGTGATCTCTGTGCCCTCTGTGGTAAATCCGCCTTTCAGCTTTTGGATGATCGCGCCGCCAGAGCGTTGTCGGCAGATTCCCGCGACTGATTGCCTGACGCTGATGGCTGTTGTGGAGCGGGCATGGCCCGCGCCTGCAGCAGACGATCACGGATCAGCCACCCGGCCGCCCAAAGCACCAGCCAGGGATCGATCAGGTAATCCCACAGGTTGTCGCTGACCAGCAGATCGGCACCAAATGCCAACTCCGCCGCCACCAGGATCAGACAGGTGGCATAGGCGCGCAGCACCCAGGCCAGCAATCCCAGCAGCAACAGCGCGGTACTGAAACCGAAATTGCCGAAGCCCAGGGCATAGGGATCGGCATAACTGGACCCCATGCTCATCGGGTAGAACCACAACGCCATCAATACCAGCATCAGGCAGGCGCCCCTTAGCTGTTTCAGGGGGAGCCAGTAATGGCCGGCAATGCGATGCTGGATCGCCAGGATTGCCAACAGACCGGACGTGATACTGAAGCCTGCCAGATAGCTGATCACCCACGGTGCCAGCCCCCACGGAAACGGCAACACCGCCCAGACGAACACCACCACGGACAAAATGATCCGCCCGCGCACGGATAACAGCGACGCGCTGATACGCAACTGTACTGCCACCAGCACCAGAGCACAGACCAGAATATCAAGCGTCATTATTCTGCTCCTTGCCGATGTTCTTGCTGGCAGAATCCGCTTTCAGCCAGACGTGGCGAATCGCGGTTTTGTTCCAGGTGTACACCATGTGCAGATCACCATTGCGGGAACGAATCATGTAGGGGTAGTCGTACTGGAATTCACAGCCGAGCCGACCGTCACACTTGTTGTGGCGGGCTCGATCCAACAGCTGCTCTTCTTCATCCGGCAGGACATCACTGTTCAGCTCCGGCTCAATCAACGCACTGAATTGCTGCTCGGTCATTTCCTCACCACGCCAGCGCTCCCGGTCATGGAAAGTCCAGCGTTCCTGCCAGCTGCTGCCACCATCACGGGTTTCCCGTATGCACAGATCATCCCGCTCAAGGCGATTGCAGTTTGCCGCCACCAGCCAGTGCCCTTCATCCATGGCCAGACCGCTCAACGCAGCACTGGGGTTTTCCAGAGAAGAATATTCCAGTGCTTCCCATTGCCAGCCACCGTCGTGGCTTTCTGACTGATAGAGAAAGCCGTTGTTGGGTTCATGCTCATTACGCAGGAAAGCAACCGCATGGGTTGGGCTATCCACCAGCACCAGCGGCTGGATGGCCTTGCGACCATGGCCGATACGGGCCTTGCCGAGAATCTGGCTGTCTTTGTCCAGCCGCAGAATTTCGCCGAACTTGCCAATCATTTCGTGATAGACCGGCAGACCGATGGTGCCGTCGCTGTAACGAATGGGTGCCGTTTTCACCAGGGTGCTGATATTGAGGAAGGGGGTGGTGACCAGTGCTTGATCGAAGCGCCAGTTCTTTCCCTGATCAAAGGATTCCATCACCACAAGTCGACTTGCTGCCCAGCCGCCAAAACTGACCGCCACCACGAACAGGCGCATGCGACCATCTTCATCAAGAGCCGGCACCACATTGCCCAGCTTGCGTACATGCCGCCCCCACCCCTGGCCAATCTGCTCCCGGGTGATCACTGGCTCTTCATTGGACCAGGAACCCGACTGCGGATCGAACACCGAAGAATGGATGGCCACATCCGCCGCACCTTCACGGCTGCCAGCGAACCAGAAGGCGCGAAGGGTGCCATCCGGCAACTCCACCATGGAAGCAGCATGGACCAACGGGGTGTCGCCATCGGACACAAAGGCGCTGCGCCATTGAGAGTTGTCCGGCACCTTGCCCTGTGGTTCCACCACCATGGTTGGGGCGGGCTGCCAGAGATGGGACGGTGAAGCGGCAAAATATCCCGCCACCAACGCAGCCCCAACAAATAGATGAAATGCACGTTTAAGCATAGATAGCTGACCAAAAACCTTTTTATTGTGTCTGCGAATCAGGTGCGCCGACCTTCGGCAGGCAAGTCTAGCAAACCCGCATAAAATTGCCTGCCATCGAAACGCCGAATGACAACCGATTATCCGAAGCATGCAGCAGAAATATACTGCAACGGTCAAAATATGTTCAGCGGCATCTCAATAATGGCATAATGCCGCCGCACCTTATTCCAATAACAGGCATGCAAGGATTTCCCTTTTTTTATGGACAGACTCAGTGTTCTCTTTCTGGCTCTCTTTGTTGCCATCTTTGCCCGAGCTGCCGACAGCAACGAGCTCGAGGACTGGAAACTGGTCAGCGACCGTAATGATATCCAGGTCTACATGAAGCATCGGGATGAATCCCGGCTGAAGACCTTCCGCGGGGTGACCCACTTTACGCTGGCGGATGAATACTCCCTGGTCGCCCTGCTCAATGATTACCCCTCTTATCCGAAATGGCTGCATTTTGTTGACAGCGCGGAAGAGTTCAACCGGATCAATCCGCTGGATCGCTCCCTGCGCTTTACCACCCAGCTGCCCTGGCCACTGGCAGATCGTGAAGCCGTTTTGCGGGCCAAGGTCACCCAGACCATGACTGAAGACGAAGAATCGGTGATGGTGGATCTGATCAATCGCCCCGATGCTCTGCCCCCCAATAATGAGTATATCCGCTTCCCGGAAATGACCGGCAAGCTTGGCTTTCGTCGCTTAGGCGGCAAGAAAGTGGAAATGACCTACGAGCTGATTCTCGACCCCGGCGGCTACATTCCCGCCTGGATCGCCAACATCCTGCTACGAGACGCCCCCTATTTCACCCTGGAGCGTTTACGCCGCATCGTCAGCAAGCCCGAGTACCAGAATCATTACTACGATTACCTGGACCTGTACGGGCCGGGTCGCCCGGCGGCGGTTGTGGGCAGCCGCAAATAACCAAAACGTAACAAAGTGATTATCAGTCTGTCATTTTCGGCCAGCTCTCCATTACCATAAGGAAAACACCTGAACAGGTTACGGAGAGCCCCCTCATGCGGCTGTTTTCCTTCCTCTATAGCTGGCTTGTCGTTGTTCCGCTGATGACAGCCACCACCCTGCTATTCGGGGCACTGTGTCTGTTGCTGGTGCCCTTCCTGCACCCCGATCGGGTGGCCCGCCTGACTGCTGTTCCCTGGGCCAGGCTATGTCTCTTTTACAGCAACGTGCGTGTGGATGTGCATGGCAGCGAACACCTGCAGTCGGGTCAGAGCTATGTCATCGTCGCCAACCATCTCAGCCAGTTCGATATTTTTGTGCTGTATGGTTATCTCGAGGTGGATTTCCGCTGGGTGATGAAACACGAACTGCGGCGGATGCCGGTAATCGGTATCTGCTGCGAAAAGCTCGGTCATATCTTCATCAACCGCTCCGACACCCAGGCAGCCATTGCCAGCCTCAACCAGGCCCGTACCCGCCTGGCCAACGGTGCCAGCGTATTGTTTTTTCCGGAAGGCACCCGCAGCCGTACCGGGCAGATCAAGCCGTTCAAGAAAGGCGCCTTCAAGATGGCCCAGGAGCTGCAACTGCCGGTGCTTCCCGTCACCCTGACCGGCACCTTCGAAATATTGCCGCCGGGAACCGTACGGCTACGCCCCGGCCAGCATGCGCAAATTACCCTGCACCCTGCCATTGTCCCGGTGGGCTCCAGCGAGGCGGAACTGGTTCAGTTAATCCACCAGAGCCAAACAGCTATTGCCGCCCCACTTGGCGAGGCCTGCCCGCAACTCAGTCTCTGATCCGGTTATCCTCAGCGCCACCTCCGGGCGGCGCCATCGCCACGCCAGCCCTTCCTTGTCTGACAAGATTGGCCCATTCTGCAGTGACAAAGTGTCTACACTCGGTCGCCGAATCGAGTTGCAAGTTGAAAGTTCAAGGTTGAAGAGCGCAGGGGCCGGCCGTACCAACGAAAACCGCTGCCCTACGCCGCTACAACGTTTGTGTGCGGGCATGGCATCTCAGTCGCCAACAAGCCCGCCCGCGCCTTGAAACTTTCAACTTTCAACTGAATTAAGCGGATACAGGAGTCATCATGAAGAATTTTAAAGACAAAGTTGCCGTTATCACCGGTGCCGGTTCCGGCATTGGCCGTGCTCTGGCTCAGGAACTGGCGTCCGCCGGTGCCAAGCTGGCCCTGTCCGACATCAACGAAGCCGGCCTGAAGGAAACCGCCGACCTGCTGGGGCTGGGCGAAGATCGGTTGATGATCCGCAAACTGGATGTGGCCGACCGCCAGGCGTTTTATGATTTTGCCGACGATGTGGTCAACCACTTCGGTTACGCCAACATGATCTTCAACAACGCTGGCGTGGCACTGGGCGCCACCGTAGAGAAAATGAACTACGACGATTTCGAGTGGTTGATGAACATCAACTTCTGGGGCGTGGTTTACGGCACCAAGGCATTCCTGCCCTATCTGAAGGAAGCCGGCGAAGGCCACATCATCAACGTGTCTTCCGTGTTTGGTCTGATCGGCATTCCCACCCAGTCCGCCTATAACGCGGCAAAATTTGCCGTGCGCGGTTTCACCGAATCCCTGCGCCTGGAGCTGGAAATGGAGCAATGTGGAGTGTCTGCCACTTCCATTCATCCGGGTGGCATCAAGACCAACATCGCCAAGGCCGCCCGTATCAGCGATGACGTGGCTGCCATCACCGGGTCCGATCCGGAACAATCCAAGGCGGATTTCGAGAAGATGTTCCGCACTACACCGGAAGAAGCCGCAAGCACCATCCTCAAGGGTGTTCGCCAGAACAAGCGTCGGGTTCTGATCGGTTCTGACGCCCTGGCCATCGATACCATGCAGCGCCTGATGCCCACCAGCTACCAGCGCCTGATGGTGATGGGCCAGAAGTTCATGAACAAGAAGTAATGACAGAGCGCCCCTACTCTCAAGCCGCCGAAAACAACAAGGCCCCGATCCTTTCCGTGCTGCAACAGCATTGTCAGGCCCCGGGCGCCTTACTGGAGATCGGTGCTGGCACCGGCCAGCATGCGGCCTGGCTGTCGGGGCGCCTTCCCCATCTGCACTGGCAGCCCTCCGATGTGGCCGCCAACCTGCCCCATATACGGCAATGGCTGAGTGACCCGGGCAGCCAGGCTCTACCGCCGGTGGAACTGGATGTGGCCGCTCAGTGGCCCGCCGGCCCTTTTGATTACCTGTTTACCGCCAACACCTTCCACATCATGGCGGCGCCACTGGTGGAAACCTGTATCCGGGAGGGCTGCCGGCAACTGACGGGTCAGGGCAAATTCCTGGTCTATGGTCCCTTCAACTACGACGGCCAGTACACCAGTGACTCCAACCGTCAATTTGATCAATGGTTGAAGGAAATGGACGACAATCGCGGCATTCGCGACCATGAATGGGTGGTGGAACAGTTCGTCCGCCAGCACCGACAGCTTCTGGCCGACCACGAGATGCCCGCCAACAACCGGTTGCTGGTATTCGGCCGGGACTAGGCCGGGACTAGCTAGCTACACCGTACGCCGAATGGTACGCATTCTGGGCTTGAGATAGGCCACCCCGAAGATCATGATCATCAGGGCATCGCGCCAGTGAAACAGGCCGCGTCGGCGGATCCACACCATGAAGCCGATGCACTCCAGGAGATGCAGCACCGCCACCACCAGCCCGGCGCCCAACAGCAATCGATCAAACGGGGACGGCAGATCCAGGAAAATGGCTAACCCTACCGCCACCCAAAACACTACAATAACGCCGCGAAGCAAGCCCATAGGAAACATCCTCTGACAGCGCTGGTTAATTTTTCTACAATACCCCGTTTTCAGCAGGAACGGGTGCCCGACACGGTGGCACCAACACTTGCATTCAGACTGAGCGAATACATGCAAAAAGACAACACAAGCACCTGGACCCTGGATCAGTTCCCGGTGCCGGAAAAAGACGGCGAAACCCGCTTCCATGATTTCGATCTGGACCTGAGCCTGATGCGTGGCATCGCCGAGCAGGGCTTCCAGTACTGCACCCCCATCCAGGCGGAAGTGCTGGAGCACACCCTGGCCGGCGCCGACGCCATCGGCCGGGCCCAGACCGGCACCGGCAAGACCGCTGCCTTCCTGATCACCGTGATCAACGACCTGCTGCGCCACCCCATTCAGGTTAAACGCTACGCTGGCGAGCCCCGCGCCCTGATTGTGGCCCCCACCCGGGAACTGGCCATGCAGATCGAGAAGGACGCCAGAGCCCTGGCCAAGTACACCGATCTGCAGGTCATGAGCGTGGTCGGCGGGATGAACTTCAACCGCCAGCAGGAACGCCTGCAAAACGAATTGATCGACATCCTGGTAGCCACCCCCGGTCGCCTGCTGGATTTCGCCAAACGCCGCGACCTGTGGCTGGACCGGGTGGAGTTTCTGGTACTGGATGAAGCGGATCGCATGCTGGATATGGGCTTTATTCCCGATGTGAAACGCATCGTCGGCATGACCCCGAAGCCCCAATACCGCCAGACCCAACTTTTCTCCGCCACTTTCAGTGACGATGTGATGAACCTGGCCAACCGCTGGACCGAAGCTGCCGAAGTGGTGGAAATCGAGCCCACCCAGGTAACCACCGACACCGTGGAGCAGAAGGTCTACATCACCAACGCCGACGACAAGTTCACCCTGCTCTACAACCTGATCACCGGCATGAACATGGACAAGGTGATCGTATTCGCCAACCGCCGGGATATTACCCGCCGGGTCAGCGACCGGCTGCAAAAGAAAGGGCTGAAGGTATCTCTGATCTCCGGTGACGTGCCCCAGACCCAGCGCATGAAGACCCTGGAACGCTTCCGCGCCGGTGATCTGCAGGTGCTGATCGCCACCGATGTGGCCGGCCGCGGCATCCATATCGACGGCGTGTCCCATGTGGTCAATTACAATCTGCCGGAAGACCCGGAAGACTATGTTCACCGTATCGGCCGCACCGGGCGGGCCGGTGCCAGCGGCATGTCCATCAGCTTCGCCTGTGAAGACGACGCCTTCCTGCTGCCGGAACTGGAAAACGCCATCGGCATGAAACTGGAGTGCGAGTACCCACCGTCGGATCTGCTCGCCGAGAAGGACTCAAAGAATGGCAACACGCATCAGCCCGGATGAGGGCAAAACCCGCTTCGAACAGGGCGATGCCCTGTTCGTGGACATCCGCGACCCGGCCAGCTTTGCTGCTGGCCATTTGCGCGGCGCCGTCCATCTGACCCAGGCCAACGTGGAACCGTTTCTGGCCGATACCGCCCCGGAAAAACCGCTGGTGATCTACTGCTACCACGGCAACAGCAGCCAGGGCGCCGCCGATTGGCTTGCCGAGCAGGGGTTCAGTGATGTGGTCAGCCTGGACGGAGGCTATGAAGTCCTGCGCCAGCGCTTCCCCGAACTGCTGGAAGAGATGGCGTAACCACGCGAAGGCAACACGCCAAACAACAAAGTTTCCCAAAAACAGGACGGAGATGATTCCGTGCGCTCATTCCTCCGGGCGCACACTCACCTCCGCCACTGTTACGTCTGCAGGGCGCAGCCTGTGCATGAAGTGCCCAGCGGCCTTCAGAACCGGTAGCCCAACCCCACCATGTAGACCCAGGGATCGATTTCCACATCGATCTTGTCCACGCGGGCATTATTCACATACAGCCGCGCTTCGGTATCAATATCGATGTTCCAGACGCTGACGTTGAACAGCCAGTTTTCGTCGAGAGCAAAGTCAGCCCCCACTTCCCAGGCGAAGCCCATGGAGTTACTCAGCTTCACATCAGCATCGGCACCGCCCAATAGCGGGCTCACCACAGAATCATCGATGCTGTCGTCAAAAAACAGCGTGTAATTCAAACCCGCGCCAACATAAGCCCGCATAGGTCCGATCTGTGGCGCATAGTATTGTGCCAGCAGCGTCGGTGGCAGGTGGCTGGTTTCCCCAATGGCAACATCACCACCTCCGGTTTCCAAGAGGATGTCGTGGGTAAAGGGAGTCGCTCCCACCAGTTCGACACCAATGGAGTCGGTTACCATATAGGCCAGCGTCAGGCCCACCTGGGTGTCGTCATCCACGTCGACGCCAAGGCCACCCACTGCCGGCAAGGCCGGGTTAAAGGTTTCACTGCTGGCATCCGGCTCAACCTTGATTCCCCCCAGACGCACAATCACGTCCCCCGCCTTATGGGCCATGGCAGGCCCGGCCATCAACATCCCGGTTAGCAGCAGCGCCGCTTTTCCTTGTCCTCGCAGTTGCATACAGTTCCCCTTTCTTCCAGCAAGATAGAGTCAGCGACCAGAAACCCTCACAAGGCCACCGCACCGGAACTATTAAACGGCCATCGCCGATTGAGGGTATTGCTCTGAATCAATAAAAAGAGGTTTTACTACCATGTCATCCGCTCAACTGATCTCCGCCCTGCGCGATGCGCACCAGGCACACCTTTGTGCACAACTGCAAAACGAGGAACACTGGCAGGCCTTGATGGCCCAGGCCAGCGGCAGCCTGGGCGCGGTACCGCTGGGCAAACTGGTAGACAGTGACGCCCTGACCACCGTAGTGGATCAATGGCTGCAACAAGCGCTCAGCGCCCAGGGCCTGCAGGGTGTCGTCAGCGACGTCAGCAAGGCGGTCTGGGAAGCCGCCGAAAAAGACCCTGCCACCGTGGGCCAACTACTCAGCGAAGACCATTTCGAAGCGATTCTGGAGCAGGTACTGAAGCTGCAGACCCTGCGCGAGAAAGCCGTCCACGCCGCCATGAACCATCCGCTGGTCAGCGAAATGGTCAGCGAAATGCTCTACACCGGCATCAAGAACTTTCTGTTGGAAGAGAACGCCCTGGCCAAACTTCCCGGCGTCAGCAGTGTGATGAAAATGGGCCGCAAGAGCATGGTCGGCAAGGCAATGGGCGGCATGGAAGAATCCATCCGCGACTATCTGCGAAAGAATATCCGCGTCACGCTGAAAACCGGCGAGCAGTGGCTGAACAAGCAACTGACCAACGAGCGCATAGAGCAACTGGCCCGGGACGGCTATCAGCGCGTGGCTCCTCTCAAGCCCGCCGACTATCTGAAGCTGGTACCCGCCGGCACCATTGATGAAGTGGTCAGCCAGAGTTGTGCCATCGGTGACGAAACTGCCCGTCTGGATTACACCCGCCAACTGGTCAGCGTAGGCATCCACGCCGCCGTTCAATCCCTCAGCGACATGCCCCTGCAAACCCTGCTGGAAGGCATGAAGATCAGCGAAGAGCAGGTTCGTGAAATCACCGCCCCCGCCCTGGCCCGCGGCGCTACCGTCCTCATTGAACAGGGCGTGCTGGAACCGTTTATTCAGTGGGTGCTGGATGATTTTTATCAGTCGGAAGCGTGTAAAAAGATAATTGATAATGGATAGTTGAGAATTGATAACGGCGCGATCTGCGCAATCTTGACTGAAACAGCAGAGGCCGCGCCCAGAGTCTGGGCGCGGCCTCTTACGTTGGGGTCATGCCAATCATTCATGGCCGACGTTATCAATTATCCATTCTCAATTATCAATTAAAGAAACTGCTCCGCATATTCCGCCAGCAACGACCTCGGCACCCCGTTCAGCTGAACCGAACCCCCATGGACGAAGCGCTTGAAACGTTCGGTCATGTAGGTGAGGCCGGAGCTGGTGGGTGACAGGTACGGGGTGTCGATCTGGGCGAGGTTGCCCAGGCACACCACCTTGGAGCCTTCCCCGGCCCGGGTGATGATCGCCTTCATCTGATGGGGGGTCAGGTTCTGGCTTTCGTCGATCAGGATCAGGGATTTCTGGAAGCTGCGCCCGCGGATATAGTTCATCGCCTTGAACTGGATATTGGCCTTTTCCTTCACATACTGAATGCTGCCGGAAGGGTTTTCATCGTTCAGGTGCAGCGCCTCTATGTTGTCGTTGATGGCCCCCAGCCAGGGATCCATTTTTTCCTCTTCGGTGCCCGGCAGGAAACCATGCTCTTCTGCCAGCGGCGGCGTGGAGCGGGTGGCAATGATCTTGTTGAAGCGTTTCTGCTCCACCGTCATTTCGATCGCGGCGGCCAGCGCCAGAATGGTCTTGCCGGAACCGGCCGCGCCGGTGAGCGTCACCAGATGCACATCCGGATCCATTAACAGTTGCAGGGCCATGGCCTGCTGCAGGTTCTTCGGCCGCAAGCCCCAGACCTCCTGGTCGAGCAGACTGTCCGCCTTGTAATGGCGTAGGGTCACCACGCCGTTGTCCACATCCAGCACACGCCCGACGAACCCCTGCTCATCGATGATGTACTGGTTGGGATAGACTTCTTCACCCAGAATCTCGCTGACCAGCAAGCCGTGGGATAGATGGTGCAGGGTATCGGCGCCCACCTGCTCGGTTTCCACCTGGGTCACCTGATCCCAGAAGGAGCCGGGCACCTCGAAATAGCCACGGGTTAGCTGCTTGATGTCCGTCACCAGCTGATCGTTGTGATAATCCTCCGATTCGATGCCACAGGCCCGCGCCTTGAGGCGCATGTTGATGTCCTTGGTGACCAGAATAAAACGCCGCTCCGGCTGACTGGCCTGCATGGCCACCACATCATTGATGATGCGGTTGTCGTTGAGGTCATTGGGCAGGGGGGCATTCAGCTCGCCGGTTTTCGACATCAGCACCGTCAGCGTGCCCTGGGTGACTGTCTCCGGACCACGGGGAATGGGGATGCCCGCTTCCACCTGCGCTGGCGTGGCGCTGCCCAGCACCCGGTCGATCTGGCGAATGGCTGCACGACAATCCGCCGCCGTGTGGGATTTGTTACCGCTCTTCAGCTTGTCCAGCTCCTCCAGCACCGTCATGGGAATCACCACCCGATGTTCCTCAAAGTTGAGCAACGAGTTCGGATCGTGGATTAACACGTTGGTATCAATGACGTAGGTTTTTTGTTGCTCTTGGTCGAGGGTTGAATCGTTCTGGTTGGCGCTTGCGTGGTTGATGGAGAGGGTGTGAAGTCTGGCCGCGCGCTCTTCCATGCGTATCCCCTGTGGGCATCAGTGGGCGGCATTCGGCTTGGGCGTCAGATCTGGCTTTTGGTCTGAGAAAGCGAGAGTGACGCCTGCGCCTGCCGCCGTTGGTTTAAGCCTTCTGGCGGTTCAGTTGCAGCAGCTGTAACAGCTTTTGATCGCGATCACTCCCGCAATGGCGGGGGTTGGAATTACCATAACCCAGCTTTTTCGAAATGATCAATAGAAAACCTCGCAAAGTTTGCCGACGGGCAGGCAGACGGTTGTCATAGCGTTTAGAATTCCCACTGGTTGTTTCTCTCCTTTTTCTGAAAACAGGTTATCGCTATGCCCCTTGAGCACCCGCACGTGATGATGCCGCCGCCGGCCCTGTACCTGGGCGGCTTGCTGATGGGCTATGGCATTGATCAGGCCCTTACCCTGCCCGCTCCCACGTTCCCCGGGGACCGCTGGGTGATACTGGCCCTGGCCGTAATCGGCACCGCTCTGGTGTTGGCCGCGGTCCTTCAGCTGCGCCTGGCGCGCACCACTCTGGTCCCCCATCGCCCTGCCAGCCAGCTGCTTACCGGTGGTGTGTTCCGGCTGAGCCGCAACCCGATCTACCTGGGTTTCACTGCCCTGTACCTGGCCATGGCCCTGAGCCAGCACAGCGCGGGCATGCTGATCATGCTGGTGCCGATTGTCTGGGTCATCCAGCAGCATGTGATTGCGGCGGAAGAAGCGTTTCACGCCCAGCAGTTCGGGGAACAATGGCAGGCGTATCGGCAACGGGTACGGCGCTGGTTGTAGCACTGACACGGGCGTGGATAGCGATTGCCTGCGACCCGGCCTTGAGAAATTCCACCGCGCCCAGCTTGCCGTGTTGCAAACGCATGTGGCGCGAGCCGAAATGGCCCGGCACCAGGCTGCTGGCGCGGGTCTGCCGGGGCAGCCACCCTAGCCGGCGGTACAGTTCGGCGACCAGCTCCGAACAGAACCAGCCACGCTGATCCGGCTTGCGGGTAAAGCCTGTCAGCACGTCCAGGGCGTTGCACAGCACGTAGTTCTTGTAGGGACGATGAAGCAGGCGCTTCACCATCCGCGCCAGCAGTTGCTGCTGCCGGTCACTCAAGGGGGGGCCATGCCGACGGCGCAACGCCACCGTGCCGGGGTAATCACGCAGCTTGTCCGCCAGCGGTACCAGCGCCACACCGGCCACCGGGCATCCCAGAGTTACATCCGACGATTCACTGAGGGTGGTGGACTCAAGAACCAGAGGGTCGGGATTGCCGGGCAGGTGCACCACCATACCGATATGACTCCAGGGGCTGCGGGTAAAGACCCGGATCACCTCACTGGTAAAACCACGGCCAGAGAACAACAGCAGATCCCCGGTTCGCAGTGAGCAAGCAGACTCAAGAGGCATTGTCATGGGCACAGCCACAGGCTCTTATCCGTTGCAGGACTATCCTGAGGCCACACTAGGAAAATGACGTGACGGTTCGCTGACAGTGGCGTCACGGTTTGGTGAAGAAAAACTGCCTATCTCTCTACAGCGCCGCCGTAGGAACGGAGCGTAGCGGAGTAACGCCCGCAGGGCGGCCCCGAAGGGGTGAGCGCAGCGAATAACACCTCTTGAGGTGCGAATCCGAGCGACAGCGAAGGAAATGTGCAAGGCAACCACCGGCTCCTTCTAGAGAAACCTGTCGAGCCCAGAAATCCCTGATCGCCCTTCGGTCGATTTCCTCGCTTCGCGAGGTTCGCGGCTCAAGATCCGCTCCTAAAGCGGCTTCGTAGATACCCGGGGGATAACATGCAGGTCAAACATCGTCACATTCCTGTTATCTACCGTCGTTACCCTGTGCAATCCTCTTTGCCTGTCCCGCCCCCGCCTATGGAAGACAAGCTCTACCTGCTGCAACGCCATCTGCCCGAGCTTCTGCACCTGGATGCACTGATTCGTCATGGTGAGCGTCACCTGCGTGTGTCCACGGTTCATAAGGTGCCAATGGGTGAGTTGTCATTGCCGGTGCGGGTAATCGAAATGGGCAGCACTTCTCCCGGCGTGCCGGTCATCGGTTTTTTTGGTGGCGTTCATGGCGTGGAGCGGATCGGCAGCCAGGTGTTGATGTCCTGGCTGCACAGTCTGATTCATCGTTTGCAGTGGGACGACCAACTGCATCGGCGGCTGGAGCAGGTGCGACTGGTGTTCATGCCGATGATCAACCCCGGCGGCATCTGGAAGCGCACCCGCAGCAACCCCAATGGCGTGGACCTGATGCGTAACGCCCCTATCGATGCCATGGGCCGGGTGCCTTTTCTGGTGGGCGGCCACCGCATCAGCCGCCATCTGCCCTGGTACCGGGGCAAAAGTGGCGCGCCCATGGAGCCGGAAGCCCAGGCGGTCATCCGGGTGGTGCGGGAAAAGCTGATGCCGGCGCCGTTTTCCATGAGCCTGGACTGTCACAGTGGCTTTGGCCGGCGCGACCGGATCTGGTGCTGTTACGCCCGCAGCCATCGCCCCATTCCCCATATCGGCGAAGTATTCCGGCTCAAGCAGCATTTCGAAGACACCTATCCTCACCATCATCCCTACCTGATCGAGCCGCAGTCGGTGAACTACACCACCCATGGCGACCTGTGGGATTACCTTTACGACGATGCCCAAGATCGGGCACCGTATCACACCTTCCTGCCGTTTACCCTGGAAATGGGCTCCTGGCTGTGGGTACGCAAGAACCCACGGCAAATGCTGGATTTTTTCGGCTATTTCAATCCGGTAATCGGCCACCGCCATCATCGGGTACTGCGCCAGCACCTGCCCCTGTTCGAGTTTCTCACCGCCATGACCGCCAACGCCGGTAACTGGCTACCCACTACCCGGGAAAAATCGGCGCTGACCCGGCAGGCCATTGCCCACTGGTTTGGGGACGCTGACTAGCCGCTGAGCATCTGCAAAACGCCCCCTCTCAATGCATCGTATACCCAAGACGCCATTCATGGCCCCGACCTTGCAACAGAAAAGCCCATTGGGTCCGCCGCCCGGCTGACTTACACTTTGCCAAACGCCTCGATAAGGACACACCATGAAAGCCCTGATTCTTGCCCCCCTGGCCCTGCTGGCCGGTTGTCAGCACCTGAACTACCAGCCACCGACCAGCGGCGATACCGCCCAGGTCACCTTCACCAGCAACAACACAGCAGCTCAACCGGTGGTCTGTGTGCCCGGCAAGGGCTTCAAGTCAACGGAATACGCGCTGTCGCAAAACCCGGTGAGCGGTGGGGCTCTGGACGACTTACTGAAAACCATGAAGAAAAGTCCCCAGGTCACCACCACTGTCGACATTGCCCCAGCCACCCGCATTGGCGTCATCTATAACCGCCGCCAGGCTGACAATAGCCGTGACCGCTGCAAAGTGGCCCTGCAGTTTGCCCCTCAGGCCGGCGGTGACTACCAGGCACACTTTGTCCATGAGAACGGTCAATGTGGTCTGTCACTGAAAGATGCCAGCGGCGCCAGTGTGGATGCCGTGCTGACTGACTGGCAGTGCCCATAATATGCGCACCAATGCGGTGCGCGGCACCAAGTTCGCGCACCGCATTGTCTGTTTCCCCTTTGTTAAATCTCCCCTTTCCTCGTCACAAACTATCAAGTCACTGTTTTATATAAATAAAAAATAGTTGGCACGCTCTCTGCAATATCTCTTTCGAGCCGAAAAGGCGGTGCGTCACCAGCGCACATTGAACGAATTAGACTTGTTAAGAGGGTTGCACATGAAAAACGTATTTGGTCTGAAGAAAACCGTTTTGGCCGCTTCCATCGTGGCTGCCAGCCTGGCTCCGGCCATCGCTGCTGCTGAAGTCAGTGGTACCCTGGGCGCTTCCAGCCAGTACTTGTGGCGTGGTCAGCAACTGACCGACGGCGCTGCGGTGTACGGTAGCGTTGACTACTCCCACACTTCCGGTCTGTACGCTGGTGCCTGGGCATCTTCTGAAACCGACGACACCGAGTACGACCTGTACGCCGGTTTCGGTGGCGAGATTGAAGGTCTGAGCTACGACATCAGCTACATCGACTATAATTACACGACCGGTGGCACCACTGCGCCGGACCCGGCTTCCAGCGCGGACTTTGAGGAAGTCCATCTTGGTCTAGGCTTTGCCGGTTTCAGCGCTGATGCTTTCATCGGTGTTGGCGAAGTTGGCCGTGGCGACGATGCCGTAGACTACAAAGATGACTACTTTGCGCTGGGCTACGGCTACGACAAATACGGCATTAGCGCAGGTTATTACGATTACGACGGTGACCCTGAGGTAGACGGCACTCTCGCAGATTACACGCACGTGGATCTCAGCTACGCCGTTACCGAGCAATTCACCTTCACGGCATCCAAGATCGTAGATCAGGAAGACGTGAATGGCGTCGACACTTGGGATGACGACGTAGTATTGAGCGTTGCCTACGAGTTCGCTCTGTAAGCACCAAGAAAACGGGCGGCTCACGCCGCTCACTGTTTAACGCCGCGGGGCTCTCCCTGGTCCTCGCAAACACGCAAGCAACCCCGCGGCGTCTTTTTACCTTCCACGCAACATCCCCCGCGCTTCAGGCAACACGCCAAACCTGTCGTTACCTCTCTGCAGAAAAGTACACTACCAGCGCATCATGATCCGATACCGGCGCCACCCCCTGGCTGCCATAGAGGCTGTTATAGCGACCTGCATTGCCACGGCTTACCGCCATTGTGCTGACAGACGTTTCCAAATCCGGTGACACCCAGATATGGTCCAGGGCCTGTGGTCGGCAACGGTGACGAAAACTGTAACGTTCCCGCTTCGGCAGCCGTTGCCACAGATTGAACAGACCGGATTGCGCAAAACGTCTATAGCTTGCCGAGATACGCCCGGCGCCCCAGGTGCTGTTGAAATCACCGGCCATTATCAACGGCACACTCTGCTCAATGGCCCAGCTGGCCAGCAACGCGGCCTGACGCTGCCTTTTTTGCCGAACCCGTGACTTGTGCAGACCTCGCGCACTACGCAAGTGCACGACGACCAACTGCAACTGCCGAGGAGAGCGCACAGTCACGTGCAAGGGCGGACGGGAAAACAGTGAGTGGCCGTGAAATTCCTGCTCCGCAAACAGGCTTTCTACCGACACAATCCGTACCGGCTGCCGATAAAGCAGCCCCACATCCATGCCGGAAGGGTCATTGCCCTCTTTCAGTGCGACGCGGTAACGCCAGCCGTGCCTGGCAAGGCGTACCGCCAGGGCCTCGAGTAACTCACGATTTTCCACTTCCTGAACAGCCAGCATATGGGGCGCCTGCAAAGGGCCGGCAATAAACCCAGCCAGCGCCTGTATTCGCCTGTTCAACACAGCCTCGGAAAGCGGTTCATCCAGCCGGCTGTCTTTGCGGGTATCGCGAAGCCGCCACAGGTTCAGCGTCGCCAGAGTCCATTCATCCGCTGCGGGGGCGGGCACACCACGGTCGGGAGCAAGGCCTCGGCAATCCGCCCACAGCCCGGTCGCAACCAGCAAACATAAACAAAAAATCAGATATCGCATGCAGGCAGTGTATGAACGCCTAGCACATCGCAACAGTAGAAAACGCGGAGGTTTGTGTAGGAAAAGAGGACGAGATATAAGACACACCCGAAATGCTGCGTGGCCGAGCGTCAAGCTTTCGGCGTCAGCTAAAAGACCTTCGCGAATTAGCGGAAACTGGCTTGCCCCGGAACTTGCTTCCGGATGACAGGCCCCTGAACCCCTGACCGCAGCCAATAGCGTAGGGTGCCACTGAGCCTAAGGCGAACTGCACCGATCCGGCGTTTGATGGTGCAGTTCGCCTTAGGCTCAGTGGCACCCTACGTTTTGCATCTATGCGAGGTTTGCGATCAAAAAAAGCCCGCCAATGAGGCGGGCAAGGGGTATGTGAACAACAACAGAAAACGTCAGGGTCGATAGACCACTTTCAGGTCCGGGGTCACCAGTGATGCATCCAGATAACCGACAAAGTTACGGTTGCTGCCCACCAGCATAACCATCTCCTGTTCACTGGAGACTTCCCGGGGCGGCATGCCCCGGCCGGTAAAGATCATCCTCGCCCAATAACTTTTCATCTGCTCGGCGCTCTTGCCGAGCACCTGCTGGTAAAAACCATCTCGAGCACGGCCCCGTGACGGCAAGTCCAGCGGTTTCACCGAGACACCGGATACCCGGCGGGTCTGGCCATTGAAGATCTGTCGCACTTCATCCTGAGTCAGTGCATCGAGACCGCTGTTGGCGGACACCACCACCACCGGTTCTGCCTGGGCCGCTGCCGCCAGCATCAGGAGGAATGAAAATAGTATTTTTTTCATGGTCATTCCCCCTTAAAAAACCAGATCCGCACTGAGGCGAATCACCGTGGCATGATCGTCTTCAAGCTGGCCACCGTCGGTGAAGAAGAACCCCGACGTAGTAACATCACTATCGGAAAAATCGTAGTAATAACTCACCTCCCCTTTCAGGGCGATGGAATCAGTGAGGGAATAGCGCAGCCCACCGGTCCAGCTCTTCTGTTGTTCCGCCAGGCCATTATTCAGGGCAGCCGGAAGGCTGCTATCCAGATCACGAGGCGTCACTTCTGCCCAGGTGACCATGGGCATCCACTTGCCCAGGTATTTGCCCACTGTGACGTAGCCACTCTCGCTGCTCGGGTACCAGTTACCAAAATCCAGCCGCGCCTTTTCCACGGAGAAAAACCAGCTACCGTCATCGTATTGCAGACCGACACCCGCAAAATAGGTATAAACATCATCAAAGGAGAGACCCAGGACGGCAGGCGGAAAACCAAGGGCACCTTGCAAGTCCTGCTGGCTGACGGAAACGTCAGCAGCGGTGTAGGCGGCTCTCGCCGTCCAGTTACGCCAGTAGCTGGTAAAGTTCACACCGCTCAGGTCATCGGCCTGGAACTGGGCATTGGCCACACGCTCACCGCCATCCACGGTACTGGAACCCCAGAACCCGGAAAGACGATGTGACACGGGCCCGCTGGTGAAACGCCAGGAGGCTTCTACCGCCTCCATGGTTTTCACCGGTGCCAGTTGATACACCTCCGCCGGCAAGCTGGCCCACGGGTAGGCATAGCCCACATCGATGTATTGGGAATGCATGTAGAACGGCGCCACGATACGCCCCGCTTTCATGCTCACAGAATCGCTGACCTGATAATCCAGATAGGCCCACTGCAATTCCGCATTGAATTCGTCATCGCCGGACGCAAACAGCTGCACTACAGCTTCCGCCCGTTCGCTGAGTTCGGCATTAAACTGCACGCCAGCGCGAGTCAGGGAATCATGGCTCCATTTATCACTGGCGCCATCGATGTAGCTGGCAGAACCAGAGGTGGTGTCCACCTCGGCCCGGGACATACCCGCGGAGAGAAAACCGTTGATACGGATCCGGTCAGCAGCATCGCTGAGGGTATTATCAAACTGCTGCTTTTCGAGCTGTTCCAGGCGCTGCTCATAGTCCTGCAGCCTCTGCTGGACATCACTTTCCGAAGTCTGGGCCCAGGCCGGGCTCGCACTCAGGGACGCACCCAGCATCACGGATAATGCCTTTCTCATAGATCCCCCACGCTTTTATAGCCGTTTTAACCATACAACGACTACGAATAAAGCATGGCATTATCCGCAAAAAGAAACCGGGTTCAACCGTCAGATTGGGACGCCCGTTTTACCGGGAACGCCGCGCAGGCGTCCTGCCCGCCATTCAGATGAAAGCAGATATCCACCTTGTCACCGGGAGCCGGGACCTGTGTGAGCTTCATCAGCATCAAATGCTTGTCCCCCGGTGCCAGCACCACACTGTCTCCGGCAGGGATTTCCAGGTGATGCAGGTGCACCATCCTGCGGCTGCCGTCCGCGGCGGTTTCCACATCATGCAGCATGGTGTGGCCGGCAACAGGAGTACTGACACCGGTGATGGTCACGGTATCCTCGCCAGTATTGTTCAACGTCACATAGCCCGCCATGGTCGGCGACACCGGCGGTACCGCGCGTAACCAGGGATCGGAAAACGTCAGCTCCGCATGGGCGGGCACGGCAAGGGCCAGCACCGCGCCTGCCAACAGAGTTTTAAAGCAGGCTCTTGGCATCAGTTACCACCTCGTCAATGGTGAAATCCGCCGGGTAGAGTTTGCGCACCCGACCCTGGTCGTCCAATAGATAAATATAGTCACTGTGAGTGAACAGGTAATCCTGCTCCTCCTGATCCTTGATAAACACCACCCCGTATTGCGTTGCCACCTCGCGGATTTCCGCCAGGCTGCCGGTCAGGCCGATGATGTCCGCCTTGAACCAGGGCAGATACTCATTCAGGTGCTCGGCTGTATCCCGCTCCGGGTCGAAGGTAATAAACACAGGCTGTACCTGGTCCGCTTCACCGGCCTCTTGCAACTGCCGATAAACCTGGGCCACCCGGGCCAGCACCGCCGGGCAGATGTCCGGACAATGGGTGTAACCGAAGAACAGGATGGATACCTTGCCCTTGAGCTGTGCCTGGCTGAAAGGCTCGCCGTTGTGGTCAGTTAGTGTAAACTCACCACCCAGCCTTGTATTGACTGGTAAGTCGCTTTCCTGCTTGCCACAGCCGGCAACCAGAAGGGCCAGAAGCAATGGCAGGATGTACGGCAGTTTTCGCATGATCTCTCCGGTTGGTATAATCCGCGCCCATTTAAGCGGACTCTAATTGCAGCCGCGCCCATTTTCCCTCTATTCAACGGTTAGGCAACCCATGGCACGCAAGCTTTTCATTCAGACCCACGGCTGCCAGATGAACGAGTACGATTCCACTCGTATGGTGGACCTGCTCGAATCCAGCCACGGCCTGGAGCCCACCGACAATCCGGAAGAAGCGGACGTATTGCTGCTCAACACCTGCTCGATCCGGGAAAAAGCCCAGGAAAAGGTCTTCCACCAGCTGGGCCGCTGGAAAAAGCTCAAGGACGCCAACCCGGACATGGTAATCGCGGTAGGCGGCTGCGTGGCCAGCCAGGAAGGCGATGCCATCCGTGACCGGGCCCCCTACGTGGACGTGGTGTTCGGCCCGCAGACCCTGCACCGCCTGCCCGGCCTGATTACCCAGGCCGCCACCACCCGCAAACTGGCCATCGATGTGACCTTTCCGGAAGTGGAAAAGTTCGACAACCTGCCGGAACCCAGCGTCGACGGCCCCAGTGCCTTTGTCTCGATCATGGAAGGCTGCTCCAAGTACTGCACCTTCTGTGTGGTGCCCTACACCCGCGGTGAGGAAGTCAGTCGCCCGGTGCAGCCAGTGCTGAAGGAAGTGGAACACCTGGCTGAGATGGGCGTGCGCGAGGTGAACCTGCTGGGCCAGAACGTGAATGCCTACCGGGGTGTGGGCGCCGACGGCGACACCCTGGACCTGGCCGACCTGATCCGGCTGATCCGCGACATCGACGGTATCGATCGCATCCGTTACACCACCAGCCACCCGGTGGAGTTTTCCGACGCCCTGATTCAGGTCTATGAGGATGTACCGGAACTGGTCAGCCACCTGCACCTGCCGGTGCAATCCGGCTCGGACCGTATTCTTGCCATGATGAAGCGCAACCACATGGTGCTGGAATACAAGAGCAAGTTGCGCAAGCTCAAGCGCATCCGCCCGGACATTTCCTTCAGCTCCGATTTCATCATCGGCTTTCCCGGGGAAACCGATCGGGACTTCGAAGATACCATGAATCTGATCCACGACATCGGCTTCGACATGTCCTTCAGCTTCATCTATAGCGCCCGCCCCGGCACACCGGCGGCGGACCTGCCCGATGATGTGCCCATGGAGGTGAAGAAACAGCGCCTGGCGATTCTGCAGCAGCGCATCACCCAGAACGTGCAGGACATTTCCCGCAAGATGGTGGGCAGCACCCAAAGAATTCTGGTGGATGGTTTCTCCAAGAAAGACCCGGGCCAGCTCAAGGGCCGCACGGAGAACAACCGGGTGGTTAACTTCCGCAGCGATGATACCGACCTGATCGGCAAATTCGTGGACATCACCATCGACCAGGCCTACAGCAACTCTCTGCTCGGCAGCGACCCGCGCAACCCGGGCTGACCCCAGGTTGCAACGTTGCCTGCTGCGCGGCCTAAATCGCCACCGCCCGGCCAATGAACAGGACCGGCCCGGTGGGTCGGTCAGCCGGGGAGCCACCCGGCGGCTCCAGCGTCAGTTCAAACAGCTGGCCACTCTCCACACCGCCCACGCGGCTGGCCGGTAACACCAACGACTCACCCGGCTGCACCAGCCCAAGGGAACGGGGGCCCAGTGCCGGGTCCGACAGGGTCCAGAACTGGACACTGCGATCCGCCGGATACTCACTCTCTGACAGCGGCGTCAGCTGCAAGTCTCCCTGCGCAGACACGGTCACTCTCCAGCCCGGGCTGGCGGCCTCACCCGGTGCCTGCAGCACCACGGTGTAAACCGGCGCCGGCACCCGCAGTGGCCCCAGCAGCAACACCACCGCCACCAACAAGGCAACACTGACGGTTCTCCAGAGCGTCAGGCTCTGCCACAACCATTGCCAGTCGAATCGACCACGGGAGTCCTCCGAGGCGGTTCGCCGGGAAATCTCTCGCCATAGTCGCGGCGGCAGCGGTACCGGTTCCAGCAACTCCGCCGCCCCCAACCAATGCTCCCGCCAATGGTTGGCCAGGCTCGCAGCGTCGTCGTCCTGTTCCAACCACTGCTCGATCTCTGCCGACTGCTCACGGGAATGCAGGCCGAGGACATACTCGGCAACCAACAGACGCTGTGCTTCAGGCTGTTCCGGAATCATAGTCGCAGACACTCCTGCAGCCCTTTCAACCCGGATCGAACCCGGCTCTTGATGGTGCCCAGGGGAATGGCCAGGGTTTCGGCAATCTGCTCGTAGGTAAACCCCTGGTAGAACGCCATAAGAATGGGGCGACGACGATCCATCTGCATTCCTTGCAGGCAATTGATGATCGCACGTCGTTGATCGTCCTCCACCGAGCATTGCTCTGGGGAGGGGCCCGAATCAGGCCATTGGTCCCCTGGCAGGGGCTCGAACGCATCACGTCGGGAACGGTGGTGTTGATTGATCAAGCGATATCGCAATAATCCAAACAGCCAGGTCCGCGCGCAGCCTCGCTGGCTCTGAAAGCGCCTGGCATTTTCCCAGACCTGGATGAAAGTATCCTGCAAGGCATCCTCAGCCAGTGATGACTCGCCGGTAAATCGGCGCGCCAACGCCAACATGCGCGGAGCTTCGTTGAGGTAAAGCTGATGAAAAGCCTGCCGGTCGCCACTGGCACATGCCCGTAACAGGACATTGCCTTCTTCCAGCTCAGCGCGTGAATCGTCCATGAACCTGCGTATCCAGTAAGAAGCAGAATGAAGATGATTCACCAGAGTACGAGAAGAATGTGTCAACAAGAGGAAAACCGGGCCGCCGAAGCGGCCCGATACAGGGAGCGGGAAAAGTGCTCCCCCGTGCTTACTCCGGAGCGCGGCCAAGATAATCCGCAATCAGCGACACCGATTCCGGCGACGACTGCATCCAGGTCTGCGAAGGCGTTACGTCACCACCGGCAGAATCGAGGATATTGTCAAAGCGCAGCACCATGCCCTGGGATTTCTCCGCCACATAGAGGTGCTCGCCATCAAAGGCAATATCCACCGGATTACCGAGCTGGGTGTTGCCCACCGTACTGTTGTCGCCGTTATCGATATTCACGGTGACATCGGTGATGCCATCAGCGGTTGAGCCGTTGTCCAGCACATACAGCTTGCCGTCGGTAGGATTCGCACCGCTGCCCACATCCGACAGGATCAGCTGGTCGGTTTCCGCCACATAGACAATGCCGTGCAGATTGGTCGGAGCGGCAAACGCTACACCCGCCTCGGCAGGGGTAATCACCCGGTCGGGGCCGGCACTGCCACGCGCCGTGCTGTAGCTGTCAAAGACCGCTACCGTGCCATCGGTGAGGGCCACGAAGAGCTGATCGGAATCCGGGTCGTAATCCAGATCCCAGGGCGCCACGGACAGGCTGGTCGTGAACAAAGGAGCGGCATCGCCACCGGCCTGGGCGCCGAACACCCGCACTGACGAGTTACCGTTATCGGTGACCAGCACCCAGCCCAGCGAGTCCGCCACATCAAAGCCTTTCGGTGCCATCAGCCCGGTGCTCGCGCCTTCAATCACCCGGTCACGGCTCACAGAGAACATCTCGCCATCGCGATCCGTCGCCAGGCGGTTGATCACAGCCAGGCCGGAGTCGTAGGTAATGTAGGCATCGCCCAACTGGTTGAATGCCAGGCTTTCGCGATCCTGGTTGGTGGAAAAGCCGCGCTGCATGGCGCCCAGATCCAGGTCCAGTACCACCACATCCGGGTCGCCCGGGGCTGCCGGCGGATTACTGGTTACCGCCACGCCGGTGAAGGTGGTGCCAGTGGTATCGAGATCGGAAAGGTCCGGTTGCAGCTCGGGCTCAAGAATAATGGCCAGGGATTCCGGTTTGATACTATCGACGACCTTGTTCGGCGCAATGTCCCCGGAACCGCCGGAAAACACGTTGCGGTACACCAGAATGGCATCGTTGGATTTTTCCGCGATGTAAACCGTGTTGCCGTCCAGCACCAGGTCCACCGGGTTGCCCAGCTTGGTCGCCGGGCCGGCCAGGGTCCGTACAGGCGTCACCGTGCCATTGGCCGTGGAAGCATTGCTGATCACATACAGCCGGCCATCATCCGCCACGGCAGCGTCACCCACATCACTGACTACCAGGGTGTCAGAGTCAGCCCGATAGGCGATGCCATGCATATTGGAGACGGTGCCTGCCGTATCCGGGGTAATCACCCGGGCTGGGGTCGACATGAAACCGCCCGCGACATAATCATCCACCACAATCACGGTGCCATTGGTCATGGCCAGGAACAAACGGTCCGCTGCTTCGTCGTAGGCCAGATCCCAGGCATTGCCCGACAGGGCGGTACTGGCCAGGGGCGTGGCACTTTCTCCCGCTGCAGAACCGTACACTTCCACACTGTTGCCGCCGATGTTCGCTGCCATTACCAGCCCGGCTTCATGGGCGATGGCAATCCCTTTGAGAGTCATGGACCCCGGTGCCGCGACACTACGGTCCAGAGTCGGCACCGCCGCAGAACCGTCGGTTCGCTCAGCCAGCTGGTGCAGAACCTGTACAGTGCTGGGGGCCCCGGCACTATCGTTGGCGGCGTAGAGATTGCCCAACAGATCCAGCGCAATACCCTCATTGGCATCGGCATTGAACGTGCCTTGCACGTCCAGGTCAGCATTCAGGCGGTCAATCTGACCGGCATTACCACTGCCATTGTGCATCACCAGCAATGACGGCCCCTGGGCCACACCAGGGGAATTGATCAGGGATCGGTCACTGCCATTACCCCCACAGGCTGCCAGTGTTACCGCAACGGCCAGTGGCGACAGCCACAGCAAACCTTTGCCATTCACATTCATCTCATCTCTCCTTGGATAGCGATGCCGGCTTTCCGCCGGTCAGTCAGGACAATGCGTCCTACTTCTGAATACCGCCCCCGCACAGAAACGGATGTAACAGCGCGTAATAATTCTCGTTTGAAATGTATCCGCCACAGAAATCGCGCCGCCCTACCGGTTGTCCGACACCCCGCCATCAACGCTTGCGGCCCGCCACCCTCCGGGGCTAGGCTGCGCGGGTAATTTTTCTTCCCCGGAAACACGCTTCGGGGTATTCTGAAATTCTCCGCAACAGCCCGAGGGGCCACGTTTTCCATCTTGGACACACCACTCGCTTCCCAGCACATCAGCCTCGAACCCAACGATTCCCGTCGCCTGGCCAGTCTCTGCGGCCACCTGGACGAGCACATCAAGCAGATAGCCCAGCGCCTGCATGTGGATATCCACAATCGTGGTAACCAGTTTCATCTGGCAGGGCCATCCGCCTCCGTGGAAGCCGCCGGGTCAATCCTGTATGAGCTTTATGATCAGACCCGCGATGGCACGGACCTGACCCCGGAAATGGTGCATCTGCAGCTGCAACAGTCCAACGTGGCCGACCATGCCGCTGCAAAAAGCATCGACAACACCGTGGCATTCCCCAGTGATGAAGTGGTGGTTCGTACCAAGCGGGTTCGTATCAAACCCCGTGGCGCCCACCAGCGCGAGTATGTGAAACAGATCCGCAAACACGATATCAATTTCGGCGTCGGCCCGGCCGGCACCGGCAAGACCTGGCTGGCAGTCGCCTGCGCCGTGGATGCGCTGGAAAAAGCGGAAATTCAACGGATCCTGCTGGTACGTCCGGCGGTTGAGGCTGGCGAAAAGCTGGGCTTTCTGCCCGGGGACCTGGCAGAAAAAATCGACCCCTATTTGCGCCCTCTCTACGATGCCCTCTACGAAATGCTCGGCTTTGAAACCGTGGCCAAGCTGATGGATCGCATGGTGATTGAAGTAGCACCGCTGGCCTACATGCGCGGGCGAACCCTGAACAACAGTTTCGTGATTCTGGATGAAGCCCAGAACACCACCCCGGAACAGATGAAGATGTTCCTCACCCGCATCGGTTTCGGGACCCGCGCCGTCATCACCGGGGATGTAACCCAGGTGGATCTGCCCCGTCATCAACGCTCCGGCCTGGTGAATACCCTGGAAGTGCTGGACGGCGTAAAAGGGATCGGCGTGACCCTATTCGACAGCCGCGACGTGGTTCGCCACCCGCTGGTACAACGTATTGTAGAGGCCTACGACCGCCATGAACGGGATACCGACACCCAGCGTTGATATCCAGTGGGCCAGCGACGCCCCGGACGCTCCCGACGAATCCCGGTTATACGACTGGGTACGCCATGCTGCCCAGGTAGCCGGCGGCGTGGTGGGCGACATCACCCTGCGTATCGTCGATGAAGACGAAATCCGCACCCTCAACCGGGACTACCGCGACAAGGACAAGCCCACCAATGTGCTGTCCTTCCCGTTTGAGATGCCCGAAGGCCTTCCCGAAGATGCCATGGAGCCGCTGCTCGGCGACATCATTCTCTGTGCCCCGGTGGTACGCCGGGAGGCCGCTGAACAGAACAAGACCCTGCAAGCCCACTGGGCACACATGGTCACCCACGGTGTACTGCACCTGCTGGGCTACGATCACATTGATGACGAGGACGCGCAGATCATGGAAGCCATGGAAATCCGCGCCCTTAACGAACAGGGTTTTGCCGACCCTTACAACATTGAGCCACACACCAATATGGAGCTTCACCCCTGATGTCGGACGACTATTCGGATAACGGTACCAGCCGAAGTTGGTTGGAGCGTGTCGGCCAGTTTTTCTCCTCCACGCCCGGCGACCGGAGTGAACTGCTGGACCTGATGCGCTCCATGCGCGATTCCCACATTATCGACGGGGACACCCTGGGAATTATCGAAGGCGCCGTCTGTGTCGCCGACATGCAGGTACGCGAGATCATGATTCCGCGCTCCCAGATGGTCAGCATCAAGGCCAGCTCCGACCCACGGGATTTCCTGCCCACCATTATCGACTGTGCCCACTCCCGTTTCCCGGTACTGGGCGACGACCCGGATGAAGTGATCGGCATCCTGCTGGCCAAGGACCTGCTACCGTTAATCCTCGATCCGGCCCGCATGGACCGTTTCGCCATCAAGGATCATATCCGCTCTGCTATGGTGGTACCCGAGTCCAAACGGCTCGACTCACTGCTGCGCGAATTCCGTATCAGCCGCAATCACATGGCCATCGTGGTCAACGAATATGGCGGCGTGGCCGGGCTGGTCACCATTGAAGATGTGCTGGAACAGATCGTCGGGGAAATTGAAGACGAACACGACGTAGAAGAAGAGGACTACCTGATCAAGGATCTGGATGATCAGGAGTACACCGTCAAGGCGCTGACACCCATCGATGATTTCAACGAGCACTTCCACTGCCAGTTCAGCGATGAGGAATTCGACACCATCGGCGGGCTGGTGATGCAGAAGTTCGGCCGCTTACCCGGCCGCGATGAAAGCGTGGAACTGGATGGCTATCTCTTCACCGTGCTCAGCGCCGACGGCAGAACAATAAGATTGCTGCGGGTTACACCGCCGGGGGAAAACCAGGATGCCACTGCCACAGAGGTCGAAAGCTGACACCATCTCCGCCCTGTTAAAAGCACCGTGGGTGACGGCCGTGATTGCCGTTGCCCTGTTGCTTGGCGCCTTGCTCAACCCGGCGAACGCGCCCCAGCCGGTACTTGGCTGGTACGTGGACAGTGGTCTGAAAACCCTGGAATGGGACAACTACCTGTCCTGGCTACGCTTTAACGGGCGTGGCGAACTGGCTGGCCAGCTGGAACAGCAGCTCGCCAGCGGCGATAGCCACGCTTACAGCGCGGCGCTGCTGTCGCCCAGCTTCGTCAAAGACAGTGACCTGCGCGCCCGGGACTTCTGGTCAGCAACCCAGATAGAAAAGTGGAAAGCCCTGCGCCAGCAAACACAGGATCAACTCGCCGCCAGCAACTTGTACCGCTGGGGGCTACCAGACAGCAGCCCCCGCCCGGCCCGTTTCTTTACCTCCCCCTTTGCAGGTGGCTCCCTGTGGCTAACCGCTCTCACCGTGTTTCTGCTGGTGCCAATGGCATTCCCCCTGGAGCGTCAGCTTGGCCATGGCCGGGTACTGACCCTGTGGCTGCTGGGCTGCCTGCTGGCCGGTGCCGGCTACCTGCTGGTGGCTCGCAGCGGTCAGCTGCCGTTTCATGGCGCCGTCGCACCGCTCATGGTCTGGTATGGAGCCTTCCTCGGCTTGCAGGGCTGGCGCACTTCCCTGCCGGTCTGGTTACCCGGCAAGGCAAGGACATCCATATCCCTGCCCACCCCGGCCCTGGCGGCAATGCCGCTGGTACTACTGGGGTTACTGGCCTGGCAAGCCCAGCCAGCCATAGCCAATCTGGCCGCCGGCGTACTGGCCCTGGTCGGTGGCACCCTGCTGATCCAGCTCATGCGCCCGGCGGAGCCGTCCGTGAACACCGAAACAGCCACGCCTGCGGATCCACAGGATCAACAGGCGCTGCAATGGGGCTGGGATGCCCTCGCCCAGCTGCAGGCGGACGCTGCCAGCGACGCCTTTCAGCAAGTACTGGACCGGCAGCCGGATCACTTTGATGCCCTGACCGGCCTCTTCAATGCCCGCCGCATGAACCAGGACAGCAACGGCTGGATCGACATCGCCCATCGCCTGTTTGCCCACCCGGCCAGCGAAAAGGGACAAGCCCAACAAGTTGTCGGTTGCTGGCAGCAGTTCCGCCAGCAGCAAGGCGCCAAATTACCCTCTTCCGTTGGTTGGCATCTGGTAACCACCCTGACCCGGGCCGGTGAATTTGCCCAGGCAGAAACACTGGCCGTCAGTCTGGATCACCACGACACTCGCAAGCCTGCCCTGCAGGCCCTGCGCGATGCACTCCATCGGGAAGGTTTGGGTCACCGGGCCAAGGCGCTGGAAGTGTAGCGGCGAGCCCCAAGTTGTAACGCGGACTGGGCCATGCTGGTCGAATAACGCCCTGCCCGCGTTTAACGCAACAATCCGATCTGTAGGAGCGTCGCTGGCGGCGCGATTCGAGCCTTGGCGAGGGTTTCTCCTTTATGTAGGAGCTATGCTTGCATGGCGAACCGAGCGTAGCGAGGCAACAGAGGGGGGCGTCAGCCGTTCTTTCTGAAACCTCTCGAGGTCTGAAATGCCTGATCTCCCTGCGGTCGATTTCCTTGCTCCGCAAGGTTCGCACCTCAAGAGGTACTCCTACAGCGGCTTCGAAGAAAGCTCGGAGGTTGAGGAACTTTCGGACCTTTCTCTATCCCACGAGCGTAGCTCGCCCCTACCCCCACGCGGCCCGGTAGTCCGCCACCTGCTTGCGCAGTTTCGCATCCCGGCACTGGCTTTCCACAAATCGCAGGTACTGTTCCGCCTTGCCGGCCAGTCCGAATTGCTCGGCGAGAATCTTTGCCAGCAACAGATAGGCGTCGCCTAATTCGCTGAAATCCGGGTGCCGATCATGCAGGTCCTTGAGCAGCCCTACGGCTATTTTCGGCTCCTGTTCGTGGATACCCCGGGCCAGAGCCAGACGCAGGGAGGGCGATGCGGGCAGCCAGGTTGGCTCCACGTCTCGCTGACGGGCCAGCAACGCCAGCGCCTCGGTCCAGGCGTCGGATACCACCAGCATTTCCAGATAGGTGGGCGCGGCGGAGCGGCGCTCATCGTCCCGGCCGGTAATATCCAGCAGCCGGTCATAACGTTGCCAGTCCGCCACGGTGGCCTTTTTGCTCTTCAGGGTTTTGGCCGTGCTCAGCAGCACCTTGTCAAAGCGCCCGGCACAGAGCTGGATCCGCTGGCGCCGCTCTTCCAGCGACGTGGTCACTTTCTTGCCTCCCTGATCCAGTCCCCAAAGACGGCCATGACGGGCCAGGATATCGCCGCACAGGCAGGCCAGGGCCAGCCACCAGACTGCCGCCAACGCCCCGGCCAGTCCCTGGGCAAGGGGTAGCGGCATCACATCCACGGCCACGGCAACCAGCGCCACGCCCAACAACCACCCCACCGATGCCAGAAGCGCAGCCACCGCATAATCACGCGGTGCGGAGAAGATATAGGTCAGTGCCGCCGCATAGGAGCCGGGCTCCGCCCCCTGGGCCTGAATGGCGAGCCAGAAAGCCGGCACCAGCAACAGGCCGACAGCACCAATCAGCAACCCCGCCGGCACCGACACCATCAGCACAAACCCGGCCGGTACCATCACCAGCAGGACCGGCAAAGCCTGCAACAGCGCCGCCTTCCAGCCCCCCATATCAGACAGGCAATCCCAGCCGGGAGCGTTACTTTTCCGGGCTTTGCCTGGGTGGCTGCGCAAGGTCATCACTGCCCGGGCAAAGCCCCAGGTCGGCAGCCCTGCCAGCAACACCACCGGCACCATTACCGGCAAGGGCGGCACCAGCGACGCCAACAACGCCCACAGCACCAGCAGCGGTAACAGCACAGGGGCAAACGGGTAGCGAAGGTAACGATCCAGTTGCCGCCACAGAGGGCCACCCTGTCCCTGCTCACTGCTTTCCAGTTCCTGGTTGCAGAGCAGGCAACGGGCCTCGATCAGGCTGTCATTACGGCCATCCACACATTGCTGACACAGATACAGCCCATCATGGCTGCAATACCATAGCGCTTCCGCCCCCGGATGGTACTTGCAATAGCGATTCACTATGATGCCCCCAAGCTTTCAGTTGAAAGTTCAAAGTTGAAAGGCGCGGATTGAGTCGTAGCCACTCGAACAACGTCAGGCCCGCGCCGCACTCTTTTGAAGGAACAGCGCGGGTACGGCCTTTGCCGCTTCCATGGCCTGTCCCGCGCTTTTCAACTTTAAACTTTGAACTTTCAACTCACCCCGAACACGGCCCGTAGAGCAAAGCCGTTAATTGATTTTGCTTGCTACTTTATTCGTATTATTGCACAGACTCTAGCGGTAACCGCCCAGCGGCCTGGCCGCCATCATGAAACGAGGAATTCCATGCGCCACCGTCTGCTGGCCCTGATTGCCGGCCTGCTTTTCCCCCTTGCCTTCGCGCCCTATGACCTGTGGCCGCTGCTGTTTGTCAGCGTGGCCGCCGGCTTCTGGTGTCAGCAGCAGGCCGGCTCCGGCAAGGAAGCCTTCCTGCGCGGCTGGCTCTATGGCCTGGGCATGTTCGGATTCGGCGTGTCCTGGGTGCATGTCTCCATGCACGACTATGGCTACATGCCATTGTGGATGGCGATTCCCTTTACGGCGATGTTCGCCGCCTTTCTGGCTCTGTTCTACGGCCTGACGTTTTCCCTGAGCTGGCGACTGGGGCGCTCGGCACTGGTGTTCGCCGGTATCTGGCTGCTGCTGGACTGGCTGCGCGGCTGGCTGCTCACTGGTTTCCCCTGGCTGTATGCCGGGTACGCACTGATTGATACCCCCCTGGCCAGCCTGGCGCCTCTGGGCGGGGTCTGGCTGCTGACCCTCGCCACGGTACTGCTCAGCGCCACCCTGATTCAGCTTCGCCAGCCGGGCCCGCTGCGCTGGGTTGCCGCCGGCCTCTCGGTACTTGTTCTGCTCACCGCCATTGCCAGCCATTTCCTCACGTTTACCCATGCCAACGGCCCGGAACAGAAAGTGGCGTTGGTGCAGGGCAATATTCCCCAGGACCTGAAGTGGCAGATTTCCATGCGCGGCGAGACTCGCCGTATCTATCACGAGCTGACCCGGGAGATTCCCGCCGACACCCTGGTGCTGTGGCCGGAGTCGGCCATGACCGAGTTCTACCAGACCATTACCGATTTCATCGAGGATGAAGGTAACCAACTGGCAGACCGTAACGGCGCCCTGATTACCGGCATTCCCTGGCGCAGCGTCAGCGACGCGGGCATTACCTATCGCAACAGCATCGCGGCCATTCCACTTCGCGACAGTGAGAACGACAGCGAGCGGGTCTACCACAAGCAGAAACTGGTGCCCTTTGGCGAATACGTTCCCATGCAATCGCTGATTCGCGGCCTGATCCCTTTCTTCGACTTGCCCATGTCCGGCTTTACGCCAGGGGATCCCAGTCAGCCCAACCTGCAGGTGCTGGGCCATACCGTGGCGCCCTTTATCTGCTACGAGATTCTCTACCCGCAACTGGTGGCCAGCCGCAGCCATGATGCCGATGTGCTGGTGACCATCAGCAATGATGCCTGGTTCGGCACCTCCGCTGGCCCGGTCCAGCATTTCCAGATGGCCCGTTTACGGGCGCTGGAAACCGGTCGCTGGCTGCTGCGCGGCACCAACAATGGCGTCACCGCCGTTATCGACCACCAGGGCCGGATCGTGGACGCCCTGCCCCAGTTCGAGCGTGATGTGCTTTACAGCCATTACCAGCCACGTACCGGCATCACGCCATTCATGGCCTTGGGCGTCTGGCCCTGGCTGGTGCTCTCGGGGCTGTTGTTGCTGTCCGCCATGCTGGGAAGGAAGAAGAAACACCCCCATATATAACTTTATGGTATAAGCTTATTACTAATTTGACTTTGCTTGAATTCCCTTCTATAACTGTGCATGAACGCTGCCCAGTCACAGGAGGGAACAAGCCATGTCTCGTCCAACCGTCAAAGCCTTTTTCGACAACGACACCAACACCGTCAGCTATGTGGTGACAGACCCGCAAACCCGGCAATGCGCCATTGTGGACTCTGTGCTGGACTACGATCCCAAAGCTGGACGTACCCGCCATGACAGTGCCAGCCAGATTGTGGCCTACGTCAAACAGGAAGGCCTCACCGTAGACTGGTTGCTGGAAACCCATGTGCATGCGGATCATCTTTCCGCCGCACCCTGGATCCAGCAACAGGTGGGCGGCAAGCTGGCCATCGGCGAGCATATACGCACCGTGCAGGACACCTTCGGCAAGGTCTTCAACGCCGGCACCGAGTTCGCTCGTGACGGCCGTCAGTTCGATCATCTGTTTGCCGATGGCGACACCTACAAGGTCGGCAACATTGAGGCGCGGGCCATTCACACTCCGGGGCATACCCCGGCCTGCATGAGCCATGTGATCGGCGATGCGGTGTTTGTCGGCGACACCCTGTTCATGCCGGATTATGGCACCGCCCGCTGCGACTTCCCCGGCGGTGATGCCCGCACCCTGTACCAGTCCGTGCAAAAGCTGCTGGCCCTGCCGGACGACACCCGCATGTTCCTCTGCCACGACTATCTGCCGGAAAGCCGCAGCGAATACCAGTGGGAAACCACCGTGGGCGATCAGCGTCGCCACAATATCCACGTGCACGAAGGCGTTTCCGAGCAGGAGTTCGTCAGCATGCGCGAAAAACGCGATGCCACCCTGGATATGCCGCGACTGATTCTGCCTTCGGTGCAGATCAATATGCGCGCCGGCCACCTTCCTCCCGAGGAAGACAATGGCATTAGCTACCTGAAAATTCCGCTGAACGCACTGTAAGAGGCGATGACCATGACACCGACTCTGTGGGACGTAGTGGTGATCGGCGGCGGTGCCGCCGGCATTGCGGTGGCAGCCAGTATCCTCAAGCGCAAGCCGCACCTGTCCGTGGCCATCGTGGAGCCCAGCGACCGCCACTTCTATCAGCCCGCCTGGACCCTGGTGGGTGGCGGCTGTTTCAACCCGGCCAATACCTGCAAAGCCACCAGCAAGCTGATCCCAAACGGTGCCAAGTGGTTGCGCAGCCGGGTGACTGAAATGGAGCCGACGCACAACCGGGTAACTCTGGAAGACGGCCAGTCACTGAATTACCAGTTTCTGGTGGTTGCGCCGGGACTGGAGCTGAACCTGGGCGCCATCGAGGGCCTGGAAAGCAGCCTTGGCAAGCACGGCGTTACCAGCAACTATCTCTTTGAACTGGCGTCCTATACTTGGGAATGCGTGCGAAACCTGCAGCGTGGCCGAGCTCTGTTCACCCAACCGCCCATGCCTATCAAGTGTGCCGGCGCGCCGCAGAAAGCCATGTACCTGTCCTGCCACCACTGGGAAGAAACCGGCACCCTGGGCAACATTGATGTGCAGTTCCATAATGCCGGCGCCGTACTGTTCGGCGTGGCGGATTTTGTGCCGCCACTGATGGAATATGTGAAGCGCTACAACGCCAATCTGAATTTCAATAGCACCCTGATCGCCGTGGATGGCCCGGCCCGCGAAGCCACCTTCCGGCGTACCAATGGCGATGGCACCAGCACCGACCACACCGAGCCCTTCGACATGCTGCATGTGGTACCGCCGCAACGGGCCCCACAGTTTGTGCGCGACAGCGAGCTGGCCAACGAGGCCGGCTGGGTCGCCGTGGACGAAGCCACCCTGCAGCACCCCCGTTTTGCCAATGTATTCAGCCTGGGCGATGCCTGCGGGGCCAGCAATGCCAAAACCGCCGCCGCCGTGCGAAAGCAGGCGCCGGTGGTGGCCGAGAACCTCTGCGCCGTGCTGGAAAATCGTGCGCCGACAGCTCGCTATGAAGGCTATGGCGCCTGCCCGCTGACCGTGGAAAAAGGCAAGGTCGTGCTGGCCGAATTTGGCTATCAGGGCAAACTGCAACCCAGCTTCCCGCTCGATCCCACCGTACCGCGCCGGAGTATGTGGTGGCTGAAACGTCATGCCATGCCAAAGATCTACTTCGAGCTGATGCTAAAGGGCCATGAGTGGCTGGCCAGGCCAGGCAAACTCTGACGCGTGACACAACAAGGGATGGCAAGATGAAACTGCCTGCCTGGCTGGGCGCCGCCCAGTGGCTGCCCCACTACAACCGCGAGACCGCTGCCCGGGATAGCGTGGCAGCAGTGATCGTCACCATCATGCTGATTCCCCAGAGCCTGGCCTACGCCATGCTCGCCGGGCTGCCGCCGGAAGTCGGTCTCTACGCCAGTATCCTGCCACTGGTTGTCTATGCCCTGCTCGGTTCCAGCCGAACCCTGGCGGTGGGCCCGGTGGCAGTAGCCTCGCTGATGACTGTTGCTGCGGCCAGTCAGGTAGCCACGGCCGGCAGTCAACAATACCTGGCAGCCACTATTATTCTGGCTTTTCTGTCCGGCACCATTCTTCTGGTGATGGCTCTGCTTCGACTGGGCTGGATTGCCAATCTGTTATCGCACCCTGTGGTGAGCGGCTTTATCAGTGCCTCCGGCCTGCTGATTGCCGCCAGTCAGCTCAAGCATCTGCTGGGAATCCCCCTGTCGGGCCACAACCTGGTAGAGCTTGGCCACTCCCTGGCACAGCATTTTCCTGAAACCCATTGGCCCACAGTGGTGCTCGGCACGCTGGTTACAACCTTCCTGTTCTGGGTACGCAAGGCGCTCAAGCCGCTGCTGCAAAAACTCGGCTTCAATGCATTCTGGTCCGACCTGGTGAGTAAAGCAGGGCCAGTCATCGCCGTACTGGGATCCACCCTGGCCGTGGCCTTGCTGGAACTGGATAGCGGCGGCATGGCCATTGTCGGTCACATTCCCGAAGGCCTGCCCTCACTGTCATTACCCGTATTTGACGCTGACCTCTGGCAGGCACTACTGCTGCCCGCTCTGCTGATCAGCCTGATCGGCTTTGTGGAATCCATCTCTGTTGCCCAGACCCTGGCGGCCAAACGTCGCCAGCGCATCAATGCCAACCAGGAACTGATGGGGCTGGGCGGCGCAAACCTGGCCAGCGCCTTCAGCGGTGGCTTTCCGGTGACCGGGGGCTTCTCCCGCTCCGTGGTGAATTTCGATGCCGGCGCACAGACCCCCATGGCCGGCGTATTCACCGCCATAGGCATTGCCCTCACCGCGCTGTTTTTGACCGGCGCTTTCACCTACCTGCCCAAGGCAACCCTGGCCGCCACCATTGTGGTCGCTGTGCTATCGCTGGTGGACCTGCCGGCGCTGAAACACACCTGGCATTTCTCCCGACTGGATTTCACCGCCATGGCCATCACCATGGTCGGAGTACTGGGCTGGGGCGTGGAAGCCGGTGTACTGGCCGGGGTGGTCACCTCCCTGGCGCTCTATCTATGGCGCACCAACCAGCCCCATGTCGCCGAAGTGGGCCAGGTTCCCGGCACCGAACATTTCCGCAATGTGCAGCGTCACCAGGTACGGGTGTCTCCCCGTGTGCTGAGCATGCGTATCGATGAATCCCTGTATTTTGCCAATGCCCGGGGCCTGGAAGACCGTATCTACGATGCTGCACTGCTGCGTCCGCAAACAGAACACGTGGTACTGATGGGCACCGCCATCAATCACCTGGATGCCAGTGCCGTGGATAGCCTGTTGAGCCTGAACCAACGTCTGGATGATGCCGGTATCCGGCTGCACCTTTCCGAAATCAAGGGGCCGGTCATGGACCAGTTGCAACACACCGCCCTGCCGGCATTACTGACCGGTCAGATATTCCTCACCCAATATCAGGCCGTTCGCACACTGGCACCGGAAAGCATTGAGGAAAATCCCGCTCCCCCTTGCAGCCCTGTCTGACACGGTTAAGCTGAGCGTTCATTCGCAAGGAGTTTTCATGGCTACCATCAATCGCCTTAACGAGAGTCTGTCTGTGGCACCGCAGCTACAGCCTGAGGATATGGCCGAGCTGGCCAAGGCCGGGTTCAAGACCGTCCTCAACAACCGCCCCGATGGCGAAAGCGAAGACCAACCCAGCAGCGCCGAGCTGGCCGCCGCGGCAGAAGCCGCTGGCCTTGAATATGCCCATCAACCGGTGGTCGGCAATAACATCAGCGACGTGGACATCGACGGTTTTGACGCCATCGTTTCTCTGGCAGAGCAACCGGTACTGGCCTTCTGCCGCACCGGCACTCGCTGCACCACCCTGTGGGCCCTGACCCAGGCGGACGAGCAGGATAACGCCAGCATCCTGGCCACCGCCGAGCAGGCCGGCTATGATCTGAGCCAGCTTGCCGACCGACTAGACCAGCGCCGGGGCCAGTAAGCATGGCCGATGCCGGCCGCCGGTTTCGCTGGCTGCCGGCCAGTGACTGGCTCGCCAGCTACAACCGCGAGCAGGCGGCCGGGGACACCCTGGCTGCCATCATCGTCACCATCCTGCTGGTTCCCCAGGGTCTGGCCTACGCCATGCTCGCCGGCATGCCGCCGGAAACCGGCCTCTATGCCAGCATCCTGCCGCTGATTCTCTACGCCCTGTTCGGCACCAGCCGTACCCTGTCCGTGGGCCCCGCCGCCCTCACTTCACTGATCACCGCGTCCGCCGCCGGCACCTTGGCCCAGGGCGATCCGCAACTGTTCATCCAGGCTGCCATCGGCATGGGGCTGCTGTCCGGGCTGTTTCTGGTGGCCATGGCCATATTGCGGCTGGGCTGGCTCACCAACCTGCTCAGCCACCCGGTGATCACCGGCTTCATCAGTGGCTGTGCCATTCTCATTGCCGCCAGTCAGCTCAAGCACCTGTTGCGCATCGACGCCTCCGGCGAAGAGCTGGTGACACTGGCACAGACCCTGGCGCAACAGCTGCCGCAGACTCACTGGCTGACACTGGCCATCAGCCTGATCGCCATTGCCTGCCTGCTGATCCCGAAATACCTGGCCACCCCCCTCAAGGCCACGCGACTGCCCGGCTGGCTGGTGGCCTTTATCAGCAAGTGCGGACCGATTCTGGCCGTACTGGTCACCACCCTGCTCACCGTGTCCCTGTCGCTGGATAGCCGTGGCCTTGCCGTGGTCGGGGCGATCCCCGCGGGGCTGCCCCAATTCACCCTGCCCGGGCTGGGCCGCGAACACTGGCAAAGCCTGATCACCCCGGCGGCATTACTGGCGCTGATCGGTTTTGTGGAATCCATTTCCCTGGCCCAGGCCCTGGCGGCCAAACGTCGTCAGCGCGTGGACGCCAACCGGGAATTGATGGGGCTGGGGCTGGCCAACATCGGTAGCGGCCTGTCCGGCGCGTTCGCCGTGACCGGCAGCTTTTCCCGCACCACGGTGAATTACGACGCCGGTGCACGCACGCCCATGGCCGGCCTGCTGACCGGTATCGGCATCGCTCTGGTGGCCCTGTTTTTCACCGGTTGGTTCCATTACCTGCCACTGGCATCCCTGGCCGCCATCATCGTGGTCGGCATCCTGCCACTGATCAATCTGTCGGAATTGAAACACCTGTGGGCATTCAGTCGCCCGGACGCCCTGGCCATGGCTGCCACCCTGGCCGGGGTGCTGCTGATCAATGTGCAGAGTGGCTTATTGCTGGGGGTGGTGCTTTCCGTGGCCCTGTTCCTGTGGCGCACCAGCCAGCCCCATGTGGCCGAGCTGGGCCGCATTCCCGGCACCCATCATTTTCGCAACATGGATCGCCATAGCGTTGAACTCACCGAGGAAGTGCTGTCCATCCGGGTGGACGAATCCCTCTATTTCGGCAATGCCCGCACCCTGGAGGACCGTATCTACGACGAGGCCCAGGCGCACCCTCAGATTCAGCATGTGGTGCTGCACTGCTCCGGCATCAATCACCTGGATGCCAGCGCCATGGAAAGTCTGGAAAGCCTGAACGAACGATTGAAAAACGCCGGAGTGACCCTGAACCTGTCCAATGTGAAGGGGCCGGTAATGGACGTGCTGGTAAAAACCGACTTTCCGAAGGTGCTGACCGGCAGGGTCTATCTGAGCCACTACCAGGCCATGGAAGTACTGGCGCCGGACAGTCTGCAAGAGCAGGATCCTGACGCCTGACGCGAATCAGTTTAAACGTGCTCTGAGAGCATCAAGCGTTTTGCGATTTTTTGCGTCCGGCGTCGGGCGCCCAGCATCTCCTACAAATACCGCAGGTGATACCACACCAGCGCCAGCCATTCGTACCAGATCTCCGGCACCATGGATAACGCCCCGGCGGAGGGCACCCACTCCTGCTTTGGCAACCGCTTGCGCCAGGCAGCCTGGGCCAGCACCCCCTGGCTCTGAAAACACAGTAGAGCCCGCGGCAGGTGAGCCCGATCGCTGACCAGGATGATCTCGTCGATGCTACGCTGACCCAGCAGCTCACCGCTGTACACGGCATTTTCCCAGGTATTACGGCTTTTCCCTTCCTCCAGCACCGTCATGGTCGGCCAGCGTCGGCGCACCAGTTCCGCCATCAACTGTGCTTCGGAAGGCTCGTTATCCGCATGGGGAGTGGTGCTGATGCCGCCACTGACTACCAGCGGCAAACTATGCTCATGGGCCATTTCCGCGGCCAGCTGCAACCGCCGCAGGCCACGGGTGGTCAGGGAAAACTGGCCATCACGTTGGCGCCGTCCGGCACCCAGTACCACCACCGCCTGGGGAGTAATACCGGTATTGCGTCGCGGCAGGGGCGGCAACAGGCTGCGGACCACTGCCGGCAGGGTTCCCCCCACCAGCACCAGCAGCACCAGGTAGGTCAACGCCATCGGCACTCCCGTTTGCGGTGATTATTCAGCCAACACTTTCGCGGTGCAGACCAGTGAGAAATCCGGGCTGAGCTCATGTATCCTATGTCCCCTTCGCAACCGCGATGTTCCCGTAAGTTTTTTTGATCAGTAGAGAGCCGATGGACGCACAGTATCGCCCCGATCAAGTCGAAGCCCAAGCCCAGCAGTACTGGGAGGATAACCAAAGCTTCAAGGTCACCGAAGAGGCCGGCAAGGAAAAATTCTATTGCCTGAGCATGTTCCCCTACCCGTCCGGGCGGCTACACATGGGCCACGTGCGCAACTACAGCATCGGCGATGTGATCAGCCGCTACCAGCGGATGCAAGGCAAGAATGTGCTGCAGCCCATGGGCTGGGACGCCTTCGGCCTGCCCGCCGAGAACGCCGCCATCAAGAACAAGGTGGCCCCGGCCAAGTGGACCTTCGAGAACATCGACTACATGCGCGGGCAACTGCAGCGCCTGGGCTTCGGCTACGACTGGGATCGTGAGCTGGCCACCTGCACCCCGGAATACTATCGCTGGGAACAGTGGTTCTTCACCAAGCTCTACGAGAAAGGCCTGGTGTATCGCAAGATGTCCACGGTGAACTGGGACCCGATCGATCAGACCGTACTGGCCAACGAGCAGGTGATTGACGGCCGCGGCTGGCGCTCCGGCGCCCTGGTGGAACAGAAAGAGATTCCCCAGTGGTTCATCAAGATCACCGACTACGCCGATGAATTGCTGACAGATCTGGATCAACTGGATGGCTGGCCGGAACAGGTCAAGACCATGCAGCGCAACTGGATCGGCCGCTCCGAAGGAGTGGAAATGGAGTTCGCCATTCAGGGCGAAGCGCCTCTGCGCGTCTACACCACCCGCCCGGACACCCTCATGGGCGTGAGCTACGTGGCCGTGGCAGCAGCGCATCCGCTGGCGAAGAAAGCCGCTGCCGCCAACCACGAAGTGGCGGACTTTGTGGAAGAGTGCCTGCACAACAAGGTGGCCGAAGCCGATATGGCCACCATGGAAAAGAAAGGCATCTACACCGGCCTCACCGCGACCCACCCGATCAGCGGCGAGCAGGTACCGGTCTGGGTGGCCAACTTCGTGCTGATGAGCTATGGCACCGGTGCCGTCATGGCGGTCCCCGCCCATGACCAGCGCGATTACGAATTTGCGAAGAAATATGGCCTGCCCATCAACCAGGTGATTGAGCCTGCCAATGGTGAAGCCATTGACCTGGACAGCGAAGCCTTCACCGAAAAGGGCAAGCTGGTGAACTCCGGGGAATTCACCGGCAAGACCTCCGCCGACGCCTTCGACGCCATCGCCACCTGGCTGAGCGAACGCAACCTGGGCGAGAAGAAGGTGAATTACCGCCTGCGCGACTGGGGCGTCTCCCGGCAGCGCTACTGGGGCGCTCCCATTCCCATGGTGGAAACCGAAGACGGTGAACTGCACCCCACCCCGGAAGACCAATTGCCGGTGGTGCTGCCCACCGAGGTGGAAATGGACGGCGTGAAAAGCCCCATCAAGGCCGACCCGGAATGGGCCAAAACCACCTTTGACGGCCAGCCCGCCCTGCGCGAAACCGACACCTTCGACACCTTCATGGAATCCAGCTGGTACTACGCCCGTTACTGCTGTCCGCAGAACGATCAGGCCATGCTGGACCCGGCGGCCGCCAACTACTGGCTGCCGGTGGATCAATACGTGGGCGGCATTGAACACGCCATCCTGCACCTGCTCTACTCGCGCTTCTTCCACAAGCTGCTGCGCGACACCGGCCTGGTGGAATCCGACGAGCCCTTCAAGCAACTGCTGTGTCAGGGCATGGTGCTGAAAGACGGCGCCAAGATGTCCAAGTCTAAGGGCAACACTGTGGACCCGCAGGAAATGATCGAGGAATACGGTGCCGACACCGTGCGCCTCTTCATGATGTTTGCGGCGCCGCCGGAGCAATCCCTGGAGTGGAACGATTCCGGTGTGGAAGGGGCGTTCCGCTTCCTCAAGCGCCTGTGGCGGCTGGTGGCCGAACATGTGGAAGCGGGCAAGGCGGGCACGCTGGATCCGGCCTCTCTGGACGATGCCGGCAAAGCCCTGCGTCGCAAGACCCACGAAACCATCCAGAAGGTCAGCGATGACTTCGGTCGCCGCCACACCTTCAATACCGCCATCGCCGCTGTGATGGAACTGATCAACGAGGTGAGCCGCTTTGACAGTCAGGGCGATCAGGCCGGCGCCGTGCGCCAGGAAGCCCTGGAAACCGCCGTATTGCTGCTGTCGCCAATCACCCCCCATGCGTCCCACAGCCTGTGGCAGGCCCTGGGTCACGACGAAGCGGCACTGAACGCCGCCTGGCCTCAGGTGGACGAAAGCGCACTGGTGAAGGACAGTCTCGAACTGGTGGTACAGGTCAATGGCAAGGTGCGCGCCAAGCTCGAGGTGCCCGCCAACGCCGACAAGGACACCGTGGAAAGCCTGGCCAGGGCGGAACCCAATGTGCAGAAGTTCACCGACGGCAAAACCATCCGCAAGGTGATTGTTGTGCCGGGTAAACTGGTCAACATCGTTGCCAACTGAGAGGCGGTTATGACATCCAGCTTGCGCGCCACATCCCGTCTGACCCTGCTGCTGGTGCTGGGGCTTGTCCTCAGCGCCTGCGGCTGGCAACTGCGCGGCACCACCAGCACTCCGTCCATGGAAACCCTGACGGTAAGCGGTGCCTCCACGGAACTGCGCTACACCCTGGAAGACGAGCTGGAAGACCAGGGCGTGCTGGTACATAACCAGGCGCCCTATATCCTGGTGATCGATGACGAAGACTGGATGCGCCGCACCTCGGCGGTGGATGCCCAGGGTCGCCAGGCGGAAATCGAACTGCGCTACACCTTGCGCTGGCACATCAAGGACCGCAAAAGCGGCGCCCTGCTGACCACGCCAACGCGCATGATGACCTTGCGCAACCTGCCCTGGTACCCGGAAAACGCCACCGCCTCTTCCGACGAGGAGCAATTGGTCCGTGACGACCTGTTCCTGGACATGGCCTACCGGCTGATCAACCAGATTGCCGCTGCCTCCGAGGGCTGGGAGACCTACTGATGCGCCTGCGTCCGGAGCAGCTTGGCAAACACTTGGCCGACCGACTGCTGCCCGCCTATCTGGTGGCCGGCGATGAGCCCCTGCAACAGGGCGAGCTCCTCGACGACCTGCGCCGCGCTGCCCGCGATCAGGGCTTTGACGAACGTCACCGCTTCTCCTCCGACACCGGCATCGACTGGAACGCCCTGCTCAACGAATCCCAGAGCATGAGCCTGTTTGGTGGCCGCCGGATTCTCGAACTGGTGCTCAACGACAAGCGACCGGACAAGGCCGGCAGCCAGATCCTCCGTGATGTTCTGGCCAGCCCCGGCGATGACACGCTGCTGCTGATCCGCTGCTCCAGGCTGGATCGCCGCAAGGACTGGAACAGCGCCTGGGTGAAAGCCCTGGACGAAGTCGGTGCGGTGATCGAAGTCTGGCCGGTGGAAGGTGCCGGCCTGCGCAACTGGCTGCAGGATCGTCTGGCCAGCCGCGGACTGAGTGCCAGCGAAGACGCCCTCGCCCTGCTGATCGAACGCAGCGAAGGCAACCTGCTGGCCGCCGCCCAGGAAGTGGACAAGCTCACCCTGCTGGTAGAAGACGGCCAGGTGGGACCGGAAGACGTGCAACAGGCAGTGGGCGATTCCAGCCGCTACTCGCCCTTCGACCTCACCGAAGCCACTGCCCAGGGCAACGCCCAGCGGGTGCTGCACATCATCCAGACCCTGCGCGCTGAAGGCGTGGAGCCACCGGTGTTGCTATGGGCCCTGAGCCGCGACATCCGCATCCTCGACGGCATGCTTAGCGGCGGCCCACCACCCCGATTGCCTCCCCAGCGGGTACGCGCCATGCAGGCCCAGGCTCAGCGCCTCAACCCGCAACATCTAAAAGCCGCCCAGGCCAGCGCCATCCGCGCCGACCAGTGCGTCAAGGGCATGGCCAAGGGCGATCCCTGGCAATACATCACCTCCCTGGCGCTGCGTCTTGCAGGGCATCCGCTACCGCGCAGCATGGAACGGTAAATACAGCTACTAGCTTCGAGCTACAACGCGATGAAGGCCCTGTGCCTCATGAGTTGCCACAGGACTCCGCGCTGCCAGGCTGAGGGCCTATCTGTAGGAGTTCCTCTTGAGGGACGAACCGAGAGCGCAGCGAGGTAAGAGACACATGGGTTACTGCATTCTTTTCTGAAACCTGTCGAGCTCTGAGATTCCTGATCGCCCGGCAGGCGATTTCCGCGCAAGCGCGGTTC
>NZ_ARXU01000012.1 GCF_000756655.1 Alcanivorax jadensis T9
AGGAGCTATGCTTGCATGGCGAACATACTTGCGACAGCTCATTCGCTGTTGCGCCTGCGGGCATGGCTCTCCCGACGCTCCTGAAGGAACGTTTTTATGACCGTAGCTACCCCCGCCATCACCGTCGTTGCCGCCATCATCCGCGGCAACGACGGCCGCATCTGCCTGAGCCGACGCCCGGACCACAAGCATCAAGGGGGCCGCTGGGAGTTTCCTGGCGGCAAAGTGGAGCCGGGTGAGCCCCTGTCGGCGGCCCTGGCCAGGGAGCTGGAGGAGGAGCTGGGCATGCAGGCGGCCATTTCCTCTCCGTTCATGACTATCGCCCACCAGTACCAGGATCTGCATGTCACCCTGCATTTTCGCGATGTCACCGCCTGGCAGGGCGAGCCTTCGGGTTGTGAAGGGCAGCAGGTGAACTGGTTTGAGATTCCGGAATTGCCGGCGCTGGAGTTTCCGGCGGCGAACCGGCCGGTGGTCACCGCGATCACGCTTCCCGATTATCTTGCCATCGCGCCGGATAATCTGGATCTGGAAGCCCTCAAAGCGGGTATCGGCCGTCTGGATGCTGCCCGTATTGGGCTGTATCTGCGCCAGTGGAGCGAGCATGCTGCACTGCCTGAGATTCTGGCCCTGTGCCGGGAAAAAGGCGTCAAGGTATGGTTGCGGGCCTCATCGGCAGCATGGGCGGAACAGTTGTCCTTACAGGGAGTCTTTGCGCTGCATATGCCGGGCTCGGTATTGATGGATTGTCAGGGGCGACCAGATTTTGCGGGGCTGGTTTCAGCGGCTTGTCACAGCCGTGAGGCCCTGGAAAAGGCGGCAGACCTGGGGCTGGATATGGCGCTGGTCTCCCCGGTAGAGGTCACTGCCAGTCATCCGGATCGTCCCCCCCTGGGGTGGCAACAGGCGGGGGAATGGATTACCGGGTTGCCGCTGGCCTGTTATGGGCTAGGTGGTGTCTCGCCAGCGGATCTGGAAACCGCCCGCCAGTATGGCGCCATCGGCGTGGCAGGCATTCGCGCATTCTGGCCGGGCTCTGCCCCTGTACCTGTGTAGGGTGCCACTGAGTCTAAGGCGAACTCACCATCCAGCCACCGAATCGGTGCAGTTCGCCTTAGGCTCAGTGGCACCCTACGGTAGGTGTTGGTACCGCTAGCACTCGGGTGTTGTGCCCCTGTTAGAGAAAGAGGCACGGGGTTTATTCTCGCTGATGCACGAGCAGCCCAATCCGCAGCTTATCCCGTCAGACGATCAAAACTCTTCAAAATCCCCGGGGGCATTGTCATCACCGGGAATCGCATGGCGTTCCGCCGCCCAATCGCCCAGATCAATCAACTTGCAGCGCTCGGAGCAGAAAGGCCGCCAGGGATTGTTGGTCCAGCGAGTGAGGGATTTACACTGGGGGCAGGGATAGGTTTGGGTGGTGTTATTGGTATCAGACATGTTCAGAGTACGTTAGCCATTTCCAGATAGCGTTGATGCAGGCTCGCCAGTTGCTCGTGAAGTACCTGCAGCGAGCCGTGATTCTCAACCACATCGTCGGCCTGGTCCAGGCGTTTGGTTCTCTCCATCTGAGCCTTGATGATAGCGGCAACCTGCTCTTCGGGAACATGGTCCCGTTCCATTGCCCGTTTTACCTGCAATTCTGCCGGCGCATCGATGACCAGAATACGGTCCACCAGCGCTTTCTGGCTGGTTTCCAGCAGCAGTGGCGATACCAGAACGGTATAGGTGGACTCACTGGCAGCAATTTGCCGTTTCAGCTCCTCGCCGATGGCGGGGTGAGTAATGCCTTCAAGCACCTTGAGGGCGTCCGCATCCGCAAACACGATCTCGCGCAAAGCGCGGCGGTCCAGGGCGCCATCCGCAGTGAGTACATGCTCACCAAAATGGTCGGCGATATGCTGGAGCGCAGGCTGGCCCGGTTCCACCACTACCCGGGACGCCAGATCTGCGTCCACAATAGTGATGCCCTGCTGGGCGAGGAAATCCGTGGCAGCGGTCTTTCCGCTGCCAATACCACCAGTCAGGCCGACTACGAACATGGGGGGCTCCTGGGCAGAATTGAACCCGTTGGAGCCTTGCTCGCAAGGCGAAAGCGTTCAAGTAATGCAGAGCCTTCGCTTTGCAAGCAAAGCTTCAACGAGACTTTTAGGGCATGTGTTCAGCGTGGATTAACTGATCTTAAACATCCCGAGATACGAGCTGACGATGGTATCGCCCCATAGCAATGCAATCCAGCCAGCGGCCGCTAGATAGGGGCCGAAAGGGATCTGGGTGCGCTTTTCGCCACCGAAGAGAGTGGCGATCAGGGTGAACACCAGGCCCACCACGGAAGACAGCAGAATAATCAGCGGCAGATACTGCCAACCCGTCCAGGCGCCCAGAGCAGCGAGAAGCTTGAAGTCACCATAGCCCATGCCTTCCTTGCCGGTGAGCAGCTTGAACAGCCAGTACACGCTCCACAGGGACAGGTAACCGGCCATGGCACCCACCACCGCATCCGGCAGAGATACCGGTGAAACGCCAAGCAGCGCCGCCAGCAGGCCGGCCCACAGTAGAGGGTAAGTCATGCTGTCCGGCAGCAGGGTGGTATCCGCATCAATCATGGCTGCCGCCAGCAGGGTCCAGGTGGCAAACAGGGTAAAGGCTAGCCAGGGTCCATAACCGAAGTGCCAGGCGCACAGGCCGGCAAGAACGCCACTTGTCAGCTCAATGACCGGGTAGCGTTTACTGATCGGCGTTGCGCAACCCTTGCATTTACCTTTCAGTGCCAGCCAGCTCACCACCGGGATGTTTTCATACCAGGCAATGCCGTGGTCGCACTTCGGGCAGCGGGAGCGTGGTGTCACCAGATTGAATATCTCGCCATCATCCTTTGCGGGTAACTCCAGAATTTCGCGGGCTTCCTGCTGCCAGCTACGTTCCATCATCACCGGTAAGCGGTAGATGACGACGTTGAGAAAGCTGCCGATCAGCAGCCCCAGAAAAACACAGAGCCCAACCAGCAGGGTTGGGCTCGCGGAAAGAACATCGAAAAGATTGTCTATCATTAATTAGCCTACAACTTGACCCAATTGGAAAATCGGCAGGTACATGGCGATGATCAAGCCGCCGATAAGAACGCCAAGCACCGACATAATGAGAGGCTCCATCATGCTGGTGAGGCCATCCACGGCATTGTCGACTTCATCCTCATAATAGATGGCGACTTTTTCCAGCATGGCATCCAGTGCCCCGGATTCTTCGCCGATAGCGGTCATTTGTAGAGCCATGGCGGGGAAGACACCTGTTGCTCGCATTGCAAATTGCAATTGCTGACCAGTTGAAACGTCTTCTTTCACTTTGTAAACGGCTTTGCGATACACCACGTTACCCGTCGCCCCGGCACAAGCATCAAGGGCCTCGATTAAGGGGACGCCAGCGGCGAAGGTGGTTGAGAGTGTTCGTGCGTACCTTGCGATGGTCGATTTAAAAGCCAGGTCACCGACAATGGGTAGTTTTAATACCAGCCTGTCCAGGGCGTCCCGGAAGGGTTCTGATTTTTTCTTGAGCGTGGAAAATCCAATTACAAATGCGACTATACAGGCGAGAATAAGCAGAAAGTTTTTTTGAAGTCCATCTGACAGATTGATAACAAAGACGGTAAAAGCCGGGAGTTCAGCACCGAAACCGGCGAAAAGATCCTGAAATACCGGGACTACTTTCAGCAAAAGAATTGCAGTTACAATGGCAGCCGCAACAACAACCGTTGCCGGGTACTTCATGGCTTTCTTGATTTTTTGTTTGAGGAGTTCGCTTTTTTCTTTATAAAGCGCGACTCGATCGAGCATTGTTTCAAGCGCGCCTGATTGCTCGCCGGCCTCAATCAAGCTGCAGTACAAATCGTCGAATTGATCTGGATGCTTTGACAGGGCCGTTGCAAAATTACTGCCTGATTCAACTTCTGTTTTCAGGCTCAGCACCAGTTGTCTCATGGTGGGGTGTTCCAGGCCGTCAGCAACGATTTCAAATGCTTGAACAAGAGGGACGCCCGCTTTCATCATGGTTGCCATCTGACGAGTAAAAATGGCGATATCCATGGGTTTGATTTTTTTCTTTCCACCAAAGCTAACTTCGCGTTTCTTGATGACTTTTTTGGCGTTAATGCCTTGTTTGCGAAGTTCTGCACGAACCAGAGCTGGACCTTTGCCAGAAGCCTCGCCTTTTACTTTCTTTCCTTGCCTGTCAACACCTTCATAAACGAAAGTGGCGTTTTTTTGTTCTGCTGATTTTGTTGCCATAATTAATGTCCGCTTGTTACACGGTTAACTTCTTCCAGGCTGGTCACGCCGTGCATGACTTTTACGAGGCCGGAGCGATGTAAGTCATTGAATCCTTCTTTGCGACACTGATCTGCAATTTGGATGGAGTTCCCTTCTTCCATAATAATCCGGGCAATACCGTCAGTGATTTTGACGACTTCATAAATCCCTACCCGACCTTTATAGCCGTTAGTGCATTTGTCGCACCCTTGTGGGCCATAAACAGTAAACCCGGTACCAATATCTTCTTCCGTGAAGCCCATCTCAAGTAGGGACTGTTGCGGTACGTCCACTACGTTTTTGCAGTGCTCGCAAAGTCGGCGTGCTAATCGCTGGGCAATAATCAGGACTACCGAGGTGGCAATATTGAAGGAGGGTACGCCCATGTTGCGTAGGCGAGTCAATGTTTCTGGTGCGCTGTTGGTGTGCAAGGTAGAAAGCACCATATGACCCGTCTGTGCCGCCTTCACGGCAATGTTGGCGGTTTCCAGATCCCGGATTTCACCAACCAGAATGACATCCGGATCTTGCCGAAGAAAGGCTCGCAGGGCCGCCGAAAAGTCCATGCCCTGTTTGGGGTTAACATTAACCTGATTGATGCCTTCCAGGTTGATTTCTACCGGGTCTTCAGCAGTAGAAATGTTGCGCTCAGGGGTGTTGAGGATATTGACGCCAGTATAGAGGGAGACCGTTTTCCCGGAACCGGTGGGGCCAGTCACCAGAATCATGCCCTGAGGCTTGTGAAGAGCATCCAGATACATCTGTTTTTGATCTTCATCATAGCCCAGCGCCTCAATACCCATTTTTGCAGATTCCGGGTCCAGAATCCGTAACACGATTTTTTCCCCGAACAACGTGGGGCAGGTGTTTACCCGGAAATCGATGGCACGGGTTTTGGAAATTTTCAGCTTGATCCGGCCATCCTGCGGGACCCGGCGTTCAGAAATGTCCAGTCGTGACATCACCTTCAGGCGAGCTGACAATTTGCTGGCAATGTTGATCGGTGGCTTGGAGACGGTTTTCAGAATGCCGTCCTGACGGAACCGCACCCGGTATGTCTTTTCATAAGGTTCAAAGTGTAAATCCGAGGCCCCCCCTTTAATCGCATCCAGCAGCAGCTTGTTCACGAAGCGTACAATGGGGGCGTCATCGGTGCCGGACTGGGTTTCGTCCTTTTTCTCTTCGGCAGGTCCAACATCAAGATCACCCATATCATCATCCAGATCATCAAAAGCGCTGCCTTCGGCTTCTGATTCCAGGTGATCAATCCAGTGAGTGAGCTTGTCCTCCTCAACGATGATGGTTTCTACATTGAGGCCGGTGTTGAAACGGATTTCTTCGAGTGCGGGCAAATTGGTCGGGTCTGACACTGCCACAAAAAGCCGGCTACCCCTGCGAAACAGGGGCAGCACATGGTGCTTGGTGATCAGTTTTGGATCCACAAGATCCTTGATCAGGCTGTCACGCTGAAAGGCGCTCAGATCCAGGATGGGGTCGCCAAACTCTTCGGCCACTGCATTTGCGACAACTCGCGCCGAGAGCTTGCCTGAGCTTACCAGCTGGTGAACGAGACTCACCCGCTCCTGGCGAGCCTGCTGTTGTGCTTGCTGTGCGTCTTCGGCGGTCAGCAATTCCTGCTTGATGAGCCTTTGCGGTAAGCCGCTGAAGGAAAGGGTCTGGCTAGTCATGGCAACCTGCTTGTTTATGCTTAGTATGGTCGGTATGCCCAACACTTTCTTCGTAACATACCGGTTGTCACCGGCACAGGGAAGAGTGGATGTCGCAAAATCAGTACCTTGTCGGGCCTTTCTAAAGGTATTCCCAGCTTTTGCGGTAGAGCTTTCTATCTAAGGTCGCGGTCTGGGCCAAGGGTTTAGGGTCGCTTTGAAAGGCAGTTAGCCATGCCCTTGTTCTGCTTAAAGTCCGACTCAGCCATCGCTACCCACCCTATCATGGCCCTCGGTGAACCTGGAGACTCGATCCAATGAATGAAGGGGGGGGGGGCAACCGATAGTGGTGGTCATCCAGGGTGACGCTTTTTGTCGTTATTTTGCTGGCGAGTGACGAATAGTGTCGGTTATGACTGCTGCCGGTAATTTCAGGAGAGACTCAATAGTCATCTCTGCAGTTGTGCGCAGTGCGATTCGGCGTTGAATTTACAGGTTTCTAATGATTTTTCCTCATGAGCAAAAAGTTGGCCCGCTCTATGCATTAGACCAACGCAGAGGCTCGCCAAGAGTGAGCTCAACAATAAGGCTTGCAAATTTTACGTTGGAGAGACGACATGAAGAAGCAAATTCAACAGGGTTTCACCCTTATCGAACTGATGATCGTGGTTGCCATCATCGGCATTCTGGCCGCGGTCGCTATCCCGGCTTACCAGGATTACGTGGAGCAGAGCCGTATTGATTCCTGCCTGGCTGAGCTGAAAGGCCAAACTAACAACTGGCTGATTGAGTACTCTCAGGACCCAGCAACTTTGTCTACTCCGGTCGCTGGTGCTTGTGCCACCGTTAACGCCGGTGCTGCTCCTGCTGGTGCTCCGGCTGCTGGCACAGACTGGACGCAGGCAACTGCCAAAGATTCAGCCAGCACTGTTGTGACCTGTGATGGCTCTGGTACTTGCTCCAAGCCGTAACAATAAGCAGGCATTAGCCTGGCTTATTTTCAAAGGCCCGGTGGTTAATACCCCCGGGCCTTTGTGCTTTTTAGTGACTTCAATTAAATGGCAAGACGCTAGTTCTACCGTTTTCCCTTTTGCACTGATCCAGGGTTTTGGCAGCTGAAACCGATTACTGGGAGTAACTATCTGAATCTGTGCGGTTAGAGGCGCCATCCCATACTTGGTGTTTTATTCGTTTGAAACTTTGATAATCTACTAAATTCAAAGTGACCTTTATTGTTGGTTTCTGCCAAAAAGTATTGTGATTTCCTGTCTTTATTAGGCCTTTGTCTGCAGCCCCGCCCCGTTTTCCGAAGGATTTCTCATTAAAAAAATCTGGTCTGGTTTATGCATTGTTTTGATCAGGGGAAAGTCACGGGATCACAATAATGAGGGGGGGCTGTGAATTATCAAAAGGGGTTTACATTAATTGAGCTGATGATCGTGGTGGCGATCATTGGCATCATGGCGGCGGTTGCCATTCCGGCGTACAACGATTACATAAGACAGTCAGCGGATAATGCCTGCCTTGCTGAGGCAGCGGCCCATGTGCGAGTGGGGGTGACCCATGTCACTTTGACGGGCACCAGCTTTCCGGCAAATGCGGCGCCGAGTCGCTGCACTGCGTTGCCGTTAATCAGTTACCCCATTTCTGCCGGCGACACGCTCACTCTTACGCCGGTAGCACCCGGCACAGGAACGGTAACCTGTGATCTGGCGGGCGGTTTCTGTCGCCTCTGACAAAAGCCACCGGGCAAAATGCTTTTGCCGTTTGAATCTTGTCTGCAGTATATCTGGAGTCCCGCAAACAATCCGGTTTCCATCCGCTGGAACTGGCACTCAGCATCGTTACGTTATATTCCTGCGGCAGTGACAATGGCCATCATTGTAATCGCAGGGATAAATCGATTGCTTGTACATGCTTGGTCAGTGCCCCCGAGGACAGAAACCATTCGCGTCCTTTGGGCAGGGTCTTGGCATTGTTTACAGTTAAGTTGCCGGAGACTTCCAGTGCGCATTCGGTGGCGAGTGAGGCGGCCTCTGTCAGCATCTGGGAATTGAAATTATCCAGCATAATCTGATCCGGTCTCATTGCTGCGGCTTCTTTCAACTCCGCCAGTGTTTCCACTTCCACAATAATCTTCTTCTCCGGTGCCAGAGCCCGCGCGCGTTGAATGGCTGCAGTAATCCCTCCGCAGGCGGCTACATGGTTTTCCTTGATCAGAAACGCATCGTACAGCCCGATCCGGTGGTTTTGACAGCCTCCACACAGAACAGCGTATTTCTGGCCAGCGCGAACTCCAGGGAGTGTTTTGCGCGTATCCAGAATCGTCACGGTGGTTCCTTGCACAGCATCAGCATACTGGCGCGCTGTGGTGGCAGTGCCCATAAGGGTCTGCAGGAAGTTCAACGCGGTGCGTTCGCCAGTGAGAATTTGCCGGGTATTGCCGCGAAGTGTGCACAGGGTTGTCTCTGCGGGCAGTCGCTGACCGTCATGAACATGCCACTCAATCTGTACATCGCCCAGTTGCCGAAACACTTCCTCAGCCCAGGGAGTGCCGCACATGACCGCCTCTTCGCGAGTGATGATGGTGGCCGTGCTTTCGCTATCGGCATCAATGAGCTGTGCCGTGATGTCACCGCTGCGTATATCTTCTTCCAGGGCGAAGCTTACGTTGCGTTGAATATCGTCGCGCACGTAGTCGGGGAGGGCTGTGGTCATGCTGAGGTGAGTCCTACAGGTGTGTTAACGCTGTAGGAGCTTGCTTGCAAGCAAGCTCCTACCAATATTCATTCCGGGTGGCGGCCGTCAAAGAACTCTCGACTCAACCTCACCACCACGGGTGACAATAATAGCAGAGCTATCAGGTTGGGTATCGCCATCAGGATATTCATGATGTCGGCCAGCGCCCAGACCAGGTTCAGGCTGACAACGGCGCCAAACGGTACGGCCAGTACCCAGATCACGCGGAAGGGGAGGACGGCCCGGTCGCCAAACAGGAATTGGGTGCATCGTTCGCTGTACAGGCTCCAGCCCAGCAGGGTGGTGAAGGCAAAAATCGCCAGGCCGCCGGCCACAATCACATTGCCGAAGTCACCGAAAGTAGATGAGAAGGCCAGGGCGGACAGGGGGGCACCTTCGGCGCCGCTGGTCCAGGCACCGGAGGCGATAATGGCCAGACCGGTGATGGAGCAGACGATAATGGTGTCGATAAAGGTGCCCAGCATGGCGATGGAGCCCTGTCTGGCCGGGTGATCGGTATTGGCGGATGCATGGGCGATGGGTGCGCTGCCCAGTCCGGCCTCGTTTGAGAATATGCCCCGGGCAATGCCGAAACGGATTGCTTCCTTGACCAGGGCGCCGGCAAAACCGCCAGCCGCCGCGGTGCCGGTGAAAGCGCTTTCGAAGCATAGGGCCAGGGCGGCGGGCAGCGCGTCAGCGTGGTCCACCAGCACCACCAAGCCGGCTAGAAGGTAAGCCAGCGCCATAAAGGGAACGATATAAGTGGCCACGGTGGCAATCCGTTTCATGCCGCCTAGCACCACCAGGCCCACGAGGACGGCCAAGGTGACCCCGGTTACCCATGCAGGAAGCCCGAAGCTGTCCTGCAGGCCGTGTGCGACAGAGTTGGCCTGGACGCTATTGCCAATGCCGAAGCCTGCCAACATGCCGAAGACGGCAAAGGCAATGGCCAGCCAGCGCCAGTTACGGCCCAGACCGTTTTGAATGTAGTACATAGGGCCGCCCACGTACTGGCCCGCCGCATCTTTTTCCCGGTATTGCACGGCCAGCACGGCTTCTGCGTATTTGGTAGCCATACCCACCAGAGCAATCAGCCACATCCACACCAGTGCCCCGGGGCCTCCTGAGTGGATGGCAGTGGCAACACCCACGATGTTACCGGTGCCGATAGTGGCAGAGAGCGACGTGGCCAAGGCGGCGCCAGCACCAATGGTGCCGACCCCCACCTGCGGGCCGAACATCTGCTTGAAGCCGAATCCCAACTGACGCAGCGGCAGGAACCGCAGGATCAGGGTCAGGTAGATCCCGGTGCCAGCAATTAGGATTAGTGCCGGCCATCCCCATAAAAAACCACTGATCTGTTTAAGAATGGTAACCGCTTGCTCCATGGCTCTCGTCCATTGCCCCAAAAGGCCTTAGGCTATGGGAATTTAGCGAGCAGGGAAAGCTGGCGACGTGTTTGTGGTTGCATACACACAAAGTCTCACATGCCAACTGGTTCAAAATTCGTAGACTGTTGATGTGTTAGCTTAGTAGAGTATTAAAACTACAGTCCCATTATTGAAGCGGGTGAAGCTTAACCCCGGGGGTGTCATGGCCAAGGTTACTCAGCTCAAACCGGTCGCCGGCAAAACAGCCGCTAACAGCCTGCCCAGACCGATCGAAAAAGTGCGTGACCGCTATCTGTCACTGGCGTCTTCCTATCTGGAAGATATGCTTGATGGTGCTGACGACACCCTCTACGACCTGGCAGAGAAGGAAACGGATAGCGAGCGCGAGCGTTACTTTGATGCCATGCGCCAGCTTCGCGTGCAGCGTGCTGGTCTGGTTGCCAGCCTGAAGCAGGCCATGCAGCACAAGTTTGCCACGCTCGGTCACTCTGACGAACAGGCCGCGTCGCTTGAAAATGCCAAGTTTGACCTGGACTCCCTGACCCTGGTGAATGAAGAAGACCTGGAAACCTCGGTGGCCCTGGATAACATGGCTCGTCGTGCCCGTAATGGCTGTGTAGAACAGCTGAAGGTGCTTTGCCACCGTCTGGAATACCTGTTTGAAAGCAAGGCGGAAATCACCGAGCGGAATAATCCGCTGGAACCGCGTGAGCTGGTCGATGCCTTCAACGAGGGTCTGGAAAAGCTCTCTCTGGACATCAAGGCTCGCCTGATCATCCTCAAGCTGTTTGAGCGAGAAGTGATGGCGGAAACTGGCTTCATGGTGTCTGAGGCCAATAAGGTACTGGTAGACGCCGGGGTCTTGCCGGATATGAAATCCGCCCCTATTGCGCCTGCACGCAAACCGGGAAATCGCTCGTTGGCATCCAGCCAGACTTCCTCTTCTGGTTCGGGTACGGGAAATAACGATCAGATGTTCGGGCTGCTGCAGGAATTGCTGGTCACCATGCGCGGTATGCAGGGCGGAGCGGCGCCAGCAGGTGGCGGAGCCCTTGTTGGTGGTGATATTAATGCAGCCATGGCGGTCATGCAGAACGGCGTGCCTTATCTCAATGGCGCCCCGGTGGCCAATGCGGCTTCCGTTCACCAGGTCAGCTCTGATGACTTGATGGGCGTGCTCAATCGTCTGCAGCGTGTCGAACGCAGCCTCAGCGAAACAGACGGTGAAAAGGCCAACCTGAAGGAAGACCTGTCAGAATTGCTCGATAGTGAGCATGGCGAAGCCATCCATGCCCTGGACCAAGCCGATGACGATGTGATTAACCTGGTGTCTCTGCTGTTTGATTTCATTCTGGATGACGAGGGCCTGCCCTCCGAGATCAAGGCGCTGATAGGGCGCCTGCAGATCCCCTTGCTGAAAGTAGCAATCACCGACAAGACCTTCTTCAGTAACGACAACCACGAAGCTCGACTACTGCTCAACATGCTCGCCCGGGCCGGCAATCAGTGGGACCCGCAACAGGGCATCCAGGACGATCTGTACCAGCGTATCAACCACGCGGTACATCGCATCATTGATGACTTTGAAGACGATGCCAGTTTGTTCGCCACCCTGCTGGATGAGTTTCAGCGCTTTTTCGACAGCCAGAGCTCACGCTCCGAGCGTGTTGAGCAACGGGTGCGTGAAGCGGAGGAAGGCAAGGCTCGTGCCGAGTTGGCCCGTCAGGAAGTGGTGGCGGTGCTCGACAAGCGCATGGCCGGCCGTCAACTGCCGGATGTGGTGGTGCGGTTACTGCGCCAGGGTTGGCAGCAGGTGCTTTACCTGACCTGGTTGCGCGAAGGCGCCGATAGCGCTGCCTGGCAACAGCAGGTCAAGGTGGTTGATGGGGTGGTCTGGAGTGTCCTGCCGCACCGCGATCAGGCGGCTCTGGAAAAGCTCAAGGCGCTCAGCCCCAAACTCCTGAAGACTCTGCATAGCGGGCTTGGCCAGATCAGTTACGATGAGGCAGAAGCCAAGCAGTTACTGATCAAGTTCCAGGATGTGCACCAGCAATTGCTCAAAGGCCTGGAAACTGAGCGAGTGCCTGTGGAGCCGGAAATGCCGGTACCGCAACCGCAAGCCCAGGAAGAAGCCGTATTGCCGGAAAACCATTTCCTGGTGAAAAAAGCCGGTCAGCTTGCTCCGGGTCAGTGGATTGAGATCATGGACGGTGACGAGCCGCGTCGCGCAAAGCTGGCTGCCAATATCCGCGCAGGGGTGAAGATGGTGTTTACCAACCGGCGCGGGATCAAGGTGGAAGAGTTCTCTGCTTACACTCTGGCCGTTGCCCTGCATGAGGGGACTGTTAAACTCATTGAAGAGGGAGCCCTGTTCGACCGGGCTCTGGAAGCGGTTATTGGCGACCTGCGCCGCATGCAGGCCAACGCACAGCACTAGTCGTTGGTTTGTCCGCGCGGGCATAGAACCTGTTCATGATCTATACGCAGCCGCGTTGCCGCTAAAAATGGTGCCAGGCAATACTCGCAGAGCACAGAGGGCGCGGACCGCAGGGCCTGACGGGTCAAGTTCAAGGTCCGCAACACAGCATGGCGCCATTTTTAGCGGTAACCCGAAGGGCCGGGCCCCTTTTTCCGCCAGCCCGCGATTGCTCTTATTGATGTAGAATGATTACACGACACAATCGCAATCACGACCTGGCGAAAAAATTGACTCCGGCGCGGTTGCGTATAGATCATGAACAGGTTCTAAGGAGCTTGCGCGGGTGCTCACTCTCAACGAACACCGGGTCGATCAGGCACAGTGGTGTCCATCCCCCAATTTCAATCCCCGCCCCGATCCCGATGATATTTCCCTGTTGGTGATTCATAACATCAGCCTGCCGCCGGAGCAGTTCGGCGGCGATTATATCCAGGCCCTGTTCCAGAACTGCCTGAACCCGGACGACCATCCCTATTTCCGCGAAATCCACCAGCTCACCGTGTCCTCGCATTTTCTCATTCGGCGTGACGGCAGCCTGTTGCAGTTTGTTCCCTGCGATCGGCGGGCCTGGCATGCCGGCGTTTCCTGCTTTGCCGGGCGGGAAAACTGTAATGATTTTTCCATCGGCATCGAGCTGGAAGGCGCAGATACTGTTCCCTATGAAGACGTGCAGTACGCGACCCTGACGGAACTCACAGCGCTACTGCAGTGCCACTATCCGGCGATCGACGATACCCGCATCACCGGCCACGAACATATCGCCCCGGGCCGCAAGACCGACCCGGGCCCCGCTTTCGACTGGACGACCTATAGGGCTCGCCTGGCTGGATTTAAGAGCCTATCTTGAATCTATCCGCAGCCGCGTTGCCGCTAAAAATGGCCCCAGGCAAGGCATGAACCGTAGGGCCTGACGGGTCAAGTTCAAGGTTCATAACACAGCATGGGGCTATATTTAGCGGTAACCCGAAGGGCCGGGCCCCTTTTGCCACCAGCCCGCGATTGCGCTTGCTTATGTAGAATGACTACACAGCACAATCGCAATCACGATCTGGCGACCCTATTTACAGGGTAAGAAAGGACTCCGGCGCGGCTGCGGATAGATTCTAAATAGGCTCTCAGGAGGAAATGGCATGAAGTTTCTGGTGCTGATACTGGTCCTCGGCCTGCGCCGTCTGGATACCAGCTGGCCATTATGGCTCACCAACCCGCAACGCCATCAGGGCTGGTTGCAGCAATGGGGCAACCGCCTGGGGCAGGGACAGCGAGTCTGGTGGCTGGCCGTGCTGTTGCCGGCACTATTGATTTACGCCCTGACTTGCTGGCTGGACGGCTTCTGGGGGCAGTTGTTAGTGCTGGTTCTGGGCATGGTATTGATCTTGTGGCTGGTTGGCGGACAAAGCGAGTTCCGTCATGTGGATGAATTACTGGTGCGCGGTCGAATGAACGACCCGGAAGGCTTTGCTGCCCTGGCCACGGATGAATTCGATGTGACCGGAACACCTGGTGATCCTGCCTACCAGAGTGCCCTGACGGAAAAGATTCTGGCGCGGGAGCAGCAGCTCTTTATCGCGATCTTCTGGCTGGTGGTGCTGGGTTTCGGAGCGGCGTTTCTGGTCGTACTCAATCGAGCCTGGGTAACCCGGGCTGGCGACGAGCAGGCCAATCACTGGCAAGCTCGCCTGGATGGCTGGCTAAGCTGGCCGGCCAACAGACTGCTGGTGCTGAGCATGGCGCTGGCCGGTGATTTCACCGCGGTTATGGAAAAAATGCGTGGCCATTGGTGGCGTCAGGAACACAGTGGCCAGCCGCTGCAGCAAGTGGCTAATGTGGCCCTGGAGGACTCCCAGGCTAGCGGTGACGGCTCCCTGTCCGCGGCCCTGGATCATCTGGAATCCCTGCAGGGGCTGTTACTGCGCTGCGTTGCCATCTGGCTGATCCTGGCGGCGCTGTGGATTATTGTGATCTAAACAATAAGCCGGCTGGGGGCGTTGGAGCTTTGCTCGCAAAGCGAAGATCTCTGAGCCAGGCCTGGGAAAACGTCAACCCTTCGCTTTGCAAGCAAAGCTCCAACGGCATTCTTGAGTGTCGAACGTCTCGGGCTCGACGTTGGTCGGGTTTTTTCACTGGGCCGCCGGTGACATGTTGTGGATAGCGAACGTCCAGTCCTTCAGTGACAGGCCAGTGGTGATTATCGTCATTTGACCGGCCAGTCATTGCGGCTAGTATGGAAAGAGCTTGTACCGGAGGTCTGGAACCTCTCGCCCAACACCCTCGGGCGCTTATTCCCGCAGCCCTGCAGTGATCCTGCAGGGCTGCCTGGCTACGCGAAAAAGGACGCATGCCCATGCACAAAAGAAGTTTCTTTGATGATATGGACCCGGCAGAAACCCGGGAGTGGCTCGAAGCCCTGGAATCCGTGGTCGAGCGCGAAGGCCCGGAACGGGCCGCCTGGCTGCTGGACACCATCACCAATGAGGCCCAGGAACAGGGCATTCGCCGTACTGACCTCAACACCCCGTACCTCAATACCATCCCTGCCAAAGACGAAGTGCCGATTCCCAGCGATATCTTCATGGAACGCCGGGTGCGTTCCCTGGTGCGCTGGAATGCACTGGCCATGGTGATGCGGGCGAACATGGATAACGATGACGAGCTGGGTGGCCACATTGCCTCCTTTGCGTCATCCGCCACGCTTTACGATGTGGGTTTCAATCATTTCTTCCGGGCTCCCAGCGATAAAAACGAAGGGGACCTGGTGTTCTTCCAGGGCCATTCGGCCCCGGGTGTTTATGCCCGCGCTTACCTGGAAGGGCGTATCAGCGAAGAGCAGCTAGACAACTTTCGCCGGGAAGTGGATGGCAAGGGCTTGTCCTCCTATCCGCATCCCTGGCTGATGCCGGATTTCTGGCAATTTCCCACCGTGTCCATGGGGCTGGGGCCGATTCAGGCCATCTACCAGGCTCATGTGATGAAGTACCTGCAAAACCGTGAGCTGATCCAGAAGGATGACCGCAAGGTGTGGGCCTTCCTGGGCGACGGGGAAATGGACGAGCCGGAATCCCAGGGCGCCCTGGCCCTGGCCGGTCGCGAGAAACTGGATAATCTGATCTTCGTGGTTAACTGCAACCTGCAGCGGCTGGATGGTCCGGTGCGTGGTAACGGCAAGATCATCCAGGAACTGGAGGGTGTGTTTCGCGGTGCCGGCTGGAATGTGATCAAGGTGGTCTGGGGGAGTCTCTGGGACCCACTGCTGGAACGGGACAGCCAGGGCCTGCTGCGCCGCCGTATGGAAGAGTGCGTGGATGGCGAATACCAGGCCTACAAGAAAAACGGAGGCGCCTACACCCGTGAGCATTTCTTCGGTGAGTACCCGGAACTGAAGAAGCTGGTGGAGCATATGTCCGACGATGAGGTGTACCGCCTCAACCGCGGTGGCCACGATCCCTTCAAGGTCTACGCGGCCTACCATGCGGCGGTTAACCATACCGGTCGGCCCACGGTGATTCTGGCCAAGACCGTAAAGGGTTACGCCACCGGCGCCGGCGAAGCGGTCAACAAGGCCCACCAGATGAAGAAGCTGGACCTGGAAAGCCTGAAGGATTTCCGCGATCGCTTCGATATGCCATTCACTGATGAACAGCTCAAGGATGTGCCTTACTACCGGCCGGATGCGAACTCCCCGGAAATGCGCTTCATGAAAGAGCAGCGCGACGAGCTGGGCGGTTATATGCCAGTGCGTCGTCAGCAGGCCAGCCAGACGCTGACCCTGCCCGGGCTGGATATCTTTGCCAACTTCCTGGAAGGCAGTGGTGACCGGGAAATTTCCACCACCATGGCCTTTGTGCGCATGATGAGCGCGCTGATCAAGGACAAGCAGATCGGCGAAAGGGTGGTGCCGATTGTGCCGGATGAAGCGCGCACCTTCGGTATGGAAGGCCTGTTTCGGCAGCTGGGCATTTACTCTTCCGGTGGCCAGAAATACGAGCCCGAGGATGCCGGTCAGGTCATGTACTACCGGGAAGACAAGAAGGGTCGCATCCTGGAGGAGGGCATCAACGAAGCAGGTGCCATGTCCGGCTGGTTGGCGGCAGCCACCAGCTACAGCGTGCACGATTTCACCCTGATTCCGTTTTATATCTATTACTCCATGTTCGGCTTTCAGCGCGTGGGCGACCTTTGCTGGGCCGCCGGCGACAGCCAGGCCCGCGGTTTCCTGCTGGGGGCCACCGCCGGTCGTACCACCCTGAACGGGGAAGGGTTGCAGCATCAGGACGGCCACAGTCATCTGCTGGCCAGCACCGTGCCCAACTGTGTCAGCTATGACCCCACCTACAGCTACGAGCTGGCGGTGATTCTCCATGATGGCCTCAAGCGCATGTACGAAGACAACGAAAAAGTCTTCTACTACCTGACGCTGATGAACGAAAACTACGTGCACGGTGCCATGCCGGAAGGGGCCGAAGAAGGCATTCGCCGGGGCATGTACTTGCTGCGCGAAGGCAAGGGCAAAACCAAGAAATCCCCCCGCGTACAGTTGCTGGGCAGCGGCACCATTCTGCGTGAAGTGGAAGCGGCGGCGGAGCTGTTGCGCGATGACTTCGGTGTGGCGGCGGATGTGTGGAGTGTCACCAGTTTTAACGAACTGCGCCGGGAAGGTCTGCGTCTGGACCGGGACGAAATTCTCCACCCGGATCAGGAACGCGAACGCAACTGGGTAGAGAGATGCCTGGATGGCCGGGACGGCCCGGTGATTGCGTCCACCGATTACATGCGTGCCTTCGCCGACCAGATCCGGCCCTGGGTGCATGCATGCTATACGGTACTGGGCACCGACGGTTTCGGCCGCAGCGATTCCCGCCAGAAACTGCGCCACTTCTTTGAAGTGGACCGCTATTTCGTCGTGCTGGCGGCACTCAGTGCCCTGCGCAAGGATGGCAAGGTGGAGGCGGCTGCCGTGAAAAAAGCCATCGAAAAATACGGCATCGACACGGATAAACCCTATCCGGTGATGCATTGATCGCACCCCTGCGTGATCTCACAAAAGGAGACTGGTGTGAGTAAGAGCATGATTCGTGTTCCCGATGTGGGCAGCAGTGATCCTGTTGACGTCATCGAGATCAGCGTGAAAGTCGGCGACACCATCGCTGCAGAAGACACCATTATTGTTTTGGAGTCGGACAAGGCCACCGTGGAAGTCCCTGCGCCCCAGGGTGGCAAGATTACTGCCATTGGCGTCAAGGTCGGCGACCGGGTCAAGGAAGGCGATGAGCTGATGGAAGTGGAGGCCGAAGGCGAGTCGGAAGAGGAATCTTCCGCGGAATCCGGGGCCGCCAGTGATGCGCCTGAAGCCTCTGAGGAAAAACCGGATACAGCCTCAAAGCCGCAGGAAGAGGATGAGTCCGGCGCGCCACAAGAGCAGCAAAGCGGTGGCAGTGAAACCGTTACCGTTCCTGACCTGGGCGATATTGATTCCGCCGAAATCATCGAAGTGAATGTGGCCGCTGGCGACAGTCTGGAGGCCGAGCAGGTCATCGTGGTGCTGGAATCGGACAAGGCGTCCCTGGAAATCCCCGCTCCCTCCGCCGGCAAGGTGGAATCGGTAGCCGTGAAGGTTGGAGATAAGGTGGGCACCGGTGATGCCCTGCTGACCCTTGCGGTGTCCGAGGGCAAGCCGGCAGCGTACAAGAACGCCGAGGCAGAAGAAAAGCCAGAAGCGAAACCGGCGACCTCGTCGGCATCGGGCCAGCCCGCACAACAGCAAAAACCGGCTCCAGCGACCTCTCCGCCGCCAGCGGCAGATTCCGGCTCTCCCTCCAAATCCGTGCACGCCGGCCCGGCGGTGCGCAAGTTGGCCCGTGAAATGGGCGTGGATCTGGCCCAGGTCAGCGGCACCGGACCCAAGGATCGTATCCTCAAGGAAGATGTACATGCCTGGGTAAAACAGAGGCTGGACGGTGCGTCTGCGGCTTCCGGTGGAGGCCTGGCGGTGGAGTTGCCTGAGATCGATTTCAGTCAGTTCGGTGAGATTGAGCGGCTGGAGCTCAACAAGCTGCGCAAGGTGTCTGCCCAGAACCTGATCCGCTCCTGGTTGACCATTCCCCATGTTACCCAGCATGAGATGGCGGATATCACTGACCTGGAAGCCTTCCGCAAACACCAGAACAAGGCCCTGGAGAAAGACGGCGTCAAACTCACCATGCTGGCGTTTCTGGTTAGCGCCTGCGCCCGGGCACTGCAGGAGTTTCCTCGCTTCAACAGCTCGCTGGAAAACAGCGGTGAGGCCCTGATCCAGAAGCACTACATCAATATCGGCATTGCCGTGGATACTCCCAATGGTCTGGTGGTACCGGTGATCAAGGAGGCGGACAAGAAGGGTCTGAAAGCCATTGCTCTGGAAATGGGTGAGCTGGCGGAAAAGGCCCGCAACCGCAAACTGACACCGGCTGACATGAAGGGGGGTACTTTCAGTATTTCCTCGCTGGGGGGAATTGGTGGCACTGCCTTTACCCCCATCGTGAACTGGCCTGAGGTTGCCATTCTGGGTGTAAGCCGTTCAGACATGCAGCCGGTCTGGGACGGTGAGCAGTTTCAGCCCCGGTTGATGTTGCCGCTGAGCCTGTCCTACGATCACCGGGTGATTGATGGCGCGGATGCGGCTCGTTTCACTACCTATCTGAGTCAGTTGTTGACGGATATGCGGCGCGCCTTGTTGTAGTGGTAGCGATAAAAAAGCCGGCTTCTGCCGGCTTTTTTATCAAGGCAAGAGTGCGGGGGTTATTCGACATCACGCCCCTTTTTGTCTTTTCGGTTTTCTTTTTTCTCTGCCCTGCGCTCCATGCGCTTTTCTTTCATCTCGGCCAGTTTTTCCTGCTGTTCCTGGGTCAGTACCTTGTTCATCTTGTCCTGGGTTTCTTCGTGCAAGGCTTTCATCTTCTCGCCCTGCTCCTGAAAGATAGCTTTGAGCTGGGTACTTTGCTCCTCGCTCAGTGCCAGTTTCTTTTCCAGACGCTCCACCATGTGCTCCCCGCCTTTATGACCGGGGCCATAGGCAAAAGCGGAAGTGGTAAAGATAGCCAGTGCAACAATAGCCAATTTCTTCATGGTGATCTCCTTGTGACTCAGTGAGTCCCTGTGAATGTGTGGGATCAGTATGGGCGGGAAGCGTGCAAGGAATATGCAGGAATTGTGGAAAAGCTGGTTCGATGGCATCGGTATGGAATCAGGCTGTAGGAGCCTCTCTTGAGGGGCGAACCGGAACTGGCTGGCGAGTAGCTATCCGGAAACTGTCAAATGGTGAAATGCCTGATCGCCCTTCGGTCGACTCCGTGCTTCGCACGGTTCGCGGCTCATACCCGCGGGGCACAGAGAGCGCCGCTCCTACTGCGGCTTTGGAGGAGGAGTGTTGCCGCTACGGCTGTTCCAGCCGATACCCGACCCCATAAACACTGCCGATCCAGTCATGGGAGGCGTCATCCCCGTCGCTGAGCTTGCGGCGCAGTTTGCGGATGTGGCTGTCGATGGTGCGATCAGAGACCACCCGGTGGTCCTGGTAGATTTCATCCATCAACTGGTCTCGGGACCAGATGCGGCCAGGGTGGCGTGACAGGGTGGCGAGCAGGGCGAATTCGATGGCAGTGAGGGCGACCCGCTGTGTGCCCATGACCGCCTCATAGCGTTCGTCGTCCAGGGTCAGGGTGGGGCCGGCACTGTCCGGTTGCGGATTGGCCCGGCGCAGTACCGCCTTGACCCGGGCCACCACTTCCCGGGGGCTGAAGGGCTTGCAGATATAGTCGTCGGCGCCCAGTTCCAGACCCAGCAGGCGATCCACTTCATCCACTCGGGCAGTGACCATCAGGATCGGCACCTGGCTGTGGCGGCGGATGGCTTTGCACACTTCCATGCCGTCACCGTCCGGCAGCATCAGGTCCAGCAGGATGGCCTGGAAACGTTCCTCTTTTGCCAGTGCCATGGCGGTCCGGGCGCTGTCGGTCTGTTCGGTGTGGAAGTGGGCATGCTGGAGGTAGTCTGCCATCAGTTGTGACAAACGCGGCTCATCTTCCACAATCAGGATGCGGCTCATGAGGTCTCTCCCGGCAGGGTGATACGGATGCGCACGCCGCCCAGAGGGCTGTGCTCCGCGCCGATAGTGCCGCCATGGGCTTCAACGATACGCTGGCAAATGGCCAACCCCAGGCCGGCGCCGCCGGTGCGGCGGTTGCGGGAGCTTTCTACCCGGTACAGATGGTCGAACAAGCGGGGCAGGGCCTCGTCGGGCACGCCCGGGGCACTGTCTTCCAGCAGTAGTTCCCAGTTGTCGCCAGTGTGTGTCAGCGAGAGACTCAAGGTACCGCCGCTGGCGGTGTACTTGAGAGAGTTCTGCAGCAGGTTGTCCAGCAGCTGGCGAATGCGCACCGGATCCATATCAATAACGGCAAGGTCGGGAATACGGGTTTCCAGGCTGATGCTCTGCTGGCTAAAGCTGTTGCGATAGCTGTCGACCACCTCGCCGAGCAGGTCCGCCAGATCCTCCCGGTGGAACCGATAACGCAGATTGCCGCCATCCGCCAGTGCCAGGTCGTGCAGGTCGTTGATCAGGTGAGTGAGCTGGGCCACTTCTCCTTCCAGAGACTTGATGAACTCCGGGCTCAAGGGGCGAATGCCATCGCTGATGGCTTCCAGCTCACCCTGCAGGATTGCCACCGGGGTACGCAGCTCATGGGCAATATCCGAGAACCAGCGTTGGCGGGCCTGCTGGCCCTGATCCAGCCGCTGCGCCAGCTGATTGACCTGTTCGGTGAGGGTGCCGAGTTCGTCCCGGCGGCGGGTTTCCAGGCGGGCGCTGTAGTGGCCTTCCTGCAGGTCGCGGGTGTGGTTGGACAGGGCAAGAATGGGTGCCACCAGATGACGGGCCAGCAGCCAGGACACCAGCAGCGAGAGAACCACGCCCACAAACAGCATCCAGCCCATGAAGCGAAGTTGGCGGCCCATGAAGCGCTGGTCCAGTTTGTCGCGGATGGCTTCCTGGTCCGGGTAAGTCAGGTAGCCCACCGTCGTGTTGCCGCTGCGAACCGGAATTTCCGAGCGGAATTTTCGCGGCGCTGTTGGGCCGAACAGCCGTTGTTTTTGTGCATCCAGCAGTTGCAGGTGACGGTGATCGCCGCGGCTGTCCCGGTCCTCATCCCGGTCACCGGCCAGCCGGTAGAGGCGTTTCAGTTGACGGGGATCGTCCATCAGGAACTGCCAACCGCCGCGCTGCTGATAGAGCAACCCCAGGTGATCCGCCAGTCGTTCTACCTGCGCTTGCTGACGTTCATCCAGATAGGTTTCCAGACTGCGCAGGAACGACAGGTAATAAAAACCGCTGGCCGCCAGGGTCAGCACCAGGAAGGTAGACAGGAAAATGACAAAGAGTTTGTTGCGGATGCCCATGGCGTGAAATCGTCGGTCCGGGACCCCAGTGTAGCCCGGTACCGCGCCGTTGCGGCAGGGTTGCACAATGTTTTCACAATGGCGGTGCCGGAGGCCTGACGCTCAAGGTTGGACGAGCCCACTTCTTCACGCTGCAAGCATCGCTTCCCGCAAAAACACCTTACTGGCCTTGAAAACCGGCACAGACTAACGGATGACGTAGGGTGCACTGAGCCTAAGCGAACTGCACCAATTTAGCGGTGGGCTGGTACGGTTACCCCTACGATTGTTGCACCGCTACGTTGCTGAAGAGGGGGGCTCCTCAATGAACTCTGTGCTCTCTGTGGTAAAAAATAGGATTTCCAAACAGCGAGATCAGCCCCTCTTTGCCTTCGGTTGCCAAAGTACTTCCGGCGATTCCTGGCGCAAGTTGATCACCCGGGCCATCACGAACAACAGGTCCGAAAGCCGGTTGACCAGGGCCAGGCTGACCGGGTTGACGGCGTCCTCGTCGGCCTCCTGCAGGGCCACGAAGTGGCGTTCCGTGCGCCGGGCCACAGTGCGGCAGTGGTGGCACCAGGCGGCGTCCGGGTGGCCGCCGGGGAGCACAAACTCTTTCAATGGCGGCAGTTCGGCGTTGAAGGTATCCGCCCGGGATTCCAGCTCCACCAGATCGTGGTCGTCGATCACGCGATGACCGGGTATGGCCAGCTCGCCGCCGATATCGAACAGCAACTGCTGGGCCAGGCCGAGCACGGTATCCAGATCTGCGTCCAGTGACCGGGCGCGCAGTACGCCCATGCCGCTGTTCAGTTCGTCCAGTTCGCCCAGTACCTGAATGCGCGGGTGCCACTTGCTGACCCGGCTGCCATCGGCCAGCCCGGTATCACCGCGGTCGCCGGTGCGGGTGATCACCCGGTTGATGCGGGTCTTGTCGTTGTCGCTCATGCTGGCTCCTGATGAAGTGGTTTTAACCGCAGCGGACTCGGAGGGAAAACGAGTCGTTGTTCTCCGGGGTGTCCGAGTCGGTCGTAGGGTGCACTGAGCCTAAGCGAACTGCACCATCAAAACTTTAGGCCGGTGCAGTTCGCCTTAGGCTCAGTGCACCCTACAAAGGTTCCTAGAACTCCACGCCAAACGCGGCCCGGTAATGACGCTCCGGTAATGGATACAGCGTGGCCGTGTTGGTGGTGTTGCTGAAGTTGCCGTAGTCCACCACCTGGTGGTCTTCCAGATTGTAGACGCCTGCCTTGAGATAAAACGCCTGATAGCGGGCGGTCAATTGCAGGTCCGTGGTGCGGTAGTGGTCCAGTTTGCGGAAGCGGTTGTCCAGGTCGCCGTCGTAGCGGCGATCCCCCACGTAGCGATGGCTGATCTGGGTGGACAGCCAGGACAGGGCCTGCCAGTCGGCGATCAGTTGCAGGGTTTGTTCCGGCACCAGGGGCACGTCGTTGCGGTCGAAGGGGCCGCCGTCGAAACGGACCTGCTGGGCGCTGGCGTTGATGGTCAGCATCAGGTCCTTGTCCAGCCGCCAGCGGGAATTGATGCTGACGCCCTTGTGCACGGTGCGGTCTTCCAAATTGCGATTGGTAAAGCTGACCGGATCAAAGAGGATCTCATTGTCGATCTCGGCTCGCCAGAAGGTCAGGGTGGAATGCTGGCGGCCCTGGGACCAGCTGGCTCCGGCGGTGTAGCCCTTACCGGTTTGCGGATCAATGGGGGGATTAAAGGGGCTCAGTTCATCCACGTTGGCAATGCGCACGCTGCGCTGGGCGCCAGCGAACAGGGCCAGGTTACCCGTGAAGGTATAGCGGATTCCGCCCTCATACATTTCTCCATCCTGCTCCTTGTCCGCCCCCTCGCCACTGAGAGTGCTTTCCAGTTTGCGGGCGCCGGCGCTGAGAGACAGTTTCGGTGTGAGGCTGACCAGATTGTGCAGATACCAGGCCCGCTGGCTTTGCTCCAGCTCCCGGTTACCGAAACTGGTTCGGCTGTCGTAATCGTATTCGTGAAGATCCAGGCCCAGGGTCCAGTTGTGAACGGCACTGCCGGTAGTGTGCTGGCCTTCCAGTTTGGGCGTGACGCTGTAGCTCTCCACCACGGTTTCACCGAAGCTGCCGCTGGAGACAAACGCAAAGGTCTGTTCTTGACGGCGCTTGCTGGCTTCCAAAGTCAGTGCGGTGTTGCCGCGCAGGGCAATGCGTAGGCCCGGCATCAGCCAGTAATTGTCCTGTTCGGCATCGTCGAAGGGGGTGTCGGTACCCTGCGGATTGTTGCGAAATTGCGCTTCGCTACGACCGCCGGGCAGTCCAAGTTCTTGTTTTTCGCCGTTGGCAGTGAAGTAGGCCTCAATGCCGTCCTGTTGATAACGTACATCGGCAAAAGCGCTGTGGTTACGCACCTCGTTATTATCCCGGTAGCCGTCGCTGTCCAGGGTGCTCATGGCCACAGCGCCGCTCAGGCTGCCCTGATGGCCGGTGGCGTAGCCGCTGCCGCCCAGGGAGCCATAGCTACCACCGTTCACTTCCAGACCGGCGCTGTTGTCATAGCGGCGGCGGGTGACGATATTGATCACTCCGCCCACGGCACCATTGCCGTACAAGGCCGCACCCGCGCCGGGAAGAATCTCGATACGTTCAATGGCGGCCAGCGGAATACCGCTGAGAAAGGGGCTGGCCAGATCGATATTCGAGAGGCGGCGACCATTGAGCAGGATCAGGGTGTTCTGGTTGGCGCCGGCACCGAAGCCCAATAGATCCAGGCTCGCCTCACTGCCGTTAGTGCCATAGAGCTGGCTGGCTTGCAGCCCCCCCACGGTATCCAGCACTTCCGTCAGGTTGCTGGCGGGCATGCTGGCCAGGGTCTCCCGACCCAGGGTCAGGGTGCCAGTGGGTAGTTCCCCGGCCAGGCTAGGGTGGCTGGCGCCACTGACTTTCACTGCCTTGATTTCGTTATTGGCCAGGGTCAGGCCACTGGTGGCGATCAGCCCAACGGCCAGAAAAATGCGACTGTGCATGGAGGTTCCACGAATCCGGATTAGTGCCCGCTACGATGGCGAAAAACGGCATTTAATTCCAGTGCTGGTGCGTCAAAACCTTTCCCGGCAATGTAGGAGCTTGCTGGCAAGCGAACCGGGTTGGGAAATCAGCGCCGATGTTCGCTTGCCAGCAAGCTCCTACATAGTCAGGGAACGCCGCATGGCCGTGACCACCTTCCTGTTGGCGGGGACGGCCAGCCCCAGCCGGTCCGCCTGCTGCACCAGCCAGCCATTGATGGCATCGATTTCCGTCTGTGCCCCCCGTTGCCAGTCCGCACGCATGGAAGAGGTATTGCCGGCGGTGGCCCGGGCCACGGTGAGTACATTGTCCAGGGAGTGGCCGGGCCACGCCGGGTCCAGTTGTCGCAGCACCTGATCCGCTTCTTCGCAAAGCTGTGTGGCCTGTTCGCGCAAGGCCGGGTCGGCGCTAATACGGCCATTGGGCACATCGTAAAGAGCGGTCAGCGGATTGATCACTGCATTCGCCACCAGTTTGTGCCACTGGCGTGGGCGGATGTCGTCTTCCCAGTGCAGATCCGGCCAGTGTTCGGTCAGTGCGGCAAACCAGGCAGGTGGGGCAGTGCTGCCTCCGAGCCAGGTGGCATTTTCTGCCACTACCGTGTGGTCCGGGTGCTGACCTTTGACGGCGCTGGTGGTGACAGCTTCCAACGCGGAAAACCCCGCCGGCAACAGGCCATCCAGGGCGCCCAGTCCATTCTGAAAACGCAGTACCAGAGAGTCGGTGTCAAGACGATCGGTTAGCGGCGCCATCGCCTGGTGGGTATAGGGGGTTTTGACTGCCACCAGTAAATGGTCGATGTGATCGGGTAAGGTCGCAGGGTCCAGCACCGGTAACGACAACATCTGCTGACGTCCGTCCGGCAGCCTCAGCGTCTTTTCCAGTGGCGCCGGGGAGTCATGGCGAATCACGGTAACGCCATGTCCTGCCCGGGTCAGATACCAGGCCGCCAGGGTGCCCATATTGCCGGCACCCAATAAAAACCAGTGGGGGAAAGTGTGGGGCATAAGATCGCAGGCCAAAGAACTGATTTTTACCACAGAGGATACAGAGAACACAGAGTTAACGGGGTATTCTTGTGGGCGCGTAGCAATGATCGACGGTGTCAGGGGCGAGTTGCTAGAAGCGAGTTTCGAAAAACAAAACCGGTAGGTTGGGGGAGTAAGCTTTTGCTTCTCGCGCGGCCAGCGACGAATCTGCCGAGCGCACGCTTTTCCTCAGTGAACTCTGTGTCCTCTGTGGTGAAAAATGTTTTTGTCCGCGTCACTTACACATTGGCAGTGGCCGATACGATGCGTCGCTCGCTAAAGGACTGATCCAGCTCGGCCAGGGCCTGTTCGAACATCTGCTCCGCATGGCTAGTGCCTTCAGAGGCGGCGATTGCCATGCTTACCTGCAGGCTCAGGAAGCCGGCGGCGGTCTGGTAGGCCCGGTGGTTGAGGCCTTCATAAAGGCGCCGGAAACCGGTGGGGTCGCAGTGGTCTATATGGGGTTGCCAGGTGATCAGGGCAAACTGGTCGGTTTGCAACCGGCACAGATGATCCATGGGGCGCACCGACTGGCGCAGGCGCCGGCTGAACGCCAGCACCCCTTGCTGCATCACCTTGTCGCCGCGCTGGGCACGTAGTGCCTCGAAGTCTTCCAGGCGAAGCATCAACAGGCAGGCGGCGCCGCCCCGTTTTTCCGCTTGCTTCAGGGTATTCTGCAACGCACGCAGGGCATCCTGGCGATTGCCGAAACCGGTCAGTGGATCAATCAGGGCGTGGCGTTTGAGCTGACGATTCACGGTCAGCATGCGCTGATAGTCGGTCTGTACCCGGTTGTGGCGCTGGATAATCCGATCTGCGGCCATGACCCGGTGGTGAAGTTGCTCGGTCATGGAGGACTTGGAGACAAAATCGTCCACGCCCTGATCAAACGCCTGTTGCAGGGCATCGACTCCCTCGCGGGCAGTGAGAAGCAGCACGTAGGTATAGCGATTGCAGGCTTCGTCGCTTTGACGAATGCGACGGGTCAGCTCCAAGCCATCCATGCCGGGCATCAACCAGTCTGCCACCACCAGATCGGCGGGTTGCTCGGTCAGTTGACCAAGGGCGTCCTGGGCGCTGTGGGCGTGGCGAATGCGGGTGTAGCCGGCAGAGGCGAGGGTGCGATTGACCACCGCCGCCGAGAAGCGGGCATCATCCACGACCAGAATATCGAGTTCCGAGTGACTCATCCGTGTGTTCTTATTGTTGTTTTTTGTAAGTTCCCACTATAGCCGGTTTGTGAATTGATTGAAAAGTATACGGCGAGCCTGTTTCGGCGAATGAGCGGGGCTCAGTGCCGAAAGGCCTCGTGGCGCTGGATCAGATAGATCAGCCCCAACACCGGTACGCCCATCAAGCTGGCAAACAGGAAAAATCCAGGGTAGCCCAGGTTATCCACCATGCTGCCCGAGTAGCCACCAATGGTCTTGGGTAGCAGGGTCATCAGTGAGCTGAAGATGGCGTACTGGACGGCAGTGAAGGAGACATTGGTGAGCTGCGAGAGGAAGGCCACAAAGGCGGCGCTGGCGAGCCCGGCGGTCAGGTTATCGGCCGATATCACTGCATAGAGGATGCGGATGTCGTGGCCCGCATAGGCCAGCCACAGGAACAGCAGGTTGGTCGCCACGGTGAGGAAGGCGCCTAGATACAGCACCCGGATCACGCCGTGACGCATGGCCAGCAGCCCACCCAGAAAACCGCCGGCAATGGTCATGAACAGGCCGAAGGTTTTGACCACCCCGGCAATCTCGTTCTTGGTGAAGCCGATGTCCTCAAAGAAGACGTTGGAAATGACGCCAAGCACAATATCCGAGATGCGGTAAAAACCCACGAAAACCAGAAGCAGCAAGGCGAGGCGGCTACCGTAGCGCTGGAAAAAGTCCTTCACCGGGTCCAGATAACTTTCCCGAACCAGCTGTTTGTTATACAGCGGGGTTAATGAGAGCGCCTTGATCAACGCAGCAACAATGGCAATTGCCAGCGCCAGCCGCAGGCTTTCCACTACCAGGCCGGACAGGGCGCTGTTCTCAACAATTTCCGTGAGCGTTTGCCGGAGCGTGCCTGCCGAATCGGCGGTCAGGACATACACCGTCACGAAGGCGGTGATGCCTGCCACGAAGATCGCCAGAAACTTCAGATACTGCCCGCTGGTGTACTGATGGGCGGAGGGGCGAGGGTTGTCCGGTTCGCGAATGATCAGGGTGGTAATGGCGCCAACCAGCATGGTGAGCGCCATGAGCGCATAGGTGGTTTGCCAGGCGGGGTAGCTGTAGGCGTCGCTGGTGGAGCCCAGCCAGCTTGCCAATACCAGCGAGCCCGCCCCGGAGGAGAGCATGCCTATCCGGTAACCGGCAATGTAGGAAGAGGACATTAATGCCTGTAATTCGACACCCGCAGATTCAATTCGGTAGGCATCAATGACGATATCCTGAGTGGCGGCGGTAAAGCCGAGCATGACCACCGCAAAGGCCATCAGGTTCAGCGCTCCAGGCTCGCTCGGGTCGACCAGGGAAATGCTGAAAATGGAGGCGGCCACAGTGAGCTGCGCCACCAGCAGCCAGGCCCGGCGCCTGCCCAGCCAGCGTGTCAGGGCGGGAATTGGCAAGCGATCAATCAGCGGCGCCCAGAGAAACTTGAACGAATAGGCTAGTGCCGCCCAGCTGAAGTAGGTGACCGTGGAACGCTCCACTCCGGCCTCTCGTAACCATAGAGACAGCGAGGAGAAGATCAGCAGTAGCGGGATGCCTGCAGAAAACCCGTAGAAGAACATGGTCACTACACGGGGATGCAGGAAGGCTTTCAGGGATTGCTGCCAGTTGGTCGATTGTGGGGGCATAGGTCTCTTAGCGGGTATTGCCGAATGGCGAAAGGCTCATCATAGACACTTTGTCCGCAGCGAGCGATGCGGGTTCACCGCGCGCGGGGTGTGATTCAGCGAAGAGGCGTTACCATTGCTGGAAATGCTGTCTGGGCACCCGGTCACCCAGCACGGTGACGTTTTCGTCGAGTAGCCGCTGGATCTGTTGCTCCCCGGCTGGCGTGCCCGCCAGGGCAATGCGGCCGTCGCCGCGCAACACCCGATGCCAGGGCAGACGGGTATCTTTCGGTAACTGGCTCATCAGCCGGCCCACAAAACGGGCATGGCGCGGAAACCCGGCCTGCCGTGCTACGGCACCATAGCTGCTCACCGCCCCGGGCGGAATGGCGGCAACGATCTGGTAGACGGCGTCTCGGAAAGAAGGATCCATTGAAGGCAGCTTCGAGCTACTAGCTTTGAGCTGCAAGGAAAAACGAAAAAATGAGAAGGGGCAACCCTTTGGTTGCCCCTTCTCATCAGCAGAACACACTGTTAGCTAGAAGCTAGAAGCTAGAAGCTAGAAGCTAGAAGCTAGAAGCTAGAAGCTAGAAGCTAGAAGCTAGAAGCTAGAAGCTAGAAGCTAGAAGCTAGAAGCTAGAAGCTAGAAGCTAGAAGCTAGAAGCTAGAAGCTAGAAGCTAGAAGCTAGAAGCTAGAAGCTAGAAGCTAGAAGCTAGAAGCTAGAAGCTAGAAGCTAGAAGCTAGAAGCTAGAAGCTAGAAGCTAGAAGCTAGAAGCTAGAAGCTAGAAGCTAGAAGCTAGAAGCTAGAAGCTAGAAGCTAGAAGCTAGAAGCTAGAAGCTAGAAGCTAGAAGCTAGAAGCTAGAAGCTAGAAGCTTTTACCGCAGGCCGCCATCCATATCGATACAGCGACCGGTGAAGTAATCGGTCTCGAAGATGAAGGCCACGGAACGGGCGATGTGCTCTGCTTCGCCCAGGCGACGCAGCGGCACGGCCTGGATCAGGCGCTCGCGGGCTTCCGGCTTCATGGCGGCGAGCATGTCGGTGTTGATGGTGCCGGGAGCCACCGCGCCAGTGCGGATGTTGTAGCGAGCCAGCTCTTTGGCCCACACCTCGGCCAGGGCAACCACCCCGGTCTTGGCGGCGGCGTAGTTGCTCTGGCCGAAGCTGCCCTGGCGGGCCAGGGAAGAAATGTTGACGATCACCCCTTCCTCGACTCCCAGTTCCAACATTTTCGAAGCTGCTTCGCGGCCACACAAAAACACGCCGGTCAGGTTCACGTCGATCACCGCCTGCCATTGTTGCAGGCTCATCTTGCTGACTACCTCGCCGTCCTTGTACTTCACCAGCAGGCCATCGCGGGTGATGCCGGCGTTATTGACCAGGCCGTGCAGGCTGCCGAAGTCCGCCACCACGTCACTGAACAGCTTTTCCACTTCCTCTTCTTTGGCCACGTTGGCCAGATAGGCGCGCGCTTCACCGCCGGCCGCCTCACAGGCGGCCACGGTGGCGTTCAGGTCTTCCTGGCTCAGGTCCACGCAGGCCAGGCGGGCGCCCTTGCCGGCAAAGTAGGTGGCAATACCCCGGCCCAGGCCACGGCCGGCGCCGGTAACAACAACCACTTTCTGGTTCAGATCCATGGTGATTCCTTGCGATGTCGGTTCACGATGGCACGGATTATGGTGGGCTGACCCTGCCTGGCCAATGACCGGATTGCTCAGTGACTCGCAAAAACGGCAAACGACACGCCCGGGTTGCCCCACCCGGCAAAGGATTTTTCTTCTCACCCCCTTGAAACCTGACGCTGAGGCCCCACTCCTGTGTCCTGCAGGCGGTCGCGGGACAGGCGCTTTCAAAGGTCACTTTCCCTATTGACTGCACTGGCATCATTACTATGATTAGCACTCGACTCGTTAGAGTGCTAATTCGGACTGCCGAGCTTCGCTTCCGCGAGCTTGGATGTCATCAGAACTAAAACTGGGAGTTTAAGGAAAAATGAGCATCCGTCCTTTGCATGATCGCGTGCTGGTTCGCCGTGAAGAGGAAGAAACCAAGACCGCCGGCGGTATTGTGCTGCCCGGTTCCGCTGCCGAGAAGCCGTCCCGCGGCGAAGTGATCGCGGTGGGTAACGGCAAGATCACCGATAGCGGTGATGTCCGTCCGCTGGACGTGAAAGCCGGTGACAAGGTGATCTTCGGTCAGTACGCCGGTAACACCGTGAAGGTGGACGGCGAAGAATTGCTGATCATGAGCGAAGCCGAAATTCTGGCCGTCGTCGAAGGCTAAGTGCCGCAGGCCAAGAGCAAGAACATGAACGCCCGAAAGGGCATTCACCCCATTCCGGGGTAAAGATTTGCAGAGGTAAAGAACCATGGCGAAAGAAATTCTGTTCCGTGACGAAGCCCGTCAACGTATGGCCAAAGGCGTTAACATCCTGGCCGACGCCGTCAAGGTAACCCTGGGCCCGAAAGGCCGTAACGTGGTGCTGGAGAAATCCTTCGGTGCACCGTCCATCACCAAGGATGGCGTGTCCGTGGCTCGTGAAATCGAACTGGAAGACAAGTTCGAGAACATGGGTGCCCAGATGGTGAAAGAAGTGGCCTCCAAGGCCAACGACGAAGCTGGTGACGGCACCACCACCGCCACCGTGCTGGCTCAGGCATTCGTTAACGAAGGCCTCAAGTCTGTCACCGCCGGCATGAACCCCATGGACCTGAAGCGCGGCATCGACCAGGCCGTGGCGGCAGTAGTGGAAGAGCTGAAGAAGCTGTCCACGCCGTGCGACAACACCAAGAGCATCGAGCAGGTGGGTACCATCTCCGCCAACGCCGACAAATCCGTGGGTGAAATCATCGCCCAGGCCATGGAAAAAGTGGGCCAGGAAGGCGTTATCACCGTTGAAGAAGGCCAGTCCCTGCAGAACGAGCTGGACGTGGTTGAGGGCATGCAGTTTGACCGCGGTTACCTGAGCCCCTACTTCATCAACAACCAGGAGAAGATGCAGGTCGAGCTGGAAGACCCCTACATCCTGCTGGTGGACAAGAAGATCTCCAACATCCGCGAGCTGCTGCCGGCCCTGGAAAATGTGGCCAAAGCAGGCAAGCCGCTGTTGATCATCGCCGAAGATATCGAAGGCGAAGCGCTGGCTACCCTGGTAGTGAACAACATGCGCGGCATCATCAAGTGCGCCGCCGTGAAAGCGCCGGGCTTCGGTGACCGTCGCAAGGCCATGCTGCAGGACATCGCCATCCTCACCGGCGGTACCGTGATCAGTGAAGAAGTGGGCCTGAGCCTGGAAAATGCGTCCCTGGAAGATCTGGGTACCGCCAAGAAAGTGAACATCGACAAGGAAAACACCACCATTGTTGATGGCGCTGGTCAGCAGGTCGATATCGATTCCCGCGTGGAGCAGATCCGCAAGGAAATCGAGAACTCTTCCTCTGATTACGACAAGGAAAAACTGCAAGAGCGCGTGGCCAAGCTGGCCGGCGGTGTTGCGGTGATCAAGATCGGTGCTGCCACCGAGATTGAAATGAAAGAGAAGAAAGCCCGTGTGGACGATGCCCTGCATGCGACCCGCGCTGCCGTGGAAGAAGGCGTGGTTCCCGGTGGTGGTGTGGCACTGGTGCGTGCTCTGGCTAACGTGGGTGTCATCAAGGGTGACAACGACGAGCAGAACGCCGGTATTGCCCTGACTTTCCGCGCGCTGGAAATGCCCCTGCGTCAGATCGCCTACAACGCCGGTGCTGAAGCGTCCGTGATCGTGCAGGAAGTACGCAACGGTTCCGGTAACTACGGTTACAACGCGGCCACCGGTGAATACGGTGACATGCTGGAAATGGGTATCCTGGACCCTGCCAAGGTAACCCGTTCCGCGCTGCAGGCAGCGGCTTCCATCGCCGGCCTGATGATCACCACCGAAGCCATGGTGGCGGACAAGCCGGAAGAAAACGCCGGTGGCGGCGCCCCGGATATGGGCGGCATGGGTGGAATGGGCGGTATGGGCGGCATGATGTAAATCATGAGCTCGTAACACGCTCCAAAGAGAACCCCGCCTTGTGCGGGGTTTTCTTTTTTAAGGGCAGCTACAAGCTGCAACGCGACTTGCTGTCCTTGCCAAACTGCTAACGCGTGCGCCGCGCCGCTGACTTGGGAGCGCGGGCACTGTCTGCCAGTATCGGTACAATCCATTCCGCGCCTTGTGGCTTGCAGCTTGCAGCTTGTGGCTTAATACCCCTTCAATGTCAGCCGGTACCTCCATGCAACCCAGAGACAAAAAACTGCGCCCGCACTTTGCCCTGGTGGTAGTCACCATGGTCGTGCTGGGTCTCGCTCACTCCTGGGTGAACCCCTGGCTGGGATTTGATCGTGGGGCGATCGAACAGGGTCAGCTCTGGCGGTTGCTGACCTGCCATTTGGTGCATCTCAATCACTGGCACATGCTGCTCAATCTGGCCGGCTTGGTGCTATGCGGCTATTTCTTCACGGACCTGCTGGATCGGGTGCGCTTCTGGAGCTGGTTGCTGTTTTGTGGGGCGGTCACCGGACTGGCTTTGTATTTTCTGGATACCGGTTTGCAGCACTATGTGGGGCTGTCCGGTATCCTCCATGGCTTGCTGGTCTATTGCCTGCTGCAAGGCTGGCGGGGGAATCCCTGGCTGCATTCACTGGTGTTGCTGGTGATCGCCGGGCGAATTGCCAGTGAGCAGCAGGCAGGCTATGACGTGGAATATCTCCGTAGCTGGATCGACGGGCGGGTCTATGTGAATGCCCACCTGTACGGTGCCCTGGCCGGAGTGTTGTTGTTTGGGGGAATCACGGGTGTCGAATACGGCAGAAAACACAGAACAGGAAACACAGAAAGACGATAAAGCAGCAGGGTGCATGACCATCCTGTTTCCAGGGGTTTTCCTGGTGGCAGGCCTGGCGGTGATGTTCTTTGTGGGGCTCAAGCCCGCCTTTCAATACTGGCAGTCCGGGAGCTGGGACAGGGTGCCGGCCACCGTGCTTAGCAGTACTCTCAATCGCAGTTATTCCGACGGCTCCACCACCTACAGTGTCAGCGCCAGCTACCGTTATGACTATAACGGGCGCAGCTATTCCAGCCATACGGTGAGTCAGTACGGCGGCAGCGATAACTTTGACGATTACTGGCAGCGTCTGGCCAGCCGACTGGAGTCCGCACGCTCCCGGGGGCGCACCGTCCTGGCCTGGGTCAACCCGGCGAATCCGTCCGAGGCTTTTCTGGATCGCACTCTGCGTTGGGGCTCATTGGTGTTTGGCCTGGCCTTCGGCGGCGTCTTTGCATTGGTGGGCGGAGGCCTGATGTTTATGTTCAACCGGGGCAGCAAGGGTAAGGCCGAGCTGGCAGAAGGCGGCCAGTACCACAGCAAGGAAAAATCCGGGCACTGGTTCCTGGTGGGCTTCGGCGCCATCTTCATCCTGCTGCCGTCGCCGGCCTATCTGGCAGTCTGGGACAAGGTCAGCCGGGGGGATTATGCGATTCTGATGGTGCTGTTGTTTCCCGCTGTGGGCGCTGGCATTGCCTGGGCGGGCTGGAAAATGCGCAGCAATTATCGGTTTTTCGGTCCCTCTCCGTTGGAACTGGATCCGGAGCCGGGCCATGCCGGTGGTCAGGTAGGCGGCTCCATTCACCTGGGCAAGGCGCTATCCCGGGAGACGGACATGGACGTGTGGCTAAGTTGTATCCGTGGCCGGGAGAGCGGTAGCGGCAAGAACCGCAAGACTGTGGAAGATATCCTCTGGCAAACCGACCAGCGCGCCCTGTGCCAGCCCACCCAGCAGGGCAGCGACATCCTGTTCTGTTTCGATGTGCCTGCGGAGCAGCCGCCGTCCTCCGGTAGTGGTCGCAATTACATCTGCTGGCGAGTCGAGCTGGAGGGCATGGTGGAAGGCCGCAAGCTGAAACGGAGCTGGGATATTCCGGTGGTGGCGGGGGAGGGCGAGAGTCGTTTTCGTCTGCCGGAGTCCCATGTCATGGCCGACCAGCGCGAGCGTCAGGTGGAGGCGCTGGAATCCGCCAATGAACAGATCCGGGTGGAGCAGACCGGCCAGGGCCTGCATTTGCAAAGCCGTCCCGGTCGCCATCTGGGCATGAAGCTCGCGCTATTGGTGTTTGGTGGCATCTTTGCTGCCGTGGGAACGGGGCTGTTTATCGCCGCCGCCAGTGAAGGCTTTATGTTGTACTTCATGGGCAGCATTTTTGGGTTGATCGGTTATGCCATTGTCGGCAGTACCCTGTTCACTCTGGGACGTGGGCTGGATGTGTGGGTGCGTGGCGGTGAAGTGCGTAGCCTGCGTCGCTGGCTGGGAGTCCCGTTGTTCACCCGCAAGTGCCAACTGCTGCGGGCAGACCAAGTGGTGCTGAAGACCGGCATGAGCAGCACCAGCAATGGCCGCCAGACCGAGTACATGACGCTGATCGCCGAGGTGGACGGCAAAAAGATCCGGCTGGCCGAGGGTATCGCCGGGCGAGAGGCCGGTGAGGCCCTGCGTGAAGCCGTGCTGCGTACCCTGCGACTGGTGTAAACTGTTCGCAAACCTGAACCCGTGATGTAGGAGCGTGCTTGCACGCGAACCTTCGCCCAGACCTGGTTCGCGTGCAAGCACGCTCCTACAGTGAAAGGGGCGAGCTTGGCCCCCGGAAATTTGTGAGAGACCCCGATGAGCAAAGAGCGCCTGATTATTTTCGATACCACCCTGCGTGATGGTGAGCAGAGCCCGGGTGCCACCATGGACCAGGACGAGAAGCTGCGCATCGCCAAGGCGCTGGAACGCATGAAGGTGGACGTGATCGAGGCCGGTTTTGCTATCGCCAGCCAGGGGGATTTCCTGTCGGTGAAGGCCATTGCCGATACCGTGCGCGAATCCACCATCTGCTCTCTGGCCCGTGCCAAGGCGTCGGATATCGACCGGGCAGCGGAAGCGCTGGCCGGGGCTGAATCCGGGCGCATTCATACATTCCTCGCCACCAGCCCGATTCATATGCAGCACAAGCTGCGGTTAGAGCCGGATCAGGTGGTCGAGCATGCAGTGGCGGCGGTGAAGCATGCCCGCAATCACATGGGTGATGTGGAATTTTCCTGCGAGGATGCCGGCCGTTCCGAGCTGGATTTTCTCTGCCGTATTATCGAGGCGGTGATCGACGCCGGTGCCACCACCATCAATATCCCCGACACCGTGGGCTATGCCATTCCGGAACAATATGGCCATACCATTGGCCAGCTGCTGGCTCGTATCCCGAATGCCGACAAGGCAGTGTTCTCGGTGCACTGCCATAACGACCTGGGGCTGGCGGTGGCCAACTCCCTGGCTGCGGTCCAGGCCGGTGCCCGGCAAGTGGAATGCACCATCAACGGCCTGGGCGAACGAGCCGGCAATGCGTCCCTGGAAGAGATTGTCATGGCGGTACGCACTCGCCAGGATCTGTTCAACGTGGACACCGGTATCAATGCCAAAGAGATCGTCCCCACCTCGAAAATGGTGTCGCAGATCACCGGCTTCCCGGTGCAACCCAACAAGGCCATCGTTGGTGCCAATGCCTTTGCCCACGAGTCAGGCATTCACCAGGACGGGGTACTCAAACACCGCGAGACCTACGAGATCATGTCCGCCGAGGATGTGGGCTGGCACACCAACCGCATGGTGCTGGGCAAGCACTCGGGTCGTGCCGCCTTCCGTGCCCGCCTGGACGAGCTGGGCATCACCTTTGCCTCGGAAGCAGCCATGAACGAGGCCTTCCAGCGCTTCAAGGATCTGGCTGACAAGAAGCACGAAGTGTTCGATGAGGACCTGCAGGCCCTGGTCAGTGACACCAAGAAAGCGGCCGAGGAAGAACGTTTCAAACTGGTGTTGCTGGAAGCCACCGCGCGCACCGGTGAAACGCCGGAAGCCCGCATCGTGCTGGCTATCGATGGTCAGGAACGGGAGGCGACCTCCACGGGTGCCGGGCCTGTGGATGCGGCCTTCAAGGCCATCGAGATGCTAGCGGAAAGCCACAGCATCCTGCAGCTGTACTCGGTGAATGCCATCACCGCCGGTACTGATAGCCAGGGTGAAGTCACGGTACGACTGGAAAAAGGCGGCCGGATCGTCAACGGCCACGGCGCCGATGTGGATATCATCACCGCCTCCGCCAAGGCCTACCTGAATGCCCTGAATCACTTCGCGGCGGGCCTGGAAAGGGCTCACCCGCAAGCGGCGGATGTATGAGTAACGCTGACACGCTAGACGCTTCACGCAACATGCAGCTGAAAGGCACAACGTGCCTGCGTGCTGGCCTGGTGCGTGCTAGCAGGTGCGGAGCGCTCCATGAATGAAGCCCAGCGACAACACTATCTGAAAGCCATGGGCCTGACGCCCTGGGTGGCCAGGGGGCCGTTGCCTGGTGCGGCGGTGTCACCGCTGCTGGACTGGGACGACGAGGAAGAGCAGCCAGCGGCAGTGGCATCACCAGCGCCTGCTCAGGACACACCTGCCCCGGCTTCGCCGCAGACAGCGGCCCCTGTTGCCAGTGAGGTGCCGGTTCAGGAGGCTCCGCAGAGTCCGCCGGCGCCCAAAGCCACCACCGATACCCCGGAGCCGACACCACCCGCACCGGCAGTCACCAGAGGCAAGGGGCTGACCTTTACCCTGGAAGCCCATCTGGGTGGCGATACCTGGTTGCTATGCGCCCAGGAAGATAGTCAGGCGCCGGGCCTGGGGCGCTTTGAAGCGCCGCTGATGGCCAATCTACTTGCCCTGTTTCAGGCTCGCCCCCAGCGTCCACGTCGTTTTTTCTGCCCGCTGACAGAACAGCCCATGCCTGCGCAAGAAGCGTCCCAGGCGCTGTCGGCCTTTATTGTCGGCCTGTGTGAGCAGGCGGGTGGCGAGCGGGTATTGCTGTGCTTGCCGGAGGCGCTCAGTGAGGCGCTGTTTGATCAGCCCCGCTATCAACCCTTCGAGTTAGGTGGTCGCCCGGCACTGGTGGTCAGCAGCTTGGCAGAAATGCTGGCGGAGCCGGCGCAGCACAAGAAGGCCAGCTGGCACGCCATGCAGGCAAATGGCTTCCATGGCGAGTGATCGGACCCGCGTGGCAGCCATTCGCGCCATGGAGCTGGAAGATGTGGACGCGGTGATGGCCATCGAAACCGCCGCCCAGTTGACCCCCTGGAACGGCACCCACTTTTGCGATTGCTTGGGCAACGCCAATTATCTGTGCCAGGTGGCCACCGTGGACGATGTCCCGGCGGCTTTTCTGATCCTGTCGCGAATCCTCGACGAAACCCATGTCCTCAACATCGCCGTGGCCCCGGCCTGGCAACGCCATGGCATCGCCCGGCGATTACTACAACAGGCCTTGAGCGCTGCCCGGGCCGATGCCATGACCGTGGTCTATCTGGAAGTGCGGGAAAGCAATCAAAGCGCCCAGGCACTGTATCGCCAGCTGGGCTTTGAGGTCTGTGGCGTGCGCAAGAATTATTACCGCAAGGGGGACGGGCACGAGAATGCGGTATTGATGCAGTGCCTGCTCACCAGCGGGCATAAATAATTCGCTACATCCTATCTACGAAGCCGCTGTAGGAACGGAGCGTAGCGGAGTAACGCACGTTTTGCAGTGCGGCCCGAAGGGTGAGCGAAGCGAATAACACCTCTTGAGGTGCGAACCGCGCTTGCGCGGAAATCGCCCGCAGGGCGATCAGAAATCTCAAGGCTCGACAGTTTCCAGAAAGAATGGTGGTCAGACCTTGATCTTTGTCGCCTCGCTACGCTCGGTTCGCGGCTCGAGAGCCGCTCCTACAGCAGGCAAGGTGCGATTCGAACCGCTCCCCGTTACTCCTGAATCGGCATCCAGCCGTTCTCTGAATCCCGGAAGGTAATCACCCGCTGGCGCTGGAAGGTATCGCCCTTCTTGAAGTTGCCGTGCTCCATACGCAGGGCGCTGAGCGTCATGATCATGGCAAAGCGATCCATGCCGGACAGATCCTCGTTACCCTTGATCTTGTCGGTGTAGCCACCCAGGTCGTCCCTGGCTTTCAGCTGGTAATCCACTTCCAGGGTGTAGCGGCCGTCTCCGTCGTCGTACCCATTGCGCTTTTCCACATCGGTGACTGCCAACAGGCCGGACAGGTGCGCGTTGTCCAGTTCTGCCTCCAGCGCTTGACGGGCATCGCCGGCGTCCGGGGTGCGGCTGCAGGCCGCCAGCAGGGTAGCGAGGAAGAGGGCAGCGAAAGCGCGGAGATAAACAGGCATGGTCTGGCATCCTTGTTGTTCTGGAACCGACACTCTAGCACTGCTTTCGGCTCGCCCTGAAGTACCGAGTTGGAAAGGTGGACACACCAGAGTAAATCCTCAAGGATACGGTGATTACGGATGACCTATTGCGAGGACTTGGCCTGTGTCAGAGAACCTGTTTCGTCGACTGTTATTGCTGGTAGCCCTGAGCTTTTGTGTGGTGTTTGCGGTGCTGATTATCCCGCCGCTGGTGGAGAATCCGGATATCCTGGCTGCCGCCGCCGGAGGCTTTGTGAATCCCTTTGCAGCCGGGTATTCCACGGATGTGATTTTGTGCTGGGTGGTGCTTGCCATCTGGGTGGTGTTCGAGCGTCAGCGTTACCAGGTCCGCGGCGGTTGGCTGGCGCTGCTGCTGGGGCTGGTTCCTGGTGTCGCGGTGGGATTTGCCCTCTATCTGCTAATGCGTCAGCGCCAGCTGAAGGGCTCCGGCATCGTCTGACAGGGTGGCGCTGAGAGCCTGATAAGGGCTCGCAAGGCTGTTATACTCGCGCCCTCGAAAACCCCTGTCAGAGTCGGAAGCCCCATGAGCCTGCAAGACCAGGTGGCCAAGCGCCGCACCTTCGCGATTATTTCGCACCCGGACGCCGGTAAAACCACCATTACCGAAAAGCTGCTGTTGTACGGAAACCTGATCCAGAGCGCAGGTACCGTGAAAGGCAAGAAGTCCGGTAAGCACGCCACCTCCGACTGGATGGAGATGGAGAAGGAGCGGGGCATTTCCGTCACTACCTCGGTGATGCAGTTCCCCTACAAGGATGCCACCGTCAACCTGCTGGACACCCCCGGGCACGCTGATTTCTCCGAGGATACCTACCGTACCCTCACCGCCGTGGATTCGGCGCTGATGGTGATCGATGCGGCCAAGGGCGTGGAGCAACGGACCGTCAAGCTGATGGAAGTCTGTCGCTTGCGCGACACGCCGATTCTCACCTTCATCAACAAGCTGGACCGGGATGTGCGCGACGGCATCGACGTGCTGGATGAAATCGAGGACGTGCTCAATATCGAGTGCGCGCCGATTACCTGGCCCATCGGTATGGGCAAGAGCTTCAAGGGCGTCTACAACCTGCTCACCGACACCACCGTGCTGTACAAGACCGGCCAGGGCCACACTGTGCAGGACGTGCGCGAAGTGAAAGGGCTCGATAATCCGGAGCTGGATCAGGCGGTGGGAGCCGACTACGCCGAGGAGTTGCGCGAGACTCTGGAACTGGTTCAGGGCGCCAGCCACGAATTCGATCTGGAACGCTTCCTGGCCGGCAAGCTGACCCCGGTGTTCTTCGGTACCGCCCTGGGCAACTTCGGCGTCGATCACATGCTCGACGGCCTGGTGAAGTGGGCGCCGCCGCCCCAGCCCCGTGATGCCACCGCGCGTACCGTGGTGGCCGACGAGCCCAAGATGACCGGCTTCGTGTTCAAGATCCAGGCGAACATGGACCCCCGCCACCGGGACCGCATTGCCTTCATGCGCATCTGTTCTGGCAAGTATCAGAAGGGTATCAAGCTCAAGCAGGTGCGTACCGGCAAGGACGTGCGTATTCCTGATGCGTTGACCTTTCTGGCCGGTGAGCGTGACAACGTGGAAGAGGCCTTTTCCGGTGACATTATCGGCCTGCACAACCACGGCACCATCCAGATCGGTGACACTTTCACCGAGGGTGAAGAGCTGGCCTTCACCGGCATTCCCCACTTCGCCCCGGAACTGTTCCAGCGCGTGGTGCTCAACGACCCGCTGAAAAGCAAGCAGCTACACAAGGGCCTGACCCAGCTGGCGGAAGAGGGCGCCACCCAGGTGTTCTTCCCGCTGCGCAACAACGACGTGATTCTGGGTGCCGTGGGCACCCTGCAGTTCGACGTGGTCGCAGCGCGGCTGAAGGGGGAATATGGGGTGGATTGCCGCTATGAACCGGTCAGTGTGGCCACGGCGCGCTGGATTGAAGCCGGCAGTGACAAAGAGCTGACGGCCTTTGAGCGTAAAGCCCACGATAACCTGTCCCGCGACGGCGCTGGTCACCTGACCTATCTGGCTCCGACCCGTGTGAACCTGCAACTGGCACAGGAGCGTCACCCGGAGATCCGCTTCCGCGAAACCCGCGAAATTTCATAGCAACGTAACAGGCGCACGCAACAATGTGGGTAGGACGAGCCTCGCGTTGTTGTGTCGAGCGTTGCCGCATTGTTTCCCGTCAGCGGTTTTCGTGCATGCTGGTTATCAGCTAAACCGTCCTCAGCGGTCGCGATCCTTTTCACAAGCGGGTAAACTTCCTGACTTGTTTCGGCCCCGCCTCACAAGGGTACTGTCGAGACACAAGACCCCGGCTATCCGCCGGGGTTTTTTATTGGACGCGAAAATGCCAGTCCGCCCCGTCGGCGTGTACCAGCAATCACTTCCTCATATCCGCTGTGTGCCGGCTTCTCCTCGCTGGTAGTCCCTTTGCTGCGGCGGGTATCATGAGGTCGCTGAGGCCGTCGACCCAACCGGCCAATGTCTGCATAGCGGGTCAATAAGGGATGCCTTGATCATGGATGCCAAAGCCGCGCAAGCGTACCTGTTGAGCAAGCCGGAAGCGCGAGAGGATTTCCCCTTCGGCCCGGATGTGGCAGTGATGAAAGTGCGGGACAAGATGTTCGCGACACTGGGGGAAGAGCAGGGCGAAGGGCGCATGAATCTCAAGTGCGACCCGGACCAGGCGCTGGCACTGCGGGATATCTTCGAAGCTGTGATTCCCGGCTACCACATGAACAAGAAACACTGGAATACCGTCAAGCTGGACGGCTCCATCCCGGTGGGGGAAATCCAGCGCATGATTGACCATTCCTATGCGCTGGTAGTGGGTGGTTTGCCGAAAAAAGTCCGCGAAGGCATGGCGGTCCGGCACGGCCGTGAGGCAGTCTACGCAGAACAGCAACAGGAGCGTTAACGGTGGCAGTGATTATTGGTGGTCTGATTGTTATCTGGCTTGGCCTTGGCATGGGCGGTGCCGCTCTGCGCTGGTTGGGCATTGAGCTGCATTACCCGGCTCGATTGGCGGCGCCCATGTTGCTGGCGGTGCTGGAAACCGTGTTGTTCCTGGTGTTTGTTCCCGGTACCGAGCTGCTGCCGGAAACTTGGGGCTGGCCCATGGCCGGCGGCCTGGTCGCCGCCGCCTGGTTGATCAACGGCGCGGTCAGTGGTCTGGATTGGTATCGCAACCGGTTGGTGAAAGAGCCCCCGGTGACGGAATAACCCCCGGGGCTTCATGGGCCCGTAGGAGCGTGCCTGCACGCGAATTGCTTGCGGCAAGTCACGGGTTCGCGTGCAAGCACGCTCCTACAGGGGCCTTTGCGCTTACAAAGGACGCGTGTTGTTTTTACTCAGTGGCCTCTGTGCCCTCTGTGGTAAAAAAATCGCCTTTATCCTAAAAACTGCTCCACCCGGTAAACTCCATTACCCGATACACCCAGTACTTCCAGGTCGCTTCATCCGCGTAGACCCCGTAATCGGTACTGTGTTTCTCCCCGTCACGATTGTCCCAGCGTCTGGCAAAGGCGGATCGGGCATCGACCATAAGGGCGTGATCCGTTTTTGCCAGCACTCGCACGCTGCTTTCCAGGTTCAGGTTGTCCAGATTGCGGCGGGTGAAGTTAGCGGAGCCGATAATCACTTCCGAGCGTTCTGCTCCCCGTCGCAGCAGCATCTTGGTATGGCATTGCTCACCCTGGGTATTACACCAGCGCACCTCAATGCCCGCGGTCCGCAGCTCCGCCCCCACCTGGCGATTGGGGATGCCGTTTTTCTGGCGGCCGAAGGCATCCTTGTTGGGGTCCAGCAGCACGCGCACGGTTACGCCCCGCTCATGGGCCGCCAACAGCGCCTTCACCAGGGGGCGGTGGGACAGGTAGAACACAGAGATATCCAGTGCCTCTCCGCTGCGGCTGCGCTCAACGGCGGCCAGCAGGGCATCGCGGATGGCGCCTTCGGTGAGTACCTGAAGCTGGGCCGGGGCCGTGTCGGCAGGGGTCCCGGTCGAGAGTGTCGGCAGATCGGGCAGGCTGACGCCCGCCATTCGCGCCACGGCCAACTCGCTCTCCAGCATGTCCGCCACGGCCGGGCCCTGGAACGTGAGGCCCAGATTGCTGTGGGCGCTGCTGGCATCGTGGGGATTGGCCGTGGTGACCAGCGCGGTCCACCGGTCGCCTTCATCCACCACCAGGGTCTTGCGGTGGTTGGCCTTGAAGTTGAGCAGGGTAAGGTAGCTGCGCAGGGTGACCTTGCCCGGCCCCATAGGGTTGGGCAGCCAGCCACCCTCGTTGCTGTTGCCCAGCCACTGACAGCAGATCCGCCAGATCCCTGACCAGCTCGGGTTGGAGTCGCGCAGGCGTGTCAGCGGGGTGGTGATCACCACCACCCCGGCGTCTTCCAGGCGCTCCAGGTGCTCGCTGTGCAGGCCACCGTAGAGGGTGTTGATCGGGTCACTGATCAGAATCACCGGCAAGTCAGGCTGCTGCTGTTTCTTGTCCAGCAGTGCTTGGGTCAACTGCGCTGACAAGGGGCGGTAGCTGGCATCGTCGGTGCCCTGAAAGGCATTGAACAGAAACATGTCCACCACCACCAGTTGCCGGGCCTGGCCGATCAGGCGCAGGGTCTCGTCGAAAATGCGCTGGCGCATCGCGCGCTTGCCATCGGCGGTTTCCCAGGTGTCATCCACCAGCAGGGTCAGGCCCTGGGCAGGCAGTAACGGCGACTCATGGGCCAGGCCGTCCGGCAGCGGTTTGTATCGATGCCAGAGGGCGGTGCAGGCGATCAGCGCCAGTAGCATGAGCAGGGCAAGTTTCAGTCGGATCATGGGCAGTCCATCCAGTGATTGCGGCTACCTTAACAGGGTGGGTCGTGAGCCTGAACCAAGTTGAATAATGGGTGGTACATACGTGCAACATTCTGCAAAGAATGTCGCCTCCCGGTAACTATCCTGCTACCGCACATCAACAGTAAGTCGGCACGCTGTCCATGAGAATGGGTTAACACTGATGTTAACAACAATAAGCCGGCCAGCGCGCCGGCCTGGAGTGTCCCATGAAAGCCCTTTCTCTTTTGCTGGCTACCGGCCTGGTAGCCCTGCTGGCCGCCTGTGGTGGTGGCGGTTCTTCATCGTCGCCGGCTGCCAGTAATCCGGTCCCGAACACTCCCGATCCGGATATTCCCGATGCCCCGCGGGCCGGGGAAGGGAACATCAGCGTGCTGTCCAACCGTGCGGACCTGATCAGTGGTGGTGATGCGCTGGTGGAAATTACCGCTGACGATAGCGCCTTGTTGAATGGTGCAACAGTGATGCTGGGGGATCGGGAGGTGACCCAGCAACTGACTGCCACCAGCGATGGGGGCCTCAAAGGGCTGTTGCAGGGTATGGGCCTGGGTGCCAATACCCTGACCGTGGTGTTGGCGGATGAGTCGGTGCTGGAGCAACAGATCATCAACCATCCCAACGGCGGCCCGGTGTTTTCCGGCCCCCAGTTGCAGCCCTGGCAGTGCACCAATGCTCAGGCTGTAGATGCCCAGTGCAATCAGCCAGCGGAGTACAGCTTCCAATATGTGCCGGCCAACAAACTGGAAAGCCTGCTGACCGGTTTCGACCCGGAAAACCCCGGATTGCCGGAAGCCTTCCAGCCTTATGATCCGGCGAATCCGCCTGCGGATGACAGCATTGCCCGGATAACCACTGATGAAGGGGTAGAACTGCCCTTTATCGTGCGCATGGAGGAAGGGGTTCAGAATCGTGACCGTTACCTGATCATGGCCCTCTATCAGCCGGATCAGCCCTGGACCGCCCTGGCACCGCAACCGCAATGGAACGGCAAGCTGCTGATTCATCATGGCGGTAACGTGGGAGTCAGTTATGGCATGGGTGAAGTGCCCCGCGGCGATATCGCCGGCACCGCGCCGGCGGGCGCCGAGCTGTTACTGGGTGACAGCATTACCACCGCTCTGGCGCGAGGTTTCATGACCCTGTCTACCGCCCAGGCCAACCTGGGCCATAACGCCAACCTGGTAACGGCGGCGGAATCGCTGATGATGGGCAAGGAGCGCATCATCGAACAGTACGGGGAAATCCGTTACACCATCGGCACCGGTTGCTCCGGTGGCTCCATCACTCAGCACCACGTGGCCAATGCCTATCCGGGCATTTATCAGGGGTTGATCGTGCAATGTTCCTACCCGGATGTCTGGACCACCGCCACCCAGTTCGCGGACTACAACCTGCTCAGCAACTACTTCGGCAACCAGCTGCCCACGGACCCTCAGGGTTTTCAGGAGGTGGTCACCTCGCTACTGACTTCCGGGGTGATTCCGGCCGCGCAGTGGTCCGCCTTCTATGGCCACTTGCCATTGAACCCGGTGTTCTCCGACCTGGCCTTCTTCCCGGCTGCCTACCCGAACCAGGAAGATTGCCCCGGTCTGCAGGAAGGGGTGGAAGTCTATGACGCCGAGTCGCAGCCGGACGGACTGCGTTGTGGATTGCTGGATTACATGATCAATCAGTTCGGCCCCCGTGACCCGTCGGTATGGTCCAGCAACGAGCAGTTGCTCGGTCGCGGTTTTGGCGGTATTCCGCTGGATAATGTGGGTGTCCAGTATGGTTTGAAAGCATTGCAAAACGGGGTAATCAGCGGCGAGCAGTTTCTCAAGGTAAATCGCGAAATCGGTGGGTTGAGCGTGGATATCGACTACCAGGCCGAGCGCACCGTGGCCGACCCGCAAGCCCTGCGTAATGCCTATCGCACCGGCGCCATCAACACCGCCGAGCATCTGGCCAAGGTGCCGATCATTGATCTGCGTGGGCCGGACCCGGGCATTGCCCACGATGCCTACCATTCCTGGCAGATGCGTGCGCGACTGGAGCAGAGCCAGGGCCATGCTGACAACCATGTGATCTGGTATGGACCGGCGCCGCTGTTTGGCGATACGGTTTTCACCACGGAAGCCCTGTTGGTCATGGACCTTTGGTTATCGGGCATCGAGCAGGACGACACTGCCACGCCGGTGGCCGAGAAAGTGGTGGCCAACAAGCCGGTCTATGCCCGTGACCGTTGTCTGTCGGTGTCGTCCCTGTTCGGCCCGGAGGGGCCCATCGTACCGTTGACCGGCAACCTGCTGTACCCGGAGCCGATCCTGCCGGGGCTGGATCTGTCCTTGTTGCCGCCGGCGCCGGCGGAAGCCGGGGTGGTGGTGGATGCGCTGACCGGCCAGGTATGTGGCCTGGATATCAGCGAGCTACCGGTAGTGGCCGAGCTGCCGGTGCTGGGGGACTTGCTGGGTACGCTGGGTGATTTGCTGGCGCCGCTTACCGATCCGATTCTGAACCTGCAACAGACCGTGGTGCAGACCCGTTTCGGCACCCCACGCACCGTGGCCGGTGACAGCATCGAAACCCTGACCAACAAGTGCCAGCTGAAACCGGTGGACCCGGCCGATTATCCTCTGGCCCTGGACCCGGACGCTTTTGCGGCTCAGGTAGCGGAAATTTTCCCGCAGGGCGTCTGCGATTACAGCAAGCCTGGCGAGGGGGTAATGCCCACGCAGACCTGGCTGCAGTACGGTGATTCACAGCAGGTGATTTACGGTGGTGAGCCGTTAGCCAGCGATGGGCAGAGCGCTCCCCGGGGCTGGGCGTCGCCGGCCTTCCAGGTGGAGATTCGCTGAACCCGGAAACCCGGATGTTAGAGTCCTGCTTGCAAGGCGAAGGGTGGGGACGACCTTCGCTTTGCGAGCAAAGCTCCAACGGCATTCTTGAGTGCCAGTAGTGGCTTGCAAGGGATCTCTAGCGGTCCAGTTGGTAAGCCGTCAGCTCGCTGTCGTCATCAAAGCCCATGACGGTGCCGCCATTGAGCTGCACGGCTTTCCCGCTCAAGGTAACCGCTTCATCCCCCAGCACCCCGTCGTTAAACCGATATACCGGTTTGGGCGCCTCGTTCAGGCAGTGGTCGCGGAAACGGGCCTTGGCCTGCAGCACACTGTCCCGGGCGGTTTGCCAATGAGTGATGGCCTTCTCTCCATGGCGCTGCTGCAACATGGCTTCGGTGACTGTGGCTGACAGGGCCACGGCGGTGGCATTGTTGCCGCCAAAGCCTTTCGAATTGATCAGGCTGGCCTGCAAATCATCACGCTGCACATGCTCCATGGCGAAATCCAGATGCTGGCGGTGCACATCGCCGGCGATATGGTCGATGGTGCGGATGCCCGGCAAGACGCCCTGGGCAAAGCTGCCCAGGGCCGCCGCCAGCTGATCGCCCCCGGCGCTGCCCAGCGAGTGTCCCACATAGGCCTTGATAGCAGTGACCGGCCAATGGCGGATGCCGAAGGCGTCTGCCACCCGGTCCAGAATTACCGATTCGGTGACCCGGTTCTGGGGCGTGCCGGTGCCGTGGGCATGGACAAAGCTGTGATCGCGCAGGCCCTTTTCGCCGATCAGCTGGCGGGTCAGGGCGGCGGCCTTGCCCACGGTCAGGTAGTTGCCGACCCCGGGAGCAGAAATGGATTTCTTGGCGCCGTCGGCGTGGATAAACACGTCCGGTACCGCACCAAGAATGTCGGCACCCAGCTCCAGTGCCAGGGCATCATCCATCAGCACGGTAAACTGGGCAGACTCGGCCATAGTGAAGCCGCAGTTGTCGGAAAACGGTCGGCAGGCACGACGCACATCGGCCTGAGTCGCCCCATCCAGTGCCGCCAGATCCTGGTCTTCCGCCAGCGCGCCCATGGCCCGGTAACCTTCCATGATTTCTGGCATCAGCGGTGCCTCGCTGGTGCCGACGATGGCCACCCGGACCTTGCCACTGCGAATGGCCTGCACCCCTTTTTCCAGGTTGTAAAGGAAGGTGGCGCAGGCGCCGAGCATGCCGCCGGTAGTCCCCACCGAGTGCAGCACATAGGCGTTGAGGAAATCCGAGGTCATTTCGCCCAGCCCCAACGGTACCTGTTTTGAGGTGATGCGCTGGCCGTTGGGGGGGAAGCGCATGACGCCGCCCAGGCCGTTGTCGTCCATCTGTGACATGGCGTTGCTGGCGTAAACCGCCACCTGGTCCGGGCGTACCTTGCCGGCCACGGTGGCCCAGTCGATACCCAGATCCCCCAGCGCATCGCTGATGCCGAAGATCGCCATCTGCAGGGCGCGGGGGTGATTGCGCGAGGCATACAGAGCGCCGGGGTCGAAGCCGTCCGGCAGTTGCCCGGCGGCGCTGACGCGGCGTGGGGCGTCATGGGGCACACGCAGGTCCAGCCCCGAAGGCAGGGTGACCCGGCTGCGGCGCTTGTCGATAGGAGAGACCTGCCAGCCAGCGGGTAGCGGGTCAGGCAGGTCCATGTTGCGCATTTCCAGGGTAACGGGAATGTCGCTGGTGCCGCTGATGGCGGCGTGGAGACGGTGGGCGTCGGGCAGGGCACGGATCAGCGTGGCCGCCAGCTGATCGTCCGGGGCGCGGCCGGTCAATTGGCCCAGCGAACGCAGAGTGTCCTGGCGGGTGATATCCGGCAGGGCATCAAAAATCAATCGCTGAAAGCCGAAATGCAAGGCGCTACGGCCGGCTGCATTGATGCCGCCCATGGCGGTGATCACAGGTAATGCTGTCATGGTGCTCCCGGGCTCATGCCCAACCGAAAACGGTGACTAGCCGGTCAGGGTACAGGTGAAATCCGGTTTTGCGTATACGACGGAGGGCGAATCCGGTCAGGAAAGTGCAACAGAGTTTGAAAGTGAAAGCGGATGTTTCGGAAATGAATTGTTGGAGGGGTGGCTTTGTCATCTCTACGAAGCCGCTGTAGGAGCGGCGCTCGAGCCGCGAACCGCGCTTGCGCGGGAATCGCCCGCAGGGGGATCAGGCATTCCAGGGCCTGACAGGTCTTTCTAAATGATCACTCCCTATCGCCTCGCTCCGCCTGATTCGCACCTCAAGAGGTGCTCCTACAGAGGGCAGGGAATGAGGACGCCGCCAACAAAAAACGGGGCCCGAAGGCCCCGTCTGGTCTGGCATTAAGCGTTGAGCGTATTACAGCAGCTCGATGGCTACCGCCGTCGCTTCACCACCGCCGATGCACAGGCTGGCCACACCGCGCTTGCCGCCGGTGCGCTTGAGCGCGTGGATCAGGGTGAGAATGATGCGTGAGCCAGTGGAGCCCACCGGGTGACCCAGGGCACAGGCGCCGCCGTGGATGTTCACCTTCTCGTGAGGAATGCCCAGGTCGATCATCGGCATCATCGCCACCATGGCGAAGGCTTCGTTGATCTCGAACAGATCCACGTCGTCCACGGTCCAGCCGGCTTTCTTCATCACCGCTTCGGTGGCACCGATGGGGGCAATGGTGAACTCGCTGGGGTGTTTGCTGTTGGTCGCGTGAGCCAGGATACGGGCCAGCGGCTTGAGGCCACGCTCATTGGCCAAGGATTCGCGGGCCAGTACCAGCGCAGAGCCGCCATCGGAGATGGAGCTGGCGTTGGCGGCGGTGACGGTGCCGTCTTTGGCGAAGGCCGGACGCAGGGTGGGTATCTTGTCGATGTTGGCGTTGCCGGGTTGCTCGTCGGTGTCGACAACCACTTCACCCTTACGGGTCTTCACGGTCACCGGCACGATTTCGTCCTTGAACCAGCCGTTGTCGATGGCGGCATTGGCGCGGTTCAGGGATTCGATGGCGTAGTTGTCCATGTCTTCGCGGGTAATGGAGCGTTTGTCAGCCACTTCCTGGGCGAAGGAGCCCATCAGGCGGCCGGTTTCCGCATCTTCCAGGCCATCCAGGAACATGTGGTCAAACACCTGGCCGTGGCCCATGCGCATGCCGCTGCGTGCCTTGTCCAGCACATAGGGAGCATTGGTCATGGATTCCATACCACCGGAAACGACGATGTCGTTGGTGCCGGCCTTGATGGAATCATAGGCGAACATAGTGGCCTTCATGCCGGAGCCGCACAGCTTGTTGATGGTGGTGGCACCGGTGTTGTCCGGCAGGCCGGCCAGACGCATGGCCTGGCGGGCCGGGCCCTGCTTGAGGCCGGCGGGCAGTACACAGCCCATGATGACTTCCTGCACGTCTTCCGGCTTCAGGCCGGCACGAGACACGGCTTCACGGATAGAGGCGGCGCCCAGTTCGGGAGCGGAAACCGCAGACAGGGAACCCTGGAAGCCACCCATGGCGGTACGGGCACCATTTACAATTACTACAGCATCATCAGACATCGTTTTCTCCTGCCAGCAAAATAGTACCTGAATCCGTGACTTCATCGCGGCGCCTGACGCAAGCCTTTGCAGCCACAGAAAATTTGTCTTCAGTCGATCGTATTCCCTGATACGACGCTTCTTCAGAAAATCCCCCGTGACAACAAATTCTTACGCCATGCATCCACGCTGAAGTCACGGATTCAGGTAGCAGTTATCAAAATTTGGGGCGCATTGTACTTGAAACAAGGGGGATACACCCCATCTCACAGGGACCTGCCGGTCACGGAGCAGGCATTGGCGATAGGATTCGTCTATTGCAGCCAAAGGCAATCATGGTAAACCCCCGGTCCGTGGTGGAGATTGCCGCCGGTAGCTTGTTATTATCATTCAGCCGCTGAGGGCAGGCATGCCCTCAGCGGGGAATTTCTTTCTGTTGCCGAGCCGCAACAGAACAACATGATGTCAGGGGAAATGACTATGGCTTTTGAATTACCGCCGCTTCCGTTCGAGAAAAATGCACTGGAACCGCATATTTCTGCAGAAACTCTCGAGTATCATCACGGCAAGCACCACAATGCCTACGTGACCAAGCTGAACGACATGGTTGCCGGCACCGACAACGAAGGCAAATCCCTGGAAGAGATCATCAAGAGCGCCCAAGGCGGTCTGTTCAACCAGGCCGCCCAGGTCTGGAACCACACCTTCTACTGGAACAGCCTGAGCCCCAACGGCGGTGGCGCTCCCACCGGTGATCTGGCTGCGGCCATCGACACCGCTTTCGGCTCCTTCGACGAGTTCAAGTCCCAGTTCAATGCCAAAGCGACCGGCAACTTCGGTTCTGGCTGGACCTGGCTGGTGAAGAACACCGATGGCAGCCTGGAAATCGTCAATACCGATGATGCGGATACCCCGATCGCCCACGACAAGGGCCAGACGCCGCTGTTCACCGTGGACGTGTGGGAACACGCCTACTACGTGGATTACCGCAATGCCCGTCCCAAGTATCTGGAATCCATCTGGAACCTGATCAACTGGGACTTTGCCGCCAGCAACTTTGCCGGTTAAGACGGCATATCCCATATAGGGGTACCGTTCAGGTAGTGAAAAAGGCCGCTTTTGCGGCCTTTTTCGTGTCTGTCTGGCGGTGGTGGGGGAAGTTTGCTAGCGTCCGTCCCGGGATATTGTCGGGGTTTGTGTGGTCCAACCCGCAGGTTCATGAAAATAACAGGTGTGATATGCGTTTTTTGGGAATCTTTTTTCTTGTGATGGGGTTGTCAGCCACCGCTGCCATGGCAGAAGGGCCGACGCCAGCCTCCGCCGAGCAAAAACAGAAAAGCCCCGAGCAGCAGGCCATGGATCAGTTGGCAGAAGCCGGCCTGCGCCAGGCACTGAAGGCCATCCAGAGCTCCGGTGGACTCTATCCTTTCGGCATGATTCAGTCCGGAGATACGGTGAGGGCGGTTGGCTATTCCGGCGACAGGGCCGACGCTCCAAGTGCAGAAGAGTGGGCCCAAGGCCTGTTTCGGCAGCTGCGTAAGATCGGCATGGAGCAACCGGATATCGAGCTGATGGCTCTGTTTCGCCTACACGAAGTCACCGCCGAAAATGGTGAAAAAGTCACGGGGGTATGGGCCCAGGTAGATCACCGCGATGTTCGCCCCTGGGTGATTTTCCTGCCGTTGCTCAAGAACGAAGAAGGCAAGCACGAGCTGGGCGATATGGTCTACTACGCCACCGAACAGCCGTTGTTCGAGAAAAGCGGCGAATAAATTTTTCAGAGACAGGCAGGACTAAATGGGCGCTGTTCGGCAGCGCCGCAGTGCCCCCTGTGGCACTATCTGTCAATCGGCCCATGAACCGGACTATCCGGTATGCAGGACACAGGAATGACGCGAGATCGTGAAGTAAATCTGGGTAATCTGAATGATGTCACCGTGGATGATCATGGTGATGCCGGTCGCCGACCTTCTTCTGCCGGCAGCAACAAGCCCACGGAGAAGGGGGCGGGCAAGCCTCCCAAGGCCCCGAAAAAGCCGGTGCCGCCCTCCAGTGGTGGTGGCGGCGGTGGCTGGATGATTGCCTGTCTGGTGCTGGTGGTGCTGATCGCCGTGATGGGGGTCTGGTTCCAGAAACAGATGACCGTGCTGCAGTCACAGATGGACGAGCGCATTTCGGAATCCAGCCAGAAGCTGGGCAACCTCCAGTCCCGGTTATCTGCCACCGACGAGAGCCTGAACCAGTCGTCCGGGCAATTGCAGGATACGGTCCGCGCTCACGGCAAGAGGCTGGAAGAAAACAACACCGAAATCCGCAAGCTCTGGGATCTGAGCAACAAGCGTAACCGAGCCGATATCGCCGAGCAGAGCAAGAAATTGACCGCCTTGTCTGCCACCCTCAATGAGGTAAAAAAGGCCCAGGCCGGAGTGGATGGCAAACTGCAGGGGATCAGCAAGGACACCGCTGCCCTGAAAAAGCAGGTGGACAGCGCGGTGGCTGCTGTCAACAAGAGCAGTGAACAGTGGCAGACCCGCATCAGTCAGATGCAGACCCAGGTGGATGTGCTGGCGGAAAATATCAATCAACTGGAAAGCCAGCAGCAAAATCTGAAAAGCGGTCTGGCCAAGGTGGAAAAAAACCAGGCCGGGCTGGCAGCGTTGAAAGATCGGCTGGATGAGACAGAGGCGGCGATCGCGGCTTTTGATTCTTACCGGCTGCAGGTCAATAGTCGTTTGGACAAACTGGAAGGGCGCTGATCGGCCACGGGGGGTGGTGATCAGCTAAAAACAACAAGTAAAAGAGCGTCTTGCCATGGCCAAGTTGCCGGAAAGTAAAGAGCGGCGTTTACAGGGGTTGAATCAGGATGTACTGGCGGTAGCTACCCCGGTACCTGGGCCGGATCTGGAACCGATCAATCTGCGCACGCCCAAAAAAACCAAACCCATCTCGGTCAGCGAGGGTGGCCACTCCGGCTTGTTGTGGTTGTCCCTGGTGCTGGCGGTGATCGCCGTGCTGTTGGCCGCCAGCCAGTGGCTGGCCCACGCTGAAACCAGTCGTGAACTCAGTGAATTGCGAGAGCAGTACTATCAGCTGGCATCGCAGCGTCAGGGTGAGGCAAGAGAAGGCGCGCGCAGTCCGGCAAAAGCGCCTGCCACTTCTGACGTGTCTCCTGGTGATGTGGTGGTCAACAGCCTGCGTGACGATTTTCGCGAACTGAATGCGAAGGTACGCGGGATCACCGTTACCATGGCAAAACAGCGCAACAGCAACAACGAAAGCGCCGAGCTGGCCACGCGCCTGAACGAGATGGACAGCAAGTTGAATGGCCTGTCCTCACGGATCAGTCGTCTGTCCGAGCGTCCGAAAGCGGCGGCGATCCCGGTGGCACAACAGGCTCCGGACAACAGCGCCCAGCTATCCGCCCTGGCGGGCAAGGTGACCAAGATCGATAAAGACCTGCAGGCGCTTTACCGGATTCTTCAGGGGGGCTGATCCTGCTGGTAATTAACGATTAGCCTGCTAGAATACCCGCCCATTGCGCCAGTGGTGGAATTGGTAGACACGCCAGATTTAGGTTCTGGTGCCGAGAGGTGTGGGGGTTCAACTCCCTCCTGGCGCACCATCTCAAAGAAAGGCCGTAACAGCATTGCTGTTACGGCCTTTTGTTTTTTGGGCAAGCTTACGCCGGTTCAGTTGCGCCTACTGTAAAGATAGTTGCTCGCCCCTGAGATCGTCGGTCTGTAAAGGCCTCGAGGAAACGGCCCCGGGTTCTCCATAAACATTACCGGTTGGTTTATCCAGGTTTGGCAATAGGTTGCCCGGGTTTCTTATACCGCCACACTCTGGCCAGGGTCACTATCAAGTTAATTTCATTTGCCGCTAGTTTTTACCTTCTTTTCATACCGTTCAACTCTCATAGCCCTAACATGCGCCCTGTCGAATCCGCGAATCGGGGAAGGGTATGCGGTATTACCTCAGCAAGATAAAGGCCGACGAAGATACCTGGGAAATTCACACGGTGAATTGCCGGCATCTGCCAAATGGCAACGACCAGCGCATTTATCTGGGTGATTTCACCCACTGTATCCACGCCTTGCCAGTGGCCAAGCTCTACTTCCGCACCTTGCGGTTTTGCCCGGAATGCTCTCTGATCGCCTAGGTAGCTACTTGCGAGTTTGTCTCGCCCCGCGTAAAACAAAAGGGGAGGTGTCATTATGCGAGTACATACGCAAGGCAGAGAGCAAAAGACCGAACACTTTCCGCCGGGTAAAAAGCTTGAGGGGGATCGTGTGCGCCTTCTGGCGTTGGTCGCGTTGGCGGTGGGGGCGATGGTGTTAGGCGGGTTAATCTATGCAGAAGGCCAGGCCGCACACAGTTCATTGCATGGTATCAAGGCATCGCTGATGGAGGCGGTGGACTCACTCTAGACCATTTGGGGAAGCCGCCCGGCGAACCTCCCCGTGTTACCAGCCTAAAACGCGTTCTGTACGGTAACGGCCGTAGTCATTAGTGCCGTGTCCAGCACCTGGCGCCGCCGTGTCGGGTCCATCATGTTGAAACCAAAAGCCTGCAGGTCGTCTGCGTTGGGCTCCAAACGAATTACCCGCTTGCCCGCTTTTTCCAGTTTACTCACCTCCTGATCCACGATACCGGTCATGTAGCGGCGTACCCGACGCTCGATGGCGGCCAGGGGTGAGCGAGGCTTGTCCGGCTGCCGTGAGGCCATGGGCGCGAGAATGATTACCTCGTCTACGGCGCTGTCCACCAGTAGGTCCGCCGAGGTGGGAGAGGCGACACCGCCGTCAATGTAGCTGCGGTTGCCCAGGCTGACCGGTGGGCACCAGAAGGGGACCCCATAGGACGCGCAGACCGCATCGGCAATGGAGGCCTGCGGGGTGCCACCTTTGCCGAAGGGCACCCGTTTGCCGGTGGTGGTATCCACGGCCATGATCCAAGTGGCGGGGTGGGCTACCCAGTCTGCCCCTGCGGTAGCGTCGTTGATCAGTCGCCGGAAGGGCGCCATGTTGAACTGGCCCCGCGGCAGCAGGCCGCAGAAGGCAGTCAGCGGCGAGACTTCACCACGCAAGCCTTTCAGTACCAGCCGGGCACCGGTAAGGCTGGCGCCGGGCAGGGGGGGCAGGGCGCCGCCAGTGTCATGGTCATGATCCCAGCGGCACTGTTGGCTGGTGCCCTGCTGGCAGGCCAGCAACTGGGCCACGCTGACGCCGCTGCCCAGCAGGGTGGCCAGTACCGCGCCTGCTGAGGTGCCGATGAGAATATCGGCGTCGCGGGCATCCCAGTTCAGTTGCTGTTCCAGATGATGCAGGGCGGCGATGCTCCAGGCGCCGCCGGCGACGCCGCCGCAGCCCAGAACCAGGGCGCGACGTGGGGGCGTTTGGGTCGTGTTTGTCATAATCAGGACCTGTTCATATTAAAAGACGGGTTGGCTGGCAGGAGTCAGTGAGTAGCTGCCGGCATCAAAGTCCTTGAGCAGACGCTGCATTTCCAGCGTGCTCCAGGGGAAACCCACGCTGTTGAAACCGTTCTTGTCCAGGTAGTAGCTGGAGCAGCCGCCGGTGTTCCAGACCGTACCCTGCAGGTCTTTCTGCACCTTGCGGTTATAGGCTCTCTGGCTGTCGGCTTTCACTTCTACTCGGCTCAGTTGCTGCTCGCGCATGGTGTGCAGGGTGCTGAGGATATAGTTGATCTGCGCCTCGATGACGATAAAGGCGGAGTTGTGGCCGATGCCCAGGTTGGGCCCCAGCACCATGAAGGCGTTCGGCAAGCCGGCGATGGTGGTGCCGCGATAGGCCTGCATGCCGTCTTGCCACATGTCACTGAGTGACTCACCGGTATCGTTGAAGATGTGATCAGCAATGGGCGGTTCGGTGACGAAGAAACCGGTACCCAGAATGATCGTGTCCACCTCGCACTCGCTGCCGTCCTGACCCACCAGGGTGTTGCCGCGAACTTCCTGCAGGCCGGTAGCGAACACATCCACATTGCCCTGATTGAGCGCCGGGTAATACTGGTTGCTCATCAGTACCCGTTTGCAGCCCAAGGTGTAATCCGGGGTGAGCTTGTCACGCAGGGCCGGGTCCTTGATGGCCAGCCGGATATGCGCCTCGCCCAGTTTCTGGATCTGCCGAAGCAGGGCGGGTTTGCGAAAGCCGATGCCGAAGGTTTCAAAGCCACCGTAGAGGGTCTTGCGCCAGGCGTTCAGGGTGAACGGCAGGCGGAAGAAGTTTTCCTCGAGTTTGGGGATGGGGTGGTCTGGCTTGGGCAGCACCCATTGCGGGGTGCGCTGGAACAGGGTCAGGTGCTTTACCTTCGGCTGGATTTCCGGCACAAACTGGATCGCCGAGGCGCCGGTGCCGATTACCGCTACCCGTTCGCCGCCCAGGTCGTGGTCATGGTCCCAGCGGGAGGAATGAAACAGCTTGCCCTGAAAATCCTTCAGGCCGGGAATGTTGGGAATGATTGGTTCGTGCAGGTAGCCGGAGCAGGCCACGATAGTGCGGGCCAGGTAGAGCCGATCGCCGGTCTGCACTTCCCAGAGGTTTTTGCTTTCCCGCCATTGGGCTCGTTCCACCGCCTGATTGAAGCGGATGTAATCGGGAATGGTGTGGCGCTGGGCGGTGTCGCGCACATAGTCGAGGATTTCCGCCTGCCCGGCGAAGGCCCGGCTCCAGTCCGGTTTTTGGGCGAAGGAATAGGAATACAACGCCGAGGGCACATCGCAGGCGCAGCCCGGGTAGGTATTGTCCCGCCAGGTGCCGCCCAGATCTGCGGCCTTTTCCAGGATCACAAAGTTACCGAAGCCGGCTTCCCTGAGGCGAATGCCCAGGCCAATGCCGCTGATGCCGGCGCCCACGATCAGGACGTCATAAATCGGAGTATTGGCTTGCTGTGTCATGGCTTGTCCGGGGTCACTGGTTGGGTTGCGGGCTGAAGAAATCCATGGCCCGGTTAGTCAGATTCAGGTTGGCTACCTGCTTGGCGAGGGCGTAGATATCCGGATAGATCACCCGGGCTCCGCCCTTGCCGAAGGTGCGGTAAATGCGTTCGGCCAGTACCTCCGGTTTGCCGGTGGGGATATAACGTGACACCGGACCTTTTTTCACCTGGCTGCGCGCATGACTTTCCAGGCCGGAATGGATCGGTCCCGGATAGACGGTGATCACATTGACGCCCTGTTTTTTCAGGTCCAGCCGGGCAATTTCCGAGGCCAGGCCGATGCCGGCCTTGGCGCCGCCGTAGTAACTGCAGCCACGGATCGGCACGCGCCCGGCCATGCTGGCCACATTGATCACGCATCCGTTCCGGGCCTCCATCATGGCCGGCAGCGCCAGGTTCATGAGTCGCATGGGGGCGGTGAAGTTGATATCCAGCAGGCGCTTGCCTTGTTCCCAGCCGGTGCCGGTGATGCTGATGATGTCCATGATGCCGGCACAGTTGATCAGCACATCCACTGGCCCGCGGCGGTCCACCAGCGATTGCCACCAGGCGGGTAGAGCATCAATAGCGGTCAGGTCGCAGACTTCGGCCTGGGCATCATGGGTATTGGCGGCATGCTCGAGCGCCTCCGCATTCAGATCCACCAGGGTGATGCGGGCGTCAGGATGATGTCGGCGAAACTGCCCGGCGAGCTGGCCGCCGATGGCGCCGGCGCCGCCGGTAATCAGGATATGCGTTGGGGTCATGATTATTTGCTCTTGTTGTCGTGATTGGCGATGGCGAGCCAGCAGGCATCCCTGGCCCGTTTCAGGTCGTCGTCATCCAGGGTCAGGTAGCCCAGCCGTTCCGCCTTGAACACGCCCACAAAGGCCCCCCAGAACAGGGCGATGGCCAGGTCCGGTTTCATGATGTCGTTGAGCAATCCGGTGCGCTGACCGATCACCACCATGATGCCCAGGGGAATCAGCAGGCCCTGTTCCTGATGACGGCTTTCCGCGTCCAGGTAGTTGTGGTGATCCTGCATTTCCAGAAAACGAAAGGCATCCGGCTCCTCGCGGGCAAAGGCGGTGAGCCGGGCCCACAAGTTGTCGAACAGGCTGCGTGACGGGTGCATCAGATCCAGGTCGCTCAGCAACCGTTCCTGAAGACGACGTTTGCTGTCGCGGAACACGGCATTGATCAATGCTTCCTTGCTATCGAAATAGCGATACAAGGTGCCGACACCGACACCGGCTTCAGCGGCAATCGGTGGTACCGGTGTGCCGTGCAGGCCGTGCTCGGCAAACACCCGTAGAGCGGCACGAATGATCTGTTCGTGCTTGCGAGCTTCCTTGTTGTCGACCGGGGTCGTCCGGGCAGGGGTGGCCATGGCAGGTCTCACTCGACAGATGAATGAATGTTCATTCCGGAACTGTGCCATTGATTGATGTTTTTGTGGAAGGGTCATTTGGGGACAAATGAGAGAGGCAAGCCGTATGAGCGGCGATAGCCCAACAAAATCAAAAGCCTTTTCACCACAGAGGGCACAGAGCACACAGAGCAAAAGCCGCCTTTTGCTCAGTGATTTCTGTGCCTTCTGTGGTAAATCAGTCTTTTCAGAGGTTCGGCTACCGCGCCGTCAGCGACGCTCCTAGGGATGGGGGTAGGGGTCAGATCAACCCCTTCTCCCGGGCGGCAAGCTCGGTGAGTTCGGCGGCGAGGGTGACCGGGCGAGCGTAGGAGCGGTCATAGTGGGCCCGGGCCAGGGCGTGGCATTCGGCACTGATCTGATCGTAGAGTTCTCGCGGCAACAGCCCCCGGGATGGGGGCAGGGCGCGCAGGCCGAAGCGGTCATAGGGGATCTGTTGTTTGCCGGCGGCCTTGAGCAGCTCCGGTACCCAGCCCTGGGGGGAAAGCTGGGTCTGGTAGCGCAGGTTCTGAAAGTCCATCTCTGCCGCCAGCCGGGCCGCATCGGTGACCACGAAATAGTTGTCCACCACCTGGCAGAGCAGCAGATTCAGCCGTTTCCAGACGATTTGCTTCTCTTCGTTAGTGTAACCATTCCAGTGCACCACCTCGTGACTGAAGCGGCAACAGCCACGACAGACCGTATCACCGAAGACGGTGGAACAGACGCCGATACAGGGGGTGTGGATACGATTAACTGCCATGGCGGAAGATTAGCAGAAAAGGCGGGGCAGGGTAGAGGAGGGACGAATCACTTGGCGGGAATTTGAGCACCTACCTTCATCTTGAGCAATACTCGCAAATCGGCCATAGTTAGCACCTTCATAAGCATTATCTTGCGCGGAATAATAAACAGGGTCGCCCCAGATCAACGGGAAGCGGCATCACTGGAGAATAATAATGCGATTGGCTGTGTTGCTGGCAGCTTGCCTGTGGACGCTTTCGGGATGCTCCAGCCTCGGTGTGGGAGTCCCCTCGACCCCCGGTGCCTTCATCCATGCCCCCCAGGGCAAGACCTTTAAACCCATGGATACGCTGGACCCGCGTAATGCCATGGTCTACATCTATCGTCCGATTACCCGTTGGGGCTATGAAGAGGTTCAGGCGCCGGTGTTTTTCCTGGACGCTTCCCAGCTGTTCGGTCTCAAGGCCGGGGCCTATAGCTGGCTGGAATTGCCCGCCGGCACCCATGACTTCTACGCTCGCCGCCCGCTCAGTGTGCTCTATCTGAAAATGGTGTTCGAGATGCCTCTGGAAGTGGAGGGCGGCAAGGACTACTACTTCCGCTACTCGGAAACCCGCCCGCTGGATATGGAAGAGCTGGTTGCCAATCCCCAGGATTACCAGCAAGCCGGGCCGTTACAGCAGGTACCCCGTGCCGTGGCCCTGCGCGAAATCGCTGACCTACGTCTGGATGAGCCTGGTGTCTACTACGCCGGCAAGGACAGCAAGGTACCGCGCTGGGCGCCGTTCTATACGTATACGGCGGAAAAATGATAGCTACGAGTGGCTAGCCACTCGCTTCCAGCAAGAACAAAAAAGCCCCGGCATGCCGGGGCTTTTTGTTTTCTGGAGAGGAATAACCTTTCTACGAAGCCGCTGTAGGAGCGGCGCTTGAGCCGCGAGCCTCGCGTAGCGAGGAAATCGACCGCAGAGCCTGCCCCGGACTTGATCCGGGGGCGATCAGGCATTTGCCGAACTCAACAGGTCTATACGTGTTCGCGATCTTCCGGGGCCGCGGTTCGCGGCTCAAGCGCCGCTCCTACAGCAGATTTTTCTGTTAGCTCGTAGCTCGTAGCTACTAGCAGCTAGTCACTCTCCGTCAGCCGCCGCTTGGTCTGCAACAACCGCTTCCACTGTTCCACATACTCCGGCAGGGCCGGGGAGGTCTGGTTGAAGCCGGTGATTTCCTGCAGGGTCTGGGGGCTGATGGATTTGCCGCCATAAACGTTGGCCACCCGCAGCAGGGCATGGGTGTGTAGTTTGCGCTGGGACTCGAAGCGCTGATCGTAGTACACGTATTTGTCGTCCCAGCCGAGAATGCGGGTGTGGACCTGGAACTGCTGGTAGGGGCGCAGTTCGCGGATATAGGAAATCTCGGTATTGGCCACCACGCCATTACAGCGCGCCTCGATCATGCGGTTGAGCAACCCGGTGACCACCGCATGTTCCAGTCGGCAGCGATCCATGAACTTCAGGTATTTGGCATTGTTCAGATGCATGTTCAGGTCAATATCCAGCAACCCCACCCGGTATTCCTGGGTGACAACATCAAACAGCTGGTGTGTGGGCGGCCGTTTACGACGGCGAGCCGCGCTGATCAGTTCGAGCATCCGATCTCCCTATGCCACGGTAGCCCGTGACCCCTTTTATTCTTTCGAAGACTGAATCGGCAAAAAAACGCGGTTCAGTATAACGGTACCAGTGCCAGTTCACACTATTCACTGATGTCAAAGTGGTCAGTTTTACAGTCTTTGCAGTCCTGGCCAACGTATGGCGTGCATTGCGGGTCGCTATGGACTGTGATTCAGAGGTAGTGATGATGGTCAGGCACAGGCCAGATGCAGACTGAACAGGCTGTCACTATCGGTCCAGCAGGCGGAGGGTGTGAAACCGGCGGCGACCAGTTCGGCGGAAAATCCTTCGACGGTGAATTTGTAGGAATTTTCCGTATGAATACGGGTGCCGGCGGAGAGTGTCAGGCTATTTTTGCCGAGCTGGATGTGCTGGTCCTGCAGGCATTCCAGGTGCATTTCGATACGATTTTGCGCGCTGTTGTAGAACGCCAGATGGCGCATGGTGTCGGTATCGAAACCACAATCCAGTTCCCGGTTCAGATGATGCAGTGCATTCAGATTGAAGGCAGCAGTGAGTCCCCCGGCATCATTGTAGGCGGCATGGAGTTGTTCGCAGGGTTTCTGCAGATCCGCTCCGATCAGCAGGGAACCGCCGGGGCCCGCCAGTTCGCGCAGGCCGCGCAGGAAAGCCGCTCGCTGTGTCGGTTCAAAATTGCCGATGGTGGAGCCAGGAAAAAAAACCAGACGCCCCGGCTGTTGTAATCCCTCCGGCATGGCCATGGCCTGGCAATAATCCGCGCAAACGGCGCTGATATGTATCCGGGGGAAGTCGTCGGCCAGGCGCCGTGACGCGCCAAGCAGGCATTCCCGGGAAATTTCCAGTGGCATGTAGTGAGTCGGTTGCCAGGCATCGAGTAATACCCGCACCTTTTCACAACTGCCGGCACCGGGTTCGGCGATGGTGTGGATGCCGTCCAGCCGTGAATGAATCTCCCCGGCGTAGCGATGCAGCAAACTCGCTTCGGTGCGGGTGGGGTAGTACTCCGGGGTGCGGGTAATCCGGTCGAACAGGCTGGAGCCGGTTTCGTCATAGAAAAACTTGGGATGCAGCGTCGGTGTCGGTGCCCGCAGGGATTCACTGACTTCGGCCAGCATGTCGGTGGTGGGTGGCTGCAGGTCGAAGAAAGTCAGGTTGGGGCCGAGCTGTTGCTGGTTCACGACGGGTCTCCCGCAAGCCGGATGCCACTGAACTGCCAGCGGTGATGAGGGTAGAAAAAATTACGATAGCTGGCCCGCAAATGCTCCCGACTGCTGGCGCAGGAGCCGCCGCGCAGCACCATCTGGTTGCACATGAACTTGCCGTTGTATTCCCCCACGGCCCCCACCGCTGCTTGAAATCCCGGGTAGGGCAGGTAGGCACTGGCGGTCCATTCCCAGACATCACCGAACAGGTGAGCCATGGCGGTATCGCGGGCCTGACCGGGTTGGTAGCTACCGTTTTCCACAAAATGTCCTTGCAGGGGTTGCGCTGCCGCCGCGTGCTCCCATTCCTGTTCCGTGGGCAGCCGCTTGCCGGCCCAGCGGGCATAGGCATCTGCTTCGTAGTAATTCACATGGGCAAGAATCTGCCCAGCGTGTAGCGGTTGTAGTCCTGCCAGAGTGAAGTGCCGGTCAAGATCCTCGTGCCAGTAAAGCGGCCGCTGGCTATGTTGCGCCTGTACCCAGGCCCAGCCGTCAGACAGCCATAACTCCGGTCGTCGATAACCGCCATCCTCGATAAATGCGCGAAATTCGCCGTTACTGACCGGACGGTTTGCCAGCGTAAAAGGCTCCAACCAGACCCGGTGGCGGGGTGTTTCGTTATCGAAAGCAAACCCCTGGCCGCTGGCACCGATTTCCACCAAACCGCCACTGAAAGATTGAAAACTCAGCGGTGCAGGGCTGTCTGCTTTGGCAAGAGGCTGGCCGAGAGTTGGCGCCAGCGGGTTGAAGGAGAGGCTGTATTTCAGATCTGTCAGCAGCAACTCCTGATGTTGCTGCTCATGATTGAGTCCCAGTGTCACAAGACCCGTCAGGCCCGGTTGTTGTTCGATAAGGCGGACCATGGCGTCGTCTACCTGCTGTCGCCAGGCATAGACGTCTTTATCGGTGGGGCGTGACAACAGATGGCGTTGAGGGCGGGCGAACTGTTCGCCAATGCCGTTGTAGTAGCTGTTGAACAGGTACTCGAATTGCGGGTGGAATACCCGGTAGCCGGCGAGGTGGGGCTTGAGAAGGAAGGTCTCGAAGAACCAGGTGGTGTGGGCCAGATGCCAGCGGGGCGGGCTCACGTCGGCGCAGGCCTGCAGCCCCATGTCCTCGGTGAGCAAAGGGTCACAGAACTGTTCGCTGAAGGCCCGGATACGCTGGTAGCGCGCCATCAGTGTGGCGCTGGCGTCTTGTCTGGCGGTATCTGGCAAGGTTTGCCCTCCCAATCCGGTTGTCAAAGAGTGGCATCCACTTTGAGCGAAAGCAACAATGTGACGCGTGAACGGGGTGGGTATACTGCGGGGCAGCATTTGTAATGGGTTGCTGCTGTTGGCGCAGCAACAGCCCATGCCCTTTCACCACAAGGAGAGCATATGAATATTACCGATAAAGTTGCCGTGATCACCGGCGCCGCGTCCGGTCTGGGCCAGGCCACTGCTGAAGCGATTATTGCCAAGGGCGGCAAGGTCATGATTCTGGACCGTGACGACAAGCGCGGCCCGGAAGTGGCGGCGGAGCTGGGTGCCAATGCAGCGTTTGTGCAGACCGATGTGACCGACGAGGAATCCGTCAAGGCGGCCATCGACGCCACCGTGGAAAAATTCGGTGCCATTCATGTGTGTGTGAACTGTGCCGGTGTAGGCTCTGCCATGAAGACCGTGGGTCGTGAGAACAAGCCCCATGATCTGGGCGTGTTCAACATGGTGGTAAAGATCAACCTGATCGGTACCTTCAATGTGGCCCGTCTGGCCGCTGCTGCCATGGCCGAGAACGAGCCGGGTGAAGATAACGAGCGTGGCTTGATCGTGAACACGGCTTCCGTGGCGGCCTTTGATGGTCAGGTTGGCCAGGTGGCTTACGCGGCTACCAAAGGTGGTGTGGTCGGCATGACCCTGCCCATCGCCCGCGACCTGGCGCCGCTGGGCATCCGCTGCAACACTATCGCCCCAGGCATCTTCAACACCCCGCTGATGAACGCTGCCCCGGACAAGGTGAAGCAGCCGCTGATCGAAATGACCCAGTTTCCCAAGCGTCTGGGTAACCCGGCGGAATACGCTCAGCTGGTCTGCCACATGATCGAGAACAGCTTCCTCAACGGCGAGACCATCCGTATTGATGGCGGTATCCGTATGCAGCCTCGGTAAGGCAGCTGCGAGCTACGAGTGAAAAAAAAGAAAAAGCCCCGGATGTCCGGGGCTTTTTTCGTTCTACGAAGCCGCTGTAGGAGCCCATGCTTGCCCCCCCCAAGGGGGATCTGCGACATGCGAACCGCGCTTGCGCGGCAATCGTCCGGAGGACGATCAGGAATATCAGGAATATCAGGGCTCGACAGGTTCCAGAAAGAATCGTGGATAGGCCTGGATTTCTGTTGCCTCGCTACGCTCGGTTCGCCATGCAAGCATAGCTCCTACAGGATGGGGTCACCCTTCCAACGCATAACACGGCACGTAATGACTTCCCGGCAGTTTCATGCGGTGTTGCTCCACAAAGGCCTGCAGCAACTCATCAAGGTGCTGCATTAGCTCGCCCGGGGCGTGAAGGCGGTAGGGGCCGTGTTGTTCGATGGCGTGGATGCCCTGTTCCTTCACGTTGCCGGCGACGATACCGGAGAAGGCACGGCGCAGGTTGGCGGCCAGTAGGTGGACCGGCTGGTTGGGACTGAGATCCAGGCTGGCCATGGCCTCGTGGGTGGGCTCGAACGGTTGCTGGAATTCCAGGGGGATTTTCAGCCGCCAGTTGAAGTAGAAGGCGTCGTCGTTATCCCGGCGGAACAGGGTGAGGCGATCAATGCCTGCACACATGGCCAGGGCCACGGCTTCCGGGTCATCAATGATGATCTGGTAGCGCTCGGCAGCTTTCTCCCCCAGGGTGTAGCGGATAAAGGCATCCACCTGGCGAAAATACTCCGCGCTGCTGGCTGGTCCGGTCAGCACCATGGGCAGCGGCATATCGGCGTTTTCCGGATGCAGTAGCACGCCGAGCAGATAAAGAATTTCCTCGGTGGTGCCTACCCCGCCAGGGAAGACAATAATGCCGTGACCCACCCGCAGAAACGCCTCCAGTCGTTTCTCGATATCCGGCATGATCACCAGTTCGTTGACGATAGGATTGGGGGCCTCGGCGGCGATAATGCCTGGCTCGGAGATTCCCAGGTAGCGTCCGCCTTCAAAGCGTTGTTTGGCATGGGCCACGTGGGCGCCCTTCATGGGGCCTTTCATGGCGCCGGGACCGCAGCCGGTGCAGATGTCCTTGTGGCGCAGGCCAAGCTGGTAGCCCACGCTCTTGCTGTAGTCATATTCGACCCGGGAAATACTGTGGCCCCCCCAGCACACCACCATATTGGGCGAGGCCCCGGCTCGAAGCGCCCCAGCATTGCGAAGGATATGGAACACCGCATTGGTGATGCCCTGGCTGCTGCTCAGGTTGAAGCTGTCGTTATTCTGGATTTCGTTGGCCACATAGACCAGATCGCGCAGCACCGCTGACAGGTGCTCGCGAATCCCGCGAATCATGCGTCCGTCCACGAAGGCACCAGCAGGGGCATTGTCCACTTTGAGCCGCAGCCCGCGATCTTCCTGGATCACCTCAATATCAAAATCCTTGTAGGTCTCCAGCACCTGGCGGCTGTCATCGGTGGGCGTGCCGCAGTTCAGTACCGCCAGGGCGCAACGGCGCAGTAACTCATGCAGGCCGCTGCCGGAGGTGTCCCGCAGGCGTTCGACTTCGTGCTGGCTAAGCACTTCCAGGCTGCCTTCCGGGGCAACAATAGTGGATACCGTTTCGGTCATAGGGTCGGGTCCGTCGCAAAATAAACGTTATTCAGGGCCTGCCTGGCAACACCTGCGGCTATAAAAGCCGCTGTAGGAGCGCCGCTTGAGGCGCGAACCTTGCTCTAGCAAGGAAACCGCCCGACAGCAGGGCAAACCGTCAAAGCAGCTACAATCCCCAAGAGTACCTCAGATGACAATCCCTGTGAGTGAAGAGTTGCAAGCTCCTGATCCTTAGGGTGACGACAGACTCTTTTACAATTCACCGGGAACGCCAAGCCGGCGCAGGCGTCGGAATCTTTATCAAGTCTGGCACACTGACTGCATGGTTGATCTGTGTCATCTGGCTGTCTTCAAGGGGCGCCATACTTGGTCGATTGGGAACCGGCAGAAAGCCGGCCCGTTAATGAGGTTTTATCTGGAGCAAAGCATGTTGCTCAAATATCTGAATCAGCTGGAACAGGCGGTGAAGGCCGCGGCCGAACACCCGGATACGGATTCCATGAACCGCTGCGCCGATTGTGTGGCCACCCTGGATGCCTATCTGGATGCCCAAATGGAACCGGTACAGCGCCGGGGCCGGGAATTGATGGACGGGCTAATCCCTTCGGATTTGCAGAGTCGCGTTTGTCAGCGGGTACATTGAACCCTCCACGCTTCCCGTAGGAACGTCGCTGGCGGCGCGATTGCAAGGCCACGTCAAAAGCACTTTCGCCACAGAGGGCACAGAGCACACAGAGAAAAAATCTCTTTCTTCAGTGCTCTCTGTGTCCTCTGTGGTAAATATCGTTTCTCAGGTTTTGGGATGCACTTCGATAACCCTTCGGGCGCCCTGCGGGCGTTGTTCCGCTATGCGCCTGCAATGGTGCTAGAGCCGATTACGCTGATGCCGCAGCGCTTTTTCCCTTTCTTCCGGAAACAGGTCCGGCTGCTGCGGGGCTTTCAGGTCGCGCAGGCGAGCGCCGATACCAATCAGGCGGGCGGGGCCTTGGCGGCGTTCCCATAGTTGGCGCAGCAGCGCCTCGAAATGGGCCGGGTCCAGATCGTCACCCACTTTGTCGCAGCTCAGGCTGACAAAATCCTGATATTTCACCTTGGCGGTGAGCCCGCTGATCAGATAGTGCTGATCAAGCTTGGCGAAGCGGGCCTTGAGCTTTTCCAGCAGGCCGTCGAGCTCTCGCAGCCAGGCATTCAGATCCACCTGGTCCTTGTCGTAGGTGCGCTCCACGGACACGGACTTGCGCCGCCGGCCGGTTTGCACCGGGCGATTATCTTCGCCACGACTCAGGTGATAGAGCCGCTCGCCGAAACTGCCGAAGTGCTGTGACAGTTCCAGCCGACTCATGCTCTGCAGATCGCCGCAGGTATGTAGATTCAGCCCGGCCATACGCTCGCCGGTAACCCGGCCCACTCCGGAAATCTTTTTTACCGGCAAGGCAGCCACAAAGGCGTCTACCTGAGCGGGGGGAATCACAAAGAGCCCATCCGGCTTGCGCCAGTCGCTGGCCACCTTGGCGAGAAACTTGTTGGGAGCTACGCCGGCGGACACGGTAATCCCCAGTTCCCGACGAATGTCCTGCCTTAACGCCTCGGCAATCCGGGTTGCGCTATTATCGAACTGGTCGCTGGCGCTCACGTCCAGAAACGCCTCGTCCAGCGACAAGGGCTCGATCAGGCTGGTGTAACGGCGGAAGATGTCATGGATCTGTGTGGAGACCTTGCGATACTTGTCGAAGTTGGGGGGTACAATCACCAGTTCCGGGCATAGCCGCAGAGCCTGGGACGAGGCCATGGCAGAATGCACCCCGAAATGGCGGGCCGGGTAATTGCAGGTGGCGATAACACCGCGCCGGTGAGGGTCGCCCCCTACGGCCACGGGCCGATGACGCAAGGTCGGGTCATCACGCATTTCCACGGCGGCATAGAAGCAGTCGCAGTCCACGTGGATAATCTTGCGTGAGGCCTGTGCCATGAATGAACTCTGGGATGTGGCAGGATTGAAAATCGGGTGGCCTGTGTCGCATGGGCTGCCCTGAGGAGAGTGTAACATCGGCATTACCGGTAACCGCACACCGCAGGTCCTGATTGTTGGCGCTGGCCCCACCGGCCTGGCGCTGGGGATCGGCCTGCGTCGACACGGCATTGATTGCTGCATTATCGACCGGCTCGCCGAGCCGTCACCCTGGTCCCGGGCCTTGGGGCTGCATGCCCGTAGCCTGGAGATTTTTGCCGCTCTGGAAGTGCTGGCACCGATCCGCAAGGCCTCGCGCACCATGCGAGCGGTGTCCGTCTATGGCGACAAGGGCTTCCTGTTTGAGTTGGATCTGACCAGCCTTGATGCCCCGTACCCCTGGGTACTGAGCTGCCCCCAGTCCGATGTGGAAAAAGCCCTCACTGAGCGCTACCGGAGTCTTGGTGGCGAGCTGATTCGGGGCACAGAATTGCTCGATTTTACCCAGGATGGCGCAGGGGTCCGTGCCCGGATACGACAGGGGGCCGACGTGGAAACGGTCACTTGTGATTTGCTTGTCGGGGCCGATGGTGCCAGTTCCACCGTGCGTCAGCAGCTGGGCATCGGCTTCAATGGCGTCGATTACGACGAACATTTCCTGCTGGCCGATGTGGACTGGCAGGGGCCCTGGCGCAGTGACAGCTCCCATGGCTTCCTGCAGGAAGACGGGCTGCTGATCGCTCTGCCGTTACCAACGGGGTGGCGATTGATCATGGCCCGGGATGAGGCCTGGGAAGGTGAGCTGAGCCTGCAGCCCTTTACCGACCGGCTCACGCCTATTCTTGGCGAGACGCCGGACCTGGGTGAGCCTCGCTGGATCAGCCGCTTTTCCGTGCAACGGCGACTGGCCCATCACTACCGTCGCAACCGGGTGTTCCTGGCCGGCGATGCGGCCCATGTACAGAGCCCGCTGGGCGCCCAGGGCATGAACACCGGCCTGGCCGATGCCTTCAACCTTAGCTGGAAACTGGCGTTCTACCTTAAGGGTTATGGCAACGGAGCCTTGCTCGATAGTTACGAGCAGGAACGCAAACCGGTGGCAGATAAAATGCTGCACGGGGTGGACATGTTATCGCGGGCCTCGTTGGTGAAGCTGCCCATGCTGCGCCGAACCCGCGATTCCCTGCTGAAAATGGCCGGCGGACGACCCGGGCTGACCCGGCGCCTGCTGCGTACCGCCAGCCAGCTGGACGTGCATTACCGGCAGTCGCCGCTGGTGGGCTGTGGCCCGGAAGCGGAGCTGGGCTGGCGGCATCGCGGCCCGTTGCCCGGCGACCGCCTGCCTGACGCAGCCTTGGGTTCCGTGCGTACCGGTCACCTCCATCAGCTCCACGACCTGCTGCGCAAACCGGTTCACCACCTGTTACTGCAATTGGGCGAGAGCCCGGGCCATAAAGAGCGGCTGGTGCTGTATGCACTCAGTGATCGTCTGGGCCAGGAATACCGTGAGCGCGTTCACCTGACCGTAGTCGTGGCCCGGGATACACCGGTGGGTGAGATCCCAAGAGAAGGCACCATCCGTATCTGGCGGGACCACCAGGGCGAGTTTGCCGCCGCCTTTGGTGAAGGCCCAAGAATGTGGCTGATGCGCCCGGACGGGCACCTGGCCTATCGGGCGCCGGTGAGCAATGCCAACCATCTGCTGGAATATCTGGATACGGTGTTGGGGAGAAAGGGTCAGTAGCGCGTAGCGTCACCGTGAGTCTGGGCGAGCCGTGCCAGTTGAAAAGAAATTGATAATTGAGAATGGATAATTGATAACGGCGCGGATTGGTGTTGCTGTTGTCTTTGAATGCAAGAAGCCGCACCCATGCGTTTAGGCGCGGCCTCTTGCGTTTCAGGACTTGATGCCCTTTCCAGCGAGTTATCAATTAAATCCGCCGCCACCGCTGAATCACAAAATGCGCATTCATGGCTTTGCCGACGAGCTTGCCGATACCGGCTTTGGCCTCGGGTTTGGCGCGCCAGTGGTGTGGGGTCATGGCCAGCAGGTTCTGTAATTCCTGTTCGTCGTCGGGAATCCATTCCAGGTGGATATCCTGGCTATCGATCTGCGTAAATCGCGCATCCAGAAACTTGCCCGCATCGAAACCCGATTGGCGAACCTCTTCATAGAGGGCCTCACGCAGGGGTAGCAGATGCTGCTCGCCGGTCCCAACCACAATCAGTTCGCCGCCGGGTTTCAGCACCCGGGCAATATCATCGGTGAATAGCCGGGTGAACAGCACAAATATCCGTTGCTGACTGTCATTAAACAACGGTAGCCGGGCGCCACTGGCCACCAACCAGGTCAGTGCCCTGTCCCGTTTCGCCGCTGCATCCACCGCAAACTTGGAAATATCCACGCCGACCCCGTTATCGCTCCCCAGCCGCTGGGCGAACTGGCAGGTATACCAGCCTTCGCCGCAACCGATATCCAGCCAGGGCTGATCATCGTCGCCCAGCCCGGCCAGCAAGGCATCCGCCAGCGGCTGATAACGGCCCAGTTCCAGAAATGCCGTACGCGCCTGCACCATGGCCTTGTCATCACCGGGCGCGCGCGAGCGGCGGTGCTGGGCCAACAGCAGATTGGTGTAACCACGCTTGGCACGGTCGAAGCGGTGACCGTTGTCGCAGTGCCAGCTATTGCCGGTGAGTTGCAGGGGATGGTCGCAGCTGGGGCATTTGAGGTTGGGCATAGGAAAAGGCTGAGTATTGGCGAAGAAGGGCAGTGAAGCATAAGCGGCGGTGTGCGGATAGTGTAGGTCGTCGCTGATTTTGTGACTTATTGCGAATGCATTTTTTCGCCAATCAAGGCGCTTTTCTGCAGGCATAGTGGGCCTAAGTCAAAGAAAAGCAACACAGAGTGTTGGAAAAAGGGGCCGTCATAAGTTGCAATATTAGTGGCGGCCTAGACTAGGGTTGGTATGTTGCCTGGCGTTCAGCATGCTGCAATTTGGCTTCTGCGGCCAGATTTCTCAATTCTCTGTAATAGGCCCGGTAACTGCTTTCCAGTACGGCTTTAACTGCCTGGTTGCTGCTTTTCAACTGTGCCATGGCTTGCTGATGCAGTTGCTGTATCTCGGCGTTGAGATTATCGACCATGGCCGGCAATTGCTGGCGAGTGCGATCAATGAAAGCGATCTGGTTGTCCATGCGAATGGTCTGGTTACGAAGCTGGCCAAGCTGCCGGCGAATCCGTACCTGATCATCATCCAGATTGTTCGGAATCAATTGTGATTCCAGTGAGCGTTGCTGTGCGGCAATACTGTCCAACTGGTTCTGTAAACTCTGCCGCTGGCGTTGATAGTCCTGCAGCTGGCTTTGCAGTAATTCAAGTTTTTGCCCCAGGGTTTGCCGCTGCTTTTGCAGGTATAGCAGGCTGCTTACCGCTTCCTGCAGGCGGCTGGATTCGCTTAGCAGATCCTCATCCGGGTTGTGAAGGCAGCGCAGCAAGAAGGCCTGGCGGACCTGCTCATCCAGCTTCGAGGGAAAAATAACGGCAAGCGGGTCAATAAACTGGCTGCTTTTCAGTTGCTGTAATTGCGCCAGGGCAAAGTCCGCCTGCTCCCCCGCTTTATTGTAAAGAGCCAGTGCCAGGCCAGTTTGATCGACAGGCTGGTCATTGGCGGCGCTGATCAATCCTGAAAGAGTCTGGGTGCGGTAGGGATAATGATGGGCTGTGCGTAAAAACCAGTCCTTGGCCTGCTCGGGTTGCTGTTCCAGGCGGTAGCTTTCCGCGATCAGCAGGCTGGCCTGTATGGCAGAAGGGCTGTCGGTTTCCACCTGCGTAAGTAATTGCCGACTTTGGGAGTAATCTTTTGCCGCCAGTTTTTGTGCGCCTTGGCGAAGTAATAGATGGTTACTCAGCACAAAACGGGCAGCGGGCTCCAGCTTATTGGCATCACGCAACGCGGTATTGTAGTTCGGCGTTTTGCTTGGCGTTTCTTCCGTCAGCGGAGCCATGGCCCTTTCCAGGCTTGCCTGTACTGGCTTTGTCAATAAAAGGAACAAAAGTACCAGAAAAACAACAGCTTCCTGCTGTATAAGAGATGTGATCCTGTTCACGTTAGTGTTTTCTCCAGGCGCCATTAACAGACATAAAAGTGTAGAATCCCGCTTTCTTTTTAACCAGCGCAGCACAGTACACAAATAAGTGGTGGCGATGAAGCCGCACTATTTCGCTGGATGGATGATCGGCAAGGAAAGCCATGTTAGGGGAACGTTTCGTTTTACGCTGCGGTGCTATGGTGCTGGGCTTGGTGGCGAGTGCTGCCTGGGCGGCACCGGATGCACAGCAGCGTATGTTCGATCGCCTGCAGGAGCAGGAACGCGAGCGTCAGCAGCAGCAACTGGAAGAGATGCAGTTACCCGGCGACCAGCCCGGGTTGCGCTTGCCCGTGCCTGACACCTCCACACCTTCGGTCCGTTGTTTCCAGATCGACACTATTGCTCTGAAAACCCTCAATGATGCGCCTGTCCTTTTTGGCCGCTGGTTCCAAAAACCGGTGCGCGAGGCGGAAGGTACCTGCCTGGATATGACAGGCATCAAGGCCTTGCAGGCACAGCTCTCCAATCGATTGATCGACAAAGGCTATGTGACCAGCCGGGTGCTGATTCCCGAGCAGGATGTGTCCTCCGGCAAGCTTCTTCTGCTGGTGGTTGCCGGGCAGGTGGAAGGCTTCGAGGCTGTTGGCATGCCGCTGCGCGTGCTGGAATGGGCCGTGCCGGCGCAGCCCGGTGATCTGGTCAACCTGCGCGATCTGGAGCACGCGGTGGAAACCCTGGCCCGGCTACCCCACCTGGATGCCAAGATGGATCTGGCACCGGGAGAAGAGCAGGGCGGCACCGTCGTGCTCGGCCAGGCCGACTGGCCGCGCCGTTATCGTGGCACTCTGGTGGTGGATCAGGAGCATTACGGAGATACCAACCACGGTACGGCCCAGGCGGGGCTGGACTGGGGTAGCCCTTTCGGGCTCACAGACCGGCTGTCCCTGTCGCTCAACAGCGATCTGGATACCGAGTTCACCGACAGTGCCTGGGGGGCGGGGCTGAGCTATGACATCAGCCTGGGGTACTGGAATCTGGCCCTGAGCTACAACCGCCAGGAATATGAAAACGAAATTCAGGGCATCTTCCAGACATTCGACTCTACTGGCGCCACGGATACCTCCCGGCTGGAGCTGACGCGCACCCTCTACCGTAGCAATCGCTCCCGGCTATCCTTGTCCCTTCTGGGCACCTACACGGATGCAGAAAATTTACTGGAAGACGCGGTTATCCGGGTCAGTTCCTACCACTTGCACACCCTGGGCGGGCGCCTCAATGCCAAGCACCTGTGGGGGCGTACTCAGCTGGCCGGCACGCTCACCATCGAGGAAGGCCATGGCGCCGGCCCGGCCACCAACCTCCCTGGCGGACAGTCAATTGCAGACATCACGCACACGCGCTATCAGACATTTCTTACAGCCAACCGTTTCATAAAACCGTTATATGGCACTCTCGCGCTGCGTATTAATGCCCAGTACGCCGATGAGACCCTGTTTCCGTCCGAGAGATTCTCTCTGGCATCCCGGTCTGTAGTGCGGGGGTATCAGGATATTTCCGTCAGCGGTAACACCGCGGCGGCAGGCAGCTTGCAGTTTGATTTCTTTCCACCGATCCCCAGCCCGGTATCGGTGACGCCCTTTGCGGCCTATGACATGGGGGTGATCCCCGGTAACAGCAATGAGCCCCAATTTACCCGGCTGGATTCCGCCACAGCGGGTGTTCGGCTGGGTTACCGCTCATTGCGCTTCACCACCGAAGTGTCCTGGCCCATGGAACAACATTCAACGGAACTGACTGACAGCGAGTACACCGTCCATGCCTCACTTTATGCCGAATTCTGAACCGTCATCTGGCCCGGTGTCGCGGGTGAAAAGTGGCCTGGTTTACGGCCTGTCGCTGCTGCTGATCTGGCAACCCGTGCTGTTGTCCGCCCAGCCCATCACGCCAACCCATGGCACCAATGGTCGGCCCACCCTGGATCAGGCGGCCAATGGCGTGCCGGTGGTCAATATCAAAAACCCCAACGGCAAGGGCGTCTCGCAGAATTTCTACAACGACCTCAACGTCAGCGATAAAGGCCTGGTCCTCAACAACAGCCAGAAGCTCACACAAACTCAGCTGGGTGGTTACATCGAAGGTAACCCCAACCTGAAAAACGGCTCCGCCAGCCTGATCCTCAACGAAGTGATCGGTCAGAACCCCTCCAACCTGGCCGGTTACATCGAAGTAGGCGGTGCCCGCGCCGATGTGGTGGTGGCCAACCCTAACGGCATCAGCTGTAACGGTTGTGGCTTTATCAATACTAACCACGCCACCCTGACCACCGGGCAATCCATCATGGAAGACGGGGAATTGCGCGGCTTTGATGTGCAGGGCGGTGCCGTGTCCATTTTTGGTAATGGTCTGAATGCCTCCAACACCGAACGCTTCGACATTATCGCCCGCTCCGTGACCTTGGCGGGTGAACTGCATGCGGACCGTCTGAACATCGTCACCGGCCAGCAACAGGTAGACCGGGAGACTCTGGCCACCAGCAATGCCACCACCGATGGCGACAAACCCGAGTTCGCCATCGACTCCTCGGCCCTGGGCGGCATGTACGCAGGCCGCATCCGACTGATTGCTAACGAAGACGGTGTTGGGGTGAAGCTGGATGCGCCGGTGGCGGCGCAGAATGGGGATTTGCAGTTGTCGGCCAATGGCAAGATCCAGCATTCCGACCTGGCAGCGACCGGCAATATCGCCATTGATGCCAACCAGAACGATGTTATGTCCACAGGCACCGTGTTGGCAAAGGCAGACTTGAGTGTGCACGCCGCCGATTACACCAATAGCGGGGATGTGGTTGCCGATGGCATGGCGGATATTCAAGCCACCACCGTTACCAATACAGGCACTCTGGGGGGACGGGAAGCCCTGACCGTTGAGGCAGACTCGATTCTCAATGATCAAGGTGGTGCGCTGCTCTCCGAAAACGACATCAATCTGTCTGCCGATCGGGTCACCAACCGATTGGCGGATATCTACACATCCGGAAATATCACTATCAACGGCAGCGATGGTGAGAGTGCGGAAAAGCTGGAAAACCGTTCCGGGCGAATTGAGGCGGAAGGCGATATCAGTATTCGTGCATCACAGATTGATAATGTGCGAGATGTTCTTGAGTGGGAAGAAAAACTGACAGAGGGGAGTATCAAGCACACATGTCATGAGTGTACAGGCGATCACTTCACCATGAGTTATAAGTTTAAGGAGCACTTTTTCCGTGAGCTGGATGATGCTACATCAGATAGAAGTATTCTTGCCTCCGGTGGAAATACTTTCCTGCAAGGCTCAGTGCTGACAAACAAAACTAGCGATATTCTAGCGATCGGCAGCATGAACCTGGAATTCGATCAGATCAATAATCTTGGGTTACATTCCGGAGAATATTTGCTGATTACCCGATATGGGGGTTACATGACTGATGGGATGCACATCAGAAATGTAATCCATGGTGTACAGCCATATAACAAACGCAATTATAGCGGTGGTGCAGCTTACTGGGGTGGCGGAGCCGATAAAGATCTTGAGTACATGGCTCTCTATCCTAACCAGCATAACCCTAATTATGATCCTGATAACCTGATTGATCGTCAAGATACGATACTGCACAGAAATAATCGCTTTATCAGCCAACATAAAGATACTCTGGATTCAACTGAAATCCTTGGTGCAAATATCGTTTCCGGTGGGGATTTGTCCCTGGGTAGTGCAGAAGTCATTAATGGAGATTTTGGTCATCAAGAGGCGGGGAACCTGTCAGAACAAGACTTGATCGCCGTAGCTGATGGAGCCCTGGGTGGCAATGTGGAGGACTTTATTGTCAACGTTAATGGCGGCTTGTTCTCCATTGCCGACCCGAACCACCCCTACCTGATTGAAACCAACCCTTTCTTCTCCACTCGCGATGGTTTCCTGGGCTCCGAGTATCTGCTCAACCGGCTGGGCTGGGACCCTAATGGCGCCATGCGTTTGCTGGGCGACGGGTTTTACGAGCAGCAACTGATTCGTCAGCAGGTGGTGGACCTGACCGGACGCACCTTGCTGGATGAAGAGTATGTGGATGCCAACACCCAGTATCGTGCCTTGCTCGATAACGGCCTGTTCGCCGCAGAAGAACTGGAACTGAACGTTGGGGTAGCTCTCAGCCCGGATCAGATCAATGCCCTGACCAAGGACATGGTCTGGATGGTGGAACAGGAAGTGGCTGGTGAAACCGTACTGGTGCCGCAGCTCTACCTGACGCCACAAAGTGCGGTGATTGACGATAACGGTGCACTGATTGCCTCTGGTGCCGATATGGTCAATGACGGCGGCAGCATCGTTAACAGCGGGACCATCCACATCGGGGGCGATACCCATTTCACTCTCAATGAAGAGGGTCTGCAAAATCTGGGCGGAGATATTATCGGTGAAGGTTTGGTGGATATCGAATCCGAAGGCGATGTCCGCAATGTCAGCGGTACCATTCGCGGGCGGGAAGTCGCACTTGAAAGCTCTCAAAATATCATCAATCAGCGTTTATCTTACCAAAATGAAGTGATCGGCAGAGGCTGGCGTGAATGGGACACTGAGATGGGCGCAGCAGCGACCATTGAGGGTCTGGAATCTATATCGCTTGATGCCGGCGGAGATATTCGTATCTCAGGTAGTCGCATCCAGGGGGGCAATGTCGCCCTCAATGCCGAAGGCGATATCGTCGTCGATACCGTGGCAGATAAATCCGGAAGAAAAGGCAACTACCACGGCGGCAAGCTCAGCGAATCCCGTGTCCGCCATATCGGCAGTGAAATCACCGCCACCATAAATCTGCTGGCCAGTGCCGGCAACGATTTCAGTCTGATTGGCTCGGACCTGGCCAGCGATGGCGGCGTGCAGCTCTCAGCGGGTAACGACCTGCTGGTCGCCTCTGTCGCCAACAGCGACAGCTACGATTTCAGGGTGCGCCACGACGGCGAAACCAGCCATAACATCCAGCGCAGTGTGCGCCAGCAGGGGGCTTCGATTACTGGTCGTGGCGATGTGGTGATGGAGTCCGGGAATGATCTGACCGTGATTGCCAGTCGGCTGGAGGCTGGGGAAGATCTGTCACTGATGGGTAAGGGGGATATTAGCCTGCTGGCAGCCCGGGATTCGGATTACAGCTATAGCTACGAAGAAGACGATAAGTGGTACGGCAGCAAAATTACCACTGAAGAAAAGTACAACGAAACCGCCAGAGTGACAGAGCTTTCTGCTGCCGGGAATGTCCAGATTAATGCCCTTTCTGATCCGGACACAGGCCAAGTTACCACCTGGAACGAAGCAAAAGGCGATGTGCTCCTGGAAGGAACGAACATTCACTCCGGTGGAGATTCTCTGGTGTATGCGGGCAACGACCTGCTAGTCACTGCCGCCCAAACCCGTTCGTTCCACGAAAAAGAAACCCGACGAGAATATTCAGGAGTGGCAAAAGCTGCCATGGCGACAGCTTCTTTCGCCGCTATGGGAGTGGTTCCTAATGAGTATATGGCTGCGATGGGTGTTGGTGATATCAATATCAAGGGGGATGAAGGGAAAGGTAGCCGCAAGACACGATTGGCCAGAGCAGATATTCAATCTGCTGGCGATACCATGCTGTTGTCCGGTAACGATACAACGTTGGTTGCTGCGGACCTTTTCCTGAATAACCTTTACGCGGAAGCTGGCCTCAATGGCGAAGAAGGGAAAGGGAATATCGCACTGGTAGGGGCGCATGAAACCAGTGAGAACTGGGCTTACGAATCTTCCACCTCGTTAGGTGTGGATTTTTCTGGTGGGAAGATGAGCTTTGCTCGTCAATACGAGCATCGGGAAAAAGAAAGCCGCAGTGATTTTGTTGGCACGGATGTAACAGCTTTGGGTAGTGCAGCCCTAAAAAGTGCTGGAGACATCACAATGATGGGCTCCTCTCTGAACAGTAATGGTAATGTCAGACTGATTGCTGGCGGTGACGTGAATATGCTCGTCGGTGTGGATTCTCTGCGAAAGGAGGTTTCTACGACGGAACGGGAATTCAAGGTTGAAGGCACTGCCAGTGGCAATTCCGTCGAGCTTTTTGCTGGTTATGAAGAGGACCGGCACACTGAAATCCGTGAACAGAAAACAGCGGTAGGTAGCCAGATATCCGGCAGTAATATCGGAATCGATAGCGGCGACGACATCACGATTGTTGGCGGTATATTGCAAGCTTCGTCACACCCGGAAGCGGAAGCCGGCAGCACAGGTAATATCATGCTGGATGCGGAAGGCGATATCACTACGCTTGCCAGCGTTTCCGAAAGCATGCTGAAAGTCATCGACGAAAACTTCCGTACGGGCATTGCTATCGGTGCTCAGGAAAATGTCAGCGCAGCAGCAGATGCTGTTAATAACGTGGGCAATCAGCAGGGAGCAGTAAATACCGGCTCAGCTGCATTGCAGGCGGTTGATGCCGTTCAAGGGGCTCGTAGCGGTGGCGTGAGTGGCAGCGCAGGTTATGTGGCAGAGTGGTCCAAACAGGAAAGTGAAGATACCAGCCAAACCGCTAATTCAACCCTTATTTTTGCCGAAAACGACTTGTCCTTTATCAGTGGTGGCGACCAGCGACATGTGGGTACTGAGGCTTCGGCAGGTAATAACCTAATCGTGAAATCCGGTGGCGATGTCACCATTGAATCGGCGCAAAATACGACTAGCCACGAAGACAAATCAGCCAATGCCAGTGTTAATGTCGGGCTGGGGTCCGATAGTGGCGTCAGTGTTACGGCTGCAGGTGGCTATGCCAATAACCGTAGTGGCCAGGTTCAGCAGGTTAACGCCCATTTTACTGCCGGGAACCAGGCAACACTGGATGTGGGCAACGATCTGACGCTGGCCGGTGCCGTTGTGTCCGCTAATACCATGGATGCCAACATCGGCGGTGACCTCACTGTGGAAAGCCGCCAGGACACCAGCTATATCCGTGGGGAAAGTGCCCAGGGCAGCGTATCCGTTGGCGCTGGCTCTTTCAGTCTGAGTTTAAGCGGCTCAAAAACCGAGGGTGATAGTGCCTGGGTATATGATCAAAGCGGGTTGTTGGCCAGTGAGGCTGCCAATATCTACGTGGAAGACCACACCAGTCTGGTCGGGGGCGTCATCAACAGCGCAAGCGGTGATCTGACTCTGGATACTGGTACCTTCAGTTATCAGGACATCCAGGACTATGACCATTTCGAGTCAATGAGCCTGGGTTTTGGTGCCGGCGTTCCTCAGGGCCAAACGCAAGGCCCGACACAAACTGCTTCAGCACAAACCCTGATCCCTGGCGTCAACATGAATAACCTGACCGCCGGTTACCAGAACCGCGAACGGGAACAGATTACCCGTGCCACCGTCGGACAGGGCACCGTCACTGTACGCGGTGATCAGGGCGTTGGCGGAAACAGCCTGGCGGGCCTCAATAGGGATATGAGTAAGGCTCAGGAAATCACCAAGAACGAAGAGGACGACTACAACCTCTACGTTAGCGATACCTCCCTGCAGGGGCTGGGCGTGCTGGACCGGGACGACAACAAACATAACAGTCGCCTGGATCAGCTCAAGGACACCTTCAACATCAACCTAGCCGTCTCCGAAATAGGAGAAAGTAGTGTGGGAGGCGTTGGTGATGTGGATAACGCGCTGATTGACGGCTTGAGCCTGGGCACGGCTAAACCGGACAAAAGCGGCAGCCGAGGCCTGCTGAATGATCAGGCAGTCGATGACATGGCGGGCAAGGTTGGTGATGGGTTGATGTCGGCCGGCCAGATGTTGGTGAGTAACAACCATGGTAGTTGGCAGGTGCTGGGAATGGGGGAAGCCAATGGCATATCCGACCATTATCAACGTAATCAGGATGCTCGCCTTAAACAACAGACCATTCGCGCTGTGCTGGATGCAAAAAAACAGGGAGAATTTACTGAAGCCGACCTGGTTGACTTGGTCAATAATCTGACCGATCACGACGCTGAGAAAAGCCAGGATGTGCTGGCTTTCATCGCGAGTGAAATCGCCGGAGGCAATCTGGACGTGGGCTTCTACAGTGCGGACGGCACCCATGCGGGCATGCGTGATGCTGAGGCCTTCGTCAACAACCTGGCCAGAATGGCCGGGCTGAATGTGGATGAACTCAACCTGCGTGATAGCAGGGCGGTCATGAGCGCCGTTGCTGAGGAAGGCTACCACGCCCGGGAGGAAGGGAGTGACGCCTACGCCAACCTGTACGGTGACCGTTTCGGCTATCTGTGGGACAGGTCCAATCGGCAGGACGGTCGGCAGACTGGTGGTCAAACCAGTCTGGTGGACTGGAAAGGCAATAATGCCGGACTGTTGGCGGCAAATGATGAGCAGTATCGACAATATGGTCTAGGAGATCTGGAATTCCGCCAGATGCACGACAAAGAGATCGAGGTGTTAAAAAACAGTCCCTTGGTCGACAAGTTGATGGAAAGCAAAGGGATAGAGCGCAACGAGGCGCTCACCCTCTTGGCTAGAAACCTGGCCTGGCGCATTGATGACGATTGGGCTTCGGAAGAGCATATCCTGCAAGCCCATGACTATGAGGCCCAGAAAATTCTGGATGAGCTGGCTGCAGAAGGCCACGCAGACAGCAATGGCCGGCCACTCTTTCAAAGAGAATATAACGTCAATCCGGACGTTTATGAAAATAATCTGATCTACGCGGGTGGCCTAAACGAACAGTTTTTCTACGATCCTAGGTCAATTTTTTATGTGAATCACGTGGTTTCAGATCAGGTAAATCAAGACCTTTATGGGTTCCAGGGAGGGCTGGCTTATCAGAGTCGGCTGGCAGGCATCGGCGATTATCACGATGGCGTGTTGAGTGGCCTGAAAGATCAAGCTCTGTGGGTCATGAACAACCCTATGGATTTTAGTGCTGGGCTGGCTAAAGAGCTTGCCATCATGATGAGCCCGCTGAACCTTCTGCGGGAACCGGAAAAATATAGGCAGCTAAAACAAAGCTATAGCAATTGGAGTACGGCGGACGAAAGGGCAGCATTGGCGTATTTCCATGGTGCTTATACTGAGTCGGGCCAAATCAAAACTGAAGACACCTGGACGAACATCGGCTTGGCAACCTCGATTACGCCGATTGGGGGTATGAGGAAAATTGGCGCTGATGGGTTGGATGATATGGTTTCATCGTCGATGCGTTATAGCGATGGTGATTTCAACGATTTTCCGCTTTTTGAGGTTGATACCAGTGGGATGCCGGTGGAGTTTATTGTTCCAAACAAGACATTAAATCACCAAGCTTCGTCAGGAGTATTACTTCAGGCCGAGTCTGGCAAGACGACTACTATTCTCGGTTCATATAACAAGGATATGGCCTCAATTGTTGACGAACTAGGGAACGTTAAAAGCATGGATTTCGGGTCGAAATCCGGTGGTTTTAATGTGCTGAATGCGCCAGATGAGCTGTTCACCACTCTGGGGCCAAAAGGTTTTTGGGATGAAGTAAACGTGCCATTCCTAAACACAGCGACTTCTAGGGGCGACAACATCCTCATGGCTACTAAGCCAGCGTTTGACGTTGTTGATAATCGCGGAATGGGCGTATTAATCCGGCCAAATACAACTACTGGTAAGATGGAGCTGACTGGATTTGGTAAAGAGTACCTAACACTGCGTCGGCAAGGATACATTTATCAGAATGGAAAGATAGTGAAGCCATGACAGACATTCTCCAAAAAAATGTGAAATCGGCTTTTTCTAACCTCATAGACGAGTACAGCTTTAAGGTTAGGGAGGTTGATGAGAGTTCGGTTGTATTGGTTGGGTCATCCTATGCAATAGGGGTGCTGCTAGACAGGGACGGGCTAGCTTACATGTATTACGATATATCAAAGCCTACAAAGAAAGGATACAACCTCGGCCTTTTTCTAATTCAAAAAAGAAGAGACCTGTTAGTATTTGGATCTGATGATAAGTCAGATAGGGGGCTAGAGGAGTATTTATCTTATAATCTTTCTGCATTCGCTAATCAATTGACTAGCGCCGGTAAAGATATACTGCATGGAGAAAAAGCGTGGATTAAGAGCTACCATTGGCCGGCTGTTACCGTAAGTGACAAGGTGCTGGCAGTCTTGTAGAAAATAAGGAAAATAACAAAGGAAAATAAGGGGCACGCAGGAATTGGAGAATCTCTTATACTGAGCGAAGCAGACTGCTGATATATCACTGATTTTTTGGTCTGTACTGTTGGGTCATGGATAGGTAAGGAGGTAACCCATGACTCGAGCTCGCTATACCCAGGTATCCCTGGACTCTACCCCCTATTACCACTGTATCTGTCGCTGCGTACGTCGGGCCTTTCTTTGCGGGAAGGATCACTACTCCGGCCAGGATTATGAGCATCGCCGCCAGTGGGTGGTGGATCGTCTAGCCGTCTTGGCGGAGGTATTTGCTGTCGATCTCTGTGCTTATGCAGTGATGTCTAATCACTACCATCTGGTTCTTCGCATTAATCAGCAAAAGGCCCTGGATTGGACAGATCAAGGGGTTGCCGAGCAACAATCCGGGACACGCGCGAATTGGATAATCGCTTACACTGAGCGAAGCAGATTGCTGATATTTCACTGATTTTTTGGTCAGTACTGTTGAGTCATAGTTATGCAAGGAGGCAGCCCATGACTCGAGCTCGTTATACCCAGGTATCCCTGGACTCTACCCCCTATTATCACTGTATCTGTCGCTGTGTGCGACGGCCTTTCTTTGTGAAAGGATCACTATTCAGGCCAGGATTACGAGCATCGCCGCCAATGGGTGGTGGATCGCTTGGCAGTTCTGGCTGAGGTCTTCGCAATCGATCTCTGTGCTTATGCAGTGATGTCCAATCACTACCATCTTGTTCTCCGCATTAATCAGAAAAAGGCCCTAGATTGGACAGATCAAGAGGTTGCAGAGCGCTGGATGCAACTATTCAGTGGTCCTCTTATCGTAAAACGTTGGATCAAAGGACAGACTGAGGAGGGAGAGTCCCTTAAGGCGCTAGAAATCATTGGCCAATGGCGAGAGCGGCTTCATGACCTGGGATGGTTCATGAAATGCCTGAATGAGTACCTTGCCAGGCGAGCCAACGAGGAGGATTGCTGCAAAGGTCGCTTTTGGGAAAGTCGCTACAAGTGTCAGGCGCTTCTGGATGAAAAGGCTCTGCTGCAATGCATGGCGTATGTGGATCTTAATCCTGTACGGGCCGATATGGCGAGAACACCAGAGCAGTCCGATTACACCTCAGTCCAGCAACGTGCCAGAAAGCTGGCAGGGAGTCAGTGCGCTAAGCAACCTGTTCTTCTTCCGATGGTAGACGCAGAGACCATCGACGCTGACGATGATCACACGCTTTGTCGGTTCCGACTGATGGACTATCTGGAGCTTGTGGACTGTACTGGTAGGGCGGTGAGAGACGATAGGCGAGGGTCAATATCTGGTCAAGCGATAAAAATACTGGATCGCTTGGGGATAGATGAAAAAGTCTGGCTTTCACATATGAGGCCCAGAAAACAGCGTCATCCTGTTGCGGTAGGTGCCTTGGCCCGGCTCCGTGACTATGCACAAAAAACTGGCAGAAAATGGGTGGCGGGGCAAAGTCTGGCGGGGTGGTAAGGTATAGTTCTGCTTGTTTGAATTTATGCGTGTCCCCTAATTGTGGTTAGTTGTGAGTTATCACCGTGAAGGTACGGTTATCGGTATTGCCGCGGGAGATACCGGTGCTGACCCGGATTCCGGCGTCTTTATTGATGGTTGGTCGGTAGACATGGCAATAGCCAATTATGACGTCGGGCTTGATGATCCAAGCATTAATGGCGTTCGTGTTGAGATTCCGACGGGGGATCCGCTGATTAAGCGGCAGATAGTTTTTGTTACCCGTGATGGTCTGGATATGGATGACATCATCCTGATAGAGAAAAACCTGTCAGGGCCAGACAAGCTGGCGCATGTACTGGCTTATGAAACTCTGGACTTTATGGAGCCCGGGGTTAAAGACTTTTTCAACGATGTTCAGATCATGGCTGATAACGGAGATAGTCTGACGGTGGTGATGAGTGATGTGGCCAGCCGGGTATGTTCTGAGGCATTGATCGGTACCAATAATGCGAACCGTTACCCCAAGGTTGTGGGGGTGATTCATGACGATGATAGCGATACCGAGTCTCTTGAGCCGCAAAGAATGCGTTATGCAGAGGCCGGTGTGCAACGGGAAATCCTGTTCGAAAACGATACCTTGTTTCGTATCAATGATAATACCGACCGGATCGACTATATCTCGATCTCAAACGGCGGCGCTATCACCCAGTGGGCAACCAATGACAGCGATCTGATCGCTGAATATTGTCCATAGGTTCGAATATCGATTGATTAGCCTCGTTTCTGTCAGGAATGCTGTTCCCTTAAGTGGCTTGATTCTGACTCAACCCTTTCTGGCTGGACCCCTCTCCTGCAAGGGGAGAGGGGTTTAAAATTTGAGCCAGCGCTGAACTGTATTGAGACTATTGCTGGGCTTTCTTTTTTTCGTCTCCACCAAGCGGATTCCCAAACCGCTCGAGATATACCTTCCCGATTTCAATCGCCCCCACATTGTTCAGGTGACTTTCATCCCGATACAGCGGAATGCCATTGAGTACGGTCTGGCAGCGTTGGGCGTCGCAGAGCACCTTGCGCGGGTTGATCCATTTCACGTCCGGGAAGCGCTGTTTTGCGGCAGCTCTGAAGCGATAGAAATTCTCAAGGTTCTGTTCCGCCTTTGTAGCACTGATGGAGCAGTCGTCCATGTTTTTCAGCAGGCATTCGGCAAAGTCCGAAGAAGGCAGTTCTGGGACATCTTCAAGGATGATGACGGTGTGGCCCTGGTCCTTCAGCCAGCCGATGGTATCCAGGAAATATCCCTGGAAGGCGTTATTCTTCAGATAGGCGCTCCACCAGGCACCCATGAAAACGGTCATAGGGCGTTGGCCGAGATAGTCGCTGAGCGCCTGATTGCGGGCCACCTGGGTAGGGTCCGCAGCCTGAACCTTTTCGGCGATATGTGTTGGGAGAAACGGGGTTGAGGCCCGGGTGACCATCAGCAGGGAATGGTCGGTGCCCTTGATCAGCTGTTCAACAAAGCCGATCTGGGCAATAGCGTGGGAATCGCCAATGAGCATGCTATTGGGCTGACCGTTTTCCGATTCGGCACCAAACAGGCAGGCCTTGCCCTGGTTGAATTCCACCGGGTCGCCCTTGAAGCAGCGCTTGTACAAATCTGCCGGGTTGTTGTTGGCAATGACTTGGTAAAGCGCGCGGCGTTCTTCCGGGATGCGGAAGCTCAGGTCATCGGCGATCCGGATGGTGGATTGGATCGCCCAGATGATCAGCAAAGGCACGAAGATGAACACCATGAAGGATTTTTTGAAGCTCCAGGGGCGGTTCCGGTAGTGGTTTTCCACGAATCGATAGCTCAGCCACGACAGCACTACGACGCCGACCATCAGCAGGAGGCGATTGGTCCAGGTCAGTTCGATCAGTTGGTAGTGCAGAAGCGCCACCGGTGGCCAGTGCCACAGGTACAGGGAGTAGGAAATTCCGCCCAGAAACACCATCACCGGCAGACTGAGCAGGCGGGCGGTGAGTGTGCCGGTCTGGTGCAGGCCGGCATAGATCACCATGGCAGTGCCCAGGGTGGGCCACAGGGCGTTATAGCCGGGGAAGTGGTCGTGTTTGGTCAGCAGCAGGCCGGTGGCGATGATCATGGCCAGGCCCAGAGCTGCGAGAATTTCTGCACAGGGCCGGTTCAGGGCAGGAAGCTGACGGCTGAACAGGGCCACGCCGGTGCCCAGCATGAACTCGAACAGACGGGCGGGCAGCAGGTAATAGGCGGCAGAGGGATAGGCACCGGCCAGGTATACCGATAGCGCAAAGGTAGCTACAAGGGTGATCCGGAAAGGCCAGTGGCCGTCACGCCCCTTGCCGAAACGATAGGCCAGGTACAGGGCCAGGGGCCAGATCAGGTAGAACTGTTCTTCTACCGCCAGCGACCAGGTGTGCAGCAGCGACAGGGAGCGGGTTTCCGGGGCGAAGTACTGGGCCAACTCCTGGAAATAATAGATGTTGCTCAGGCCGACCAGGGAGGAAAGCCAGCTCTTGGCGAAGATGTAGTAGGCATCGCCGATATAGAAGGGCGAGATCATCAGGAAGGTGACGGTGGACACCAGCAGGAACAGAGGGACCAGTCGGCGGATACGACGGGCGTAGAAATCGCGGAACTGGAAAGTGCCTTTTTCGAACGCCCGCTGCAGAAGCTGGGTGATCACGAACCCGGAAATGACGAAGAACACATCGACGCCGATGAAGCCGCCGGTGATGCCTGGGACGTCGTAGTGGTAGAGAATCACCAGCACAACGGCCAGCGCGCGCAGCCCTTCGATATCGGCACGGTAGCTCGGTGTGGTCTTCAAGGTGTTCTCCCTAGAATGATCAGCAAAGCGGGGAGAATATAGGGCGGTGGCAGGGCAAACAAGACTGGGCTGGTTTGCCGTCGCAGGGATAACGCTCTTAACGCGTTTGTCGGTTGGGCATTAACCAGAATGCCCCGAACGTGATTCAGAGTGGCGTTGATGCATGGTAATGTGAGCGCCGAGCCAATCCCTCCGGCTGTCATCAAGGAGCATTCTGTGACGACATCCCTGCCGTTTTCCCTGCTGGAACTGGCCTCGGTCCGTGAAGGCGACACCATCGGCCAGACCCTGGCCAATAGCGTGGCCTACGCCCGCCATGCGGAGTCCCTCGGCTTCAGCCGGTTCTGGCTGGCCGAGCATCACAACATGGAGGGCATCAGCAGTGCCGCCACCTCGGTGCTGATTGGTCACATCGCCAATGCCACGGAGACCATCCGGGTCGGCTCGGGTGGGGTGATGTTGCCGAACCATCCGCCCCTGGTGATCGCCGAGCAGTTCGGCACTCTGGAAATCCTGCATCCTGGTCGCATTGATCTGGGGCTGGGCCGGGCCCCGGGCACCGACCCGATGACCAGCCGCGCCCTGCGCCGCGAAGGCCTGGGCGCCGAGCAGTTCCCCCATGACGTGGCCGAATTGCAGAGGCTGCTGGGTCCGCTGGATCGTTCCCGCCCGGTCAACGCCATTCCCGGCGCCGATACAAACGTGCCGATCTGGTTGCTGGGCTCCAGCCTGTACAGTGCGCAGCTGGCGGCCCAGCAGGGGTTGCCCTATGCCTTTGCCGGGCATTTTGCGCCGCGTCTGTATCGCGAAGCGCTGCGTCTCTACCGGGAGCAATTTCAGCCGTCGGCTAAGCTGGACAAGCCCTACGCCATGCTGGCGGTACCGGCGGTGGCAGCGGATACCGATGAGGAAGCCCGCTTTCTCACCACCACCAGCTATCGGCGGATTCTGTCCCTGTTCCGGGGCCAGCCGCTGTGGATGCGCCCGCCGGTGGAAAGTATGGACGGGTACTGGAATCCGGAAGAAGAGGCTGGAGTCAGAGGGTTTCTTGCCCTGCAGTTGCTAGGGACCGCCAACACTGTCCAGGGGCAACTGGATCAGTTGCTCGATAGCGTGGAAATTGATGAATTGATGGTGACTGTCGATCTTTACGACCCGGAAAAGCGTCGCCACGCCCTGGATATTCTGGCGTCGCTGCCGCAGTTTCGTCGTTAGCGACTAGCACCAGACCCCGTTGGAGCCTTGTTCACAAGGCGAAGGGCCATTCGCTTTGCGAGCAAAGCTCCAACGGGATAAAGAGGGGCTAGCGGAGCTGTGCTTTTGCGGGAAAGCCGCGCAATACCAGCAGTAATCCGGCCAGCAGGGTGACGATGGTGGGTGCTCCACCGCCTCCGCTGCTGCCTCCTCCGACAGGGGGCGGGGAGGGATAGCGCAGGGTCAGCATGGCGTTATCGTTGTTATCGTTTGGCAGATCGCCATTACTGGAGAAACTGGTAAAGGTAATAGCTTGGTTTGCCCCGGTATCCGAGGCGAAAGTGAGATTCAACGTCTGGCTGGTGGTGGCAGGCACATTGCCCACCGGGCAGCGTAGCGGATTGGACAGGGTACAGCCCAGTTCGTCGGCGTTTGCCAGGGTGGTATTGAGTGGCAGGGAAAAACGGATTTCCCCATTGGTAGCGTCATTGATCGTGGATCGATTGCTGAGCGTTACCGCTACCCTGGCTTCATTGGTGTTGCCGCTCTTCTGGACGGCGGACAGAGTCAGATCCGGCTGGTCGGAGAACACTACTTTCTGCGCAATGCGGTTATTGCGGCGTCGGTAATCATCCTGGTTGGCGGTGGCGGAGATGGCTACAGTGACCACCTGATCGGCGCCGCCATTGCCATCAATCACCAGATCCTGGGGAACACTGCCGCTGGCCGCGAGGCTGGATGCTGGGCGGCAGCGATTGCCCGAGAGCAGACCGCCGCACCCGGACCAGCGGCCACTGGCGAAAGTGTTGCCAGTGAGACTAAAGGCCAGAATTGGATTGGTGACGGTGTTTTCCTTGCTGTCGTTTTTCAGGGCCAGGGTCAGCGTTTGGCTGCCGCCCGGGGGCTGATAGTAATACTGCGGTGGTGGTGTGGGCCATTGGGGTAGTAGGTCGACCAGAGGGATGTTGGCATAGTTGGTAAGAAATTCTAGCTCTGCGGTTTCAGCCGACAAATGGGTATAACCGGATGGCGCCCCGGTGGCACAGTTGCGCAGCCCGAAGCTGGTCAGACCGACCAGCCAGGGTTCCGGGTCTTCGCCCAGGAAAAGGGGGCCGCCGCTGTCACCGAAGCAGGAATCTTGCTGGACACCGTTCACCGGATTTAGCTCGGCGGCGCAGACCGCAAAGTTGGTGATGGTAAGACTGGATAGCTCCCTGCAGCGTTGCTGGGGGATGTAGTCCAGCTGCACTTCCTGCAACACATTACTGAGGCTGCCGTTGCCGGTATCACCCCATCCAAGGGCAGTGACAGACTCATCCAGCGCTGTGGTACTGAGACCTTCTAGATCCTTAAAGCCGCGTTCGCTGATTATGCTGGGCCAAAGGGTATTGTTACGGGTGTCGATACGCAGCAGGGCTAGATCGCGGTCAAGACCAAGATTTCTGTTGTCCCGGTGGATGAAAATCTGTCTGACCGGAATACCATTATCGGTGCCGTTGCGTTCATGTTCACCGATAAAAACCGACACATCCGCACTGATGGCGGGTTCGCCGATTTCATCTTTCATGCAATGGGCGGCAGTAATCACCCAATCTGGGCTGAGTTGGCTGGCGCCACACAGTGTAAAACCCCTTTCCTGCGGGTTATCTACTACGATTTGGGCCATCCACGGCCAGCGATCAACCGGTGCCGGCTCGCCTCCTACAATGCGGGCGTTGGCGGTGTCTGCGATGGCGCTGGACAAGGGGAATATGGCGAGCCCTGCCAGAAGAGCGATACAACGGAACATGACGGCTGCCTTGCACGTTTTCCACCATTTTATCGGCTTTCACGGCAAGGCAGTGTGAGCGTATGTATCTGGCCCGAATTCGCCTGTTCGGGGCTGACTCTCAGTGCATGGGCGGGGCGTGGGCCAGCCAGTGGTCGTTATCGTCCCGGGTGCGGGCCATGGAGCTCTGCAGGTGGGCCAACGCCTGTTCCAGAGCCGCATCGCCATCACTCAAGGTCATGATCGCAGCACGCAGGCCGGGGTGGCGGTCGCGCAGATCGTTAAGCAGTTGTTCGGCGGCGGCGGTGGCTGTGCAGGGCAGCAGCAAGGCCAGATGTTGTTTGTCATAGCGTGCCGCCACATCGCTGCGGCGGATGCGGTGGGCCACCCGGTTGGCCAACTGGGGTAACTCATCGTGATGCACCAGCGCCAGGGTCATGGGTGATGAAATGCGGTCGTGCAGCGGCACCAGCCAGCCGGCGGTACTGATCAGTGCCTCGCGGCTGATGAAATCCGTATCCGGGTCCCGCCAGGTGGCTTCCAGGGCCGCCCGGGCCAGGGCCTGGTTGCGCCAGATCATCAGCCCGAAATAGAGCATGCAGGCACTCAGGGCGATGACCAGAAACAGGCTCGCCGAGGCAGACGGCGTTGTCACATAGCTCAGCCGGATCGGCAGCACAAAGGCCAGCACGATTTCCGCGCCAGCCAGCATGATCAGAAAGCGTTTGATGCCGTGGAGCAGGCCGTTGCTGAGCACGGCGATAAACAACAGCGCCATGGTGGGCGGCGGGTTGCCCGGGTCCAGTAGCAGCACGATGCCCAGGGTCAGCAAATCCAGACCGGAAGCAAACGCATCGCCATTGGCCGGGCGCCAGAACAACAGCAATAATTGCAGCCCCACATAAGCGGCAAACAACAGCCAGGGTGTCGCTTTGGGCAGAGCAAAGAAGAAACTGTCTGCATGATGGAAATAGATCACGGCCAGGGCGGCGAACAGGGCCCGGGCCAGGTACTGCATGATCACCACACCCTGATCCGAGGTGATACGGCTGGAAGTCGTCATGATTCATCGATCCCCGGTGACTTATGGAGCCTCTGAATAACCCCTTGCGTGCTCAGTCTTTCAGGCTGGCTCGCAATCTAAGCGCGATTTTGAAGGTGTATGTCCATCCATCGACCCTTCACCTTCAACACGCAACAACGAGTGCGGGCCAGCCTGGAAGACCCGGAGGGCGCGGCCTGAAGGGCCCATCTGCTGCGCTTTGTCGCTAGGAAAGGGAACCACCCAGTCCGTCGCCACAAACCACGACAGCTGCACCCTTCAGGCCACGCTGAGCACGCAAGGAGTTATCCAGAGGCTCCCAAGCCGCCTATGTTGCGTCAGGGCCCTCCGGGAATAAAGATGTGATGCACGCTAATCTTGTTAAAAATGCGTTTTTTTGCGGTTGTCATGGCCAACGCGAATGTGCTCAGGCATAAAAGGCGATACCGTTCGGCAGTTATGAAGGAGCCACAGTGGATAACAGTGTCAATATGCCCCTGAGAGATGATGTGCGTTTACTGGGGGACTTGCTGGGCCAGTGTCTGCGTCAGCAAGCCGGTGACGATCTCTATCAGACCATCGAAACCATCCGCAAAGCCTCGGTGGCTACCCGCGGCGAGCAGGGAACTGCATTGTCTTCCCTGCGTGATCTGCTCTCGCCTCTGGATGACGCCACCCTGCTGGAAGTGGCGCGGGCCTTCAGCCAGTTTCTCAATTTGAGCAACATTGCCGAACAGCATCACCGTGAACGTCTGCACCGTCAGCATCAGCGTTACCCCGGAGATCCCGGTGGTGATCAGGGTATCGCCAATGTGCTGCAGCGCCTGCAGGAGGAGCAGATCAGCGCTGACGTGATCGACGGCACTCTGCAAGACCTGTCCGTGGAGCTGGTGCTCACTGCCCACCCCACCGAAGTGACCCGCCGCACCCTGATCCGCAAATACGACCAGATGGCGGACCTGCTCGGCGAACTGGACCGGCCGGATCTGACCGATGACGAACTGGCCTTTCGTCGCGAGAAGCTCTACCGCCTGATCCTGGCCGCGTGGAGCACCGATGAGATTCGCCGCGAACGGCCCACCCCGGTAGACGAAGCCAAGTGGGGTTTCGCCACCATCGAGCAGTCCCTGTGGCAGGCGGTGCCGGAAATGGTGCGGCAACTGGAGCGAGAGCTGGCCGAGCAGGGCCTGCCCCAGCCGCCGGCGGACTGGGCGCCGGTGAAGCTGGCCTCCTGGATGGGCGGCGACCGGGACGGCAACCCCAATGTGACCGCGCCGGTGACCCGGGAAGTGTTGCTGCTGGCCCGCTGGATGGCCGCGGACCTGTACCTGCGTGACGTGGAAAACCTGCTGGCGGACCTGTCCATGGAAGCGGCCAGTGAGGAATTGCTGGCGGCAACCGGCCCCAGCCATGAGCCTTACCGGGTGATTCTCCGCCAGGTGCGCCAGAGACTGAAGCTCACCCGACGGCAGATGGAAGCTCAGGTAGAAAATCAGCCGGTGCCTGAAGGCGAGGGGTTCCTGCGCCGTGAGCAATTACTGGCGCCCCTGCAACTGATCGACCGCTCCCTGCGCGATGTCGGCCTGGGCGATATCGCCGATGGCGACCTGAAAAACACCCTGCGCCGCCTCAATTGCTTCGGCATTACCCTGTTGCGGCTGGATATCCGCCAGGAATCCACCCGCCATCGCGATGCCGTGGATGCGGTCACCCGTTATCTGGAACTGGGTAGCTATGCGGACTGGCCGGAGGAGCGCAAGCAGGCGTTTCTGGTGGAGGAGCTCCAGGCTCGCCGTCCACTGATTGATGACAGCTTCCACGCCAGTGAGGCATGCAGCGACGAGGTGGCAGAAGTGCTGGCCACCTGCCGAGTGATTGCCGAGCAGGGCAGCGAAGGGTTGGGCGCCTATGTCATCTCCATGGCCCGTGCTCCCTCGGATGTGCTGGCAGTGATGCTGCTGCAGAAGATCGCCGGGGTCAGCGAGCCCATGCGTGTGGTGCCGTTGTTTGAAACCCTGGATGACCTGGACAACGCCGAGGACACCATGTCGGCCCTGCTGGCGGTGCCGTTTTACCGGCAGCGGGTGGCCGGGGGCCAGGAAGTGATGATTGGCTATTCCGACTCCGCCAAGGATGCCGGTTTTCTTGGTGCCGCCTGGGCCCAGTATCGGTCCCAGGAAAAGCTCACCGCCCTGTTTGCCGAACATGACATTCCGCTGACTCTGTTCCATGGCCGTGGTGGTTCTATCTCCCGGGGTGGCTCGCCCACCCGCATGGCGCTGCTGTCCCAGCCACCGGGCTCCGTGGCCGGGCGCATTCGCGTCACTGAACAGGGCGAGGTGATCCGCTTCAAGTACGGCCGCCCGGCGGTGGCCGTGTTCAACTTGGCGCAATATGTGGCTGCCACCCTGGAAGCGACCCTGTTGCCACCCCGGGCGGCCAAGCCGCAATGGCGGGAACAGATGCAGACCCTGACGGATGTCTCCGTGGCCGGGTATCGCAGCGTGGTCCAGGAAGAACCGGAACTGGTGCGCTACCTGCGCACGGTGACCCCGGAAACCGAGCTGTCCCGGCTGTCCCTGGGCAGTCGCCCGGCCCGCCGCAAGCAGGATGCCGGCATCAGCTCCCTGCGGGCCATCCCCTGGGTGTTCGCCTGGACCCAGATTCGGCTGATGCTTCCTGCCTGGCTGGGTACGGGTGCTGCACTGGAGGCTGCCCAGGCGGACCCGGCGCAAAACGGCACCGTGCAGGAAATGGTGGGCGAGTGGCCGTTCTTTCAGGGCGTGGTGGATATGCTCGAGATGGTGTTAGCCAAGGCGGACCTGCGCGTGGCGGCCTGGTACGAGCAACGGCTGGCCGGGGATGACGTTGATCTGGCCCGGTTGGGTGAAGTGTTACGCGAGCGGCTCACTGGCACGGTGAATGCCCTGTCTGCCCTCACCGGACGTGAAGACCTGCTGGATAACAATCCGGTGATGCGCTGGTCCATCCGGGTCCGCGACCCTTACACGGATCCCCTGCACCTTCTCCAGGCGGAGCTGATGGCGCGCCTGCGCCAGCAGGACGGCGATAAAGTCCTGGAGAGTGCCTTGATGGTGACCATCGCCGGTATTGCAGCGGGGCTTCGCAACACGGGGTAAACGCCTGGCTACGAAGCCGCCGTAGGAGCGGCGCTTGAGCCGCGAAACCGAGCCTGGGCGAGGAAAAGGGCTTGCGTATTGCTCCGGTCTCTCTAGAGAGATCTGTCGAGCGTGGAAATGCCTGATCGCCCTTCGGGCGATTTCCTCGCTACGCGAGGTTCGCGGCTCATACCCGCAGGGCACAGAGAGCGCCGCTCCTACGGGAGCTTTCCCTCTTTCACTTGCACATGGCTGCCATCACAAACCGGCCCCTTGCCGCTGTGTTTGCAGCCGCAGAAGAACACGATCTTGTCCCGTGGGGCGGTGTAGGCCACCGGGGTGATGTCGGTGCCTTTGTGGCTGCCATCACAGTAAGGCTGGTTTTTGCTGCGGCCGCAGGCACACCAGAACACCTTTTCCCCTTTCTTGACCGGCAGAGGGTAGGGCTGCCGGGAAACAGTGACAGGCTTGTCCATAGGGCCTCTCCTTTTCACAAACGGCCGGAGTGTTGGGCGGTGGCGACGTGCTACCTGCATTGCTGCGCAATCGCCTCTCTATATTCAACTCGGAATTTCACTCCTCACTTTTGCTCGTGGCTTCTTGCGTTTCAGCAACCACAGCGCCACTTCCGCGCAACTATTAACTATTAACTGCTTTTACCCCTTGTCGCACAACTGTCACTCAAGCGTCACTACTGTGCCACGTCCACTGGCGAAACTGCCCGAAACTGCCAGTGGAGTACACTATGCTTGCGCAAGCCGCAGGAAAGATCAAAGCCCTTAGCCCCCACCTAAGAGGGGCCCTGGCCAAGCCGTTTACGGCCACTGCCGATATTCTCCGTTTCCCGCGGGACATGGCGGCGGATGTGGAAAGTGCCGGGCGCTTCAGTGCCTACTTCACCCGTTCCCGGCGGGAAATCATCAAGGTCCAGCGTCTACGCTACCGTATTTTCTCCCAGGAATACGGCGCCAGTTTCAGCGCTCCCTTCGGGCTGGATCGGGACCGCTTTGATAAGCACTGTCTGCACCTGGTGGTGCGCGATAACCAGAGCGGCGAGATCGTCGGGTACACCCGGGTGTTGCCCGGCGAACGTCTGCATCGCACCGGCGGTTTCTACTCCAGCGGCGAATTCGATCTGTCCATGCTGCGCCATCTGGATGGCCGGGTGGCAGAGATCGGCCGCACCTGCATTCATCCCGCCCACCGCAGCGGTGCCGTGATCACCGTGCTGTGGGCGCGGTTGGCCCAATACATGCTCGAAAACGATGTGCGCTACCTGCTGGGCTGCGCCAGCATTGCCCTGAGCGAGGGCTACAACGTGGCCGCTATTCAGCAGCGCATCAACCAGCGTCACCTGAGCGAGCCGGCAATGCGGGTGCAGCCGCATCTGCGTCTGGAGCGCCTGCCGGGCCAGGCCGCCGACGACAACGTGAAAATGCCGCCGCTGCTCAAGGCCTACCTGCGCATGGGGGCCCGGGTGTGTGGCGAGCCCTGCTGGGACCCGGATTTCAACTGCCTGGATTTCTTCGTGCTGATGGCGGTGGATGACCTGCCGGCCCGCTATGTGCAGCACTTCCTGCAGCCGGCCCAGGCGGTTTAGGAACGGGGAACGGTGGGTGGCTCGTAGGAGCGGCGCTTGAGCCGCGAAGGTGGCAGGTGTGTCGCAAGTACATTCGCGGCTCATACCCGCAGGGCACAGAGAGCGCCGCTCCTACGGTGTCTATACGATTCGGCTCAGGCTCTGAACTATGAGTGAAATGAACGATAGCGTCAGCGTCAGTCCTGATATTCAAAGCGGCCTCTGGCCGCAATTGCGCCGGATATTCAGGGTTGCCCGCATCGTGCTCTATCTGCTGTGGGGCTTTGTGCTGGCATTTCTGCTGGGGGCGTTCTGGTCACCGTATCGGCCCGGGGTGCTGGCGGCCAAGCAGCACTGGTGCCGGCACTTTCTGCGTATCCTCGGGGTGGAGCTGACAGTCACGGGTACTGCGGTCGAGACTCCGGTGTTTCTGGTCAGCAACCATGTGTCCTGGCTGGATATTCCGTTGATTGCCAGCCAGCGCCATTTGTATTTCCTGTCCAAGGCTGAAGTGGGTGATTGGCCGTTAATCGGCACCCTGGCCCGGGCCATGGGCACCCTGTTCATCAAGCGAGGCAGTGGCGAGTCCAGTCGCAAGGCCCGGGAAATTGGTGATCGGTTGAAGCAGGGTCATACGGTGCTGGTGTTCCCGGAAGGCACCACCACTGACGGCACCGGCCTGCGCCGTTTCTTTCCGCAGCTGTTCGATGCGCCGCTGATGGCCAATGTGCCAGTACAACCCCTGGCGGTGCGCTACCTGGACGACAGAGGCGCCCCGGATGCCGCCATGGCCTTTATCGGCGACGACGAATTCCACCACCACCTGTGGGCCATGCTACTGCGCAACCGCATCCGCGTGCGCCTGCATTTCTGCGAACCGGTATCGGCACAGGGCACGGATCGGAAGGCGCTGTGTGAGGGCGCGTGGGAAGGAATCAGGAAACAATTGATAATTGAGAATGGATAATTGATAACGGCGCGAACAGCGCATGGGAGTGATTAAATGCAAGAGGTCGCGCCAGAGTTCAGTCGCGGCCTCTTGCATTGAAGAACAGACAAACCTCGCGCGCGAGCTATCAATTATCCATTCTCAATTAACCCGATTCTAGCTTGCCCGTACCAGTGTCGAGTAGCATAGGCCTTTCTCGAAAAGGACCAGTTACCCATGACCCGCGCCAGCGATCTGAAAAAATCCGATGTTATCGAAGCCAACGGTACCCTTTACGCGATCCGTCAGATCGAGGTGCAGTCCCCCTCGGCCCGGGGGGCGGCGACGCTGTATCGGGTGAAGGCCAGTGCGGTAGGGGGTGGGCCCAAGTTCGAGGAGCGTTACAAGGGGGATGACGACGTGACCACGGTGGAGTTGCTGCGCCGGCCGGTGCAGTTCTCTTACCTGGATGGTGACGATTACATCTTCATGGATAACGAGGATTTCTCCCAGTACCTGCTCAAGGCCGATGACATTGCTGACGAGCTGGCCTTTATCACTGAGGACACCGAAGGGTTGCTGGCGTTGCGGGTGGACGATGCCGTGATCGGCCTGGAGCTGCCTGCATCCGTGGTGCTGGAAGTCACCGAAACCGCCCCGGCCATGAAAGCCGCCTCTGCCTCCGCACGCACCAAGCCGGCCACCCTGAATACCGGGCTGGTGGTGCAGGTGCCGGAATATATCGTGGAAGGCGAAAAGGTGCGGGTGAACACCGCCGAGCGTAAATTCATGTCGCGGGCCTGATCCCTGATCATGATGTTATTGCGGGTTGTCACGCTGGCAGGCATGACGCTGCTTGCCGGCTGCCAGTTGGGCTACTACAGCCAGGCTGCCAAGGGCCACCTGTCGCTGATGGGGCAGCGTGAACCGCTGGAGGCGGTGCTGGCGGACCCGCAGATACCGCCGCAGATTGCCGATTCCCTGCAGTTCAGCCAGCAGGTCGTCCGCTTTGCCGGTGACGCACTGGCGCTGCCTGCCGAGGATGTCTATCACCAGTATGTGGCGCTGGAGCAGGACGCAGTGGTGTGGAATGTGCTGGCGGCCCCGGCCTGGTCACTCACCCCGAAAACCTGGTGTTACCCACTGATAGGCTGCGTCAGCTACCGGGGGTATTTTCAGCGACCGGCGGCGGAAAAGGCTGCCGCCAAATTGGCTGAGCAGGGCCTGGATACCTATGTGGGCGGCGCCATTGCCTATTCTACTCTTGGCTGGTTTGCCGATCCGCTGACTACGCCCATGCTGCAACGCTCCGAGCCGGCACTGGCGGAACTGTTGATCCACGAGCTGGCTCACCGGCGTCTGTATATCAAGAATGACACCCGCTTCAATGAATCCCTGGCCACCCTGGTGGGTCGCGAAGGCGCGGAGGATTTCTTTGCCGCCAGTGGCGAGCCGTTGCCGACGGATTTCTGGCAGCGCCGTGAACAGGTCCGACAGGCCTTTATGGCCATCGTCACCGATACCCGTGAGGCCCTGAAACAGCTCTATGCCGCTGAGCAGGATGAGGCGCTGCTGGCCCGGGAAAAAGCCCGCATCCAGCAGCAGGCTCGGGAGCGCTTCGCCCGGGAGCAACAAACCCTGCCGGCCCTGGCCGGTTACCGGGGCTTCTTTGACGGGCCGTTGAACAATGCTCAGTTAAACGGTGTCAGTGACTACAATGATCATGTGCCGGCCTTTGCCCGCCTGCTGGAACAATGCCGGCGGGACTGGGGCTGTTTCTGGCAGCAGGTGGAAAACCTGGCCGAGCTGGATACCCTGCAACGTACCGAGGCCCTGAAGGAGCTCTCATGGAACTGATCCGCACCCCGCAACCGGAACTGGCCGAACTGTTTGAGCATACCCTCAAGCGCAATGGCTTTGCGGTGGCACGCCGGGAGGAGGGCAATGAACAGATCATCGATCTGCAGGACCCGGCGCAGTACAACCATGCCAAGGCCCTGCTGGAAGAGCTGATCACCGATCTCAAACACCAGCAGGGTCGCCAGCCGGTGGAGCCCCTCACCGGGCGGCCCCAGCCACTGATGTCCGGGGGATGGTTCGCCAGCCTCGGCTGGGTGACCCGCATCGTGTTGATTGTCAGCGTGCTGGTGTATCTGACGCCGTATCTGATGGGCGATGGCGTCTACCGGGCGCTGCTGTTCCCGGCAGCACTGGACGGGCTGGCCAGCCAGCCCTGGCGGCTTGTGACCCCCATGCTGCTACACTTTTCCCTGCTGCACCTGCTGTTCAACCTGCTCTGGTGGTCGGACCTGGGTCGCCTGATCGAGCGGTTCCAGTCCAGCGGGCAGTTGGTGCTGGTCACTCTGGTCACCGGTATTACCGCCAATGTGGCCCAGTTCTTCCATACCGGGCCCATGTTCGGTGGTCTGTCCGGGGTGGTCTACGGGCTGCTTGGTTACCTGTGGATCTATGGCAAGGTGAATCCCCAATCCGGTTACCCCCTGCGCCGAGAGATTGTCATCTTCATGCTGGCCTGGATGGTGATCTGCTTTGTGGGGCTGTCCAGTGTGGTGGCCAACGCTGCGCATCTGGCGGGGCTGGTCAGCGGCTGTCTGCTGGGGGCCGGTTTCGGGCTCTGGCGCCGGGCACAGGGGGCTGGCGCCGTTTGAGTTAGCCCGGTCGTACTGCTATAAAGACTCCCAAACAAATGGTCACAATAATGAAAGGATACCGGCGACCTATGCAGTGGCGCTTCCTACCCGGGCTTGTCCCCTCTCTCCTCGTTGCAGCGGTCGTTTCCTTGCAGGGCTGTTCCCTGGCCAGCATCGACGACAACCTGCCCTATGGCGTACTCAACAACAATGACCTTGAGCTGGTGGCTGAGGGCCTGCCCACCTATCTGTTGATGGTGGACGGCCTGATCGAAAACTGGCCTGACAGCGCTTCCATGCTGGCCAGCGGGGCGGATCTATACGGCGCCTACGCGGGACTGTTTGTGGAAGACCCGAAACGGGCCCGCAAGCTCAGCGACAAGGCCCTGGGCTATGCCTTCCGCTCCGCCTGTGCCCACGATAGCGATTACTGCAATCTGCGTGACCTGTCGGTTCCCGAGTTCGAGGAACTGCTGGAAGATGCGGACGAGGGCGATGTGCCCATGCTGTTCACCCTGGGCAGCGCCTGGGCCGGTTATATTCAGCAGAACACCAGCGACTGGAATGCGGTGGCCGAACTGGGCCGCGTGGAAGCTACCATGGAGCGTGTGGTGGTTCTGGATGAAGGTTATCAGTATGGCCAGGCGCATATGTACCTGGGTGTGCTGAGCAGCATCCTGCCCGCGTCCCTGGGCGGTAAGCCGGATCAGGCGAAGGCCCATTTCGAGCAGGCCATAACCCTGTCAGAGGGCAAGAACCTGTTGGCGCCGGTGCTGTTTGCGGAAAAATATGCCCGTTTGGTGTTTGACCGTGAACTGCATGATAGCCTGCTGGAAGATGTCCTTACCGCTGATCCGCAGGTGCACGGTCTGACCCTGCAGAATACCTATGCGCAGGAGCAGGCCGAAGCCCTGCTCGCCGACGCTGACGATTATTTCTAGGAGTTCTTATGCTGCGTCTTGCCACGATTCTGGTCGCACTGTTGCCGGTCTGGGCTTCGGCCGCCAACACCCTGAAAATTTCTACCCTGTACCCGGACGGCACCACCATCGTCACCGGCCTGAAAGAGGCGGGTAAGGAGATCGCCGAAAAGACTGAAGGTCGGGTGAAGCTGAAAGTGTACCCCGGCGGGGTGATGGGCGATGACCGGGCGGTACAGCGCAAGATCCGCATCGGTCAGCTCCACGGTCAGGTGGCCCAGGGCGGCGCTTTTGCCTCTGCTTACAAGGACAGCCAGATTCTCAACGTGCCGCTGGCGTTCAACAATTATGACGAAGTGGATGCGGTGCGCGCCGAGCTGGATCCGGTGATTCAGCAGGGCCTGGAAGAAGGCGGCTGGGTCAGCTTTGGTCTGATTGATGGTGGCTTCGCCTACGTGATGTCAGAAAACCCGGTGAAAAGCATCACCGATCTGCGCAACCAGAAGCTGTGGCTGCCGGCCAATGATGAAGGCTCCGCCAAGGCGGCCAAGGCATTTGAGTTGTCGCCCATCCTGCTCAATATCGGCTCGGTGCTGACCTCCCTGCAGACCGGGGCGGTCAATGCCTTTGCGGCTCCGCCGGTGGCGGCCCTGACGCTGCAGTGGTACTCGCGGGTGAACTACCTCACCGATATGCCGCTGCTGTATACCTTCGGCACCCTGGGTATCCATGAGAAATTCTTCAAGCGACTCAGCGCCGAGGATCAGCAGGTAGTGCGTCAGGTGCTGGAAAGCACCTTTGCCAAGCTGGATACGGAAAGCCGCCAAGAAAACCTGAGTGCCTTCCAGGCGGTGAAACAGCAGGGCCTGGAAGTGGTTGGGCCCTCCCCGGAGCAGCTGGCCGAATGGCGCGACTATGCCAAGCGGGCCACCGCAGAGCTGGTGGAAGAGGGCGAAATCTCCCAGGAGATGCTGGACCGGCTTAACGCCATTCTGGCCCAGCAGCGCGAAGGGCAGTGATGGCAGCCTTGTTACACAGGCTCCACCGTACCCTTCACCAAATCGAGGACGGCCTGATCGTGGCCGTCCTTTTGTTTATGGTGCTGCTGGCGGTGGCGCAGATCGTACTGCGTAACTTCTTCGGCACCAGCCTGGTATGGATCGAGCCGCTGCTGCAGAACGCGGTGCTGTGGATCGGCCTGCTCGGCGCCATGATCGCTTCGCGCAATGATGAACATATCCGTATCGATGTGGCCTCGTCACTGCTGCCGGAAAAATACCACCCTTTCCTGACCACCGTTGTGGACTTGTTCACCGCCTTTATCTGTGTGCTGGTGGCCTGGTACAGCGTGGGCTTCGTCATCGAGGAATATGAATACGCCGGCACTGCTTTTTCCAAGGTGCCGAGCTGGGTGCTGCAGAGCATTATTCCGGTGGGTTTCTCGGTGATGGCAGTGCGTTATGTGGTGCTGTTCGTGCTGGGCCTGCTGGGTAAAAGGCCGAAGATGCAGGAGCCGGTGCCATGATACCCATTGCCATTGTCCTGCTGGTGTTGCTGGCGCTGATGGGCGCGCCGCTGTTTGCGATTATTCTCGGCGCCGCGGCACTGGGCTTTTATACCCTGGGCATCGAAATGTCGGTGCTGCATATCGACATTTATCAGCTCAGCAATTCCGTGGTGCTGATGGCGCTGCCGCTATTTACCTTTGCCGGTTTCCTGCTCAGCGAATCGAAAACTGCCGACCGCATGCTGCGCCTCAGCCAGGCGGCCTTTGGCTGGATGCCTGGCGGCATGGCCTTTGTGTCGCTGATTGCCTGTGCGTTCTTTACGGCTCTTACCGGTGGTTCCGGTGTCACCATTGTGGCGCTGGGCGCGTTGTTGTTGCCGGCGCTGGTAAAAGGCAATTATCCGGAAAAATTCAGCCTGGGTCTGGTGACGTCATCCGGTAGCCTGGGGCTGCTGCTGGTGCCCTCCGTGCCGCTGCTGATCTACGGCATTATTGCCCAGCAGATGTCACAGCAGCTGGACATGCCGTCGGTGGAAATCGTCGATTTGTATCTGGCCGGTCTGGTACCGGCGCTGCTGATGGTCGTGCTGATGTACGGCTATTGTGTGTGGGCGACGCGCGGCACCGAGGTGCCACGTCAGAGTTTCGATTTCCGTGAACTGGTGGATGCGCTCTGGGAAGCTCGCTGGGAGCTACCGCTGCCGCTGGTGGTGCTGGGCGGGATCTTCTCCGGCTTCCTGGTGATCAGTGAAGCGGCAGCAGTGACCGCGCTTTATGTGCTGGTGGCGGAAGTGTTCCTGTACCGGGAAATTTCCCTGCGCAGATTGCCCGGCATCATGCGTGATTCCATGATCATGGTGGGGGGCATTCTGCTGATTCTGGCGGTGGCGCTGGCCTTTACTGATTACCTGGTTTACGCCGGAGTGCCGGAGAAGTTGTTTACCCTGATTCAGACCCATGTAGAGAGCAAGATCACCTTCCTGATTCTGCTCAACATCCTGCTGCTGTTGCTGGGGGCGGTGCTGGATATCTTTGCGGCGCTGGTGATCATGGTGCCGTTGATTCTGCCGGTGGCACTGCGCTACGGCATCGATCCGGTGCACCTGGGTATTATCTTCGTGGCCAACATGCAGATCGGCTATATCACTCCGCCGGTGGGTATGAACCTGTTCATCGCCAGCTATCGTTTCAAGAAGAAAGTTACCGAGCTGTTCGCGGCCACGCTTCCCTTCATGATGGTGCTGATCATCGCCTTGCTGATGATTACCTATATCCCGCAGCTCAGCCTCTGGCTGGTGCGCTAGCCTATCGACGAAGCCGCTGTAGGAGCGCCTCTTGAGGCGCGAAGCGGCTTTCCGTTAACCAAAGAGAGCACAGTGCACCCTACGGTAGGTGTAGCCAGCGTGGGTGTCTCTGTGAAGGGAGCTGCTATCACTTCCGTAGCGTTTTTACCTGAATGCTTTTGCCTTGCCCTTTCTGGATCTGGAACCACTTGGGGTAGGCGCGGATCATGTCGCTGAGTTTCTTGTGGCCGAACAGGCGGGTATCAAAATCGGGTTTGCGCTTGCTCAGGTGCTGGCCCACGGTGCCCAGGTTGGCCCAGTCGTCTTCGTCGGAAATATCATCAATCACATTGGCAATCAGCTGCAGCGGTGGCGGTTCCTTGCTGACCGGTTCGCTGGGAGCAGGCTCATCGGCTTTGCCGGTGGTGTCTTGCGGGGTGTGGTCCGAGCGCAGTACTTCGGTATAGATGAACTTGTCACAGGCAGCCACAAAGGGCCCCGGAGTCTTGCGTTCCCCGAAACCGTAAACGGTCTGCCCTTCCTCGCGCAATCTGGCCGCCAGACGGGTGAAATCGCTGTCGCTGGATACCAGGCAGAACCCGGACAGTTGTTTCGTATACAGCAGATCCATGGCATCGATGATCATGCTGCAGTCCGTGGCGTTCTTGCCCTGGGTGTAGGCGAATTGCTGGATCGGTTGTACGGAGTGCTTCAGCAGCACGTTTTTCCAGCCGCCCAGATTGGGCTTGGTCCAGTCGCCGTAGATACGCTTGACGCTGGCTGTGCCGAATTTGGCAATTTCCTCGAACAGACCATCGACGATTTTCGGCGGGGTATTGTCCGCATCAATAAGCACCGCCAGCGATGTGCTGCTGACCGGTGAAGCGTCGTTGCCAATATTGCTGCCTGCCATGATGCATTCCTTTTGCGTGGGATACCGCCAACATAACGGATTCGGCGGGGAGTGGACAGGCGCGGATGGGGCGGCTGTAGGAGCTATGCTTGCATGGCGAACCGAGCGTCGCGAGGCGGCAGAGATGTCTGCGTCTCGTGACCTTTCTGGATAGATGGGACTTGAACTGAATCGCCTGATCGCCCGCTGGGCGATTCCTCCCCTTGAAGGGGAGGTTCGCGGCTCAAGCGCCGCTCTTACAGCGGCTTCGTAGATTATCTTTCCATTTCTTTTATCGATTGCTTGTACACAAAATTCGCCATGGCGCGCAGGGGCATGATGCGAATCCAGATGCTTTGCAGGGTCACGGAGAGGCCGGGCAGGGCGTAGCGCTTGCCCTTGTTGAGGGCCTGGTAGCCAGCTTTTGCCACCGCTTCCGGGGTGGCGATTTGTGCGGAGACGAATTCTCTGATGCCGCTGGACGATTTATGGTTGCTCTCGGCGGTATCCAGAAAGGCGGTTTTGGTAGTGCTGGGGCAGAAGCAGGTGACCTGCACGCCATAGGGTTTCAGCTCTTCGTGCAGGGAGGCGCTGAAGTTGATCACGAAGGCCTTGCTGGCGCTGTAGGCGGCGAAGAAGGGCATGGGGCAGAAGCCGGCCAGGGAACCGATGTTCATGATCTTGCCTTCACCGCGGGCTTTCATGCGCGCGCCCACCAACATGCATAATTTGCTGAGCAGGATGTTGTTGAGGGTGAGCATGCGCTCCAGCGTCTGGCTGTCCTGTTCTACATGTTCGCCCATCATGCCGAAGCCCACGTTATTGACCAGTACGTCCACGTCCAGCTGTTGCTGGTCCAGCCACTGCATGATCGCTTCGGCGGCACCGGGTTGGGACAGGTCCATCTGAACGGCATGGTATTCCACATCAGGGCGTTGCGCCTTCAGATCGTTGCCAAGCGCGTCCAGTTCCTCCTGCAGCAGGCTGAACACAATGATGCGATAGTCATCTGCGTTGAACAGCTTGCAGAACTCCCTACCAATGCCGCCGGCGCCGCCGGTGATCAGAACGGTTTTTGTCATTGAGGTTCTCCTGTCAGGCATTACCGGGTTTGTCATCAGGCCCAAGCTGGAACGGGCGGATGATCATGCTGCCGGAGTGCTCGCGGTGGTATTGCTCGCGGGCCTTCCAGGCCTTGCCGTAGCGATAGAAAGGAATGGTGGGGTAGAGGTGATGGATCAGGTGATAGTTCTGATACATCAGTACCGGGGTCAGCAGCCACTCCTTGCCCATGCGCATCAGCGCGGTGGTATTCGGGTCCACGTCCTGGCGGCCGGTGTGTGGATAGTGGGGCAATACCATGAACACCAGGCACATCAGGTAGAAGGAGAAATAGGAGGGGATCAGCCACAGCATCAGGGCTTCATAGGGGCGCCAGAGAAACAGGGCGGTGAGTGCCACGCCGGCCACGGCCAGTTCTCGCCAGATCTCCGCGGGTTTCACATTGGGCAGCACATCAGGGTTGCGCAGAAAATTGATCAGATAAAGGAACGGCCAGAAGCCCCACAGGGGCATGGTCCACAGGCTGCTGGCCATCCAGTGATCCGGGTCTTTCTGCGGATCGTTGGCAAAGCGGTGATGGCGCATGTGCATCAGCCGGAACATCTTGCCCTTGCCGAAGGGCACCGCCACAAAGGTGGCAATGGCGAGGATCAAGTCGTTGTGCTCCGGTTTGCGGGCGGCACAGCGGTGGATGGCTTCATGGGCTGGCGTAAACATCGCGTAGCCGGCGATGCTGTTGATGATCAGGCCTACCCAGGCGGGCCAGAGTCCACTGAGCACCATCACCCAGCTGAGAATATTGGCGCCATGGGATGCCACCATGATGGTCATGGTGGGGCCGGCAAACCTGGGTGATACCTTGAGCCGGGCCAGGGTCTTGAGTTCGTTGTGTTGCGGGGCGGTTGTACTTGTCATGGGCGCTCTCCTGCAAGGTGCCGATACAGAGTGTTTACCTTTCTGCGCAGAAACATAAGCGCGAAAATTGCCAAATGGGGGATAAAAAGTGCCAATGAGTGAATAAACAAAAAGCGGGCGGCAAACGCCGCCCGAAAAGGGGGACATCAGGCAGGGTTTTGTTTCTGGTTGGTTTCCGGCCCCAGGCCAAAGGGCCCGATGATCATGCTGCCGGAATATTCACGGTGGTACTGTTCGCGGGCTTTCCAGACTTTGCCGTAGCGGTAGAAGGGCACGGTGGGATACAGGTGATGCACCAGATGATAGTTCTGGTACATCAACACCGGGGTCAGCAGCCACTCTTTGCCCATGCGCATCAGGGCGGTGGTGTTCGGGTCTTCGTCCTGCCGGCCGGTGTGTGGGTAGTGCGGCAGCACCATGAACACCAGGCACATCAGAAAAAACGCGAAGTAGGTGGGGATCAGCCACAGTGTCAGCATGTAAAACGGCGCCAAGGCGAGCAGAACGGCAAAAATCACACCTGCCAGGGCAACTTCACGCAGCACTTCCTGCACTGTCACATTGGGTAGCAGCGATGGGTTGCGCAGGAACTTGTACAGATACAGATAAGGCCACAATCCCCACAGAGGCATGGTCCACAGGCTGCTGGCCATCCAGTGGTCCGGGTCATTTTGCGGATCATTGGCAAAGCGGTGGTGGCGCATGTGCAGCAGCCGGAAGAGTTTCCCCTTGCCGAATGGCACTGCCACGAATGTGGCGGCAGCCAGCAGGAAATCGTTGGTTTCGGGTTTACGGGCCGCAGCGCGGTGGATGGCTTCGTGAGCCGGGGTAAAAAGGGCATAGCCGGCAAGGCTGTTCACCACCATGCCCAGCCAGAGCGGCCAGATGCCGGAGGGAACCAGAGCCCAGGTCAGCGCAATGGCAACCAGAGAACCAACAAGAATGGCCACGGTTGGCCAAGCTAGTGGTGGTGACACCTTCAGGCGTGCCAGTTCATTGTTGTTGTCTTCGTTGTACATTGCGCCAGTCTCCAGTGTTGCTTGGCTCCAGTGTTACTGGAATACCGGGGATGGGTGAGCGCGGATGCTGACAAGAAGGGGATAAAAAGTGACAGGGTGAGCCGCAAGCTTCAAGCTGCAACGCGGGAGGGCGACGTGGATTGGCAACGCCGTGCCCGCGTTTACTGGTTTATGCGGGCAGGGCAGCCCAGACATTAAACACCTTTATGGCCCTTGTAGCTTGAGGCTACTCCTGGCGGAAGCGGCCGGGGCTGGTGCCGAACCAGCGCTGAAAGGCTCGCCGGAAGCTGGCCACATCGGTGTAGCCAAGATCTTCGGCAACGGCGGCGACGGTGTAGTGGGGCAGGCTGAGTAACTGGGCAGCCCGGCGGCTGAGGGTCTGGTCGAGCAGTTGCTGGAAGCGGGTGTCTTCCTGCTTGAGCTTGCGGATCAGGGTGCGGGGGCTCATGTGTAACTGGTCGGCGATACTGTCCAGGTTCGCTTTACCGGGTTTCTGGTGCATCAGGGAAAGTACCCGGTCACTGACGGTACCTTGTTTGCGTAGGGCTTCCTGGCGGATCTCGCACTGTTGGATCGCCACCCAGAGCAGATCCCGGTCATGGCTGGGCAGGGGCTCGTCGCCGTAGCTGGCGGGAAGGCTCATGGCCGTGTCCGGAGCGTCAAACACTATACGAGTGCCCGGAAAGACCTGCGGGTAACGGTCGGCCCAGAGTGGTGGCGGGTAGTTGAAATAGGCACTCCCGCCATCAATGGGCTTGCCGCGCAGCACCACATGGCAGGCATAAGCGGAGGCCATGGCAGACTCGGTAAGAAACTGTATGGTCGGGCTCTGCGGATAGGCAAACACCATGCGCAGGGTGATTACCTCCGGGGTTTCCTCCATCACCGTATTGAATATACGCGTGCGGGTGTTGTTGAAACGCGCAAACAGCTGCATGGCATTGCGCAGGGTGGGGCTGGCCATGGCCGCCATGCCCATGGGGCCATGCATGGCGGGCAGGGCGCGCAGGCCTGTTTGCAAGGCGATATCCGGTTGATCGGTGAGTTGGTGGGCATTGGTGATCAACTGGCGAATGCCTGGCCAATCAATAAAGCCGTCACTGTGCAGCAGCGTTTCCACGTCGATGCCGGTTCCGCGCACCAGCATTTCCAGGCCGGCATGATCCAGTCCCAGGGTCTTGGCAATCATGCGGCAGTAGGTGATGGCCAGATCCGGATTCATGGGGATTCCTCAACGGTGTCCGGGGGGCTTGCCAGATAGCGGGCGACCATCAGTGTCAGTTCGTCGGCCAGCTCCTGTTCGCGGATCAGGCCACTGTGCTGGCTGATATGCCGGATCATGGTGAACAGGACACTGTTGGTCACGATAAAGACCCGCACTTCCAGGTTGCTGATCTGATGGTGCTGGTAGTGACGCAGGAAATACAACCTGGCCAACTCCATGAAGTGTTGTTGCAGCGCGTCCATCACCCGGTTGGTGGGCAACCGGTGCCAATTGCGCACCAGCTCCAGATAGAGCCCGTCGCGGGAATGCAGTACCGCAAAGCCAAAACGGATGGCGCTGCCCACCGTCGCGGCCATGTCCACATTATCCATGACCGGCAGTCGTTTCAGTCCTGTGCCGATCTCATCGGCCAGGCTTTCCATTAACGCCTCAATCAGCCCGTCCTTGTCGCCGAAATACTGATACAGCGACCCCACACTGACCCCGGCGACCTCGGCGATGCGGGCGGTAGTGGTGTTATCCAGTCCCTGCTGCTGAATGACCTTGCCGGTGGCGTCGATCAGGGCGCGGACCATTTCCCGGGAGCGCTGCTGTTGGGGGCGTTTACGCATGGGAGCCTCAAATGCGAATTGAATGCGAATACATATTCGCATTATGGTGCCAGGCAATGCAAGATCGTTGAGGAGGCTTCCTGTGATAGCCAAGACGCAAAGACACAAGGTTCCCAGCCGGGCCCGCCCGTTCGAAAAGACTCAGAAGCCGACTCCGGCCTGGCTGAAAAAACTGCTCGGCCGTGAATTGGCCCCGAGTTACGAAGAGTACGCCGCCGTTCTGGATGCCCTTTGGGAGGGGGACCCGGCTATGGACGCGCTGGTGGACTGGATGGTGGATTATGGCCCCCGTGAGGCCCGCGTCTTGTTCGACAAGGCCGTCAGCGAAGGGCTGGCGACCATCCCGAATTGTCCGGAACCACTCTATCTCTTTATCAAGAGCCTGGAGCGGCGGCCTGCCTGGGTGGATGCCGAGCTGATTGACGAAGGTGCCCGTTTTATTCATTCCACGGGGATGACGGCGCCATACGTACTGCGGGATCTTGCGCTGATGGGCGGCTACCTGCTGTCCGGTTTCAATCAATCGTTGGTGATGACCGGGGCCTTGAATAAAGGAGCTTCCCGGCGCGTGGCGGAGACCGGAAAGTGGTGGATCGACTGTACCGAAATCGGCGGGCTACGCCGTTTTGCGCCGGGTTTCCGCAGCACCTTGCATGTGCGCCTGGTGCATTCACTGGTGCGCCGTAATCTGGCCAGCCGCGAAGAGTGGGAAGCCAGCAAGTGGGGCATGCCTCTCAGCCAGGTGGATATGGTCGCGACCTACCTGGGATTCTGTGTGGTCATGCTGGGAGGGCTGCGCAAAATGGGCGTGCCGGTGACGCCCCGGGAGTCCCGCGCGGTGATGCATCTGTGGAAATATGCCTGCTGGGTGATGGGGGTGGATGAGAAATGGCTGGTGGACACGGAGCGCGATGGCATCGTGCTGCTGCAGCATGCGTTGATGACCCAGAGTCAGCCCGACTGGACCAGTCAGGAACTGGGGCAAGCGCTGGCCCGGGAGCCCCTTGATCGTCATTTTCCCCGCTTCGAAAAATTGCAGCGAAAACTGGCCTACCAGAAGCATCTGAGCGTCAGTCGTTACTTCCTTGACCGCACCAAGATGCAACAGCTCGGTTTGCCCGAGGGCGTGTCTGCCTGGTACCCGCTGGCGACCTTTTTTCCCCGCCTGGCAAGTTATGGGGTGCAACGCTATATCCCTGGATTGCGGCAGTGGCAGCAAAAGCTGGGACGTGGTGCACAACGGCATGTGCTGACGCAGATGTTCGGTGATACCGAACAGGATCTTATCCGTCCGGGTGCCGATCACCCCGGCCATGTCTGACCTATCAAAGGAGATTGTTGTGTCCCAGCCTCAAATTAAAACCGTATTCATTACCGGCGCCTCATCCGGCATTGGCCGTGCCTCGGCGTTGTATTTTCAGGACCGCGGCTGGCAGGTGGTTGCCACCATGCGTAACCCGGACCAGGCCGGGGAGCTGGCGGCGCTGCCCGGTGTGCTGTGCCTTTCTCTGGATGTAAATGACCGTGACAGTATTCATGGCGCGGTGACAAAAGCGATCGAACATTTCGGTGCCATTGATGTGCTGGTCAATAATGCCGGCTATGGGCTGATGGGCGCGTTCGAAACTCTGGATGAAGCGCAGATCCTGCGCCAGTTCGACACCAATGTGTTCGGGCTGATGGAAACCTGCCGGGCGGTGCTGCCTTATTTCCGTGAGCGTAAAAGCGGGGTGCTGGTCAATGTGGCCAGCATGGTAGGGCGCGTGCCATTACCTTTGTACAGCGTCTATAACGCCAGTAAATGGGCTGTCGAAGGGTTCACCGAAGGGTTGGTCTATGAGCTGGCGCCGCTCGGTATCGGTGTCAAGATCATCGAACCGGGGGCCGTCAATACCGAGTTCTTCGGCCGCTCAGCTGACCGCAAAAACCAGACAGGTATTGAGAGTTATGCCGAGTATTCACAGGCTCAGCTTGGCGTGATGGACAAGACCGGGCCTGGTGGGTCGCGCCCGGAAGATGCCGCCAAGGTGATCTACCGGGCGGCCACTGATCAGAGTGCCCGCTTGCGTTACAGCGTGGGCGCAGATGCGCGGATGTTGCTGCTGGCCCGTCGTTTGCTCCCGGAAACCTGGTTCCGCTCCATGATTCGCATGAGCCTCAGCGAAAAAGCGTTCAATAGCGTGGGGAAACTGCTCTACAAATCCTGATGCGCTAAACCGGGTTCGTGATCGGGCAATCTTTTTCTCGGCAAGCGGTTGAGAAAGGGGTTGCCCGATACCGGGCACTGTCGTCCGGCGGACAAAAAAACGGCCGTCAGGGGTGACGGCCTAAGGGGGGAAGCATGAACCCTCACGGGTTCCGGGTATCACAGAATCAACGCATGGATGTAGATCTGGAGGCGAAGAGAGTGGTTCTGCCGCCATCCGATGAGTAAAGAATAACGACAGCCCCGAGGGGAACCCAGAAGACTGGGTTGAGGGGTGTTATCAGATTTTTCGATCAATTCCCCATGATGCGATTGAGCTCAGATCTCAGATCAGCGATTTTCGCATGGCGTGGCGGGTCAGCGGGATGCCATCCCGTTCCGCCAGTTCCTGGCCTTCGCTGGTATAGCCCATGTAGGCAAAGAAATCGTGGGCAGTAAGGCTGGCGTGGGTGGTCAGCTCAGTGAGGCCTTCGATGCGAGCGCCGTCTTCCAGATGCTGGTAAAGCAGGGTGGCAATACCGACCCGGGAGGCCTCAGGGTGAACAAAGACCATGTTGATGTAGTCGCGAATCCGATGGGCAAAGCCCACCAGCTTGTCGTCCCATTCCGCCACCACCGTGTCGCCTTCGCTGAGCACAGAGATCAGGCTGTCGTAGCTCTGTCCCCGGCTCCAGGCATCTCGTTGTTGCTGGTCGTAGTCCGCCGCCGCACTGATCTGGATGGCCTCGCGGAACACGCCCAGGAGCTCTGACATATCGCTGCTGTGCAAGGGGCGAATCTGGAAGGGCATCAGCGCGGCAATCGGGTCTGCCTCTGACACGGGGGCGGGCGTGCTGACGGTTTCAGGCTTCTGCCGGGGTTCCGGTTTATGGGGGGCCGGCTTCGAGGGTGTCCGGCGGTGAAAGAGCTGGCGTAACCATTGCAGCATCACTGATCTGCCCGGGCAGTGTTATCTGCCTCTTCTGAGAGTTTTTTGAGTGCCTGGATTTCTTGCTGTAGCGCGTCCAGGTACTGGTCCTGTTGGCGGAGAAGTTGTTGCGCTGTGTCCTGTCGATCCTGCAATTCTGCCGCCCGCTCTGACAATTCCTGCTGCTCAAGCAGGCGAGCGTCGCGCTCCTCTTCCGTGAGCAGACGGGCGTTGCTGTCCTGTTGGGCAAGCAAAGTGCCGGACAGGATCAGCGCGGTAGCAGCAAACAGGTAACGCACGGACTTCCCCCAAACTGGCCGTGAAGGGAATCAGCATAGCAAAAAGGGGGCGGGAAGGGGGAGGGCTACGAGCTACGCTTGTGGGATAGGGAAAGCCTCATAAGTTCCCCGGCTCTCGTCATTGCTACGAAGCCGCTGTAGGAGCGGCGCTTGAGCCGCGAACCGCGCTTGCGCGGAAATCGCCCGCAGGGCGATCAGGAATGTCAGCGCTGACAGGTTCCAAAAAGAACGGCTTACGCCAACCCTCTGTCGCCTCGCTACGCTCGGTTCGCACCTCAAGCGGTGCTCCTACGGGGGAGGGGGGAGAGCGGTGCAGTTCGCCTGAGGCTCAGT
>NZ_ARXU01000013.1 GCF_000756655.1 Alcanivorax jadensis T9
GTCCGTTTTATCGGGTGAAGATCACTGGTTTTCCGCTGCGCTCCAATCCAGCCGCAAATGCGGGCGTTAGGTAACAAGTCCCACCCTCAAAGAGGAATAAAACCAATGTCAGATTGCGGCTGCGGCGCAGAGCAAGCAAAGAAGCTAGAAAGAACTACTCTGGCCTATCTTCTTTCTATCAATGGGGTAATGTTCGTGGTTGAGGCTGCGTTAGGCTTCTACGCCCAATCAACCGGCCTTATCGCAGATTCATTGGACATGCTAGCGGATGCTACCGTTTACGGAATATCACTTTACGTCGTAGGTAAAGGCATTTCTCAGCAAGCAAAAGCAGCAAGTGTAAGCGGTGTACTCCAAATCATTCTCGGTCTTGGAGTCCTTTTTGAGGTTGTGCGTCGCTCACTCTATGGAAGCGAACCTCAAAGCATGCTCATCATGGCTGTCGGGCTTCTAGCGCTAATAGCTAACGTAGCCTGCCTAATGCTCATATCCAAGCACCGAGACGGCGGGGTTCACATGCGAGCATCCTGGATATTCTCCACAAATGACGTAATTGCTAACGTTGGCGTCATCTGTTCTGGCGCTCTCGTTTGGCTCCTCGGTAGTAGATACCCAGATTTAGTTATCGGGGCAATAATATCCGCCGTAGTAGTCAGAGGCGGCATAAAAATTCTTAAAGATGCCAAAGCAACCAAATCCCAAGAAATTGTTACCTAACAATGCCTTGCAGCCGACCCACTTTCCGCTACTTCCCTTCGGTCATTCGCTCCAAGTGGGCGGCTGAAGGCAGGCGTTAGGATAAAAATAAAATCTCAATGTACGGAAAATGAATGATGGATAGAATGAAGCTGATGAAAGCCCATGCATTGCTTGCAGCGTTTATTTTTCCTGCCGCGATAATGTTTATGGTTACGGGGGCCTTGTATACTTGGAGTGTAAAAGGGGGATACAAAAATGATGTCTATGAAGTGAAACTTAGTAAGCCTGTACAGTCAAACCTTAGTGAATTAATAAACCTTGCTCAGTTAGAGCTCGATGACCTTGTGATTGAGTATCCTGAAGGTCAGCCAAAGCTCAAGGCCTATGGCAGTCACTTTCTCCTTGAATGGACAGGCTCTTCTAAAGACGTAGTCTTAGAGCCAACTGAAGATCCGTTGATCGCCAAGCTCACTGTTAAACGCACTGATTGGTACAGAAGCCTGGTTCAACTCCACAAGGCTAAAGGCGGCATAGCTTTTAAATTTTATGCTGTGGTTCTTGCTATTTCCATCGTTGCTTTACTCGTTTCGGGTTTTATTATGGCTTGGCAAACACCTAAGCTCAAAAGGGTTACATTAATAACATCATTTGCTGGCTTGTTTTCTTTTTTTGTTTTTGTATTTTTAAGTTAGGCGGATGAACAAGGGTGAGCAGGCAGGATATGTAGTTTCCCCATTTTAGTGGGCATCTTCTCCTAACCAGAGTAGATGCATATTTCTCCATAGAATAATCAGGGAAAGCACCGGCAGTATCGGAACATGAGGAATGCGAGGTCTTGCTCCGTGCGTCAAGCGGCTAAAAATTTCTTGCTTCTACGACTCGTAGTCAGTCCTGCATCGGTTCTCTACTGAAACCAACAAACCGCCCCACTGTGGTAAAATACCCCCAAAGCCCCAACCCCGGACCCAGATATGCTCGTATACCTCCTCGTCGCCTGTGATCGCCTGGATGAAAAGCAGGAAAAGAAGCTCAAGCGCAACCTGCCTGACCTGCAAGCGGCGCTGCAGGCGTATGTGGATGAGAACGAAGCGGGGAAGGTCACCCTGATCAATGACTGCGAGAGTGACGATTGTGAGGACTGGCAACTGGGTATCAGCCAGCCGGTGAAGAAGAAGGCGCAGCTGAAGACGCCGGTCACCCTTTTCAATGATCTTGCCAAGCAATATGGCATTGATTGCGAGGTGGGCTCTATCGAGAACGATGAGCGTGATCCGGTTAGCTACTTTGGCAAGCAGGAAGGGCAGGGGGATGCGTTTCTGATCGGGGAGTATCTGGGTGTGTAGTCTGGGTTGACCGTTACCCTTGAATCGCGCGCGTCCTGTTTCGATGCTGTTGCCTGATGATAAAAAAGCCCCCTGATTAAGGGGGCTTTTTTGTGGCTCTTTGCCGCTGTCGTAGCAGGGCATTAATGCAGGATCAGGTGGCGTTCTTGATGGTGGGAGTGTACTGCGCCGCATCGGTGGTGAATTCCGCATGGCCATAGTCCACCAGCAATTCGTTGATGCGTCTGACCAGTATCCTGTCCGCGATCTTGTTGGCCACGGGGATGTCTTGCAGGGTCCGATAGGCGATCAGGCGGGGCATGATGAACAGACTGCCGATGCTGGACAGGGCGTAGTCGAGCAGGTGTGGTTCCACGCCCATCTCTTTCGCTTTGGATTTGTCGTTTTTGCCGAGAAACGCCTGATTGAAGAACACCTTGGAGACGCTGCGCTCCACCAGGTTGTGGACCTTGCTGGTGAGCTTGTTGTCCTTTGGGCGGTAGACGGACATGGTGGCGCGAGTGAGTTCGCCGCAGGTCTCGTCATCGTACCCTTCGCGCAGGGTGCCGGAGTAGGTGAGCATGGTGTCGATAATGTCCGGCGCCTCGGCGGGTAGCAGTTCTTCGGGCAGGCCCAGCAGGAAACACTGGTAGCGGGACAGTTCGACGATGGCCCGTTCGTTGCGGGTGAAGTGTTTGCGGCCCTTGCGCATGGCCTTGAAGGCGGCCAGATAGGCAGGCATGGTGCCGGCGGGCATCTGGTCTACCTGGGGGATGGGGATGCCGTAGATGGCCGGGTCCCATTTCTTTACCCGTTTGAGGATATTGAAGCGCACCATGGAGTGCATCAGGCGCACCATGGCGGCGGCCTTGAAGCCTGGGCCGAAGCGTTCCAGGGCGCCGGGCAGGGTGGCGGTGGTGAAGAAGCTGGCGGTTTCGTTGATGCGCCGGTTTACCGAGTCGTTGGCCAGGGTACCAGTGATGGCCATGGGCAGGCCGGAGTACTTGTTCATGAAGGTGGCCACGAAGGCGCCACGGATCACGTAGGGGGCCAGGTTGGCCATCTGGTTGCGGCTCAGGCGGGCGCCTTCGCGCACCAGCTCCATGTCCACCCAGTCCGGGGTGGTTTCCATGGCGGTGATAAAGTCCACCAGTTCCTGTGGCGCATCGGGTACCGCGTCGAGCCCTTCGTCACAGGCTTTCTTCAGCATACCGATGAGATCGCGAAAGCTGTATGCCGGCATCAGGGCGGCGTAGGCATCGGCCACGGTGTCGCCCAGCAGGGTGTAAGCGCGGGCCCGTTCCACCTTTTCATGGTCGGCGAGGATTTTCTTGCGGTACTTCCTGGCGAAGTGGGCCGGCAATGTACTGCGGACATCCATGGAATCCGTGAATCGCTCCGGGGTGGCATCAAAGTCGATATCGCCGTAGAGAGAGGGGATCCGGGTTTTCTGGGCGCGGACCTTTTCCCAGAGAGCGTCCAGTGACTGTGTCATCGGTGACCTCGGTAGACAGTGTCTGTTAATTCCCTACACATTGCGTATACCTGTCTGGCAAGACAATTAACGGAAGTCGCCTTTCTGTATAGGTTGGCCGGTTTTGGCCTGCTTTGACAGGGGGAATAGGGGAGAGGAAACAGATTTGGGTGGGGTGTTTGGGCAATTGAGCCAGCGCCATCCATTGTCTGGTAGGCCTTTCACCCTCTCCCTGTCCCTCTCCCCTCAAGGGAGAGGGAACCCTCTAGAGAGGTCGTAGGGGGAGGGAAAGGTTCTGTAAATAATCTTGGCTTTCGACTAGCGCGTTAAACAGGTGCTTAGTCCGCGTACCCGGGGTTCTGGCGGTCCAGTTTGCGTAGCAGGCCTGGCCAGGCCAGGTTGCCGCCCATGCCTTTGGTGACCTGGGAGGCCTGCTGTTTGATGGTGTTGACGATGCCATCGGGGATCGGAGTGAGCGGGCGGTTGCCGGACAGGGCCTGGAGCTGGATTTCGCAGGCGCGCTGGAGGATGAACATGCCCAGGAAGGCATCGGCGATGCTGCTGCCCACGGTGAGCAGGCCATGGTTGCGCAGGATCATGAAGTTGGCGTCGCCCAGGTCGGCCTGCAGGCGGGCCTTTTCGTCTTCACGCAGGGCCACGCCTTCGTAGTCGTGGTAGGCCAGGCTGGCCAGCGGGAACAGGCTCTGTTGCGACAGAGCGAGCAGGCCTTCCTGCTGGGCGGACACGGCCACACCGGCGGTGGTGTGGGTGTGCATCACGCAGTTGGCATCCTCGCGCACGGCGTGGATGGCGCTGTGGATGGTGAAGCCCGCCGGGTTGATATCGAAGTCACTGTCATCGAGTTTGTTGCCGGCCTGATCCACGCGCACCAGGCTGGAAGCGGTGATCTCGTCGAACATCATGCCGTAGGGATTGATCAGGAAGTGATGCTCGTCGCCGGGGATGCGGGCAGACAGGTGGGTAAAGATCAGGTCGTCCCAGCCGTGCAGGGCGATCAGCCGGTAGGCGGCGGCCAGATCCACACGCAGTTGCCATTCTTCTGCGCTGACGGTGTTTTTCTTGGACTGGATGGCGTCCGGGGTCAGTGTTGCCTGGCGGTTCATGGTAGCGCTCTCCCTTGTTTTTCGTTTTTACAGTGTAGAGGGAAAGACCATATCCGGGGCAAGGGGAAAGCGATTGTACGTCGTGGCTGGCCGGAAAGATGGCGGTAACCGCACAGGGGAGGGATATCGGGGTGAGTTCGGGAAGGAAAGCATTCGCGGTGGCACCACCGCTCCCACGAGGGGAGCGGGGATCGGTGCCGGGTTAGCGCACTTCCATACCCGGCTGGGCGCCGCTGTCCGGGCTGAGGATGTGGATGTCCTCACCGCCCGGGCCGGCGGCCAGCACCATGCCTTCGGAGATACCGAATTTCATCTTGCGCGGGGCCAGGTTGGCGACCAGTACCACCAGTTTGCCTTCCAGATCTTCCGGGCTGTATTTGGCCTTGATGCCGGCAAACACATTGCGTTCGCCCAGTTCGCCCACGTCCAGGGTGAGCTGCAGTAGCTTGTCGGCCCCTTCCACATGGGCGGCCTTGGCTACGCGGGCCACGCGCAGTTTTACCTTGAGGAAGTCATCGATGCTGATGGTGTCGTCTGCCACGTGGTCGGCCTTTTTCGGTTCGCTTTTATTGCTGGCCGGTTTGGCCGGTACGTCTTCCTTGGAGGCGTTGAGCATGGTTTCGATCTGCGCCATGTCGATGCGGTTGAGCAGCGGTTTGAACTTGGCGATCTCGTGGCCCAGCAGCAGGGTGTCGCTATCACTCCAGGTCAGTGGCTCGACCTGCAGGAAGGCTTCTGCGCGCTCGGCCAGCGCCGGCAACACCGGCTTCAGGTAGATCACCAGCAGGCGGAACACGTTGATGGCGGTGGTGCAGATGGCCAGCACTTCCTGTTCCTTGCCGTCTTCCTTGGCCAAGGTCCAGGGGGCCTTGTCGGCGATGTAGCCGTTGGCGTGGTCGGCCAGGGCCATGATTTCGCGCATGGCCTTGCCGAATTCACGCTTCTCATAGAACTCAGCCAGGCGCGGAGCCGCTTCTTGCACTTCGCGGACCAGCAGTGGGTTGTCCAGTTCGTCACTAAGCGTGCCGCCGAACTTCTTCACGAAGTTGCCAGTGCGGCTGGCGATGTTCACCAGTTTACCCACCAGGTCGGAGTTCACCCGCTGGGCGAAGTCTTCCAGGTTCAGGTCGAAATCATCCACACGACTGGAGAGCTTTGCGGCGAAGTAGTAGCGCAGGTATTCCGGGCCCAGATGATCCAGGTAGGTGCGCGCCTTGATAAAGGTGCCACGGGACTTGGACATCTTGGCGCCGTTCACGGTGACGAAACCGTGGCTGTAGATGGCGGTGGGTTTGCGCAGTCCGGCACCGTCGAGCATGGCGGGCCAGAACAGGCCGTGGAAATTGATGATGTCCTTGCCGATGAAGTGATACAGCTCGGCGGTGGATTCCTTGCCCCAGTAGTCGTCGAAGCTCAGGCCTTCGCGGTCGCAGTAGTTCTGGAAGCTGGCCATGTAGCCGATGGGGGCATCCAGCCAGACGTAGAAAAACTTGCCCGGGTAGCCGGGAATTTCGAAGCCGAAGTAGGGGGCCTCGCGGGAGATATCCCAGGGCTGCAGATCTTCGATCCATTCCTGCAGCTTGTTGGCCACCTGTTCCTGCAGGGCGCCGGAGCGGGTCCATTCGCGCAGCAGCGACTCGAACTTGGGCAGATCGAAGAACAGCTGGGTAGTTTCCTTTTCCACCGGGGTGGCGCCACTCACGGAGGAGTAGGGCTTGATCAGGTCAGCCGGGGTGTAAGTGGCGCCGCACACTTCACAGTTGTCGCCGTACTGGTCTTCGGACTTGCACTTGGGGCAGGTGCCCTTGACGAAACGGTCCGCCAGGAACATGCCTTTCTGCGGGTCGTAGAGCTGGGTAATGGTTTTCTCGACGATATAGCCGGCGTCTTTATTACGCTGGAACACCATTTCCGACAGCGCGCGGTTTTCCGGGCTGTGGGTGCTGTAGTAGTTGTCGAACTGGATCTGGAAGTCGGCGAAGTCCCGTTCATGGTCCGCTTTGACTTGCGCAATTTGTTGCTCCGGGGTGATGCCGTTTTCTTCCGCCTTGAGCATGATGGCGGTGCCATGGGCATCGTCGGCGCACACGTAGATGCACTGCTCACCGCGCAGTTTCTGGAAACGGACCCAGATATCGGTCTGGATGTATTCCAGCAGGTGGCCCAGGTGAATGGGGCCATTGGCGTAGGGAAGGGCACTGGTCACCAGGATTTTGCGGGGCGTGTCACTCATGGGGTCGACGTCGTCATTCCGGAAAAAGGGTGGCCTATGATACGGGTGCGGCGGGGCTTTTTCATCCTGTGGGTGAACGGCTGTGCGGCATCTCCCACCGCTGATACTGGCAGGGGCCCGCTGCGGGGAATCTTGTGCTAGGGTTTCGGCTCAAAATTATTCTTTCAATACAGTGATTCCGGGAGCTCATGCAGGCCATGGGGCGGCACTTTTTGTCGTCCGGCCACCCGGTCAGGGGAAGGTAACGATGTCACTGAGAGTGCGCATTCGGTGGTTGCTGGTAATTTCCGCGGCTTGTTGTGTGGTGCTGGCCACCGTGGCGCTGTATTGGGTGAATCTATCGCTGGTGGATACCCTCACCGAACGCAACGCCGAGCGGGAACTGGAAAAGGTGGAGGCTACCTTTCTGGATCAGCTTTCCATCTTGCGGGTGCGGGCCCAGGACTGGAGCCAGCAACCGGATCACCCGCCCAGCAATCAGGGGGGGCTGGGTTATCTGGACCTGATGATGGAGCTGCGTGGCAGCTCGGTGGTCTGGAATAACGGCGCCGATAAGGTTTCCTCTCCGGTGTTTGCCACTCTGGCGGAGCGCTTTGACGAGCAGGGCTGCATGCCGATCTGGGGGGTGGTGAAGGTGGAAGGCCGCCCATTGTTGTTCAGCACCGCGGTGGAGATGGGCTGCCAAGCCTATCTGCTGGGGGTGTGGCTGGACAGTGACTGGATGAGCTATCTGTCAGACCGGCTGGGCCATGCGCTTTATGTTCGTGAGGTTCCGGAATCGCTGAAACCGGTGCGGGGATTGACCATGACCGAGGACAAGCAGCTTCTCGGCCGTTTCCCGGTGCCGGATTTCCTTGGCGGCAATCCGCTGGAAGTGGTGGTGGAACTGCCTCGCGATGGCTATAAATCCCTGAATCTGTCGGTGCTGGTGATCGGGTTGATCATGGCGGTGCTGGCCGGGCTTACCGTGCTGGTGATCAACTACCGGATTCAGCCGATGTTGTTCGGGCGTTTGAACCTGGTGCATAACGCGGTGCGTTCCATTGCGCGAGGCGGGGCGCTGGATCAGCGGGTGCCGGTGCTGGGTAATGATGAGATCGGCGCTCTGGCGGAAGACTTCAATGCCATGGTGGACAGCATTAATCACGCCCAGACACAGTTGGCGGATGCCCGCCGTCAGGCGGAGGAGGCAAGCCAGACCAAGAGCCAGTTCCTGGCGAATATCAGCCATGAAATCCGCACCCCGATGACGGCGATACTCGGTTATACCGAGTTGCTGCGTGATGGTTCCCTGAGCCAGGCAGATCAGAATCGCTATCTCACCATTATCCAGCACAACGGCGATGCCCTGCTGGCACTGATTAATGATGTGCTGGATTTGTCGCGTATCGAGGCGGGGCAATTACATAACGAGCAGCGTCTGTTTTCCGTGACCGAGCTGCTGGATGAAGTGGTTGATAGCCTGCAATTGCGAGCGCAGGAAAAGCAGATTGACCTGCGCCTGGATTATCTCTCGAGCATGCCGATGACAGTGTGTGGCGATGCCTTTCGGCTGCGCCAGATTCTGGTGAATCTGGTCGGCAATGCAGTGAAGTTCACGGAGGAAGGCCATGTTCAGGTTTGTGCTGGCTGGTCGGAGGTGGAGCAGCAACTGCAGGTGTCGGTGGAGGATTCCGGTATTGGTATCAGTGACGCGGAGCAACAGAAGATTTTTCAGCCGTTTTCCCAGGCGGACGCGTCCCATTCCCGTCGCTATACCGGAACCGGGCTGGGGTTAAGCATCGCCCGCCAGCTGGCCCGTTCCCAGGGCGGTGATATCTCAGTGTCCAGTGAACTGAACAAGGGCAGCCAGTTCTCCCTGGTGATGCCACTGTCTCAGGCGACCGAAGTGGATATGCGGGCAGCAGCGGCCCAACAGTTGCCTGAACTGGCAGGGACCGCCATGGAGCTGAAAGGCCGGGCATTACTCGTGGAAGATAACGCGGTGAATCGCTTGTTTGTTCGCAAAGTGCTGGAGAAATCCGGGATGCAGGTGGTAGAAGCCGAGGATGGGCGCGAAGCCTGCCGTTATTATGCCGAGGACCGTTTTGATCTGGTGGTGCTGGATATGCAGATGCCGGTGATGGACGGTTATGAAGCCGCCCAGGCACTACGGGACCGTGGCTTTGCGGGCCCGATACTGGCATTAACGGCCAACGTACTGGCGGTGGACCGCCAGCGCTGCATGGACGCGGGTTGCGATGCCTTCCTTGGCAAGCCCATTCGCGTGAAACAGCTGATTACCGTGTGTGCCGGGTTGCTTGCTCAGCCAGAGATACCTGATGGGGTAGCGACCTGACCGCGATGGAGCGCTTCGCGCACCTGTTGCTGGGAAACCGGTTTGCTCAGGTAGTCGTCCACGCCGGCGTCGCGGGCTTTCTGTACATAGTCGCCGGTGGCATGGGCTGACAGGGCGATAATCCAGCAATGCGGGTGAGCGGTGGATTCCTGCTCCAGAGTGCGGATTTCCCGGGTTGCCTGGTAACCGTCCATCACCGGCATCTCACAATCCATGAAGATGATGTCCCAGTAACCGGGTTGTTCGCCAACCAGTTCCAGCGCCTGTTCGCCGTCGCTGACCAGGGTGGCGTAAATACCCAGGGATTTGAGAATGCTGTCGATCACCAGCTGGTTGACCGGGTTGTCTTCGGCCACGATTACGTTCAGGGCGTTGCCCTTGTCCAACACGATGGCGGGTTCTTCAGCACTTTGTTGGGCGAGTTGTTCGTCATGGCCGGTGAGCAGGCTGCGTTTGAGGGCCTGACAGGAGAACGGGGTTTCGATCAGCAACAGGTTCTCGGGCAGATTGTCGCTCAGCGGTTTGCCGGTGGGGTGTAGCAGTACCAGCACCGGGTTACGGAAGTGTTGCTTCAGCCGTTGCACATACTGCGGGTTCTCCATTACCGCATGCTCGGCGATGACAAAGTCCACCGGGCGTGACGGATTGGCCGGATCCAGAGCGCTTTCCACATCACGGTATTCCAGGGTCTTCGCCCCCCAGCGTGTGAGAATCTGGGACAGGCTCAGCAACTGGGCCGGGGTATTGGAAATGAGCAGGGCGCTGCGGTTTTGCAATACCGGTTTGCTTTGCGGTTTTTCCACTTCCACTGGCAGGGACAGCCAGAAGGTGGCGCCGCGGCCCAGCGAGCTGGATACACCGATATCCCCGTTGAGCAGTTCGATCAGTCGTTTGCAGATCACCAGCCCCAGACCGGCGCCGGTATGTTTGCCCTTGCCGGATAGCTCGTGAAATGCCTGGAACAAACTGTTCTGTTGTCCTTCGTCCAGGCCCACACCGGTATCCACCACTTCAAACATCAGCACGCACAGGTTCTTTTCATTCACCGGTTGTTTCACGGTGACGTGCAGAGAGACATTACCTCGTTCGGTGAACTTGAAGGCATTGCTGAGCAGGTTGGTAATGATCTGCTTGAGCCGGATCGGATCGGTTTTGATGCGTTCCGGTACGCGGCTGTCGATATGGATATACAGCGGCAGTTGTTTCTCGCTGGAGCGCAGGGCAAACAACCGCACACAGTCGTCGACAATGCTTTCCAGCTGCACGCTCTGGTAATCCAGCTCCAGCTTGCCGGATTCAATCTTGGAATAATCGAGAATGTCGTTGATCACTGTGAGCAGGGACTGGGTGGACTGGTAAATGGTGCCCACATACTGAGCCTGCTGCTGGGTCATGGAGGTGCGACGCAGCAAGTCGGTCATACCCATGATGCCATTCATGGGGGTGCGGATTTCATGGCTCATGGTGGCCAGGAACTCGCTCTTGGCATGGTTACGAGCGCCGGCCTTGAAGGCTTCCATTTCTGCAATGGCTTTTTCGCGAATGGAGTCGGAATGGGCTTCCTTGAGCCGGCTGATGCGCCGGGCCAGCGCCAGTGACAGCAGAATGACTTCCAGGAATACGCCGGTCTGGACCAGGTTTTCCGTAAGGCCGGTGCGCGGCAGTACGCCGTATTTGTTCAGCGCCATGGCCGCCACACCGGTAATGAAGCAGGCCCAGGCAATAGTGAAAATGCGGGCATCCGGGTCGCCGGCGCGGGTGCGTAGCAGCCCTACCACCAGGATGCTGAAGTCCATCACCAGAATGGCGCTGACGGAAATCGGAATCAGGAAACCGCGGCTGGTAAAGGGGGCGGCAAGGAACAGCAGCGTACCGATGATTACCAGGCCTTTCAGCCATGCCGCCAGGCGCGGCGCCTTTTCCCGCAGCGACAGAAAATGCAGCGTAAACAACGGTGGCAGCAGCACGATCAGGGGTAGCAGGTAGTGAATGATGTACTGACTGACAAGCGGAGAGTGCGGCCACAAGTAACGGTGGGCATAGCCGTGCAGTACTGCCAGAAACAGGGTAACCACTGCCGACCAGCACACATATAGCAGATAGACCTTTTCGCGTATGGAGAAGAACAGCGAGAGGTTATAGAGAATCATCACCAGCATGCCGCCGAAAAAGATTCCCTGGATAATGGTCTGGTTCTGCGCGGATCGGGCGAACTGATCGTGGCTAAGCAGTCGTATCGGCAGCTGGATGCTGTGAGGAGAGGTGACCTTAAGATAAAAACTGCTGTCTTTGCCGCTGGGCAGGGACAGCGGGAAAGCGGGAGTGGGGTAGTTGCCAGGCCGTACGGCAAAATCCCGGTCCATGCCGGCCTGGAAGTGATTGACCAGGTTGCCGCCGGCATCCAGTTGGTAGACGTCCAGCTCGCCGAGCATGGCGTAATCAACCAGTAGCTGCCAGTCGCTGTGCCGTGGGTTCTGGTTGCGCACGGCAAATCGGAACCAGCAGTGTTGATTGGTGAATCCCAGGTTGGGCATTTCTCCCCGGCTGGATTGCCAGGGCAGGGTCGGGCGTTTTTGCAGGGCATTAATGGTCGGCGACTGTGCCGCAGGGGTACAGAAGTAATCCAGCCCTTGATAGGGGTGTAGTTCTTCCTGCTTTTCGCCAATAATCTGCAGCTCGGGACCGTTAGCCCAGACGGCTGATGTCAGCCCGAGTGAGAGAAAGGCAACAAGCAGAATAAAGGCAGTTTTCGCATCCTTGAACAACGTTTTTATTCCTGACAGAGGGTGCCGTTTATTTCGGGCCCATACGAGTGACCATGAGGCTGCCTGCACCGCTTAACCGTGATGCTAGCAGCGTGGGCCGGGGGGCTCAATGCAGGGGGGGCATAAGCCATGAGTCAAAGTGTGAACAGGTTTGCCGTAGGGCCGGTGGTAGGGGAGGCGGTGGACACCCATGTGAGAGTGTTCGGTGCGCTGCCAAAAGGGAAGCTGGGAGCCGGAAAAAAATGGCTGTGGGGGCGGATTCGCTGGCGTCGTAAGGGAAGCACTGACTGGTCGCCGGCGAGAACGTTTCGGCTTAATGGCAACTTCGATGGCTCCGGTGTGGTGATTCTCAATCAGTTGCAGCCTGGTACCCGCTATGAATATCAGGCTGGCTGGGTGGCCACGGAAGATGAGGTAGCGCTGGACTGGGAAGCAGCAGATCAGGGGGAGTTTCTTACCAATCAGCCGGATGCGGATGCCACGCGTTTCTTTTTTGGCTCCTGTTGCTACCGGTTTGTCGGCCTGGATGGTGAAATTCAGGACGATCGGGCAGACAAGATTTTTGCCGAAATGTCGTCGCGGGCGGATACCTCGAAACCGGATTTTGTGCTTTTCGGCGGAGATCAGGTATATGCCGATTCCATGTATAAGTTAGGTGCCGCCACCACCCGTGAGGATTTTGATGCGCTTTACCGGGAAAGCTTTTCCCAGCCGCATCTGGCCAAGCTGCTTCGCGATACCAACAGCTACATGATCCTTGACGATCACGAGATCGAGAATAACTGGCCGGCCCGGGCCAATGCTGAGTTGTGGACCAGCAAATATCCCGCCGCCATCAAGGCCTATCAGATTTACCAGGCGTCCCACTCTCCGGCGGCCCCCCTGAATCAGGCGGGCACCTATCTGGATCGCGATCCGGACCGTTTCTGGTACACCTTCTCCCGGGGGCCGGCAGATTTCTTTGTCATGGATGTGCGCACCGAGCGGGTACTGAGTCGTTGGCCTTGGCAGCGTCGCATGATCGGCGATATTCAGGAACAGGCCTTTATCGAGTGGCTGGATCGTGATCCGGACCGCATCAAGGTGCTGGTGACCTCGGTGCTGTTGTTCCCGGAGCAGCGACGCCCGTTCCGTGGCAAGGATGCCTGGGAGGGTTTCAAGCACCAGCGTCAGCGTCTGCTGGAGGCCATGGGGCGCAGCCGTAGCGACAAGCTGGTGGTGCTGAGTGGGGATGTGCATGCCTCCCTGTATGCCTGTTTGACGTTAAATGGTGGCAAGCAGGTGCATAGCTGGACCTGCTCCGGTTTGTTCTGGCCCACAGCGCTGCGGGCGTTCCGCTGGTATCGCCCGATGATTCGGGTGCCGGGTGTGCTCCATGGGGGCTGGGGTAAGCCTCTGGGCCGGGTGGAGGTCCCCGGCGAGGTATTCAGCGATAACGCCTTTTCCGAAGTGAGCTTCAGCGCCGAAGGGGCCAGCTTTCAGCTGTTCGATCGCAGGCAGCGACCAATCAGCGAGACAAGCCGTGAGATTCGCTGGCGCTGACCCCGGAGCGTTGGCTGGCTGTTTTGTAGGAGCGCCGCTTGAGGCGCGAAATGGCACGGTCGCACATGAAAGCCTCGTGCCAGAAGGCTTCGCGCCTCAAGCGGCGTTATTCGCTTCGCTCCCCCTTCGGGCCAGCCTGCGGCTGTTACTTCGCTAGGCTGGGTTCCTACAGCAATAAGCCTTGGCTTGCCGAGGCCGAAAACCACACCTTGCTATGGCAAATGGCTTACAAAAGATGTAGCAAATCGCGTCTTATGCCGCCTTGCTGGTTTCCCTAAAGTGGATCTCGCAAGGACGCAATCGAACACGGATGTTCAATTTCGGCCCCGGTACAGCCCGCCCGCCATTCCCCAAGTGGCGGGCGTTCTTTTTTCCCTCTTTGATTGCACCCTCCCGAATACGGATAATGCACGGCCCTGAACACGGAGCCGCCCATGTCTGATTCATCCGCAGATCGCGATATTCTCAAAGCCAAACTCAATCAGGAAACGGCCAAGGCCACCTGGAAAGAGCTGCAGCCGTTCTTTGCCCGTGGCCAGACTGTCTATGTGGCGCCAGAACTGGACCTGATCGAAGTGGCACTGGCGTTTTCCGAAGACCAGGCCGACACCCTGTCTCTGTGGCGGGACAAGGGGCAGGTAGACAAGGTCACCGATGATCAGGCCGCCAAGTGGTTTGAGATCGATCAGGGCCTATGGACGGTGGTAGTGATGCCCTGGGTGCTGGTGCAGCCGGTGCAGGTGCAGTAAGGCGCCAGAAGCCTTTTATGCAGGGCGCACTGAGGCTGAGGCGAACTGCACCAGAATAATTGATAATGGACAATTGAGAATTGATAACGCGCGGGATGGTGCCTTTATTATCAAAGCTAGGAGGCCGCGCTTACATTGGGAACGCGACTTCTTAGTTTTCCGGTCAGGCCGGCGTCTGATCGCGTCGTTATCAATTATCCACTCTCTCCATTAACAATTTAGCGGTGTTGGTGCAGTTCGCTTGGACTCAGTGCACCCTGCTGCATAGCGATATAGCCCGCTGCACAATGTTGCTGCCGCTTTCCTGTCATTTTCCTGTTTGCCGATCTAATCACGGCGCCGGGCTGGTATTGATCCATTCCTCCGGTATAGAGTGAAACCGAGGCCGCTGGCCCCTTGCCGGCGCGCCCGAACGGACGCCGGAGGATTCGATGCAGGATGACGTCGCGCAGCGCCAGGCCCTGTTACAGGCCCAGCTTGAAGCACTGGTTACCGCCCACGTCGGGGTCGAACATCAGCCCCTGTTCCGCAGTTTCATGGCGGCTTATTTTGAAATGAGCAGCCAGGCGGCGCTCACCGCCCGTACCCCCGAGCAGCTTTTTCACATCGCCCAGCAACACTGGATGATGGCCTTCCAGCGCCACCCTGAAGAAACCCTGATTCATCTGAAACCACCCACTAGGCCAGGTGGGCTGGCGGCGTTGCGGACGGTGACCGATGACGTGCCATTTCTGGTGGATTCGATCGCCATGGCGGTACGAGATGCGGGCACGGCTATCGACTGGACTATTCATCCAGTGATACAGGTGCTTCGTGATACCCATGGACACATGACTAGGGTGGCCGGCGTTGGCGATGGCGAGAATCCGGCGGAATCCCTGGTCTATGTTGAGTTTGAACCACTGGCCAGCGACGAGGCCTATGAGCATCTCCAGGAATCCCTAGAACAGGTGCTGGGAGAGTTGCGCCTGGTGGTGGAGGATTTTCCGGCCATGCTGGATAACCTGGAAACCACCCAGAAGAACCTCTCTGGGGATTTCCCCAGTCGCGATCAGGAAGAACTTGCCGAGGCTCAGGCCTTTATTGACTGGTTGTCACTGGATCATTTTACCTTCCTAGGCTATGCCCGCTCCCGGGCGGAGCCCGTGGACGACGGCATCAAGCTTTCCCTGGATCATGATGCCGGGCTTGGCCTGGCCCGCCCCGGCAGCCGTTATGCCAACGCGGAAGAGTTTATTGCCCCCCACGACGAGATGGCCAAGTACATTGCCCATGGTCGTCTGGTGGTGGTGACCAAGGCCAATGCCCGTTCGCCGATCCACCACCCCCATTACATGGATGTGGTATCGGTCAAACGGTTGGCGGAGGACGGCACTGTAGAGGGGACCGATCGTTACATCGGCTTGTTCTCGCTGGATGCCTATATCAATCGTCCCCGGGACATCCCGTTGATCCGTCGCAAGGTCAATTATGTGCTGGACCGCTCCCGCCTGCCCGAGCGGTCCCACTCCGGCAAACATCTCCGCGACATTATCTATCAGTTACCCAGAGACGAACTGTTCCAGTGCAGTGAAGAGGAGCTCTACAGCATCTGCATGGGTATCCGTGCCCTGCGCGACCGTCACCACCTCAGCCTGTTCATGCGGCGAGATCGTTACGGACGGTTCTATTCCTGCATGGTCTATCTGAGCCGGGAGCGTTATTCCCGGGAACTGCGTGATCATGTCACCGCCGAGTTGAAGCAGCTCTGCAATGGCAGCTCGGTGGAGCGCACGGTGGATTTTCTGCGTGAGGGGCTGGCACGGATTCACTGCATTATCCGTATTCCCCAGGGGACTCATCTGGCCATGTCACAGGCCCAGGTGGAAGAACGCCTGTTGGCAGTTACCCGCACCTGGGCTGACCAGCTTCGCGACATCCTGCGCAAGGAGGGCGAGCATGGCGAAGAGGGTGCCGGACTGGCGCAGCGCTTCGGCGACGCTTTCCCGGTGGGCTATCAGGAAAAGACTGATCCGATGGAAGCTGCAGCGGATATTCATTATCTGGCGCAGTTGAATGACCGCCAGCCGGTGCTGCCCTCGCTGTCCATCAATAGCGGCGACGGGGCTGCCTGCCCCACCAGTCTGCGTCTCTATAGCCAGAAGAAACCGATTGGCCTGTCAGATGTGTTACCCGCGCTGGAAAATTTCGGTCTGCGCGTGGTGAGACAGGAACCCACTCAGGTCATCCCTCGGGATGGTGAGGCCCAGTGGGTACAGGTGTTTGATGTGCAGGTGCATGGTGATTGTGCCCTGGGGCCGGTGCAGCAGAAACGCTTTTTTGAAGAGGCGTTTCTGGAATGCTGGCATGGCAACACGGAAAACGACGGCCTTAACCGCTTGGTACTGTTGGCTGGCCTTAACTCCCGGCAGATCGTCTGTCTGCGGACGCTGACCAAGTACCTGGTACAGACCGGCTTGCCCTATTCGCAGAATTATATGGAACAGTTGCTGGCGGACCATGCCAGCATCGCCCGCTCTCTGGTGCAGCTGTTTGAAACCCGTTTTGACCCCGGAATCAGCGACGAGCGCCGCAAAAACGAGGGCCTCAAGCTGGCCCAGAACCTGGATCACCAGCTGGACCAGGTGGCCTCGCTGGATGCGGACCGGGTGCTGCGTGCCTTCCTCAGTGTGGTGCGGGCCGGGTTGCGCACCAACTTCTACCAGCCGGATGCGGCCGGCCACGACAAGTCCTATGTGAGTCTGAAGCTGGACCCGAGTCAGGTATCGGAACTGCCGCCGCCGCTGCCCATGTATGAAGCCTTCGTCTATTCACCGCAAATGGAAGGTATCCATCTGCGTGGTGGTCCGGTGGCCAGGGGCGGGCTGCGCTGGTCTGACCGGCGCGAGGATTTCCGAACCGAGGTGTTGGGCCTGGTGAAGGCGCAGATGGTGAAGAACGCCATTATCGTGCCGGTGGGTGCCAAGGGCGGCTTTGTGCTCAAGCGAGGCAACCCGGCGGACCGGGAGGCCTGGCAGCAGCTGGGCATCATCTGCTACAAGGAATTTATTCGCGGCCTGCTGGATATCACCGATAACCGGGTCGGGGATCAGGTGGTGCCGCCAGCCTCCGTGGTCCGTCATGATGGCGATGACCCTTATCTGGTGGTGGCCGCTGACAAGGGCACCGCGACCTTTTCTGATATCGCCAATGGCCTGGCCGATGAATACGGCTTCTGGCTGGGCGATGCCTTTGCCTCCGGCGGCAGTGCCGGCTACGACCACAAGAAGATGGGTATTACCGCCCGCGGTGCCTGGGAGAGCGTTAAGCGGCACTTCCGGGAAGCGGGCAAGGATATCCAGACAGCGCCCTTTACGGTGGTGGGCATCGGCGATATGGGCGGCGATGTGTTCGGCAACGGCATGTTGCTGTCCGAACAGATCAAGCTGGTTGCCGCGTTCAACCACATGCACATCTTCATTGATCCGGACCCGGACCCGATGACCACCTTTGCCGAACGTCAGCGGCTGTTCAACACGCGTGGCACCACCTGGGAAGATTTCGATGCATCGCTGATTTCCGACGGTGGCGGGGTCTGGTCGCGCAGTGCCAAAAGCATCACCCTCAGTGAGCAGGCTTGTAACGCTCTGTGTATCGAGCAACGTACCCTGACACCCGCGGAGTTGATCACCGCCATCCTAAAGGCACCGGTGGAGCTGCTCTGGAACGGTGGCATTGGCACCTATGTGAAAGGCAGCAACGAAAGTCCGGCACAGGTAGGCGACCGGGCCAACGATGCCATCCGTATCAATGGTCGCGACCTGCGTTGTCAGGTGGTGGGCGAGGGCGGCAACCTGGGGCTGACCCAGTTGGGGCGGATCGAGTACGCGCTGAACGGCGGCTGTATCAACACCGATGCCATCGACAATTCCGGTGGCGTGCACAGCTCCGACCGGGAAGTGAACATCAAGATTCCACTCAATCAGCGGCTGCGTGATGGTCGCCTGGACCGGGAAACCCGTGACCCGCTACTAGAGCGGATGACCGATGACGTGGCAACGGCCGTACTGCGCGACAACTATGTGCAATGCCTGGCCCTGAGCCTGTTGGAATTCAATGCCGCCAGCCGTCTCGACGAACACGCCAACCACCTGCGCACTCTGGAGCGCCAGGGCTCGCTGACCCGCTCGGTGGAATACCTGCCGGATGACGAGGGGCTCAGTGAGCGCCGCACCCGGGGCAAAGGGCTGACACGGCCGGAACTGTCGGTGTTGTTGTCCTACACCAAGAATGCTTTGTTTGATGCCATGCTGGCCACCGATGTGCCGGACGACCCCTTCTTCGATCAGGACGTACTCAACTATTTCCCGGAAGAGCTGGTGGAATCCTTCCGCGAGGATTTATTGGCGCATGGGTTGCGCAGGGAGCTGATTGCCACTGTGTTGTCCAATGCGGTGGTCAATCGTATGGGCTTTTCCTTTGTCCACCGTTATGCCGATGAGCATGGGCTGTCCCTGCACCGTATCGTCAAGGCCTATGCCATGGCTCACGCGGTGTTCGATGGGGACCTTTACTGGGCACCGGTGGACGGGCTGGATGGCAAGGTGGACAGCCAGGTGCAGCTGCGCCTCTATGGTCGTGTCATCGGCCTGATGAAACACGTCACCACCTGGCTGATCCATTACAAATGGGGTCGTCGCCCGGTGGCGGAAGCGGTCAACCGCTATCGCAAGTCCATTGGTGAGCTGGAAGCCATGCTGCCGGATATCCTGCCAGGCAGTTACCGTCAGGAGTGGGATCAGGCGGTGGCCGGCATGGGCGACGATGGCGTGCCGGAAAAAGAAGCTCGCCTGCTGGCCAACACCATGGTGCTGGGCAGCGCGCCGGACGTGATCGAATTGGCCTCCCAGGCCCAGGTGCCGCTGAAACTGGCGGCGGAGGTCTACTTCCTGGTCGGGGATCGCCTGCAGATCCTCTGGCTGTTGTCCGCCATCATCGACCTGAGCGTACAGGGTCGCTGGCAGGCCCTGGCCCGCGCCAACCTGCGCGAAGACTCTTATCGCCTGCACCGCCAGGTGGCTGCCAAGGTACTGGAACAGGAGGGCGACAACGCCGCCGCTCGCTTTGCTGCGTGGGAAGACAAGGCCAGCCGCAAGGTCGCCTTCGGCATCCACCGCTTGCAAACCCTGCAGGCAGACAGCCCCCACGACTTCATGACACTTGCAGTCGGGGTAAGGGAGCTGCGCAAGCTTCGGAGTTTGTAGGCCACTTATGCCACCAGACTTCGTTGGAGCTATGCTTGCATGGCGAAGGGGTTGCCCGCTTCGCCATATGCTGGTGATCAATACTCCCATTCGCCTTGCGAGCAAGGCGCCACCGGGCTGGCTGGGCGTAGTTGGGTAAAAAGTATTGAGTCCGGGCTCTTCTCGATATACTGTACAAAAAGACAGTATTTGACGGGAGCCATTATGCCTGCTGTGAACCGGGGTACCTTCAGCCAGATACCGGGACGCTTTGCCGTCAGCCATAGCGATATGGATGACGCGCCGGTAAACCGGCCCACCCGCTATCACCGTGAACAGGCAAAAAGCCTGATCATGACCAATCGCAGCCCGGACCTGCCATTTGAGCAGAGCATCAATCCCTACCGGGGCTGTGAGCATGGCTGTATCTACTGCTATGCCCGCCCCAATCATGCCTATGTGGATCTGTCACCGGGCCAGGATTTCGAGAGTGAAATCTTCTGCAAGGACAATGCGGCAGAGGTACTGCGCGATAGTTTGCGCAAGCCAGGATATCGCTGTCGGCCCATTGTGCTGGGTACGGTGACAGATCCTTATCAGCCCATCGAACGAGAACGGCGTATAAGCCGGGAACTGTTGCAGGTGCTGGTGGATTGCCAGCATCCCTTCAGCCTGATCACCAAGAGCACCCTGGTACTGCGAGATCTTGACCTGATTGCTCCCATGGCGCGCCTGGGCAGGGCGTCGGTGGCGGTGTCCGTGACCACGCTGGATAACCGCCTCAAAGGCGAGTTGGAGCCACGGGCCAGTGGTGGCCGTGAGCGCATCAAGGTGATTCGTGAGCTGAGCCGGGCCGGGGTGCCTGTAACTGCCCTGGTGGCGCCAGTGATTCCTTTCATCAACGACCACGAGCTGGAAGATATTGTCGAGCAGGTGGCCCAGGCCGGTGCTCAGCAGGCGGGTTATGTGGTGTTGCGACTTCCCCATGAAGTGGGGCCGCTCTGGGAGGAGTGGCTGCATGAGCATTACCCGGAGCGGGCGGAGAAGGTGATGTCGGTGATGCGGGATCTGCATGGTGGCGCCGTCTATGACAGCCGCTGGCACCAGCGACAAAGCGGGCAGGGGGCCTGGGCGCATCTGCTGCGCCAGCGTTTTGCATCCGCTTGCAAAGCGGCCGGATTGCAGGCCCGTGAAGAACAATCTCTGGATTGCAGTGGCTTTGTGCCACCAGGTCCCCATGGCCAGCTCAACCTGTGGGGCGTGGCAGAAGGGGAGACCTGAAGCGATGGCGCTGTTGGAGCTTTGCTCGCAAAGCGAAGATTGCACTGAAAACCAGGGCTCTCAAAAGGTAGTGTCGAGGCGCAACTCATTTAAGTAACCAGCGGTTATTTACAGATCGGTGATTTTTCTCTAAATTAGTGACCGATGGTTACTTAATGGAGAAAAGCTATGCAAGCGGTCGTTATTACTGGCGCCAGTGCCGGTATTGGTAAGGAATTTGCCCGGCAATTGGCAATGGAAGGGAACAACCTGGTATTGGTGGCCCGGCGCCTGGATCGCCTGGAGGCCCTTGCCGGCGAGTTGCGCGAGCGAAACGGTATTGAGGTTGCCTGCATCGCCTCGGATCTGGCGCAGCCGGAAGCCTCCGCCGAGCTGGCAAAGGCGCTGGAGCAACAGCAGATCGCGGTGACTGGCCTGATCAACAATGCCGGCTTTGGTGATCGCGGGCAGTTTGCGGATCTGGATCTGCAGCGGCAGCTGGATATGGTGCAGGTGAATGTGACAGCCCTGGTAGATCTGACCTGGCGTCTGGTGCCGGCGCTCAAGCAGGCTAAGGATGCGTTTGTGATCAATGTGGCGTCTTCGGCGGCCTTTCAGGCAGGCCCGAACATGACCATTTATTACGCCACCAAGGCCTTTGTTCTGTCGTTCTCTGAAGGCCTGCACGAAGAGCTGAAAGGTAACGGGATCGCGGTCAGCGCTCTGTGTCCAGGTGCTACCGATTCAGAGTTTGCTACCGAAGCCCACATGACCGATACCCTGTTGTTCAAGGCTGGCACCATGACTACCGAAGCGGTGGTGAAAAAGTCTCTGGCAGGGCGCCGTCGCGCCATTGTGATTCCCGGCCTGAAAAATTTGCTGCTGGTGTGGATGGGCAAGTTCTCGCCCCGTATGATTACCCGCCGACTGGCAGGCATGCTTCAGGCGTAATCTGCGCTGGCGGATCTCTGGCGTAGGGTGCACTGAGCCTTAGGCGAACTGCACCAATACCGTTAAGTTGATAATTGAGAATGGATAATTGATAACGACGCGATCAAACGCCTGCCTGATTGGAAAACTCAGAAGCCGCGTTCAAAATGCAAGTGCGGCATCCGGGCTTTGAGAATAAAGGCACTATCCCGCACGTTATCAATTCTCAATTATTCATTATCAATTTTTCTGGTGCAGTTCTGAACCCTACGCTCGGCGCCCCTGCAGGTTCCGACTGGATACTAATGTCGGCGGAAAATCATGCTTGCATGATGAGCGATCTGGCACTGATTCCTGATTCAATCAGAGGTTCCCTATGGCCGAATGTGTTTTTCAGCGCGCCCGCTCACCTGAGCAGAAGGCGGAACGGCGCGCCCAGATTCTTGCGGCGGCGGCAACCTTCTTTGAGCAGGAGCGTTTCGAAGCCATCAGCCTTGCCTCCATTGCCCGCAGGGCCGGCGTCACCAAGGCGGCGTTGTATCGTTACTTCCCTTCCAAGGAAGCGCTGTTTCTTGGCTTGTACCTGGATGAACTTGAGCGGGTAAGCCATGCGCCAGTGGATGACAGCTTGCCACTGTGGCAGGCCTTGTCGGAGATGCTGGTGGCGCGCCCATTGTTTTGCCGGCTCACAGCGATCCTGCACTCAGTGCTGGAACAGAATCTGGATGAGGCGGCGGCCTTAGCGTTCAAACAGTCCCTGCTAGCGCATTTCGCGCAATTGGCTCAGCGTCTGCAGCAGGCCTATGGTCTGTCCAGCGATAAGGCGGCCACTTATCTGATGCAGGTACAGCAAACCTTGATCGGCTGCTGGGCTGTCAGTCATCCGGCACCGGTGGTAGAGAAGGTGCTTGATACACCTGGGCTGGATCTTTTTCGGGTAGATTTCAAAACGGCGCTGCAGGCCCAGTTCAAGGCGCTGGAGATGGCGCTGTGATGGATTTGCTGTGGAACTGTGCCGAGCAGCCAGCGGCGCTGTTGGTGCTGGCCCATGGCGCTGGCGCTCCCATGGATAGTGACTTCATGAACGCCATGGCGGAAGCTCTGGCCGATCGGGGAATCTCCGTTGTCCGTTTCGAGTTCCCCTATATGGCGCGCCGTCGCCAGGAACAACGCAAGTTCCCGCCGAATCGCGCCCCGCAGTTGCTGGCGCACTTCCGGGACGTACTGGCGGCGTTGCCGGACGACAATCTGCCGATCTGGATCGGGGGCAAATCCATGGGCGGGCGCATGGCATCACTGCTGGCAGCGGAAACAGACTGTCCGCCTATCCATGGAGTGGTGGCGTTGGGTTACCCGTTTCACCCACCGGGAAAACCGGAGAAAACCCGCACTGAGCATCTGCCACATCTGGCTGTCCCCATGCTGATTTGCCAGGGTGAACGTGACCCCTTCGGCAAGCCGCAGGAGGTGACGAATTATGGTTTGCCGCAAGCCATCTCTTTACACTGGCTGCCCCATGGGGATCATGATTTTCGACCACTAAAGCGCAGTGGTCTTGAGCAGACCGATTTGATTGGTGACGCTGCTGTCAGGGCAGCATTGTTCATCAGGGAAATAAGAGCGGCACAATGACGTGCCGGTAGGGAAGGGTAAGGGAGTGACATGGAAGCCTGTAATTATCACCTGAAGAAGCCAGGGAGCTGGCATTGCTCCGGTTGCAGCAAACGGTTTTGTGGGCAGTGTGTGCCGGGTGGAGAAGAGAATTTTCGTCCTGGCTTGCCGCGCTGTGTGTTGTGCAGCCAACAGCTGGACTGGCAGGGCGATGGTGAGCCTGGAACGCCATTCTGGCAACGCTCCGGGGAAATCCTGCAATACCCGCTCAAGCCACCGGCGTTATGGCTGATTCTGTCTCTGGGCATTGCCAGTGTGCTGTCTCTGGGGCTGCTTACGGGCCTGTTGTTATTGTTTCTGGCTCTCACCCTGTTTGTTTATTCGCTGGTAGTGATCGCGGAGGTCGCTGGCGATGACTGGGTACCGCCATCCCCGATGGATGTGATGTCCGAAGGTGGCTTGCTGGTCAAGCAGATCGTCCTGTTGATTACCTTGTTTACGGTGCCCCTGTTGCTGGTTTCAACGTCCATGGTTCTGGCCATGGGGCTGCTGGCCCTGGCTGCGCTGGTGTTGCCGGCGGCGGTGATGATTCTTGCAGTGAGTCGATCTCTGCGCATGGCGTTGAACCCGTTGCGCTGGTTGCAGCTGGTGGTCACTGTCGGGGTGTCCTACCTGCTTTTGTGGTTTGCCGTGATGGCGGTGACGGCTGCTCCGTCGTTACTGCAAACCCAGAGTGATCTTCAGGTGTTGGTATTTCTGGGTACGGCGTTCTCTGCTTATACGACGATTGTTGCCTCTGCCATGATGGGCGCCATGCTCAATGAAAAGGCCCGCGAACTGGGGCTGGCAGAAGATGAGCCCCGGGGGCGTTCCCTGGCTGCGGATGATTTTGATGTGGCAGAAGCGCTGGGTTCTGCCCATATCTATGCTCAGGAAGGGCGTTTTGACGATGCGCTGGGCGTGGTAAATCGTGGCCTCAATGCAGCCCCAATGCACCAGGAACTGAACTGGCGCCGACTGCGTCTGCTGCGCTTGCTGGAAAAAGACAAACCCTGGCAGGCGCATCTTGCCCGTTTTCTTCGCCAGCAATTCGCCAATGGCAACGAGGGTTCCGCTGTGCAGATCTGGCTGGAAGCCCAGCAGCAACAGCCGGGATTCCGCTTTGAAGAAGAAGGCAGTTTGTCTTTGTCGTTGGCCCAGGCGTTGTACGAGAGGGGGCGATTGAAAGAAGCGCAGCATTTGCTGGTAAACCTGCATCAACGAACGCCGGGCTTCCCATTGTTGGGCACGGCCTATGTGCTGTTGGCCCGATTGTATATGGAGCAGCACGGGGATCTGCTCCGGGCGGGCAAGTTGCTGGCCTTTGTGGAAAAGCACTTTCCCGATCAGTTTCAGAGCCAGGAATCCTGCGAAGCCATGCAGGTATTCCAGCGTCTTAAAGCCGCTGGCTGAGCCGTTCCAGGCGAGGGTGCTGCCACTGTTTCTTTTGCAGATCCTGCACGATCTCTCGTACCAGCTTGCTACGCTGCTGGCGCCAGGCCAGCTCTGCCAGCAGCAGTTGGTAGGCGGGAGGCAGGGCACGGATGTCGCCGCCCAGAAATTCGTATTCCTGCCATAGCGCCCCCAGCAGGGCATCACTGCCCTGGCGTTCGCTCAAGGTTTTAACTGCCTCTTTCATGGCCGCATCCAGCTGCTTGCGGCGCAGGCCCATCTGCAGGAAGAAAAACCACAAGGGGCGGCTTTTAGGGTGGTTGACAAGCCATTGGCGGCAGCGGGACTGGGCATCATCAAAGCGTAATTGTTCGGCCAGTTGCTGGCAGATTGCAGGCACCTGAGTGTCATCTCCGTCCATGCCGGGCTGATTGCCTTTCTGCCGGTTCGGTTGCTCGGTGAAAGGAAGCAGGAAAGCCAGAGCCAGCCCGGTCAGCAGGCCGCCGGCGTGGGCCATATAGGCGACGTTGCTGTTCATTGTCGCCGCCTGTATCAGTTCCCAGCCCAGCCATACCGGAAACAGCACCAGTGCCGGTGCCCGGAAGCTACCGAAGAAAAATCCCAGCGTGTAGAAAAACTCCAGCTTGCGCAGACGGAATGTGCCGGCAAACAGTCCCATCAGACCGGAAATGGCGCCAGATGCCCCCACCAGTGGAATGCCGCTGTTCGGAGCGGATGCGATAAACAACAGGCCTGCACCGATGCCACAAAGCAGATAAGCCGGTAGGAAACGCCGGGCACCCCAATGCCGTTCCATGGCAATGCCAAACATGATCAGGAACAGCATGTTGCCGAGAAGATGAAACCAGTCACCATGCATGAACTGGGAGCTGAGCAGGGTGACCAGGCTGGGATCATTGGGAATCAGCCCCCAGCGAATAGTGGATTGCTGATCCATCCAGTCTTCAAGATCGTTGCGAAGCTGGCGCCACTGGTTGGCAGGGGGGTGTTGCTGCCAGTGGTGGTGAACATGCAGGGCGAATGCCTGATCGTACCAGCCGTAGGCCATCATGAAATCCGCGCCCTTGTCGTTCATGGCCACAGCATCGGCATAGGTCCTGCTGTCCTGCTGTGATAGCCACTGCAGCAGCAAATCCACTTCATAGTCCGCCAGCAGATTGGCCTGTTCTGCAGTCAGCGGACCGTCTCTTTGCAGATCCTGGTGGGTGGTCCAGGTATAGACGGCAATATTGATCAGGATCAGCAGAATGCAGATCCAGGGCGTAGTGCGGCGCGCTTCCTTGTCACCGACGGGTACGATAAGCATGTGGTTCCCCCTTTTCCCGGCGACTAGTGTAGCGTCATCCTTGCAGGCGGGGGAGGGCTGTCAGAGCGCTGCGGGTTCAGAACGAAAGAAGCCGCGCCCAAATGCCTGGACACGGCCTCATACAGTGACGCAAACACGGCCCCAGCTCGGGAACCGTTAACTATTCACTGTTAACTGCTTTTAGCGGGTTTCTCACTGATCCACAGATTGATGGTGCCTTCCACTACCACGGTGCCATCGTCGCGCATGGCTTTGACGGTGACGGGAAGGTTGCCGGGTTTCCAGTCTTCCGGATTGGCTTCGGCGGTGGCAGTAATATCGCTGGTGGCCTTGGCGGTATAGTTCACATCCATGCCTTTGGGAATCCAGCGCAGGTGCTTGGGCACAGAGGATTCCGCCATGGCGCCCATGGCACATTCCAGTGCGTTGCAGATGGCGATCACGTGCACTGTCTGGATGTGGTTTTCCACACCTTTACGTTTCTTGAACTTTACCTCACAAAAGTTGGGGCGAAGTTCGCTGATGATCGGGGTAATAGTGGCAAAGTAGGGGGCTTTGCGGCTGAACACCATGGAAAACAGCTTGCGGCCGGCGGGCAGCTTCAGGGCTTTTTCGTACATGTTCAGAAGGTAGTTGTCGCTCATGGCAGGACTCCTGTGCAAGATGCGCCCATTTTCCATAGCCACCATGGCGGCGCAATGGGTTTGGAGCGCCAGCGGGGCGCGCAACTGCTACCATGGCGTCAAAATCGGAGCGTCTTGATAGGGAGACAGATGTGAAGGTGTTACAGGCCTGGAAAAGCAGTAGCTGGAAAGTGAAAACCCTGATTATTCTGGCTAGCCTTTATCTGCTTTACGCCTTGTTTGGCTTTTTCCTGGCGCCGGGACTGGTCCGGGATAATGCCAGCAAGGCACTGGCGGATCTGACTGGTCGGCAAGTCACCATTGATGAGGTGAAGATCAATCCTCTGGTGCTGAGCGCCACGGTGAATGGTTTCTCCATCCAGGATGACCAGACAGAGGTATTGCTAGGCTTCAACCAGCTGTATGTGAATTTCCAGTTGTCTTCCCTGTTCCGCTGGAGCTGGCATTTTGATGAAGTCATGCTCGATGCATTGACGGTGCGTGCCCAACGCAATCCCGGTAACACCTTCAGCTTTGATGATGTGTTGACCCATATCCAGGAGCAGCTTGCCCAGGCTCCGGAAGAGGAAGCTCCGGAGCCGGAGCAGGAGGAGCCTGGCTTGCCGGCCATTTCCATTGCCAGCCTCAGCCTTGCCGCCGGCGATCTGCGTTTTACCGAGGCCTCCGGCGACGAGCCGGAAAAGCTGGTGCTGCCACTGGCTTTCACGGTGAGCAATTTTTCTACCAAGGGCAAAGGTGAAAACAGCAATGACTACGCGATTCGTCTGGAGGGGCCGGACGGTGGCGCACTGGATTGGCAGGGTCGCTTTGAATTCACTCCCTTCATCGCGCGGGGACACTTGAGTGTGGAAAAGGTCGACCTGGTGCCCCTGGCGCGGCTGCTCAAGAATGAAGTCCGCTTTACCGTGCCGTCCGGCGAACTGGATGTGGAAACCGCCTATCATTTTGCTGCGGAGCCGCAACCGAAGGTAGTGCTCAGTGATGGCCAGATGGTATTACGACAGCTTCAGCTGCTCAAGCCAGGTGAAGACTCCCCCAGCGTGTCGCTGCCGCAAGTCAGTGTTGAAGGGGTGGAGCTGGATTCCCTGGCACAGAAGGTCAACGTTCCCAAAGTGACCGTCACTAATCCTGAGCTAGGCGTGGTGCTGAATGAACAGGGCATCGACCTGGCGACGCTATTTTTGCCGTCGGACCGGGAAGCCGCTGAAGAGCGGGTGGAGGAAGTAAAGGAAAAAGCCGAGCAGGCGGCCCAGAAGGTGCAGGAAGGCAAGGCTGACTGGATCGTGCGGCTGGACACCCTGCAAGTGGACGGCAGTGGACTGCGCTTTACTGACCGTACTCTGCAACCTGCTCAGGCCTTGACCCTTTCGGACGGTCAACTGACCTTGAAAAACCTTATTATCGGTGAGCCTGCTACCTTCACCTGGGAAGGTAGCAGCAAGATCCAGCAAAGCGGCACACTGAAGCATTCCGGGGAAGGCAATCTGACCCCCTTCAGTGTTGATGCCCAGGCGGCCTTGCAAGGATTGCCGTTGGTTCCCTTTTCGCCCTGGCTGGAACGCGAGGCGCCGCTGGTTCTGGCCGACGGGGTTTTGTCTGTGGATACCCGCGCCAGTGTGAAAGGTGAGAACACGGCGGTCACCGTCAGCGCCAATGCGTCCCTGGAAAACTTCAGTTTGCTGGAGAACGGCGAATCCCTGCTCAAGATCAACCAGGGCAGCGTGACGGATCTGTCGTTGGCCTCTGCCGGGCAGACGGTACGTATTGGGGAAATCGGCCTTACCGGCATGGATATGGCCAATCGGGTGGATGCCCAGGGCCGGGATGTGGCCACACGGATTCAGGCGGGCATGGCTTCCGGTGATGCCAGCGGTAGCGGCAGTGATACGAGCCAGGGTGAGCAGGGTAAATCCTGGCAGGTGACGGTGGATCGAGTACGTCTGGTTGGCAGCCAGATCCGCCACGAGGACTTGTCGCTCAGTCCTGATTTCCGCATTGGCCTTTATGAGCTTTCAGGGAACCTGCGCAATCTGGATACCCGCCCGGGCAGAAAGGCCACCATGGATCTGAACGCCCAGGTGGATCGTTATGCGCCGTTCAGCATCAAGGGCGCGCTGACGGCGGAGCCTCTGTTCACTGACTTGAACATTTCCCTGAAGAATTACGAAATGACTGGCCTGACCCCCTATACGGGGCAATATCTGGGTTACAAGGTGGAGAAGGGCCAACTCGGCGTGAACTCGGGCGTGTCCATCGACAACAACCGGCTTAGCAGCAACACGAATATTCTTGCCGATGAATTCTACCTGGGAGAAAAAGTGTCCAGTGATACGGCGGTGAACGCGCCTGTGAAACTGGGGTTGTCGGTGCTGCGTAACCGTTCGGGGAAGATCACCCTGCCGGTCGCCATGGACGGGGATCTGAATGATCCGAGCTTTAGCGTTGGAGGCATGGTGCTCAAGGTGTTGAGCAACGTTGTGGTGAAGGCGGCGACGGCACCGTTCTCTGTGCTGTCGGCGCTGGCGGGCGGCAAGAACCTGGAGAGTATTGCTTTTGAGCCGGGGCTGGCAGCAACTGGTCAGGACACGGCTTCTTCCCTGGAGGCGCTGGCCAAGGTGCTCAATGAGCGCCCGGAATTGCGTGTGGGGCTGATCGGTACCACCAACGCTGAGGATCGCACCGCCCTGGCTGCGCAGGCCATCGGCCGCGAGGTGGCAGACGAGGACTGGCAGGGTATTGATGATGCCTTGCAGGAAAAGAAATGGCGCCGAAAATTGATTCGTCGCTATGAATCCAGCACCGATCGGGATGTGGAAAGTCTGGTAGGCAACGCGCTTCCCGAGGATGAAGAGCAACCTGAAACGGTACTGGCCAAAGCCGCCTGGGAGACCATGCTGGCAACCGATACCAAGGCCCTGGACCGGGCTCAGCTCACAGAACTGGCACGCCTGCGAGGGGAAAATGCCAAGGCGATGCTGGTGCAGACACTGGGTATTGAACAGAGCCGGATTTTCCTGAACGAAACCAATGTCGATGGCAAAGTAGCTGGCCTGACTCTGACCCTGGAAAAATAAGTGTGGCGCTAATCTGGAAAACCGAGCTGCAGGGGGTGCATTACGAAGTGCGCCGTGCCGGTCGAACCCTGCGGCTTTATGCCAATGGCGTACAACACTCCGAGTTTCACCCCAAACGCCTGCTCACCGGCAGTGTCTGGGATCTGCTCTGGTTGCCGGCCCTGCTGCACGAGCCCTCCCGGTTCCGACGGGTGCTGGTGCTGGGCCTGGGGGGCGGGTCGTTGATCCCGCCCATTCGCCAGTTACTGAATCCTGAAACGCTGGTTGCCGTGGAGCTGGACGCTGCCCACTTGCAGGTGGCCCGTGAAGTGTTTGGCATGGACGCTTTCGGCGTGGAGACCTATGAGGGCGATGCCCAGGCATGGCTGCAGGCGTATCAGGGGGAACCGTTCGACCTGATCATCGAAGACCTGTTTGCGCCCAGCAATCAGCAAGTCAGCCGGGCGGTGCCGGCGGACAAGGCGTGGCTGCAATGCCTGGCGGACAATCTGTCGGCCAGCGGTACCCTGGTGATGAACTTTGGTGACTGGAAGGAATACCGGGAAAGTCCCGCTGCCACGGATGAAGCCATGGCTGGCTATGCCAGCCGTTTCCGGCTGTCATGCAGTGACTGCCACAATGCGATTATCGCTTTTACCCGGGAACCGGCCCGCAGTATTCATCTGCGCAGAAGGGTAGAAGCCACCAAGTCCCTCAGCACCCGCGATGCTCGCGCCCGGCTGGATTACCACATCCGCCAGCTGGATTGAGAGTGGCTGCCGAGCAAAGGCAATCTTTCACCACAGAGGACAGAGAGTTCACTGAGGAACACTTGTCACTACGCGGCCTGCGGTCATGGTCTTTCTTTCTGTAGGAGGCTGCTTGCAGCCGAACCGTTCGCGTACAAGCACGCTTTTCTCAGTGAACTCTGTGCCCTCTGTGGTTAATCGATTTTCCTGTTATCAATCCAGCATCGATACCGAATACAGATCCTGGCTTTCCTTTTCGGTGAGCAGTTGTGAGGTGCGTGCCTGGTTGTCGTGTAGCCCAACAAACAGGGCCCGATAGGTGAGCACGGCCTGGACATAATCCCGGGTTTCCCGGAAGGGAATGGATTCAATCCAGACATCGGCGGGCACCGCCTCGTCCTCTTCCCTCAACCAGTTGTTCACCCGATGCGGACCGGCGTTATAGGCCGCCAGAGCCAGTACTCGGTTGCCTTTGAACTCGTCCAGCAGCTCCGCCAGATAGCGGCTGCCGAGCTTGATATTCAAGTCCGCGTTTTGCAGGGTGTTGGTGGTGGGGCGGCCCAGGTTGGCATCTTTGGCAACCTTACGGGCGGTGCCCGGCATCAGTTGCATCAGCCCCATGGCGCCGACAGGTGAACGGGCCTGGGGATTGAAGGCACTTTCCCGCCGAGCCACGGCCATGGCCAACCAGGGGTCCAGATCATGCCTTTGCGCTTGCTGTTCAAACTCGCGCTGATAGGCAGGCGGGAAACGCCAGGCGAGAACATCCCAGGCCTTGGCCTGGATAGATGCCTGTACCGCCAGATCGTACCAGTGTTGCTCCAGCGCATGCTGGGCAAGCTGGCGGACGTTGGCATCATCGTTGTGCCACATCAGCCACAGCCATTCCTGACGGGCCGCGTAATCCTCGTTCAGCTCGCGCAGCAGGCGTACACGGGCGATAGCCTGAGGGGGAGTGAAATCCGCGGACGGTTGCACCTGGGCATTGGAGAAATGGTAGGGCTCGCCCAGGCGGTCGGCGGCCATAAAGGCAAAGAAGTTTCTGTGTCTGGAGGCTTGCCGGTAGAGGGCACGGGCCTGGTCAGGCTGGTTCAGTTCTTCCAGTGCCCGGGCGCGCCAGTAGAGCCAGCGCGAATCCTGCTGTTCGCTATCAGGTAAACGGGTAATCCACAGTTCCGCGCTGTCCCAGTCCTGTTCGATGATGGTGCGGCGGGCACGTTGGTCCAGCAGCTCCGCATCCGGGTTGACCGTCAGCCAGTTGTCCAGCCATTGGCGGTTTTCTTCAATACCTCGAATGGTGGAATACCAGGCGATGCGCCGGCCGGCGTCTTCCCGCATGGCGTCATCGCGAAGGCCTTGACGGCGACTGTGGTCATCGAACCATTGCCGTGCCTTAACGGTGTCCTTGTAGGCCCAGCGATGTATAGCGGCGGCCAGCAGTTGCTGACGCTGTTCCGGTTTGATGTTGGTGGGCAGGTTGTCCACCTTGTCGGGATGTCGATAAAGGGTTTCCAGCCAGTCACTGGCGGTGTCGTAATCCGTATCCTCGAGTTTTCTGGCCAGGTAACGAACCAGGCCATGGCTGTTGGCCTTGAAGGCCAGCAGCTGTCTTTCCCAGATTGCCGCATCATCAATGACGCCGCCTGCCTGGGCCTGATCAAACAGGGGATCACACTGATTTGGGCGTGACTGGCCGCTGGCCCAGATGTCGGCAGCGGCTTGCAGGGCACTATCGTCACCGTTGGCCAATTTGGCCTGGTAGTAATAACACTGACGCGCGGTGGCTGAAGGCTCGTTGCTGTTGACGGCCAGCAGGGCGTCCCATTTTTCCACCTTGCCATAAGCCACGTTGGCCAGCTGGCGAATGTCGTTTGGCAGCGGGGAATCGGGGTAACGCCGGGCGTAGTCGTTTATCTTTTCCGGTGCCAGGTCGGGCAGGGCCGCGCGCAGCCGATGAAAATCCAGATAGGCTTGCAGGGGGTGATCATCGCCCAGCTGTTTTTCCAGTCGGGTCAGAGTATTCCAGTCATCATTGCGTGCTGCGTCCAGTGCCTGGCGGAAGACGCCGCTATCCGTAGCGGCGGCTACCAACGAAGAAAACAGGCAACAGCTAAACAGTGCCACAGCGCGAAAATAGGTTACAGCGCGAATGCAGGGTGCAGCGCTAACCATTTGAGCCTCCACATCGTCGGGTCAACGTTCCAATTCTACCGGTGCGGCAGACTCTTTGGCGTGCGGAATGTGTAAAACTTGCAGGCTGGTACAAAAGTCTGAGAGTGCGTTATGCCTGACATGAAAACGCCTGCTGCTCTATACTGCGGCGCACTTTACTCCGCCGGTTCGGGCTTGCTGCTATGGAAAACACGACACAATTGCTACTGCGCCAGGCTGGCGCTCTGTCGGGCCGTCAGGTGCTGGTGATCGATGCCAACGACCCGGCGTTGAAAAGCCTGGATGTGGATGCCCAGCTGCAGTTGCATGCGGATGATTTCACCGTGGGCGCCCAGCAATGGGCGCCGGCACCGACGGTGCCACCCGAGGTGGACCTGCTGGTGTTGCCTCTGCCCAAATCCATCGACCGCTTGCGGTTTTTGCTCAACTGGCTGGCTGGCGAAATCAGTCAGCCGGTGGAGTTGTGGCTGATCGGGCCGGCGAAGGGCGGCATCCGCGGGGCACTGAAATATCTGCAGGCACATGTGGATGATGCGGTACTGGTGGATAGTGCCCGCCATTGCAAGCTGTATAGCGGGCAGCTACAGCCGGGAGAAACGCAGACCCTGGCGGCCTGGGGAGAGGTGATTCCGGTGGGTGAGCTGGAAATCGTCAGCTACCCGGGCGTATTCAGCCATGGCCGTCTGGATGAGGGCACCCGGTTGTTGCTGGATCTGATGGCAGAACACCGCTTGCCCAGACGGGGAAGCATGATCGACATGGGCTGCGGTGCTGGTGTGATCAGTGCCAGCCTGGCCAGCCAGGGGTGGAAGGTGCAGGCGGTGGACGTGAGTGCCTGTGCGGTCGCTGCGACAACTGCGAGCCTGGCTCGCAACAGCTTGCAGGGCCGCGTGACTGGCGGCGATCTGTTTTCCCCACTGGCCGGTCGGGTGGACATGATCGTAACCAACCCGCCGTTCCACGACCGGCGCCAGCGTACCACCGATATCACCCGACGATTGATCGCCGAGGCGCCAGCCTATCTGAACAAGGAAGGGGTAATGTGGTTGGTGGCGAACCGCGAGCTGCCTTATGCCCAGTGGCTGGACGATGCCTTTTCCCATGTGCAGGTGGCAGGGGAAACCACGCGTTTTCGGGTATACCGGGCAGTGGTTTAAATCAGGAAAAGGGCATTGCTGCCCTGATGTCTTTTTCCGGTAACGGTTTTCTGTAGCAGCCATGCTGGCATGCATGGCGAACTGCCCACACCGCTACGCTTCGTTTCTAGAGGCGTTTTTCCTGCTCCATCCAGCGAATACAGTTTGCGATCATGGTGGCCAGTGGCACCTGATCGTTAAAGCCTAATTCCTGGACGGCTTTACTGCCGTCGGCATGTACCCGGCTGGTGACCAGCGCCACTTTTTCCGGTGTCAGCCGAGGCTCATTACCGGTAAACAGGCTGCCGATGGGGTATAGCTGTCCGGCCAGTTTCAATACCGCCGGGGGCACGGTTCGCGACGGGGCTTTTTTACCGAGCTGTCCGGCAATGGTCTGTACCAGTTCCAGAAAGCTGGCTTCCACCCCGGCCAGGATATAGCGCTCGCCGCATTGGCCGCTTTCCAACGCCGCCAGGTGTGCTTTGGCCACCTCTTCAACGGCACAGAAGTTGCCCCCGCCCGGTGGCACCCCTGGCAGCTTGCCGTCCTGGATCAATTTGATCATCTGCGACCAGTTATGGGTGTCACCGGCGCCGATAATGCCGCAGGGATTGAGGATCACCGCGTCCAGACCCTGCCGGATACCGTTCTCTATTTCCTGCTCGGCGAGGTACTTGCTGCGGTTGTAGCCGATCCAGTCGTTAGCTGCATTGGAGGGCGTCTGTTCGTTGATGGGGGTGTCCTGAATGCCCCAGGCGGAGATTGAGGAGGTATGGACAAATCGGCCCGCCACGTTTTTCAGTGCCGCGCTGACCATGGCCCGGGTGCCCAGTACGTTATCTTTGTACTGTTGCGCGTTGCCACGCCGCCACAGGCTGGTATTGCCGGCCACGTGAAAGACGGCATCCGGCGCTGCCGGCATCACCAGTGCCAGTTCGGTGGCATTATCCAGCGGAGCCTGTACGACCTGAACGCCTTTGGCCTGAAGCGCCGCGGCATCACTGCGTGGCCGTATAACCGCAGTGACGTCCCAGCCTTTTTCCAGCAGCTGGTCGACGATGTGTCCACCGAGAAACCCCCGGGCCCCACTCACAAATGCCATTGGCATGGCCACGCTCCTCTTTGTCATTCTGATCTGTCCCGCAGTGTAACCTCAAACCCGTCATGATGGCGTATCTGCTCACATCAGCGCTGGCCAAGGCGCATCCTTTTGACTATATTGCCGGTTGTTCAAGCGGGTGTAGTTCAATGGTAGAACGGCAGCTTCCCAAGCTGCATACGAGAGTTCGATTCTCTTCACCCGCTCCATATCAAAAAAAGCCACCCATCGGGTGGCTTTTTGTTTTTCCGGATCCGGCGTTTTCAGATCGGGTAGGCAAGAAACTGTCCGCCCAGCCGGAACAGCACCTGCACCTGCATGCCATCCTCCATGTCCATGGCAGCGTCCCGTGCCAGCATGATGTAAGGGTAGCGGTGAGCCCAGGCACAAGGCTTCACATAATGGGGAAAGGACGGGTCGGGTGCATCGGCGACAAAGCTGTCACTTTCCCGATGATAGAGCACATATCCCTGAAACGCGGCGCTGGCCGGCAGCCCCATTTCTTCCAGAAAGTCGGACATCCAGCCCGGGTTACCTTCAAGCATCATGACTACACCCTGATGACGGCATTGTTAGTCCAACCCTAAGGCAGCCATGGCGGCGTTTGGATATACCTTTCTTTGCGTTTTGTTACCTTGCTGTGTGTTCTGTCAGTGCCGGTATCGATGGTGTGGAAATGTCATTTAGCTGTACATAAAGACAGTATTTGATAGCATGGCCCCATCGTTATCTTTCCTGTGGTGTCCCATGACTGCGCTGCCTTTTTTCTCCGAACGTGTTGCTGCCGGTTTTCCGTCCCCGGCCCAGGGCTATATGGAGGCGCCGCTGGATCTGAACCAGCTATGCATTGGCCAGCAGGAGGCCACCTTTCTGCTTCGGGTAGAGGGGGACTCCATGCGGGAAGCGGGGATTTTCCCGGACGATATTCTGGTGGTGGACCGCTCCCTGGAGCCATCTCACGGTGATGTGGTGGTGGCGTCGCTGAATGGGGAGTTCACCGTGAAGGAGTTGCGGCTGCGGCCACAGCCCATGCTGATGCCACGTAACCCCCGCTATGCAGCGATACCGCTGGCGGATCAGGAGTGGGAGTTGTTTGGTGTGGTGACATTTTCCCTTCATGCACACCGGCCGGTGGCCCGGCCCCGGCGGTGAGTGCCATGTTTGCCCTGGTCGATTGCAACAGTTTCTATGCCTCCTGTGAGCGCGTTTTCCGGCCGGATCTGGCAGGGCGGCCGGTGGTGGTGCTATCCAATAATGACGGCTGCATCGTGGCTGGTTCTGCCGAGGCCAAGGCGCTGGGGGTGAGAACCGGCATGCCATTGTTCGAGGCTCGGGATCTGATTCGTAAGCACCGGGTCGCGGTGTTCTCCTCCAACTATGTGCTCTACGGGGATCTCTCCCGGCGGGTGATGGCGTCACTGGCTACCCTGGTGCCGGCGGTGGAGGTGTACTCCATTGATGAGGCCTTTCTGGATCTGTCCCTGATGCAACCTGAGGAGCTTCAGCCGCTGGGGTTGGCCCTCCGCGAACGGGTAGGCAAGTGGGTGGGTGTGCCGGTGTGTGTGGGAGTGGCACCCACCAAGACCCTGGCCAAGCTGGCCAACCATGCCGCCAAGACGTACCCGCAGACTGGGGGCGTGCTGGTGCTGACAGATCCGCGGTGGCGTGAGCGCCTGCTGGCACGTACACCGGTCTCGGCGGTCTGGGGTATCGGTCGGCGCCTCGGGCAGCGTTTGAATAATATGGAGATCGAGACGGCTCTGGATCTGGCCCGTGCCGACTATCGTCTGATCCGCAAGCGGTTCTCGGTGGTTCAGGAGCGGGTAGTACGGGAGTTGAACGGCGAGAGTTGTCTGCCCCTGGAAGCCCGGCAGGAACCCCGTCAGCAGATTATCCATTCCCGCTCTTTCGGTGAGCCGGTGGCATCGCTGGCAGCGGTGCGGCAGGCGGTCAGTGATTTCACCGCCCGGGCGGCGGAAAGCATGCGGGCAGAAGGGCTCAGTGCCGGTGCCATCAGCGTTTATCTCCGCACAGCGCCGATGGGCAAGCCGCAGCAGTTATTCCCCGATTCTGGCCGAACAAGTCTGTCGCCAGCCACGGTAGATACCCGGGTGATGGTGCACCATGCGGTGGAGATGGTAACGGCCCTCTGGCAGGCCGGTTATCGCTATGGCAAGGCGGGCGTCATGCTGACGGACCTGGGCCCGGCGGGGCGTGAGCAGGTCACCCTGTTTCGGGAAGACGAAAACGCGGAGAAAGGGAACGCGTTAATGCAGGTGATGGATACCATCAACAGCAGCGGCAAGGGCAAGGTATGGCTGGCGGGTCGGGGAATGAACCAGAATGAACGGTGTGTTTGGGCCATGCGCCGAGCCCATTTATCGCCGGCCTATACCACCCGCTGGGCCGATCTGCCCCGGGCTCGATGAGCCACGGGGCAGAGGGTAGGGCTCAGACGGCGGTCATCGGTACCTGTTCGAGCATGCGTTCCTCGATACGGTCCAGGCGGGCGCGACAGTCGCGGAAGGTGCGGCTGATGGCGGTGGTGTTGGCCACCATGCCGAGCTTGGGCCAGGTCGCCTTTTCCCCTTTGCGGATGTAGTTGCGAACATCCTGCAAGGTGGGGTTATTAAGCACTTTGAAGGCATTCATGGGCTGGCGTGGCGGGATCATGTTGATATCGCCGATATACTTCTGGGTGACCATGCTCTTGGCCTTGTCGAACATCAGCCCCACGTCGTTCGATTCCACCCTGCGCTGAATCAGTTGCAGGGCGTAGCGCAGATTCATGGAGACATTTTTCAGCCCCCAGTCCGCCAGGGTGCTCATTGAGCTGTCGGTATTTTCGTTACGCGACAGGAATGGCACCACATGGGGGTTGGTCTGGCTGACGATGGAATGGTTGACGCCATAGAGTCGGGACAGGCGGCGGATCGGCAGGTCGTCGACGATGGAGCCATCCACGAACTTGCGACCAGGAATGTAGGGCACCCGCTCGCCATCAATATTCTTGGCCCACAGGGAAACCGGTGGATAGATGCCGGGAATCGCGCAGGAAGCCAGTGATGCCTTGCGGATCAGCACATTGGGCGAGGTGCGCCAGTTGAGCAGACGGGCATGCTGATTACGGTCGTAAGGGCTGACGGTAATGTTGATTTCGCGGCCGGTGTGCCGGTAGGCCTCCTCGAAGGTCATGTCGAGGATGTTTTCTTCCAGGCAGGCTTCCAGGTGGTCGCCATCCAGCACCGGGGTGCCACGGATGATGCCCTTCCAGCCCAGCACCTTGAAGGCTTCCAGGTAGATGTTTTCCGGTTCCAGCTTGAGTTTCAGTTCTTCATCGTTGTGGGTGCCCACAACGGAGGCAATGATGCTGCCGGCACTGGAGCCGGAGATCACCGAAGGTAGCAACCCCTGTTCCCACAGGCAGCGGGCCACACCGATATGAAACAGACCCAGAGCGGCGCCACCGGAGAGCATCAGACAGCTCTGGCCGAAGGCCTGGCCGGTGGTTTCGAAGAAATCCAGTTTCTCCTTGAGCCCGAACTCCTTGAAATTGGTGTCGCACAGGTAGTTCAGGGCGATGGTGACTTCTTCGAGATAATTCTCGATCAGGCGTTTGGTGCCCACGCGAGTTTGTTGATAGAGGCGCGGGTTGGAAATGTTGCCCAGATTGCCATGCAGGCCTTCGTGCAGGTGAAACACCAGCTTGTTGACGTCATTGCGTTCACGGGCCTGGCGAATCTGCCACAGGCGATTGCGGATCAGCTCGTAGTCATAATGGGGGGAGCGATCAATTTCTTTCCATTCGTCCGCACCGGAAAGACGGTCGTGTTCGCGGCTGGCTTCGTACCACTCTTCGTAGGTTTCAGCGTGCTCGATGGCCCGATCCAGTTGTTTGAGAGTGCCTTTCATGCAGGTCTCCGCTCATTGTTGTCATTAGCTGATGTCAGTATAGCCATGACCCATGGGGAGAATTAAGGCTTTGTAGGACAAAAAGAACGCGGCCGAAAAGAAAAGGCCGCGTTTATATGGGCAGAATTGCCTAACAGGCGATCAGCGCAAGCTGATGGGGTGGGGCAGTTAGCCGGGCAGCGCCCGTGCCACATCTTCCAATACCCGGATCATATTCATGGCCCGGAATGGATGGGACAGGGTAAAGGGAGCGTCGGGCCGGTCCTGGGAGCTGGGATAAACCAGGATGCAGGGTTTGTCACTCTTGCTGGAGGTGGCGCGAGGGCTATCTTTGGCGGTCACCAGCAGTACGTCGGCCTGACCCGGGTCGGCATTCTCCCAGATGACACTGCAGCGGCCATTGATGATGCCCATCATGGAGACAAAGGCGCTGGCTGAGTCATGGGTGAGGCCGCTGACGGAAATTTTTCGGTTCATGGTGCGTCCCTGTAACGGTTCCCGAAACCGGCATAGCCGGTGGTTTGAGGGAACTTCGTGATCCCTTGGGAACTGTTGTAGTCAACCGCTGGCGGTATGGGCAAAGCGATAACGACCAGCGGCGGTGAGGTAGACACTGAACGGGGCTATAAGTAAATGCGCATAAGAGAAAGCCGACAAAGCGTGTAAGTGATTTCCTACAAATCCGGCTTTTGTTGGGTGCGAAACTGGCCAGGGGTCATCCCCGTATGTCGCTTGAAGCTGCGTTGAAATGACCGAATATCCGAGTAGCCCAGGGCTTCGGCGATTTCTGCCTGGGGGGCCGGGCTCTGGCAGAGTAATTGCCGGGCCTGATGCAGTCGCACCTGGTCCAGCAGTTTCTGCCAGCTGTGGCCTTCATCGGCGAGCCGACGGTGCAGGGTGCGCACGTTCATACCCAGCCGTTCGGCGATGGTTTCCTTGCGCGGCAGGGAATGGCCAATGGCATCCTGAATGCACTGTTTTACCCGCTGGGCCAGGCTGGTTTCCACGCCCAGCTGGTGAAGCTGTTGAATGGCGTGGGCTTCCAGGGTCGACAGCAATAGCGGGTCCGGCTGGCGAATCGGTTGTTCCAGCAGGTCCGGCGGACCGATCAGGGCAGAGCAGGGTTGCGCGAACCGCACCTCGCAGAGGAACACCCGCTGGTATTCCTCCACCTGTGCGGGGCTGGGTCGGGGATGTTCCAGCCAGACTTCGGCGGGGGCCAGTTGGTCATTGCCGGTCAGCCAGCGGGCGTAGCGGATCCAGGAGCCCAGCACATTGTCTATCAGGTGTTGGCGAGCGGGTTGTTGTCTGTAGCGACAGTCCCAGCGAATGGCGGCCTGGTTGTCGTCAATGCGGGTGTCGGTGGTGCCCATATCGCCCACCAGCTTTTCATAGAGGCTGACCTTGGACAGGGCTTCCTGGAGAGTGCCGGCACTCATGGCGATGTAACCCATCACATTATAGGAGCCCGGCTGGACAAACTCGGAGGTGTGCAGGCCGAAGAGCGGGTCGCGGGAGTGATCAATCAGAGTGTGCAGCAGCGTCTGGAAGCTGACACCGGGAATGCGAGCGTCCGGCTGGCGGACCCGTTCCGCATCCAGCGCTGCGGTATCCAGCGCCGCAGCGATATCCAGCCCCCGGGCTTCACCGTGGGCAAGATACTGCTGCAGCGCGGCGCTGCAGATCTGACCGAGGCGATCCATTAGGGCCTGCTCCCACTAATTCCGTGGCCCCTGCTGGAGTCATTTTTTTGTCCAGTCGTTCCAACCGGTGCGCGGTGTAGTTGTTCTACATAAGTAACGGTTGGGGCTGCTGGACGGAAAAAGGGCCCAGCCCTTCGGGTTGAGGCCCAAAATGCGCCACTCGTTGTTGCTCGTCGTTCATTTGGAGACACCAAACATCTCTCCTCGCGCCTAGATTGGCGCATTTTGGGCCGCAACAGGGGCCTCGGAATTAGTGGGAGCAGGCCCTAGTCCAGTTCGAAGGTGATCTGGACCCGGGCGGTGATATCGGTTTCGCCGGGCCGGTAGCTGTCGGCGTTACCGCTTTTCTCGCTCCGTGCCATCATCATTACCGGTTGCGGGGGCTGGAAATCCTGGGCCTGGATCTGGATAGCCTTGCCAAGCTCCCGGTCAGCGGCCTCGGCGATGATGCTGGCCCGCTGGCGGGCATCTGCCACCGCTTTCTCCAGAGCCTGATTGGCCAGCTCGTCGGCGTTGCTGACTTCGGTGCCGGCCGGGCGAATATCCCGCAAACCTTGCTTGGCCAGGCCGTCGAGCAGCTGGGTATAGGTGTCCAGGCCATTGGCCCGGAAGGTGACGTCACGGCTTACCTGATGGCCGATCAGTTTACGCTCCGGCTGGTATTGCCATTGCGGCTGAACGCGCAGATCGCTGGCGCGCACCTGTTTTTCCTCAATATCCAGGTCGTCCGCCAGGTCGAGCATATCGGCTACGGTGTCGTCGACGCGGGATTTCATGGCGGTAATGTCGTCGCCCTGTTCGCTGGCAGTCGCTACCACGCGGAAAATATCCGGTTGCGCTGAGATGTCGCCACTGCCGGACACGGTGATGCTGTCAGGTCCGTGATTGATAAGATGGGGGGCATCGTTGCAGGCTGTCAGGCTCAATGCTCCCAGGGCGATTAGGGATGCGGCGGTGATGCGTTTCATGGACTCTCCTTGTACTGCCGTGCAATCGGCACTCTATTTTGCGCATTTACAGCGGGATAACCACCCCATGGTTCGCGTTTGTGCAACGAATAACTTCCGCGAAGGTGGCTTGGTTGTTAACGGCTTAGCCCCTATCATCGCACCTCTCGAAACGGAGGCCATTATGAGTTCAGCCGAGCAACGCATTCGACAGCAACTGGGCGGTTTTATTCCCGACGATCTGGGTGTCAGCCTGACGTCCGTGGATGCCATTGAATCACTGACTGTGGATGACAGCACCGTCCACGCCCGAATCGTTCTTGGTTTTCCGATTGACGGTATCCGTGAGCACCTAATGACCCAGATCCGGGAGCATGTGAGCGAGGTGCTGGGAGGGCGTGAGCTGGCCCTGGATCTGACGGCGAAGATTATTCCGCATCGCGCTCAGAGCAGCTTGCCGGCCATGGACCAGGTGGCCAATGTGATTGCCATCGCTTCTGGCAAGGGGGGCGTTGGCAAGTCCACCACGGCAGTGAATCTGGCATTGGCCTTACAGGCGGAAGGCGCCCGGGTGGGGCTGCTTGATGCGGACGTATTCGGCCCTAGTCAGCCGCTGATGCTGGGGTTGCCAGACGGTACCCGCCCGGAGGTACTCGAAGGTAAGTACTTTGTGCCGGTGGATGCCTATGGTTTGCAGACCATGTCCATGGGCTATCTGACCACCAAGCAGACCCCGGTGGTCTGGCGTGGCCCGAAAGCCAGTGGTGCTCTGGTGCAAATGATGGAGCAGACCCGTTGGCATCATCTGGATTATCTGCTGGTGGATTTGCCGCCAGGTACCGGTGATATCCAGTTGACTCTGGCCCAGAAAATTCCGGTGGCCGGCGCGGTGGTGATTACCACGCCCCAGGACATTGCCCTGCTGGACGCCATCAAGGGCGTGGAGATGTTCCGCAAGGTGGATATCCGCGTGCTGGGCATCGTTGAGAACATGGCGGTGCATATCTGCAGCCAGTGTGGCCATCATGAGCATGTGTTTGGCCAGGGCGGTGGAGAAAAGATGGCCAGTGAGTATCACACCGAAGTGCTGGCGGCCCTGCCGCTGTCCTTGCGTATCCGCGAACAGGCAGACAGCGGTGAACCGATGGTGGCGGCCTGCCCGGACAGCGAGGAGGCAGGCCTGTACCGCCAGGCTGCCCGTCGGCTGGCAGCGAGACTGTCACTGACGGAAGGCGGCAAGCGGGCGTTTCCCAAGGTGACGCAGCATTGAACAAACGCCACATGTCGGGGCCGAATTAGCGGCGCCCCACATCTGGCGCCCGGCGTTCGGCGTCTATACCATTATCTGCTTGAACGCCAACCACCCCGGAATTTTGAGGCGCAACAATGACGATTAAATCGGATCGCTGGATTACCCGCATGGCCGCCGAGAAGGGCATGATAGAGCCCTTTCAGAGCGGACAGATCCGCGCGGATGAAAATGGCGAAAAAATGATTTCCTATGGTGTGTCCAGCTACGGGTACGATGTGCGCTGTGCGGATGAATTCAAGGTGTTCACCAATATTCATTCCGCTACGGTAGACCCGAAGGCTTTCGATGAGCGCAGCTTCGTGGACATCAAAGGCGACTACTGCATTATTCCGCCTAATTCCTTTGCGCTCGCACGAACTGTGGAATACTTCCGCATTCCCCGTAATGTGCTGACCATCTGTCTGGGCAAGTCCACCTACGCCCGCTGCGGCATTATCGTCAATGTGACGCCGCTGGAGCCGGAGTGGGAGGGCCATGTGACCCTGGAGTTTTCCAACACCACTACGCTGCCGGCAAAAATTTATGCCCACGAAGGTGTGGCGCAGATGTTGTTCTTCGAGTCCGATGAGGTGTGTGAAACGTCTTATATGGATCGGGGCGGGAAATACCAGGGCCAGCGCGGTGTCACCCTGCCACGGGCCTGAAGCCAGCTTCTAACCTTGTCGTAGGCGTGTCGATAGCAGGGTCGGTCAAAAAAAATTCACCACAGAGAGCACAGAGCACACAGAGCAAACCCTTTCTTTCCTTCAGTGATATCTGTGCCCTCTGTGGTAAATCCATCTTTTCAGGCGTTGGACTATCGCGCCGCCAGCGACGCTCCTACAGAGGGGGGGGCGGGCTGCTAGGACGACGGCGGCAGATCCGGGCCGTCGTAATCAATCATGATCAATTCTGCCTTGAGCAGGGTGCTTTCAATGTGCCTGGCCTTGACCACCATGTAGTCCAGGCTTGGCGCCACCCAGAACAGGGTGCGACGTTTCTCCTTGCTGTCCCCTTCGCGCTTTTTTTCCACCAGCAGGGTGTCGATTTCGCCCATGGGCGTATCGATCACTTCCCGGTCGATGATCTCGAAATGATGGGTGCGCAGCTTGTCACCGTAGACACTGGTGACTTTGTAGGCCTTGTCACCGGTAGCAAACACACAACGCCCGCGCAGCAGAATGGTTAGCTCGTCCAGGGTGTTTTCCGGAATTTCCAGGCTTTCCTGATCGTCCTCGGATTCGTTGTGGACCATGGGTGGGTTCCACTGGAAATCCATATGGTGGTAGCGGTGTTGGCCGAAGCCCTTGAATTCATGGACATACTGGTTGGTGCGGGGCTGACAGTCGCGCCAGTGGAAATAACTCTCTTCGGTGTTGGTAAGCAGAAAGGATTTGGCCTTCAACAGCATGCGGTAATAGTCTTTGCCTTCAGCCGGTTCCAGTACCAGGTCGGCCTTGACCGGGGTGGGCAGCTTGTTCACATAAATGCGGAATTCGGCCGCAAAAGGAGCCAGTGGTTCGGCACCGGCTACGCTGCTGGCGGCTACCAGTAAGGCAAGAATAATCCGTCGCACCGTTAGTCTCCCTCGATAGATTGCAGCTTCATCACGTGGTCGCCATCACTGTTTTCCTGCAGCAGTTGGACGAGCAGATAATCATGCTGCGGTGCAAACCACATGTAGGTCTGCCGTTTGCTGTTGGTGCCGCGCTGGCGCTGTACTTTTACTGTCTCTACCTGCTTGCCGTCAATATTCAGATGTTCCTCGCCGACTACACGGTAGCGGTGTGCTTCCATGGAGCGCTCATCGGCAACCTGCAGTTTGATGTCACGCTGGCCTGCCTGAAGAGAGCATTGCAGGGCCAGAGAGACGGAGAGTTCGTCCGTGGCTTGATCTGTGATCGGGTAGTTGCGCGTGGGTTTATCCGTGCGTTCACTGGCGGCGACCCCGGCCTCCCGGTCCAGATGTAGTTTGGCTTCCTTGACCCGCCCCAGGCCACGACGGTAGTAGCCATAGAACGTGCTTTCGGGAATACATTGTTGCCAGTCGAACAGGGTGGTTTCGCGGATTTCGCCCAGCCAGTTTTTGGCCTGCACTTCCATTTTCCACAGGCCGTCCTGCATGGGTTTCAGGGTACGTGTGGCCGTAACGGTGAAAGGAATGCCTTCACTCTTCAGACTGTAATCCAGAGAAAAAGGCGCAACCGGTGACGCAGCATGGCTGGCCGGAGCCACCAGGGCCAATGTCAGCAACAGACTGCTAGACCAGTTGAAACCCCTGTTCGGGGAGAGGTTTGGCATCCAGCATGACTCCGTTTTGATTCAGTTCCAGGCGCTGTTCAGCACGCCATTGCAACACCAGAGGATAAAGCAGGTGTTCGCGTTGTTGTACGCGTTTGGACAAGGAATCAACGGTATCGTTCGCAAGGACGTCCAGCGGGGCCTGGGCGATCAGCGGGCCGCCATCCAGTTCTTCGGTGACGAAATGGATGGAGCAGCCATGCTGTTGATCGCCGGCTTCCAGAGCGCGGGCATGGGTATGGAGCCCTCGGTACTTGGGCAATAGAGAGGGATGGATGTTGATCAGCTGGCCGGCATAGTGGCGGACAAACAGCGCAGAGAGAATGCGCATGAAACCGGCCAGGACCACCGTGCCGGGCTGGTAACGGTCCAGGGTGGTGATCATTGCCTGGTCGAATGCTTCCCGGCTGTCGTACTGGCGATGATCCAGTACTTCGGTGGCAATGCCGGCATGCTGGGCACGGCTCAGGCCACCGGCATCGGCACGGTTGGACAGTACCACTGCGATTTGTGCATCCAGGCGGCCACTATCAATGGCCGCCATGATGGCCTGCAGATTGGTACCTGAGCCGCTGATCAGAACAGCAAGGCGGTGCGTCACTCTGCCAGGCCTTCCAGCACCACTCCCGGTTCCCCTTCGCCGGCCTGGATTTCACCCATCAGGAAGGCGACTTCGCCTTCGGCTTCCATCAATGCCAGGGTGGCATCCACCTGATCCGCCGGGACGGCGATGACCATGCCGACACCACAGTTAAAGGTGCGGTACATCTCGAAAGCCGGGACCTGGCCTTCTTGCTGCAACCACTTGAATACGGCGGGGAATTCCCAGCTACGGGTGTCGATAACTGCACGGGTGTTGTCCGGCATCACCCGGGGCAGGTTTTCCGGCAGGCCGCCGCCGGTGATGTGTGCCAGGGCATGCACGGGCACCTGCTCGATAAGTTTCAGCAGGGGTTTGACATAGATGCGGGTGGGTGCCAGCAGATGCTCCATCAGGGGCTGGCCTTCCAGCTCGATGTTGATATCGGACTGGGCCATGATGCGGCGAATCAGCGAATAGCCGTTGGAGTGGGGGCCGGAGGACGCGAGGCCGATGAGTTTGTCGCCGGCCTGGAGCTTGCTGCCATCCAGCACGCCATCTTTTTCCACCACGCCGACACAGAAGCCGGCCAGATCGTAATCCTCGCCCTCGTACATTCCCGGCATTTCTGCGGTTTCACCACCGATCAGGGCACAACCGGCCATTTCGCAGCCTTCACCGATGCCAGTGACAACGCTGGTGGCGGTGTCCACATCCAGTTTGCCGGTGGCGTAATAGTCGAGAAAGAACAGGGGCTCGGCGCCACCCACGATCAGGTCGTTGACACACATGGCCACCAGATCGATGCCTACCTTGTCGTGGCGACCGGTATCAATGGCCAGGCGCAGCTTGGTGCCAACCCCGTCGGTACCGGCTACCAGAACCGGGTTCTTGTAGCGGCTGGGCAGCTCGCAGAGGGCGCCAAAACCGCCCAGACCGCCCAGCACCTCGGGACGGCGGGTGCGTTTGGCCACGGGGGCGATACGTTTTACCAGCTCGTTGCCAGCGTCGATATCGACACCGGCGTCACGGTAAGTCAGCGGCCGTTTCTGATCGGTCATGGGGGGCTCCGGATTGGTGAAGGCGCGTATTTTAAGGGTGAGGGGGCTATCTTTCCAGCCAAACCGGCAGAATTGCCGCTGGCGACGCGCCTCACGCGGTGCCAGTAGAAAACCTTTGCGCGATTGCACTCTCTCTGCTTTCAGTCGTCTCGCGTCCCGGCGGGTTATCAGTGATAATAGCGCGCTTGAATTTTCAGGTTGGAATGGGCGGTCATGCGTTTTCTTGGAATGGTGGCATTGTTGTTGGGGTTGGCCCTTGTGGCCCAGGCAGAGTCTCTGAATACAGTGGAGCTGACGGTGGAAAGCCGTGGCGAGGCTCAGCGCCAGCAGGCTCTGCAGCAAGGGCTGAAGGACATGCTGGTGCGCCTGAGTGGCAAACAACAGGTGCTTGAGCAGCCGGTATTAGAGCAGGCTCTGGCGCAGCTGGATCGTTGGGTCACTCGCTACGATTACGACGGTGATCGACTGATGGTCCGCTATGACACTCGCGGCTTGATGGATTTCATGGCGGCAGCAGGGGCGCCGGTATGGGGCTTTCCCCGTCCTAAGGTGTTGATCTGGTTGGTAGAGCAGGGAGCCGGCCGTGGAGACATGGTGGCGGGAGAGCATGAACTGCGCGACCACCTGGTTGGCGAAGCCCGGCGTCGGGGGCTTTCCCTGGTAGTGCCCGAATGGGACAGCCAAGACCGCAATGCGGTCACCGTAGCGGATGTCCGCGGCCGTTTCGATAATCAGTTGCTGTCCGCTTCCGACCGTTATCCCCATGAGCTTGTTGTCGCTGCCGTCTTATATGAAGGCTCGCCGGCCACGGTGAGCTGGCGTGTGCTTCAGGGCAAGAAGACCTTGGACCAGGGCCGTGAGAAAAGTGCCTCCGCTGAGCAGGCGGTGACGACGCTGGTGGATGCGGTGACCGATCAGCTCGCCCAACGTTATGCGGTGGCCAGCAGCGCTTCCGAGCGGCTCACCTTGTTGGAGGTCGAGCAGGTGGAAACGCTCGCTGATTGGCATCAACTCCAGGCTTTCCTGGCAGGGCTGAGTGGTATGCGGGCCGTTTCGCTGGTACAGACCACTGATCAGGGCGTGACTTTCGGCCTGGATTTCGGTGCCAGCGATTCCCAGCTACGTAGCCTGCTGGAGCTTTCCCGACAATTGCGCCCCTGCCCGGACGAGTCGGTCGCCGGGCCGCAGTGGCGCTACTGCTGGCGTTCCTGATCCATGAGCGCACAGCTGCCCCTGGCGCTGCAATTGCGTGAGGGAAATAACCTCTCCAACTTCCTTTCCGGCCCCAACGGGGCCGCGCTGGCCGGTGTCCGTGAAGTGGTGCTGGGTGCAGACCGGCAGGCCTTTATCTGGGGCGGGGAACAGCAGGGCAAGAGCCACCTGCTGGAAGGGGCGGTTCGTCTGGCCCAGCAGCAGGGCATGGATGCTTGCCTGTTGCCTGCCAGCGAGCTACTGCCGCTGGTGCCGGCGGTGCTGGAGGCCATGGAACAATTCGATCTGTTGGCGCTGGATGATTGTCAGCGCTTTGCCGGCGATCCGGCCTGGGAAGAAGCCCTGTTTCACCTTTACAACCGTCTGATGGCGCAGGGCGGGCGCCTTCTGGTGACCGCCAATGCCTCTCCGGCCGCTGCCGGCCTGTTGCTGCCGGATCTGGCCACCCGCTTGGCCGCCGGGCCGGTATACAGGCTTGGCCCTTTGGAAGATGGTGATATGCAAAAAGTGTTGCAAGAGCGAGCCAAGGCCCGTGGGCTGCGGATTGAGCAGGATGTAGCTCACTATATCGTGTTGCGCAGCGAGCGCAGCCCTGGGGCGCTGATGGCGCTGCTGGACCGCCTTGACCGTATGGCCCTCGCGCAACAACGCTCGGTCACTATTCCCTTTGTCAAGGATGCGCTGGGGTGGTAAAAAGGGTCGCTTAACGAAGAAGCAACAGTTTGCTACGCAAGTAACCGGTATATTGATGATTCATTACATCAGGTTACGTTTCCGGCAATCTGAGTATTGCCGGATTTTGGATCCAGATTAGAACAATAACGCCAGGCACAAAAAAGCCTGCAGGAGCACAACATGCGCCACACTGCGCTTTGGCAAACCCTTGCGGGCTGCGCCCTTATTCTCGCAGCCGTCACCTCCCAGGCAACCGTTTACAAGATCGAGACTACGGACGATGTGGCCGTTTCTGCAGATCGTGTCATTTATACAGAAAATGATGCCCCCGATTTCACTCCGGCAGATAGCTATTACCAGGTGACAGCAGCATCCAGCGGTGGTTTGTGCACTCTGCGCGAAGCCATCTATGCGATCAGTTACCAAGTCAGCGTCGGGGCCTGTGAGGCGGGTACTGGTAATGACACCATTCGCTTGCTTGAAGGTGAGACGTACCTGTTGACCGAAGGGGAGCTTCCCTTGGGGGGCAGGAAAATCAAGTTTATTGATCAGACAAAAGAAGTTCTGGACCCCGAATGTACTATAACAGCCCAAAATGACTGTCTAGTAGAGATCGTTGTGAAAGTGCCTGTCGATCTTAATGAGGGCGATGACACTCCTATTTCGCCGAGTATCAGAATTGATGTGTTTCTGGACAGCTTTGAAGAAGCGGAAGACAAGGAAAAGCCGGTCATCTCGGCGGGCGGCAACAGCCGCCTGTTCCTGCTGGAGCGAGGTTCGCTGACGCTGAGTAATCTTGTTCTGCAGGAAGGCTCGGCGAATCATGAAATCGATCCGGCAGACCAAAATGGTGGGTTGATCCTGGCTCGGGGTGGGCTCGGCTTAGCAGAGAATGTCGAGTTGCGTGGAGGCCAAGCGGTCAACGGTGGCGCGGTATACCTTGAGAACGGTAGCAATCTGGACTTTCCGGAAAGCACGCTGTTCGAAGACAATGTGGCCAGCGGCAACGGTGCCGTGATAGCAACGTCTGCCGAATTTGATGGGGAAATTACCGGTCACCGTTTTTACATGGCAGGTAATGAATCGGAGTCTGATGGTGGCCTGTTCTATCTTGATGGAGATGAAGACCAGCAGATTCTTTTTGATCTGACGAATGGAACTATCACCAACAATAGTGGTGGCGTGATTCAGTTGGTAGCGCCAAAGCACCAGCTTGTGCTGCAGAATATGACGATTGTTTTCAACGAAGGCTTGGCGTTGCATCTTGACGAAGCTCAGCTGGATGTGCCGACCGACCCGAATGCAGATCCGCCTGAAGCTTTCAGTACCGCTTTTATCTTCAATACGGTGCTGGCGGGTAACAGCGCTGGCGCTTGTGCGGGTACTGCGCTGGATGGAATTGACGATGCCGATGCCACCCTGCTTTACACCATTACCGACGATGCGACATGCCCCTTGCCGCGGGAGCAGACCGAAGGGACGCCGGTGACACTGGACCCGAACGGGGCAACGGCTGAAGTACTGCTTGGCTGGAATGAGGCAACGATGAGTCGTGTCACTTGCGTGGGGACCGGCTCCGGAGCCTGCATGCCGATTCCTGCCGAGGAGCTGGGCGGAAATTTTCCTGGCTTTCTCCCTAACCCGGAACCCGCCGGGTTGGATACGACAATACCGGAGGCGACTCCCAGCCTGTTCGATCGCGGTAACCCGGAAACGGTAGATCAATGTGCCAAGGAAGACATGCGCGGTCAATCGCGGGGTGGTGCTGGTGGACGTTGTGACGTGGGCGCGGTGGAATTTCTGCGTGCACTGGCGCAACCGGATGAGATTGATCTGATTAGCGGCCGGACAGTACTCGGTGATGTGCTGAAAAACGACAGAAATGACACCATGGTGGATTGTGGACGTCTGGAACAGATCATTATTGATGAAGGCACCTGCCCGGCCATTGATAGTGCCTGTCTTGAGCAAGAAGTACTCGAACGTTGCATGACGATTATTGTTGCCCCTGAGCGTGGACGGGCATCAGTGGAAATTGATGACCAAGGCTATCCTCGTATTCGTTATTCCCCTGACAGCAGTTTTCACGGCGTAGACCAGATTCGTTATGTGGTTTCCCGGCATGCCTTTGCCGGTGGCACCGATATTGGTCTGGATCAGAGTGAAATCGCCAATATGGTGGCGCAACCGGCCAGTGGTCTTACAGAGTCCAAGAGCATTCTAGGTGGCAACAGCGGCGGTTCTTTTTCAGTCCTGGCATTTTTGACGTTGATCGCTAGTGGCCTGCTGCGTCGGTGGCGTTCAGGGCTTGTTGCCCTTGCCGTTATGCTATCGGGCACAGTGTTGGCAGCTGATATTGAAGTGAACTCCCTGCTCGATGATAACCCCTCCATTACCAACGATGGCCTGTGCACCTTGCGAGAAGCGTTGGCCAATGCGGCCACTTTCAGTAGCCCGGATTGTGATTTCGGTGCCAAAGGCGAAGACCGCATCCTGCTACCTGCTGGTGATATCCATCTGGAAGGCACCCTGGTCATCCAGGGGGGCAGTGTCGAGTTGGTCGGCAAGGGTGTTCGCAATGATGATGATGCAGAGCCGGATGCTGAAGACACCATTACCCGAATTATCGGGGATGGGCAGAGTCGATTGTTCGAAGTGCGAGCGCCAGTTAGCAATGGCCATCCCAATGTATTGTTTCGCTATCTCCAGCTGGAAGACGGTAATGCCTCAGTGCCTGGAGGTACCCCCGTGGGTGATCAGGGATTTGGCGGTGCAATCATTACCGGCGGCTCCGTGGTTTTCGACCGGGTTGTACTTCGCAATAACCGGGCAGACCGTTCCGGCGGGGTTATCTATGTACGGGCCAACGCCGGCAATGAAAAGCAGGTGTCCTTCAATCGTGCCTATGTGACAGGTAATGAGGCGTTGCAATCCGGTGGTGTTATGGCAACCACAGCTCAGAATGGAGAGAGTTTCCGGTTTGCCGCTGTTGATACAACGTTTGAGAACAACCATGCTGACGTTGAGGGCGGCGCCTTTGATTTGAATATTCCAACTGGCAATTTTATTGCATTTTCCAACAGTACCTTTGTGGATAACAGTGCACCGAAAGGCTCGGCCCTGGATCTCAGCGGCGTGGATATTAATGTCCGTCTGATGAATCTGACCTTCGTGAATAATGCTCCGGGAAATGGTATTGAACTGGGGGATTCTGAAGCCTCGGTCAGCTTAGCAAACAGTATTGTTGCGGCAAGTGGAGCCAGTTGCTCTACAGGTACCGGGGAATTGCGCGATAGCGTTTATAACCTGTTTTCAGACGCTGCATGTACGGCAAGTGGTACAGATGAGAACAATGATGATGGGGAAGGTGGAACCGCGGGCATGTCCACTGACCTTGCCGTTGAGTCGGGTAGTTCTACGGACTATACGCCTCCGTATCTCGTTGCTGCTGATCTCAACGATGCATTAATCATTGATGCTGGCAACGAAGACGATCTGCAATCTGGTACCTCAACCCCGCTGCGATGCCGTGCCACGGATTTGCGTGGTATTGCCAGGACGTCCGGGGGGGAGTGCGACCGTGGGGCATTCGAATATCAACAGATTACCGCTTCTGATGATGAGGCCAATAACCAGCGTGCTCCAGACCGCCGTGTCCTGATAGACGTCTTTGATAATGATTTGCCGAGTGATGGAGCCGAGATCCAGCTACTTGATGGAAATGGTGCGTTACTGGACGACAGGTTCGTTTTCACTCCGGCACAATTTGATATTGTCGGCGGGGAAGAGGAGGTCAATCCGGCGGCCGGCTCTTACACGTATGACTCAGCGACCCGCCGTTATGTTCTTGGTAGTAGTGGATCCCAAGCCGATGGCACCACCATTGAGTTTGTCTGGGAATTTTACAGCGAATCGGTTGATGGCTATGACGTGAAATGCGGCGATCCGCTTCCTCAGCGTTTTATCAATCGCAATCCGGACAATTACGATGATGGAGATGTGGCCGAAAATTGTATCGTCCTGTTCACTCCTTCAAACCAGGGCTTCATTCCAGATTCAATAGATCCAGCCAAGGATGCAGTTTGTGAAGCCCTCAATGATGATGAGAGAGACACGCCTCGGCTGGTTTTCCTGTACAACTTTGAAGACAACGCGAACCCGGCCCAGCAGTCCTCAGATGCTTCTGTCAGCATGAGTATCACCAACAAGGCACCGAGTATCACTGGGCAGACCCGCAGTAGCCGTCCTGGTGAATCGGTAACCTTTAAGATTACTGCTGATGACCCCGATGGTGACGCGAGTTCCATCAATTGGCCAACGCTTAGAATCAAGGATGAGCCTAATTTTACTAAACGTAGTAATGAAACGGGTAGCGCTCAGGGCACGGGGATAATCATAAATTCTGACGCACGCACCGTGACATACATCCCTGATAGCAACTTCAGTCCGTTCAAGGACCGCTTCACTCTGGAAGTGGAGGATTACTGTGGTAGTACGTCAGCGGCAGCCACCTTCACCATCACATACCCGGGAGAACAGGAAGACACCAGCGCTGGAAGCTGGAGTCTCGGCCTGTTCTCCAGCCTGCTATTACTGTTTTGGCGCCGCCGGCGCCTTGCGGCGGCGTAGCAGGCTGCGCCGCAACAGCTCCCAGATCAGCCCCCCGGCCAGCATGCTTGCTAGCAAGAGCAGCAATTTGGGGATGTCCACCAGTGTCCAGAACAGGATGTCGATGCTGGTGGGCTCCAGATTCTGAAGCACGATAATTGATACCAGTATCACTGCCAGAATCTGCAGGGCCCCGATCGGGTGGGCCACCAGCCAGCGTCCTGTCGTTTTGCCGCCACGGGCCAACTTCGAGGGCTTTTGTTCGCTGCGCTCTTCCATGTCAGGCTCCTGTTATTGAATTGAAACGATTCTTTCCTCTATCCCCACCATGCCAGTCTTGGCCAACATGGTCAGGCCTCTGCTTTGGTCTTACTCGTGCGAGCGAGGGGACATGCCTATAATAGTGCTGTCGTGGAAAGGAGAAGTGAATGGATATCAGTGCGGGTTGGGATCTGGTGGTGATCGGTAGCGGGCCGGCCGGTGAAGCGGCGGCGATGCAGGCGACAAAAAAAGGCCTGCGAGTGGCCATTGTCGAAGACCAGAAGTCTCTGGGCGGCAACTGCACACATTGGGGAACGATCCCTTCCAAGGCGCTTCGTCATCTGGTCCGCCAGGTGATCCGTACCCAGCGCAATCCGTTACTTCGCGGCATCATCAATCCCAGAGAAGTCCGCTGGCAGGACCTGATTGTCAGAACCCGTGAGGTGATCGATTCCCAGGTCCAGGTGCGCACGGATTTCTATATCCGCAACCGGGTGACGGTGTTTGGTGGAAGGGGTGAGTTGCTTGGCAACAATGAGGTGAGGGTGGAAGACCGGGAAGGGCGGCTGCATCTGTTGAAAACCCGTAACGTGGTGATTGCTACCGGCTCAAGGCCCTATCATCCGGAGGATGTGGATTTTGATCATCCCCGTATCTACGACTCCGATACCATTCTCACCATGGACCATACGCCGCGCCATATCATCATCTATGGGGCGGGGGTGATCGGCTCGGAATATGCCTGCATCTTTACCGGCCTGGGGATCCGGGTTGACCTGGTGAATTCACGGCAGCATCTGCTGGATTTTCTGGATACGGAAATTTCCGATGCGCTCAGTTATCACCTGCGCGAGCAGGGCTGCACCATTCGTCAGGATGAGGAGTACCAGCGGGTTGTTGCCGACGATGAGGGCGTCACCCTGGAATTGCAGTCCGGCAAGAAACTGCGCGCTGACGCCTTGCTTTGGTGTAATGGTCGTTCCGGCAACACTCAGGACATGGGGCTGGAAGCCGCCGGGCTGAAACCCAACAACCGCGGGCAATTACAGGTCAATGAGCGCTACAAGACCGAGGTGGAAGGTATTTATGCCGTCGGCGATGTGGTGGGTTGGCCATCTCTTGCCAGTGCGTCCTATGATCAGGGCCGTTTCTGTGCGGCGGCCATTGCTGGCGATGAAGTACGGCAGGTGACCGACGTGCCTACCGGGATCTATACCATTCCGGGGATCAGTAGTGTGGGGCGTAACGAGCAGGAGCTCACCGAAGCCAAGGTGCCCTATGAAGTCGGGCAGGCCTTCTTTCGTAATCTGGCCCGCGCGCAGATTACCGGTGAGCGGGTGGGGATGCTGAAAATCCTGTTTCACCGGGAGACCCTGGCGGTGCTGGGTATCCATTGCTTCGGCTATCAGGCCATGGAAATTGTCCACGTAGGGCAGGCCATCATGCGCCAGCCCGGTGAGCTGAACACCCTGGAGTACTTCATCGACACCACCTTCAACTACCCGACCATGGCGGAAGCGTATCGGGTGGCGGCGATCAACGGGATTAACCGGATAAGAAGGTGAGGGTTGAATTGATAATTGAGAATGGATAGTTGATAACGGCGCGGAATAGGCAAGGCAGCTAATTAGAGTGCTGGAGGCCGCGTCCCAAAGTAAGGTCGCGGCCTCCAGCGGTTAAGTACCCAAAGTCTGTTGGCGCGTAGTTATCAATTATCCATTCTCAATTATCAACTGCTTCTATTGTTCTTTCCCGCCTCCATAAAGAACTCCCTATTGCGCTGCCGTGACTGACTGCTTTTTCTGATCAGCACATAGGTGGCGCCGCTGCCGCCTTGATTCTGTGGGGCGGAATGGAAGGCGAGTACCAGGTGACTCTCCTCGAGCCAGTGCATTACGTAGCTTTTCAGGAAGCCGGGACGCTCGCTGTGTACGCCTTTACCATGGTTGATCAGCACGGACCGCAAGCCCTGTTCGTGGGCTTTCATCAGAAAGGTCTGCATTCGGTCACGGGCATCCATCAGGCGTACCCGGTGCAGATCCAGCAGATCCTGGGCATCGTATTTGCCCAGTCGCAATTTACGGTACACCCCTTCCTGAACACCGTTTTTCTTGACTCCGACAATGTCGGTGGGGCCAATCCGGGGGACCTGTTCCGGCACGGTGAGGGGATTGCGATCCTGGCGATCGTCCATGGCGGCGGCGCGGCGCAGCTGTTCGCGCAGACTGTTTGGGCGCTTGGACCGGGGCTGGGTCGCGCGATTATCCGGTTTCATCGGTGTCACATCCGCCATTTCCTGGCGGAACAGATCATCGTCATTGGTGGCCATGGAACTGCTCCACAAAACCCGTTAGTTCATGCTTGCATGGTACACAAAGCGGGCAGAAACTGGCAGTGAGACCCTTCCCGAGAGGTAGTTATGGAACGACGACGTTTCCGCAGGCCTCGACTGAGACTGAATGTCCGAGCTTCCATCGATCGAAAACCGGTGGGGCATATTCTCAATCTGACTGACGAGGGCCTGTGCCTTACCGGGCGTGGTACGCCACCTCAGGGCAGCCAGTCACTACTACTACAATTACCGCTAGCTTTATCGGGCCACCGTGAATTGACAGTGATGGCGGAACACCGCTGGCATGATTATTTGCCCAATGGACACTGGCGAGGTGGATTCAAACTTCTGGCGGATGAGAACACGGCTGCGGCACTGACCACTCTTGCCAGCCGTTACGGCGATAATTAGCCAAAACGAGAGAGGGGCTTCATCCATGAAGCCCGGTTTTCAGACCTGGAAGCGAATGCTCCCGAGATGGAACCTGTTTCAGTAAGGACGCGAATCGCGGCTTTCGCGCGAGTCACTTTTGTCCTCTGAATCGTGCCGATGACGTTTTGCATCACGTTTGCGACGTTCACGTTCAGCGCGCTTGTGTTCTTCGTTCCAATCGTCCGGTTCATAGTCATCAAAATGTCGACGACCCATGGTGCTACTCTCTTTACAGAATTAAAGGGGGTTCTCAGTGCTTTATATAGCACTAATTCGGGGAAGGGAGAAGTGTCCGGCACACCATTTGTTGATGCGCCGGGTTGCGATTATCGACCGTAAGTCTGATCCAGGTAATCCAGAATGTCCGCGGATTCGAATAGTTCTGCGCCAGTATTGGGATCTACCAGGTAGGGAACGGCGATGCGGCCGGCCCGTTCCATCAGGGCAATTCGGTTCCGCTGGCGGGGTGCGTAGTCATCAAGAAGGCGTCGACGTAGCGGCGGCAGCACCCAGTCTTGCCACTGATCCCGGCCGCACTGGCGGAGCAGGTAGGGCAGTTGCAGCTCGGTGAGGCGTTCGCGGACCAGCCTGGCAAAAGGGCTGGCTTCGAACGAGTAGAGTTCCAGTGCCTGTTCCGGCACCTGGCTGTCCTGGGCGCGTAGACCGCGGGAGGCGCGAGGGAGAGAGGCGGACACCGCCGCGGCCGTGCGCAGGCTGCGAACCAGCCAGCGGCGCGGCGCCGGGCGGCCGCCGTATTCCCGGTACAGGTAGTCGATGATGTCGGCGGATTCGTAAAGGGCGGCCCCGGTATTCGGGTCCATCAGATAGGGGAATTGCTGACGCCCACCCAGGCGTTCCACCAGCGGGCGGTAACGCTCACCCCCCTTGGGGCAGGGGAAAATCACTACATCCAGGTCCAGATCCGTCAATGCTTCGCGAACCAGGCGGCAAAACGGGCAGCCTTCCATGTCATACAGTTCAAGGGGTTCCTGGGGTGTCTTGCGGTGGCCTTTGCTGGCAATGCCGCGACCCTGCTGCAGGGCGGAAGCGGCCAGGGAGCGCAGCACCTCGGTGTTATGGGACATAGCGAATTCTCCTGAAACGAATGTCCGGACCTTACCATCTCTCGAGCGACTCGCATTGGCCCTCAAGACGCCTTGCATATCAAGCGGTTAACCACTGCCCGTTCCGCTCACCCAGGCTGTTAACTCCTGTCATTGAGTGACGGGCGCGTGTAGGGCAATCTCTGCGGTCTACATTTGGCCGGTACCTGTCACTTTGTTGCGCATGATTGAACCCATGCACTGACAGGTGCCGCCTTTCACAACCCGTCAGCTGAGCTGACATCTGCCTGAGGCAAGAGGAAGGTTCCATGACCGAAGCCTATATTTACGATGCCATCCGTACTCCCCGTGGTCGGGGTAAAAAAGATGGCTCACTGCATACGGTGAAGCCGCTGGACTTGGTGGTCGGCCTGATCGATGAAGTGAAAGCCCGTTTCCCCAATATGGACACCAACCGTATTGATGATCTGTTGTTGGGCGTGGTTACCCCGGTGGGTGATCAGGGCGCCTGTATCGCCAAGACTGCGGCGCTGGCTGCGGGTCTGCCGGACACTGTGGCAGGTTATCAGCTGAACCGTTTCTGTGCTTCCGGCCTGGAAGCGGTGAACACCGGTGCCCAGAAAGTGGCTTCCGGTTGGGATGATCTGATTCTGGCGGGTGGTGTTGAAGCCATGAGCCGTATTCCCATGGGCTCTGATGGTGGCGCCTGGGCCATGGACCCGGTTACCAACTACAAGACCGGTTTCGTCCCCCAGGGCATCGGCGCTGATCTGATCGCCACCATCGAAGGCTTTTCCCGCCGTGATGTGGATGAATTCGCTGCCGAATCCCAGGCGCGGGCTGCCACTGCCTGGGAAAAAGGCTACTTCGGAAATTCTGTGGTACCGGTTACAGACCTCAACGGCCTGACCGTACTGGATCGCGACGAGCACGTTCGCGCCGGCACCACCGCCGATGGCCTTGCCGGTCTGAATCCGTCTTTCGCCATGATGGGCGAAATGGGTGGTTTCGATGCGGTGGCTCTGCAGAAATACCACTGGCTGGAAAAGATCGATCACGTCCATCACGCCGGTAACTCTTCCGGCATCGTGGATGGCGCGTCACTGGTCGTGCTGGGTAACGAGCAGGTTGGCAAGGATTACGGCATGAAGGCTCGTGGCCGTATTGTCTGCACAGCGATCAGTGGTGCCGATCCGACCATCATGCTGACTGGTCCGGGCCCGGCTGCCAAAAAGGCACTGGCCAAGGCCGGCCTGAAGGCTAGCGATATTGATCTGTGGGAAATCAACGAAGCGTTCGCCGCCGTGGCCATGCGCTTCATGAGGGACATGGACATCACCCCGGATGTGACCAACGTGAATGGCGGTTCCATCGCCATGGGCCACCCACTGGGTGCCACCGGCGCCATGATCCTGGGCACCGCGCTGGATGAACTCGAACGTCGCGACAAGAAGTACGCGCTGTGCACCTTGTGTGTGGGCGGTGGCATGGGTATCGCCACCATCATTGAGCGTCTGTAAACCGCGTCGAACGAATTCGGAGAAAGAACATGAGTGAACAAACTGCAATCCGTTGGGAACAGGACGCGGACAACATCGTTACCCTGATTCTGGATGATCCCAACCAGTCCGCGAACACCATGAACGAGCTGTACGGCAAGTCCATGGCAGCCACCGTGGAGCGTCTGGAAAAAGAGAAAGACAACATTGCCGGGGTGATCATCACCTCCGCCAAGAAGACCTTCTTTGCCGGCGGTGATCTGCGTGACCTGCTTAAGGCGAAAAAGGAAGACGGCCAGGTTTTCCTGGATAACGTTACCGAGATCAAGCGTCAGTTGCGCGTGCTGGAAACCCTCGGCAAGCCGGTTGTGGCTGCCCTGAACGGTACGGCTCTGGGTGGCGGTCTGGAAATCGCCCTGGCCTGTCATCACCGTGTTGCCATCAACGACAAATCCGCCCAGTTCGGTCTTCCGGAAGTGACCCTGGGTCTGCTGCCCGGTGGTGGCGGTGTCACCCGCGTGATCCGCATGCTGGGTATCCAGGATGGCCTGATGAAAGTGCTGATGCAGGGCCAGCGCATGAAAGCCGACAAGGCCCAGAAAGTGGGGCTGATCGACGAGCTGGCTGTTGACCGTGACGAGATGCTGGCCAAGGCCCGCGAATGGGTCAAGGCCAATCCCAAAGCCCAGCAGCCCTGGGATCAGAAAGGTTACAAGATCCCCGGTGGTGACCCCAAGAATCCCAAGTTCGCCATGAACCTGCCGGCGTTCCCGGCCAACCTGAAGAAGCAGATCAAGGGCGCCAATTATCCGGCACCGCTGGCGATCATGTCTGCGGCCGTGGAAGGGGCCCAGGTGGATTTCGACAATGCCTCCACCATCGAAGGTCGCTACTTCGTGTCCCTGGTTACCAGCCAGGTGGCCAAGAACATGATCACCGCCTTCTTCTTCAACCTGCAGGCGATCAACGCCGGTGCCAGCCGTCCCAAGGATGTGCCGAAATTCCGTGCCGAAAAAGTCGGTATCCTCGGTGCCGGCATGATGGGCGCGGGCATTGCCTATGTGACCGCTCGCAGTGGCGCCCAGGTTGTGCTGAAAGACATCTCCCAGGAAAACGCGGACAAGGGCAAGGATTACTCCCGCAAGCTGCTCGACAAGGACATCTCCCGCGGCAAGATGACCGAAGAGAAGAAAGAGCAGATCCTGTCGCTGATCCATGCCACGGCAGATGCCAAGGATCTGGACGGGGTGGACTTCGTGATCGAGGCGGTATTCGAGAGCACCGAACTGAAGCACAAGGTCTTCCAGGAAATCGAGGATGTGGTGAAGCCGGATGCCGTGCTTGGCTCCAACACCTCATCTTTGCCGATTACCGGTCTGGCCAAGGGTGTGAAGAAGCAGGATAACTTTATTGGGATCCACTTCTTCAGTCCGGTGGACAAGATGCCGCTGGTGGAAATCATTTCCGGCAAGGACACCAGCCCGGAAGCGCTGGCGAAAACCTACGATTACTGCCAGCAGATCAAGAAGACCCCCATCGTGGTCAACGATGCCCGTGGCTTCTTCACCACCCGCGTAATCGGCACTTTCGCCAACGAAGGGATTGCCATGCTGGGTGAAGGTATCAATGCCCAGTCCATTGAGCAGGCCGCCATGCAGGCCGGTTACCCGGTGGGTACGCTGAACCTGATCGATGAGATCAACATGGAAACCGCCCTGAAGATCGGCAAGGCGGCCCGTGACGATGCCAAGCGTGAAGGTCAGGAACTGCCGCCCGAGCATCCGGCTGAAGTGGTCATGAAGAAAATGGTCGAAGAGCTGGACCGTCCCGGTAAAGTCCAGGGCAAAGGCTTCTACGAGTACCCGGAAAACGGCAAGAAGCACCTGTGGCCAGGTCTGAAAGACGCCTTTGGTGGTGACAAAGAGATTCCGTTTGAAGATATCAAGGAACGGATGATGTTTGTGGAAGCCATCGAAGCAGTGAAATGCTTCGACGAAGGCGTTATGGAATCTGTGGCCGATGCCAACATCGGTTCCATCTTCGGTATTGGCTTCCCGGCCTGGACCGGTGGTGTGATCCAGTACATCAACCAGTACGAGGGTGGTCTGCGTGGTTTCGCGGCCCGCGCCCAGGAGCTGGCCAAGTTGTATGGTGATCGCTTCAACCCGCCGGCTTCCCTGGTGGAGAAAGCGGAAAAAGGCGAAATCTACAAGTAACGTAGGTTCCGTCTGATAAAAAAGCCCGGCCCTGTGCCGGGCTTTTTTATGTCTGCACGTTGATGTCAGTCGCCAGCTAGCGGGGCCCCACCCAGAAATGCGGATTGCAGGCCACTTCCCACAGGTGGCCATCCGGATCGGCAAAGTAGCCGGCGTAACCGCCCCAATCGGTGGACTGTCCGGGCTTGATCAGTTGCGCACCGGCTTCCTGAGCCTGGGACAGTAACTGGTCGACCTGCTGTGGGCTTTCCACATTGTGTGCCATCGCCACGCCGCGAAAGCCCTGACCCGATGGCGCAACGCCGGCATCAGCGGCCAGCGCATCATGACCGAACAAGCCCAGCCAGGTGCCGTTCAATTCAAAGAACGCCACCGGCGCTTCGTCCGGCATGGGGCGGCGGGGCAGGCCGAGACCCTGCTCATAAAAGCGGATCGCCGTCGCAAGGTCATTGACGCCAAGGGTGATCATGCTGATACGTGGTTCCATGAAAATCTCCTGTTTGCCTGGCTCTCACTGCCCTTTATGCTCAATACGGTATACCCAAGGGAGTGCGCATGGAACTGGACCGCTTTGGTTGGCCGTCGGGGCCCACCCTCAACGTACAAAGTTTACCCACTGATTTCAGGGAACCACCGCAACAGGATCTCGATACGGTGCTGGACGGTCTGCACGAATACCAGCGGCGCCTGTTTGCCAATCGACGTCACGGGGTGCTCCTGGTCGTGCAGGGGCTGGATGCTGCCGGCAAGGACAGCCTGATTCGCACCCTGGCCCGGGCCATGGATCCGGCCGCGTTTCGGGTACATGGGTTCAGTCGACCGCTGGGTGAAGAGGTGGATCATGATTTTCTCTGGCGGGTTTGGCGCCACCTGCCGGGCAGGGGGGAAGTGGTCGCCTTCAATCGCAGCCACTATGAATCGGTGTTGGCTGAACGGTTGTGGCCGGTCACCGAACACAGCAGTGATGACTGGCCGCTGAAATACGAGGCCATCAACGCCTTCGAGCAGCACTTGCACCGGGAAGGAACCCGGATCATCAAGATCTGGCTGAATACCTCGCAGGAAGAACAGCGTCGCCGTCTCTTAAAGCGCTTGGACAAGCCCCGCAAACGCTGGAAGTTTGACGCGGCGGATGTGGAAAGCTGGCTGGCAAGAGACGCCTATCTATCGCTGGTCAACGAGACCCTCGTGCCAACCCATACCCTTCATGCTCCCTGGCATCTGATTCCCAACGATGACAAGAAAAATGCCAGAGCCGCGGTGGCGGCGTTGCTCCTGGATACGCTGAAGGAGCTGGCGCCAGAATACCCGCAGGAAGATCCCCAGTGTATTGAGCACTATCGGCAAGTACTGACGAAAAAGAATGATTGAGCCGCAGCGATGAACAGTGTGCTGACAATGATTGCCGGGCTGGGTCTGTTTCTGTTTGCCATGCAACTGGTGGAACAGGCGGTGCAGACCCTGTTCAGCGAAAAGGCTTCCCTGTGGCTGCAACGGTCCACCAACACCACCCTGAAAGGGGTGGTGGCAGGGGGCCTGATTACAGCAGTGATGCAGAGCAGTTCTCTCGTTGGGTTATTGGTGCTGGCATTCGTGTCGGTGGGGATACTCCCTCTGCGCCATGCCATGGCGGTGATGCTGGGCGCCAATCTGGGCACCACAGTAACCGGCTGGCTAGTAACGCTGCTGGGCTTCAAACTCTCGCTTTCTGCGGTCAGCCTGCCGCTGGCGGGGGCCGGTGCCCTCTGTTATGTGCTCCTGCCGAAAGGCATGTGGCGTTCTGCCGGCCTGTTTTTGCTGGCTTTCGGCTTACTGATCTTTGGTCTGGATACCATGAAGGTGGCGGTGGAAGGCGTCGGCCAGCGCTTTGATGTGAGCTGGCTGCAAGTTTATCCACCGGTGCTGTATCTGATGGCCGGGGTGTTGCTGACGGCCATCATCCAGTCTTCTTCTGCAGCCATGCTGATTACGCTATCGGCGCTAAACGGCGGCTTGATTGCCTTGCCGGAAGCTCTGGCGCTGGTGATCGGTGCGGACCTGGGGACTACCAGCACCTTGCTGCTCGGTGCGATCAAGGGGTCCGTGCAGAAGAAGCAAGTGGCGGCGTTTCATGTGCTTTATAACGTGGGAACGGCGTTGCTGGCCTTTCTGCTGGTGATGCCCGTGTGGCCACAGGTCTCGGGCTGGTTGGGTATCGATGATCCGTTATATGGCCTGGTGGCCTTCCATACTGGCTTCAACTTGATCGGTATTGTGGTGTTTGCGCCGTTACTGGGTGTTATGGAGCGAGCGATTGAAGCGCATATCGGCAAGCGAGGGCATCATGATCTGTTCGCGGATATCAGCCCGCAATCGGTAGAGCCTGCGCTGTTGGTGCTGGCACGGGAAACCGGCATTCTCATTGATCGGGTCAGGGATTATTGCCGGAACCCACTGCAGGGACGTTCCCTGTCCCGCTTCTTTGAGGAATATAGTCAGGTCACGGATCTGGAAATGCAGCTGGCAGACTATGCCAATCGGTTGGCCCAGCAGCCCATGACTGAGGGACAGGAGCAGCGCCTGCAACGTTTGCGTGCCAGGGTGCGTGAAGCGGTTTATGCCTTGAAGGCGCTGAAGGATGTGGCGGATGACCTGGCGCTACTGACAGAAAGCCATGATCCCGGTTTGCAGGGCTTCAGTGAGCAGATCCTGCGAGCGTTGGACAGGCTCTACCAGGCACCACCCTGCGCGGACCTGGCGGCCCAGCACCGGCAGGCCATGGAGCAGCTGCAACGTGAGGCCTATTCGTTGGTGGCAGATGCCCGTATGCGGGGTATCAGCGTATTGAATCTGGCGAGAGAAGTGGATGAAAGTGGGCGCCACTGGTTGCGAAGTCTGGCGGTAATGGATGATGCGACTGAGTAGAGGCAGGGGTCAGGCTGACGCACCGGAGGGAGTCAGGTTGCTGCAGGCTAACTGGGTGAAGGCGACTTCCAGCCAGCGCCGTAACTCACTGGGGCGCAAGGGTTTGGGCATCAGTGTCTCGCCGCCGGCATCCAGGCATTGCTGCTGGTAGGCCTCACTGTGGTTGCCGGAGATGAACAGGATGGGGGTCTGGCCATTCTGGTTGCGGATTTCCCGAGCCACACTGAAGCCGTCCAGTATCGGTAGTTCCACGTCCAGAATCAGCAGGTCCACGTTCCGTTGCCGATAAAGGCGCAAGGCTGCCTCACCGTCGGCTGCCAGCACATATTCATGGCCCAGCTCTTCAATGATGCGGCAGATGATCAGACTGACAGCTTTATTGTCTTCGACAACGAGAACATTCATGACTGATTTTGTAACGTAACGGCAAGCCGATAACAAGAGTGAATGTCACGTCAAGGCAGTTTTCGTTGCGGTAAAGTACAATCGCAGGTCTGCCCAGGGTAAACAGTGTGTTAATTACGGTCAGTTTCTTTATTATGATGGCCCGTGAACGGTCCTGCGGAGAGATGCGGAACGGGTATCATTGAAGATCACGATACTGGATTCTGATAGAGACAGCTTTTTGGCATTGCCAACGGTGTGAGGGTGGCGGTCGATGTACCAGCGCAGAACAATCAATATCAATCGCGTAGTGAAGTTGCTTCAGGGGGCAGGGCGGTCCGGTGCCAGTATCCCTGATCTGCTTGATCAATGTGATATTCCTCGGCAATTGCTGGATGATCCGGACGGCACCATCGAGCGCGACACCTTTATCAAGATGATGCTGCTGATTATGCAGCAGACCCAAGACGAGTTTCTCGGTTTCGGGCAGGGGCGCAAATCCAAGCCGGGCACATTTTCAATGATGGCCCACGCGGTGATCAACTGCCCGACCCTCGGTGCGGCCATTGAGCGGGGTATTCGTTTTTACGATCTGTTCGAACTGAGCATGCATTCCCGGATCGAGCGGCAAGGAGACATCGCCCGGCTGGTCGTCAAGGCGGACTCGCGCCTGGATTTTAGGGAAGTGATCATCGAGACGTCCCTTTTTGTCTGGCTGCGTTTCATGAGCTGGCTGGTGGGCAAGGCTATTGAACCCCAGCTGGTGAAGCTGGATTACACCGATGTGAGAAACGATGAGGAACACCGTTTCCTGTTCGATTGCCCCATCGAGTACAGTGCCGACGAAAATGCGGTGAGTTTCCGTGCTGACTTTCTCGACCTGCCCCTGGTGCAGAACGAGCTGTCTCTCTCCAAGTTCCTCAAGGATTCCCTGGCCCAGTTGTTCGATGGCAATATCCACAATGTGGGCTTGCCGGCGCAAATCCGGGCGATCATTTCCAACGAGTACGGCAACAGTTTCCCCGATTTCACGGAAATCTGCGGTAAACTGAACATGACGCCGCAAACCCTGCGCCGCCGGCTGAAAGAGGCCAATACCAGCTACCAGGAGATCAAGGACTCCATCCGCAAGGATGCGTCAGTCTATTACCTGTCCAAGCCGGATCTGAGCATCGATGAAATTGCCCTGTTGATGGGCTTCAGTGAAGCCAGCTCTTTCCACCGTGCCTTCAAAAAGTGGACGGGCAAGACCCCATCCAGCTTCCGCAAAGAGCATTTCGGCGTTAGTCATTAATCTGCCCGATTACCAGGACCCGCAATGACAGTGCAAGACGCCAATACGGCCCGCCTGCTGGTAACCTGCCCGGACAAGCCGGGTATTATCAGCGCCGTAAGTACCTTTCTGTTCAACCACGGTGCCAACATCACCGATTTCGATCAGCACTCCAGCGATGCGCGAGGTGGCACTTTCTTTTTGCGTCTGGAATTCCAGACGCCGGAGCTGGATTGTTCCCGGGACGCTCTGCGTAACAATTTCGCCAGCCGTGTTGCCGAACCCTACGGTATGCAGTGGCAGATCAGCTACGCCAGCGAGAAAAAGCGCATGGCGGTGCTGGTGTCACGCCATGACCACGTGATCATGGATCTCTTGTGGCGAACCTCGCGGGGCGATCTACCAGCAACCATCCCCATGGTGATCAGCAACCATGAGGATTTACGCGGTGAAGTGGAGCGATTTGGGATCGACTATCACCATATTCCAGTGAACGGCGATAACAAGGCCGAGGCAGAGGCCAAGGCGTTGGCGCTGTTGGACGGACAGGTGGACGTGATCGTGTTGGCCCGCTACATGCAGATTCTTAGCAGCGAGTTTGTTTCACACCATCCGCATCGCATTATCAACATCCACCATTCCTTCTTGCCTGCCTTTGTGGGCGCCAACCCGTATCAGCAGGCCCACGATCGTGGCGTCAAACTGATCGGTGCCACCAGCCATTATGTGACGGAAGATCTGGATCAGGGCCCGATCATTGAGCAGAACGTGCAGCGGGTCAGTCATCGACATTCCGCTGACGAGCTCAAATCGCTGGGTCAGGACGTGGAGCGGCAGGTAATGCTGCGGGCAGTACGCTGGCACCTGGAAGACCGGGTCATCGTTGATGGCAACAAGACCGTGGTGTTTGTGAAGTAACAGCAGAGGGTCATCTGCTGTGGTATGAAAAGGTGCCTGACTTGTTGGAGCTTTGCGAGCAAAGCGAAGGCCGGTTCCAGGCGCTGCGCCTTGAAAGCAAGGCTCCAACCGCGTTTACGGGTCAGTTGGAAAAGCGAATCCCAACACCGAAGGAGCCAAAGTTTTCGGATTCCAACTGCGTTTGGCGATAATCTGCAGTGACAGACAGCTTGTCCAGTACCGGGATGGCTAGCCCCACGCTGATATAGGGGGCGATACCGCTTTGACTGTCGTTAGTTGGGGCTTCGTTGACGGTGGCAACGGTGTCGGAATTATTGTCGAGGAATGCGCGTTGCTGGCTGTTTTCTAGCTTGAAATCGTAGATATAGGCACCGCCTTTCAGATAGACCCAACGTTTGGTTTGCCAGACAACACCCACCGTAATGCCGTTAAGGCGTAGTGAATTCTCTTCGCTGATCCTGACACTATCGATGGGGGTTCCATTGATCGGGGTTTCATTGGACTCTGGTGCACGCTCAAACTGACGGTCATTCGAGTCTTCGCTGTTACGTAGGAAGCCCGCCTCCAGTCCCAGCCTAGAGTTTCCGCCGATATCCACACTGTTGAGCCACATTCCCAGGCGAATATCCAGCCCGTCGGTGGTATCAAAGCCATAGGGGGCCAGGTCGACACGTAGCATCTGCGCCTCGGCGTAGAAATCCACATCCGGTGGTGCCAGTTCTTCTTCGGCGTGTATAAAAGGGGAGAGCAGGGCAGCGCCAAGGCCCAGGGTCAGCGGCAATATTGTTTTCATTATTGATCCAGCCGTTGTGATAAGGACAATGTGCCACATTGTAACCAGCGCGAGACCAACATGCACAGTGACTTGCAGCACGCCCATGATGAAACCCTGCTGGGGTTGTGCCGCCCCGGGTTCGAGAACGACCTGGCTGCGGAGCTGAACTTCCATGCGGCAGAGCAGATGGTTGGCGGTTATCCGCGTACCGTCCCGGATAGCGGCTATGTGCTCTGGCACAGTCAGCAGGGCTCGATGGCGGCACTGCTGGGGAGCGGGCTGATTTTTGCCCGTAGCCTGAGCCTGGCCGAGGGCCAGTTCGTGGATATCGGCGATGACCGGATTGCCGAACTGTGGCCGCTTCTGAAGCAGGCGGCCCCTTTCAGCGAGGTGTTTCTGGAGCATCCGGACACCAACGAAGGTCGTGAGATGCAGCGCTTTCTGCGCGGCTTTCGCAAGGCGCTGGAGCCACGCCTGAAAAAGGCCGGCCTGTTGAAACCCGGTGCCCGCCAACGGGTGCACCTGTTCTTCAGTGATTCCCACAATGGCTGGGTGACCAGCAGCCCGACCGCTGTACCGTTGGTCGAAGGCGGGGTGCGACGGCTGAAATTGCCGGCTGAAGCCCCCAGCCGCTCCGCGCTCAAGGTGGAAGAAGCGCTGATCCGCTTCTTCGGCAGCACCGACAGTCTCACAGCGAAAACCGCCGTTGATCTGGGCGCCGCCCCGGGCGGCTGGAGCTGGCAACTGGCCCGGCGTGGCATCAAGGTGCAGGCCGTGGATCACGGTAAACTCGATACCCGCCTGATGGATGAATATCCGGTGGAGCATATCCACGGTGATGCCTTTACCTGGCGGCCCCGAAGCAGTGTGGATCTGGTGGTCTGCGATGTGGTGGACAAGCCGGCGCGGACCCTGCAGCAGATGGAAAAGTGGCTCACCCAGGGCTGGTCCAAAGCGGCGCTGTTCAATCTCAAGCTGCCCATGAAGCGCCGTTTCCAGGAGGCCTGGCAATTACTGGAAAAGCTGACTGCTGCCATGGAGCGCCATGAGCATCTGGGGGTGCCCGAGATCAAGGCGGCACAGCTTTACTACGATCGTGAGGAAATTACCGTGTGGGCAGCGTTCCACCGGGACTACTGAGCATGCCTGCACAGCGTCCCGCGCCGGCTCTCTTTGTCACTCTTGGCGTGCTGTATTTTGCCCAGGGGCTGCCGGCCGGTTTGCTGGGAAAATCCATGCCGGCTCTGGCCAGAGACGCAGGCCTGTCACCGGAATGGATCGGCCTGCTGGCTCTGCCGGCCTTGCCCTGGGCGTTGAAGTTTCTCTGGGCTCCCTGGGTGGATCGCTGGGGTAGTGGCAAACCCAATCATCGCAAGCGGTGGATTCTGGCCTGCGTGTTTGCCGTGATGCTGGTACTGGCCATCACGGCACTGTTTCCCCGCGAATGGTTGTTTGGTCCGGGCTTTGCGCTGTTGGTGGTGCTGCTGTTTCTGCTCAACCTGTTCAGTGCCACTCAGGATATCGCTACCGACGGCCTGGCCACCCGTTTGCTGACACCGGACTTGCGCGGGTTGGGCAACAGCATTCAGGTGAACGGCTACAAGATTGGCATGATCCTGGGTAGTGGTGCCTTGCTGATCATGGTCGGTCGCTGGGGCTGGCAGGGTACCCTGGCAAGCCTGATTGTCGCCCTGCTGCTGGTGGCACTGGTTGTCTGGCGATTTCGTGAGCCCCGGGAGCAGATCAAACCCCGTCGACCCGTGACGTTGCTCTGGTGGCGGCGACAACTGACCCTGTTCTGGTGGCGGCCGCAGATGGCTGTTTGGCTGGTGATCCTGCTGGGCTACAAGGTCGGTGACGGGTTCGGTACCCGTATGATCAAACCCTTTCTGGTGGACCGGCAGTGGAGCCTGGAAGCCATCGGTCGACTGGATTTAGTTTCATCCCTGGTGGGACTGGCCGGCGCGGCACTGGCGGGCGTGCTGATGATGCGGCTGTCGCGCAAACTGGCGCTGTTCGGTTTTGCCGCCTTGCAGGCCGTGTCCTTTCTTGGCTGGTGGATGGTGGCCAGCAGCCCGGCGGATCACTGGATCTGGCCGGTGGCCCTGTTCGAGCAATTCGCCGACGGTCTGTCCACAGTGGCTCTGTTCGTATTAATGATGGACTACTGCCGTAGCGGCCACGAGGGGAGTGACTACACCATGCAGGCCTCGGTACAGCTGTTTGCGGTGGGCGCCTTTACACTGGCGAGTGGCTTCAGTGCGGCCTGGCTGGGCTATGCGGGCCACTTCCTGCTGGCTGCGATTCTCTGCACAACCGTTATAATGGCCGCCTTTTTCTGGCAAGCGCCACTTAATGACAACGCGCAAAAGGTAACTCCATGACCCAGGACGCCCAACACCACCTCGACGCCACTGGTCTGCTGTGCCCGGAACCGGTGATGATGTTGCACAACAAGGTGCGCGACATGGCCCCTGGCGAGGTCCTGGAAGTCCGCGCCACCGACCCGTCCACCGAACGGGATATTCCCAAGTTCTGCCAGTTTCTTGGCCATACCTTGTTGGGCCAGGAGCAGGAGGGGGAGCTTTGGGTTTATTGGATACGGAAGAAGGGTAATTGATAGTTGAGAATGGATAATTGATAACTGCGCGATCAAGCCCCGTGCAGCATTAAAATGCAAGAGGCCGCGGCCAATCTCTGGGCGCGGCCTCTTGCATTTCAGGTCACCGTAATCTTTACCGCGACGTTATCAATTATCCATTCTCAACTATCAATTGGTCCTGGAAAGCATCGCCACCGCGGCCAGTGCTTCCGGGTCACGTTCTTTCAGTTTATTGGCGATGCCGTGCTGGAAGAAGTAGCGGAAGTGCGGTAATTGTTGGGCCTGGATCAGGCATTTGGCGCCAGGTAGCACCGGGGTTTCCATGGTGCCGGTTTCATCGGCCACCATGGCGGCCAGGGTGCCGTCTGCGGTCAGGCGCCAGCTCACCACCTCCATCAGGCTGATGGTATGGAAGCCATCCTCGGAAAAAACCGCGTGGGTGCCGATGGTGTCGGGGATTTCCTGAATCGTCTGATCGCCGGGCCGGGGTTTGCCAAAGAAGCCCAGTGCCGCATCCAGCTCCTGTACCTTGTGCTCGGGAGCATCAACGAACAGGTAGTCGCTTTCCGGCAGTCGGTATCCTTCCCAGCGGCCGTTCAGAGGGTCCGCCAGCGCCATGGCGGTCACCGGCTCTTTCAGCCAGGGGACCATGGCCACCGTGTCGCCATTGGCGAGACGAGCCCAGGCCAGAATTTTCAGGGAAAAGAGTTTATCCGGGTGGTGGTCATTGGCGTACAACAGCTCAATGCCATCGTATTCCGGGGAAAGACGCAAAATGGGGGGCTGTGCCGCTTTGCGGCGTGGAGAGAAGGGAACCACATTGTTCCCGCCAGGGTGTTGCCGGTGAGCCTGAGTCATGGGCACCTCCCGGTACAAGTCCTTGGCGCCGCCAGCCCGACACACAGTGTTCGTTCTGCACGGCCCTGAGGAGACTCTGAATAACTCGTTGCATACTCAGCGTGGCCTGAAAGGTGCAGCTGTTGTGGTTTGTCGCGAAGGACAGGGTGGTTCCCTTTCCTAGGGACAAAACGCAGCAGATGTGCCTTTCAGGCCGCGCCCTCCGGGTCTTCCAGGCTGACCCGTACTCGTCGTTGCAATTTCTCGACAGGCAACCAGCATGCCATCAAAATTGCGCCTAGATTACGAGCCAGCCTGAAAGACTGAGCATGCAAGGAGTTATTCAGAGTCTCCTGAATTCACGTTAGCCTGTACGGGGCGGCCATGCAAGCCGGTGCAGAAAGCAATTCATAGTTGATAATGGATAATTGATAGCTGCGCGGTTTTGGTACTGAGGTGGCTCGCTGCGAAGGTGCCCGCGCGTCGGGGTGGCGTAGCCTGTAGGTCTGAACGCGGTTGACTTGTGGTTCGGCTTTATCCCCTTTTAATGTTCATTTCATCCAGGAGGCGGGTGTGCAGTGTGAGTATTATTTTGCCTATGGCTCGAACATGAACCCGGGCCGAATGGCGGTGCGGGGCATGCAGTATCGGGAGTCCATGGCGGCGCGGCTGGAAGGGTGGACGCTGGCATTCAACAAGCGGGCCCATGGCAAGCAGGGCATTGCCTACGCCAACATTGTGCCGACCAATGATGCGGTGGAAGGGGTGTTGTACCGCTTGCGCGATCATCGGGAAATCGAGCGGATGGACCCCTATGAAGGGCACCCGGTCCGTTACCGGCGTGAATGCCTGCCGGTGCTGACAGGTGCGGGTGAAGTGCCAACCTGGGTTTATATTGCCAACGCAGACTGGCAGGCGGAAAACCTGAAACCGGAGCGCTGGTACCTTAACCATCTGTTAAGCGGACGCCCCTGGTTGACCGACAGTTATTACCGAAGGCTGTTGCAGGTGCCGGTATTTGAAACGTAGGCGGGCGGCTGCCGAGAAGATGCCGGACAGTATCGTAGGGTGGATTAGCCTAAGCGTAATCCACCTGCTGCCTGACTGGGCAAGGTGTCATCACGCCGAAACGATGGTGGATTACGCCTAGGCTAATCCACCCTACGGAGGACGCGGGACAGGGATGGTGTCAGGTGGTTGGTGACAAGGTTTGCCGCATCCGCCAGCGCAGTCGCCAGCCCAGCAGAATGGCCGCCACGGTCAGGCCGGCTACCAGCCCGATCCAGAACCCTGCCGGGCCCATGGGCTCGCCGAACCAGTGGGTCAGTCCCAGGCCGTAACCCAGTGGCAGGCCTACACCCCAGTAGGCGAACAGGGTCATGATCATAGGCCAGGCAGTGTCTTCGAAGCCGCGCAGGCAGCCGTTGGCGCAGACCTGCAGGGCGTCGGATACCTGGTATAACGCTGCGAACAGCAACAGATAGGTGGCCAGTTCGATCACGTCCCGGTTATTGGTATAGATATGGGGGATCCAGCTTCTTGCCAAGACCAGCGCCGCTGCTGCCGTCACCCCCACCACGGTGGTGATACACAGTGCCACCTGCACCGCATGGCGCAGTCCCGGCTCGTCGTGGCGCCCCCTGGCATGGCCCACCCGGACCGAGGCGGCCAGGGAAAAGCTGAGCGGCACCATGAAAATCAGCGAGGTAAAGTTCAGGGCGATCTGGTGGCTGGCCACGATCTGGGCTCCCAGGCTGCCGATCAGCAGGGCAATCACGGCAAAGATGCTGACCTCGAAAAAGATCGATAACCCTACTGGCAGCCCCAGACGCAGCATGTACCCCAGGCTGGCCATTTCAAAATGGCGCCGGCGCAGATTGAGCGGCGCGTGCTGGTACACCGGGTGGCGGTGGGTATAAAACAGCATCATCAGTGCCATAGACCACATCACCAGGGAGGTGGCCCAGCCGCAGCCGACTCCGCCCATGGCAGGGAAACCCAATTTGCCGTAAATCAGCACATAGTTACTGGGAATATTGATCAGTAGCCCGATCACGCTGAACAGCAACACCGGGCGGGTGTGGTTCATGGACTCGGTGTAGCTGCGCATGGCCAGCATCAGGGCGGCGCCGGGCATCCCCCAGCTGAGGGCATCCAGATAACCGCTGACCAGCGGGCGAATGGCCGGGTCCACGTCCATCCATACCAGTACCGGTGCGATGCTGCGCAGGATCAGGGCGCAGAGAATACCCAGACCCAGGCCCAGCCAGATGCCCTGCTGGGCGAGCGGGTTGATGCGATGGTAAGCTTCGCCGCCAAGATGGCGGGAAAGAATCGGCGTGGCGCTCATCAGCACGCCGGTCATGAACAGGAACAGTGGCACCCAGATACTGGCGCCCACCGCCACCGCCGCCAGATCATTGGCACTGACTCTCCCTGCCATCATGGTATCCACAAAGCCGTTGGCGGTCTGGGCCAACTGGCCGCCGAGAATGGGCAGGGCAAGTGTGAGCTGGGCGGCGAGCTCCTGACGACGGGATGACATAGGCGCGACGAATCTTATGGGTGATCTTGGCGGTAAGCCACAGGGCCAAACAAAGGCGGCTACCATACCGCAAAGCGCTGTCCGGGGGCACCGTAGCGAGGACCTGGACAGACTGTTTAGGGCCACTTTTTTTCATTCTCATACCACCGTTCTGGAAGGCGGCGCGGACGAGCCCGTGTATCGTCCGGGCAACCCCCATCGTATCTGTTACACCCGCGATTATTTCCGCAGCGCCCTGCACGAAATCGCCCACTGGTGTGTGGCCGGCCCGACCCGCCGACAGCAGGAAGATTATGGCTACTGGTATGCCCCGGACGGACGCAATGCCGAGCAGCAGGCGCAGTTCACCCGGGTAGAAGTCTACCCCCAGGCCTTGGAAGCCCTGTTCTGTGCAGCATGCGGCCATCCATTCCGGGTGTCACTGGATAACCTGAATGGGGAGGCGGGGGAAGAGGGCGCGTTTGCCTTGAAGGTCAGGGAAAAGGCTCAGGATCTGCTGAAAAGCGGGTTGCCGGATCGCCCGCAGCGCTGGTGCCAGGTGCTGATGGAGTATTACGGCCTGGCGGACAGGGAACTGGAAACGGCTTTGGAAGATACGTTCATATAGCCGGAGTGGCTGTAGGAGCCCCGCTTGAGGGGCGAACCGAGCGGAGTGAGGAAAACATTGTTATGACGGGCAGGCTCGGGCCTGTCGGGTCCTGATATCCCTGATCGCCCTACGTGCGATTTCCGCGCAAGCGCGGTTCGCGGCTCAAGCGGGGCTCCTACAGCTAGTTCAGAACGTGTGGTTGGTACGTTTCAATGTGTGTCAGTTCTACAAACGTCCGCTGCGTTTCAGCATAAGGTAAAGGTTATTGAGCTGCGCCGGCATCTGTTGTGGTGTGGTGGCAGTGACCAGCGCCCCCGCATGGCGCAGGCGGGTGTGCAGGTCGTGGCGGGCCTGTTGTTCCTGGGCGTCGGCGCACACTTGCAGGGCCTGATCAAAATCGTTGCCCACCGGCTGGCGTGACAGTTGTTCCTGTTCCGGCAGCAGCATGTCGGCAATCAGTACCAGATGGTGGCGACGCAGCAGGGACACGGCGCTCATCAGATCATCCAGATCTTCCTGCTGCAGGCGGGTAACCAGTACCACAAGGGCTCGTCGCCGGCTGCGGCGCACCAGTTGCCGGGCGGCCAGGCTGAAGTCGCTGGCATGCTGGCTGGGGTGTAGATCGTAGAGCCCGTTGAGTAGGTGGTTGATGCCCTGCTGGCCCTGCACCGGTGGCAGCCAGCGTGGCTGGTCGCCGGAAAACAGCATGGCGCCGGCCTTGTCCTTTTGCTTGAGCGCACTCCAGGCCAGTAGCAGGGCGGCGTTAAGCGCGTGGTCGAAGCCGGTCAGCGAGCCAACCGGCATCCCCAGACGCCGCCCGCCATCCAGCATCACCAGCACCTGCTGATTCTGCTCATCCTGATATTCCCGGCTGATCAGACTGCGGCGGCGGGCGGTGGCTTTCCAGTCGATCTGGCGCAGGCTGTCACCGGGGTGATATTCGCGTAACTGATGAAACTCCATGCCTTCGCCGCGGCGCGGTTGCAGCCGTGTGCCGGTGAGCAGGTGGGCATGATTGGCATCCAATCCGCTGTGGCTGAGACGGGAGAAATCCGGGTATACCGGCACGGTGCAGGCGGCGTCGCATACCTTGCGTACCTGCCACAGCATCAGGCGGCTGGGGAACCAGAACACCAGGTCGCCGAACTGTACCGGGCCGCGGCGGCTGGGCCGGTAGTGATAGGTCAGCTCGGTCAGCTCTGCTTCGGCCCGTGTCAGGGTGGCCGGCAGGCCGGTGTGGGGATCGTCACCGGGGTGCTGGTCGGCCAGCTCTACGGTTTCCGGCAGGCTTGCCGAGGAGACCCGCACCCGTACCGGGTGCGGTTGCTGAACCGACAGGGCTGTAGGTAACTCCCGCTGTGCCTGTGGGGCAGGCAAGCGGCGGGCGTGCCACTGATCCAGCAGGGCAATCACCAAAGTCAGGGCGCCCAGTGCCCACCAGACGACGACAAACCCGGCGGGCAGCCAGAATAGTGCAACGGCCAGCAAGGCCCACAGCGCAACGATGGCAAGCAGTCGCGGTGCGGGTTTTAGGCTTCCAGCGTCTGGCGTCCGGCGTCTCGCGTTCCCTGTCATTGCTTCGGCGCTTCCACCTGTTCCAGCAGTCGACCCAGGGCGGTTTCCGGAGTCTGGCCTTCGATTTCCGCATCGGCGCTGAGCTGAATGCGGTGGCGCAGCACCGGGCGGGCCACCTGCTGTACATCGTCCGGGGTGACAAAGTCGCGGCCCTCAAAGAGGGCCTGTACCCGGCTGGCCCGGGCCAGGGCGATGCTGGCACGGGGGCTGGCGCCGTGGCTCAGGCCGCTGAAATCCCGGGTGGCGCGTACGATGCGCAGGGCATAGTCGAGCACCTCGTCATCAATCAGCACGCTGTCGCTGAGCGCCTTCATGGCTTTCAGGCCGGCGGCATCGGTGACCGGGCTCAGGCTTTCCACATCCAGGCTGGCGCGGATGGTACCGTCCAGCACCATGTTCACCAGACGGGTTTCGTCCGCGTGATCCGGGTAATCGATCAACACCTTGAACAGGAAACGGTCCAGTTCCGCTTCCGGCAGCGGGTAGGTGCCCTCCTGGTCCAGCGGGTTCTGGGTGGCCAGTACCATGTAGGGCTCATTCAGCGTAAAGGCTTTGCCCTCAATGGTGATCTGCCGCTCCTGCATGACTTCCAGAAGCGCCGCCTGAGTCTTGGCCGGGGCCCGATTGATTTCATCGGCCAGCAGCAGTTGCGTAAAGGCGGGACCGCGGCGAATACGGAATTGCTCGCTTTTCTGGTCGTACATGGCGTGGCCGGTCACGTCCGTGGGCATCAGGTCCGGGGTGAACTGGATGCGGTTGAAGTCCAGTTCCAGCACCTTGCCAAGGCTGCGTACCAGCAGGGTCTTGCCGAGTCCGGGTACCCCCTCAATCAGCACATGGCCACCGGAGACCAGGGCGATCAGCACTTCGCGAACCACCTGCTGCTGACCGATCAGCACTTGATTGAGATGATGTTCAATATCCTGGGCCAGCTGGGTGGCGTCGGCCAGGGTGGTGGGCTGTGTCATGTGTCACTCCTTAAAGCCTGCAGCAGGGCTACCTGCTGGGCGAGCTGGTCACGGTTTGCCGGGGGCTGTGTCAGCGCGTGGTCCAGTTGCGCGACAGTCACTTTCAGGTGACTGGCGGCGCGTTCCAGGGCCTGCTGACGCTGATGATGGTAACGGTTGAGTCGGGCCAGGGCCTGCTGCCGCAGGGCGGTGAGCAGCGTGTCCTGCTGTTCGGTGCGCCACTGGAAATAGCCACTGGCATGCAGATGCTGGAGGTAATCCCGGTTGTTGTCTTCGGCCACCGGCTGAATCGGGCCGCGGCGGGGAATTCGTGACCATAACCACAGGCCAACCAGCAGCAGCAGGGCGGTTCCCAGTTCCGGGGCGCGCAGCCATAACCATTGCAGTAATGGTGGCATGGCCACGGAGTGCACGAACCACACCGGCTGGTTGCCAGTGAGCCAGGCCAGCAGCCAGGCATGGTCGAAATAAAGCAGGTTCTGGTTGTCCCACAGCCCCAGGTCGGTGAGCACGGTGACCTGGCCGTCGCCCAGGGATAGCTGGACCAGCTGGCTGCCGTCATCGTTGTCCGCATAGGCGGTCACTTCCACTGGCCACTCGGGGAGAAACTCTGCCGGGGTGTCTTCCTCGTTCCAGCTGTCGTGCCAGAGTACATGCTGGCTATGCAGCTGGATGCGACGGGAGGGCTGGTCATCGCCGGCATGGAGCAGCAGGGGCTCCGGTTGTGGCGGGGCCTCACAGGCCAGCGCCTCGCAGGTTTCGCGCAGTTCATCGTTGTCGGTGAGCAGGCAGTATTGCAGGGGATTGCCGGCAAAGGCAGGCAGGGCGTCGAGCAGTTCGAAAAACGGGTCCAGTTCCTCCTCGTCAGCCAACGCTTCCCCTTTCCAGACGGTGATTCCCAAGCTGTAGAGCAGGGCATCGTTGTCCTGCCAGTCCGTTTCTGTGGCGGTATCTTCATCCCGGGATTTTGGCAGTGGTCGTGCCTCGACGATCAGTTCGCCGCCCGCTTCCACCCAGTGCAGCAACGCGCGTACCTGACTGTGGCTGAGCAGACCTCGCTGCTTGTCGATGATCAGGGTGATGTCTTCTTCCGGCAACGGGAAAAGGGCAGCGGCACTGAGCACTCGCTGACTGGGTTGCCCCCGTTGTGCCAGCCAGGCCTGGGCGGCGCTGTAGGGATTGCGTTGAATGGCGCTGTCAGGCGCAGTCCGCTGGATTACAGTGACTGGCTCGGTGAGCGCGTAGTAAGCGATGATCAGTGCCACCACCAGCAGGGCGCCCAGCCAGGGCAGTTTCCTATGCATCGGCAGCCTCCTCAGCACGAATCTCCTCCCAGTGAGTGAGCAGGCTGCGGACTGCATCGGCATCTACCGGACGATGGGCCCAGGCGGTGCTGATCCAGGCCTGGATCAGGCGCTGCAGGTAGAGAATCGGCAAGGGTTCACCATGGGCTGCCTTGAGGTTGCGCAGGCATTGCTGTTCGGTGCTGCCGGCGGCCAGTGCCACCGGGTAGCGGCGCAGCAAGCTGGCCAGGGCACTGCGCAGCATCAGCGACAGGGCCAGGCGAATGTCGTTGGCTGCCAGTGCGTTCTCCACCGCCTGGCGCAGGTTTTTCGGCAGGCTATGGCGGCGAATATCCATGCCGGCTACGTGAGTGGGGATCACCGGGCTGTGGTCCCGCCGCTGGCTTCCCAGGCCCAACTGATTCATCACCTTGGTGAGCAACCAGATAACCAGCCCGGCGAACAGGGCCCAGAACAGAATCCACAGCACCGCATCCGGGATGTCAAAGGGCTGGGAGGAGGATTCCGGTTGCTCATCATCGTCCAGGTTATCGAAGAAGTGCTTCCAGAACTCTTCCAGCCAGCTGTTGCTGTCTTCGTCCCGGTCTTTCCATTGTCGCTCAGTGCGCTCTTCGAAGGGCATATAGTCCGGGCTTGCCAGCAGCTCGATGACTTCCTGTTGCTCTTCATTGCGGGGCGCGGGTTGAGCCGTTGCCGGTTCCGGCAGGGGTAGCAGCATCAGGGCCAGCAGCATCAACACGGTGGCGCCGCTGCGGGTGGCCCGGTGGCGGCCAAGACGGGTCAGCCCCAGTTGCAGATCCCAGCCTTCCAGCCAGGTGCGCTTGTTCAGATAGAGGGCAAAACCACAGGCCACGTAGAGCGGTTCGGTGACAAACATGACCAGGTACAGTGTGGCACTGGCAATGGCCATCTGCAGGGCGCCCTGATCGTAGAACCAGTCGCTCCATTCCAGGCTGAACTGCCAGGGCACCAGGGTGTAAAGCAGTACCATCAGCCCCATGGCCATGAATTGCTCCAGGTGAAGCACCACGATGGTCATGATGCCGGCCCGGTTGGAGGGGTAGCTGTTCAGCGCCCGCAAGCGCTGGCTGAGTTGTTCCTCTTTGGCGCCTTCCAATTGCCAGACGCAGGTGTTGAAACTGCGTGCCGGACTGAAACGTCGCCAGGTGAGCTGGCTGGCGAGGCCGGGCAGGGCGTAGTGGCGCCAGCGCTGGAATAATTGCTTCAGGGTCAGGGTTTCCGCAAACAGGGCATGGCTGTACCAGGCCAGTAACGGACGCTCCCAGAGAGGCTTGAGCCACCAGAACAGGAACAGTGGCCACAGGGTTTCTGCCAGCAGCGACCAGCCCAGTAGTAAGCCGAAGGGCGCCAGCGTGAACGCCAGCCATACCCATAGCACCGGTGCGGCCCATTGCCGATACAGTTTTGTGCCCAGGTCCACCGCCTGCCAGGGGCTACGCGGTGCCAGGCGGGCGCTAGCCTTTTCCAGCTCCACGTTGACGTCCCCCGAAGAAAAGATAGAGATAAAGCAGTGCCCAGCAGGCGGCACCGACGCTGTATTTTAGGGTGGCGTCGAAGTCTCTGGGCGACCAGAAGGCTTCGATGAAAGCGGCCAGCAGCAGCAGGGCGAAGACCCCGTACATGGTTGGCAAGGCATCCCGTGCCGCCAGGCGCAGGGCATCCAGTCGCGACCATTGGCCCGGGGCGATAATCGACCAGCCCAGTCGCAGCCCGGCGCCCCCGGCCAGCACGATGGCGGTGAGTTCCGGGGCGCCGTGGGCGATCACGAAGGTAAAGAAGGCCTCATGGCCGCCGGTATTGATCAGGTGGCCGGCAATAGCGCCAAAGAAGCTGCCATTGAACAGCATGACAAAAATGGCACCCACGCCCAGCAGCAGGCCGCCGGCAAAGGTGCGAAAGGCAATGCCGATGTTGTTCTTGATGTAAAAACCGAACATCAGCACGTCATCTTCGCCCTCGCGCCCGGCATGGATGTCGCCGCCTGCAGAATCCGCCGGCTGGTACATGAGCTCCAGATCCGAAAGCATGGCTTCGTCCACCACGGTGTAGATCATCTCTGGCTGTTGCTGCACCAGAATCCAGGCTAGCGCGATGGACAGCACAAAGCTGAGTGCGCTGACCAGGTGCCACTTCCATTGCCGACGAACCGCCGCCGGAAACCCGCTGGCAAAAAAAACGCCGATGCGATCCGCCAGGGGCGGGTTGTAGCGGTACAGCTGACGGTGGGCACGTAGCACCAGATTGTTCAGGTATTGCTGTAGTTCCAGGCTGTAGGTGCGCTCCCGGGCCAATGCCAGTTGGTGGCAGAGCTGGCGGTAATCCGCCACGAAGCGGTCCAGGGGCAGGCGCTTCTTGCGCGACACCCGCAGCGCCTCCAGTTGATCCAGTTGCTGCTCCAGAGAGTCCCATAGCGGGCGGTACTGTTGTTCGAAGCGGGCCTGTTTCATTGGGCCCCCTCAATCAGGTAACGGGTCACTGATCGCAGACGCTGCAGTGCCTGGGGCGGGCTCAGTTCCGGGAATGCCAGCTGTGCCAACTCCTGCTGGCGGGCTTCGGAAAACTGGTCCTGGCGTTCGTGGAAAGCCAGCAGGGCCAGTTGGTCCTGGGAGCTGAGCGGCCAGTCCGGTGGATTGGTCGGGCCGTTATGTTGCTTGCGGCTGGTCTCGGTTTTTTCGATATGCACCACCAGGGTATTGGCCGCCATATCTCCCAGGCGCTGATAGCGGGGGCTGATCAGGGTAGTGATGAAACCGAGCAGGTAAAACAGCGGAAAGGCATCGGCGGTGCGCAGCAGATTACGGATCAGGCTGCCGTTGAAACTGAGCGGGCTGCCGTTGGCGTGGACCACAGCAATGCCCATGGCTTTCTTGCCTGGCGTCTGGCCATGTCGCAATGCTTCAAAGAGCGTGGGGTAAAACCATTCCAGGGCAAAGCCGATAATCAGCAACAGGCCGATGCCCATTTTGCCGAGCAGGCTGAGCACAAAGGCCAGTATCGCAAAGATCAACAAACGAAGGGTGAGGTCGATGCCATAGGCCATGGCCCGTGTCACCGGGCCGGCCAGGGACAGGCTGAGCATGGCCCCTTCCGGTGTTTCGACCTCGAACCGTTCGTCAATCAGCATGTTGCCCCTGGCGAATCTGCAGCGCAGAGAACACAAACAGCATTACCGTCAGTGATGTCTTGGCGATGGCCAGGGTGCGTACCGGCGGCGGGTCCAGCAGCTGGATGGCATAACCGCAGAAATAGAACAACAGGATAAAGCACAACCAGGTGGCCTGGCGCTTGTTACCACTGATCACGGCCGGCAGCATCAGCACTAGAGGGGCATAGAGAATCACCGCAAAGATAATGCTGGAGACAATGTGCACATCCGGCGGGGCCAGGCTGAACAGCCCGGAGATGCCAACAAACAATAATAGTGCGTAGCTGATACGCAGAAGCAGGAGATTCATGTTCAGGCCTTGAGTTGGCGGGCGAGGGTAGCCAGGCGTTTGCCCAGGGCCCTTGCCAGAGAGATTTCATGGTCGGTCAGCGACGGGTCTGAATCGGTGCCGGCAACGTGGGTAGGACCATAGGGAGTGCCGCCACTGCGAGTATCCAGCAGTGCTTGTTCGGAATAGGGCACACCGGTAATCACCATGCCGTGATGCAGCAGTGGGGTCATCATGGATAGCAGGGTGCTTTCCTGGCCGCCGTGCAGGCTGCTGGTGGAACAGAACACGCCGGCGGGTTTGCCGATCAGAGTGCCTTTCATCCACAGATCGCTGGTCTGGTCGACAAAGTATTTCAACGGCGCCGCCATATTGCCGAAGCGAGTGGGCGAACCCAGCGCCAGGCCGCTGCAACCGGCCAGGTCTTCCAGGGTGGCATAGGGCGCGCCCTGTTCTGGTACCGCGGGTTCCGTGGCTTCACACTTGGCAGAGATTGCCGGTACCGTGCGCAGGCGGGCTTCCATGCCAGAGCCTTCAATGCCGCGAGCGACCTGTTGCGCCAGATTGGCCACACTGCCGTTGCGGCTGTAGTAAAGCACCAGTACATAATCCGTCATGATGGTGTCAGTCCAGCAGGTTAAGGGCGTTTTCCGGCGGGCGTCCCAGCACCGCCTTGTCGCCCCGTACCACGATGGGGCGCTCAATCAGTTTCGGATACTGCACCATGGCGGCAATGACTGCATCCTCGCTGCTATCCGCCGACAAGCCTGCCGTTTTATAGTCGGCTTCCTTGTTTCGCACCAGATCATGGGCGTTGGCAAGGTCGAGTTTCTTGATGAGGGTTTTCAGCGTGGCGGCATCCGGGGTGTCGTCCAGGTACTTTACGATAGTGGGCTGGATGCCGTTTTCTTCCAGCAAAGCCAGCGTCTGGCGGGATTTTGAACAGCGCGGGTTATGGAAGATGGTGTAGTCCGTCATGAGTTTTGCATATTCTGTGGATGAGGGTGCCATTGTAAGGCGCTTGAACCCGCTGGCAAGGAGAGGATGCCGATAGCATGGAAACTGATGAAAACGTCATTCCGGTTCGTGCCAGGCTGGATTCCATTCGTGCCTTCTTCGCGCTGCTGGTGCGTCAGTTCAAGGAGGATGGCTGTCGCGAAAGCGCCGCCGCACTGACTTACACCACGCTCTTTGCCATCGTGCCGGTGATGACCGTGAGTTTTTCGGTACTGGCCTCGGTGCCCGCGCTGAAAGGCAAGGGCGTTCAACTTCAGCAATGGGCGTTTGAATACTTCGTGCCGTCGGCGGGCAATATGCTGCTGGAGCACCTGCAGTCATTTGCCCGGCAGGCCACCAATCTGACCGGCCCCGGGGTGATTATTCTGATCATCACCTCGGTGCTGATGCTGCGCACCATCGAGCAGACCGTGAACCGTATCTGGAAAGTACGTAGCGCCCGCAAGGGACTCACCAGTCTGATGATGTACTGGGCGGTGCTGTCGTTGGGGCCGATCTGTCTGGGCGCCGGGCTGGCGATCTCTTCCTACCTGACCTCCCAGGCCATATTCAGTGATACCGTGCATTATCTCGGCGGGGTCAGGCTGTGGTTGTCTCTGCTGCCTTTTCTCTTTACCACGGCCATGCTAACCCTGATGTACACCGTGGTGCCCAATACCAATGTGCCACTGCGTCAGGGCATACTGGGAGCTGCCAGTGCGGCGTTGCTGTTTGAGCTGGCAAAAGGCGGCTTTACCTTCTTTATTCGCCAGGCTCCCAGCTATGAAGTGGTGTACGGTGCGTTTGCGGCGGTACCGCTGTTTCTGCTGTGGGTTTATATTTCCTGGATTATTGTGCTTGGTGGCGCAGAGCTGGTGCGGGCCCTGGTGGTATTTCAGGAGCATCGACGCCAGGTACCGAGAATGCATGCGTTGATACGTTTACTGCACGCGTTCTGGCTGCGTCAGCAACATGGCAAGGTGCTGCGCAGCAAGGAAGTACGTCAGGTGATGCGCGACTGCGGCGTGAGTCAGTGGGATGAATTCCGCAATCTGTTGATGGACGCCAAGCTGATACGGCGTACCGAGGAGGGCGGTTACATATTATCCCGGGATCTGCGCAACCTGACCCTGGGGCAACTGGTGGCCATGCTGCCCTGGCCTGCCCATGCCCAGCTGCGGGTGCGGCTGGGGAATGATGAATCCGCCTGGGAGCGGACCTTGAAGCAAAAAATGGATCAGGCCCGGGACGGTATGATGGCGCCGCTGGATATGCCGCTGGATACACTCTTTCAACGCCGCGACAGTAGTGGCGACGAAGAGAAGAATCGGGAGAGCAATGATGGCGATCACTAAACATGTACTGGTGAGCGGTAGGGTTCAGGGGGTAGGCTACCGCGCCTGGACCCAACACGAAGCCAGCCTGCGAGATCTTGCCGGCTGGGTGCGTAATTGTGATGACGGCCGTGTGGAAGCCATCTTGCACGGCCAGCCGGATGCGGTGTCGGCCATGCTGGACGCCATGCGCCAGGGGCCGGCCATGTCCCAGGTGGATGACATCATTACCCGGGAAAGTGAGGCGCCGCAGATCCGGCATTTTGAGGTAACTCGATGAAACAGGTTGAACTGGTAAACGGTGACTTGCGCTTTCCGGCCCTGATGGCCGGTAGCGGCGAGCCCGTGATATTGCTCCACGGTTTTCCGGACACTTACGAAAACTGGGCGGTGCAGATCAATGCCCTGGCGGCGGCCGGGTATACGGCGATCGCTCCGGCTCTGCGCGGTTATGCCCCGAGCTGTCAGTCCGGGAGTGGTGATTATTCTGTTTATGCGGCGGTGGATGACCTGATGGTCTTTGCCGCTCAGCTGGGTGGCCGTGTCCATTTGATCGGCCATGACTGGGGCGCAGCGGTGGGCTATCTGGCCTGTGCCCAGTCTCCGGAAACCTTCTGTTCTTTCAGTGCCCTGTCGATCCCGCCCTTGAGGCGTATCCCCCAGGCGCTGCTCAAGGTGCCGGAACAAGTCCTGCTGAGCGGGTACATGCAATTTTTCCAGTTGCCGGTAGCACCGGAAGCCTGGCTCAAGCGTGGTGATCTCAGCGGGGTGGACACCCTGTGGCGGCGCTGGTCGCCGGATTGGGACCCCGGCCTCTATCTGGACAATGCCAAGCACACCTTGGCCGAACCGGGAGTTATCAAGGCAGCGCTGGGCTGGTACCGGGCCATGTTCAAGCTGTGGAAGAAGGATCAGCGCAAAGCCTTGAGCTGGCTGGGTCAGGATATTGCCACGCCCACTCAGATACTGATTGGCGAGAATGATGGCTGTATGAGCCCCAAACTGCTTGAGCATACCCTGGTGGAGAGTGATTTCAGCGGGGGAGTGGAGCTGCAGCGGATCGCCAATGCCGGGCACTTCCTGCACCTGGAGCAACCGGAGGTGATCAATGATCACCTGCTGCGGTTACTCAACAATACCCGCTGCGATTGAATGAGCTACGAGCTACGCTCGTTGGCTGGGGAAAAGGCTAAACTTCGGTGCTCTCTACGAAGCCGCTGTAGGAGCTATGCTTGCCCCCCCAAGGGGGATCTGCGACATGCGAACCGCGCTTGTGCGGAAATCGACCGTAGGGCGATTAGGAATCCCAGCGCTCGACAGGTTCCAGAAAGAACGGCGGACGACCTGGATCTCTGCCGCCTCGCTGCGCTCGGTTCGCCATACAAGCATAGCTCCTAGAGAAAGGCCTCAATTCTCGACACTCCTGCAAAGAGGGCTGGCTGGCAAGCACTGCCCGCTTTCGGTTTTCACCCCCTTCACACTCTGCGCTATACTACGCGCCCCCAATTTGTCCCAGCAGGAGTAATCCCATGACGGTGATTCGCCAGGATGACCTGATTCAGAGCGTGGCCGATGCCTTGCAGTATATCTCTTACTACCACCCGGTGGATTTCATCCGCGCGGTGAAAGAAGCCTACGAGAAGGAAGAGAGCAAGGCTGCCAAGGACGCCATGGCGCAGATCCTGGTCAACTCCCGCATGGCCGCCATGGGCCGTCGCCCGATCTGCCAGGACACCGGTATCGTGACCGTGTTTGCCAAGGTGGGCATGAATGTCACCGTTGAAGGCGACATGAGCCTGGACGACATGATCAACGAAGGCGTGCGTCGGGCCTACAACCACCCGGAGAATGTGTTGCGCGCCTCGGTGCTGGCGGACCCGGACGGCAAACGTGCCAACACCAAGGACAATACTCCTGCGGTGATCAACTACTCCATCGTGCCCGGTGACACCCTGGAAATCGATGTGGCCGCCAAAGGCGGTGGTTCAGAAGCGAAATCCAAGTTCGCCATGCTCAACCCGTCCGACTCCGTGGTGGACTGGGTGCTGGAACAGATTCCCAAGATGGGTGCTGGCTGGTGCCCGCCAGGCATGCTTGGCATCGGCATCGGCGGCACCGCCGAGAAGGCCATGCTGATCGCCAAGGAATCCCTGATGGACCCGATCGACATCCATGAGCTGCAGGCCCGTGGTGCCCAGACCCGCTCTGAGGAGTTGCGTCTGGAGTTGTTCGAAAAAGTGAATGCCCTCGGTGTTGGCGCCCAGGGCCTGGGCGGCTTGACCACCGTGCTGGACGTAAAAGTAGTGGATTACCCCACCCACGCGGCCAACAAGCCGGTGGCGCTGATCCCCAACTGCGCGGCTACCCGCCATGCGCATTTCATCCTTGATGGCAGCGGCCCGGCTGATCTGAAGGCACCGGACCTGGAAGAGTGGCCGGACATTGCCTGGGGCAACGACGAAGGCGCCAAGCGCGTCAATCTGGACACGGTCACCCCGGAAGAGGTGCAGACCTGGCAGCCCGGCGACACCCTGCTGCTCTCTGGCAAGCTGCTCACCGGCCGCGATGCGGCCCACAAGCGCATGGTAGAAATGCTGGCTAACGGCGAAAAACTGCCCGTGGACTTCACCAACCGCTTTATCTACTACGTGGGTCCGGTGGACCCGGTGGGTGACGAAGTCGTCGGCCCCGCCGGTCCGACCACGGCCACCCGTATGGACAAGTTCACCCGTACCATGCTGGAAGAAACCGGTCTGATCGGCATGGTCGGCAAGGCCGAGCGTGGCGATACCGCCATCGAAGCCATCAAGGACAACAAGGCGGTGTACCTGATGGCCGTGGGTGGCGCTGCCTATCTGGTGTCCAAGGCGATCCGTAAATCCCGCGTGGCTGCCTTTGAAGATCTGGGCATGGAAGCCATCTACGAATTCGAAGTGGAAGATATGCCGGTTACCGTGGCAGTGGACTCCACGGGTGAATCCGTTCACAAGACCGGCCCGGTGATCTGGAAAGAAAAGATCGCTGCACGTTAAGCTCCTGCAAGTCTCGGAGGGGGTAGCCTGGCTACCCCCTTTCTTTCCGTCCCGATCTCACAGGTGACGTTCTGTTGTGCGTATTGTTCCGGCTTTTCTCACTGGGTGTCTGGTAGCTGCTGTCAGCGGTTGCAGCACTGTTGTGCCGACCACGGCCGACTGGCTGGGCTGGACCCGTGCGCCGGCCCAGGTGGATGGCCTGGACTACCATGAGATCGACGCACTGGGCGCCCGGGTAGGGGGCTGTCAGTCTCTCTATGAGCATCACCGTGAGGCGCGTTACCTGAAAGAGCAGCAGGCGGTGGTATGGCTGGATGATTGCGTGGAGCAAATCGCCGGAGCCCGCAAGGCCCGCCACTATGCGCAACAGGTGGATCTGGAGGTGGAAAGTGCCTGGCAGGCAGTGCTGGCCCACAAGGAAGCGCAGCGTCGACAGGCACAGCGGCGGCGGGAGATTCGTGAGGGCATGCGCCAGGCCCAGCAAATGGCGGAAACCTTGCGCAATGCCGAAGAGGAACAGGAAAAGGCTCAGAGCCAGCGGCTGGAGAGGCTGGACGGCGCCAATATCCACAGCCTGATGCTGGAAGTACCCAACCTGCCACTGGCGTTTACCGTGGGCTCCGCCTCGGACATGACTTTGAAACGGTTTCTGGCCTGTCTGGAAGTGCTGTATCCCAATGAGGGGTACCAGATCCGGCGTGATGGCGACAAGCTGACGGTGAAGGCGGAACGAGCCACCATGATGCGCGGTGATGTGCTGCTGGAAAGTCGCTATACGAGAATCTGGGACAACTGGACCTTGCAGTACCTGTCGGTGGGTGAGATCCGGGCGGAAAATGCCCAGGATCGCTACGTGCTTGCCCAGAACCTGCTGGGTTCCCAGTGTCAGCCTGACCGCCAAGCGGGTAATTAAGCCGCTTGCTCACCGTTTCTTAACGGCCCACCCCAAGCTCTAAATCCCTGAACACGTGATTATCATTCTGTACCGTAGGTGGATTAGCCGTAGGCGTAATCTACATATTCACGGTGTGCTGGTGGATTACGCTTGAAGCTAATCCACCCTACGCAACTGGCCTTAGGCTGGGTTTCTTTTTGCAAAACCCTGCCAGCCAGATCTGTCGAATAAGTCCGGGAGCCCGGCCCCATCCCTGGGGCTACGGAGATCAATCAGGTCTTCCTGGGGTCACAGTACGAAGGCCTGGGGCCACCCGGACAATCAATATACTGTTCATTTGATCAGTAGTCAATCAAAGCCTCCGAACCTGCCTTGGTCCACCGTAGGAGCGGCGCTCGAGCCGCGAACCGTACTTGGGAATGCTTTCGCAAGTAAGTTCGCGGCTCGAGCGCCGCTCCTACAGCTGGCTTCAACCCGCCTGTAGCTTCGGCTTGACCGAGATCAACAGCGCCGGCAGCAGGGTCAGGTTGCTGAGCAGGGCCACCAGCATGGCCAGACCGGTGAGCAGGCCGAAGTACACTGTGGGGTTGAAGTTGGAGAACGCCAGAATCGAGAAGCCGGCAATGATGGTCAGCGAGGTGTAGTACATGGCCTTGCCGATGGAGCCGTGGCAGCGCTTCATGGTGGCCACGTAGTCATTATCTTTCGGCAGCTCTTCATGGAAGCGGTGGATGTAGTGAATGGTGTCATCCACGGCAATGCCGATAGTGATGGCGGTGATGGTGATAGTCATCAGATCCAGCGGCAGGCCGATCCAGCCCATCAGCCCCAGCACCAGCGATGCGGAGATCAGGCTCGGTACCATGCTGATAAGCGCCACCGGCAGGCTGCGGAAGAGAATCAGCAGCATCACCAGAATAGCGGCGAACACATAGCCCAGGGTCTTGATCTGGGAATCGAACAGGCTCTGCAGCATGTTGTTGTAAAGCACCATGGCGCCGGTCAGATGCACCTGTTCTGGTTGCAGGCCGAAGTTGTTTTCCATATCGGTGCGGATCTTGGCCAGCAGCTCGTTGCGATTCAGGTTTTCATCCGAGTCAATCACCCGCACGCTGAAACGCACCTGATTGCCGTCGTCGGACAGATAGGGGCGCACCAGCTGGTCGCGCAGGTCCTCGGGGATGAAGCTGGCCAGCAGCATCAGCTGCACATAGCTGAGCGGCCCCTCGTTCAGTTTTTCCGCTACCTTGTAGGTAGTGGCGATGGACAACACCTTGCCGGTTTCCGGCAGGGATTGCAGGTAGTTCTGGATCTCCACCAGCTGGGCCAGACGCGCCGGGGTAAACCAGTAGGCACCTTTCAGCGGATTGGGTTTGGCCTGTTTAGATTCGGCAAACGGGTCCTCTGACGGTGCGCTGGCAAAGGGATCTTCGCTGCCGGAGGCGTCAGAGAACGGATCACTGTCACCTTCCGCAAACGGATCCGGCTCGGCACTGGTGAACGGGTCGCTATCGTCACCTGCCGCGAACGGATCTGTTGCGGCGCTATCGTCCATGGATTCACCATCCCAGCCGGTAGCCGGCGGGGATGAGGCTGTCGCAGTCTGGGCTTCAGTACTGGGTGCATCGATGACGATATCCAGCGGAGTCGTGCCCCCCAGCTTGCGATCAATCTGCAGCATGCCCTGGTAGATTTCCGTGTCTTTCTGGAAATAGTCGATAAAGCGGTTTTCCACCGTCAATCGGCTGACGCCCCACAGTGAGGCGATCACGGTGATAATGGCCAGCACCATCAGGGTAGGGCGGTGTCGTTCGGTAAAGTCGGCAAACGCCAGGGTGAACTTGCGGCTGAAGTCACGCCCCTGTTGGGGTTGGCCGGCCTTCAACAGACCCAGCAGGGCCGGGAAAACCAGAAAACAGACCACCAGCGACACGCCCAGACCAAAGGTCATCATCCAGCCGAAGTCGATCACCGGGCGAATCCCGCTGATCACCAGAGAAGAAAAGCCCACCATGGTGGTGAGGATCATGTAGATCATGGGCCGCATCATGTGGGCGGCGGTTTCCCGGATCAGCCACTTCTGGCTCGCATCCGGATTCTCCTCGTGCAGTTCCCGGAAGCGCACGGTCAAGTGGATGGTGATCGACATGGTGATAATCAGCAGCAGCGATATGTAATTGCTACTGATTACCGAGACTTTCCAGTCCATCCAGCCCAGCCAGCCGGTTACGGTCAGCACGGTGACACCACAGCAGGCCAGGGGCACTATCACCCAGCGAGGGCGGCGGAAAATCATGAACAGGGTGACGATCAGGAAGGCCAGCACGCCGATCCCGAAAATTTTCAGGTCTGCGCGAATGAAACGCACCAGGTCAGTGGCGATCATGGGCACCCCGCCCAGGAACAGTTTTGCCTCGTCCCGGTAGCTGTCCATGATATCGCGCACTTGATCAATTTCGCCGGCGGTGCGTTCCTGAATCTGGCTGCTGTAGTCACTGAAGGCCTGTGAGGCTTCTTCCAGCGCCTGCTCGCCGTCTTCGTCCAGTTGACCCTCGTGTTTCTGAGTGCGCAGCTCATTACGCTGGTAGAGCAGCTCGTAATACTTTTCGTCGCGCTCGAAACTCACCAGCAAGGCAGTGGTGTTGCCGTCGTCGCTGACCAGCAGATCTTCATACAGCGGGTTTTCTTCGGTGAATTCCTTTTCTGCCAGTGACAGGTCCACATCCTGGTCGGTGAGGGTGCGGTAGTCGTTGGCCAGGTCGCTGAATTCCACCTGGGGACTGAACAGCAGCGGCACATCCAGCATGCTGTACACCGAACTGACCCGGTCGACCTGTTTCAGATCGTTCTGCAGCGCCTGCAGGTGTGTGAGAGTGTCCCGCTGAAACAGGGGAGCCTGGGACGGGGTGTAGGTGATGATCAGGAAATCACTGCCGCCATAGCGCTTGGAGATTTTCCGGTAATACTGCAATGCCTCATCGTTCTCGAGCACCAGCGAATCTGCTGATGCATCAATCTTGAACTCCCGGGCCTGCCAGGCAGAAACAGCACAGAGCAGGGCCAGCAGAGCCAGCCAGAAAACCGGGTGTGCCAGCACAACCCGGCAGTAGGCATTAAACAGTCGATGAGTCATGAAGGAATCCGTTCAGGGTCAGTAAAGCCGGTTTTTAGAACATGGCAGCATATTCTGCTGCAAAGCGGGTATCGAAACGGTGAATCAGTTTGCCGGCCGGCCAGGCCAACAGGGTAAGTAGCCCCTCGGTCCATTCTTCCTGATGCACCCGGCAACCACCCTGGCCATCATCGATAAAGGTAAAGCGATGGGTAATGCGGGCGAAGGGCAGATGCAAGCCCCAGGTGATGCGCTCGTTTTCCTTGTACTCCATCACCCTTACCACCACCGGCGCCGGTGGCAGGCCGGGCAAGTCTGCCACAAACAACAGCAGGGCGCCGGGTCGCCAATTGCCGTTGAGCAGGCGGGCATGGCGGACGACTGAGCACCAGTTCTGCCAGTTGGCCGCGTCGGTAAACAATTTGAAGGCCTGCTTGCGGGAGGCCCGGGTGTCGGTGACCTCGTCGACCAGATAGCGTTTGAGCATAATCGATCCGGTTGTTGTTATGGGTGAGGGTAGAGTACTCACTGTCTCTGCTAACCTCCAGTCGGTCAAACGGGCCAATCCATCACGGTTGGTTGACCTGTCCGGAGCCTTTGCCTAGTTTCGGGAGATTGCGAGGAAACACCATGACCACAACGTTGCTTCCGGCTTCCATTCTACCCGGCCTCCTCGAGGTATCACTGCGCAGCCGTCTGGATGTGCAATCCCTGTTCGAGCGTGCCGGTATTGATGCTGACATTGTTGGCCGCAACGACCGGTTTATCAGCTTGCTGCAACTGGACGAGCTGCTTTATTCCGCGTTCACTGAAAGTGATGACCCGTTGTTCGGCTTGCACGTAGGGGCCGATAACCACTATGGCAATCTGGACCTGCTGGGTAACCTGATGGCCACGGCCGATACGCTGGAACAGGGTCTGGCCATGCTGTTTCGCTACAAGGATCTGGTGGTCCCCTATCTGGCCTTTACCCTGGAGACGCTTGGCAATGACGTGATGCTGGCCGTGGCCAGCAAGGACCCGAGCCTTCGCTTTACCGCCACCCGCACCCACAATGAAGTGGTGGTGGCAACCATGGTTGCCATCGGTCGCTCTCTGCTGGGGGGGAACATGCCGGTGAGTGCTGCCTGGTTTCTGCATGGCGAGCCGGTGGCGGATCAGGTAGCGGTCTACCAGCAGTTTTTCCGGTGCCCGTTACACTTCACGCAGCAATACAATGCCATCACCATTCCCGCCAGCCTGTTAGCCGAGCCTCTGCCCAGGGCCTATCCCAAATACAATGAGCGCCTGCGCCAATCCGCTGACCAGGTGCTGTCTGGTTTGTCACGGGCTGCCGGTGTTTCCGGCCAGGTGATCAAGCAACTTGAGATCATGCTGGGTGGTCAGGGCGTGACCATGGAAGCGGTGGCCGACGCCCTGGCCATGACGCCCCGCACTCTGCAGCGTCGCCTGCAGGAGGAAGGCACCCGCTTCGCCCAGCTTCGCGACCAGGTCCGCCACCAGCATGCCTGTCAGGCTCTGCGCGAGCCGGGCTGTGACATGCAGGCACTGGCTCTGGAGCTGGGCTTTTCCGATACCGCCAATTTTTACCATGCCTTCAAGCGGTGGCAAGGTTGTGCACCGGGTCAGTACCGGCGGCAGTTTGGTTGAGCCTCGGCATCCTGCCGGAGTGAAAATCACGCCCACAAAAAAAGCCGCCTGAAGAGGCGGCTTTTCTGTGATTCGATGGTGCCGGAACGCGGAATCGAACCGCGGACCTACTGATTACGAATCAGTTGCTCTACCGACTGAGCTATCCCGGCATGCCCAGTACTCAGGGCGGCGCTAGTTTAGCAGGACGCCCCGGGCTGGCAAGTATTGGCGTCAAGAAACCTGCTTGATGCCGGCCAGTTTGCGGGCATGCCATTTTTTGGTTTCCACATCCATACCGCGCAGGATCTGGATACGCTGGGCCTGGGGGCTGCCGGCACCGTGCATGGATTCAGTGAGGTAACCCACCGCGTTGCGGCCCAGGGTCATGTTCTCGATGAGGCGCAGGATACGCATGCGGTCCTCGGTGGGGATATCGTCTCGGCCTTTCAGGAAGCGACGGATGATGTCGCCGGCTTCTTCGTTATCCAGATCCTGCTCGCTGGGCATGGTCACCATGATGCCGCCGGCGATATCCTGGGCGAGACGGGAGATCTCATAGGGAAAGCGGGTGACGTTATGTTTGCAGACGTTGGCCAGCATGGTGTCGTTCATGAATATGCCGCTGGGCATTTTCTTGGCTTCATGGGAACTGGCAATACCGGAGGAGTAGATAGTCTCGTTCAGGTGAGTCATTTCTACCAGCTTGTCACGCAGGTGACTGACTTTTTCCAGGCCGTTGTATTCCACGATTGACGCGGCGGCTCCCACCAGTACATCGCCCAGTCCGGTTTTACACACGTAGCTGGCTCGGTGGTAGGCGGTGAAGCGGGTTACCAGTTCCTGGGCGAATTGGTATTGGCCATCCATGAAGACATGCTCGTTGGGGATGAAGACGTCATCGAAGTACACCAGCACTTCCTGGCCACCATACTGGGCGTTGCCCTGGTCGATGTCGCCGGGTTCCATGGCGCGGGTGTCACAACTCTGGCGGCCGTAGATATAGGTGATGCCCTCGGCGTCACCAGGGATCATGCCAACGACGGCATAATCCTTGTCAGCTTCGCTCAGGTTCATGGTGGGCAGCACACAGATCCAGTGCTGGTTCCAGCCGCCGGTCATGTGGGCCTTCACGCCTTTCACGTAGATTCCCTTGTCAGTGCGACGCGTGACACGCATGAACATGTCAGGATCAGCCTGCTCGGAAGGACGCTTGCTGCGATCGCCTTTCGGGTCGGTCATGCCGGCGGCGATGAGGATGTTCTTGCGCTGGGCTTCCTTGAGGAAGTCCAGATAACGCTGGTGGTAATTGGTGCCGTGTTTCTCGTCGATCTCGTAGGTCACGGAGTGCAGCACACTGATAGTGTCCAGCCCAGTGCATCGCTGGAAGCAGGTGCCGGTGATCTGGCCCATGCGGCGCTGCATCTTGTTCTTCATTACCAGATCGCCGGGAGATTCCACGATGTGCAGGAAACGATTTACCTGGGCGTCGATCAGCGGGGACCAGGCCGTGGCCAGTTCCGGATCGTCGATGGCCAGGTCATAACTGGCGCGCAGGGCGTTGATGCTGGGCTTGATGATCGGGTGGTCGGCGGGCTCATCAATCAGCTCACCAAACAGGAACAGGCGTGTGCCGCGGTTGCGCAGGCTGGCCAGGTAATCGTCACCGGTCTTGAGGACGGAAAAGCGGTTCCAGCGCTGTTCGGCGCTTTCCTCGCGGCGCGGGGCAGGGGTCGCGGCGTTCATGGTGCCTCCTGTGATTTCCATTGCTCTGGCAGCGGCCAGGGTGTCGTGACTTGGGGGTCACTTCCGATGGTATACAGGGTGTTGCGGGAGGCAATGACAGAAACTGCCGCTGTACGCTGCGGTCAAGTCAGGGGTGCTGTGGTGCCGGGATTTGCACGACAGGCATAACGGCATCTGAACCACAGAGAGCGCCGCTCCTACGATGTAACGGGTAGTTCAGGTGCTTGCCTTGAACACCATCGACGCTGAATTCAGGCAATAGCGCAGTCCCGTCGGGGGCGGGCCATCGGGGAATACGTGGCCCAGGTGGCCGTCGCAGCGGGCACAACGGATTTCTACCCGAACCATGCCGTGGCTGCTGTCACGTAGTTCGCGGATATGCTCCGGGTCAAAGGGCTGGTAGAAGCTGGGCCAGCCGGTGCCGGATTCGAATTTGGCGTTGGCGGCAAAGAGTGGCAGGTCGCACAGTTTGCAGTGGTAAGCACCGTCTTCCTTGTTGTCCAGCAGGCCGCCGCAGAAGGGCGGCTCGGTTCCCTGATTGAGCAGGATGCGCTTTTCCTCGTCGGTGAGGTGCTCTGCTCGTTGCTGTTTCTCGGCGTCGCTAAGCGGCGTGAGATCATGGCCGCTGGCGGAGTGGGCTGCGTTCATTGCGTATCCCCTTTGAGCAGATCGGGAAAGGCGTGGATGAGTTTTTCCACCTTGGGCCTGGCCACGTGAACGATATAACCCTGGTTAGGGTTGTGGTTGGCAAAGTTCTGGTGGTAATCCTCGCCGCGATAGAATGTCTCCAGCGGTTCCAGCGTGGTCACGATAGGCGCGGTAAAGGCGCCGGCGTTGTCCAGCTGACGAATATAGGCTTCGGCGACCGCTTTTTCCTCCGGGCTCTGATAGAAAATGGCGGACCGGTACTGGGTACCCCGGTCGTTGCCCTGGCGGTCTTTCTGGGTGGGGTCGTGGGCCACGGAGAACAATACCTTGAGCAGCTGTCCGTAGCTGATTACCTGGCTGTCGTACTCGATTTCCACCACCTCCGCATGGCCGGTGGTGCCGGTGCAGACCGCCTCATAATTGGCACGGGCGGCATGACCACCGGCATAACCGGAGGTGACTGCCAGTACGCCATCCAGATTGAGGTAGACCGCTTCCACGCACCAGAAACAGCCCCCCGCCAGTAGGGCTTTCTGGGTGCCGTCAGTTGGCAGGTCGTCTACCGGATCGGGGAAACGTTCCGGATGAATGGCCAGGGATGTTCCGGGTATCACTGCACTCATGGTGTCCTCCGCTAGTCAGAATGCCCCGGCTTGTGGCCGGGGGCTCTGCTGGCCTGAAAAAGGGGCTGTTGGAGCTTTGCTCGCAAAGCGAAGGTTTCAGGTTGCACGCAACTTGACCAACCCCTTCGCCTTGCGAGCAAGGCTCCAACAGTGGCTCAGGTCAGTCCTGCTTCACTGCGCCGCTGCTGATCAATGTGTCGATCTGTTCGTCACTGAAACCGGCCTGGCGAAGAACCGCCTGGCTGTCGGCCCCGGCGCTGGCGGCGGCTTTGATATCGCCGGCGGCGCTGCGCGAGAAGCGCGGTGTCGGTGCCGGCTGCACGGTGTTGCCGACTGTGACAAAGGAACCTCTTGCCACGTTATGCGGGTGTGAAGGCGCTTCTTCAAGGCTCAATACCGGTGCAAAGCATACGTCGGTACCTTCCATCAGCGCAGTCCATTCATCACGGCTCTTCTGTTTGATGACCGCCGCCAGTTTTTGTTTCAGTTGCGGCCACATGGCCGGGTTCATCTGCTGGCCAAAGTCCTCGGCGGGTAACTCTGCAATGCGGCACAGTTCGGCGTAGAACTGCGGCTCAATACTGCCGATGGAAACATATTTGCCATCTGCGGTTTCGTAGATCTCATAAAAGTGGGCGCCGGAATCGAGCATGTGAGTGCCGCGATTTTCGGTGAACATGCCCTGGGCCTTGAGGCCATAGAACATGGCCATGAGGGCGGCGGAGCCTTCTACCATGGAGCTGTCGACCACCTGCCCTTCGCCGGAGCGCTGGGCTTCCAGGGCGGCACAGACCATGCCGAAGGCGAGCATCATGCCGCCGCCGCCGAAATCACCCACCAGGTTCAGCGGAATGGCGGGCTTTTCCCCCTGGCGGCCCATGGCATGGAGGGCACCGGACAGTGAGATGTAATTCATGTCGTGACCGGCCGCTTTGGCCAGCGGACCCGTCTGGCCCCAACCGGTCATGCGGCCGTATACCAGTTTTGGATTGCGGGCCAGGCACTGTTCCGGGCCGATACCCAGGCGCTCGGTCACACCCGGGCGAAAGCCTTCGAACAGGCCATCGGCGGTTTCACAGAGCTTGAGGACGGTCTCGATGCCTTCCGGGCTTTTCAGGTCCAGGGCCAGGTTCTGTCGATTGCGGAACAGAACGCTATGGCCGATGGCGGCGTGGGGGTTGCCGCCGGGGCGATCAATGCGGATCACGGTGGCGCCCATGTCAGCGAGCATCATGCCGCAGAAGGGGCCGGGGCCGATGCCGGCCAGTTCGATAAAGGTCAGTCCGTTCAGTGGGCCAGTCATAGTCTTTATTTTCCGTTGTCAGGGTATCAGAGCATGCTCTTTGAGTGTGTTGCGCAGAGCCGTACATTGGCTCTTGGCAATGGCAACGGTGTTGCTGGCTTCGTGTGTGGTGGCAATACCGGTCCACAGGGGTTTGCCGTCAGCATTGATCAACTCAGCACCGTGTTGACGTAGTGCCTCGGGAGCTGCTTCCCGGGCCAGCTCGCCGCCAATACCCACTTGCCAGGTCGGTGTCATTTCACTGGCGGACTGGTCCATGGGGTTGAGGCGATTGCCGCCTGACGGTGGTGCCGCTGCATCAATCAACAGATGGGTCAGTTCCACCACCAGAATCCGTTGCACATCATTGCTTTGCGCCCAGTCGAGGATGCGGTTTTTTCCGCCTTCGTACCATAACGGCAATTCCTGGTGGCTGAGCAAAATGGTCAACGAACTGCTTGAAAATATTTCCTTGCAGGTCAGCTCCCAGGTTTCACGGGTGCCGCCTTCCGGGGTGTGGGCCACCAGTAGCAATGTTTCCCGGGGAGGATGACTCCCTTCAGCGGTGAAGCGAGTTGTAACTTGAGTGGTGCTGGCACAGCCGGCAACAAGCAGGGCAGGCAGCAGAAAGCGAAGCAGCGGGCGCATGATGGATCTCCGGGAGAAAAAGCGGTGTCGCTCGAATCCAGTGTAGCAGTGCCATTGTCAGGGCTCATCCGCTAACGGCCATACTGCGTCTGTGGTTGTGACAGGGTTGTCAGTACAGCACTGAGTCAGCTTCGCAGATGTTAGGCTGACTCAGTGCTATTTGCTGAACGGGCTATGGCAAGGGAGCGGACAACACCGACGATTGCGACTGATTGGCACTAACGGAAAAGCGACATGACCTGGAAGGAGAGGGTGTGGCGGGGTACCAGCGCACCTCATAACGACCGTGCCCTTTCTCAGTGTCTTGCTGATGCAACAACTGTAACTCGGCGCTGTCATCGCTGATCACTCCATCGTCGCAGTGAACCCCCAGTAGAGGGCGATATAGTGCCAGTTGATCCGCGGGTTCCGCTTCGAGTAGCAGGCTCCAGTAAGGGCCGGTGGTGGCGTCACCGTCATGTCGCGTTGGCTCGCTCAACCAACGCCTTGTGCCCGGATTTGCCAGCGAGTCAGGAAAATATTGTCGGCTGAGCAGGGAAAAGGTCTGCTGGGCCGGGATGTCATTGATGTCGCCTTGTTGTTGCAGTTCCCGGCTCAGCCTTTCGCTCTGCTGAATCAGGAAATCCAGGGTATGTGGACCATAAAGAGTGTGGCCGCCCTCGTAGTACTGGAGCGCATATTCTTCCGGGGTGACGGCATAACCGAAGTAGCCATTGGCCAGACTGGAAATTTCTACTTTCCAGTCGGTGCCTTCTGGCAGGGTGCTCGCCACTGCCTGGCGGAGTCTATTGCCGCTTTCCAGGGTTATTTCCCAGGGCAGGGGAACCAGGACCAGGTCGTTGATGCGCACGATCTGGAACAGGGCCTGGTGGGGAAAGCGTTCGGCCGGCAGTAACAGTTGCAGTTTGGATAACATCCACTGCTTCGCGCCCTGACAGTTGTCGCTAAAGACCCGCCGGGGCCAGTTTTCCTTCAGAAACGGGAGATAGGAAATCGGGAAGACTTCGTCGCCGTTGGCGGCGCCGGCCACGGAGGCACCGGCGATGGCCCGTTCGCAAAGTCCGAAGCGGCCGGGATCGATGTCGTCGAGCAGGTCCTGCTGGCGGCTGGCGACGGCGGTGTTGAGGGTGTCAGTGAGCTGACTTTCCAGGGAATGAAAGAGCTGTGAGGCATGTTTGCCCAGTGCCTTGCCGATACGTTCCGCTTCACGGTCGCCGCGCAGGCCCTCTTTCCAGGCCGGATTGTTATCCGCATGGGTTGCCTGGGCGGGGCCGTGGATGAATTGGGGGTAATCGCTGGCCAGTTCGCTTTCCAGTTGCTCGCTGATCCAGTGCCAGACATCCGCATGGTAGGGACGGGTAAAGGGCGGGATGGCAGTGCCGTGGATGGAATAGAGGCTGAGCGCGCCGGCCGGTTCGAAACGGTCGCCCCGGCGTTGATCAATCCGCAGCAGGGTCATGGTGGGGTTCACCGCCTGCATGGGGTCCGCGGTGGAGGGATCCTGCTCAGGAAAGTTATTGGCCCAGGCCCCGATGGCGCGGTTATGGGTAACGCCAAACAGATCACTTTGGCCCACGGCAAAGCGCGCTTCGCGCCGGGATTCATAGGCATTGATGACGGCGTCGGCGATACGTTGGCTGAAAAACTCGAACAGGGCCGGGTCGAAGCCCGCTCGGTTACTGCCGAAGACGTTGTAGAAATCGCTGCCGAGATACTGACCGGGACCGGAGTGGGTGTGGGTAACCAGCAGGGTCACCGCATGGGCGGGCACATCGGTATGGTCGGCGATCAGTTCTGCTACCCGGTGGCGCAGCACCAGCGAGCCGCTGCCAAGATCCAGTTGTACGATAGCAAGTGGCGTCTGGCCGGGGCCTTTCAGGTAGAACGCCCTTGCCTTGAGCCGGGTGCGAAAGCCGTCTGCATCCTTTGCCCAGGCGGAATAACCGAACTTGGGTATGCCGGCGGGCGGCGTAATGTCCCGTTCAGCGATACCTGCTTTTGCTGTTGAGTCATCTGCTGTTATCGGTTGTACAGGGAATGAGAAAGACAGGTTCTGCCGGGGGTAAAACAGGAACGGCCAGGCCGTGTGCAGCAAGCCACCGAGAATGCCGGCAAACAAGAGTAATAGCAGTAGGTAGCGGGTGCGCAATATTCGCATGGAGAATGGTGTTCCAAGTAATTTGCACCATCGTGCCATATATGGGTTAATTGTGAAATATAACCCTTTGAACGGCGCCATTTCCCTCTTTTTGATACGAAAAGATACGCTCAGAAACAAAATAGGGTGCCAGCAACCATCCGGCAACATTAAAGCAACGTAACGGCACTCGTTGGATGTTTTAAAGCGCCCCCAATCCTATTTCAATAATTGCACAGATCAATCATACCCGAGGGGGGTAACCATGAAAGGATGCATACGACTCTCAGCACTTGCACTTTCTGTGGCCATGGCAAACCAGGCATTCGCAGAAAACAAGTCAGAGGACACTACTCGTCAGTACCTGGCGCCTATGGCCAGCTATCTGGTTCTGGACGAAGACCGTGAAATCTCTCGCAAGGGGTTGGGTGCCAGTCTGATTTATGGCCGTGAGCTGTCTGAACACTGGTGGTGGGAGACCGAGGGCGCCGCATACGGCCTGGATAGCGGCATTGACGGTGCGACCGACTTTTACCAATACACGGCCAGCACAGGTCTGGCTTATGCATTCGGTGATCGTGAAGGCTTTACGCCTTTCGTATTGGCAAATATCGGGGCGATCTACAACGATGTAGTGCCGGACGATGATGATGGTGTAGACCTTCATGCCAACGTTGGCATCGGTGCCGTAACGGGGCCTATCTTCGACAATGGCCTGAAACTGCGCGCTGAAGCTCGTTACATGTATGACGACTTTGACGGCGTCACTGGAACCCTATCTGAAGACGAAGGCGGCTTCAATGACTGGCGCTTCTCCCTGGGTCTGGAAATCCCGCTGGGTGTGACCAGGGTGGTTGAAGTCGAGAAGATCGTCTATGAAACCCGTGAAGTGGAAAAAATTGTCGAGAAGCCCTTTGTGGACAGCGATGGCGACGGTGTGCCGGATGATCGTGACAAGTGCCCGGATACCATTCAGGGCGCCAAAGTCGATTCTGATGGCTGCATGATCACCAACCAGACCATTACCTTCAATAATATCAATTTCGAGTTGAACTCCGCGGAGATTACCGCAAGTTCAGGCCCCTCTCTGAACCGTGTGGCCAAGGCGTTGAAGGCGCAGCAAAACTTCAACGTTGAGATTGCCGGTCATACTGATAGCACCGGTTCTGCGTCTTACAACGAGAAACTGTCTGACGAGCGTGCCAAATCAGTGCGGCAATACCTGATTGAGCAAGGCATTGATGCGGATCGCCTTACCGCCCGCGGTTACGGTGAAATCGAGCCGATCGCCAGCAACGAAAATCAGTCTGGTCGTGCCATGAATCGTCGCGTCGAATTCCGCGTTACTGAGAAATAAGGGATAAAGATATGAACTCGCAAATGAGAATCTTGTTTGCCATGCTCCTGACCGCTTTGTTGGGAATGGGGCTGGCAGGCTGTGAAGCCGAAGGCGATGGAAGCAGCGTTGGTAACAACAACCCTGTCTCGCGTGACAATGATCAGGACAATGATGGCGTTCCGGATGACGTTGACAACTGTCCCGCTAACGCTAATGCCATGCAGGAAGACCAAGATGGTGACGGCATTGGAGATGTCTGCGATGACGACCGTGATGGGGATGGCGAAGACAACCCTACCGATAACTGTCCGCTAGTTGCCAATCCGAATCAGGAAGACACCGATGGCGACGGTATCGGTGATGCCTGTGACATGAATAACGATCAAGACAACGACGGCATCGATGACGGCGTTGATAACTGTCCGACCATCTTCAACCCTGAGCAGAGTGACGTTGACAATGATGGTATCGGTGATGTTTGTGATGATGATGCCGATGGCGATGGTATCGATAACAACAACGACAACTGTGTATACACCCCGAACAATGATCAGGTGGATACAGACACTGATGGCATCGGTGATGCGTGCGAAGATGACCGCGACGGTGACACCATTCTGGACCCGAATGATAACTGCCTGAACACGCCGAATACGGATCAGGCGGACCAGGATCTGGACGGCATCGGTGATGTGTGCGATGACGACCGTGATGGTGATGGCATCCCGAACGATACCGATAACTGCCCGTTCACTGCCAATGCGGATCAGGCTGATTCCAATGGCAATGGTATTGGCGATGTCTGCGATGGCGGTGGTGGCGACCCCACCGATACCGATGGCGATGGCATTCCGGATGTGACTGATAATTGTCCACTGATTCCTAACGCTGATCAGACCGATGCGGATGGCGACGGTAAAGGTGATGTGTGTGATGACGATGGTTTCAATTGCGCCGCCACCAACACCTACCAGCAGCTGGGTAATACTGATTACACGGCAGACAGTGGTGTTCTGGGTGTTTGCTTGGGTTGCTCCGTAGATGACGAAGCCAATGCGCTGGATGCTAGTAACGCTACCTTTGCGCAAATCAATATCGGTGCAGCACTGTTGTACGGCGGCGGATTTGTGGCTGCAGTCGCTAACGATACTTCAATGGACATCGCTGAGAGTGAAGTGGGCTTCGTGATCAGCGACCCGTCGTCTCAACTGGTTAACCTGGAACTGCTGGGCAACTTCATCACCATCCGCTTCTTCAACGATGGGGTAGAAGTCGACAGTGCAACCGTCGGTGGCGGTCTGTTGGATTTGGACCTGCTAGGTTTGGGGGCGAACTCCGATCAGCGTTTCGTTGCCGCACCTGCGTCCAGCCAGGCGTTTGATTCAATCCAGCTTGATTACGCTGGCTTGGTAAACGCGAACAAGTCCTTCCGTGTACATGACGTCTGTGTAGGAACTCCCTGATTTCGCATGGGAGTGACTGAAAGGGGCCTTCGGGCCCCTTTTTTTGTATGAGATTTTCTGCTGCTAGCCCCTTCACGTGACAGCGGTATTACTATCGACAAAATAATCGCCTGATTCGCCCTGAATCGTTACTCTGTCTATAAGGCCATTTTTGGCCTCAAGAATGATAATCAGTGCAGTAAGGGGGCATCATGCGAAGCCGTATTTTTCTGACAGTGTGTCTGTTGGTTTCCCTGTTGACAGGTTGTGACAAGGAGCCAGGAGTCGGCGAAGTCGTCAGCACCTTCAACAACTATGAAGAAACCGGCGATTTGCCTGCCTTGCAGGAGCGAGGCTATATCCGTCTTTTGGCTCCCCGTTTCGATGAGCCCTCCGGCCTGCCCCGGGAGGGTGTTCCTGCCAGAGAATATCAGGCCCAGGCCGAGGCGTTTGTCAGGCACCTGGGGCTGCAGCCCCGCTGGGTCTACGCGGAAAGTTTTGCGGAGCTGGGTGCACTCATCAATGCGGGTGCTGCCGACGTTATCGTGACGAACTATTCGGTGACCAAAGACCGACAGAAAACCCTGGCATTCTCAACCCCGGTAAATGCAGTGCAGGAGAAGCTGGTTGTGCCTGCAGAGAAGGCAGACCTGACTCTGACCAAGCTGAAAAACCTGACTATTTCGGTCCCGGAAGGGACCTCTTACCAGGAAACCGCAGAAAAACTGGCGCGCCGGCATGACAACATTTCGGTGGACATTCTGGATGCCAACCTTTCCGACGAAGAACTGGTTGAGGGAGTGGAATCAGGAGAATTGGCTGCCACTATTATCGACAGCAACATGCTGGATGTTCTCATCAGCCCTGATGGCGAGGCAGCTATCGGCCCGGTGGTGAACCGTAAACGGCGCATCGCCTGGGCAGTGAGGCAGGACAGTACCGAGCTGCTGGATCGCATCAACCAGTACATAACCAGTGAGCGGGTTATATCTTCTGTCAAAGAACAAGAAAAGCGTGACTGGTCGGCGATCAAGGAGCACGGCGTTCTGCGAGTCATTACCTCCAACAATCCCGCCAGTTATTTCATGTGGCGTGGGGAGTTGATGGGGTTTGATTACGACTTGATCAACGATTTTGCCAAGAAGCATCGGCTGAGAGTGAGTGTCGTTGTCCGAGACAGCCCTTCAGCTATGTTCGCGGCGTTACAGGTCGGGGAGGGAGATGTCATTGCGGCTTCCATGACCGTTACCGAGGATCGCCAGAAACAGGGCTGGATGTTCAGTGATCGTTATTTGGAAGTAAACGAGCAATTGATCGGCCGTTCCGATGAAGCGCCGCTGGAAAACATCGGCCAGTTGGCCGGTCGTACCGTAGCCGTCAACCCTGAAACCGCCTATTACGATACCCTGCAGAAACTCCGAGAGAGTGATTTTCCCTTCATCGTTCAGGAGGTGCCGGGCGCCAGCACCGAGATGCTGATTAATGCTGTCGCCAATGGCGAATATGATCTGACCATGGCCGATAGTCATCTGGCCGCCATGGAGTCCACCTACCGGGAAGATATTGCGGTGTTGTTTGAATTCGAACCCGCCAAGGAAATTGGCTGGGGGCTGCGACCTGAACAGCAGGCGCTGGAAGAGCAGCTTAATAGCTACATCGCCCGCCATTACCGCGGCCTGAACTACAACATCACCTATAACCGCTACTTCCGCGAGAAAAAAACCATCAATACCCACGAGGCCTATCGCGTTGGATTGGGGAAAGCGATTTCTCCCTACGACGAGTTGGTAAAAAGCGAAGCCCTTAAATATGGGCTGGATTGGCGTCTGATTACCTCGCAGATGTACCAGGAAAGCCGGTTCAATCCCAAGGCGCGCTCGTTTGCCGGGGCGCAGGGCTTGTTACAAGTGATGCCGCGTACCGGGCGGCAACTCGGGTATAGCAACCTGACTCGACCAGAGAACGGAGTGGCGGCAGGTGTGGCCTATATGGACTGGCTGGAACAGCGTTTCCCGGCACGTCTGGACCTGGCGGAGAAGCTGTATTTTACTCTGGCTGCCTACAACGCCGGGCACGGCCATGTGGAAGACGCACGCCGCTTGGCGGAACGTCTGGGCAAGGATCCGGATAAATGGTTCGGCAACGTGGAAGAGGCCATGCTGTTACTTTCCCGGCCGGAGTACGCCCGTCAGGCTCGCTACGGCTATGTGCGCGGGGCCGAGCCGGTGAAATATGTCCGGCAGATCAAGAACCGTTATCTGGGCTATGTGTCGGCGCTGGAGGAAGAAGAGGGCTAACCGTTTGTGCAGCCCATGCTGAAAACTCTGTAAATGGATATTTTACAAAGTCGCCATGGAAAAGTGTCTTGGCAGCCCCATGATAAGGGGTACCCATTCATTGAAAGGAGATTGTGATGGATCGCAATGCTTTCATCGAAAAGATTAAAGGTAAGCTGAACGAGCTGGATAATGAATTCGACCAGTTGCAAGTCAAGGCGGACCAAGCCAGTGAAGATGTTCGCCACAAGTGGGAAAGCCGTAAGCTGGAACTGAAAGAAAAACGTCAGGAACTGGCGGCGCGGCTGGATGAAGTCCGTAATGATAGCAACGCGCGCTGGGAAGATGTAAAAGCCAGTGTGGAAAAAACCTGGGATAGCACCTTGGAAGGCCTTAAGGACATCAAAAACAACCTTTTGAAATAATTCCCAGTAACACTCGTTACGTCTGATTGGAAAAAGCGCGCCAACCTTGTTGG
>NZ_ARXU01000014.1 GCF_000756655.1 Alcanivorax jadensis T9
CAGTTAACAGTGAATAGTTAACAGCCACGCGATCAGCGTTGGGCTGTATCTGAAACGCAAGAGGCCGCGCCCAGAATATGGGCGCGGCCTCTTGTGTTTCAGACCCCACGGCGAGATCGCCGCGCGCTGTTAACTGTTCACTATTAACTGTTAACTATCCAACGCCTTCCTATACGCCTGCGTATGCAGCAACTCCACCAGCTCTTTCTCCGGCACCGGGCGGCTGATCAAAAAGCCCTGGATGCTGTCGCAGTGCATGTCGCGCAGGATGCTCAGGTGGGCTTCGGTTTCCACCCCTTCGGCGACTACGTTCATCTGCAGGCTGTGGGCCATGTCGATGATGGCGCGGGTGATGGCAGCGTCGTCCGGGCTCTTGTCCAGATCCATGATGAAGGAACGGTCGATCTTCAGGGTATCCACCGGGAAACGCTTCAGGTAACTCAGTGAGGAATAGCCGGTGCCGAAGTCGTCCAGGGCCAGCTCGATGCCGCGGGTACGCAGTTGCTGGAGCAGTTCGATGTTCTGCTCCATGTCTTCCATGATCAGGCTTTCGGTGAGCTCCAGTTCCAACAGGTGGGCGGGCAACTCGGTGCTTTCCAGTACCCGGTCGACGATCTCGGCCACATTGCCCTTGCGGAACTGGTGCGCCGACAGGTTCACCGATACACAGATATTGCCCAGCCCCTGTTTGTACCACTGGTGGGCCTGGCGGCATGAACGTTCCAGCACCAGCTCGCCAATGGCGGAGATCAGCCCGGTTTCCTCGGCCAGGGGAATGAAATCCGCCGGCGGCAGCAGGCCCATGGTCGGGTGTTGCCAGCGCACCAGCGCTTCTACTGAGGTAATGCGGTTGCTGGCCAGGTCCATCTTCGGCTGGTAATAGACCACGAATTCGTTCTTGAAGATGGCCTTGCGCAGGCTGGTTTCCAGGGCCAGCTGTTCCACCGAGGCCACGCGCATGTTGCTGCGGTAAAACTGGAAGTTGTTGCCGCCGCTGCGCTTGGCCTGATACACCGCCATGTCGGCCTGATTGATCATGCTCTGGGCTTCCTTGGCGGTGTCCGGGAACACGCTGATGCCAACGCTGGCGCCGAGCAGCAGTTCGTGGCCGTCAATCATGAAGGGCTTCTTCATGGCATTGATCAGCTTCTGGCAATGCTGGCTGATGGCCCCTTCGCCGCCGTGGTTTTCCAGCAGCAGGGTGAATTCATCGCCGCCCACCCGGGCGAGATTTTCTTCGCCCCCGGCGTGCTGGGCCATGCGCTCGGCGGCGGCCTTGAGCAGACGGTCACCGATTTCATGGCCCAGGGATTCGTTGATCGGTTTGAAGCGGTCCAGGTCGATCATCAGCAGCGCCACCTTTTCCCGGTTCAGTCGTGCCAGGGTCAGGGACTTGTGCAGGTGTTCGCGGAACTGGGTGCGGTTGGCCAGGCCGGTGAGGCGGTCGTAATTGGACAGGAACTGCAGCTGCTGTTCGGTTTCCTTGCGGGTTGTCAGGTCGGACATCATGCCGACAAAACGGATCACCTTTTTGTGTTCGTCGCGAACCGCACTGACCTGCAGCCATTCCGGGAAAGGCTCGCCATTTCGGCGGGTCTCGCTGATTTCCCCTTCCCAAAAACCGGTCTCTCGCAACGCGGCGGTAATCATCTTGTAGGTGTCGCGGTTGGCGGCGGTTTCCTGATGATCCAGCACCTGCTTGCCCAGCACCATGGATTCGCTGTAGCCGGTAATCTGCTCGAAGCGGGCATTCACTGCCAGGAAGCGGAACTTGTGGTCGAGGATGAAGATGCCTTCCGGGGCGTTGTCGAAGACGGTGGCAGCCAGCCGCAGCTGCTCCTGGCTCTGGCGGTCTTCGGTGATATCCCGGCGGGTGCCGATCATGCGCAGAGCGCGGCCCTGATCAGACCAGGTCACCACCCGTCCCTCATCCTCGATCCAGCGCCAGCTGCCATCCGCATGGCGGAGCCGATACACGGCATGGTAACGGTCATCCTGGCCCTTGAAGTGGGACACCATGGCGCGGCGGATGCGGGTCAGATCTTCCGGGTGAACCAGGGTTTCCAGGTCGCCGAAGAAATTCTTGAAGTAGGCGCCGTCGTAACCCAGCAGGCGGTCGAAGTTGGTGTGGTAGTTGCGCCCGGTATCCAGCATCCAGTCCCACAGGCCGATATTGCTGGCTTCCAGCGCCAGTTCCAGTCGTTCACCGGTGGCTGCCAGGGCCTGGTTGGTTTCGCCCAGGGCCCGGGTGCGCTCCTGCACCATGGATTCCAGTCGCTCGTTGGTCTCCTGCAGGCGCTGGCGGGCTTCCTTACGCTCGTAGATTTCCTGAGCCAGCTTCTCGTTGAGGGCTTCCGCATCGCTGCGGGCCCGGTTCAGGTAGTCGATCAGCGACCGGTTGCTGGCCTGCAGCATCATGGCCTGGTGGCCGGTCTGGTTGATGCGGCGGGCGGCGAACAGGAAGAACAGTCCCAGCAGGGACATCAGCAGCATCAGCGAGAGCTGGCCATGGGCCTGGGTCTCCGACAGTCGCAGCATGCCGGGGCCGAGCAGCATCAGCAGATACAGGAAAACGGTGGGAAAGTGGCTACTGTAGGCGGCCAGAGCCATGGTGCTCAGGCCCAGCCCCAGGCAGGCAATGGTGAGCTGGGCGGCCAGCATGTCGCTGGCGAACAGGGTATCCAGGGGATTGAACAGGTAACCGGCGGTGCCCAGGATCAGTGGGGTGCTCAGGGCGACGGCAGAAAGAATGCGACGGCAGTGTGGGGTGGCCAGATCGTTGCGCAGGCGCCGATGGCAGAAGGGCAGGGCGATCAACTTGCCGACCTGGACGGCAGCTACCAGTCCCAGCCAGATCAGCAAGTGCTGCCGGGGAATGGGGGTGCTCCAGTAGGCCCATACCAGCGTGACGGCACTGGCTATTTCCAGCAACATCAGCACCGCAATGCCACTGAGTAACAGTTGGCACTGTTCAGTAAGCACGCCATTGAACGGCGGAGCGGTTCGGGTTTGCGGAGACTGCGAAGACACCTTGATTATTATCCTCTGGCGTTTAGCCGAGTGTTTTTCTTTGTCAGTTTACCTATCGGCGATGCCAAGGGAAACCGCCATCTCACTCTTGATAGTGGCGTATTGCCATGCTGCACGGGTTCATCTAACCGGGTTCAGTATGCAGGCATCGCGCCAGCGGACATTCTGCTAAACTCCCGCGCCATGGATGACGTAACTTCCCTTATTGATGGCTTGAACCCGGCCCAGCGCGACGCGGTGGCTGCCGATGACCGACATTTACTGGTGCTGGCTGGTGCCGGCTCGGGCAAGACCCGGGTGCTGGTGCACCGTATTGCCTGGCAGATCGCCACCGAGCAGGCCTCGCCGTTCGGTATTCTAGCGGTGACCTTTACCAACAAGGCCGCTGCCGAAATGCGCGGGCGCATCGAGCAGTTGCTGGACATGTCCGCCGACGGCATGTGGGTGGGCACCTTCCACGGCATTGCCCATCGCCTGCTGCGCGCCCACTGGCAGGAAGCGGGCCTGCCCCAGGGCTTCCAGATCATCGATGCGGATGATCAGATCCGGCTGATCAAACGGGTGATCAAGGAGCTGGGGCTGGACGAGCAGCGCTGGCCGGCCCGTCAGGCCACCTGGTTTATCAATGGCCAGAAGGATGAGGGCCTGCGTGCCAAGCACATGGACGCCAATGGCGATCTGTTCGTGCAGACCATGCAGAAGATCTACTTCGGCTACGAAGAAGCCTGCGAGCGCAGCGGCCTGGTGGACTTCAACGAAATGCTGCTGCGGGTGCTGGAGCTGTTCCGCGACAACGATGGCCTGCGTGGCCATTATCAGCGTCGCTTCCGGCACATTCTGGTGGACGAGTTTCAGGATACCAACAGCATCCAGTATGCCTGGCTGCGGTTGCTGGCCAACGACGATAATGCCGTCACCATCGTCGGCGATGATGACCAGTCCATCTACGGCTGGCGCGGCGCCAAGATCGAGAATATCCACAAGTTCAGCCGCGATTTCCCGGATACCCGCACCATTCGCCTGGAGCAGAACTACCGCTCCACCGGCACCATCCTGAAAGCGGCCAACGCCGTGATTGGCAACAATGCCGACCGGCTTGGCAAGGAACTGTGGACCGAGGGCAGCGACGGTGATCCGATTCGCCTCTATGCCGGGTTCAATGAAGTGGACGAAGCCCGCTTTATTGCCGGGCGGGTGGAAAAGCTGTTTCAGGAAGGCACCGCGCGGCGGGAAATGGCGGTGCTGTACCGCTCCAACGCCCAGTCCCGGGTGCTGGAAGAAGCTTTTTTGCAGGCCGGTATTCCCTACCGTATTTACGGTGGTCAGCGCTTCTTCGAGCGGGCGGAAATCAAGAACGCCCTGGCCTACCTGCGCCTGCTCAGCCATCGCGATGCGGATGCCGCCTTCGAACGGGTGGTGAACACCCCCACCCGGGGCATCGGCAACAAGACTCTGGAAAGCCTGCGCGAGCTGGCACGTCAGCGTGGCGTGTCCCTGTGGGCTGCGGCTCAGGCGCTGATCAGTGAGCAGTTACTTACCGCCCGGGCCACCAATGCCCTGGCGGTGTTTCTGAACCTGGTGGCGCAGCTGGAGCAGCAATGCGATGGCTTGTCGCTGGCGGAAACCACCGAACATGTAATCGAAGCCAGTGGCCTGGTGGATTTCCATGGCAAGGAAAAAGGCGAAAAGGGCCAGCAACGGCTGGAAAACCTGCGCGAACTGGTCTCCGCCACTCGGGAATTCGGTGACGAGGATGAAGACTCCGAACTGGATAGCCTGACTGCCTTTCTCGACCACGCCGCCCTGGAATCCGGCGAGGGCCAGGCCGACGCCCATGAGGACGCGGTGCAGATGATGACCCTGCATTCCGCCAAGGGCCTGGAATTTCCGGCGGTATTCATCTGTGGCATGGAGGAAGGTCTGTTCCCCCACCAGATGTCCAGCCAGGAGCCGGGCCGCATGGCCGAAGAGCGGCGCCTCTGCTACGTGGGCCTGACTCGCGCCATGCGCGAGTTGTACCTGACCCATGCGGAAAGCCGTCGCCTCTACGGTAATGAAAACCATAACCCGCCCAGTCGTTTCCTGCGCGAAATTCCTGCCGAGTTTCTGGAAGAAATCCGCGCCCGGGCCGGCTTCAGCCGGCCGGTGGGCGGCGCGTCGCGGCCGATTCGGGAAACCGAGTCCAATGGCATCAACCTGGGCGCGCGGGTATTGCACCCGAAATTCGGCGAAGGCACCGTATTGCACTTCGAAGGCCAGGGCCCCAACGCCCGGCTGCAGATCAATTTTGACGGCGCCGGCACCAAGTGGCTGGTCAGCCAGTACGCCCGGCTGGAAGTGATATAACGCCGGATACTTGACGCAGGACGTGAGAAGCGTCGTGCATCAGGCCTCAGGTCGAAAAAAATAACCCGAAAGCGGCAGAGCGCTGCCGCCCTTTATCGGAGGAGCTACCTTGGATCGTCGTAAATTTGTTTCCGCCCTGGGTCTTGGGCTGGGTGGCCTGGCACTGGCTGGCTGCGAACAGAAAGACTGCCCGCCCGTGGAGGGTCAGGCTGCTGCCGGCGCGGAGCCGGAAAAGAAAAAGCCTGAACAGCAGACCTACGAATGGAAAATGGTGACCACCTGGCCGAAGAACTATCCCGGCCTGGGTGCTGGCGCCAACCGGTTTGCCAAGCGCGTGGAAGAAATGTCTGCCGGGCGTATCAAGATCAAGGTCTATGGCGCCAAGGAACTGGTGCCGGCCTTTGAAGTGTTCGATGCGGTGCGCCAGGGCAGCGCCGAGATGGGCCACGGGGCCGCCTACTACTGGAAAGGCAAGCACCCGGCCGCGCCGTTCTTTACCGCCGTCCCCTTCGGGCTTACGGCCCAGGAAATGAATGGCTGGTTGCACCATGGTGGCGGTCAGAAACTGTGGGACGATCTCTATGCCCAGTTCAATCTCAAGCCGTTTGCCTGTGGCAACACCGGCACCCAGATGGCGGGTTGGTTCAACAAGGAAATCAACAGCGTGGAGGACCTGAAGGGTCTGAAGATGCGTATGCCGGGCCTCGCCGGAGAGGTGCTGGGCAAGGTGGGTGCCACGCCAGTGCAGTTGCCGGGTGCCGAGGTGTTCACCTCCATGCAGACCGGTGCCATTGATGCGGCGGACTGGGTCGGCCCCTACAACGATCTGACCTTTGGCCTGCACCGGGTCGCCGAGTACTACTATTACCCGGGTTGGCAGGAGCCGGGCCCGACCCTGGAACTGACCATCAACAAGACGGTATGGGACAGCTTGCCGGCGGACCTGCAGGCGATCATCCGTTACGCCGCCCAGTCGGAAAACCAGGACATGCTCGACGAGTATACCGCCCAGAACAACGCGGCCCTCCAGGAGCTGGTCAACAAGCACGGAGTGAAACTGCGCCGGTTGCCCGATGATGTCCTCAAGGCACTGAAGGAGGCCAGCGACGAGGTGATCGAAGCGCTGGTGGCCGACAACAGCGAAGCGCGCAAGGTGTACGAGTCCTACCGCAGGTTCCGCGACCAATCCGTGGAATACATGGCGGTGGCGGAGCAGTCGTATATGAACGTGCGCAGTGAGTTAGCCAAAGGTTGAGCGGAGGCGCCTCAAGAGGCGTATCTACGAAGCCGCTGTAGGAGCACCGCTTGAGGTGCGAACCGCGCTTGCGCGGAAATCGCCCGTAGGGCGATCAGGGATCTCAGTGCCCAACAGACCTTTCCGGAAAGAATAGCGCCAACCTCAATCCTCAGGCCTCGCTACGCTCGGTTCGCACCTCAAGCGGTGCTCCTACAGAAAACCGAACCCCAACCGTAGGAGCGCCGCCGGCGGCGCGATAACCAAACGGCAGGCTTCGGTCAGTCCCTCGGCACCGCCCGGGTCCGCCCGGTGTCATCAATGGCCACGAAGGTGAAGTGCCCTTCGGTCACCTTGGACAGGGTGCCGGTGTCTTCGCGGATCCACACTTCCACCAGAATCTGCATGGAGCTGCGGCCCACATCCTGCAACTGGGTGTAGCAGCTGACCACGGCGCCCACCGGCACCGGGCGCAGGAAGGCCATGGAATCAATCGCTACGGTGGCCACCCTGCCACGGGCTTTCTTGCGGGCGGTGACAGCACCGGCGAGATCCATCTGCGATACCAGCCAGCCACCAAAGATATCGCCATTCCAGTTGGCGCTCTGCGGCATGGCGATGGTCTGAATAGCCAGGGTGCCGATGGGCTGGGGCATGTCGTCGGTGTTATCGGTCATGTTTGTTATCCGTAATATTTTGAGCCGGTTTAGATTGCAGTCTATACACTGCCGCGCCGCAGTTCATTTACCCGTAAAGTTGATCGGGGAGCCAGGTGGCCAGTTCCGGGAACAGCGCCAGTATACCCAGCATTAGTAGCTGGATAATGATAAAAGGTATCACGCCCTGGTAAATCTGCGTGGTTTTTACCTCTGGCGGCGCCACCCCGCGCAAGTAAAACAGGGCAAACCCGAAGGGTGGGGTCAGAAAACTGGTTTGCAAGTTCAGGGCGATCATTACCCCCAGCCAGATCGGGTCCAGACCCATGGCTAGCAGTACCGGGCCGACGATGGGCACGACGACAAAGGTAATCTCGATAAAGTCGAGGATAAAGCCGAGCAGGAAGATCAGCAGCATCACCAGCAGGGTGGCGCCGATCACCCCACCGGGCAGGCTTTCGAACAGGGCATGGACCGCCTCCTCGCCACCGAAACCGCGAAACACCAGGGAAAACAGGCTGGCGCCGATCAGGATCATGAACACCATGGCGGTGACCCGGCTGGTGGCGCGCACCACCTGGCCGAGAATCTGTCCGTTGAGGTGCCGGTTGCCGGCAGCCAGCAGCAGCGAACCGAAGGCGCCGACGCCGGCGGCTTCGGTGGGGGTGGCCTTGCCGGTGAGAATGGAGCCCAGCACCGCTGCAATCAGCAGCAGCGGCGGAATCAGGCCGCCCAGCAGGGGCCGCCAGCCGCGCGGTTCGTCATCACGAAACTGAAACGCCGGCGCCCACTCCGGTTTCAGCAGGCTGATGGCCACCACATACAAGAGATACAACCCCACCAGAATCAGGCCGGGAATCAGCGCGCCCACAAACAGATCGCCTACCGACACCGTATCCAGTGACCACAACCCCTGCTTGAGCTGGGCTTCCTGATAGGCGTTGGCCAGCACATCGCCCAGTAGCACCAGGGCAATGGAAGGGGGGATGATCTGCCCCAGGGTGCCGGTGGCACAGATCAGCCCGGTGGAAAGCTGTGGCTGATAACCCTGACGCAGCATGGTCGGCAGCGACAGCAGGCCCATGGTCACCACGGTGGCACCGACGATGCCGGTGCTGGCGGCCAGCAGCGCCCCCACCAGAATGATGGCCACACCCATACCGCCGGGCAGGCCGCCGAACAGCTGGCCCATACTGGCCAGCAATTTTTCCGCCACCCGCGATTTCTCCAGCATGACCCCCATGAACACGAACAGGGGCACCGCCATCAGGGTGGTGTTGTCGATGATGCCGAACAGGCGGTTGGGCACAAAGGTCAGATCCGCCGGGTTGAACGTGCCGGTCACCATGCCGGCGGCGGCGAACAGCAGGGCGGTACCGCCCAGCACAAAGGCCACCGGGTAACCGCTGAGCAGCACCAGGCACACCACCACAAACATGATCAGGGGAACCCATTCCATCACAGGCCCTCCCCGGGGTGGTCCTGGGGAGCGGGCGGCGCCGCCCCCAGCAAGGTCAGGCCGTGGCGCAACAGCTCCGCAAGCGCCTGCACGGTGAGCAGGGCGGGCAGGATCAGCAGCAGGGTTTTCAGTAGATAGACAAACGGCAGGCCGCCATTGGCGGAGGCTTCCTGCTCGCGCCAGCTACTGACCACATAGTCCAGCGATAGCCAGAAAGTGGCCGCACACACCGGCAGCAGCAGAAACAGGGTGCCCAGCAGATTGACCCAGGCCCGGCCCCGGGGGCTGAAGCGCTGGTAGAGCACATCCACGCGCACGTGCTCGTCCTCGGCCAGGGTATAGGCAATTGCCAGCATAAAGAGGCTGCCGTGCAGATAGGTGAGCGATTCCTGCAGGGCGATATTGCCGATGCCGAAGCCGTAGCGCAGCACCACCACCAGCACCATGCCCAGTACCAGCAGCAGGGCCAGCCAGGCGCTGCTGCGGCCCACCAGGGTGGTAAAACCGGCCAGACGTTGCTGCCAGCGTAATAGTTGTTGTGTCATAAAAACCTGTGCCCCGGGAGACTGGCTCCGGTGCCATCTGTGATACGGATGCATCCCGCGAAAACCCGCATTATACGGGGGCTGCCGGCTAGAACCAGAGTATCGGGCGGGATTGCCGGTAAAACTGACAGATCACAGGGGCGCAATGATCCTGTAATGTTGCTGTCATAAACCCTCTCTAGCATGCGCTGTGCTGAAACATGAACTGGTTTGCAAAGATTGCAAGAACAAAACCGGGGTGGGGTCAAACCTGACAAGCGCCGGTGCCATGTAACTAGGAGGCTTAACCGTGAACTTCAAGATGAAAGCAACTCTGGCAGGTGCCGCCGCTGCACTGGCCATGGCCAGCGTACCGGGTACTGCCATGGCGCGTGACACTATCTCCATCGTGGGTTCCTCCACGGTATATCCGTTCGCCACCGTGGTGGCCGAGCGTTTCGGTCGTACCGGCAACGCCACCCCGAAAATCGAATCCACCGGTTCCGGCGGCGGCATGAAGCTGTTCTGCCAGGGCGTTGGTACCCAGCACCCGGACATCACCAATGCGTCACGTCGCATGAAGAAGTCCGAGTTCGAGCTGTGCCAGAGCAATGGCGTGAAAGACATCACCGAAGTGAAGGTCGGCTACGATGGCATCGTTATCGCCAACTCCGTGAAGGGCGAGCACATCGATCTGTCCCTGCGTGACATCTTCCTGGCCCTGGCCAAGGATGTACCGAACCCGGATGGCAGCGAAGAGCTGGTTGCCAACCCTTACAAGACCTGGAAAGACGTGAACCCGGCGCTGCCCAACACCGAAATCGAAGTGCTCGGTCCGCCGCCGACTTCCGGTACCCGTGATGCCTTCAACGAGCTGGCCATCGAGGGTGGTTGCAAGACCTTCCCCTGGCTGAAGGCCATCAAGAGCGAAGACAAGTCCAAGTACAAGGCCATCTGCCGCAGCGTTCGTGAAGACGGTGTTTATGTGGAAGCCGGTGAAAACGACAACCTGATCGTGCAGAAACTGGAAAAGAACCCGGCCGCCTACGGTGTGTTCGGTTACTCCTTCCTGGATCAGAACCGCGGTGTGGTACAGGCTGCCAACGTGGATGGTGTTGAGCCGACCTTCGAAGCCATCGGCTCCGGCGACTACCCGGTATCCCGCTCCCTGTTCTTCTACGTGAAGAAAGCCCACGTGGGTGTGGTACCCGGTATCGAAGGCTACGTGAAAGAGTTCACCAGCGAGAAAGCCTGGGGCGACCAGGGTTACCTGGGCGAGAAAGGCCTGATCCCGCTGGGTGATGACCTGCGCAAGAGCATGGCCAAGCAGGCCCGCAGCCTGAAGTCCATGACTGGCGAAGAGTTGTAAGGGAATAACAAAAAGCATGGATGCTTTCGGCCCGGTGGTGTTTGCCACCGGGCTTTTTCGCCCCTGAAAAACCTGTATTTGTTCCACCAAGATCATTGCGGTGATTTTGTTTGAGCAAATCCGATCGGAGTACTACATGCAAACCGGAAACCTGCTGTTACTGCTGGTGGTGATGGTGGCTGGCGCCTACTTTGTGGGGCTTCGCCGCTCCTACGCGCTGGCCCGTCCCCTGGGGGGGATTCGCCACCTGCACTCGCTGCCGTTTTACTTTGCCATGCGTTCGGCCATGTGGTGTGCCATTCCTGCTCTGGTGGTGCTGGGCCTGTGGCTGGCGTTTGATGACAGCATTATCCGCCAGCAGGTGCTTGCCGGCTTGCCGGCGGAGCTGCAGCCGACGGATGCGTCCAGCTATAACCTGACGCTCAGCAAGATCCAGAACGTGGCCAGCGGTGCGCTGCCTGCTAATTTCGTCGAAGCGCCCATTGCTGCCGCGGCAGAGAACCTGCAGGCCCTGCGCCAGACCAGCGCCATGGCCCTGACCGTGGTGATTATCGTGCTGTGCATGTTCGGCGGCGCCTGGGCCTGGCTGAAAGTGTCACCGCAGTTGCGCGCTCGCCAGCAGGTGGAGCGGGTACTGCAGACCCTCTTCATGCTGTGTGCCACGGTGGCGATCCTGACCACCGTGGGCATTGTGCTGTCGGTCCTGTTCGAATCCATCCGCTTCTTCGGCAAGGTGCCGGTCACCGATTTCCTGTTCGGGTTGCAGTGGAGCCCACAGACTGCCCTGCGCGCCGATCAGGTAGCGTCCGGCGGTGCCTTCGGTGCCGTGCCATTGTTCATGGGCACCATGCTGATTTCCGCCATTGCCTTGCTGGTGGCGGTGCCGGTGGGACTGATGTCCGCCATCTACCTGGCGGAATACGCCAGCAACCGGGTTCGTACCGTGGCCAAGCCGGCACTGGAAGTACTGGCCGGGGTGCCCACTGTGGTGTACGGCTTCTTTGCCGCCCTGACGGTGGCGCCTTTCATTCGTGGCATGGGCGAATCCATCGGCCTGGATGTGGCGTCGGAATCGGCTCTGGCTGCCGGCCTGGTGATGGGCATCATGATTATCCCCTTCGTGTCTTCCCTGGCGGACGATGTGATTACTGCCGTGCCCCAGGCCATGCGTGATGGTTCTCTCGGGCTGGGCGCCACCAAGAGCGAGACCATCAAGAAGGTGATTTTCCCGGCGGCCCTGCCGGGCATCATGGGCGGCATCCTGCTGGCCGCCTCCCGGGCCATTGGCGAAACCATGATCGTGGTGATGGCCGCTGGCCTGGCGGCCAATCTGACCGCCAATCCGCTGGAAGCGGTGACCACCATCACCGTACAGATTGTGACTTTGCTGACCGGCGACCAGGAATTCGACAGCGCCAAGACCCTGGCGGCCTTCGCCCTGGGCCTGATGTTGTTCATCACCACCCTGGTCATGAATATCTTCGCGCTGCATATCGTGAAGAAATACCGCGAGCAGTACGACTAGGAGCCGGAGAGAGACCATGAGCGAAACCACGGAAAAAGTTCGCAAGACGCTGGCCCGGCGCTACCGGGCCGAGAAGCGCTTCAAGGCATTTGGCATCGGCTCCATCGGCATTGGCTTGATGGCCCTGGTGCTGCTGTTCACCGACATTATTGGCAAGGGTCACAGCGCGTTCTTCGAGTATGAAGTCCAGCTGCCGATCACCTTTGACGCCGAGGTGCTGGATGTCAGCGACCCCCGCGACGAGGATGAACTGAACTACGGTAATTATCAGGGGGTGATCCGCGACGCCCTGGCAGAGCGCTTCCCCACCGTGGAAGGCCGCCAGGATACCCGGGCGTTGAACCAGCTGGTGAGCACCGGCGCCGGTTATGCCCTGCGCGATATGTTGCGCGAAGATCCTTCCCTGCTGGGCGAGACTCGCACCCTGTGGTTGCTGGCCGATGACGACGTGGACCTGTTCCTCAAGGCCAGTGAAAAGCAACGCGAAGACAGCCGCCTGAATACCAAGCAGCAGCAGTGGGTCGCCGAGCTGGAAGCCTCCGGGGAAACCCGCATGGTATTCAACCAGTCCCTGTTCAGCTACGGCGATTCCCGTGAGCCGGAACAGGCCGGTATTCTCGGCGCCATTCTCGGGTCGCTGTTCACCATGATTGTGACCCTGGTGTTGAGTTTTCCGGTGGGTGTGGCCGCGGCGATCTACCTGGAAGAATTTGCCCCGAAGAACAAGTTCACCGATTTCATTGAAGTGAACATCAACAACCTGGCGGCGGTACCGTCGATCATCTTCGGCCTGCTGGGTCTGGCGGTGATCATCGGCCTGTTCGGCCTGCCCCGCTCGGTGCCACTGGTGGGCGGTATCGTACTGACGTTGATGACGCTGCCGACCATCATCATTTCCAGCCGCGCCGCCATCAAGGCGGTGCCGCCCAGCATTCGCCAGGCGGCCATGGGGCTGGGGGCGTCGAAGATGCAGGTGGTATTGCACCATGTGCTGCCGCTGGCGCTGCCGGGCATGCTCACCGGTGCCATCATCGGTATGGCCCAGGCCCTGGGTGAAACCGCACCGCTGCTGATGATCGGCATGGTGGCCTTTATCGTCGATCTGCCCGCCGGCCCGCTGGATGCTGCCACGGTACTGCCGGTACAGATCTACCTGTGGGCAGACAGCCCGGAGCAATCTTTCGAAGCGTTGGCGTCCGCCGCGATCATGGTGCTGCTGGCCTTCCTGATCACCATGAACACCCTGGCGGTGGTACTGCGCAAGCGTCTTGAGCGGCGCTGGTAACGGACCGGTAACGAGGATTTGAGTGATGGAAACCGCACAGCAACTGGACAAACCGTCTCTGGGCAACAATGATGCGGCCAAAGACAAGGCCATAAACGAGCGTGACGCAATGACACAAGACACTCCCTATCCCGATCAGACCGTGGGTCAGCCCTTTGTGGACAACCCGAAAATGCGCCTGCGTGATGTGGAGGTGTTCTACGCCGATAATCAGGCTATCCATGGCGTCAGCCTGGATATCGGCAAGAACGAAGTGGTCTCGCTGATTGGTCCGTCCGGTTGCGGCAAGTCCACCTTCCTGCGCTGCCTGAACCGCATGAACGACACCATTGATATCTGTCGGGTGAAGGGCGATCTGCATCTGGAAGGGCAGGATCTTTACGACCCGAAACTGGATGTGGTGGAGCTGCGTGCCCGGGTGGGCATGGTGTTCCAGAAACCCAACCCGTTCCCCAAATCCATCTACGATAACGTGGCCTATGGGCCGCGCATCCATGGCCTGGCCAACAAGAAATACGACCTGGATGAGATCGTGGAAAACAGCCTGCGCAAAGCCGGCCTGTGGGATGAGGTGAAAGACCGCCTGCATGCGTCCGGCACCGGCCTGTCCGGTGGCCAGCAGCAGCGTCTGTGTATTGCCCGCACCATCGCGGTGAGCCCGGAAGTGGTGCTGATGGATGAGCCCTGCTCCGCGCTGGACCCCATCGCCACTGCCAAGATCGAAGAGCTGATCAGCGAACTGAGCGAGTCCTACACCATCGCCATCGTTACCCACTCCATGCAGCAGGCCGCGCGGGTGTCACACCGCACCGCCTACTTCCACCTGGGTCGTCTGGTGGAAATGAATGACACCGAGACCGTGTTCACCAAACCGGAACACGATCTGACGGAAGCCTATATCACCGGGCGCTTCGGCTAAGCGCCGCTCGGAGGAAAACAGATCATGGATCGCATGCATTTTGGTGAGCACAGCTCAACCCAGTTCAATGAGGCGCTGGAATCCATCCGCAACAATCTGATGGAGATGGGTGGCCTGGTGGAAAAGCAGGTGGTGGATGCCTTGCAGGCGCTGCTGCATGCAGATTCCGACCTGGCCCAGAAGGTGCTGGAGACGGAAGACAAGGTCGACAAGCTGGAAATGCTGATCGACGAGGAATGCACCCGGGTATTGGCCTTGCGCCAGCCTGCGGCCTCCGACCTGCGTCTGATCATTGCCGTGACCAAGGCCGTCTCTGACCTGGAACGGATCGGCGACGAATCGGCCAAGATTGCCCGCATGGGCCAGCAGCTTGCGGAAGAAGGCGAGTCCCCCCGTGGTTACGTGGAAGTGCGGCACATCGGCAACCACGTGCGCAACATGCTGCGCGATACCCTGGACGCGTTCGCCCGTTTCGATGCCAAGAAAGCCCTGGCAGTCGCCGCCGAAGACAACGAAGTGGACATGGAATACCGCAGCGCCATGCGCTCGCTGGTGACCTTCATGATGGAAGATCCGCGCTCCATTACCCGGATCCTAAACATCATCTGGTCCCTGCGCGCCCTGGAGCGCATCGGTGACCACGCCCGCAACATCGGCGAGCAGGTCATCTACCTGGTGGAAGGCAAGGACGTACGCCACATCACCGTGGACGAGATCGAAGCCAAGCTGAAGAAATAAAGGCAGCTACAAGCTACGAGCAAAACCTGCTACGAAGCCGCTGTAGGAGCGTCGCTTGAGACGCGAACCGAGCCTTCGCGAGGAATGAGCTTCAATCTAGCCATAACCTTTATATGGATATGGATAGCCCTGTGGAGCTCTACAGTCCTGATCGTCCTGCGGGCGATTTCCTCGCTGCTCGAGGTTCGCGTCTCAAGCGACGCTCCTACGGCCCTTTCAAAGGCCGCGCCTTACCTTCAGGCACGGCCTTTGCCTTTCCAGCATCGTCACAAAACCTTCCCGCGTTGAAACTTGTATCTTGCAACGTGCCTCTTTAATATCCGTATTTCCGAATATACGAATACAGGGCGACCCATGCTCACTCCCACCCAGCTCTGCAAATGCCTCGGCGATGACCTTCGCCTGAGTCTGGTCTGCCTGTTGCACGGTCAGGGCGAGGTCTGTGTGTGCGACCTGGTGGATGCGGTCAGTGCGCCGCAGTCCACGGTATCTCGCCACCTGGCTCAGCTGCGCCAGTGTGAGCTGGTGGTGGCGCGACGGCAGGGTACCTGGATGCATTACCGCATTAACCCGGAACTGCCTGCCTGGGCCCAACAGACGTTGGCGAGTCTGGTATCACCGGCTTGCGAGGCCCTGTCTCTGAACCTTCCTGTCCCTGCCTGCTGCGAGAACTGACATGCAACTGCAACCCATGACGATTCTGGTGCTGTGCACCGGCAACTCCTGTCGTTCCATTATTGGCGAAGCATTGATCAATGCCCTGGGCAAAGGCCGTTTCCGGGGCCTCAGTGCCGGTAGCCATCCTACCGGCCAGGTGAACCCGGGAGCGCTGGCAGTGCTGGCCCGCCATGGCATTACCCCGGACAACCCCGGTTCCAAATCCATGGATGATCTGGCCGGTGAAGATATCGATCTGATTATTACCGTCTGCGACAGCGCCGCCGGGGAAGCCTGCCCAGTGTGGCTGGGGGATGTGCCCAAACTGCATTGGGGCCTGCCGGACCCGGCTCATGTGGAAGGCACGGAAGAGGAGATTGCTGCGGCCTTTGAGGCTACCTACCAGCAACTGGAAAGTCGTCTGCAGGCACTGTTCGACGTTTCGCTGGATGACCTCAACGGCAAAGGCCTGGTGGCCTGCGGTGAGCAGATCCATCGGGACATGGAGGATCACTGATGCCGTTTTTCGAACGTTACCTGAGCGTCTGGGTGGGCCTGGCGATTATTGCCGGGGTCGCCCTGGGCTTGGCAGTACCGCCTCTTTTTCAGGCGGTGGCAGCGTTTGAGTACGCCCACGTGAATCTGGCGGTGGCGGTGTTTATCTGGGTGATGGTCTACCCGATGATGATCCAGATTGATTTCACCGCGATCAAGAAAGTAGGACAGAACCCACGGGGGTTGCTGCTCACTCTGGCAATCAACTGGTTGATCAAGCCGTTCACCATGGCGGCGCTTGGCTGGCTGTTTTTCAAGGTATTGTTCGCCGGCTGGGTGGACCCACAGACCGCCACCGAGTACATCGCCGGCATGATCCTGCTGGGCGTGGCGCCCTGTACCGCCATGGTGTTCGTGTGGAGTCACCTGACCAAGGGCGATGCCAACTACACCCTGGTACAGGTGTCGGTGAACGACATCATCATGGTATTCGCCTTTGCCCCCATCGCGGCCCTGTTGCTGGGTGTCAGTGACATCACCGTTCCCTGGGATACGCTGTTGTTGTCCGTGGTGCTCTATGTGGTGCTGCCGCTGATTGCCGGTTTCCTCACCCGCCAGATGCTGGTGGCTAAAGGGGGCGAGGCGAAAGTGGAACGCTTCGTTGCTGCCCTCAAGCCGATCAGTGTGATGGGGCTGCTGGCCACGGTGGTGCTGCTGTTCGGCTTCCAGGCGGAAACCATCCTCGCCAAACCCATGGCCATCGTGCTGATCGCTATCCCGCTGCTGATCCAGACCTACGGCATCTTCGTGATTGCTTACTGGGCGGCCCGTCGCCTGCGGCTGAAACACAACGTGGCCGGCCCCGCCTGCCTGATTGGCACCAGCAACTTCTTCGAGCTGGCGGTGGCCGTGGCCATCAGCCTATTCGGCCTGCACTCCGGTGCGGCGCTGGCCACCGTAGTGGGCGTTCTGGTGGAAGTGCCGGTGATGCTGACGCTGGTAGCGATTGTGAATCGTACCTCGCACTGGTTCGAAGAAAATCCTGCGTAATCCTGTAGGAGCCCATGCTTGCATGGCGAAAGTCTGTCAGATTCATACCTGCTTTCAGGAAACAGAACCCTTCGCCATGCAAGCATGGGCTCCTACAAAAAATGAGAGCTTCGATGAAAGATCTACCCAACCTCGATAACGATTGCTTCCAGGTCCCCGCTACCGACAGCGTGTTCCGGGATCAGCCGTCTACCCATAAACCGCGCATCCTGTTGTTGTATGGATCGCTGCGTCAGCGTTCCTTCAGCCGTCTGGTGGTGGAGGAAGCGGCTCGCCTGCTGGAAGCCATGGGCGCGGAGCCGAAAGTGTTTCATGCCGATGGCCTGCCGCTGCCGGACAGCGAGGATGCCAGCCATCCCAAGGTGCAGGAGCTGCGCGATCTGGTGACCTGGAGTGAGGGGATGGTGTGGTGTTCGCCGGAACGGCATGGCGCCATGACCGGCATCATGAAGGCGCAGATCGACTGGATTCCATTGTCGCTGGGCGCAGTGCGCCCCACCCAGGGAAAGACCCTAGCGGTGATGCAGGTGTGTGGTGGCTCGCAATCGTTCAATGCGGTGAATCAGCTACGGGTGCTGGGCCGCTGGATGCGCATGCTCACCATCCCCAACCAGTCGTCGGTGCCGAAAGCGTTTCTGGAATTCGATGAAAACGATCGTATGAAAGCCTCCGGCTTCTACGACCGTATCGTGGATGTGCTGGAAGAGCTGGTGAAGTTCACCTACCTGACCCGCGACCGCAGTGACTATCTCACCGATCGTTATTCCGAGCGTAAGGAAAGCGCCGAAGAACTGATGAAACGGGTTAATCAGCGCAGCCTGTAAGGGGATGCCGGGCCCGGGACGTTCGCCTTGTGAGCAAAGCTCCCGTTGGAGCTTTACTCGCAAAGCCAAAGATCAGCCGTTAGCGCTGCACAGGAAAAAGCCCTTCGCTTTGCAAGCAAGGCCCCAACGCTTGATCAGTGCTCTGTCAGACCGCGCGGATCACAAACCCCTGGCGCGGCAAATGCACATGCACCCGACCTACGGCGTCCTCGTCCCGCGCCACGATCCAGCGTTCATCGGTGCTGGCCACCAGGGTGCCTTCCACCGGAATGCGACCGTAGTCGTTGGGGACCACGCTCACGGTCTTGCCGATCAGTGCCTGGTCCTGGGTGGAATCGGGCAGTGGGCGAGGGGTGGCAGCCCGGGCCTGCTCCAGGGCCTGGTCGGCGCTGATCTGGGTGCTGTTGCCTTGGCCATAGGCCTGCAGACGATCCAGCCAGGCATTCACTTTCGGGTAGCGTTTGAAGCGCGGTTGTTCCGCCAGGTCACGCTGGAACCACAGGCTGTGGTAGGCGGAAAAATCGCCGGCGTTTGGCGTGTCGCCAAACAGGAAAGGGTGTGATTCCAGTTTCCCCTCCAGATCGGTCAGATGGGCTTCCACCATGCGTTTCATCTGTTTTGGGCTGTTGGTTTTTACCTTGGCCTTGCTGCCCATGGCGATGCGGTCCCACAACAGGCGACCCAGATCCAGCAGCGACGACTCCTTGAGCACCTTGCGCAGCAGAGTCATGTTGCCTGCAGAGATGATGCAGGCGAGGAAGATGTCCAGGTCCACCCTGGCGACAAAATCCTGTACGTCGACACCGGCGTTGCTGGCTACCAGCTCCGGCTTGCCGGCCAGTGCGGCAATCTCCGCGCCGATAATACGAGTGTCGCAGAACACATCGGCGCCGCTCTGTGCCACCGGAATTTTCCGGTAGCCGCCTGCCAGTGGCGCCAGCATCGGCCGTGGCGGCATTTCCCGCACGGTGACGGACTGCCAGTCCAGACCGGCATAGCCGAGCATGGCCCGCACCTTTTCGGAAAAGGGGGACAGGGCGTAGTGGTGCAGAATCAGGTCTGACATGGAGTCTCCGTTGTAAAAGAAATAGCGGCGACATTACTAACATGGGGCGCTTGTGCACTGCGTGAAGATTTAGTGATGGGGGCTGGCACCAAACCAGGTTGTCAGGCCCATCTCCATGGATTGCTCGGTGCTGCCGAACCAGATTTGTCCATCCTGAATCATGCATTGCAGCTGCATGGTGCGCTGCATGAGTGGCTCCAGGGTTGCTTCGCTGTCCGGATCCACATGAACGATGTGCAGGTTGCTGAAGCGGGTCACCTTGTTCTTCATGCTCTCCCACCATACCTGTGGTGCCCGGGCGCCATAGGTATAAAGCGTCACGTGTCGGGCCAGGCCGCACGCCTTGCGCAGGCGTTTTTCATCTGGCATGCCCAGTTCAATCCAGTGTTCCAGAGTGTCGTCCGGATTGCGTTGCCACAGATCCGGCTCGTCGGTGCTGGACAGGCCGCGGGTAAAGGCCAGAGCTTCGTGGGCATTCAACGCAAAGGCCAGCAGTCGCAGCATCATCCGTGATGGGGTTTCCGACGGGTGCAATGCCACGGTCAGGTTGTGGGTGGCGTAGTAGTCCCGGTCCATGTCGGACACAGTCAGTTCGGCTTTGTAGATGGTGGCGGTGAGGGCCATGGGCAGGACTCGCAAACAGGCAGCACGCAACACGCATGCACGCAAAAAGAGGCCAGATTGTATCAGGCTTTATGCGTGTCGCGTGGGGCCTGTTTTACACCAAGGCCCACACCCCGAAGCCTACAAATAGCACGGCACTGATGCGATGGGCCCAGATTTCAAAGCGTTGGCCGCCAAACTGATGTGCCAACCAGATGACCGGCAGGTTGGCGGCGATCATGCCCAGGGTGGAGCCACCCAGCACCGGCCAGAACTGATCCTTGAATTGAACCGCCAGGGCAATGGTGGCGAACTGGGTCTTGTCGCCGATTTCGGCAATGAAGAACAGCACCAGGGCGGTCAGGAAGGGGCCGAAGCGGGGGTTCTCATCCACTTTCTCATCGCCGTCGGGGATCAGCATCCACAGGCCCAGGCCGATAAAGCTGATACCGAGAATCCAGCGCAGCCAGTCTCCGGGAATGGCGCCGGCCAACCAGTCACCAAACCACACCGAGGCGCCATGGTTGAGCAGGGTAGCCACCACCACGCCAGCCAGAATCGGCCAGGGTTTACGGAATTTGAGGATCAGGGCCAGGGACAGTAGTTGGGTCTTGTCGCCGATTTCGCCAAGGGCAACCAGCAGAAAAGAGCTGAACAGGGCTTCCATGAACGTTTCCAGAGGGGCGGGATTGCGACACAGAGACACCACCGGTCAATCCCGCCCCAGCGGAATACCAGCGATGTCTCAGGTCTCGTCAATCCGGAAGGACGCGGACGCGGCCACCATGCGCATGCGGCGCAACTATGTTGATGACCGCCAAGGGGTGAAAACCGAGCGACTACTCCCCCAAGACGGGCAAACCTTAGCGGCATTATTGCGTGCGGGCAAGTACAATGGGGCCAATGTTAATGACACACATTGTAGGAGCTATGCTTGCATGGCGAACCTGCTTGCGGTGATCGCCTTCGGCGGTTCGCCATGCAAGCATGGCTCCTACAGTAAGAGGGTACTTCATGAGCGACGCAGAACGGCTGGTCGATATCGAAACCAAGCTGGCCTACCAGGAAGACCTGGTCCAGCATCTGAACAAGGTGGTCAGTGACCAGCAGGGCAAGATCGACGAGCTGGAAAAGGTGTGCCGCAAACTGGTGGACCGGGTATTGGATTTGTCCGAGGAAATGGCTGCGTCACGCATTGAAGATGCACCGCCGCCGCATTATTGAGTTGCAAGTTTCAAGTGACAAGTTGCAACGCGATAAAGGGTTTTTCTAAGGTAAAAGCAAAGAGGCCGCGCCCAACCTTTGGGCGCGGCCTCGTCAGTTCAAGTTCGCAATAATATTGTCCGCGTTGCAACTTGATACTTGAAACTTGCCGCTCTTCAGGCAGGAACCGGCTCGCCCTGGGCGGTTTCGCCGTTGCGCTCGGAGACCTGGCCGTTCAGGGTGAACAGATCATAGATTACCCCAAAACCCAGCAGGCCCAGCGTCAGCAGGTAAAGTACCCCGGTGCCGATCTTGCCCATGTAGAAGCGGTGGGCGCCGAAGATACCCAGAAACAGCATCAGCACCCAGGCCACGCTGTAATCGGTCTCGCCGGACTTGAACTGGTTATTGGCGTCCCGGTTCATGCCAGGAATCAGGAAGGCATCCACGATCCAGCCGATGAAGAAGATCCCGGCGGTAAGCATCCACAGCAGGCCGGTGAGCTGGCGACCATAGTAGAAACGGTGGTAACCGAAGATACCGCCAAAAAACCACAGCAGATAGCCGATGGGTGTCAGGTGTGTTTCTTTTTGTTGTTGCATGGGTTTCCCCCTCCATTGGTAAAGTAAAAATCGTCCCTGTTATCGCGGGCAAGGCCCGTCAGTCCCTGACGAGCTCACCCGCGCAACTATTAACTATTCACTGTTAATTATTAACTGCCTTTACTCAGTGTCCTCGATACTCAATCCCCGCGTGGCGATGTCCAGGCTGGAGGAATCCGTCTCGTTACCCAGCTTGATCATCAGACGCAGGTCATTGGGTGAGTCCGCGTGCAGCATGGCGTCTTCGTAGGTGATTTCACCAACGGAGTAGAGGTCGTAGAGGGCCTGGTCGAAAGTCTGCATGCCCTGTTCCCGGGACTTGCTCATCAGCTGCTTGAGCATGTGCACTTCGCCCTTGCGGATGTGGTCCTGTACCAGCGGCGTGCCCAGCAGCACCTCGATGGCGGCGCGGCGGCCCTTGCCGTCCGGGGTGGGGATCAGCTGCTGAGCGACGACGCCTTTCAGGTTCAGGGACAGGTCCATCCACAGCTGGCCGTGACGATCTGCCGGGAAGAAGTGGATGATCCGGTCCAGCGCCTGGTTGGCGTTGTTGGCGTGCAGGGTGGCCAGGCACAGGTGACCGGTTTCCGCGAAGGCAATGGCCTTGTCCATGGTTTCCGGGGTACGGATCTCGCCGATCAGGATCACGTCCGGCGCCTGACGCAGGGTGTTCTTCAGTGCCACATCAAAGGACTCGGTATCAATGCCCACTTCACGCTGGGTAACGATACAACCCTGATGCTGATGGATGAATTCGATGGGGTCCTCAATGGTGATGATGTGGCCCTTCGAGTTCTTGTTGCGATAGCCGATCATGGAGGCCAGCGAGGTGGACTTACCGGTACCGGTGGCGCCCACGAAGATCACCAGGCCGCGCTTGGTCATGGCCAGTTCCTTGATCACTGGCGGCAGACGCAGGTCGTCCACATTGGGGATCTTGGTTTCGATACGACGCAGCACCATGGCCACCAGGTTGCGCTGGTAGAAAGCGGATACCCGGAACCGGCCGATGCCCCGGGCGGAGATGGCGAAGTTGCACTCGTGGTGTGCCACGAATTCCTTGCGCTGCTGTTCGGTCATTACGCCGAACACGATGTCCCGGGTCATGTCCGGGGTCAGCGCGCTCTTGGTCACAGGCAGGATCTTGCCGTTCACCTTCATGCTGGGCGGCACACCGGCAGTAATGAACAGGTCGGAGCCGCCTTTCTGTACCATCAGTTTGAGGAGCTCTTCGAATTCCATCTGTTCTTCTCCTCGTTAGATTGAGTCCGGGCTCTTGGCTTTTTCGCGGGCCACATCGCGGGCCACGAGGCCTTTATTGACCAGACCCTGCAGGCACTGATCCAGGGTCTGCATGCCCAGCGCACCGCCGGTCTGGATGGCCGAGTACATCTGCGCCACCTTGTCTTCGCGGATCAGGTTACGGATCGCCGGTGTGCCCATCATGATTTCGTGGGCGGCCACCCGGCCGCCGCCGTTTTTCTTCAGCAGGGTCTGGGATACCACCGCCTGCAGGGATTCCGACAGCATGGAGCGGATCATGGATTTTTCTTCGGCGGGGAATACATCCACCACCCGGTCAATGGTCTTGGCAGCGGAGGTGGTGTGCAGGGTGCCGAATACCAGGTGACCGGTTTCCGCCGCGGTCAGCGCCAGGCGGATGGTTTCCAGATCCCGCAGCTCGCCCACCAGAATGATATCCGGGTCTTCCCGCAGTGCGGATCGCAGGGCTTCGGAAAAGCCGAGGGTATCGCGGTGGACTTCCCGCGGGGTGACCAGGCATTTTTTCGATTCGTGCACGAATTCGATGGGATCCTCAATGGTGAGTATGTGCTCGTAGCGTGAATCGTTGATGTAGTCGACCATGGCCGCCAGGGTGGTGGACTTACCGGAACCGGTGGGCCCGGTAACCAGCACAATGCCCCGGGGCATGTCGGAGATTTTCTGGAATACCTTGCCCATGCCCAGGTCTTCCATGGTCAGCACTTTCGAGGGAATGGTCCGGAATACGGCGCCGGCACCCCGGTTGTGGTTGAAAGCGTTGACCCGGAAGCGGGCCACGCCGGGCACCTCGAAGGAAAAGTCGGTTTCGAAGAATTCCTCGAAATCCTTGCGCTGCTTGTCGTTCATGATGTCGTAGATCAGCGCGTGGACTTCCTTGTGCTCCATGGCCGGCAGATTGATGCGGCGCACGTCGCCGTCCACACGAATCATCGGTGGCAGACCGGCGGACAGGTGAAGGTCGGAAGCGCCGTTTTTGGCGCTGAAAGCGAGCAGCTCGGTAATATCCATGGGTTTCTACTTGCGTTGTCTGGTATTGAAAGGGAGCCCGAAGCCCCCTTTTGTTATTATGGCGAGCGCCGGAAATTGGCTTTCTCAGAAATTCGTCGCATGCCTAAAGTAACCCGACCTCTTGAGCCGTTCAATAATGACAGACTCCAAAAGCCCACTGATAGAGATCAATGCGCAAATTAGTGCAATTTGTGAGCAATCCGGCCGTGATTCCGGCAGTGTGCAGCTTCTGGCGGTCAGTAAGACCCGTACAGCGGACGAGTTGGCCCGCCTGGCTGACCAGGGGCAGCGGCATTTCGGCGAAAACTACCTGCAGGAAGCCCTGGAAAAGATAGCGGCACTGCAAGGCCGCGACCTGGTGTGGCACTTCATCGGGCCTATCCAGTCCAACAAGACCCGCGATATCGCTGCTCACTTTGACTGGGTGCACTCGGTGGACCGGCTGAAAGTGGCTCGTCGCCTCAGTGAGCAGCGACCGGCAGAGCTGCCCCCGCTGAATGTCTGTATTCAGGTGAACGTGGACGACGAAGACAGCAAGAGCGGTATTGCGCTGGAGGCGGTGCCCGCCCTGGCCGCCGAGATCGCCACTCTGCCCAACCTGCGTCTGCGTGGCCTGATGGCCATTCCCCGGGCGGACAGCGGGGACAACAGCCGGGGTGCTTTCCGACAGCTCGCCATGACACTGTCACAATTGCGCAATACAATGCCGTCCCTCGATACGCTCTCCATGGGCATGAGCGCGGATTACGGCGTGGCCATCGAAGAAGGCGCCACCATGGTTCGTGTGGGCACCGCCCTGTTTGGTCCGCGCACCGCCTGACGACAACAGAGCCGCGTCGTCAGCGCCTCGGGGCATCGTACGCGTTACAACACAAGACAAGGATTGCGCAGTTATGGCACAGCAAAGCATCGGATTTATCGGCGCCGGCAACATGGCCACCAGCCTGGCCGGCGGCATGGTGGCGAAAGGAATTCGCCCCGCCCGCATCTGGATGAGCGACCCCTCCCGGGATCGTCTGGAAGAGGTGTCCCAGCTGCACCGTGTGCACGTGAGCACCGAGAACCGTGACGTGGCCGGCCGGGTGGATGTGCTGGTGTTAGCGGTGAAACCACAAATGATGCAGGCCGTGTGTGAAGATCTGCGTGACCTGATTGCCGATCGCCAGCCGCTGGTGATCTCCATCGCCGCCGGTGTCACCGTGGCCAACCTGCGAAGCTGGCTGGGCGAGACGCCGATTGTGCGTTGCATGCCCAACACGCCGTCGCTGGTTCAGGCCGGTGCCACCGGTCTGTATGCCGCTGAGGGCGTGAGCGATGAGCAGAAAGCCATGGCCAAGGAGATCCTCGGCTCCGTGGGGCTGACCTTCTGGTTTGCCGAGGAAAAGGAACTGGATGCGGTCACCGCCGTCTCCGGCTCCGGCCCGGCCTACTTCTTCCTGTTGATGGAATCCCTGATCGAAGCCGCCAAGGCGCAAGGGCTGGACCCGGCCACTGCCCGCCAGATGGTGCTGCAGACGGCCTGGGGCGCGGCGCAACTGGCCATCGCCAGTGAAGCGGGCCCGGATGTGCTGCGCCAGCAGGTCACCAGCCCCGGCGGCACCACCGCTGCCGCGCTGAACGTGTTCGAGGAAGCGGGCTTCCGCGAACAGGTCCAGGCCGCCGTGGCGGCGGCCCGGGAGCGTTCGGAAGAGCTGGCGGGGTAAAGCGTTTTTGTAGGAGCTCCTCTTGAGGGGCGAACCACGCGTCATCGTGGAAATCGCCCGCAGGGCGATCAGGAATATCAGCGCTTGGCGGGTTCCATTGCGAGCCCGCTAAGCTATGCGGCCTAGCTACGTTCGGTTCGCCCCTCAAGAGGAGCTCCTACAGTGCTTCGAAACAGCCCGGGGCAGCATGATCCAGGTTATCGCGCCGCCAGCGACGCTCCTACAAGCAACTGCCCCTTTGAAATTTCCGCCCCTTGCCCCAAACTCTTAGCCTGTTGCGAACCACGGAGTAATCCATGAACCCCCAGGGCGCCCTGTTTTTCCTGCTGGACTTTGTTTTCAGCGCCTACATCTTCATCGTACTGACCCGCTTTGTGCTGCAGCTGGCCCGGGCGGATTTCTATAATCCCATCTCCCAGTTCGTGCTCAAGGCCACCAACCCGCTGCTCAAGCCCCTGCGTCGGATTATTCCCGGCTACGGTGGGCTGGATATTGCCGCGCTGGTACTGGTGGTGGCGTTGATCATCCTCAAGACGGTGATCCTGCTGAGCATCCAGGTGGGAGGCTTCCCCAGCGGTATCGGTGCCGCCCTGGTGCTTCATGCCCTGCGCGAACTGGCCAGCCTGATTCTCAATTATGTGTTCTGGACAGTGCTGATCCGCGTGCTTCTCAGTTGGGTGGCCCCGGACCCCTACAGCCCGGTGGTACGCATCATTGTGCAAGTCACCGAGCCGATCATGGCCCCGGTGCGCAAGTTGCTGCCGCCCATGGGTGGGTTTGATCTCAGCCCGTTGTTTGTACTGTTGGGCATTCAACTGCTGCAGATCCTGTTTCAGCTGCATTGATGGCTGCCGGGCCCTGCTGTTAATGGCTGAATGGCAGGATCAGGCGATGGTCAATATGCCGTTACGTCCAGGTTTTCATTTTCCGGCTGCCCGACAGCCAGTAGAGTGATCTTTCTATCAACGGACTTCTCAGGACCGCACAGTGGATGATCTGCGGGATTTCAGCGTGACCAGCATGCGCGCGCTGCATCAATTATCGTTACAGGATCGGACCGACCTGCCCGCCCTTTTTCAGGCTTACATTAAACGGGGCTGCGAGCTGCTGGGGCTTTCCATCGGCATTGTCAGTGAGATTCGTGATAGCCGTTATACCGTGTCGGCAGTGGAAGGTGGCGGGGCTGCGATCCGCAGGGGAGAGGTGTTCGCACTGGGTGAGACCTACTGCGAATCGGTGGTCAGCAAACGCGGTACGGTTGCCCTGCATCACGTGGGTGCGCTGGAGAAAATGCGCAGCCACCCGGTTTATCTGGGAATGCAGCTGGAATCCTACATCGCCGCGCCGTTGCGCGATGGCGACGAGATTGTCGGCACACTCAATTTCAGTGATACCCAAATTCGCCCTGAGCCCTTTACCATGGAGGAGCTGGAATTTGTCGAGCTGATGGCCGAGAGCCTCAGCCATGCCCTGGCACAGGATCAGCTGCGTTGCCAACAGGGCCAGAACTATCCTGCCCGGGAAGCCAGTGAAGCCCTGTTCGAGGCGGCCTTCCAGCATGCAGCCATTCCCATGGCCATTGTGGCTCCGAATGGCCGATGGTTGCGGGTCAACGATGCCGTCTGTGACCTGCTGGGTTACTCCAGCGTTGAACTGCTGGGCATGGACTTCCAGAGCATTACCCACCCGGAAGACCTGGACAAGGATCTCGCCCACGTGCAATCCCTGCTGTGCGGGGACAAGAACCAGTACTGGATGCAGAAGCGGTATTTTCACCGAAACGGTGAGCTGGTGTGGGCACTGCTGGCGGTGTCCATCGTGCGTAATGCCGATGGCTCTCCACGCTGTTTCCTGTCTCAGATCAAGGATGTCTCTGCTCAGCGTGAGGCCGAAGCGGCCCTGCAGGCAAACCGTGATGAGCTGGAACAGCTGAACGTGGAGCTGGCCGAGCTGGCGCGCACCGATGGCCTGACCGGCCTCAGCAATCGTGCGGTGATGATGGAATTGCTGCGACAGGCTCACGGTAGCTGCACCCGCAGTGGCGAACCCCTGGCCTGCCTGTTCATGGAAGTGGACGGGTTCAGGGGGATCAACGAGGCCTGTGGTCACAGCGAGGGGGATGCCCTGTTGTCCACCCTGGCGGTCTGCCTGCGCGACGTAGTAGGAGGCAAGGGCACGGTGGGCCGCTACAGCGCCGATGTCTTCATGGCCCTGTTGCCCGAGCACGGCATTAACCAGGCGTTGCAGCTGGCTGAGGGCTGCCGGCAAGCGGTGGCCAGTTTGAGCGAGCTGCCCCGGCCGGTCACTCTCAGTATTGGCGTAGCAGCCCTGATGCCGGAAGAGGGAGCGAGTCTGCCGGATACCGATGACCTGTTGCGTACTGCCGACCAGGCTCTTTACGCGGCCCGGGAAACCGGAGGTGATGGGGTGCGGGCGGTACGGGTTGAGCGCGCAGGGTTGACGAACTGAAATCGTAGCGCCCCCAGTGATGGATGGTCCCGTTCATATCCGTCGCAACGACGGGAATGATCTCCCCTTCGCCGAATTGCCCCCCTGTTCAGGGGGGTCACGTTCCACAAATAGCCAAGTAGCATGTGACAGACTTCTCCTCCAGGGAAGTGGTCATGGCAATGGAGCTGTTGGTCTCAGACTTGGCCGGCAGGGATGCCTATTAAGCTATCTGGCGGCTCCTTTCCCTTTCCTCTCCCCTTGGATGAAGGCCGTTCATTTTCTTCTGGCTGAAATGCGGATACGCCGTGTATGACCCGTTCCAAAAACCGGCAACTGCGGCGCGGATTAAATCGCCAGTGGGAAGCGTTGGGCGACTAAAAAATCCAATTACATCCATGGGGTAAACACATGAAAATGATGTCAGGGAACAAGACGATTTCGGCGGTGGCGTTGGCCACATTGGTATCCGGTTGTGCGACCACTGTCAGTAAGGCGCCCAGCTACGATGCCAATGGCAGTGCGGCCAGCCAGGCAGACAGCTTCATTGCAGCAGAAAACGAAAAGTACATGTCGGGTGTCGACAAGGTCGGTGTTTTGTCCTGCAATGTCATGTTCGGGGTGAACAGTTCTGCATCGGCTTCTACCAGCGGTGGTTTCCGGTCTGATGCCACCCGCGCTACAGGCACGACCCGGCGCTCCGATGTGACGGTTTCAGTTACCTATGCTGCCAAAGGTGTGGATGAAGCGGAAATGCAGCGCATTGCCAACGAAGCCTGTGATAACGCCGAGAAGCAACTGTCAAACGCGGGTTTTCAGGTAGTGCCACACGCCACCATCAAGGCAAATCCTCACTACCAGGCAATGCATGCAGAAGGCCGTGAAAGCCCCTTTGAATACAAAGGCAATGCCGGTACCCGGTATCTGGTATTGGGGCGAGAAGGAGAGAGCATCTCTGATCCGCGTTACATCGGCACCGCCAGCGGTTTGGGTCAGGCTTTTAAGGCAGCCGGAGGCAGTTCCGCGCAGCAGCACGAAGGTCGCCTCATGAAGGATCTGAGTCTGACCGGCGTCAACGTTAATATCCTGATTGACTTTGCACAGCTGGAATCAGACGGGCACAGCAGCTTTGGCGGTTTTGCCAGCAAGGATTCCGCAAAGGTAGATGCCACCATTCAGTTGGCCGCGAGCGGTGATGTGCGCTTCCAGCCGCTCTCGAAGCAAAAATGCTGGAGCCGTTTCGGCAAGGAAGAGTGCATGATCAAGCCCAATCACATGCCGGTTTTCAGCACCACCAACGCCTTGGCTACGGCCAACACCTTCTACAGCAGCATTGAGGATGTCACGACCACAAGTGACAAGCTGACTTCCGGATTCACTAAAAGCCTGGGTTTTTTGAGTGCCATGAGCGGTACCTCCAGTTCCACGGCCAGGGATATTACCCGTTATCAGGTTAACCTGATTCCTGCGTCCTATGATGCAGAGAGCAAGGAGCTGGCAAGTGGATTGCTTGAGATGGCGGCTAGCAAGGCAGCGTCATCCCGCTAATCAGGGCAGAGAACGGGCCGTATTTCGGCCCGTTTTTTCGTTTATCGTCAGAAAAAAATGCGAAGAACGTCCCGCACTGAAACGGCATGTTAGCGAGAGAAAAAATGGCGGGCACTTCCCCGCCATTTTTTATTTATCTGTTAACAGGAACGGATAGCAAAACCTGCCAGTGTTGATCCGCAATACCAAATTCGAAGCCGCCACCGATCTTGCTCGCGCGGAACTGCATGATATTCAGTCCTCGTTGTGGCCCGGGCGTGGCTGACGGGTCGAGTCCACTGTTGGCGATGATGATATTCAGTTTGTCAGTATCGCCATGCAGGGTGACAGACAGGAGGGGCGTCTCGGAATGCTTGAGAGCATTGCTCACCGCTTCACGAATAATGCGGGTGGTTTCGCTGAATTGCATCGCGTGTAGCGTGGCGGGGATGATGTTTTCGTTCCACTGCAGGGTAACGTCGTGATCCCTGCAGCGCCGGGAGGTTTCTTCGCGCCATTGCGAGGCTGCGGCATCCAGTGACAGGGCGTGCCCTTCCATGGCCTTGAGCAGATCACGCAGATCAGCGATGGCTTCGCGAACCAGCGGCTTGCTATCAGCAGGAGACTTATGCAGCAGGTGCAGGAGTTTGGCGCCGAGATCATCATGCATGTCCCTGCGAATGCGATTGCGTTCCTCGCTGGCACCCTCTTCGCGAGCTGTACGTGTCTGATTGACCAGCGTGTGTAGAGCCAATACCAGTTTGCTGGTTTCCACGTCGTGCCGACTGAAAACCCGTTGCCCGTCGTGGGGGTGAAGTAATTCGAAATGGTGGGGTTCTTTGGAATCAGGCACCAGCAAACGGTTGCCGTTGTCCTCAATGCTAACGTTTGCCACAGGCCCCTCTGCGCGCTTTAGGGACAAGGGTGAGAATACCGCTTGCAGAGCGGCTGCAATGCCGGACTGTTCCGGGGCGTTCTGTTGCTCCTGCAACATGGCAGGCAACGCCTGGGACAGCCAACTGTCCAGACCCTGCCGCTGATTGCGGATTAGTTTGCCCCAAAGGTACTGCCGAACCGGGAAATACAGCCAGCCAATCAGTGCCACGGAGAGGGCAAGCGTGGCAGGACCGGAGAGGGTGAGCAGGGTGGCGAGCAGCAGGTCGGTGAGCATGATGACCAGGCCGCCCAGTAGCCAGGACCAGAGAGAAAACCACCAGGGTTCCAGGTTGAAAAGACGATGGCGCACAACGCCCATGGCCATGCCCAGGTACATCAGCAGGAAGGTGGTAAACAGCAGTCCCTGGGACGCCGGGGTTGGCATGGTCAGCATGGCAGGAACAATCATGCCGCCTGCAAAGAAAACGGTACCCAGAACAATGGACAGCACTGTCCAGCGCAGGGCGATGCGATCCTGCCGATGCCCGCGTGTTTTCCAGGCCTGCCAGAATGCCCCTCCCAGGCCGAGCAGGAAAATTCCCATCACCCATGAATGGAAGCCGGCGGCGGGGGTGGTCACCAGTTGAGCCTGATCGACCACAATGGCAACGGCAAATAACAGATAGAACATGCCGCTAAACCAGATCGAGGGTGCCTGGCGCGGGTAGTTCCACAGAAAAGCGCCCAGTGAAGCGGAGAACAGCAAGGCACCGAAATGGTTGATACCAGAGAGCAGTGCAAAAAGCTGTCCGGGCATGAACAGTTCACGGGTGCTGTAGATGGCGGCGGCAGAGGAGAACAGTACGTAGCTGAGCCCGGTGAGGGCAAAGGAGTTAATGGCAATGTCGCTGCGTGCAGGCACCCACACCAGCAAACAGATCACCATGCCGGACAGACCGCAGATCAACTGTAGCCAGAACAGTCCGGGCAACGACACCAGAGAACGTGACGATGATGAAATCGCCACTGCATTGCCGTTTTCATCCTGCAGCGACAAGCTTCCTGATGTCAGGGCACTTTCCAGGAACTGGTGGGCACGGAAGAAATCATTCATTGCCGCATAACCGGGCAGCACATCCGGTTCTTCCAGCAGCAATATCGGGTCGGCGGGAATGCGCTGCCGGTCGTTACTGAACTGTGTCACCGAAATTTCTCGGCCATCCTCAAGGGTGGCAACAATGGTATCTTTATCGGTCCGAAAGTGAATTTCACTGACAGGCAGGGACAGTGCGACAATGATGGTCATCAGCCCGTAAGCGACCACCAGCAGAAAGCCCATCGCAATCCGGGTCTTGAGTGAAAACATGAAAATCCCTTGTCTGATGTGGCGCCCTCGCCCCCTTGTTTTGGGGGTTGCTCCCATGGGCTGGTACTTATTATAACTGTCTTCAATGAATGACTAATCAGTGTCATCCACTTTTCCTGATTGAGCTATATTGCCTGCCTGAAATTATAATCTGGTTCTAGTAGGACGCCCAGTCTTATCACATGGAGTGTAAGCATGCTGTCAGTCAAACAGGTGTTGATCGTGGAAGACCTCCCTGATGTGGCTGACTGGTTGCACCAGCAGGTAGTGATCATGCTTGATCCAGATCAGGTGCACCGCGCCAGCAATCTTGCCGATGCTTCCCGCTGCATGGAGCAGCACCGATATGATCTGGCACTGATCGACCTTGGATTGCCAGATGGCAGTGGCATGTCCCTGGTGCGTCCATTCAAGAAAGCCAACCCCGCCGCGCAATGCATCATTACCACCATCTTTGATGATGCCGAGCATCTGTTCGGCTCATTGCGAGCCGGTGCTGATGGCTACCTGCTCAAGGACGACACCGAAGAGGCGTTTGCTGGCCACCTCTCCGGTATCCTGCAAGGGCGGCCACCGCTGTCCGCCTCCATTGCCCGACGTTTGCTCGAGCACTTCCATCCGCTTGCCGGTGAGAAGGATGTGGCCCTGACGCGTCGGGAGCAGGACATGCTGACACTGATTGCCAAAGGGTTAAGCGTGAAGCATGCGGCAGAAAAACTGGGTATTTCCCATTACACCGCAGCAGGATACATGAAGGATGTGTATGCCAAGCTGCAGGTGAATACCCGGGCCGAGGCGACACTCAAAGCCATTCACATGGGATTGGTTAATCCGTCCTGACGGCCTGTTCAGTGGGGCGATTTCCAGCGTTGTGCAGCCAGCGGCAGACGTTTGCCGGTGAGCAAGCCGGACACGAGGCCAGCAAAAAATAGTCGTGCCGATACCCTCCCAGCCGCGGAAAACCAGAATACGACAGCGCCGACAGGTGCGTTTCGTCAGTCACCTTGTCGTTATTCCGGTCGGTAGCGAGCCTGCCCCTTTCTGAACATGCCTCCTGATTAAATAGTGATGTGCTTATTTATGGTACCCCCATGTTTGGGGGGTGCTGCTGTTGCCCGTTCAATCCTATGCTGAGGTATCTATTTCAAACAGGCAGTGTGGGGATCGGGTATGCAGCCAATCAAAGGGAAGTTGATTTTTGGTGCTGGACTGTTGGGCGTCATCCTGACGATAGCAGGTTGTGGCGGGGGAGGAAGCAGCGGTAACGGCAGCGCAGCAAACGGTGGTGGTCCCGCCGCACCATCGTCATCCAGTCTTGCCGGTACTGCGGCAGTAGGCGCTGCCATCCAGACCGGTACCGTAACCGCAGAATGTGCCGATGGCAGCGGGTTCACCTCCACCGTGACTACCAATGCCGATGGCACCTGGAGTGGCAATGTAGGGAATGCTTCACTCCCCTGTGTGCTCACGGTGACCGGAGGCACCCCCCCGGTTACCTTGCGCAGCTATGCCAGCCAGCCGGGGACGATCAACATTACCCCGATCACCGACATGGTGCTGGCGCTCACCACCGGCCTGGCGGACGGTAGCTGGATTGCCACACCGGCCAACTGGCCAGATGCCAGCACCATTGCCAGCAAGAAAACCGAGCTGCTCGCCGCCATGACCAATGCTGGCTTTACCTTGCCTGGGGGAGATCCGTTCAGCACAGCCCTGGTGATTGGTGATGCCTGGGATCAGGTGTTGGATGCGATCCAGGAAGCCATTGATGATGACCCGTCCATCGCCGATTACAGCGCCCTGCTGAATCTGGTCAAGGACGGCAACCTGAACCAGTTCCCTGACGCGCCGGAAGATGAAGAACCGGTTGACCCTGAATTGCCAGCGAACCTGGATGTGCTGACCGATTATGCCGGTACCTATACGGTCATTGGCAGCGGCGAGGGAGACCCCGGTTACTGCGCAAGCTGTGGCACCGCCACGCGCGATCATGAGCGTGGTACCGTCACAATTTCTCCGCAGGGCGATATTGATTTCGATACCGGCATTAGCTTTACCGTTGACGATATTGTTGAAATTTACGATCGCAAGACCGTTGACGCGGATCGTCGGGTGGCTGTGAACTATGGTCAGTCAGATAGCGATGAGCGGGTTCGTCTATATCTCAATACCGATCTGGAAGTCATGGAAATCATTCATGACGACGGTGCCGGTGCAACCACTCGCGCCTTAATTCAGGAAGAGAGCACTGATCCGGAGCCGGAGCCTGGCGCTGAGTTGCTCGACATGCGCAATGGGGTTGCCATTGTGCATGACGGTAAGGTGTGGGCGATGGAACAACCTTTTATTGAATCGTTCATGGCGACCACGGCCAAGCGTCAGATCCGGGCGCATAACTATGACAGTGATTTCAACACCATCGATACCAAGCCGTTTAATGGTGATGATCTGATATGGGCCCAGGTGAACGTGGCACATGGGATGCTAGGCACCCAGTTGTGTGGTACCAGCACGGGAGTATCGTTGCTGACGGTTGATTATGCTTCTGCACCGCCCGTTCAGAAAACCTGGACTGCGACCGAATGCGAACTGGATGTGGATTATCACTTCAGCAACGGTGCCACGGAAGGGCACATCATCAGTGCCACGCTGGTCAACAACAAGGATGACGACCAGGTCACCCTGAGCGGTGGCCAGTTCCGTATCTTTATTCATACCGGCACGGAAGGCGAAGCACCGGCCCTGACAGACGAGGTCTTTTGGGATATCACTATTGATAATGGCACCCGTGAGATGCGTTCCGGACATTTTCTGGGTGGCCGTCCGTTGCTGGATGGTTCGCATCCCGATCACGCGCTAAAGCTTAGAATTCAGGCTGGCAGCAGCATCAGCCCCAGCGCAGGTGAGTACAGTTGCGATGATGGCGACACAGAAGTGACCCTGAAGATGGGCTGGATAACTATTAGCGATCCGCTGTTCAAATTCCAGAGTGCCAACGGCGGTAACTGCACCGTAACCATCGAGCAGAACGCCGGGCGAAAGTATCTGGGTTCTTATACGGCTACCCTGTTGGGCCCCAGTAACGGTGGTGGTGCGGCATTTGGTTCCGGGTTGGCTACCGGCGATATTGAACTGCCAGCTGCCGAGCGGACCCTGGTGGTGCACGGCAAGTTCCGCAACTTCACCACCCAGACTTTCCATGCTGGCAACAATGGTGATGATGGTGTGCTGGGCAGTGAAGCCGAGGGGGTGAGCATGACCATCGACGATGGTAGCACCCATTTTGTGGCCGGAGAGCGGTTCCTGCTGGCATCGGAGGTGTCGTCCAATGGCAGCAATGGCTACTTCTTCCGCCAGTTTGATGATCAGGGATTCCCGAACAATCAGATGCGGATGGTGTGGTCCAACATTCCCATGCAGGTCGGAAGCTTTACCTGCAACACGGAAGTCGGCGGTCTGAAACCGACCATGACGATCTCTACCCCGGCGGATATTCCATACGGTGCCACTTATACCCAGTCAGGCATTCAAAACCTGTCTGAAGGGGCGTCTTGCACCATCAATGTCACCAGTGTCAGCGATGGTCTGGTAGAAGGGACTTATATTGCCACGCTGGTAGCGAGGAATATGGGGCCTGTCCTGCCGGACAATGATAATTCGATTTCGTTGTCAGGTGAGTTCCGCTATCCGTATACCCCCTGATAGCAGGAAAGTAACGACTAAAAAACGCCGGGCAGTTTTACTGCCCGGCGTTTTTTACAACGGGGTTTGGTGCGCAAGGGGTCGATTACCACAGGCAGGGCGTCTTGCCCTGTTTTTCCTGGGAGGCCATCCAGTCGAGAATGCGTCCGCCCAGCGGGCGCTGGGTGGCTTCGGCGGCCAGTGCCACCGCCTCACGCAGGCCTTCAATATTGATGCCGGTATCCAGACCACAGCTTTCCAGCAGGTAGACCAGGTCTTCCGTGGCCATATTGCCGGTGGCACCCGGCGCGAAGGGGCAGCCACCCAGGCCGCCCACCGAGGCATCGAATTTTCTTACCCCCAGATCCGCGGCTTCCCAGGCCATGGCGGCGGCCAGCCCACGGGTGTCGTGCAGGTGCACATAGAACCGTTCTGCGCCGAAGTCGCGAATCAGCGGCGTCATGATGGCTTTCATCTGCTGCGGGTTGCCGGCGCCGATGGTGTCGGCAATGGCCACCTCGTTACTGCCGGCGGCGAACATGCGCTCGGCCAGCTGCTGAGGCAGGCTCACCGGCACCGGGCCGTCGTAGGGGCAGGCGAAGGCGCCGGAGATATAGGTGCGGGTGGCAATACCGTCTTCCCTAGCCGCCGCAATAATGGTCTCGCAGCTCTGTGCCGCCTGCTCCAGGCTCATGCGCAGGTTGCGTTCGTTGAAGGAATCCGTGGTGGACAGCACCAGCGCCACCGTCGGGTAGCCTGCTTCTTTGGCAAGCTGATAGCCCTTCAGGTTGGGGATCAGGGCGGTGTAATGCAGATGGTCACCCTGTGGCAGCAGAGGGGTCAGCGCGGCGGCGTCAGCCATCTGCGGAATCGCCTTGGGGCTGACAAAGCTCACCGGTTCCAGATAGCGCATACCGGCATCCACCAGCAGCCGGGCCAGCCGGGCCTTGGTGTCCGTGTCCACGGTGACCGGTTGATTCTGCAGGCCGTCGCGGAGGCCTACTTCGTTGATGATTGCCTGGTCTGCCATTTGCGTTGCCGTGCTGCCAATAAAGGGGCGGACAGTTTGCCACCGTCGTCGGCCCGGCGCGAGTGGCCAGAACTGACAGGTTCTTGGTGGTTTCGGTTTTCAGTTCCCGGCAAGCCTGTGGCAACAATGGCACCCGAATACAACAACAATCGGGAGCCAATCATGAGCAGCCTGCCGGATTGCGCCATGCTCAAGCATGTGCACCACAGCGCCTACCGTTGCCGCGATGCGGAGCAGACCCGCTGGTTTTACGAGGATGTGCTGCGCCTGCCGCTGACCCTGGCCATGGTCTTCGATGAAGAGCCGGGCACCGGTCGCAAGATCGACTACATGCACCTGTTCTTCAAGATGGGTGACGACAACTTCATCGCCTTCTTCGACGCCCCGGATGGCGCCGATGAAAAATTGTTCCGCCCGCGCAGCGCCTTCGACCTGCACCTGGCCTTCGAAGTGGATACCCGGGAAGAACTGAAGGACTGGCGTCGCCGCATCAACCAGGCCGGTCGCCCCTGCTTTGGGCCCATCGACCACGAGTTCATCCATTCCATCTATTTCTTCGACCCCAACGGCATCCCGCTGGAAATCACCATCAAGGACGCCAGCTACGAGGCCGTGGTGGCCGAAGACGCCGCCAACGCTCACAGCGTGCTCCAGGGATGGACCGAAAAGACCCGCGCCCTGAAAGAACAGACCTTTGGCGCCGCCGCCCTGGACCTGCGCGGCATCGACATGAGCAAGACAGACTTTTCAAAACTGAAGGGCTCCAGCAAGAAGGACGCGCCGCAATGAGCAAGCATTATGACCGTACCCCCTATCTGGTGACCTTCACCGAGCCATCCAGTTTCAAGGATACCTATGCTGGCCCAATGGGTCTGGTGGCCCTGGAGGCCCATCTGCTCACACCCAGCGCAGGCCCGGGCAAGACCGTGGTGATCTTCATGCACCCGGTGGGCGGCGGCGCCTACCTGCCCATGGTATCGGCACTGGCAAAGGCCGGGCTGTCGGTGATCTATTGCAACAGCCGCTACCGGGGAGCGGACAGTGCCCTGCTGATGGAAAAGGTGGTGGCGGATTTGGGCGCCTGCGTGCGCGATGCCAAAGAGCGCCTCGGCTTTGAGAAAGTGGTGCTGGCGGGCTGGTCCGGCGGCGGCTCCCTGAGTCTGCTCTACCAGGCGGAAGCGGAAGACCCGCAGATCACCGAGACCCCGGCCGGCGACCCCTATGATCTGACCGCACAGAAACTGATCCCCGCCGATGGCATCATGCTGCTGGCTGCCCATGTGTCCCGGGCCATCACCATGACCGAATGGCTGGACCCGTCCGTGCTGGATGAGAACAACCCGGACCAGCGGGACCGGCAACTGGATATCTACCATCCCAACTGCCCCAACCAGCCGCCTTATAGCGATGACTTCGTGGCCCGTTTTCGCCAGGCGCAGATCGACCGCAACCGGCGCATCACCGACTGGGTGAAAGGCAAGTTGGCGGACTTTCGCGCCAAGGGTCTGCCCAACGAGGAATATGGTTTTATTGTTCACCGCACCATGTGCGATGTGCGCTGGCTGGACCCGCAGCAGGACCCCAATCAGCGTCCTCCCGGCACCTGTTATCTGGGTGACCCGCAAACGGTTAACAACGGCCCGGTAGCCTTGGCCCGTTTCAACACCCTGCGCGGCTGGCTGAGCCAGTGGAGCTATGATGATTCCCGCGCCAACGGCCCGGCCTGCGCCGGACGAATCCGGATACCTGCTTTTGTGATTGGCAACACCGCAGACAATGCCTGCACCCCCAGCCATACCCGCCGGCTCTTAGACGGGTTCCAATCAGGACAAGCCACCCTGCGTGAGGTGGCCGGGGCCAACCACTATTACTTTGGTCAGAACGACAAACTGGCTGAAGCGGTGGCGCACTGTACAACCTGGCTGCAAGAGCAGGGGCTGCTTGCCTAGCCGAAGAAAGCCGCCGTTGGAGCTTTGCTCGCAAAGCTAAGGTTTGAGATTACCCTTGGACTTCGCTTTGCGAGCAAAGCTCCAACAGGTAAGGGGGCGACCAATTGTGAATTCTCTTCACACCTTGTCCGACAGTCATACCAGCGGCGCTTCATGGTCCCCGGCACTGGCCTAGCGTCGGTAAAAACAACAACGGAGTAATTACGGGATGGGTCTGATCATTTTTCTTCTGGCACTGGCGATACTCACGACAGTGTCCATCACCCTGTTGTTCTACATGTGCTGGTTCTACGACCGTCGCAGCTTTCCCGAGCAGGCGCAGCTGCCCGGTGAGCAGCCGCTGCGTTTGTTGCCCACCGTGGTGGGCATCATCAAGGAAGCCGCCAGCCTTACCGTGCTGGTGTTCAGCTACCCGCTGCGTCTGATCCACGATGCCTCACCGGTGCGCAGCCGCCACCACGGGGAAACCCCAGTGATTCTGGTGCACGGCTACGGCGGTAACAGCGCCAACTTCCTGTTCATGCAGTGGCGGCTGAAATGGCGTGGCTGGGGCAATGTGTATTCGGTGAGCTACACCCCGCCGCACATCAACGCCCGCAAACTGGCCCAGCAGGTCAACGACCATGTGGAGCGCATCCTCGCCTCCACCGGTGCGCAAAAAGCCCATATCGTCTGCCACTCCATGGGCGGGCCGCTGACCCGCTACGCCCTGAAAAACCTGGGTCTGGCCGGCAAGATCGACCGGGTGATCACCCTCGGCAGCCCTCATTATGGCTCGCGCATCGCCGGCCTGTTCCCGGCCCAGGGCTCTGCGGCGCAGATGCGCTACCAGAGTCCCTTTGTGCAGGAGCTGGCAGAAGGCGGTAGCTGCCCGGGCGGCGCCCGTTTCTTCTCCATCTACTCCAACCTGGATAACTACGTGCTGCCGGTATCCACCGCGGTGCTGGATGGTGCTGAAGCCAACATCAACGTTCCTTACCTGGGGCACTGCGCCTTGCTGTACAGCAACCGCGTGCTGGATCAGGTGGAGCGCTGCCTGTTATCGCCGAAGCCGGAGGTTTGATCCACGACAATCTTGCATTGGCGACCCGGCAGTATCATGGTTGAAACAGGAGAACAGAAACCTTGATGCAACAGAGGGAGCGAATCATGAGTGAATACGGTGCAACGGTCGCCTGGCATCTGAAGCCGGGCGCGTCGTTCGATTACGAACACTTCAACCGGGGACACGAGTGGACTTTCGCCGGTGGCGAAGTGGTGCAGGCCTCGGCCTCACCGGAATACTTCGGCAGCGGTAACAGGGTGAACCCGGATGAGGCAGTAATCGCCGCCACGGCAAGTTGTCACATGCTTACCTTCCTGTCGATTGCCGCCAAACAGGGCCACAAGGTGCTCAGCTATATCGATCAACCAACCGGCACGGTGGAGAAGGGTAGCGACGGGCACCTGGCCATCACCCGCATCGTCCTGCGTCCGCGGGTGGTGTTCGATGATGGACAGGAACCGGAAGCCGCTGCCTTGGACAAGCTCCACGCCAGTGCCCACCGCAATTGTTTTGTGGCCAATTCCCTCAAGGCCGATATCAGCATCGAGCCGATCTGATGTAACCCATCGCTCCTGCGGCGGGAAAGTCCGTTGCAGGGGCGGAAGCGGCGTTAGCGCCCGGGAAAACGGTATACAGCGGACCGGACAGTCACTCGCGGATGATGTTGCCTTCACACCGTGCCGCTAGAATGTTGGCCATAGATTTGCCGGCCCCGACCTCGGGGCGGTGCCGTTGACCAACAGGACTGTCTGAAATGCTTGATCAAAACGAAATCGAACTGTTCCGCGACAACGTCAAAAAATTCCTCGAAAACGAAGTGGCTCCACACTACGACCAGTGGGAAAAAGCCGAGATGTTCCCCCGTGAGCTGTGGAACAAGATGGGCGAGAATGGCCTGCTGTGCGTGGACGTACCGGAAGAGTACGGCGGCTTCGGCGCCAATTTCCGCCTGTCTGCGGTGATCGTGGAAGAGGCCTCCCGCGCCGGTTACGGTGCCCTGGCCTCCAACATCTCCGTGCACTCCGATATCGTTGCCCCCTACATCCTGCACCTGGGCACGGAAGAGCAGAAACAGACCTGGCTGCCGAAAATGGTTACCGGTGAAGCCGTGGGCGCCATCGGCATGACCGAGCCTGGCGCCGGTTCCGACCTGCAGGGCATGAAAACCCGTGCCGACAAGGATGGCGACGGCTACAAGATCAGCGGCCAGAAAACCTTTATCACCAATGGCCAGCACTGCGACGTCATCGTGCTCGCCACCAAGACCGACCCCAACGCCGGTTCCAAGGGCATGACCCTGTTCACCGTGGATTGCTCCCTGCCGGGCTTCGCTCGTGGTCGTAACCTGGAAAAAATGGGCCATCACGCCGCTGACACCTCCGAGCTGTTCTTCGAAGACGTGAAAGTGGGCGCCGACCAGATTCTCGGTGGTGAAGGCAAAGGCTTCGCCAACCTGATGAACGAACTGCCCCGCGAACGCCTGATCCTGGCCCTGGGCGCCATCGCTGCCTGCGAAGGCATGATCGAGCGCACCATCGAATACACCAAAGAGCGCCAGGCCTTCGGCAAGCCGATCTCCAGCCTGCAGAACACCCGCTTCGTGCTGGCGGATCTGCACGCCCAGGTGGTGGTTAACCGCGCCTACGGCGAACAGTGCATCGACCAGTACGACCGCAGCGAACTCACCGCCACCAACGCCTCCATCGCCAAGCTCACCACCACCGAGCTGCAAGGTGTGGTCGCCGACAAATGTCTGCAGCTGTTTGGTGGTTACGGCTACATGCAGGAATACCCCATCTCCCGCGACTACGTGGATGCCCGCATCCAGCGTATCTATGGCGGCACTAGCGAAATCATGAAGGAAATCATCTCCCGGGAAATTATCGGGCGATAAATCCTCAGGATTTCAGCATCAAAAAAACGCGGCCCCGGCCGCGTTTTTTTATGCCCTCCCGACCTGCGCACTGCGATAACTTCCATATCCCGTTGGAGCTATGCTTGCATGGCGAACACCCCGCCCATCACAAACATGCCCACTTCCCCGTCTTCACCAGAACCAGCCCGGGATTTGTAGGATATGGCTTACAGAAAATGCTAACTGGCTGATATAAAGTGGATTTCTAAAGGGGAGGCACTTTGCCAAAAAGCACGCTCGTACTAGCATTATGTCGAACGTTCGCGATTTTTCAGTTGGGATAAATTCTCAACTTGGTGGTAAGTCACTAACCAATATCAAATTATTCGTGGCCAATGTGATAAGCCAAAAACAATTATGTCGAATTGAATTAAGTCGAATCGTTCGTCTTAATACGCTGTTATGAATATGAGTAAACGACCCAACTTCATATATATGGCCGGAATGATCCCTGTTCTCTTCGTGGTGGGCCTTCTGGTATTCCTTACGTTCGATAACCTGCTCTCTAGTAGGGCTGTGTATGGAGACAAGTTTGGGAATGCATATGAGGTTGATGGGCTTGCTGCAATTTTAGTGAACCTGGGCATATTTGGGCTTATTGCTTGGCTGGGCTCTTACTTGGCATTCCTTGTAAAGCGCAGCGCAAAGCTCATGTGGGCTCATAGAGCTATCGGGGTTGTTAGCGGTGTTTTTATAGCGGTTGGGCTGGTCTATGGCCTTTCATAACAAGCGGCGGCAGGCGGATCAAATTTCCGCTCGTTCCTCGCTCCAATTTTCCCGCTGCGCCGGGCGTTATAAGCTCGTTTACCCATGAGATATTTTTTAGCAGTTGTAGCGAATATATTTATTCTTGCTATTTCGGTAGTCGGGCTAATGTCTACCTGTATGTGGGGCTGCCCCAATACAGGCATACAGCTTATGTTCAAAATTTCTTCGGTGTGCTTGTTGGTAAGCCTTGGGCTGCTCATATATCTTTGGGTAACAAGCAAGAGCAGCAAAAAATATTAAGGCGGACATTGATGCTTTACCTAAATCTTATAACAAGGCCAGGCAGCATCGACCCTGCGGGGCTGGACCTCGTTTCACTCGGCTGATCTGTAACCACTTTAGTGGACACCTTCCCTTAACCAGAGGGGGTGAAAAATGCCCCGATACAACAACCCAAGAAAGACCTGGCAGTATTCAGATGAATTCAATGCCTAGAATCAAAATTGAACCGCGGCGGTAACCTCTCTGTCCAGGTCCGTGGTGAAAAAGAGAGTATGCCCCGAAATGATGAAGCCTGTTTTTCTCCTCCTTATCGTCTTTGTTTTCGTCGGCTGCACAAATGTGACGGGCGATGCCCCCAAGACTATTTCTTCGCTACCAGATGATCGCCTAAGCACAGAGCATCTGTTCGCTACTGCGGATACATTTTTCTCCGACGCGGGCTATACCTGCAGCATTGATGCCGAGGCTGGCCAGTTTCGTTGTTCCAGAGCGCTTCGGGATCTTTATATTCATCAGACAACCGCCGAGGTGAACATTTTCCCCGGTGACGAGGGTGGCAAGGCCCACAGGATCATAGCGAACCGCTGGGATGAGGGGTTGATTCCCAGTGAGCTGATTTCCAATACCTATGCCAACGATGACGTTGAGGCGTTCTGCGCGTATCTCGCCAGCGAGAAGCTTGGGTTTTGCAGTGACTATCAGGGCTGAGAGCCTGCTGGTCTGATCCGCAAGTGTCTGGATGATACTGACTTGATGAACGGTAGTGTGCCGTTGGGGCTTTGCTGGCAAAGCGAATCTCTGCGGAATGGATAAGCGCCTTCGCTTTGCGAGCAAAGCTCCAACGGGGGTGGTGCTCTCCTATCTGGTGTTGCTTCCTGGATTCAATCATCCCCATCCCCTCAAACGTTACAATCGCTTCGCTTTCACCGTCGCGAGCTTCATTCGCCATCGAACGATGGCTCCCACTGTTACGCCCTGGCGGTGATGATGTAGCGCAAGGGACCGCCGGCGGTGATGGCGTCGAAGGGGTAGCAGGTGATCAGCACTAGCTGCTGGTTGTCACGGGGGATATGCAGGGGGTGCTGCTGGCTGTTGATGACCTGCTGCGAGCTGACCTGAAAGCGCTGCTGTGAGCCGTCGGTAAATTCCACGGTGAGTGGGTCGCCGCTGTTCAGGGTTTCTAGAAAGGCAAAGTGAGTATCCCGGTGGCCGGCCAGTGTGAGGGCCTGGTCGCTGCCGATTCCCCCTGTCAGTCGGCCGGGGCCGAAGGCCAGGGCTTCGCCGCTGGTACTTTCAAGCACGTAAAGGGTTTTGCCGGCGGGGGTGGTAAGGCGTGCCACTGGCCAGGTGTCTGCCCAGGGCCAGGGGCGCTGGGGGGCGCCCTGGTCCAGGGTGGTTTGCCAGGCGTGGGCGATCAGGTGCTGGGCCAGCCAGGCCTTGCCATCCAGCCAGCTAGCCCAGCCTACCAGCCCCAGCAGGGCGGCGAGACTCAATACCAGCGAGCCTCGTTCAAGCCGTCCCATGGTTTAGCCTCCGCTGACGCAGCCAGAGCAGCAGGGTGACGATCAGCAGCACGCCGGCCAGCCGCCATAACAGGGGTGCCGGTGTTGCGGTGCTGGGCCAGGCGGTGCCATGAGGTGCCTGGTTGCGGACGGTGTCTTGCAGCAGGGGTTCATAGGCCGGGCGGGAGACGGTCTCTTCCACGGCGATAAAGCTGGTGTAGCGGCTGACCAGTTGATGGCGCAGGGCCACCTGGGTGATCTGCGGGGCGATATCGGTTTCCGGGGCACCCAGAGTGATGCGGTCCATCAGGTCGGCGATCTTACGCCGGGCCCACAGGCTGGCGGTGCCCGGGTGGTTACTGCTGACGGGCAGGGTGACCGCCTGCTGCCAGTGCTGGTGGCTGTAGCCGCTGACGGTAACCCGGTCGGTGGGGGCGGACAGTTTCATGGTCACCAGCAGGGGCTCACCGGCGTACAGATCTGGCAGCTTTTGCGGCCAGCGTTCGGCGACCACGTTGTCCGGGAGCTGCACCTGCAGGTTGCGCATCAGCGGTGATTCCAGGCGGCGGAAGAGCGTATCCATGCCCTGTTGGACCTGGTTCTGGTCGTTGATGTAGGTAAAGCTGCCGCGCCCGAACTGGGCGGCACGGGTCATGAAGTGGCTGTTGGGGGCGGAGCCGATGCCCACGGTGAACAGGCGCGCTTCACCGAGCTGTTCGTGCAGGGCGCGGAAAATACCGTTCTCGTTGCCCACGGCGCCGTCGGTGATAAAGATCACCTGGCGCAGGTAGCCGTCGCTGGTTGGCTGGGCCAGGGTGGCGCTGAGGGCGGGCAGCATGTGGGTGCCGCCACCGGCATGCAGGCTGTCCACGAAGCGTTGAGCCTGTTGGCGGCTGGCGTCGGTGACTGTGGCAGTTTGATCAAACAGCAGGGTGTGCTGGCTGTCGAAGTCGGTGATGTTGAAGCGGTCGCCGGGTTTCAGGCGTTGCAGGGCCAGCTGCAGGCTGGCCTTGGCCTGGCGCATGGGGGCGCCGCCCATGGAGCCGGAGCTGTCGATAATAAATAAGGTTTCCCGTGGCAGCGTTGTCACCTGCCCGGTTTCCGGCGGGACCACCATCAGCAGGGCGTAGTGCTCGCCATCGATCTCTTCGTGAAAGCTGGTGACCAGTGGTTCGCCCTTGTCTTCCAGTTCCCAGCTGAGCAGCAGATCCCGGTCCATGGGCACGGAGCCGCCTTTCGGGGTGATGGTGTAGTGTCTTCCGTGGCGTTGTGAGTGGATGGCGTGGCTGGGGCTACCCAGGGTTGCCAGGCGGTTGCCAGCGTCCAGATCAATGCGGATCGAAGCGGTGCCGGCCTCGGCCGGGCCGCCGGGGTTGGCCACGGTATTGCGCAGCAGCGAATCCAGGGGATGGGGCGTTTCCGTGGCTGGGGTGAAGCGCGGGGTCAGGGTGAGCGGCAGGCGCAATTGAAAGCGGCGTCCGTCCACGTTCAGGGTCTGCTGGTAATGCAGTTCCACCTGCACGGTTTCGCCGGGAGCGATATTGGCCACGGCGGTGGTGAACAGGTTGGGGCGCTGCTGGCTGACCAGGCTGGCTTTCTTGCCGCTGGCGCGGGCCTGACGATAAGCCTCTTCCGCCTCGGCTTTCCTGTCGATGCGGCCGACGATGCGTCTTTCTCCGACGGTCAGCACCATGCCGTCCACGGCGGCGTTTTCCGGCAGAGGAAACAGATAACGGCCCTCACGAAACTGCTGGCTGGGATTGTGAAATCGTTGCGTCAGGGTGACCCGCGCCAGCGGGCCGCTGACGGTGATGTGAGCATCGGTATCGAGCAGGGTGGCGGCGGTAATGTCTCCCTGGTCATCGGCCAGCAGCAGCGCGCCGGTGGCGGCCTCGTCCTGCCAGTCCGCCTGGGCGGTGAGGGTCAGTAGCAATAGCGAGAAGAAAAGCGTCAGTTTCATGGTGGCCTCCTTGTGATGGAGGTCAGCATGGCAATGGAGCAAGGAGGCTTTGTGGGGATTGTGTGGGGAAGCAATTAATAGTTAATGATGAATAATTAATAACGCGCGAAGCAGGCGCCTCTGTTTTTCTAATGCATGAGGCCGCGTCTACGAGGTAGGCGCGGCCTCATGCGTTTGCTCTTGGTGCTCGCCTCAGCTCGCGAACTATTAATTGCCTTTTAAGCCGCGTTGCGGCGTTTGGCGATGGCGCGCAGGACGATCTGGCACTGGTTTTCGCCGTATTCGCGGATGTCTGCTTCGGCATCGGCGGTGTTGCGGCCGACCACGTTGATCAGCAAGCGCTTGAACAGCTGCAGAGAAACGTCGAACTCGGAGGTGTCTTCCTGCAGGGCGATAAAGGTGTAGCGCTTGAGCAGGGGGATCAGATCGACGATGTCGGTGGCCAGGTAGCGGTTGTTGGCGAATCGTTCGGTGGCGATTTCCACAAAGCGGAACGCCAGCTGGTGGGCGGCGGGCAGGTCGTTGTTCTGATAATGCTGGTCCAGCTGGGGCAGTAGCTCCACCAGGTCTTCTATCTGGCCGGGCATCCAGTTGCTGGCAGCCTGGCCGGCCAGCCGCGACAGGAGCATGAAAAGGAAGTCGTAAAGGTCGTGAACCTGCTCATCTGTGACGTCGCACACTCGTGCGCCCTTGCGCGGCTGCAACTCAATCAGGTGCTGCTTTTCCAGGACACGAAAGGCCTCGCGAAGTGAGTTGGTGCTCACATCAAGTTGCTTGGCCAGATCATTTTCCGGCAAACGAGCTCCGGGTGCCAGGGTGCCTGTGATGATTTGCTCGGCCAGGTGCTGGGCAATCTGCTCACTCAGGCTGACGGCTTTCAACGACATGAAAAGGTCCTTTTCGGCTTCGGCGGGAATTATCCTCCAAGGTCGATACTATGGCACTAAATGAGTTGTTTGACAATTCAAGAAATCAGGGATAACCTGATCCTCACATTGAAGACTGTTACTTTTGGCTTGAACTAGCGAGGTATAAGCCATGTTCGAGAGCATGAACGCTGACGTAATGCTAAAAATGAAAAAATACGGGTACCTGACTTTCTGGGCATTCATGGTGCCGCTTGTGCCTTTCTCGGCCTATGTGGGTGTGGATAGCGGCACTCAGGATTATTGGGCTTGGTTCATGTATGCCTTTATTTTCGGGATTATCCCGGTACTGGATTATCTGGTGGGGAAAGATCCGACCAACCCCAGTGAAGATGTGCAAGTCCCCAGCATGAGTGAAGAGATTTTTTACCGGGTGTCTGCCATCGCCATGGGCTTTGTGTGGATCGCGGTGCTGTTTTACGCCGGCCATGTTTTCATGACCAATGATTACGGCCTGCTCGGCAAGATCGGTTGGATCGTGTCCATCGGTACCGTGGGCGGCATCATTGCCATCAACCTGGGTCACGAGCTGATCCACAAGGACCCGAAGGTGGAAAACTGGATGGGTGGGCTGTTGCTGTCCACTGTGACCTACGCCGGCTTCAAGGTGGAGCACGTGCGTGGTCACCATGTCCATGTATCTACGCCGGACGATGCGTCTTCCAGCCGCTACAATCAGAGCCTGTATGACTTCCTGCCCAAGGCGTTTGTGCGCAACTTCAAGAATGCCTGGAGCCTGGAAAAGAAATACCTGGAGCGTAAGGGCAAGAAGAACATCAGCGTTCATAACGAACTGATCTGGTGGTACAGCATTTCTGCTTTGTTCGCGGCGACCTTCGGGCTGCTGTGGGGCTGGCAGGGTGTGGTGTTCTTCCTGGGCCAAAGCTTCTTCGCCGCACTGGCACTGGAAATCATCAACTATATCGAACACTACGGTCTGCACCGTCGTGTGAACGATAAAGGTCGCTTCGAGCGGGTAACGCCGGCCCACAGCTGGAACTCCAACTTCCTGCTGACCAACCTGGCCCTGTTCCAGCTGCAGCGTCACAGTGATCACCACGCCTATGCCAAGCGTCGTTATCAGGTGCTGCGTCACTACGAGGAAAGCCCGCAGCTTCCTGCCGGTTACGCCACCATGTACGTGCTGGCCCTGATCCCGCCGCTGTGGAAGAAAGTGATGAACCCGCGGGTGGAAGCCTACTACGAAGGCGAACTGGACCAGCTGTTCCGCGAGTCCAAGCGGGTGAACAATATCGCGTAAAAGCAGTTAACAGTGAATCATGAATAGTTAACAGCTAGAACAAAAAAGCCCCGGCAACCGCCGGGGCTTTTTTGTGTCTGCGGAGCTGCTGTCAGAAGCGAGACTAGCGTCTGGCTTTGGCAGCTCTTCGCGCTTAAAGCTGCGTATTCGTTACGCCCATCACTTCGGGCGGGCCAGCGGGTGGTTACGGCAGGAGTCGTGATGTTGCCTGGCGCCGCTTGTTATGCATTTCTCTCTAGAACCTCTAAAACCACATTTTTAGAGCTAGTCCAGATGCGTAGTTCTTGGCCGAGATACTTTGGCGATTTATAAAGCACGCCATTGGATAAAACTCCGTCGCCTCTCTCAACCTTTACGCTATTTCTTGGGATGGTGTAACAGCCACCTAGGCACTTGATAACAATGAAGTCATCATAGATGGAATGACGAACTAATGGCCAAGTGTAGTTCATCATTCCAATCCTTCCGCCACAGATTTCTTCAAACTGCGGGGTTAAACCAACTTCTTTATCGGTACGAGACTTGGGTGAGCGAACGGCCCACACTGCCAGAATGATAAAAAGCCCCACGAATGCCAGCGGAATGAAAGCCATAAGGGATAACCTATGTGGACTGCATAACGGTGCGGTTTTGTTGGCGTGGGCACGGCCTTTCCGTTGGCAGGGCTCCCCACGCGCAACTATTAACTGTTAACTAGTAACTGCCCTTTTATTGTCGCCAGAACATGGGCGTAAACAGCACCAGCAGGGTAAATACTTCCAGTCGCCCGGCCACCATCAGTACCGTCATCATCCACTTGGCGCTGTCGGTAATGTTGGCAAAACCGCCGCCGACCTGGCCGATACCTACACCCAGGTTATTGAGGCTGGCGGCCACGGCACTGACGGCGGTGGTCAGGTCCATGCCGGTCATGGTGAACAGCAGGGTGAAGATGACCGAGAGGGTGATGTAGACCCCGACAAAGCCCCACACGGCCTGTAATACCCGATCCGGGACCGAGTGGCGGCCAAAGCGAAGGGCAAAGATGCCGTTGGGATAAATCAGCCGACGCAACTCGCGCACGCTGTGATGGAATACCAGGGCGGCTCGCACTGCTTTCATGCCGCCGCCGGTGGAACCGGCGCAGCCGCCGATGAAGCTGGTGAAGATCAGCAGGTAAGGAATAAAGCCCGGCCAGGCGGCGGCGTTGGTGCTGGTGAGCCCGGTGCCGGTGCTGAAGGAAGCTACCTGGAAAGCGGAGTGGCGCAGTGCATCATCGGCAGTCACATCCACCTCGAAGGCCAGCAAGCCGACGGTAATCAGCCCGGTGTAAAGCAGGAACAGGGTCATGAAAAAGCGGAATTCAGGATCAAGAATATAGGCGATCAATGAGCGCCCCCGCCAGACGGCAAAGTGCAGGGCAAAATTGACGCCGCCGATCAGAATGAACAGGGTGGCGGTCCAGTCGATCCAGGGGTTGTCCCAGTAGGCCATGGAGGCGTCGTGGGTGGAAAAGCCGCCGGTGGCCACGGTGCTGAAGCTGTGGCAGATGGCATCAAAGATGGTCATCCCCGCTGCCCAATAAAGCACGGCACAGGCGACGGTGATAAACAGGTAGAGCAACCACAGGGCCTTGGCCGTTTCGGCGATGCGCGGGGTGAGCTTGGCATCCTTCATGGGGCCGGGGATTTCTGCCTTGTAAAGCTGCATGCCACCCACGCCGAGCATGGGAAGAATGGCAACGGCCAGCACTACCACGCCCATACCACCCAGCCACTGCAGTTGCTGGCGGTAGAAAAGAATCGATTTAGGCAGGAAATCGATGCCGGAAAGGATGGTGGCACCGGTGGTGGTCAGCCCTGACATGGATTCGAACACGGCATCGGTGAAGCCGACGGGGACGTCATTACTGATATACAGTGGCAGGGCCCCGATCAAACCCAGTACCGACCAGAACAGGGTCACCACCAGAAAGCCGTCGCGGGTCTGCAGTTCTTCCTTGTGCTTGAAGAAGGGGAGCCACAGGGCCAGCCCCAACAGCAGGGTGATCACGAATGACACCAGGAAGGGGCCTTCGCTGCCTTCCTGATACCAGTAGGACACGGCCACCGGCGGCATCATGGTGAAGCTGAACACCACCAGTAGCAGGCCGAGAATTTTCGAGATCAGTGCAAAATGCATGCGCTGGCGTGGCCTCGGCCGTTAGAAGAAGGTAAACCCGACCTGGAACAGTTTTTCCACGTCCCGGGTGCGGCGTTTGTCGATCAGGAACAGGATCACGTGATCATCCGGTTCGATCACCACGTCATCGTGGGCAATCAGCACCTTTTCGCCGCGCACGATGGCACCGATGGTGGTGCCTTCCGGCAGGTCGATGTCTTCAACGGCGCGGCCCACCACTTTCGAGGATTTGCTGTCCCCGTGAGCAATCGCCTCGATGGCTTCCGCTGCACCCCGGCGCAGGGAATAGACGTTGACCACATCACCCCGCCGTACATGGCTGAGCAGGCTGCCGATGGTGGATTGCTGGGGCGAGATGGCGATATCGATATCGTGGCCCTGGACCAGATCCACGTAGGCCGGGTTGGAGATCAGCGTCATCACCTTTCGCGCGCCCAGCCGCTTGGCCAGTAATGAAGCCATGATGTTGGCTTCGTCATCGTTGGTGAGGGCGCAGAACACGTCGGTATTTTCGATGTTGGCTTTGAGCAGTTCGTCCCGGTCTGTGGCGAGCCCTTGTAACACCACAGTCTGATGCAGTTTTTCGCCGAGCCATTCCGCGCGGCCGGGGCTGCGCTCAAGAACTTTCACGTTGTAACGGTGCTGGATGCTCTTGGCGAGCCGGTAACCGATGTTGCCGCCGCCGGCAATCAGAATGCGTTTGTAGTTGTGCTCCAGACGGCGCAATTCACTCATCACCGCACGGATATCGTTCTTGGCGGCGATGAAGAAGACTTCATCATCCGCTTCGATCACCGTGTTGCCTTCGGGAATGATGGGCCGGCCGCGGCGGAAGATGGCGGCCACCCGGGTGTCCACATTGGGCATGTGCTTGCGCAGTTCGCGCAGCTCGTTGCCCACCAGTGGCCCGCCGTAGTAAGCGCGCACGGCCACCAGCTGTACCCGGCCACCGGCAAAGTTCACCACCTGCAGGGCGCCGGGGTGCTCGATAAGCCGCTTGATATAGTCGGTGACCACCTGCTCGGGGCTGATGATCACATCAATGGGCAGGGCGTTTTCGTTGAACAGCTTGTCGGACCGGCTGGTGTAGTGGGCGGTGCGGATACGGGCGATTTTGGAGGGCGTGCGGAACAGGGAGTAGGCCACCTGACAGGCGATCATGTTCACCTCGTCGGAGTTGGTGACCGCGATCAGCATGTCTGCGTCTTCGGCGCCGGCATTCTTGAGCACCGCCGGATAGCAGCCCATGCCGCGCACGGTACCGATATCCAGGCGATCGCCCAGTTCGCGCAGCCGTTCCGCATCGGTATCGATGACGGTGATGTCGTTGCGCTCGTTGGCCAGGTTCTCGGCCAGGGTGCCGCCCACCTGGCCGGCACCGAGAATAATGATCTTCATGCGCTTTGCTGTCTCTCCAGTCCCCGAACAGCGCGATTCCCTTCCCTGTAAGACCAGGGGAGGATTGATGCCTCGAGCGGCGCTCTTACACGACTTTTCTCACAAAGGAGAAAACGCTGCCCGCTCAAGTGTCCTTTCGCAGGCACGCCAGATAGAAACCGTCTGGGCCATGGTGTTGCGGGAACAGCTGCCATCCCGCGCTGACCATTGTGGCCTCTTCCGGCCGTGGCGTCACATCCCGGGCCTGTGGCTGGCGTTGCAGGAAGGCGCTGACCTGATGATCGTTTTCATCCCGCAGTACCGAACAGGTGGCATACACCAGCATGCCGCCGGGTTTGAGCAGCGGCCATAGTGCATCCAGCATGCGCGCTTGTAAATCAACCAGTGCGTGGATGTCGGACGCTTTACGATGCCATTTCACATCCGGCTGGCGGCGCAGGATGCCGGTGGCGGAGCAGGGGGCATCGAGCAGGATGGCGTCGAAGGGGGTGCCGTCCCACCAGCTTGACGGGTTGCTGGCATCGCCTTGCAGCAGGGTGACCTCGGCACTGAGGCGGGCCAGGTTCTCCTTGATGCGAGTCAGTCGCTTGCCTTCCAGCTCCAGGGCGACCAGCTCCGCGTCGGGGAATTTCTCGCAGAGCTGGCCGGTCTTGCCGCCAGGTGCAGCACAGGCATCCAGGATGCGGCCGGTGGGTGGACACTGAAGGACTTCGCCGGGCAGCTGGGCGGCTTCGTCCTGCACCGACAGGGCGCCCTGTTCAAAACCTGGCAGCTGGAATACCGGGCGGGCCGGGCTCAGGTAGACGCTCCAGGGGGACAGCTCGCCGGGGCGGGCGCCGTCGCCGAGGGCGGCAATGGCTCCGGCGCGCTGCTGCTGGCGCCGGTTCACTCGCAGGGTGAAGGGCGGTGTTTGCAGGTTGGCCCGGGCCATGGCTTCCGCGTCGGCGGGCCAGTCTTGCTGCCAGCGCTTGAATAGCCAGTCCGGCAGGCTGAGCTGGATGTTGGGGTTGGCGTCGGCGACGGCCTCATCCATCGTCAGTTTGCTGGCCTTGCGGAGAATGGCATTGCTGAGCCCGGCGGCCCAGGGGGCTTTCAGTTTGCGACACAGCTGTGGGTAGGCGTTGACGATGGCGTGGGCGGGGCGCTCGCTGAACCACAGTTCGTAGAGCCCGGCGAGTAACGCTAGCCGCACCGGTTGGGCGCTGGCTTTAAGGGGTTTGCCCAGTTGCTGGTTGAGCCAGTGGTTGAGCGGACGCAGGTGGCGGCAGACGCCGAAGCAGATATCGCGCATCAGGCCGCCGTCGGCGCCCTGCAGGGGAAAGTCACGCAGCACTTCGCGCAGGCTTTCCCCGTCGCCTTTACCGGGCAGTACCCTGTTGAGGACACGTACCGCGGTCAGGCGCGGGTCAGACGTTGTCAATGGAGTCACCCAGCGGTTCGCCTACCTGGAACAGATCCGGGTTACCGCGCAGCAGATCGGCCACGGCCATGCGCCGCTTGCCGGGCAGTTGCAGTTCTTCAAGAATCAGTGCGCCATCGCCGGTGGCCACATGGATGCCGCTGTCGTCCACGTTGAGAATATGGCCGGGCTCATCGTTATCCCGGCCAGGTTGCGGGCTTTCGCTGGCTTGCCAGATACGCATGGGCTGACCGTTCAGTGGGACCCAGCTCACTGGAAAGGGATTGAAGGCGCGAATGCGGTTGTAGAGGGCGCGGGTGGGCAGGCGAAAATCCAGGCGCGCTTCCGCTTTGCTCAACTTGTGGGCGTAGGTGACACCGTCGTCCGGCTGCGCGGTGGCGTTGGCCAGATACTGCTCCAGATCGTTCAGTACGGTGACCAGCAGGCGGGCGCCCTGGGCGGCGAGTCGGTCATGCAGTTCGCCACCAGTTTCGCTATCGCCAATCGGCAGGCTTTCGCTGAGCAGCATGGGGCCGGTGTCCAGGCCCGCTTCCATCTGCATGATGGTGTTGCCGGTTTCGGTGTCACCCATGGTGATGGCGCGCTGGATAGGGGCAGCACCGCGCCAGCGGGGTAGCAGGGAGCCGTGCACGTTGAGGCAGCCCAGGCGCGGCATATCCAGCACCTCCTGGGGAATGATCAGGCCGTAGGCCACCACGACCAGGGCATCCAGATTCAAGTCACGCAGTTGCTGGCGGATCTCGTCGCCCTTCAGGTTTTCCGGTTGCAGTACCGCAATGCCGTGGCGTTCGGCCAGTACCTTGACCGGGCTTTGTTGCACTTTCTTGCCGCGCCCGGCGGCCCGATCCGGCTGGGTGAGCACGGCAACCACCTCATGGTCGCTGTCCAGCACCGCTTGCAGGCTGGCGGCGGCGAAATCCGGGGTGCCGGCGAAGGCAAGGCGTAAGGGTTTCAATGAAAAGCCTCTTGTTTGAGAGCTATGAGCTTCTAGCTTCTAGCTGCGAGCAACTACGCGGTTGCAGGTGTGAGCCTATACTTAGCTGTCAGCCGCGCTTCATGGTCGGGCGCGGGCATCAGCTCCCCAAGACAATGACAAAACATGATCGCGCCTAGCCGCTAGAAGCTCGTAGCTAGTCACTGCTTTCATGCCTGCTGGCGGTGGATCTTTTCCAGCTTTTTCTTGATGCGATCACGCTTCAGCCGGGAGACATAGTCCACGAACAGCTTGCCATCCAGGTGGTCGATCTCATGCTGGATACAGGTGGCCAGCAGCTCGTCGGCCTCTTCCTCGAAGGTATTGCCGTCCCGGTCCAGGGCCTTGATATGTACCCGCGCCGGGCGTTGCACCTTCTCGTAGAAGCCGGGCACGGACAGGCAGCCTTCTTCATATGGGGCCACCTCATCGGTGAGCGGGGTGATCTCCGGGTTGATGAACACGCGAGGCTGGGTCTGGTCCTCGGACAGGTCCATCACGATCAGCCGCTGATGCACATCCACCTGGGTAGCCGCCAGGCCAATGCCCGGGCAGGCGTACATGGTTTCGAACATGTCGTCGATCAGTTTGCGAAGCTCGTCATCTACCTTTTCCACAGGCTTTGCTACCGTGCGTAGCCGGGGGTCAGGGAATTCCAGTATTTCCAGTTTGGCCATGTACCTTCTCGGAAGTTGCGATAGCACTCGAATTTCGGTTGCTAAATATATGATCGCATTGCTAATATCCAAAAGAAACCGTGTCCGTGAAACTCGGTCCACGGCCGCTCTCGGGGATGAGTCTAATAATGATAAAAGGAATCCGATGATGATGAAATCGGTCCAGCGCGCCCTGGCCTTCGGGCTGTTAGTGTCTTTATCCGGCCTGGCTGCTGCCCAGGTCATGCTCAAAGAGGGGCATCCCGGCAAGTATTTCGTCAAGAACGGCGATACCCTCTGGGATATCAGCGCCCGTTTTCTGCAAGAGCCCTGGCAATGGCCGGAAATCTGGCAGATCAACGAAGAAATCAGCAATCCCCATCTGATCTATCCCGGTGATGAGATCCGCCTGACCTATGTAGATGGAGAGCCCCGGCTGTCGGTGAAGCGCGGTGTGGAAGAGAAAACTTTACCCAACGGCACGGTCAAACTCACTCCTAAAGTGCGCGAGATCGCCAACGATGAGGCTATTCTCGCCATTCCTGCCGGCGCCATTGCCGCGTATCTGAAGGAAGGTTTGGTGGTCAGTCGTCAGGAGATTGCCGAGGCGCCCTACATCGTTGGGGGCCGTGATCGTCGGGTGATCTTTGGCGAAGGTGACACCGTTTATGCGCGTGATGCCATGACCCAGTGGGAAAATCTGGAACAGGGCTACGGTTTCTACCGGACCGGCGAGCAATACGTGGACCCGGATACCAACGAAGTGCTCGGCTACGAAGCCCGTCAGATTGGTCTGGGGCGTGTGGCCGGCCATGAAGAGGATATGCTGACTCTGCAGGTGACCAAGACCAGCGAGGACCTGCGGATTGATGACCGGCTGTTTTCCACCGAAGATCGCAGGGTTCGCTCCGTGCTGTACCCGTCGGCGCCGGATACCAAGATCGAAGCCAAGGTGATCCGTTTCTTTGATCGCATCAATAGCGTGGCACGTAACGATGTGGTGGTGGTCAACAAAGGTCTGCGTGACGGACTGAAAGAAGGCAATGTGCTGGATGTCTTTGGTCAGGGTGAGGCGGTCCGTGATCGCCAGCGTGGGGATATGGTGCGCCTGCCCAGGGAAAGGACTGGTTCCATGGTGATCTTCCGTGCCTTCGACAAGGTCAGCTACGGCTTGATCATGGAGTCCAAGCGTCCTATTTACATGCATGATATCGCCGAAAGCCCGGCGGGCAGCTACTGATTCATTAAGTTGCGGTAGCGCTCACCGCCGGAGTTTCGGCTCCTGACAACCCGTCAAACGCACACAAGGAGGTGGGCGATGGACGGACAATACAAACGCCTGCTATTGCAGGCGTTGTTTTCCCCGTCTTCCGCGGCTCTGGGCCGCGCTCTGAAACAGCAATCCATCGACCGCACTGCGCTGGCCGATTATCTCCCCCTGTTGCCGGCTGGCCTGAAAGAGCGGAGCAAGCTGCTGGATCACACCGGTTCCCTGACTGTGCATTACGAGTATCTGCGAGAGCAAGGTTGGCGCTGGCTGGCGCTGGGAGATGCGGACTATCCCTCCTTGTTGGCCCAGCTCGGGGACGCTCCCGGTGTGTTGGCGGTGCGTGGCAGTGTGGCGGCGCTCAATGCGCCCGGTCTTGCCATCGTCGGTGCGCGCAATGCGTCAGCGGACGGACTGGACAACAGTCGCCGTTTTGCCCGGGATCTGGCGGGCAGTGGTTTTGTTATCGTCAGTGGCCTGGCCCTGGGTGTGGATGCTGCTGCGCATCGGGGCGCGATCAGTAGCGGGCGCACGGTGGCCGTGCTGGGTAGCGGGCCGGATCGCATCTATCCGCCCCGCAATGCGGTGCTGGCCGGCCAGATCGTGGAGTCCGGCGGTGCCCTAGTCACGGAGTTTGCCCCCGGTGCGCCGCCGCTGCCGGCCCAGTTCCCCCAGCGCAATCGGGTGATCAGCGGGCTGAGTCTGGGCACTATTGTGGTGGAAGCTGCCATCAAGAGTGGTTCCCTGATCACCGCTCGCACCGCTCTGGCCCAGGGGCGCGAGGTATTCGCTATTCCCGGCAGTATTCACAATCCCTTGAGCAAGGGCTGCCATCAGCTATTGCGTGATGGTGCCAGCTGGCTTGAATCCCGGGAGGATATATTTCATGCCTTCGGTGACTTCCGGCGGAGTGTCGAAGCGGTGGGTATCAATGAGCCGGACTTGCCTGACTTGCTCCAGCACCTGACCGGGGGGCTCAATTCCCTTGATGTTTTGCAGGAGCGCACCGGCCTGCCGATCACCGATCTGGCAGGGCAGCTTTCCGAACTGGAACTGGAGGGCTGGGTAGAGCGAGTGGCCGGCGGCTACCTGAAACGCAGCGGTGAGACCTAGATCGGACTTGATGGCCCTTCCCTGCATACCTGCCCTGGCTCCCGTCTGATATTTGACCTTTTCTCGCCAGGGGCGGAATGTTGAAGGTGCCAGGGAGTCTGAATTCGAGGTGTGCCATGTTCGAGATCTATGTGCCCCTGCTGCGAGGACAAGGAGAATGGCGTGCAGTAGAGGCGGTCCATGTGGGAGGTATGCGCTACCGGATTATCGGCACCATGCCGGAAGGGGAGGAGTGGGCGTTCACCCCAGGTGAGGAGGTCGAGTGTGACACCACTGAGGTGAAGAAAGGCAAAAAGGTTCTGACGGCAAAACATCTGGCCCCTGTGCCTCTTTAACCAGTGCAATCCTGGGCTCTCTCTTGAGCCGGCTTCCTATGCAGGGTATTTTCCCGTCTTTCTTTCAGGGCGAGTTTCTCATGTACCAGCATCTGCATAGCGCGGCACAGATTATCCAGGCCGGTGGCGTGGTGGCTTATCCCACCGAATCGGTCTATGGACTGGGCTGTGATCCTTTCAATGAAGAGGCGGTATTGGATTTGCTGGCGATCAAGGAGCGGCCGGTGAGCAAGGGGCTTATCCTGATCGGCGCAGACCTGGCGCAACTCGAACCCTATATCCGCCTTACCGACAGTCAGCGTGAGCAAGTGGCAAGGCAATGGCCAGCACCGCTGACCTATCTGGTTGACGCCCGCGAAAGCGTACCCGCCTGGGTGCGTGGCGCTTTTACCAAGGTGGCGGTGCGGGTGCCGGATCACCCCTTGGCCAGAGATCTGTGCCGGGCCGTGGGCCAGCCGATCATTTCCACCAGTGCCAATATCAGTGGCCGCCCGGCGGCCCGCAATCAGTTCCAGGTGGCCCGTCAGCTTGGTGAAAGGCTGGACTTTATTGTCAGCGGCGCCTGTGACCGGGCCGCCAAACCCTCTACCATTATTGATCTGGAAAGTGGCCGCACCTTGCGGGCTTAAGCCAAGTAATACAAACCGGGAGACGGCATGTCAGAGGTATCACTGCAGGCGGTGAAGGACTACCTGCTGGAACTTCAGGACCGCATTTGCGAGGAACTGGCCGAGGAAGATGGCAGCGCCACTTTCCGTGAAGACAGTTGGGACCGCGAGCAGGGAGGGGGTGGCCGCAGCCGTGTGCTGGAAAACGGTGCAGTGATTGAGAAGGGCGGGGTGAATTTTTCCCACGTGTTCGGCAATCAGTTACCGCCGTCTGCCACCGCGGCCCGCCCGGAACTGGCCGGCCGCAGTTTCCAGGCCATGGGCGTATCGTTGGTTATTCACCCGAAGAATCCTTACGTGCCCACCAGTCATGCCAATGTCCGTTTCTTTGTTGCGGAAAAAGAGGGCGAAGATCCGGTGTGGTGGTTCGGTGGTGGTTTTGATCTCACCCCTTTCTACGGTTTCGAAGAGGATGTGGTGCACTGGCACCAGACCGCCAGGGATGCCTGTAATCCTTTCGGTGAAGACATCTACCCGGAGTTCAAAAGCTGGTGCGATGACTACTTTTATATCAAGCATCGTGACGAGCCACGTGGCGTGGGCGGACTGTTTTTCGACGATCTAAACCGCTTTGATTTCGAGACCTGTTTTGCGCTGATGCGCAGCGTTGGCGACGCCTATATTCAGGCCTACCGTCCCATTGTGGCAAGCCGCAAAGGGCATGATTATGGCGACCGGGAGCGTCAGTTTCAGCTCTATCGTCGTGGTCGCTATGTGGAATTCAACCTGGTCTACGATCGCGGCACCATCTTCGGGTTGCAGTCTGGCGGGCGCACCGAATCCATCCTCATGTCCCTGCCACCACTGGTGCGTTGGGATTACGACTGGCATCCGCAGCCGGACAGTGCGGAAATCGAGCTTTACCAAAAATTCCTGATTCACCGGGAGTGGTTATGACGGCCCTGTATTGTGTGTTCGGCAACCCGGTAGCCCATTCCCGCTCCCCGGATATTCATCATGCCTTTGCTGCCCAGCGCGATGATGATTTGCGCTATGAAAAGCGCGAAGCGCCACTGGATGATTTCATCGGCATGTTAAAAGCCTTTCGTGAAGAAGGGGGGCAGGGTGCCAACGTGACCGTGCCCTTCAAGGAACAGGCCTTCGACCTGTGTGATGCGGTCACCGAGCGCGCTGGCCAGGCGGCTGCGGTGAACACCCTGTGGTGGGATGGTGACCAGCTCCATGGTGACAACACCGATGGTGCCGGCATAGTAAAAGATATCCGCGACAACCAGGGCTGGGTGATTGCCGGCAAGCGGGTGTTGGTGTTGGGTGCCGGTGGCGCTGTGCGCGGTGTCATGGGACCGTTGCTGGCGGAAAAACCGACCCTGGTAAGGGTGGCCAATCGTACGGCCGAGAAAGCGGAAATTCTGGCTCGCCGTTTCATGAGCGGTGACAGCTCGCCGGTACTGGGTAGCGGGCTGGACGGTCTGACGGGCCAGTTCGACCTGGTCATCAATGCCATTTCTGCCGGTCTGCATGGCGAGATGCCGGACCTGCCCGGGGGGTTACTGGCGGAAGGCGCTGTGGCATACGACATGGTTTACGGCAAAGAGTTGACGCCTTTTATGATCTGGGCACAACAGCAGGGTGCGGTAGCCACTGCCGATGGTCTGGGTATGTTGGTGGAGCAGGCCGCAGAAGCCTTTGAAATCTGGCGTGGCTGGCGCCCGGATAGCGCATCGGTTATGGCCATGCTGAGATAAGTCATGGAGCACGAAGCCATCGTTTACGAAGTAATGTATGCCTCTGCGGTCAGCCTGTTCATGGTGCTGACCACAGTGACCTTGCATTACTGGACTCTGGCGGGGCTGTCGGCGTTGTTGAAACGCTGGAAGCGTTTTCGTGGAGAAATTCTGCTGGTTGTGATCACCATGTTTTTTGCCCATATGGTGGAAGTGACCCTGTATGCCCTGGTCTACCTGGTCCTGGATCGGGGCGATACTGCCATGAATCTGGCCGGTGCAGTGGATGGCAGTTTTCTGGACCACTTGTATTTTTCCGCTGCCTGTTATACGTCGCTGGGTCTTGGTGATCTCTATCCCGTGGGCACCTTGCGTCTTATTGCCGGGGTGGAAGCTCTGAACGGATTGATACTAATAACATGGTCCGCGTCGTTCGCCTTTCTGGTTATGCAGCGGCGGTGGCGTTTTTGATGTTGATAGCGGGGAACGTCTTTTTACCGAAAGAGGTATGGCCATGTCCGCGCGTGTTCTGTTGATCCTTTCCTGCCTGCTTCCCCTGTGTGGCCAGGCGTCTACCTTCGGGTTTTCCTGGGATAACGATTTGTTCGTCGGTTCCGATGGCCAGTACACCAATGGCGTGCGCATCAGCTGGGTGGGGGATGCCCATCATCGTTGTGAAAGAAATGGGACTTTCACCTGTGGTCTGGCCGCCGCGCTGGATCCGCTACCAGGCATCAGCCTGGTAGACGATAAGCATGCACTGACCCTTAGCCTGGAACAGATCATGATTACTCCGTCCGATCTCGCCAGGGAGACGCCGGACTTCAATGATCTTCCCTACGTGGGCTACAGTAATCTGGAGTTGGGATTGTTCAGCTGGAACGGCAACAGCCTGTTCGGCTACGGCGTGCGGATTGGCATCGTGGGTCCGGATTCCGGCGCTGAACAATCACAAAAAGTGGTGCACAAGATCACCGGCTCTGAGGAGCCCAAAGGCTGGGACAATCAGCTTGGCCACGATGCCATCGGCGGCGCCTATTTTATTCATGCCCATCGTCTGTTCCGGTATGTTCAGGGTCCGCTGGAAAGTGAAGTGGGTTATGCCTGGGGGGTGGATGCCAATAATTTTAATGGTACTGCCAGGGCCGGTGGGTTCTGGCGGATTGGTCAGAATTTACCGCGCAACTTTATTCCCGATTATGCGGGCATTGGTACTGCCGGTTCATTGGTGGGTTTGTTCGATGGCGAGGGGTTCGGCTGGGAAGTCTTTTTTGCCAGCTTTGGCGAGTACATCGGCTATTCCTACCTTGAAGAAAACAGTGGGCCCTATGATGTTGAGTCTCGTGACGGCATTCTCGGGCTGGTGCTCGGCGGCGGTATCAGGATGGATGATTTTTCCTTCACGCTGACCTTGCAGGGATCCTCATCGCCGACTCGTAAAAGCGATGATATTCTGAGTTTCGGGAATATGTCGTTTATGTGGAGGATCTAGCTACGAGCTACGCTGGTTGGATAGGGAAAGGCCAAGAAGTTCCCACGTAATCCGTGTTCTCTACGAAGCCGCGGTAGGAGCTATGCTTGCATGGCGAGCCGCGCTTGCGCGGAAATCGCCCGCAGGGCGATCAGGAATCTCAGAGCTCGACAGGTTTCAGAAATAACAGAACGACGGCTAGATTGATCTTCATTCCCCTCGCTACGCTCGGTTCGCGGCTCTAGTGCCGCTCCTACAGTTAGTCTCTTTACCCCTCCTCACCCAGATACCGATCCTTCAAGCGCACATAATTCCCGGCCACATAGGGCAGAAATTCCCTCTCTTCCGCGGTGAGGGCACGCACCTGCCGGGCTGGTTGGCCGCGGTAGAGGTAACCACTTTCCAGCCGCTTTCCAGGCCCCACCAGTGACCCGGCGGCGATGATCACGTCGTCTTCCACTACGGCGCCATCCATGACGATGGCCTGCATGCCCACCATCACCCGGTTGCCCAGGGTGCAGCCGTGCAGCATGGCCTGGTGGGCCAGGGTCACATCGTCACCGATCTGCAGGGCAAAACCGCCAGGGTTGAACCGGGAATCGTGGGTGATATGCAGCACAGCGTTGTCCTGGATGCTGACTCGGGCGCCAATGCGGATGGCATGCATATCTCCGCGAATGACGGCCCGCGGCCATACGGAGCAATCATCGCCCAGCACCACCTCGCCGATCACGGTAGCATCCGGGTCCACAAATACCCGTTCCCCCAACTGCGGGGCCTTGTCTTCAAAGCGGCGAATCCCCATCACTGATAAACTCGATAGCTGAATGTGGTCGTCAGGGAGGCCCATGAACAAGCCGCCCACCCGTATATTGATTGCCATACTGATCTTGCTTGGCGTTTTCCTGCTGAGCAAGTGGCTGATTTTCCAGACGCTGCTGCAACCGGACGAGACTACTCGTCAGCGCTTGCCAGCAGCGCAGACAGAACCAGGACAGGACACCCATGAGTAACAACCCGCTGATTGATTATCCGGAACTGCCGCCGTTTTCCAAAATCCAGCCAGAACACGTATTGCCCGCCGTGGAGCAATTGGTGGCGGATGGCCGCGCGCGCATCCAGCAGGTGCTGGCGGAGGGCAAGTTCGATTACGCCCATCTGGTGCAGGCACTGGATGAGGAAGACGACCGCCTGGGCAAGGCCTTCGGCCCTGCCGGGCATCTCAATGCGGTGGCCCAGAATGAAGCCCTGCGTAATGCCTACAACAGCTGCCTGCCGCTGCTCAGTGAGTACGGCACCGAAGTGGGCCAGAACGCACAGCTGTGTGCCGCCTACCAGGCGCTGCGTGACAGTGATGAATGGAGCTCGCTCAGCGAAGCCCAGCAGAAAGACATTGAAAATACCCTGCGTGATTTCCGCCTCTCCGGGGTAGATCTGCCAGATGACAAGAAAGCGCAATACATGGCCAACTCCAAGCGACTGTCTGAGCTGACCAGCCAATTTTCCGACAATACCCTGGATGCCACCCAGGCCTGGACCAAACACATTAGCGATGAGGCGGAGCTGGATGGCCTGCCCGACAGTGCCAAAGCCGGTGCCGCCGACCGGGCAAAGGCGGACGGAAAGGACGGCTGGTTGCTGACGCTGGATGCGCCGGTCTTTATTGCCGTCATGAGCCACTGCAAGAACGCCGAGCTGCGCAAGGAAATGTACGTGGCCTGGACCACCAAGGCCTCTGATCAGGGTCCTCAGGCTGGCCAGTTCGACAACACCGCCATCATGGATGAAATCCTCAAATTGCGGCACGAACAGGCGCAACTGCTGGGGTTTGCCAACTTTGGCGAAGAGTCCCTGGCCACCAAGATGGCTCGTGATGTGAACGAGGTGATTCAATTTCTCGAGGACCTGGCCAAACGGGCCAAGCCCCAGGCGGAACAGGAACTGGCGGCATTGAGGGCCTTTGCGGCCGAGAAGGGTGCCGACGATCTGAACCCCTGGGATATCGGTTTCTGGAGCGAGCGGCTGCGTGAAGAGCGCTACAGCATTTCCGAGGAAGAGCTGCGCCCCTGGTTCCCGGCGGATACCGTGATCAACGGCATGTTTGCCGTGGTCGGAAAGCTGTTCGGGATTCAATTCCGGCAGCGTGATGATGTGGACCTGTGGCACGAGGATGCGCGTTTCTACGAGCTGGTGGACGACGATGGCAGCGTGCGTGCGGCTTTCTATCTGGATATGTATGCCCGCACCGGTAAGCGCGGTGGCGCCTGGATGGATGACGCCCGCATTCGCCGTCGGCGCCCGGACGGCAGTCTGCAAACGCCGGTGGCTTATCTGACCTGCAACTTCGCGCCGCCCGCCGGTGGCAAGCCGGGCCTGCTGACCCACGATGAAGTGGTCACCCTGTTCCACGAGTTCGGCCACGGCCTGCACCACATGCTTACCGAACAGGATGTGTCCGGTATTTCCGGCATCAACGGTGTGGCCTGGGATGCGGTGGAGCTGCCCAGTCAGTTCCTGGAAAACTGGTGCTGGACGGAAGAGGGCATCGCGCTGATCTCCGGCCATTATGAAACCGGTGAGCCCCTGCCCAAGGAGAAGCTGGAAAAAATGCTGGCCGCGAAGAATTTCCAGGGTGCCATGCAGATGGTGCGGCAACTGGAATTCTCCCTGTTCGACATGCGCATTCATGCCGAATACCAGGAAGGGCTGGATATTTATCAGGTCCTGAACGAAGTGCGTGAGCAGGTATCAGTGATACAGCCACCCGCGTTCAACCGTTTTCCCAACAGCTTCGGGCACATTTTTGCCGGCGGCTATGCGGCGGGGTATTACAGCTACAAATGGGCGGAAGTGCTCTCCGCGGATGCTTATTCCCGTTTCGAGGAAGAAGGCGAGTTCAACGAAGACACCGGCCGTGCCTTCCGTAGCGAAATTCTTGCCAAGGGTGGCAGCCGCGAACCCATGGAACTGTTCAAGGCCTTCCGCGGCCGCGAGCCCAGCGTGGAACCCCTGCTGCGCCATTGCGGTATCAACGGATGATAATCTCATAAAACCTCACCGTAGGAGCGGCGCTTGAGCCGCGAACTGTACTTGGGAAAGCCTTCGCAAGCAGGTTCGCGGCTCAAGGGCCGCTCCTACGAAGGGATAGGGAGCAACCATGAAACGCCAATTTATTGCCGGTGCCACCTGTCCGGAGTGTGGGCAGATGGACAAGATCCAACGCGTCATCGACGCCGACAAACAGTGGATGGAATGTGTGGCCTGCGGGGCGACAAAGGATCTGGATGCCAAACCCCCAGAAGCTAGCGATGCTTTGGCTAAACCGGTCACCCTGCAGCCAGCAAAGAAATAAGGTTTTCCTTTAGGCGCGGAGCGCAGGAGGGAATCGTCGTTTCCTTCAGAGAACGCCGAAGGCAGTCGGCAGCCGCTTGCATTTCCTTCCCCTCCCCCCCTGAAAGTAGCGCCAGTGGCGTTATTCACTGACGTCTCTGCTGGAGGCGTTGCACCACACCCTTTCTCCTCCGCCGCTACCGCTTATCCCGGCCGCAGTCCCGGTCCGTGACAGGCAGTTTCAATGCCCCTGTTCATATCAACGGTTGTCCGTTTTCCCGGCAAGTGCGAGGGGGAGGCTTATTACTCATTGTTTATTAGAAACATGAAATATTGAATCACATTCATGCTTTGATGGATTTTAATAATAAAAGCGTAGGACCCATAAAATAAAGTAAGCGCTAATAACTATAAAGGTGACATCAGGATGATCAATCGTTATTAGAGTGTGTAAAAAAGTAAGCAAAGGTATCCAATTTTACAAATAACTTTCCTCAAGCCGTGCTAAGTTCCATTCCGCTGTCTGTTATGTGAACTATTTCACTAAAACAAATAGCGAACTCAGTTGCGACCACCCAAAGAGGGAACTTCCATGCGCGTGAAAAAGCTTATTCTGGTTTCTGCCGTCGCGGTATTGTCTGCACCGGCCCTGGCGGTAGACGGTACTATTACATTCAATGGCCTGGTGACTGATCAGACCTGTGAAATCACCACTCCTGCGGGCAAAGACTTCACTGTCACTCTGCCCACAGTGTCTGCCAGCACGCTGAATGCGGCCGCTCAAACTGCCGGTCGTACGCCTTTTTCTATCAATCTGTCCAACTGCAGCAGCGATGGCAAAGTAGCGACCTACTTCGAGCCGGGCCCGACCGTTGATTTCGACACTGGCCGTTTGGTTAACCAGGCCAACGCTGCCGATGCTGCCACCAACGTACAAATTCAGTTGCTGGGCGAGAACAGCCTGTTCATTCCGGTTCAAGCTGCCGGTGCTGGTGGTGCGCAAGACAACTCCCAGTGGGTTGACGTAACCGCAGGCGGTGCTGCTGATCTGAACTACTACGCTGAATACTACGCTACCGCTGCAGCGACTGCCGGTACGGTTAATACCTCCATTCAGTACACCATCATCTATCAATGATGACGTGATGGCAGCTCCCGCCTCCCGGGGGCTGCCAACAATCTGAGCCGGGTAATGCAATGTTATTAAGAATGAAACTGTTCTTGCTGAGCGGCTTTCTGCTGTCGGCAGAGTGGGCGAGTGCCAGTGTGATTATTGATGGCACCCGTGTGGTTTATCCACAAAAAGCCCGCGAGGTGACTGTGCAGCTTCACAACACAGGTGAAACACCGTCGCTGGTGCAATCGTGGGTAGACGAAGGTGATAAGGATGCAACACCGGATTCGAGTTCGGCACCGTTCATCATTACACCACCCATTTCCCGTATAGAAGCGGGCTCTGGGCAGGCATTGCGCTTGACCTTTACCGGCAGGGATTTGCCCTCTGACCGGGAATCCTTGTTCTGGTTGAACGTTCTGGAAGTGCCTCCGGCACCGGAAAGTGCCGAGGACAAGAATCTTATGCAGTTGGCGTTTCGTTCAAGGCTGAAAATTTTTTATCGCCCTGTTGGTCTTGCAGGTAGGGCGAATTTATCAAGCCACTCTCTTGAGTGTGGTTTTGAATCAGAAAACAGAGTCATGAGTTGCACCAACCCAACGCCTTACCACATAAGCGTTGTCAAGTTGGAGCTGGTCCATGAAAGCGGAGAAACGGATCCGGTTGAAAAGGGGCTGATGTTTTTGCCTTTTGCGACACATGATTTCGAAATCGGCTTCAAAAAAGATGTCAGGCAGGGAACAAAAGCCGTTTTTACATCGATAAATGATTTTGGTGGGGCGGTAGAAGCTAGCATCGATATATCCCAACGATAACGGAATAAACGGCCTAGAGGTCTGGTAAGGATGCCAATGCTGTCGGCGTTATCAATCAATAAAAGCTTCGCTATCGGTATGGCCATCCTGGCTGTCGGGTTTTGGTGTGGTACTTCCTATGCACAGGATGAACCTGCATCGTTCAACTCATCTTTCCTGATGGGTTCCGCCAGAGACATGGATACCTCCTTGTATAGTCACGGCAATCCTGTGTCGGCAGGCGAGTACCGGCTGGATATGTATGTTAATGGCCAGTGGTTTGGTAAACAGGATATTGTTTTCAAGCCGGTGCCAGGAGAAAAAAGCGCAGAAACCTGCTTTACCGCTGAGGAGCTTCAGTTCTATGGCGTCGACGTTGAGTCTGTCGGGGCGCCAGATATTGAGGTAAAAAAGTGCAAACCCCTTTCTGAATGGATTGGGCAGGCGCAATCTCGCCTCGAGATTTCCTCACTACGCATGGATCTGACCATTCCTCAGGAAAATATGCGCCGCGAGGCGAGAGGTTACGTGAATCCTGAGCTATGGGATCGTGGTATTGATGCCGGTTTTATCGGCTACGACCTGAATGCTACAACTATCCGTGCGGACGAATCAGGGTCTGGAATCTCAAACAGTGACAACCTTTATCTTGGTATGAATTCCGGTGTGAATGTTGCGGGGTGGCAGCTCCGGCATAACTCCAGCGTATCAAGGCGGTCCGGTGATGGTTACGATTTTCAGAAGACTTCCACATTTGCGCGTCGCGCGTTCTCAAAAATTCGTAGTAATCTGACCATTGGTGATAGCTTTACCAGTGGCGAGTTGTTCGATTCCGTAGCGTATCGAGGCATGAACCTTTCCAGTGAGGATCGCATGCTGCCTGATTCCATGCGTGGTTATGCCCCGGTGATTCGGGGCGTGGCTTCGACTAATGCCCGTGTCGAAGTTCGCCAGAACGGAAATCTTCTCTATAGCACCACAGTATCACCCGGAAACTTTGTCATTGATGATCTTTATCCCACAGGTTTCGGGGGAGATCTGGATGTGCTTGTCACCGAAGCTGACGGCCAGCAGCGCACCTTTAGTGTGCCCTATTCTTCCATTGCACAATTGCTGCGCGAGGGCATCGGTCGGCATAGCGTTACCGTGGCGCAACTACGCAATGACGAGCTGGAAGATGAGCCTCTGTTTATGCAGGCCACGTACCAGCGTGGCCTGTATCATGACATTACCGGTTACCTGGGCAGTACAGTCAGTCAGGGTTATCGCTCTGTTTTGGTAGGTGCTGGCCTGGCCACAGAGCTGGGTGCCTTCTCCTTTGATGTGACCCGATCGCAAACAGAATTCAGGAATAATGACGACAAGTTTGGTAATAGCGTTCGTATCAATTATTCAAAGATGCTGAATCAGACCAACACCAACTTTACGCTTGCCGCGTATCGCTACTCTACAAAAGGTTTTTATGGTCTGTCGGATGCCATGTTTGCCAGAGAGTTTGATGAGCAGCAGTTGAGTCTGGCAGCGCTGAGAAACCAAAAGAGCCAGTTTCAGCTGACATTGAATCAGTCTCTTGGTCGCCGCTACGGATCTTTATACTTCACCGGCTCTGTGCGTGATTTCTGGGATACTGAAGGTGAAACCAAGCAATACCAGATGGGCTATAACAACCGCTTCAGGTCTGTTAGCTATGGTATTTCTGCAATCCGTACCACAACCCAGGAAGGCGATGCAGATAATCAGTTTGATCTTTCCTTCACCATGCCAATCGGTGGTGGTTATAGCGGTCAATATATTGATGGTGGTGTTTCACTGGATGATGACGGTTATACATCGAGCCGTGCCGGTATCAATGGCTATGGTGGTGACCGCAACCAGTACAACTATGGTATGCGGGTAACTGATAACGAACAGAATGGTTCCACGGTTGGAGTAAACGGTGAATACCGGAGCCGCTTTGCGTCTGTTAATGGTTCCTACAGTTACAGTGATGATTACCAGCAGGCCTCTGCCGGTGCGCGTGGCGCTTTTGTGGCGCACAAGGATGGCATAACCATGACACCGCAACACGGTGACACCATGGTGCTTATTGAAGCCAAGGATGCCAAGGGTGCCGGAGTGGTAAGTGCCTCTGGTGTAGAAGTCGATGACTTTGGTTATGCGGTTTTACCCTATGTAACCCCTTACCGGATGAATCGCATCACTCTGGACCCCAACGGCATTGACAGAAATGTTGAGCTGAAAGGAACCAGTCGCAAGTTGGCACCTTATGCCGGTTCCATCACCAAGATGACATTCGAGACAGAAAAAGGCCTTCCCATACTAATAAAAGCACACCGTCGTGATGGCATCAGTCTCCCTTTCGCTGCCAGAGTCTTTGATCTGTCTGGAAATGAAGTGGGTGTGGTTGGTCAGAGCAGTGTCATTTTTGTTCGCAGGGAGCAGCGTCAAGGGGTGTTGACGGTGAAGTGGGGTGGTGAGCAGTGCAGGCTGACCTATCAACTTGGTGATGTGTCTCCAGAACAGGAGTTCGGTTTTGAAAAAACCAATGCGATTTGTCACTGAGCGATTTGATGGCATGGCGGCGTACTGTTTATCCGTCAGCATGCTGTGTTTGCTGAGTATTACAGGTCATGCAGCTTGTTATGTGTCATCCGGATTTAGCGCTCAGGACGTGCGCATGGAATTGGGCCGTGTCCTGATCCAGCCGGATTTGCCGGTCGGGGCGATCATTCAGACCCTGCAAGTGCCGATTACCGCAAAAAACAATGCCGGGTCCTGTAACTTCGGAGGCTTTTCCAGAGGGGAGCTGGTGCGCAATCCTTCTGCTGTCCCCGGGTTTTCGAATGTGTATCAAACGGATGTGCCGGGGGTGGGGATTCGGCTTTACCGGGAAGCGGGTGATATATCGACCTACTATCCTCACCAGATCAATTTCAGCGGCAACCGGCAGTTAAACCTGATTGGCGGGTACTTCAAAGTGGAGCTGGTAAAGACGGCAGCGGCCACCGGGTCCGGGCCTGTTGGCCCCCCGGGATTGTTTTCAACGTATTATCTCGATGGTTCTGGCATTAACCGACCGGTTCTTACCTCCACGTTGACGGGGCAAGGGATCACTATTGTTAATTCATCCTGCCAGGTCGATGCGGGCTCAAAAAATATTGCCGTTAACTTCGGCTCGGTTTCCAACCGTGATTTTAGCGGGGTAGGGTCGAGGGTGAATCCGAGAGATTTCGAGATCCGTATGCGTTGCCAGGGCGGCAATGTTGCCGGTCTGGATCAGGGGCTCATCAAGGTAAGGTTTGATGGAACCCAGGACACATCAAACATGCCGGGTGTGCTGGCCATTGATAGTGGTCCGGCATCGGCTAGTGGTATTGGCATTCAGCTTAATCAGACGCTGGGAGGCACCGAGCAGACGGTTTCTTTAGGTGAAGGCGTTACCCTGGGCCGCACTCCTGTTAACGATTCGGCGGAGTTTGTGTTGCCCATGCGTGCTTACTATATCCAGACCCAGCCAGGCACAGTTGGCGCAGGGACCGGTAATGGAAGAGCCACGTTCACCATTGAGTACCATTAATGGTACTCAATGACATAGCGCATACTGGTCGGCTCCGTGCCAGAAGACGCAATACGCTCCTGAAGGTGTCCTGACCGGGTCTCTACCGCCACAGATTGGGTGTGACTGGATCCGGCGACAGGCTCAAGGTAGGTCTTGGCAATGTGCTGCCCGGCAGACAGCCCCTGATTGCCGCAGGAGTTCACGATCACGTCGGTATAACCGGCCTGGTTCTGCGTCCCCGGTTGGCAAGACGCATAAACAACCGCTCCCTGGAATGAGATCGTATTGCTGGCCATGGCTGCTGAGGCAGACAGTGCGAGTAGCGCGGCGATCCCTGTTCGGCTTGCAGTATTCATGGTGCCCCCTTCGATCACTGTTTAGTTATTTTGTCTAAGCGCGAAGGTTTATTTCTAGTACTTTTTCATTGGTTTTATGTAGTGATTGGCGTGCTCTTTTACATTTTCAGCACTGAAAGGTGGAAAATGGAGGATGACCGGTTGCGGCAGAAGGATCAGTCGAGCAACGAACATTTCCGTCCCGCCACCGTCTTTGCCATCTGCATGCGCAGCCATGGCACTCTCTCCATGATCGGAAAGAGCAGGTCCCGCCCGGTGGATACGTTGCGGCTATGGGATTGAAACGCCGGGGTCAGCCAGCGGCTCATGCGCTGGTAGAAGCGGATTTGTGGCTCCCGCTGGCGATGATAGTGCGCCCAGGCCTGGGGCCAATTGTCCGTGTTGGCCACGGCCTGGCCGAGAGCCCGGGCATCCAGCAGGGCCATGTTGGCGCCCTGGCCCAGTTGCGGGCTCATGGCATGGGCGGCATCGCCAATGATGCCCAGCCGATTTTCCCCCCAGTGATGCATGATTACATCCCGGTAGGTGGCGGGGAGCAGCTGTTTCTGGTGTGTCAGGGGAGCCAACACTGATTCCAGTTGCGGCCAGAGCGTGAGTGCCTGCTGGCGCCAGCCGGCAAAATCAAAATCCGGGTGCTGCCAATCGTTCATCTGCGCCACCGGCAGGCTCCAGAAAAAACTGGCCAGGGCTTGCTCCGGCTGATCCGGGCGGCAGCCGGTGGGCAGGATGCCAGCCATCTGTCCGGCCTGGTGGTAGCGCTGTTGCAGCAACGGTGCCGCAAACGATTCGACCATGGGCTGCATGGCCCACATGGCTCCCCAGGGATAAAGCCGGTCATAGCGGGTCCAGGCGGCCGGGCGTAGACGGCTGTGGCTGCCGTTAGCAATCAACACGGCATCAAAGGACAGCCGGCAGGGCTCACCTGCCTGCTCGGCGATCACGGTGGCGTGATCCGCCAGGGTTTCCACGGCACTGACCGTGCAGTCCATCAGCCGTTGGTGTGGGAGTGTGTGCAGGTGCTGGTCCAATACATGGCAGAGACTGGCACGGTGCACGCCCAGGCCGTGGCTGTGAGCGTCCAGGCTGCGGTAGGTGGTGTTCATGATGCGCCGGCCTTCGCGGGTGTGGCCGACCAGAGCATCGACGCGGGCGCCGTAGCCGAGCATCGCCTGATACAGCCCCATCTCCTTGAGTACCGACAGGCCGGTGGGTTGTAGTAAAAGACCGGCCCCCACTGGCGCCAGTGCCTTGGCCCGTTCAATCAGGGTGATGTGGTGCCCTTGTTCGGCGAGCAGGGCGGCAGTGGCCAGGCCGGCGGTGCCGGCGCCGATAATGGCGATGGATTGTGGTTGCACTGATGAGCGTCCTTCCCCGAAAAGGCTTGCTCATGCTAGCAGAGCAAGGTGCTATGGTTTGGGCAAGGATCAAAAAAAACGGGCCGCGAAGCGGCCCGTAGCGTGTTGCGTGCAAGCATGTAGGCGTTTAACTCATTTCTCAACAAACGCCCGCTCGATCACATACTCACCCAGCTCGCCGCCGCGGGTTTCCTTGAAGCCCCAGCCATCGAGAATTGCCTGGGTATCCTTGAGCATGGCCGGACTGCCGCACAGCATGAAGCGATCGTTTTCCAGGCTCGGGGTTGGCAGCCCCAGGTCCTCAAAGATCTTGCCGCTGGTCATCAGGTCGGTGAGGCGGCCCTGGTTGCGGAAGGGTTCGCGGGTCACCGTCGGGTAGTAGAGCAGTTTGCCTTTGACGAATTCACCGAAGAATTCGTTGTTGGGCAGCTCGCTCTGAATAGTGTCCTGATAGGCCAGTTCGGATATATGGCGCACCCCGTGGGTAAGGATCACCCGGTCGTACTGGTCGTAGACCTCTGGGTCCTTGATGATGCTCATGAACGGTGCCAGGCCGGTGCCGGTGGACAGCAGCCACAGATTCTTGCCCGGAAGCAGGTGGTCGGCTACCAGAGTACCGGTGGGCTTGCGGCTCACATAGATCTTGTCACCCGGCTGGATGTTCTGCAGCTGGGAGGTGAGCGGGCCGTCCGGCACCTTGATGCTGAAGAACTCCAGTTCTTCCTCATAGTTGGCGCTGGCGATGGAGTAGGCACGCAACAGCGGGCGGCCATTGTCCTGTTCCAGGCCGATCATGGTGAAGTGGCCATTCTTGAAACGGAAACCCGGGTCCCGGCTGGTGGTGAAGCTGAACAGGGTGTCGTTCCAGTGGCGCACGCTGGTAACGGTTTCAGTATTCAAATTAGACATAATTAATTCAGCGCTTATTCCAAAACTCCAGTTGGTGGAAATTTAATCGAAGAAGGTTTATCGGTAAAATGGGTAATTCCGATAGAATATATCGGTAAATACGATATAAGGGCTCGTCCACCTTTGCAGACAGCCCGGAGGGAGCCATGAAATTTACTCTGCGACAGCTCCAGGTCTTCCTGGCCACGGCGCACCACGAAAACATCAGCAAGGCAGCGGACAGCCTCAGCATGAGTCAGTCCGCTGCCTCCGGGGCGCTCAAGGAACTGGAGACCCTGTACGATCTGAAGTTTTTCGAACGCGCAGGGAAGCGACTCAAGCTCAATGAGGTGGGGCGTCAGTTCTGGCCGCGGGCGGAGGCGTTGCTGGCCCAGGCCCGGGAGCTGGAGGCAGACCTGTTGTCGCACCGGGATCTGGGGCGCCTGAATGTGGGGGCCACGCTGACTATCGGCAATTATCTGGCGGTGGGCATCATGGCCGATTACATGGCAGAACAGCCCGGCGCCCGAGTACATCTGGAGGTGGCCAACACCCGGAACATCGTGGAGCGGGTGTTGGCGTTCGAGCTGGATCTGGGCCTGATTGAGGGCGAGCTGAACCACCCGGATCTGGAGCTGCTGCCCTGGTTGGAGGATGAGCTGGTGGTGTTTTGCAGCCCGAGCCATCCGCTTGCCGGTAAGGAAGCACTTACCGATGAAGAGCTGCGGGCGGCCCAGTGGATTGTCCGCGAATCCGGTTCCGGCACCCGGCAGACCTTTGAACGTGCCCTGCATGGACTGGTGCCGGAGCTGGATCTGGCCCTGGAGCTGGAGCATACCGAGGCGATCAAGCGGGCGGTGGAAACCGGGCTGGGCATCAGTTGCCTGTCGCGGGTATGTCTGCGCGAGGCCTTCACTCGCGGGTCGCTGGTGGAATTACCGGTGCCCCACCGGGATTTCAGCCGTGATTTCTACTTTGTACTGCATCGCCAGAAATACCGCAGCCCGGGCATTGAGAGGTGGCTGGAATTATGTCGCGCTTGCGCCGGATAACCGGTTACAGCCTGATCGGGCTGACACTGCTGCTGGCTCTCGGGTTGCTGCTGCCGGAGGGGCGCCAGGTTCCCGTGCAGGGCGCCGACAGCAACGACTGGCACCCGCAGACGTTCTGGTATCATCCCTGGGGCAAGTCCGGAGTGCACAAGGGCGTGGATATTTTTGCCACCAGCGGCACGCCGGTACTGGCCAGTAGCGGCGGTCTGGTGCTATTTCGCGGCGAACTGGCCCGGGGCGGCAAGGTCGTTCTGGTGCTGGGCCCTCGTTGGCGGCTCCACTATTATGCGCACTTGGCGGACATTGCCGATACCGGCCCCTGGCTATGGGCCGGGGAACCGCTGGGCACCGTGGGCAATAGCGGCAATGCGATCGGCAAGCCGCCCCATCTGCATTATTCGCTGGTCAGCCTGTTGCCGTTGGTGTGGCACGCTGACGGTGCACCGCAGGGCTGGAAGAAGATGTTTTACCTTAACCCGCTGACGCATTTTGATGTGCGCTAACCTGTTGCTGCTGAAGGAGATCCCGTCATCGTGAAACAGGAGTGGCAGGCGTTCTGGCTGGCAGTGGGCTTCCTGACCCGGATTCCCATGCCGGTGACGATCGACTATTCACAGACGCTGATGAACCGCTCCAGCCTTTACTTCCCTTTGGTGGGGCTGTTGCTGGGCGGGCTTTATGCGGCGCTCTTTACCGGCCTGGCCGCGTTCTGGAGCCTGCCGGTGTGTATCGGTCTGGTGCTGGCCTTCCATCTCTGGATTACCGGTACTTTCCATGAGGATGGTCTGGCGGACAGCATGGATGCCCTGGGCGGCGGCTACACGGTGGCGCGGCGGCTGGAGATCATGAAGGACAGCCGCATCGGCACCTACGGTGCGGTGGCGTTGTTCGTGGCGCTGGGCCTGAAGGTTGTGTTGCTGATGGATGCCGAACCGGTCTGGCTGGCCCTGCTGGTGACGCCTGCCATCGGGCGGCTGACGCCCTTGCTGCTGATGCGTTTTCTGCCCTACGTGACCGACCCGGATACCAGTAAAAGCAAACCGGTGGCGGAGGCCTTCAGCGGACAGCGATTGCTACTGGCCACACTCTTTACCGTGGTGGTGGCGCTGCTGTTTTCGGTGTGGCTGCCTGCCTTGCTGGCAGTGGGGGTGGTCGCTCTGCTGTGGGGCGCCAGCCTGAAGCGGCAGCTGGGTGGCTATACCGGGGATGCATTGGGGGCCAGCGTGGTGTTTACCGAGTTGGTGTTTTTGTTGGGTTTGGCTCTGTAGGGTGAATTAGCCGCAGGCGTAATCCACCATGCATGCTCCTATTCCAACCATCACGCCTACGATGAAAAAGGTGGATTACGCCTGCGGCTAATCAACCCTACGTTTCCATCAGGGGTTGAGGTATTTCCCCCGCACAATCCCGTCCAGTTTTTCATACGGAATGGTCAGTTCCGGTTGCCCCATGGCATAGGGGGCGATGTGGTAGACGTTGTAGTGCAGCACCAGGCCGCTCTTGCCGAAGTAGACATTGTCGGTGGGATCGAAGGGCCAGCTGTCGCGAAAGGCCTGATCCAGCTCTTCCTTGTCCAGCCATTGCTGGTGCTGGTGACGGGCCAGCTCCCAGAAAGCCTGTTTTTTACCAGGCTCCAGCAGGTCAGCAAGGGTCAGTTTTTGCTGGCGAGCCAGGTCCCAGTGGAAGTACTGCACGCCGGGCTGGCCATGGGCGCCACCGGTGTATTCGTAGCTGTCCATGCGCAGGGTAAGCAGGTCGCCCCGACGGGTTTGACGCTTGATGGTGGCATTCAGCTCCCAGCCTTGTTTGGACGCCATGGCCATGTCTGAGGCATCGGCAAGGAAGGCATCCACCAGGCTTTCGATGGTGCCGTCATGGGGGGTGCTGCCCTGATTCTGAACCAGCATGCCGGCCAGTTGGGTGGTGATCGCCTCATTCAGGGTCGGCTGGTTTTCAAAGGTGATCCAGGCCAGGTTCACTTTCGGGCAGCCGTCGCCCTGGCATTGTTCATCGGTTTTTTCCAGGGTGTGGAGAATGCGCACCAGCTCACCGGTATGCCCCTGGGCGTCGGCGGTGCCCTGTTTTGCGGCAGACGGGTCGGTGTCCTGATTTTTGTTATCACAACCTGCCAGCAGTGCTGCTGCGAGCAGGAACACAAATGTCATGCGCATGGGATAGCCTTTTCGGGAAATTCGGGATGCGGGCATTTAACGGCAGTCGCCTTGCCTTTTGCAACCATGGACCTGGCAGGCTACTGAAAAACCCGTTGCATGCTCAGCGTGGCCTGAAGTGTGCAGCTGTTGTGTCTTGTCTTGACGGGCAGGGTGGCTCCCTTTCCTAGAGACAAGGCGCAGCAGATGTACGCTTCAGGCCGCGCCCTTCGGGTCTTCCAGGCTGGCCCGTACTCGTCGTTGCCGTTCTTTGAAGGTAGAAGGATCGACAGGCAACCAGCATGCCATCAAAATTGCGCCCTCTGTGCCCTGCGGGTATAGATTACGAGCCAGCCTGAAAGACTGAGCACGCAACGGGTTTTTCAGTAGCCTGCTATGCTGGCCGGGCTTACTGACATTGATAGATGGGAGAAACGCAATGAGCTTCTGGACGGTTTACCTCTCCGGGGAGATTCACACCGATTGGCGCGAGCGCATCATTCAGGGGTGTGCCGAGAAAGAACTGGATATCGAATTTAGCGGCCCGGTGACCGATCACGAAGCCAGCGACAAGGTGGGGGTAAACATTCTTGGCGCGGAAGAAAAGCGCTTCTGGGAAGATCGCCTGGGTGCCGGGATTAACGGCATCCGAACTCGCAAGCTGATCGACGAGGCCGATCTGGTCATTGTCCGTTTCGGGCCCAAGTACAAGCAGTGGAATGCGGCCTTCGATGCGGGTTACACCGCCGCCCTGGGCACGCCCATGATCATTCTTCACGACGAAGAACACGACCATCCCCTCAAGGAAGTGGATGCCGCTGCCGATGCCGTGGCACGCACTCCCGAGCAGGTGGTGGAAATGCTGGTCTATATCCTCAACGCCTGACAGGACGCGGGGTCAGAGCTTGCTGGAAGTGGTCAGTTCAGGCCCCGTTTTACCTCATTTTTCATCTCCTAAGGAGCATTTCCTGCGTTCTGCTTGTCCTACCGGGTGACAGGCATTAACAGGCAATACAAGGAGTGCTCCGATGACACACCGTTTACTCGCTGCCGCCGCATTCATGCTGGTAACCACCGCTACCTCCTGGGCGGACACCCAAGGGGTGCCCAATGTGAAAACCCCGGACCCGGATAAAGTCGCCGTGCAGATGGAAGACACCCTGGAAGATATTCAGGAATTCACGGTGGAACAGAAAAACGATGCCATGCGCACTGCCCGCCATGCGCTGGATGATCTGGATCGGCAGATCACGCTGCTGCAGAGCGAAATTGATAGCGGCTGGAAAGAGCTTTCCCAGCAGGCTCGGCTGGACAAACAATCCGCCATGGCAGCGCTGAAAGAGCAACGCGCAGAGCTGGAAACCCGTTACCAGGCACTGCAGCAGGCCGGTGCGGACAACTGGGAAGCCGCCAAGGTAAAATTTTCCCAGGGCTGGGAAGCCGCCAAACAGAGCTGGCAGGCGTTGAATGCGCCCGTGGCTGAAGGCACGGATAACCCCGAGGAACAATGAGGGCCGAGCGGCACACAAGGAGGGGCAGGCATGCTGACACTCATTCCGTTTGACGATGATCGCGTGGTTGGTGCAAGAATTTCCGGCAAGATCACCCGCCCGGAGTTCGATGCAGTGGCAGAAGCCCTGGAAGCGGCGCTGGCCAAGCACGACAAGGTGCGCTTCTACGCGGAAATGGAGACCTTTGGTGGTGTCGCCATGGATGCCCTTTTCCAGGACCTGAAGTTCGGTTTGCGCCACTGGCAACAATTCGAACGCGAGGCCGTGGTCACCGACCGGGACTGGATGCGCCGTCTGGCGCTGCTGGCGGACAAGCTGTTGCCTTCCATAGAGGTAAAGGTCTTTGCCGGTGATGACGTGGACAGTGCCAAGGCATGGATTTGTGAGCCCTGATTAGCTGTCCAGTAAAGTGGCCAGATGGGAAAGGCAGAACCGGTACATCTGTTCGCCCCCTTGCCTGGCTGCTTCCAGCTTTTCCGGTGGTGTGTCTGCCGCATCAAAGTCAGCCTGCCAGGTTACCCGGCAGCCCTTGTCGACAGGCCTCACGCTGACCGTGGCTACAAAACGGTTTTCTTCCCGTACTCCCGGCGCTGCCACAATGCGGTAGGAAAACCGCCTGGAGGCCTCGTCGTAGGCAACCAGTTCTTCAATGACCTGCCCCCCTGTGGCCATGCTGACGGTACGAGTAGCTCCCACGCCGGTGCCGGTTACCGAACAGTCGGTGACACCAGGTAACCAGCTTTTCAGATCGCCAAAACCTCGAATCCGGTGCCATACCGTATCGGCGTCATGAGTATAGTGATGGTCTGCGTGAATGCTGGGCATAGGGCTCCTCATTGTGTCAGACGGCGGCGGATCGCTGCCGCAGGAAAGTCTCGAAGGATGTCAGGAACGGAAAGTCCTTGCGTACCGCTTCCATATCGAAGCGCCAGCGCACGGTGTTGTTCCAGACATATTGGCGGGCGGCTTCTGCATTGGTCATGCGCAGTGCCCAAAGCGGAATACTGAACGGCAGCGGTCGCTTGCCGGTAACGTCCCGGTAGATGGTTTTCATCTCGGCTACGGTCAGCACATCGCTGGCCAGATCGGGTTTGCTGCCGATGAATTTTTCCGGGTTGGCAAAGATCTCGGCACTGGCGCGGGCAATATCGTTAACGGTGACCATGTGGAAAGGCACATCCTTTTTCAGGCAGCCGTCCAGAGTAGCCAGTACCAGAGCCGGGTTGATGGCCTTCTTGCCCTTGTTGCCCATCACTGGCTCGAAGAAGTTCTCCATGAAGAACACTTCGCGCAGCATGGTGAATGGCAGGGCGAGTTTTTCGATGTGCTGCTCGATTTCCCACTTGCTGGCGAAATGCAGCACATTGCCGGCTTCCTCGCACCCGGCCACAGAGGTTTGCAGGAAATGCTGAACGCCGGCGGCCGCCGCGGCATCGGCCAGGCGGATGCCCTGGTCGATCTCGCGCTGGTAGCCCACGCCTTTTTCCCAAAAATTCTGTAGCGCAAAAACACCGTAGCAGTCCTGGCAGGCCAGCTGCAGCGATACGCCGTCATCCAGGTCGCCGGCCACGACTTCCGCGCCTTTGCGGGCCAGTGCCTGGGCGGAGGGCTTGTCCGGGTTACGAGTGAGGGCGCGAACCTGAAAGCCTTGCTCCATCAGGAGAGGGATCAGGGCGCCGGTGGCGCCGGTGACAAGAATACGTTTTTCGGTCATTGGCGATCTCGTAGTAGAACTGGCAAGTTCTACAAGGGTAATCCGATGCTCGCTAGCGACAATGACATAAACCATCAGGGCGCTGGTGAAGGTCGCCGTTTTGCGATGCAAAAAAAGAGGGGCCTTGCAGCCCCTCGTTATCTTCCGGTTCCTGACGGACCTGCAGGTCCTCGAATTCGTCCAGCGCCTGGCGCCAGTCCATACGGGGCCGGGTCTGTTCCCTGGCGGATTGATGAGCGCCGCCCTTACGCATCAGCGGATCCATTGCCGCCCAGTTGCGCAGCGGTTTGGGGCCTTTTGCCATTGTCTTTCTCCCTGTTAAATCAGACAGTTGCTGCCTGGAAGTGTGAATCCTTCCGCACCCGTCTGGCTGCATGTGGAAGGCGGCGGCGATAGTACGCCTCGACTCTCTGATTCACTAGCGTCGGCAGATAAAAAAGCGTTTTAAATAATGGCTGACAGCGTTGTCAGGGTCTTGCCGGCAGAGGCCGTCGTGCCGTGCAATCCGGATAGAGGACTTTCTGCCTGTGGGGGTAGTGGTGGTGGCGCTTGGGTGGGGGTGATCCTGGACGTTCCCGGCCGATCCGCTATACCTGACAATGAATGGGGGCTCAGATATCCGCGTAATCCTGCCCGCCCTTGAGCCAGCGTCGCAGTAGCGGCTCCACGCTTCCCGGGCAATGTTGCAACAGATTGTCTGCCACGTCCCGGGCAGGCTCCATCAGCGCTTCATCGCGCATCAGGTCAGCAATGCGGAATGCCATGTCGCCGGTCTGGCGGGTGCCCAGCCATTCGCCGGGGCCACGCAGTTTCAGGTCTTCTTCGGCAATCACGAAGCCGTCGGTGGTGTCGCGCATCACCGCCAGGCGCCGTTTGGCGGTGAGCGACAGGGGCGTCTGGTAGAGCAACAGGCAGTAGCTTTGCTCGCCGCCCCGGCCCACTCGACCGCGCAGCTGATGGAGCTGGGCCAAGCCCAGCCGTTCCGCACTTTCCATTACCATCAGGGTGGCGTTGGGCACATCCACGCCCACTTCGATCACGGTGGTGGCCACCAGTAACTGGGCCTCACCGCTGGCAAACCGGGCCATGCGTTCGGCCTTCTCTTTTGCCTTCATGCGGCCGTGTACCAGTTCCACGGTGAGATCGGGCAGGGCGGTCTGCAATTCCTCAAAAGAGGCCTCCGCCGCCCTGGCCTGGATTTCCTCGGATTCCTCAATCAGCGGGCAGACCCAGTAGGCCTGGGTACCCTGCTGGCAGGCGTCGTTGATGCGCTCAATCACCTGGGGGCGGCGTCCTTCCGGCAGCACCAGGGTGTCGATGGGTTTACGGCCGGGGGGCATTTCATCGATCACCGACGTATCCAGATCGCCATAGACGCTCATGGCCAGGGTGCGGGGAATTGGCGTGGCGGTGAGCACCAGCTGGTGGGGCACCTGGATGCCGTGGCGGGTATCGAAGCGGCCTTTTTCGCGCAGGGCCAGGCGTTGCTGTACGCCAAAGCGGTGTTGTTCATCGATGATGGTCAGGCCCAGGCGATGGAACTGTACGGCTTCCTGGAACAGGGCGTGGGTACCGACCACGATAGGGGCGCGGCCATCTGCCAGCGCCGCTTGGGTGTCCCGGCGGGCCTTGGCCCCCAGGCTGCCTGCCAGCCAGTGCACCTCGATGCCCAGCGGCGCGAGCCAGTGGTGGAAGTTGTCCCGGTGCTGTTCGGCAAGCAGTTCCGTGGGTGCCATCAGCGCCACCTGGTAGCCGGATTCGATCGCGGCCAGCGCCGCCGCGGCGGCGACCAGGGTCTTACCCGAACCCACATCCCCCTGGACCAGCCGCAGCATGGGGTGGGGCTTGCCCATATCGCCAAGCAATTCTCCAATCACTCGCTGCTGGGCTCCGGTGAGGGTGAAGGGCAGGCTGGCCTGCAGTTGTTCGAATAAATCATCCGCGTGCAGGCGCGGGGCGTGGAAGGCTTTCTGGCCGGCCCGTTTCTGCAGCATGCCCAGCTGGTGGGCCACCATCTCTTCCATGACCAGTCGCTTTACCGCCGGGTGCTTGCCGTCCAGTAGCAGGTTGACCGGGTCATCCGGGCGCGGGTTGTGCAGCTTGGTCAGCGCCTCGGTGAGTGACGGCAGGCCGCGTTGATCAAGCAGATTGCCGGGAATCAGTTCCGCCGGCGGGTGACCCTGCAGGTACTGCAGGGCCTGAGCGGCCAGGTTGCGCAACAGTTTCTGGCTGACGCCTTCGGTGGTGGGGTAGACAGGGGTCAGTGCTTTTTCCAGTGGTGGCAGGCTGGTGCCGATTTGATATTCGGGGTGATAAAACTCCAGCCCGGCGGCCCCGGGGCGCGGTTCGCCATACACGCGAATGGGCTTCCCCCGTTCCATGTTGTTCTTCTGCGCGGCGCTGAAATGATAAAAACGCAGGGTCACCATGCCGGTGCCATCGGCCACCTTGCACAGCAACGAGCGTCGGCGTCCGAACACCACATCCGCCGCCATCACTTCTCCTTCGATGACGACCCCGGTTTCCGGGCGCAGGCTGCCGATGGGGGTGATGCGGGTGCGGTCTTCGTAGCGGAATGGCAGATGGAACAGCACATCTTCCAGATTGTGCAGGCCCAGTTTCGTGAGTTTTTCGGCAGCAGCGGGCCCGACGCCTTTCAGGCGGGTGATGGGCAGGGCGGAAAGACTGTCACTGGCCATGATACTGCGCCGCTGTAGAAGCACCTCTCGAGGTGCGAACGGTACTTTTGGGATCGTCTTCAAACAGGTTCGCACCTCGAGAGGTGCTCCTACAGGGAGAGATCGTCCAGCCCATCGTTAGCCCGCCAGCCCTTCCTTTGGCACCGCCTGGCGCAGTACCTCGATGGCTTTCGGCCGCGGGAAGCTGTCGCGCCAGATCAGGGCAATGGTTCGCGCCGGGACCGGGGCCTTGAAGGGGCGAACCGCGAAAGTCGCCTTGTCATAGCCATGCTGGTGGAGCGCCGAGTTGGGCAACACGGTGATACCCAGGCCGCTGGCCACCATATGGCGAAGGGTTTCCAGGGAGCCGCCTTCAATTTGTACCAGATTGCGCTGGCGCTGGGAGTCGATGGCCGGGCACAGCTCCAGCACCTGATCGCGGAAGCAGTGGCCTTCGCCCAGCAGCAGCAAGGTTTCATCCAGCAGTTGCTCCGGCGCGATTTCTGTCTGGCTGGTCCAGGGGTGGTCGCCGGGCAACAGCACCGAGAACGATTCCTCGTACATGCGTGCCCGTACCAACCCGCCACCGGAGAAGGGCAGTGCGACGATAATGGCGTCCAGGTCGCCCTGTTCCAGCTTGCGACGCAGCACGTGGGTATAGTTTTCTTCGATGAACAAAGGCATTTCCGGTGCCGCCGCGCGTACCTTTGGCACCATGGTGGGGAACAGATAGGGTGCCACAGTAAAAATGGCGCCGACCCGTAGTGGCGACCCCAGTTGATCCTGCTGGCTCATGGCCATCTGCGTCAGCAGGTCTGCCTGTTCCAGAACCCGTTGGGCCTGCGCCACAATGGGCCCCGCCTGGGGTGTCACCACGACTTCCCGGGGGCGACGTTCGAACAGCGGCATGCCGAGCTGGTCTTCCAGCTTTTTGATGGCTGCACTGAGGGTGGGTTGGCTCACGTTGCAGGCCTGGGCGGCGTGACCAAAATGGCGTTCCCGCGCCAGGGCGACGAGATAGCGTAGTTCTGTTAATGTCATGGCACTGATTCGCTAATTCAATTACTGATCATTGTGCCTAGAAAATAAGGCAGTGAATAGTTAACAGTGAATAGTTAATAGCTCGCGAAAAAGGGAGTGGGCTGCGGCATGGCAGACGCCCCTTAAGGGCGTTTGTGGTTGTTAACTATTCACTATTAACTATTAATTGGTTTTGCATTTATGTCCCACATTCTGATTGCCGGCCTGGGTGACCTGGGGACCGGCCTGGCGGAGCAGTTTCTGGCCGAGGGTCATCGGGTCAGCGCCATTCGACGGGGCAGCCACTGTCCCTCCGGTGTGGAGCTATACAGCCAGGATTTGCTCGCAGGCGCTGCCATGTTGCCTCCGGATCCAGTGGATCTGGTTATTATCATCATGACGCCGTCTGAGTTCAGCGAGGAAGGTTATCTGAAGGCCTATGTGCGGGCGCCACAGACGCTGCTGGATGCCCTGGCCGCGCAGCAGCCGTTGCCACCAGTGGTTTTTGTTTCCAGCACGGCGGTCTTCGGTGACGTTGAGGGAGACGTCGACGAGCTTACGCCGCCAACGCCGTCTCGCTACAACGGCAAGGTGTTGCTGGCGGCGGAAGAGGAACTCAGCATCCGCTCCCATTGCACGGTGGTGCGCTTCTCTGGCATCTACGGGCCAGGTCGCTATCGCCAGATCGACAAGGCGGCCCGTCTCGCTCGCGGCGAGGAAGCACTGCCTTCCGCCCAGTGGACCAATCGCATTCATCGGGACGATTGCGTTGGCCTGCTGAAGCAGGTGGCCGATGGCTGGTTGGCGGGGCAGGAAATGCCGCCATTGGTGATCGGCACCGACAACGTGGGCGGCCGCAATCTGGACGTGCTGCAATGGCTGGCTCAGCAACAGGGACTGACCCTGGCGGTGCCCGATGACGCGCCCGCTGGCAAGCGGATCCGCAGCCAGTACATTCGCCAGGGGCATTACACCCTGCGCTATCCGGGTTATCAGGATGGGTACAGCCAGGTGCTGGCGGAAAAAGAGCGGCAAGTTAAACGTTGAAAATGGAAAACCGCGCAGGTTGGGTTGAGTGCAGCGAAACCCAGCAATACCGGGCGTTTGACCGATCTCTGGTTGTGATGTTGGGTTTCGCTGCACTCAACCCAACCTGCGCCACCCTGATCAGCCGATAAACGGCGCGATCCATCAAAACCGGGGGAAAGTGCTCAAAATATCGGTAACCAGTTGAATTTAAAACTTATTTTTCTCTTTTATCGATTCGCTGTTCACTGTTAACGATTCTCTGCCCCTAAAGCGGACTTGCCTCCCGCGTACGCGCTAGTAAAGTGTGCGCCTCAATTTTTTCTGTGGCGGGCCCAGAGCCCGCAAAAGCCCGTGGTGGGCGCGATGGAGTGAAGCGAATGAGCACACCGGTTGCCGTGGTAATGGGCTCCCAGTCCGATTGGGAAACCATGAAAGAAGCCTGTGACGCCTTGACCCAGTTCGGTGTGGGCTGGAAGGCGGAAGTGGTGTCTGCCCACCGGACCCCCCAGCGCATGTATGACTTCGCCAAAAGCGCCCACGACAATGGCTATCAGGTGATCATTGCCGGTGCCGGTGGCGCCGCTCACCTGCCCGGGATGATTGCGTCCCTGACCCCGCTGCCGGTACTGGGCGTGCCGGTGAAAAGCCGCACCCTGTCCGGCTGGGACAGCCTGTTGTCCATCGTGCAGATGCCCAAGGGCGTGGCCGTGGGCACCCTGGCCATCGGCGCCGCCGGCGCCTGGAATGCAGGCCTGCTGGCGGCGCAGATGCTGGCCGCCGGCAACCCGGAGCAGTTGCAGAAGATCGCCGACTGGAAAGCGTCCCGCGCCGACGATGTGCTGGCTAACGCCGAGCTGGGTGAAGGCTGATGAATCGTGTGCTCGTTCTCGGTGGTGGCCAGCTTGGCCTGATGATGGCAGAGGCGGCGGCGCGTCTGGGTCTGGTAGTAGATCGCTACGATCCGGAGCGGGCGCTGCTGCTGCCCGGTACCTCGGACCTGGCCGTGCCGATCAGCTGGGAAGAGTGCCAGGAGCGCTACCCGGTGATCACCGTGGAGCGTGAAGCCTTCCCGGAAGCCGGTCTGTCCGCCGAGCTGGCAAAAAGCGACCGTTGCGTGGCCCGCGGTGCCTTGGAAGTGATTCCCGATCGCTTTACCCAGAAATCCATGCTCGACAAGCTGGGTATTCCCACAGCCCCCTGGGTGACCCTGGACCAGCCGGACGATCTGGATGCGGCGGTGGCGAAGTTTGGCGGCGTGGTGGTCAAGGCGCGCACCGGCGGTTATGACGGACGCGGAACCTGGATCGTCGGCGAAGGTGGTGATCTGAGCGCGGTGCCTGCCGGCGAACTGGCCGGTAAGGCCATTATCGAACAGAAGATCCCTTTCCGCCGCGAGCTGTCCATTGTCGGTGCCCGCAGCACCAGCGGCGAGACCCTGTTCTACCCGCTCACCCGCAACTGGCATGTGGACGGCATCCTGCGCTTGAGCCTGGCGCCGGCCACCGCCTGCGCAGACTTGCAGAAGCCCGCGGAGAAGATGCTCAAGGGCATCATGGAAGAACTGGATTACGCCGGTGTGATGGCAGTGGAATTCTTCGAAACCGATGGCCAGCTGATGGTCAACGAAATTGCCCCGCGAGTGCACAACTCCGGTCACTGGACCCATGAAGGCGCCGACTGGTCCCAGTTCGACCTGCATGTCCACGCGCTGGCCGGGGTGCCCCTGCACGCGCTGAACGTGCATGGCCCCACCGCCATGGTGAACCTGATCGGTACCCCCTTCGAAAGCGCCTGGTTACAGCACCCGGGTGTGGTGCACTGGTATGGCAAGGGGGTGCGCCCGGGTCGCAAGCTGGGCCACGCCAATCTGGTGGCGGACAGCCTGGAAGGCCTGCGTGAAGGCCTGGATGCCTGGGCGGATGTGTTACCGGAAGGCTATCAGGCCGTGCTCGATTCCGAATTGGCGCTGGGGTGAGTTTCAGGATTCAAGTTGAACGTTGCAACTTGTAACCCTTGGCGGCCCTTCACGTTCCTGCCTTCCGGCAATCGGTTACACTGAATCCTGACTTTGAGACAGGAATTCGGATGTGGCCTTGCCGCTTGCTATGACGCGTTATCGACGACTGATCCTGCTGGCCGTGGTGCTGGTGACAGTACTGTTACTTGTGGAACTCACCGGCCTGCGTGAGCAGTTTTCCCTGCCTGCCTTGCGGGCGCTGCTGGAAGCCAATCTGGTGGTGGGCGTCTTGCTGTTTGTGCTGGCGTTTTCCATCGGTAACCTGATCCAGTTGCCGGGCTGGCCGTTTCTGGCGGCGTCGATATTGGCGCTGGGCACGGCGACCGGCGGGCTGGTCACCTATGTGGCGGCCTGCGTGTCCTGCCTGGTGACATTTCAGGTGGTGCAGGGCGTTGGCGGTAGTGCCCTGCGGGATATCGACAGGCCTCTGGCAAGGAAGATTCTCGCCCGCTTGGACCGGCATCCTGTACGCAGTGTGGTGTTGCTGCGGCTCTTGTTCCAGACCATGCCCGCCCTGAACTACACCCTGGCATTGAGCGGGGTAAGGCGCCGCGATTACCTGCTTGGCTCGCTGCTGGGCCTGCCCTTACCACTGCTGGTTTACTGTTTTTTCTTCGACCGCATCGCCCGAGTGTTGCAACTGGCGTAACCAGGCAGTGCCTGGCCATCACTCCATTGCCTGTGAGCGCTAATGTCTTAACAGGGCACTAAGGCTGTCTACCGCTTCAGCCCAGTCTGCATCTTCGCGAATGGCATCTGCCAGAAAGCGCGCCTGTGAATCGTTCCAGAATGGCGCCTGATGTAGATGCATGCTGTCTTTCAGGGTACCGGCGTACTGATGGATGAAGTCTTCGATGGCCGCATCGCTGTTATCCAGACCAAGCTGGGCAAACAGGGTGGGTAGGTCGTGGGTTGCGGTGTCCATATCGCAGTCCCTCCGGGTCGGATGACGTTATATCCAGATGGTGCACTTTTGAGGCGCTGCTGTCTTCCCCCTGAGAAGGAGAGTTTGGTAACAAAAACGCCCGCGAGTAGCGGGCGTGTTGCATGGTGCATGCGGCCTGTTGCGGCGGTTATGCAATATCCATGATGCCGTCCATTTCCACCCCGGCGCCCTTGGGCAGAGCGGCCACGCCGATTGCGGCCCGGGCTGGGTATGGCTGTTTGAAGTGACGCGCCATGACCTCGTTGACCAGGGCAAAGTGGCCCAGATCGGTGAGGAAAATATTCAGTTTGACGATGTCCTGCAGGGTGCCGCCGGCGGCTTCGCAGACGGCGGTCAGGTTGCTGAATACCTGTTCGATCTGCGCTTCCATATCGCCGTCCACCAGCTCCATGGTGTCAGGCACCAACGGGATCTGGCCGGACAGGTAAACGGTGGCGCCGGCCTTGATGGCCTGGGAATAGGTGCCAATGGCCTGGGGCGCCTTGTCGGTGCTGATAACGGAATGGTTGGACATGGTCGGTTCTTCACTTGGTTGAGCTGTCAGCGCCGCAGCGCTGGCAGGCGGAAATCAGGAAAGGAGCTATGCTTGCACGCAGCCGGCCCGCACGCAACATGGGAAGCGCCTGCCTGTTTGCAGGAGCGTCACTGGCGGCGCGATAGCAAGGCTTTTGCTGCCCCGAGCTGTTTCGAAGCCGCTGTAGGAGCTCCTCTTGAGGGGCGAACCACGCGTCAGCGTGGAAATCGACCGCAGAGCCTGCCCCGGACTTGATCCGGGGGCGATCAGGAATATCAGAGCGTGGCACAGGCTCTATGCGAGCCGGCCATTCGGTTCGCCCCTCAAGAGGAACTCCTCCTACAGGGCGGGTGTGGCTATCAAAGCCGGTGGATCCGCACAATACTGTCCAGCGTGCGTAGCTTCTTGATGATGCGGGCCAGGTGGATGCGGTCTTTTACCGTCATGGTCACGTTGAGGGAGGTGAGCGTGGGGTCCTTCTCCGCCATGTCGATGGTGTCTATGTTGGAGCCCAGCTCGGAAACGCTGTTGGCCAGGGTAGCCAGCACGCCGCGCTTGTTGATCAGCTCGATGCGAAGGGCGGCGGTGAACTCTTGCTCCACCTGTTTATCCCAGCTCAGGGCGATGCATTTTTCCGGGGCGTTGCGCATTTCCGCCAGCAGGTTCTTGCAGGTGTCCCGGTGTACCACGATGCCGCGACCGGCGCTCAGGTGGCCGATGATGGTGTCGCCGGGCAGGGGCAGGCAACACTTGGCATAGCTGACCATCAGCCCTTCGCTGCCACGGATGGCCAGCGGTCGACGGTCATCTTCGTGCTGGCGTTCGTCATCATCGCGGGCGCCAGCCAGTTTACGGGCCACCAGCGGCGCCAGGCGGTTGCCCATGCCGATGTCTTCCAGCAGTTCGTCCAGTTCCACATAGCCGTTACCGGCCAGCTCACTGACTACTCGCTCGATGGGCAGCTCGTCCATGCCGATGTCATAGGAATGCAGCGCTTTTTCCAGCAGTCGCTCACCCAGCTCCACGGCGTCCTCGCGGCGCTGGTGTTTGAGGAAGTGACGTATGTTGGTGCGCGCCTTGCCGGTGACCACGAAGTTGAGCCAGGCCGGGTTGGGAGTGGCGTTGGGGGCGGTGATGATTTTCACCGTCTGGCCGGATTCCAGGGGGGTGGAGAGCGCCGCCAGCTTGCCGTCGATACGGGCGGCCACGCACTGATTGCCCACCTTGGTATGCACCGCATAAGCGAAGTCCACGGCGGTGGCACCGCCGGGCAGTTCCTTGATGTCGCCCTTGGGGGTGAACACATAGGCTTCGTCCGGGAACAGGTCCACCTTCACATTCTCGATGAACTCCATGGAGTTGCCGGCTTTCTGCTGCAGCTCAAGCAGCCGCTGCATCCAGCTCTGGGTGCGACTGTGGGTGGGCGAGCCGGGCTCGTCGTCGGCCTTGTACAGCCAGTGGGCGGCGATGCCGTTGTTGGCCATGGCCTCCATTTCCTCGGTGCGGATCTGCATTTCCAGGGGAATGCCGGAGCGCGCCTTGAGGGTGGTATGCAGGGACTGGTAGCCGTTGGCCTTGGGAATGGCGATGTAATCCTTGAAGCGGCCGGGGATCGGGGTGAAGTAGTTGTGCACCGCACCCAGTACCCGGTAACAGGTATCCACCCGGTCGACGATGATGCGAAAACCGAACACATCCATGATGTCGGCAAAGGGTTTGTGCTGTTCCTTCATCTTGGTGTAGATGCTGTACAGGTGCTTCTCGCGGCCCAGCACGCGTGCCTCGATGCCTTCTTCTTCCAGGCAGTGCTCGAGGCTGGCTTTTATGGTGGTGAGGATTTCCTTGCGGTTGCCGCGGGCCTTCTTTACCGCCTGGCCGATCAGGCGTGCGCGCATGGGGTAGATGGCGTGGAAGGCCAGGTCCTCGTACTCCACCCGCATGTTGTACATGCCCAGCCGGAAGGCGATGGGGGCGTACAGCTCCAGAGTCTCGGTGGCGATGCGACGGCGTTTTTCAGCACGCATGACGTGCAGGGTGCGCATGTTGTGCAGTCGGTCTGCCAGCTTGATAAGAATGACGCGGATGTCCCGGGTCATGGCCAGCATCATCTTGCGCAGGTTTTCGGCCTGCTGTTCGGCCTTGGACTCGAACTTGATCTGGGCGATCTTGGACACGCCATCCACCAGCTCGGCCACTTCTTCGCTGAATTCCCCGGCCAGCTGTTCCTTGGTAATGCCGGTGTCCTCGATCACGTCGTGCAGCATGGCAGCCATCAGTGAAGAATGGTCCATGTGCATATCGGTGAGGATGTTGGCCACGGCCAGCGGGTGGGTGATGTACGGATCCCCGGTGCGGCGGTACTGCCCCTCGTGCGCTTGCTCGGCAAAATGGTAAGCGCGTACGACCTGGGCGATCTGATCATCGTCCAGATAACTGCGTAACCGTTTTTCCAGGTTATGGATGGTGGGCAAAAGTCCTCGTCACGCCCGGGGCGGAGTAATGATTAGGGATTAACCTTAGCTTAGATTTGAGGGCGAGGTTTGTCTATGACAAGCGCGATAGTCACGGGCAATCAATTTTCCGACAGGTGCCGGAAAGGGAAAGTAGAAGAGAAAGAGGGGGGAAATACAGGCAAGCGCCCGGGCGGGCGCTTGCCGAAAACAGTGTTACTCGCCGAAGGACTGAGTCAGCAGAGCCAGCTCGTCTACGTCGGCGCTGCGGTCAGCAATCGGGTTGTCCACGGATTCCGCGGTCACGTGACCTTCGGCGATTTCGCGCAAAGCGACTACGGTGGGCTTGTCGTTTTCCCAGGCCACGCGGGGCTCTTTGCCGCCAGTCTGAAGTTGACGGGAGCGCTTGCCGGCAACCAGGACCAGCTCAAAGCGGTTGTCCAGTTTTTCCAGGCAGTCTTCAACGGTTACACGGGCCATGCTGTTCTCCTACAGGGTGGCGGTGCCGAAGTCGGCAGCGCCTGAAATTCGCAATGGGAGATTTTACTGGTGAATTGGTGACCAGTCCAGCAGAAGGGTCTGCCGCAGGGCGGAAAGGCGGGCATTGCCCTCTGGTTTCGCCGGGTTACCGCTTCGCGAGCAGGTTGCTCAGGGTGCCGGCCAGCCGCGCGGACTGACGGGCGGTGATCAATCGGCGGGCCTCCAGGACGGCTTCCAGTTCGTAGAGGGCGCGCTGGAAATCGTCGTTCACCACCAGATAGTCGAATTCGCCGTAGTGACTCATCTCGTCCTGGGCGCCGTCCAGACGTTGCTGGATCACCGTCTCGTCGTCGGTGTCACGGCCGCGCAGGCGTTCGGCCAGGGTTTCCAGGGAAGGTGGCAGAATAAAGATGCTCACCGAGTCGGGTAGCTGCTTGCGGATCTGGGTGGCGCCCTGCCAATCGATCTCCAGAATTACGTCCTCGCCGCCCCGTAGCGTCTGGGCTACCCAGTCGGCGCTGGTACCGTAGAGGTTGCCAAAGACTTCGGCGTGTTCCAGGAATCGCCCCTTTTCCACTTGCTGGACAAAGGTATTGCGGTCGGTGAAGTGGTAGTTCACCCCGTCTTCTTCCCCGGCACGCATGGCGCGTGTGGTGTGGGAGACAGAAATGCGCACTTGCTCGAGCTTGTCGACTAGCGCTGCCACCAGGCTGGTCTTGCCGGCGCCGGACGGGGCGGAAATGATATACAGCGTGCCTTTGTCGGCCATAGTGAGGACGGTCCTGTTCGCGATCCCGGTAAAGCGCGCATTATAGGCGTAAAGGAGGCGGCACGTCATATGCGACTCGATGCCAGCGCCATGGCAGGTTACCGTATGCAATGCTGTGCCGAGCCCGCCACGAATGAGTCGGACACTTCCCGGCACCGGACAAGGAGAGATTATGAGCGATACCCAGGACGACCCACGTCGTCGTCATTCATCGAAGGTGGTAGATGGCCCGGGCAAGTCGGCCGGCCGTGCCATGTTGCGGGCAGTGGGCTTTACTGACGAGGACTTTCGCAAGCCACAGGTGGGTATCGCTTCCACCTGGAGCCAGGTGACACCCTGTAATAGCCATATCGGCGAGCTGGCGGAGCGGGCCTGTGAAGGGGCTGACGGCGCCGGTGGTAAAGGCGTGATATTCAATACCATCACCATTTCCGATGGCATCGCCAATGGCACCGAGGGCATGAAGTATTCGCTGGTGTCTCGCGAGGTGATTGCCGATTCCATTGAGACGGTTGCCGGCTGCGAGGGCTTTGATGGGTTGGTGGCCATTGGTGGCTGCGACAAGAACATGCCCGGTTGTCTGATCGGCCTGGCCCGACTCGACCGCCCCAGTGTGTTTGTCTACGGCGGCACTATCCTGCCGGGTAAGGGCCATACCGATATCGTTTCCGTGTTCGAAGCCATGGGTGCCCATTCCCGCGGGGATATGGACCTGATCGAGCTCAAGCAGATTGAAGAAACCGCCATTCCCGGACCGGGTTCCTGTGGTGGCATGTACACCGCCAATACCATGGCCTCGGCCATTGAGGCGCTGGGCATGAGCCTGCCCGGCAGCTCGGCACAGAACGCGGTGTCCGCAGAAAAGGGGGAGGACTGCGTGCGGGCCGGTGCGGCGGTATTGAACCTGCTGGAACATGATATCAAACCCTCCGACATCATGACTCGTGAGGCCTTCGAAAATGCCATCACCGTGGTGATTGCCCTGGGCGGCTCCACCAATGCGGTGCTGCATCTGTTGGGTATGGCCCGCACGGTGGGGGTGCCGCTGTCGCTGGACGACTTTACCGACATCGGCAAGCGGGTGCCGGTGCTGGCGGACCTGCGCCCCAGCGGCCAGTACATGATGAGCGAGCTGGTCGCCATCGGCGGCATTCAGCCGCTGATGAAAATCTTGCTCGAGGCCGGTCTGCTGCACGGCGACTGCCTGACCGTCACCGGTCGCACCCTGGCAGAGAATCTGGCCGAGGTAGCGCCTTATCCGTCGGAGCAGGACATCATCGCGCCGCTGTCCGCGCCGCTGAAAGCGGAAAGCCACCTGCGCATTCTCTATGGCAACCTGGCCCCGGAGGGTGCGGTAGCCAAGATCACTGGCAAGGAAGGGACCCACTTTTCCGGCTCGGCACGGGTGTTCGGTTCGGAAGAGGAAGCCCAGGCGCGCATCAATGACGGCACTGTGGTAGCCGGCGATGTGGTGGTGATTCGCTACGAAGGGCCTCGCGGCGGCCCGGGCATGCGCGAAATGCTGACGCCCACCTCGGCGATCATGGGGCGCGGTTTGGGCAATGACGTCGCCCTGATCACCGACGGGCGTTTTTCTGGCGGCAGTCATGGTTTCGTGGTCGGTCATGTGACCCCGGAAGCCTTCGATGGCGGGCCGCTGGCGCTACTCGAGGACGGTGACCGCATCACCATTGATGCCGAGGCCAACAGCCTTGTCGTGGATCTGTCCGATGCCGAGCTGGCGCAACGTCGAGCGAACTGGCAGCAACCGGCGCCGCGTTATACCCGCGGTGTGCTGGCAAAATATGCACGCCTGGTCGGTTCCGCCAGTGAAGGAGCGGTAACCGACGACTTCTGAGGTGAAGGGTGCCGCGTTTCGGTATTGCTGGCAGAGCAACATTGCGCTGTTCGTCATCCCGGCAAAGCGCGCATTATAGAAGGCGGGGGCGTGGTAGGCGCCCCCGCCAACCTTCCCAACCCTGGACCCGATGCCGTTATGCAAGACAGCCCCATCACTGCCACCGTGGACTTCGACCGTGACGGCGTTCAGCACGGTTTTCTCAAGCTGCCCCATTCCCACGATGGCTCCGCCTGGGGCAATGTAATGATCCCGATCACCGTGGTGCGCAACGGTGAGGGGCCTACGGCGTTGCTCTCCGGTGGCAATCACGGTGACGAGTACGAAGGCATTACCGCGCTGCTGAAACTGGCCAACCGGTTGCAGCCTGAGCAGATCACCGGGCGCGTGATTATCGTGCCCATGCTCAACCATCCCGCGGTGCTTAATGGCTCCCGCACTTCGCCGCTGGATGGCGGCAATCTGAACCGGGCCTTTCCCGGTAATTCGGCGGGCACCCTGACGGAAAAGATCGCCGATTACCTCACCCGCTACCTGGTGCCACTATGTGATCTGGCACTGGATATTCACTCCGGCGGCCGCACCCTGGATCTGTTGCCCTTTGCCGCCACCCACCGCATGGCCGACCGGGAATTCGAAGCCCGTTGTCTGGCCGCCGCCACCGCCTTTGGTGCGCCCTACACGCTGTTCATGGCCGAGCTGGAAGGCGACGTGCTCTACGACAGCGTGGTGGAGGCTGGCGGTAAGGTGTTTGTCAGCACGGAACTGCGCGGCGGCGGCACTACCACGCCGGAGACCGTGGCGCTGGCGGAACGGGGGGTGGACAACCTGCTGCGCTTCGCCGGCATCCTGCCCGGTGATCCGGAGGTGGTGGCCTCGCAGGCGCTGGAGATTCCCGGCAGTGAGTATTACCGGGTCAGCGAACATCGTGGCCTGCTGGAATTTGCTGTCGCTTTGGGGGACGCCGTTCGTGCCGGTGATGTGTTGGCCCGGGTGCATTCCCTGGAACGTACCGGTGAAGCCCCGGTGGAGTATTACGCCCCCTGTGATGGTCTGCTGATCGGTCGCCGGCATCCGGCTTTAGTGAATGTGGGGGACACCTTTGCAGTACTGGCGGTGCCGCGCTGACTGGCACTTTGGTGCACGTTAACAGGGTATAACAAAGCACAAACACCCTTGCCGGGAAGGCGCTGCTAATGTTCAGGTTCTATCAAGAACAACAGGACTGACGGAGCAGCCATGAGCGACAGCAAGTTTGCCCAGCAGGGCATGTCATTTCGTGAAAGCGTTGAGCATATGGTGGACCATGCCATCGGCATCATGGGTCTTGATGCGGGGATGGGTAATGCCATGAAGGTGTGCCAGAGCGTGGTGCAGGTATCCTTTCCGGTGGAGATCAACGGCAAGGCCGAGATCTTCACCGGCTGGCGCGCCACCCATAGTGATCACCGGCTGCCTTCCAAGGGCGGTATCCGTTACGCCCCGATTGTGGATCAGGATGAAGTGGAAGCGCTGGCAGCGCTGATGACCTACAAGTGCGCCATCGTCGATGTGCCCTTCGGCGGTTCGAAAGGCGGCCTGGTGATCGACCCGAAAAAATACGAGCGCCACCACCTGGAAGCCATCACCCGCCGCTTTGCCCGCGAACTCATCAACAAGGGCTACCTGAGCCCATCCCAGAATGTGCCGGCCCCGGACATGGGCACCGGCCCCCAGGAAATGGGTTGGATGGTGGACACCTACAAGCAGATGTTCCCCAACGACATCAATTACATGGGTGCGCTGACCGGCAAGCCGGTGGAGCATGGTGGCGTGCGTGGCCGTAATGAAGCCACTGGCCGGGGAGTGCAATACGCGCTGCGCGAGCTGTTTCGTCACCCGGAAGAAATCAAGCGTGCCGGGCTCTCCGGTTCACTATCCGGAAAAAGAGTCATTGTTCAGGGATTGGGGAATGTGGGTTATCACGCTGCCCACTTTCTGGAAACCGAGGATGACTGTCTGATCACAACGATCATCGAACGTGACGGCGCCATCATTAATGAGGACGGGTTGAATGTGGGCGCGGTGCGCCAGCACATCGTCGAAAGCGGCGGGGTGAAGGGCTTCCCCGGGGCCGAGTATCTGGAAGATGGCATCAAGGCCCTGGAAAGAGAGTGCGACATTCTCATCCCGGCGGCCCTGGAAGGGGTAATCACCACTGAAAACGCGCCACGCATTCAGGCCAGCCTGATCGCCGAAGCGGCCAACGGGCCGATAACCTTTGAAGCAGATCGAATTCTCCGCGAGCGCGGTGTGGAAATCATACCCGATGCCTATTGCAACGCTGGCGGCGTAATTGTTTCCTATTTCGAATGGATCCGTAACCTGAACCATGTGCGCTTCGGTCGTCTGGACAAGCGCTTCCACGAAGCCCGCGGTCAGCATGTGATTGATGCCATTGAGCAGGCCACCGATACCAAGGTGCCTGAACATATCGTCAAGGAGCTGGCCCGTGGCGCCGACGAGTTCGACCTGGTGCGTTCGGGCCTGGATGACTCCATGCGACTGGCCCTGCAGGAAATCATCCGTACCCGTAATACCAATCCGAAGATCGACGATTACCGCATGGCGGCCTATGTAATCGCCATTGAGAAGGTATCCCGGCATTACCGGGATATCGGTTTCTGAAAAAGAAGAGGGGCGCGGGGCTTATTCGATATTCTGGATCTTCTTGTTGGTTAAAAAATAAAAGTATTTTAAAAACAGTAGTTTATTGTGGTTTTTGCATAGTGGTTTTTGCTTTGCCCACCATGCTGCCCACCACTTTTAAGTCCTTGATTTAGCTTAATGAGCAAATACGCGGGGCCTTTTGGAGGAGGGGTGGGCTGCTGAGAATTCAGGGTCCACGTGCTCGGTTTTTCAGGTCGTGACGATAGGGTTTCTGGTGAATCTATTCACTGGAGAGCAAGATGACAATTCGTTGGCGTTACCTGGATGGATGGCTGGTAGCTAATCATGAAGAAGGGTCGGGGTTGAGGATCTGGGAAGCGGATTCTTCATTGGGCCCGGCGCTGGTCTTATTGCTGAATAAGGCTCCAGGACTCTCACGTCTGTTAGTGCAGGGATTTGGTCAAAATTGCTGACGGCAGTACGATTCCTGGTCTTTGCTGCACCCGCGAGGCTATTATTGGGCATTATGGTGTCTATTTTGTCCATTAAATGCGATAATTGGACAAAATAGTATCCATTAGGTGTGATATGGTCGCCCTACTTGACGATGCCGATGTCCAGCAGGCATTTGCCACCCATCTGCGACGTTTGCGCAAGCAGGCCAAGCTGTCTCGCGATGCGCTAGCTGCGCGTAGTGGTGTGCCAGCATCCACCATCAAGAAATTCGAGCTCACCGGCCAAATCTCGTTCCGGCAGCTGCTATTCCTCTGGCAGAGTCTGGATGATCTACGTCGCCTGTATGCGCTGACTCGCCATTCCCTCAGCGAAGCTGAGTTGCCATCCAGTATCGATGAGGTGTTGAGCAATGACCTTTAAGCCGGTCCGCAAGCTGACGGTAACCCGCACCCTGGCAACGGGGCAGGCGGTGACGGTAGGCGTGCTGGCGCAGAACCGGCAGGGCGTCTTTTTTCAGTACGATGCCGATTATCTCGGGCGCTTCGGGAACTTGTCGCCCTTTGGCCTGAAGGCAACCACTGAGCTGCAGCTTGCTCCCAAAAGGCCGCATTCTGGCCTGCATGGCCTGTTCGGGGATAGTCTGCCTGATGGTTGGGGTTCCCTGCTGCAAGACCGAGTGTTCCGACAGCATGGCATTCTCCCTGCCCAGATCACCGCCATGGATCGCCTGGCGTTTGTAGGGGCTTCCGGGATGGGTGCCCTGTCATTCTCGCCGACCTCGGAATACCAGCTTGCCTCAACCGGCGACATCGACCTGGCGAAGCTGGGTCTGGAGGCGCAGGCGTTTTTTGACGGTCAGACGGAAGAGGTGCTGGCGGATCTGGTGGCAGCAGGTAGCTCCGGTGGTGCCAGACCCAAGGCGCAGTTCTACATCTCCCCGGATGAGCCAGATCGCTGCCGCACGGTGGCGAGGCCAGGCGATGAGGCCTGGCTGGTCAAGTTTACCTCCAGGAATCTGCCCCTCGGCCATGAAGAAGGGCTCTGTGAAGCGGTCTATCTGCACCTGGCCGGAAAGCTGGGGCTGGAGCCGCCTGAGTGGCGGCTGTTCGAAGCGCCAGAGCAAAGCGGCGCCCGTGCCTGGCTCGGGGTAAAGCGGTTCGATTGGATAAGCCATCCCCAAAAAGCGGGTCGACTCCACATGCACAGCGCCTGCGGCCTGCTGGATGCGGATTTCCGTACCCCCAGCCTGGATTACGAAGATCTGATCAAGGCCAGCCGCCATCTTTGCCGGTCGCCAGCGGTCGGCAAGCTGCAGTTCCGCAGAGCCATGTTCAACCTGTTTGCCTGCAACCAGGACGACCACAGCAAGAACTGGGCTTTCCTGCAGGATGATGCCGGCGACTGGGTGCCTGCCCCTTTCTACGATGTGACCTTTAGCCCTCACCCATACCAGGAGCATGCCACTGCCTATGCCGGTTTCGGCAAGAATCCGCCGCTGAAAGCCATCCAAGCGCTGGCGGCGCGGGCGGGCTACGCCAAATGGGAGCAGGCCCAGCGCGATATTGAGGAGATCGTGACTTTTCTCGCTGATTTCGCTGTCGTTGCCAGAGATTTCGGAGTGGATAGTGGTGTTGCTGAGCTGATTGACCGGCAGCTTGCTGGTTTGAGGGATGGGTATGGAGGTTAAGCCTGCCCTCTACTCAAGAGGGGCTGAGACCAGGTGCTGTGGCTGTTCCTTCTCAGGTTTTCTGTGGTCTGGGTCCTTGATTGGTGCTGCTGTGGTTCTCGGCTTGAGCAAGTGAGGCCGTCGCTTTTAACTGCTTGCGGAAGTAGTCGAGCAGAGACTGGTGTCTGTGCAGGGCTTCTTGTTTCTCATCTGGTGTTAGCTCAAGGCTTTCCTCTGCTTGTATGTTAAGGGCGACCTCAAGCTCGACCAGTCTAAACAATATATTGCTCATCTCTTTCTGGGTTTCCGAGAGCTCCGCCTGGAGCTCTTCATTATGAAATATCAGCTTCGAGCGTTCCTTCTGCAGGTGGTCGAGTTTGCCTGCGGCGGACTCTTCGTGACGCTGAATATGCTCCTGAATCGCGTTCTGGATTGCTGCATTCCTGTCTTTGAAATAGCCGACTTCCTCCTTGATTAATCTCTCAACAGTTTCGGAAACACTTGTTCTCTTGGAGAGGTTGGCAAGCTGTCTTTTCACGCGTGGACTGAGCCTGACTTGGACCACCTGGTTTCCGTGCTTTTTGTCTGATTTGTATCTTCTCCATGCGGCCTTGAGGTTCATGAGCTCCTTCTGGCTGCTGCTATTGATGATCAAATAATGAGCGGCATCGAGGAGCGCTGGGCGAAGGTTATATGGGTTTAAAACCTGGATGGGCGCGCCTTTTCGTCTCAAGTGCTGCTCCAGCCAAGTCAGCATTTCTTGATCATTCGTGAGCCAATCCTCTAGAGGTATTTCTGACCTTGCCATGCTGAAAACCCCGAAAAATTAAATAGTACGAGTAAGACGTATTATAGACGTATATTCGTACTGCTAAAAACATGCCATCTGGTATAATTACGACAAATAGAAAGAGATGACATATTTCGGGGGGGTTGCGTGCTTGGGTTGCTAGGAACATCAGCGGAATTTGATCGGCGGAATGGTCTCGCGTCTATTGCAGGGCCAACCCGTTACTTCTTGTATCGGCTGCTTTGCGACGATGAGGGGCGTGGCGTTGCGTTTACAGTCCAGGACTATGTCGAGCGCTTTAAGCTAAACGACAGGGTGGTGAGTAAAGCAATCCGGGAGTTGTCTGAGAGCGGGGTGTTACAGAAACGATTTGTCGATGGGGGGCTGGGAAAAAGAAGGAGGTGCTTGGAGTTGGAGCCTCAGCTTGAGGAAGCGCTTGCTGGTCTGGAAAGTGAGCAGCCGGTCGTTGAGCTCCGCAGTCTTGCTGAACATGTGTTAACTGCGACAGGAGATGATACAGGCAAACCAGGCCAGAAATGGTTGACTCCCTACAATCGTTTGGTGCTGGCGGCGCTGCTGGTTGGGTCCAATTCAGCGGGCGCAGTATATGGGGTTGGGGGGAGTGATCTGAAGCGCTTGGCGGGCCTGACCGATGACGGATTGAGATCCCAGTTGAGTACGCTGATGCAGCGTGGATACCTTCGAAGCAGGGTTGCAGGAGTAACCGGGAGGTATTTGTTGGGAATGTCGAAAGGCGCATATTTCATTAACCTCGCTCACCCTGACTTTATGGGTATAGGTGGCGCTGCCTGCTTTCTAATCAGGGAGGCCAAACTAAGTAGTAAAGAGAATCGGTACCGTACGGCTTTTGGTATGTACAACGCAGCCAAAGTGATTGGTAGTTTGCAGCAGAAGGAGGCGAGGGAGGCTAATAAATCGGCTAGGTGGAGAGCAGGTGATACGGGAATACTACCTAGCACCCAGACGGCCATGGAATTTGAGAGGGCTTTTACTGCAAGGGGAGAGTTGAGGGCTCCTTGCAACTTGCATGAGAACTTTCGAGATACTCCCAGTGAGAGATTTTCCCGATACCTGCAGATGCTCATCAACCGATATGCCAGCCTGATTGTTAATAGTTGCCTACATCATGGAGGCTGGGATGGTAATGATGAAAATGGAGAGCTTCGGACCGAAATAAGGCAGCATTTGGGTACCAAGGCGGCTCAGGCACCTTTGGCTGTGGTGGATGCGATTGTCTGTGCTTCAATCCACGAGGCAGTCAGGGTATGGGAAGTTTTGGTTTCGGATGCGGAGATCTGGAGGGTGGTCATGTCAGGGGCACGTTGCCTTATACTGCCACTATTTGAAGTGCGGGACGCTCACGTGGTTACTCCTATTGTCTTATCTGGTGAAGGGATTCCTGACGAGATGAGGGGGGAGTGCTGGAAAGTGAGCATGCTGCCTGATCTGGGAAGGCGGCTATATAGGCAATCGTACAGGAGGCATGCGGGGAAAGAGCAAGAGTTAGGTGCTCAGGCCGAATTATGGGGGTTGCGAGGTGTCGGGAAGAGATATCCTCTGAATAAATCACATGGATCCGGCCTGGCTGAAGATGCGAGTTTCAGCAATTTGGTCACCGGAGCCCCTCCCACTGAAGGCGATTGATTTGGTTTAACCTTTGAGTGGGCTGCAGTCTACAGCTCAGAGATGCTGCGGCTCGTTCAGCTTTGTGGAAACGGTAATAGTAATGATAAGGCAGGTTGGCCTCTTGGGTATTTACTGTATATCGTAACTCATTGATAAGTATGACCAAAGCACATAACTTCATTAATAATTACTCGATAGCTACCTCTTATGGAGAATTCCCTCCTCATTTCTTAAGAGGTAATCATGAGAAAGCGTCATCCCGAGAACACCAACCTTACCCTTCACCACTCTGGCCCCTGGAATGGATATGACGTCCAGCTACAGCGGGGACCGCTGTTCATTCCGTATCTGGAAAGAATTCATCAGGCCATGGAGCGAGAGGCAGACCGCCAAGCCAGGACAATGGCCGTAAGGGTGGATCTGAAATTGCCAAGGCACGGCTACATGCGTGATGGCGATCTGTTTGGTTTCTTTATCCAGTCCCTGCAAGCACAGATTGATGCTGATATGGATCGGCGTAGACGAGAGGGGCGCCGAGGGCCTGCTTGCAAGGTTGGCTATGTCTGTGTGAAGGAGACGGCAGATGCCTTCCATCACCATTACCACCTGTGTCTCTTTCTGAATGGAGAGTGCTACCGGGGATTGGGGCGGATGCCAGAGGGGTGCAGGGCCGGAGCTCAGGATTTCGACCCTGACTTGCCGGTAGATCCTGCTGCCGGGGAAGCCGACAGTTTGGCCAAGAAAATCGTACTTGCCTGGTCCAGGGCGCTGGGCTTGAGCATGGAGCAGGCTGTGGGGCTGGTGCACTTCTGTGAAGGCGGAGTGTACTGGGTCAGGCGTGGGTCTATGGAGTGCGATAGCCAGATAGCGGGGCTATTCAATCGTCTTAGCTACTTTGCCAAGCAGGAGACAAAGCAATTCGGAGACGGAAGCCGGAATCTGCGTTGTAGCCGGTAGGAGATGAGAGGCTGGGTGGTCGTCCGCCCAGTCTTATTTTACCAACATGCCGCATCTCATGAGATGAAGGAGATTGCTCATGAGAATCATGCGTTTGAAAGAAGTGATGGATACCACCGGCTTGGGACGGTCCTACATTTACAAGCTGATTGCGGACGGGGTCTTTCCAAAGCCGGTTCCGTTGGGTGCCCGTGCAACGGGATGGGTCTCGGACGAGGTGGAGTCCTGGATTCTGGAGAGAATTGGAGAGAGGGATCAGGCAGGGTGATGTCTTTGGTAATGCGGTTGCATTACCATTTGCGTGTCATCCCCCATAGTGCAGGAGGCGGCCATGGCCACGCTTGAAGTCGAATCCACGCTGACAGATCGGTATCAGACCACCGTGCCGGAAACGGTTCGCCGTGCTCTCAAGCTCAACAAGCGAGACAAAATTCAGTATGTCATCCGCCAGAATGGCGAAGTGGTCTTGACGCGGGCTACCAGCGAAGGCGATGACCCGGCTCTGGGGTCGTTCCTGGATTTCCTGGCGATTGATATCGCCGAGCATCCGGAGCACATCCTTACGGTTGAGGATGCGTTAATGCAGCGTATTCAGTCGCTGACGAAGGGTGTCGAGGTTGATCTGGATGCGCCTTTACAGGAAGACGATGAATGAGTGGGAGGCAATCGACCACTCTAACTATCAGTGGGTGGGCGGTTTACGCTCACCCATTATTTATGGAACAGCTTGAAACCCTGGCAAGACAAGTCGAAAGTCACAAAGAAAAAAATGCCGAGGGGTTCGCCAAGAAAAATGCTACCAAGCGATTGGCTGCGATTGCCAAGTTAGCATTCGAGGTTATCCCGCAGGACCCTGCAAGGCCGGAGTACCGTCAGGGTGGTACGCTTGGCGCTGATCACAAGCACTGGTTCCGCGCGAAGTTTTTTCAGCAATACCGGTTATTCTTTCGTTATCACGCCTCAAGCAAGGTGATTGTCTATGCTTGGGTAAATGATGAGGGCACCAAGCGGGCGTATGAGAGCTCCGATGATGCCTGCCGGGTTTTCCGCAAGATGTTGAAAAGTGGCCACCCTCCCGATGATTGGGATCAGCTTTTGATCGAAGTAAGACGGGATGAGCAGAGTCAGGAAGCCATGCGTTCCCTAGCCGAGCAAGCCCAAAATCAGGACATGGGTTACTGATCTTCTTTGCCGTTGTTTCGAGTTCGCAAATTCTCTTGATGTTGTAGGGTTTTGCCATCCCGAATATGTATAAGAAGAGTTTGTGCACCAACCTGAAGTGGGCTGATCGACTAACTGATTCTGTGGAGAATCAGTCCTTTTTGTAAATGACGGTGACTTTGCCGGCAGGTTTGTTCTTACCTATCTCATAATCAGGGTTGAAAGTGGCGAGGTTATGAGCGGCGATGCCAATCACTGAGGCAAAGCCAGTAACCTGGGTAAAGCCGGTCGGGATAGCGAAGCTGGCTAAGGAGGCCGCTCTGTATTCCGTGTACACGCGGCAACGTAGTCCTTTCTTTTCAATAGCGCCCTCGACTTTGTTTACCACGGAGCTGATGTTCTTGACCGCGACAATTTGAAAGGAAGCTTTCTTGGCAATGAGTTCAGAGAGCTTTTCAGTAGTGATGTCTTCGGAGGTATATTTTTCGATGTCAATATCTTTGCTCATTGAGTTTTCCTTGTTTGAGGAGTTGATAAAACGGGCAGATTTGCTGCCCGTTCAAGTCAGCGAATGGTTCTTGTTGAAGTATGATCAAAGCTCCGCTA
>NZ_ARXU01000015.1 GCF_000756655.1 Alcanivorax jadensis T9
TGTGGTTGCCAAAATCACCGAGTAAGTTCTTTCTTGGTGTAAATAGGGGCCGCCTGGCGGCCCCTATTTGATGCTGGTGTCAGGCCTTTGGGCGTGTGCCGGCGTGCTCTCGGGATGCCGGGAGCGGGTAGAGGAGTGGGTAGAAGAGCGAATAGTTCTTTATTTTCACTTTTTTGCTGGATTTCCCGGATTTGGGGCAAAAGGCCCTTGCAATGCCCGGGGGGAATGGCTACTATCTGCGCCCTGCTTACGAGCAGTACCAACCGGGGCATTGTTCCCGGGCTTGTTTTGACACCACTGACCTATCCATAAGCGATTAGGTAAGTGGGCTTTTTGCCATATAAATATGGTTCGAAACAGTCTGGAGTTTGTTAGCTATGGCTAACCAAAGAATCCGCATCCGGCTCAAGGCCTTTGATCATCGTCTGATTGATCAGTCCGCCCAAGAGATCGTGGATACGGCCAAACGGACAGGCGCGCAAGTGACGGGTCCTATCCCGCTGCCGACGCGTAAAGAACGCTTTACAGTGCTGATCTCTCCGCACGTAAATAAAGACGCGCGAGATCAGTATGAGATCCGCACCCACAAGCGGCTGGTGGACATCGTCGAGCCTACGGATAAAACCGTGGATGCGCTGATGAAGCTGGATCTGGCTGCTGGTGTGGATGTGCAGATCAGCCTGGGTTAACAACGGGCGGGTATTACCGCGACAGGTTGTGAAGAGGTAAACAATGGCGATTGGTGTGATCGGTCGGAAATGTGGGATGACTCGGGTTTTCACTGAGGAAGGTATCAGTGTTCCCGTGACTGTCATCGAAGTGACCCCAAATCGGGTCTCCCAGCTCAAGGCCGAAGAATCAGATGGCTACCAGGCCGTGCAAGTTACGGTCGGTGAGCGCCGTGCCAGCCGCGTGACCAAGGCGCAAGCCGGTCATTTCGCGAAAGCTGGTGTAGAAGCGGGCCGTGGCGTTTGGGAATTCCGTGCTGAGGCTGGTGAGCTGCAGCCGGGTTCTGAAGTGACCGTCGAAGGGTTTGAAGCAGGTCAGATGATTGATGTGACCGGCACTTCCAAAGGTAAGGGTTTTGCTGGTGGCGTGAAGCGCTGGAACTTCAGCACCCAGGACATGACCCACGGTAACTCCTTGTCTCATCGTGCTCCGGGTTCCATTGGTCAAAACCAGACTCCGGGCCGCGTATTCAAAGGCAAGAAGATGGCTGGCCATATGGGTGCTGAGCGCGTCACTGTCCAGAATCTGGAAGTGGTTCGCGTAGATGCTGAAAAGAATCTGTTGCTGGTTAAAGGTGCGGTCCCCGGTGCTACCGGTGGTGATGTGATCGTGCGTCTGGCAGTGAAGGCGAAGGCCTGAAAGAGGAATAGAGGATGAATCTCAATACTGCCTCTGGAGGTACCGTTACCGTTTCCGAAGTCGCCTTCGGCAAGGACTTTAACGAGCCTCTGGTTCATCAGGTTGTGACTGCGTTTCTGGCTGGTGCCCGTCAGGGGACCAAGGCTCAGAAAAACCGCTCTGATGTGAGTGGTGGTGGCCGTAAGCCGTGGCGTCAAAAAGGGACTGGTCGTGCCCGTGCTGGTACGATTCGTAGCCCGATCTGGCGTGGCGGCGGCAAGACATTTGCTGCGGTACCGCGTGATCACTCTCAGAAAGTGAACCGTAAAATGTACCGTGGTGCGCTGCAGTGCATCATGTCTGAGCTGGTTCGCCAGGAGCGTCTGATTGTGGTGGATGAATTCACCGTAGACGAGCCGAAGACCAAGGCTGTAGCAGCCAAGCTGAAAGAGCTGGATCTGACTAACGTCCTGATCGTGACTGACAGCGTTGACGAGAACCTGTATCTGGGTTCGCGCAATCTGCCTAAAGTCGACGTGCGTGATGCTGACGGCGTTGATCCGGTGAGCCTGATTGCTTTCGAGAAGGTGCTCGTTACTGTGCCGGCTCTTAAGAAGCTTGAGGAGGCGCTGGCATGAACCAGGAACGTATTTTGAAAGTGCTGCGTGCTGCGCACGTTTCTGAGAAGGCAACAGTTCTTGCCGATCAGAATGGCACCTTCGTGTTTAAAGTGGCTAAAGATGCGAACAAGCTGGAAATCAAAAAGGCAGTTGAAGCCCTTTTTGAAGTGAAAGTGAAGGCTGTTCGTACCGCCAACATGAAAGGCAAGTCCAAATTCTTTGGTCGCGTAGCTGGTAAGCGCGCTGACTGGAAGAAGGCCTATGTTTCCCTTGAGGAAGGCCAGGACATTGACTTCCTGGGCGCAGAGTAAGGAAGGGAGTAAGGAATAATGGCGATTGTAAAGTGCAAGCCGACTTCTCCGGGCCGCCGCTTTGTAGTCAAGGTGGTCAACGAAGATCTGCATAAAGGTGCTCCCTACGCGCCGCTGTTGGAAGCCAAGAGCAAAAACGGTGGTCGTAACAACAATGGTCGTATCACCACTCGTCATAAAGGCGGTGGTCACAAGCAGAAATATCGCTTGGTCGACTTCCGTCGCAATAAGGACGGTGTTGTAGGCATTGTTGAGCGCCTGGAATACGATCCGAACCGTTCTGCGCACATTGCGCTGGTTAAGTACCTTGACGGTGAACGACGTTACATTTTGGCCCCCAAGGGCCTGCAAGCGGAAGACCGTATCCAGTCCGGCGAAGATGCGCCGATCAAGCTGGGTAACGCCTTGCCGCTGCGTAATATTCCGCTGGGTTCCACTGTCCACAATGTGGAAATGAAGCCTGGTAAAGGTGGTCAAATCGCTCGTTCTGCAGGGACATCCGTGCAGGTTCTGGCGAAAGACGGCCAGTACGTAACCCTGCGTCTTCGCTCCGGCGAAATGCGCAAGGTGCATGCTGACTGCAAGGCCACCATCGGTGCAGTATCCAACAGTGAGCATAGTTTGCGCTCACTGGGTAAAGCGGGTGCAACGCGCTGGCGGGGTGTTCGACCCACTGTTCGCGGTGCGGCGATGAACCCGGTCGACCATCCACATGGTGGTGGTGAAGGGCGCTCTTCTGGTGGCCGTCATCCGGTAACACCCTGGGGTGTTCCGACCAAGGGCTACAAGACCCGTACAAACAAGCGCACGACCAAAATGATTGTGCGTGACCGTCGTAAGTAAGGGATAAAGAGAGGTTCAGGCTGTGCCACGTTCACTGAAAAAAGGTCCTTTTGTGGATCACCACCTGCTAAGCAAGGTGGAAGATGCGGTGGAAGCCGGCTCCCGTAAGCCGATTAAAACCTGGTCCCGTCGCTCCATGATTGTTCCGGAGATGGTGGGTCTGACAATTGCTGTGCATAACGGCAAACAGCATGTACCGGTAATGGTTACCGAGCACATGGTGGGCCACAAGTTGGGCGAATTCGCCCTGACCCGCACCTACCGCGGGCATATCGTGGACAAAAAGGCTAAGCGATAAGGTGACAGCCATGGCTACTGAAGTTGCAGCCCGTCTGCGCGGCGCAAGAATTTCGGCTCAGAAAGCCCGCCTCGTAGCGGACCAGGTCCGAGGCCTGGAAGTCGAGAAGGCGCTGAATCTTCTGGAATTCAGCCCGAAGAAGGCGGCAAAAATCGTTAAGAAAGTGCTGGAGTCCGCGATTGCAAATGCGGAAAACAACGACGGCGCTGACGTTGATGAGCTGAAGGTGTCCACGATTTGCGTGGATGAAGGCATGACCATGAAGCGTATTCGTCCGCGCGCCAAAGGCCGCGCTGACCGAATCCTCAAGCGTACTTGCCACATTACTGTGAAAGTCTCAGAAGGTCAGGAGTAACCAGATGGGTCAGAAAGTTCATCCGGTCGGTATTCGCCTTGGCATTGTCAAAGAGCACAACTCGCTTTGGTATGCCGGACCGAAGTCTTACGCAGACTGCCTGGTTACCGACCTGCAGGTACGAGAGTTCCTGTTTAAGCGTTTGAAGAATGCGTCGGTGAGTCGTATCAAGATTGAGCGTCCGTCAGAGAACGTGCGCATCACTATTGCTACTGCTCGACCGGGCATCGTGATTGGTAAGAAAGGCGAAGATGTCGAACGCCTGCGCCGCGATGTGGCCGCCCAGATGGGTGTGCCAGTTCACATCAACATCGAGGAAGTGCGCAAGCCCGACCTGGATGCGCGTCTGGTAGGCGACAATGTCGCTGGTCAGCTGGAGCGCCGAGTGATGTTTCGTCGCGCCATGAAGCGTGCGGTTCAGAACGCCATGAAGTCCGGTGCTGAAGGTATCAGGATTCAGCTGTCCGGTCGTCTGGGTGGTGCAGAAATTGCGCGTACCGAATGGTACCGCGAAGGCCGAGTGCCTCTGCATACTTTGCGTGCCGACATCGATTACGCAAGCGTACGTGCTGAAACTACGTACGGCACTATCGGTATCAAGGTGTGGATCTTCCGTGGCGAAGTGCTTGGTGGCATGGAGCAGGTTCAGAAGGAAGAGCAGCAGAAGCAGTCCAAGGGCGCGAAGAAGCGCGGCCGCGGTTAAAGGGTAACGAACGATGTTGCAGCCGAAGCGTACCAAATTCCGGAAAGTGATGAAGGGCCGTAACCGCGGCCTGGCACAGCGGGGCAGCAAAGTGTCTTTTGGCACTATTGGACTGCAAGCTACCGGTCGTGGCCGTATTACTGCGCGCCAGATCGAAGCGGCCCGTCGTGCAATGACCCGCCACATCAAACGTGGTGGTAAGATTTGGATCCGGGTTTTCCCGGACAAGCCGATTACCAAGAAGCCTCTTGAAGTGCGGATGGGTAAAGGTAAGGGTTCTGTAGAGTATTGGGTAGCCCAGATTCAACCGGGCAAGATGCTTTACGAAATGGAAGGTGTGTCAGAAGACGTTGCGCGTGAAGCGTTCCGTCTGGCCGCGGCCAAGCTGCCGGTAAGCACCCGTGTCGTTACTCGGACGGTGATGTAAGCCATGAAAGCGAGCGAGCTGAAAGAAAAGAGTGTCGAAGAGCTGCAGCAGACGCAAATCGAGCTGCTTGAAGAACAATTCAAGCTGCGTATGAAGAGCGCGTCCGGTCAGATTTCTAAAACCCATGAGCTTGGGACGGTTCGCCGCAATATTGCGCGCGTTAAGACCATTCTGAGAGAGAAGCAGGGTAACTAGTCATGGCAGAGGCGAATACAATGCGCCGGACCGCTACCGGCAAAGTCATCTCTAATAAAGGTGACAAAACTATCACTGTGTTGGTAGAGCGCCGGGTCCAGCACCCGATTTACGGCAAGATTATCAAGCGTTCCACGAAACTGATGGCGCATGATGAAGAAAATACGTGTCGTGAAGGTGACTTGGTCACCATTGAGGAGTGCCGGCCGCTGTCCAAGCGCAAGACCTGGATGCTGGTAAACGTAGTTGAACAGGCGAACGAAGCCTGACGGACCGTTGCTGTGGCTGCCTGTAAAGGCAGAGTTGGAGAGATTTAGCGATGATTCAGACCGAAAGCATGCTCGAAGTCGCCGATAACAGCGGCGCCCGTCGGGTACAGTGCATCAAAGTGCTGGGCGGTTCTCACCGCCGCTATGCAGGCATTGGTGACATCATCAAGGTCACAGTGAAGGAAGCAATTCCGCGCGGCCGTGTAAAGAAAGGTGATGTAATGACCGCTGTGGTCGTGCGTACCCGTAAGGGTGTGCGTCGTCCAGACGGTTCACTGATTCGTTTCGACGAAAACGCCGCGGTGCTTTTGAACAACAATAAAGCACCGATCGGTACCCGGATCTTCGGCCCGGTAACGCGGGAGCTGCGTACCGAGCAGTTTATGAAGATCATCTCCCTGGCACCTGAAGTTCTGTAAAGGCGGGTGAAGGTAATGCTCAAGATTAAGCGTGATGACGAAGTCATCGTAATTGCGGGAAAGGACAAAGGTAAGCGTGGCTCTGTTCAGCAGGTTTTGGACAATGGCCGCCTCATCGTTGCTGGCGTCAACATGGTTAAGAAACATGTTAAAGCCAATCCTAACCGTGGTACTCAAGGCGGCATCGTAGAACAGGAAGCATCGCTAAACGCTTCCAACGTTGCCATCTGGAACCCCAAGACGCAGAAAGCGGATCGTGTGGGCTTCCGTTTTGAAGACGGCAACAAAGTGCGTTTCTTCAAGTCCAACGGCGAAACGCTGTAGGTTAGGTGACCCATGAGTGATCTGAAAAAGATTTATCAAAACGACATCGTGCCCAAGCTGAAAGAAGAGCTTGGCCTCGGTAATATCATGGAAGTGCCAAAGATCACCAAGATCACCCTGAATATGGGTGTTGGTGAAGCTTCCGCGGATCGTAAGGCGATGGATGGTGCCCTGGCGGACATGACTGCAATTTCTGGTCAGAAGCCCCTGGTAACCAACGCGCGCAAGTCTGTCGCAGGCTTCAAGATCCGTGAAGGTTGGCCGATTGGCTGTAAGGTAACCCTGCGTGGCGAGAGAATGTATGAATTCCTCGAGCGTCTGGTTTCTATCGCCATTCCGCGTATTCGCGACTTCCGTGGTCTGAATCCGAAATCCTTTGACGGCCGTGGTAATTATTCCATGGGGCTGCGCGAGCAGATCGTATTTCCGGAAATTGATTTCGATAAAGTCGACAAGCTGCGTGGTATGGACATCACCATTACCACCACAGCGAAAAGCGACGATCAAGCACGGGCGCTGCTGCGCGCCTTCAACTTCCCGCTGAAGGGCTAAGAGGATTTATCATGGCTAAAGAATCCATGAAAAACCGGGAAGCAAAACGCGCTAAGCTGGTTAAGCGTTTTGCCGCCAAGCGTGCAGCGCTTAAGGCGATTATCCAGGATCCCAATGCAGAACCTGAAGCGAAGTGGGATGCTCAGCTTCAGCTGCAAAAATTGCCGCGCGATTCTTCCCCGGTTCGTCAGCGTAATCGCTGTCGTATCACCGGTCGTCCGCACGGCTACTACCGCAAGTTCGGCCTGAGCCGGATCAAGCTGCGTGAAGCAGCGATGCGCGGTGATGTTCCCGGTCTGGTTAAAGCCAGCTGGTAAGCAAAGTTAAGCGGAGCGATTGCGGCATGAGCATGCAAGATACCATGGCGGATATGTTAACTCGTATCCGTAACGCCCAGATGGCCGAGAAAGTACAGGTCGAGATTCCTGCCTCCAAGGCAAAGGAAGCTGTAGCCAAAGTACTGAAGGAAGAGGGCTTCATTGCTGATTACAAGATCAGCGATGACAAGAAACCGGTAATGACGGTTGAGCTTAAGTATTTCGAAGGCAGCCCGGTGATTGACACTATCAAACGGGTAAGTCGTCCTGGTCTGCGGGTCTACAAGGCCGCGGGTGAGATTCCTAAGGTCAAAGGTGGCCTGGGTATCATGATCGTATCCACCAATCAGGGCATTATTTCTGACCGCGCAGCGCGCAAAGCCAATGTTGGTGGCGAGCTGATCTGCGAAGTGTCCTAACAGAAGTGGCGTAGACGGGTTAGGTGCAGCAATGTCTAGAGTAGCTAAAAGTCCGGTAAATCTGCCGAAGGGCGTCGAAGTCAAAGTCGACGGCCAGAAAGTCACCGTTAAAGGTGGCAAAGGCAGCCTGGAGCACGAAGTACACGAGCTGGTAGCCGTGTCCCTGGATGACGGTGTGGTATCTGTTAAGCCGCACGATGATTCCCAGAAGGCATGGGCGTTGGCAGGAACTTCGCGTGCTCTGCTGAATAACATGGTGACTGGCGTTGCCGAAGGGTTCGAGCGTAAGCTTCAGCTCCTCGGCGTGGGTTATCGCGCGCAGGCTCAGGGCAAGGTACTGAACCTGACCCTCGGTTTCTCCCATCCGGTAGCTTTCGAGTTGCCCGAAGGGATTACCGTTGAAACCCCGAGCCAGACCGAAATTGTCATTAAAGGCATTGATAAGCAGCTGGTTGGTCAGGTTGCTGCCAATGTTCGGGCCTTCCGTCCGCCTGAGCCCTACAAGGGCAAAGGGGTGCGCTATGCTGATGAGCAAGTGCGCCGTAAGGAAGCCAAGAAGAAATAATTGTCGAGATTGATGCCATGAAAGACAAAAAAGTTTCACGTCTACGCAGGGCCAAGCGCACTCGCCTGAAGATTCGCGAGTTGGGCGAAGTTCGCCTTTGCGTACATCGTACCCCGCGTCATATTTATGCGCAGGTGATCTCTGTCGCTGGTGACCAGGTGCTGGCATCTGCAAGCACGGTCGAAAAAGACCTGCGTGCAGACGCGACGGGCAATGCTGACGCAGCGGTTAAAGTTGGCCAGCTGATTGCTCAGCGTGCCAAGGAAGCGGGCATTGAGCGCGTAGCCTTTGACCGTTCTGGTTTCAAATATCACGGCCGTGTTAAAGCGCTGGCGGATGCCGCGCGTGAAAACGGTCTTGAATTCTAAGGGTGCTTGGTTATGGCGAAGGTTGATCCCAACGAAGGTCTGCAGGAAAAGCTGGTTCAGGTAAACCGGGTTGCTAAAGTTGTTAAAGGCGGCCGTATTTTCGGTTTTACCGCGTTGACCGTAGTGGGTGACGGCAAGGGTAAGGTCGGCTTTGGTCGTGGTAAGGCCCGTGAAGTGCCTGCCGCTATCCAGAAAGCCCTGGAAGCTGCCCGCCGCAACATGATTCAGGTGGAGCTGAATGGCACCACCATCCAGCACCCCATGAAGGCCCGTCACGGTGCCTCCAAGGTGTATATGCAGCCGGCCGATGACGGTACCGGTGTAATTGCCGGCGGTGCCATGCGCGCCGTGCTGGAAGTCGCAGGCGTTCAGAATGTACTGGCCAAGTGTTATGGCTCCACCAATCCGGTAAACGTGGTTCGGGCTACTTTCAATGGCCTGAAGTCCATGGCTTCTCCGGAGTCTGTGGCTGCCAAGCGTGGCAAGTCTGTCGAAGACATTCTGAACTAAGCGCAGATAACGGAATCGTTACGATGGCTGATAAGATCAAGGTAAAGCTGGTTAAGAGCATCAACGGCCGGCTGGAAAAGCATAGGGCCTCTGTGCGCGGTCTCGGTCTGCGCCGCATTGGCCACACTGTGGAAGTTGAAGATACCCCGGCAGTACGCGGCATGATCAACAAGGTCGCGTATCTGGTGCAGGTAGAGGGAGAATAAGTGATGCGTCTGAATGATCTGCATCCCGCTGAAGGTTCCCGTCCGGACGCCAAGCGCGTTGGTCGTGGTATCGGCTCCGGCCTGGGCAAGACCGGTGGTCGCGGCCACAAGGGTCAGAAGTCCCGTTCCGGCGGTACTGTGAAGCCCGGTTTCGAGGGTGGCCAAATGCCGCTGCAGCGTCGTGTGCCGAAGTTCGGTTTCACGTCCAAGCTGGCTATGGGCACCGCGGAAGTTCGCCTGGCCGAACTTGCCAAAGTTGACGGCGACGTGATTGACCTGGCCGCCCTCAAAGCAGCCAATGTTGTGCGTCGTGACATGAAGCGCGCCAAGATTGTTCTGCAGGGTGAAATCGACCGTGCAGTGACCATTCGCGGCGTAGCGATCAGCAAAGGCGCCCGTGAAGCGGTCGAAAAAGCTGGCGGTAAAGTCGAAGAATAAGGCAGCGCTTTATGGCGAAGAATCGCGCTCAGACACTGAATGGTGGTCCGCCCAAAGCTGACAGCAGCGCAATGCGTGAGCTGTGGCGGCGTATCGGTTTTCTGTTGGGCGCCCTGGTGGTGTTCCGGATCGGGGCACACATCCCGGTCCCGGGCATGAACCCGGAAGCGTTGCAACAGATGTTCAACAACAACCGGGACACCATTCTTGGCCTGTTCAACATGTTTTCCGGGGGTTCCCTGGAACGCATGAGTATTTTTGCGTTGGGCATCATGCCCTACATTACTGCCAGCATCGTGATTCAGCTGATGACAGCAGTGGTGCCCACCCTGGAGCAGCTCCGAAAGGAAGGCGAACAGGGTCGGCGCAAGATAACCCAGTACACCCGTTATCTGACGGTGGTTCTGGGTGGCATCCAGTCTTTCGGCATGGTGGCCGGACTGAACAGCCAGGGCATTACACTGTTGCCGGAAACGGCCAGCACTATGCAGGTTGCAAGCTTCTATTTTGTTGCTGTAACCACCTTGCTGACCGGTACCGTATTCCTGATGTGGTTGGGTGAGCAGATTACCGAGCGTGGTATCGGCAATGGCATTTCCATGCTGATCTTCGCTTCTATCGTGTCAGGCCTGCCTGGCGCCATTGCACAGACCTTTGAGTCTGCACGTACTGGTGACCTGAGTCTGATCATGATGTTGTTTGTGTTCCTGGTGGCCCTCGCCGTGATTTTCGGGGTGGTCTTCATGGAGCGTGGACAGCGCCGTATTACGGTGAATTATGCCCGTCGTCAGCAGGGACGTCGTGTGTACGCAGCGCAGCAGAGTCATCTGCCGCTGAAGGTGAACATGGCAGGTGTTATTCCGGCTATCTTTGCCAGCTCCATTTTGCTATTTCCGGCTTCACTGACCCAGTGGTTCAGTGATTCCAATCCGGATTCCTGGTGGGGCCAGGCACTGAGAAACGTGAGTGATGCTCTGCTGCCGGGTACGCCGCTATATATCTTGCTGTTTACCCTGGCAATCGTGTTCTTCTGCTACTTTTATACTGCGCTGGTGTTCAATCCGAAGGATGTCGCCGACAACCTGAAGAAATCCGGCGCTTATATTCCGGGTATTCGCCCGGGCGAGCAATCTGCTCGCTATATCGACACAGTGATGGGACGTTTGACCCTGATCGGTTCGGTATACATGACGCTGGTGTGCTTGCTGCCGCTGGGTCTGCAAGCAGTTGCCAACGTGCCTTTCTATCTGGGCGGCACCTCCCTGCTGATTGTAGTGGTGGTAGTGATGGACTTCTGGTCGCAGGTTAATTCGCACCTGACGTCCACCCAGTATGAGAAGTTGATGAAGAAATCCAACCTGAAAGGGTATGGTGGCACCGGTCTGGTGCGTTAACGAACGAGGCGAGTGCGATGAAAGTTCAGGCTTCTGTGAAGAAGATCTGCCGAAACTGCAAAGTGATCCGTCGTAAGGGTCGCGTCATGGTTATCTGCAGTGCCGAACCCCGGCACAAGCAGCGCCAGGGTTAAGGTTACGTCTTCTTTTAAGTGTTTGGTTGAAATTCAGTCGGCGTAGCGCTAGACTCTGCCGCCTTTCGGCGCCCTAGAGTCTGGCGCCACCCGTTTTGTGAATCGGAGATATTCGGATGGCCCGTATTGCAGGCGTTAACATCCCGGAAAATAAGCACACGGTGATTTCTCTCACCTACATCTTCGGGATCGGTCGTACCCGTGCAGCAGAAATCTGCACATCGGCCGGTATTGATCAGACCGCGAAAGTTCGTGATCTGAGCGGTGAACAACTTGACGTCATTCGTGGCGAAGTAGCCAAGTTGTCTACCGAAGGTGACCTGCGCCGGGAAATCACAATGAACATCAAGCGTCTGATGGACCTCGGTTGCTACCGTGGTATCCGTCATCGTCGCGGCTTGCCACTGCGTGGCCAGCGTACCAAGACCAATGCTCGGACTCGTAAAGGTCCGCGTAAACCGATTCGCAAATAAGCTGAAACGTCAGCGGCTGGATTTGGATAGGCATTATGGCTAAGTCAAAGAAAGATAGTGGCGCACGTCGTAAGAAGGTAACGCGTACCGTTGCAGACGGTATCGCCCACGTGCACGCATCCTTCAACAATACCATCATCACCATCACTGATCGTCAGGGCAATGCGTTGTCCTGGGCGACCTCCGGTGGCGCTGGTTTCCGTGGTTCCCGTAAGAGCACCCCGTTTGCTGCCCAGGTGGCTGCTGAAAACGCGGGCAATGCTGCCAAGGACTACGGTCTCAAAAATTTGGAAGTACGGGTAAAAGGCCCGGGCCCAGGTCGCGAATCTTCCATTCGTGCTCTGAATGGCTGTGGCTACAAGATTACCCATATTGAGGACGTTACGCCGATTCCGCATAACGGCTGTCGTCCGCCCAAAAAGCGTCGCGTGTAACGGGAGTTAAAGCAAGATGGCAAGATACATCGGTCCCAAGTGCAAGCTTTCCCGTCGTGAAGGCACCGATCTGTTCCTGAAGAGCGGTATCCGCCCTCTGGAATCCAAGTGTAAAGCCGAGCAGGCACCCGGTCAGGCAGCTGGCGCTAGCGGTCGTCGTCCGGCTCGTTTGTCAGATTATGGTGTGCAGCTCCGCGAGAAGCAGAAAGTTCGTCGTACCTATGGTGTGCTGGAAAAGCAGTTCCGTAGTTACTACAAGAAAGCGGCTTCCTCCAAGGGTGCAACTGGCGAAGTCCTGCTGCAGCTGCTTGAAGGTCGTCTGGATAACGTGGTTTACCGCATGGGCTTCGGCTCTACCCGCGCTGAAGCGCGTCAGTTGGTAAGTCATCGTGCGATTCTGGTCAACGGTCAGTCTGTCAACGTGGCTTCCTACCAGGTCAAGCCGGGTGACATCATCACCGTTCGCGAGAAGTCCAAAGCTCAGTTGCGCGTGAAAAACGCCATGGAGCTGGCTCAGCAGCGTGGCTTTATGCCTTGGCTCGAAGTTGACGAGAAAAAGCTGGAAGGTACCTACAAGGCGAAGCCTGAGCGTATCGACCTGCCTGCCGAGATCAACGAAAACCTGATCGTCGAGCTGTACTCCAAGTAAGGACTGCCTGAGGGATCTCTATGACCGCCGTGAACGACTTTCTCACGCCCCGCTCGATCGCGGTCAACGCGATCAATCAGAACCATGCAAAGGTGGTTCTGGAACCGCTGGAGCGTGGCTTTGGCCACACCCTGGGGACTGCGCTGCGTCGCATCCTGATCTCCAGTATGCCCGGCTGTGCGATCACCGAAGTGGAGATCGACGGGGTACAGCATGAATACTCCTCCATCGAAGGGGTTCAGGAAGATGTAATCAACATCATGCTGAACCTGAAGGGCGTTGCCCTGAAGATGGAAGATCGCGAAGAAGCAACTCTCGAACTGGTCAAGAAGGGCCCGGGTGTTGTTACCGCGAGCGATATCCAGCGTGATCACAGTGTTGAGATCGTCAACCCGGATCATCTGATTTGCACCATCACTGGCGACACCGAATTGCGTGTGAAGCTGAAGGTTCAGAAGGGTCGCGGTTATGTGGCCGCTGATGCTCGTCAGTCAGATGATGACGAAACCCGCGGTATTGGCCGTCTGCAGCTGGATGCCAGCTACAGCCCGGTTCGTCGTGTGGCTTACGTGGTTGAAGCCGCTCGTGTAGAGCAGCGTACTGACCTGGATAAACTGGTCATCGATCTGGAAACAGACGGTACCATCGATCCGGAAGAAGCGATTCGTCGTGCAGCAACAATTCTGCAGCAGCAGATCGCGGTGTTTGTAGACCTGGAACAGGATGCCAAGCCTGAGCCGAAGCAGGAGCGTGAGGAAATTGATCCTATCCTGCTGCGTCCGGTGGATGATCTTGAGCTGACTGTTCGCTCCGCTAACTGTCTGAAAGCGGAAAACATCTACTACATCGGTGATCTGGTACAGCGTACCGAGGTGGAGCTGCTGAAAACCCCTAACCTGGGTAAGAAGTCGCTGACCGAGATCAAAGATGTGTTGGCCTCCAAGGGCTTGTCACTGGGCATGCGTCTCGAGAACTGGCCTCCGGTCAGCCTCCGTGATGATGACCGGCTGAACACCAAATTGCGCTAATTAGTTGTTGTGGACGCTGTGAAGCGCCCCTGAACATAGGAACAGAATCATGCGTCATCGCAAAAGCGGCAGAAAACTGAATCGGAACAGCTCTCATCGTCAGGCTATGTTCCGTAACATGGCTGTGTCTCTGCTGGAGCACGAAGTGATCAAGACCACTCTGCCGAAAGCTAAAGAGCTGCGTCGTGTGGCTGAGCCGCTGATCACTCTTGCGAAGGAAGACTCGGTAGCGAACCGTCGTCTGGCTTTCGACCGTACCCGCTCCAAGGAAGTGGTCGGCAAGCTGTTCAATGACCTGGGTCCGCGTTACCAGAGCCGTCCTGGCGGTTACATCCGTATCCTCAAGATGGGTTTCCGTGCCGGTGACAATGCACCGATGGCCTATGTTGAGCTGGTTGACCGTCCTGAGCTGGCGGACGCTGACGAAGAGTAAGCGTCGAAGCTTCAAAAAAACCGGGCATCTTGCCCGGTTTTTTTATGTCTGTCGTAAGCCGGCGCACTTGTACTATGCTGTCAGGAGAGGCGGAGCAGATCTCAGGGGCAGGGCATATGGCAATCAACGGCTTTCATGCACACGTCTATTTCGATGAATCCACGTTTTCCCAGGCGGCAGCGCTGTGCCAGGCCGCCCACCAGCATTTCGATATTCCCATGGGGCACATGCACCGCAAGCCGGTGGGCCCACACCCGTGCTGGAGCTGCCAGCTGTCCATTCCGCGGCGCCTGGCCGGTGATGTGATCCCTTGGTTGATGGCCAGCCGTAACGGGCTGACCGTTTTTGTGCATGGGCTTAGCGGTGATGATCTACGTGATCACACTGAGTTAGTGATGTGGCTCGGTGAAAGCCTGCCGCTGGATCTGAGTATCTTCCAGTTTTCTGCCTGATTGCCTGACTCAACCCGCTAACTAACCCTGCGCTACTTTGTGCCCCCGGTACATCAAGCCCTTTCGCTGGCGCTGCACCGAGCGGCTCTCATCCTTTTCGTTTTGAGTGTTGCGGCTTTCCACCGGTTGGCCCCGATAGAGGCGAACTGATCCTTTGGCCGGTGGAGGCAATGGCGGGTCTTCGCCTTCCAGCTCCAGCAGCGCCAGGCGAATCTCTCCGTACAGCCGTTGCATACCCTGAGAGCGCGTGTGGCCAGCATAATGGGCCAGTTTCTGGCGCAGTGCCGGGTCGGTTAGCGAAAGGCTTTCGTCAAATTCAGCCCGAATCAAACGTCGACACTGATTAACCAGGTTGACGATGTTGTACTGCATCAACCAGCGATGGTCGGTGGTGGCGTCCATTTCATGTACTCCTCTGAATGGTTGCCCTGGGAAGCTGACGTTGGCTGAAACAAGGCCTCAGCCCAGATCTATCAAAGCAGAAAGCGTGCCATTGTCATGACCCGGTTTATGGGTGCCAGCGCCCCGCTGTGGAACAGGGCGCTGCTGTTGTGGTGCACGTGCGCTAAGGTAGTGCGGGACGCTTGCCATGCAGAAATTTCTGGCAGCTCGCGTAGAAGGAGATGGTGGCCGGCCAATCGGAAAAGACGCCGATAACACCCACGTCCCGTGCCAGCACATCCAGCAGTGTGAAGGTGTCGCCGTCATTATTGATGGCAGGTTGAATGCTCTGGTAGTACCAGCCGCCACCGTTGACCAATGGGCCGGAACGCTCCAGGGACCAGGCGATGATATCCAGGCCGGCAGCGCGGGCGGCCCGGGCGTAGGCGCTGGGCACAATGCGGTTGCTCCCATCGACGGTGACCAGCATCCACAGGGGCGGAGCGATAATGTTTACGCCATAACCGGCCAGGGTGTCCATGTCGGGTTGCCAGGTGCCGGGGTTCTGTGGGTCCAGGCCTTGGCTATCGCGACCATCCAGATATACGGCCTGTTGGCCATAGCGCGGGTGGTGGCCGATCCAGTAGCGCACGTCTTTCAGGTTGAAGGATTGGGGGAAAACATCTTGCGGTGGTGCGCCGGCTTGTCGATATTCCTCAATCAGTTGGTTGGCATAGTCTTGCTGGCGGTAGTCCCCTTCATAGGGCATGGATACTTGTGGCGCTTTCAGTTCGGGCGTCATCTTTACCCCGAGTTGCTGAAACAGGGCGATGCTCTCCCGGTGACTTAGCAGGGTGCCACTTTGGCTGTAGAGATCCGTGCGCCAGCCAGCCGTGCCCTTCAGGTATTCCTCCACGGTAGTGGCGCGGGGGTTGCTGCCATCCATCTTGCCCTTGAGCGTCTTGAACTGGGCCAGGGTGATATCGCTGGTACAGCAGCGGGCGCTGGCCGGGTTGCTGCCATCAAAGGGGGTAAAGGGCTCGCTGCACTGGCCGGCCAGGTCGGTGTCGAGAATGTTGGTGGAGGTGTGCAGGTCGCACTGGGAATGGCGACAGACCAGCTCGCGATCCTTGGTGAAGGTTGCATCGCATTCCACGATGCCGGCGCCCATGCGTGCAGCTGCCCGGTAAGATTCTTCGGTATGCTCGGGAAATTGCAGCGGGGCGCCGCGATGACCAATGGAGAAGTCGCTGGCCTGTTGCGGCCGTGGCTGGTTGGCGCAGTCCTGCAGGGCTTGCTTGAGTGGCCCTTCGTCCATGTCGGCAAGCAGGTAATAGGGGCGTGGCCCCAACTCAACACTGCTTTTACTTTTGCCTTTGGGGTCGTGGTTGGCGCAAGCCACTGTTGCCGTGCAGATGGCAACAGTGGCGATGAGTCCCTTCAATGCCCAGATCCGTTTCATGGTCAGCCTCCACAGTGAGTGATGAGGCTGAGTGTGTCCGCGCAGTGTGACAGTCAAGTGGGTAACACAGGTCGGCTGTGTGACAGTGCCGGGAAGTGTGTTGCCGTTCACGGTGTTGCTAGGCCAGCATGTTTTTCAGGAAGTGCCCCGTGTGACTGCCTTTTACCTTGGCCACTTCATCCGGCGTGCCCTCGGCAATGATCTCGCCGCCGCCGTCGCCACCTTCCGGTCCCAGGTCCACGATCCAGTCGGCAGTTTTGATCACATCGAGATTGTGCTCGATCACCACGACCGAGTTGCCGTGGTCCGCCAGTCGGTTGAGTACGTCCAGCAGCAGCTGGATATCGTGGAAATGCAGCCCGGTGGTGGGTTCGTCGAGGATGTAGAGGGTGTTGCCGGTATCCCGGCGGGACAGCTCTTTGGCGAGTTTCACCCGTTGGGCTTCGCCGCCGGACAGGGTGGTGGCGGCCTGGCCCAGTTTCACGTAACTCAAACCCACATCCATCAGGGTCTGCAGTTTACGAGCCAGTGAAGGCACTGCATCAAAGAATTCCCGGGCATCTTCGATGGTCATATCCAGTACCTCGAAGATGTTCTTGCCCTTATAGGTGATCTCCAGGGTCTCCCGGTTGTAGCGTTTGCCTTCGCAGACTTCGCAGGGCACATAAATATCCGGCAGGAAGTGCATTTCCACCTTGATCACGCCGTCGCCCTGACAGGCTTCACAGCGACCGCCTTTCACGTTGAAGCTGAAGCGGCCTGGTTTATAGCCGCGGGCGCGGGCTTCCTGGGTGCCGGCGAACAATTCGCGCACCGGGGTGAAGATGCCGGTGTAGGTAGCCGGGTTTGAGCGGGGGGTACGACCAATGGGGCTCTGGTCGATATCCACCACCTTGTCGAAGTGCTCCAGCCCCTCAATGGACTCATGGACGGCGGGAGTCAGCGTGGTGGCCTTGTTCAGTTTGGTGGCCGCCAGCGGGTACAGGGTGCTGTTGATCAGGGTGGACTTGCCGGAGCCGGAGACACCGGTGACGCAGGTGAACAGCCCCACCGGGATATTCAACGGGTGGCCCTTGAGGTTGTTGCCGGTGGCGCCGTGCAGGGTCAGCCATTTGTCGTCCTGATTCTGTCGCCGTTGCGAGGGGATGGCGATCTGTTTGCGCCCGGACAGGTAGTCGCCGGTGAGAGAGTCCGGGTTGTCGGATACGTCCTGGGCGCTGCCCTGGGCGACGACACGGCCACCATGGACGCCGGCACCGGGGCCAATATCAATCACGTGGTCGGCCAGGCGGATGGCTTCCTCGTCATGCTCCACCACCAGCACGGTATTACCCAGGTCACGCAGGCGAGTGAGAGTGCTGAGGAGGCGCTCGTTGTCGCGCTGGTGCAGACCAATGGAGGGTTCGTCCAGCACGTACATGACGCCGACCAGGCCGGCACCAATCTGACTGGCCAGACGAATACGCTGGGCCTCGCCGCCGGACAGGGTTTCGGCGCTGCGCTCCAGGGTCAGGTATTCCAGCCCCACGTTGACCAGAAACTGCAGGCGGTCGCGGATTTCCTTGAGAATCTTGTCGGCGATTTCGCCCTTGCTGCCGGGCAGGTTCAGGTCGCTGAAATAGCCGTGGGCCTTGCCCACCGCCAGTCGTACCACTTCCGGCAGGGTGGTTTCTTCGATGAACACATGACGGGCCGCCTCGCGCAGTCGCGAGCCATTACAGCTGGGGCAGCTGGAGGTGGACATGTAGCCGAGCAGGTCTTCGCGCACCGCATCGGATTCGGTTTCCCGGTAGCGCCGCTCCATATTGGGGATGATGCCCTCGAACGGGTGGTTGCGCTTGATGATGTCGCCGCGGTCGTTGAGGTAACGGAATTCGATGCTTTCCTTGCCGGTGCCGTGAAGGACTTTCTTGCGGATGTCCTTGGGCAGTTCCTTGAGTGCCACGTCCATATCGAAGCCGAGGCTTTGTGACAGGGAGTTAAGCATCTGGAAGTAGTAGACGTTGCGGCGGTCCCAGCCGCGAATGGCACCTTCCGACAGGGACAGCTCGTCGGAATTGATCACCTTGTCCTCGTCGAAGAACTGCTTCATGCCCAAACCATCACAGCTGGGGCAGGCGCCGGCCGGGTTGTTGAAGGAGAACAGTCGCGGTTCCAGTTCGGGAATCGAATAGCCGCAGTGCGGGCAGGCAAACTTGGCGGAGAAGGTCACTTCCTCGCCGTCGCCGTCCATGGGGGCAATGATGGCGATGTCATCGGCCAGATTAAGAGCGGTTTCGAAGGATTCCGCCAGCCGGTTCTGCAGGTCGTCACGGACCTTGAAGCGGTCCACTACCACTTCAATAGTGTGCTTCTTGTTCTTGTCCAGATCCGGGGTGTCATCCATGTCGTAGATGCGCCCGTCGATGCGTGCACGGATAAAGCCCTGGGCACGCAGCTCCTCGAACAGGTGCAGATGTTCGCCTTTCTTTTCGCGGATCACTGGCGCCAGCAGCATCAGTTTGCTGCCGTCTTCCATGGCCAGCACCTGATCCACCATCTGGCTGATGGTCTGGGCGGCCAGCGGGGCTTCATGCTCCGGGCAGCGGGGCTCGCCCACCCGGGCGAACAGCAGGCGCAGATAGTCGTAGATTTCGGTGATGGTACCGACGGTGGATCGCGGGTTATGACTGGTGGATTTCTGCTCGATGGAGATAGCCGGGCTGAGCCCTTCGATGTGGTCCACATCGGGTTTTTCCATCATCGACAGGAACTGGCGGGCATAGGTGGAGAGGGATTCCACATAGCGGCGCTGGCCTTCTGCGTAGAGCGTGTCAAAGGCCAGTGAGGATTTCCCTGAACCGGACAGACCGGTGATCACCACCAGCTTGTCCCGGGGAATATCCAGGTCCACGTTCTTCAGGTTATGAGTCCGTGCACCGCGAACCAGTATGGTATCCATCAACTACCCCTGACTACTGTCAAAATGAACAGGGCAGTATAGGCGAATTCGTGTGAAGGGCAAAAGAATGTGGTCGCTGACCGCAACACGCACCTTGCTGCCCGCAAGGCGTGCAGCAAGGTGCGTGTTGTATGAAACGTTGCTAGAGGTTTTCCTGTGCCCAGTTCACCGCTTGCAGGCGATTGGACGCATTGATTTTCTTGAAGATGTTATAGATATGCGTCTTGATGGTGTGCGGGCTCAGATTCAGGCTGGTGGCGATTTCCGAGTTCTTGGCGCCGGTGGCCATCACTTTCAGCACTTCCACTTCCCGGTCGGTGAGGTTCACCTCGCTGCGGGAGAAGGTCTTGTTGAAGGTGCGGCTTTTCATCAGATAAGCCTGCAACACGGCGCGGGGGAACCACAACTCGCCGTCGAAAATGGCCTTGATGCCTTTGCTCAGCAGTGCCTGGGGGCAGTCATGCTGGAAGCCGCCGTTGACCATGGGCAGGCCAGCCAGTCGGGACAGGGAGTCGTCGCTGTCCACATTGAACAGGGCGATCAGAACGTCGTTGTCCACTTCCTGATCTGCTTCCAGGAGATGGGCGATGACCTCATTCACATCCACACTGTGGTAATCCACCAGAAACAGGTTCTGGTCAAATTCCCGCAGGGTCTCCACTGAGATGGTCTCAACTGAGGGAATGCTCTTGGTAGCCACTTCTTCCTTGACGAGAAATTCGGTGAGCAGGGCGTTTTGCAGTTGCTGGCTGCCTACTACGTAAACTTGCTTAGTTTGTTGTGGGCTGTTCATCGATGCCGTCCATGATGTCTCAGGCGGAGCCTAAGAAAAAAAACTGATCAGCATGTGAATTTATCACCGCTTTGACCGGGGTTCAATTTACCATTGCCCGGTTTTACTGATTTCACGATTCCCGGGCCTCAAAGTGGGGCACTGTGTCCTGGTCCGGCCCCGTGGGGAATCTGATACACTGCCCGCCTTTTTGTAGCGGCCGTGACTTTCGGCCACCCGTTTTGGAGCAACAAGCGTTCATGTCGGCATCTTCCTCCCGTGTCCTACAGCGGACAGAGCTGAAAACCACCGGCTATCTGGCGACCATCTTTGCGCTGCGGATGTTCGGCCTGTTCATGATTTTGCCGATTTTCGCGGTCTACGGGCAATCGCTGGAAGGCGCGACACCGCTGCTGATCGGTACCGCCATCGGCGCCTACGGGCTGATGCAGGCCCTGCTGCAGATTCCATTTGGCATGCTTTCCGACCGTTTCGGCCGGCGACCGTTGTTGCTGATCGGCCTGCTGCTGTTTGTGGCGGGGGGGGTGGTGGCGGCCATGAGTGACCATATCCATGGTGTCATTGCCGGGCGTGCCCTGCAGGGCTCCGGCGCCATTGCCAGTGTGATCATGGCGCTGATCGGTGATGTGGTCAGTGAAAAGCATCGCACCCGGGCCATGGCGCTGATCGGCATGTCCGTGGGTGGTTCCTTTGTGCTGGCCCTGATTCTCGGCCCGTTACTGGCCAGCTGGCTCGGCCTGTCCGGCCTGTTCTGGATGACCTCGGTGATGGGCGTCTTTGCCTTGCTGGTGGCCCTGGTGGTACCGGCTCCCAGGGCATTGCAGGGGGAGGCCTTGCCCGTGGGCGTGCGCTTCCGTCGGGTGCTCGCCAATAAAACATTGCTGCGATTCGACCTGGGCATTTTTACCCTGCACCTGATCATGACCGCTTCTTTTGTGGTGGTGCCGGCCCTGCTCAGCGAACGGCTCGGGCTGGGGCTGCGCAGCCACAGCCTGATCTACCTGGGCGTGCTGGTGGCCGGGTTTGTGGCCATGGTGCCGCTGATTATCCGCGCCGAACGGCGTGGTGCGGTGCCGGTGAAGCGATTGGCTGTGGTATTGCTGGCGGTGTCACAGATCCTGTTGGCCCTGGCCGGTGCCGAGCTGTGGCACTTTGTGCTGGCGCTGCTGGTGTTTTTTGCGGCGTTCAACCTGCTTGAAGCCCTGCTGCCTTCGCTGGTGGGCCGGGCGGCGCCGGCGGGGACTCGGGGCACGGCCATGGGGGTATACTCCACCAGCCAGTTCCTGGGTGTCTTTGTCGGCGGGCAGCTGGGTGGGGCGTTGTACCAGTGGGTGGGCGCCGAGGCGGTGTTCTACGGTTGTGCGGTGCTGGCGGCGATTTGGCTGGTGGTGCTGACGGGGCTGCGGGAGCTGCCGAAACTCGATAACCGGGTGCTGATGCTGGCCCCGGGCCAAGACTGGCAGAAACTGGCCCGTGAGCTGCAGACGGTGCCCGGTGTGGTGGAAACCGTCATCGTCGAGGAGCAGGCCCTGGCTCTGCTCAAGGTCGATGCCGGGGAACTGGATGAGGCCCGGCTTGCGGGACTCGCCGGAGCCGGGCAAAGCTGACACAATGTTTGGCTTGATCTGACATGCATTTGAGAAACCGGTGATTTACCTGACAGGGCATTGCCGGCTACAACAGTACTGACCTAGAGAGTCACGGAGAGAAACATGGCGCGCGGCGTTAACAAGGTAATTCTGATTGGTAACCTGGGGGCAGACCCGGAAACCCGTTTCATGCCCAGCGGTGGCGCGGTCACCAATGTTCGTCTGGCTACCAGTGAAACCTGGAAGGACAAGCAGAGCGGGCAGATGCAGGAACGCACTGAATGGCACCGGGTGGTATTTTTCAACAAGCTGGGTGAAATTGCCGGTGAGTACCTGAAGAAGGGCTCCAAGGTCTATATCGAAGGCTCCATTCGTACCCGCAAGTGGCAGGGGCAGGATGGTCAGGATCGCTACACTACCGAAATCGTGGCCAACGAAATGCAGATGCTGGATGGCCGTGGTGACGGCGGCGGTGGCCAGGGTGGCGGCTATGCGCCTCAGGGTAACCAGGGTGGTTACCAGAACCAGAACGAGAATTACGGTGGCGGCAGTGCCGCGCCGCAGCAGAATCAGAACCAGAACCCCGGTCAGAATCAAAATCAGGGCGGCTTCAGTGGCCCGGCAGATGATTTTGACGACGATATCCCGTTCTGAGAACCGCCATGCCTCGTACTTTGACGCTGGCACTGGTCTTTATTGCCAGTCTGCTGGTCTTTTTGATTGTCAGCATGCCCGCTGCCGTGGTGGTGGAGCGAGTGCCCGCCGTGCGGCTGGGCGGCGCTGCGCTCACTCTGTCCGAACCTCGTGGCCGTTGGTGGCAGGGGCAGGCACGCTGGCGCTGGAAGCAACTGCAGGGCTCGCTGGACTGGACCCTGGACTGGCATGGCCTGGTGCCTGGCGCGCAACTGGCCTTGCGCAGTGATCAGGGCCAGCAGGCAAACCTGTCTGGCTGGGTCGGCGCAGACTGGGGTGACTGGCAGGTTGAGCAGGCGCGCTTGTCCCTGCCGGTGGCGTTGGTGGCGGAACATGTCCCCCAGGGCGGTGCCGATGGCCGCGTCGATGCGGTGCTGATGGCGCTGCAAATTGCCGATGATACTATCCAGCAACTACAGGGCACCCTGGATTACAGTGGTGGCCGGGTGACCTGGGGGAACAATGGCTCAGCCTTGGTGCCGGAATTACAAGGCCGTTTGAGCATGGAAGGTCCGGTGCCCACACTGCGGGTGGCTGATCCTGAGGGGGAGCGCCTGCTTCAGGCGCGAATCAGCGACGGTCGTTTCCATCTGGAAGTCATGCGCGCCTGGCCTTTGTTGCTGGGCGTCAGCCAGGGTGGCAGCCCGGATGATGTGGTATTCCAGATGTCCCAGCCATTCTCGCTGACGCGGGGGTAGCGACAGTCGGTACAGGTTTGCCTGGCTGGCTGGGCCGAGAACATGAAATAACTGTTCCGGTAACACTATATTGCAATAATTTGCCTTAAAATCCGGTATCTTCAGTCCGGCAATAACGATAAAGGAAGAGCGGACAGTTATGTCGCAGTGGGCAGCGTGGGGTCAGTATCAGCAGTGGAGCAAGCCGGTGCGCTGGTTAGTTGCCGTTTTGCTGGTGATTGCTTTGGCCTTTGTGCTGGCCCAGACCTTCTGGCTGTTGTGGTACGGACCCAACGAGCCGATCCCCTCCAACAGCAAGACCCGCCTGCAGGTCGCTTCCGCCGGGCAGACTGTGAGCCTGAGCCAATCCCAGGTGGACAGCTGGCAATTGTTCGGAAGCTTCGAGCAGGTAGCCCCCCAGTCTGACAAGCCCACTGACGCTCCGGAAACCCGCCTGCGTCTGGAACTACTTGGCGTGTTCCAGACCGCTGATACCGAAAAAGCGTCCGCCATCATTGCCGAAAAGGGCAAGGAAGGTGAGTTGTACCGTATCGGCGACAGTATCCCCGGTAATGCCAGCCTGGAAGAGGTGTACCCGGACCGGGTGATCCTGCGCCGGGCTGGACGCCTGGAAACCCTGCGCTGGTCGGACAGCTCCCTGGGCGGGGTCAGTCAGGTGTCCCGGCAGCCAGCGGTGGAACGTGAGCCCCAGCAATCGCAGATTGCGGAAGGTAGCGAGGAAGACATGCAGCGTCAACGCAAGGCCATTATTGGTCAGTTGGGGTTGCAGCCGGTGGCTCAGGGGGATAACCAGGGCTATCAGTTGGGCAAGCGGGCCCCCAAGCAGTTGATCAGTCAGGTCGGCTTGCAAAGCAGTGATGTCATCCTCTCGGTCAACGGCCATTCGCTGGGGACGGAGGAAGGTGATATGGCTGCGTTGCGCTCATTCCAGGAAACCCGGCAGGCCAGTATTGTGGTACAGCGGGGTAATCAGCAATTCACCGTGAATTATCCGCCATAGTGAGTGGTTTTATGATGTCCTTTTTCAAAGCCTCGGCACGTCGAACACTGATTGTGGTGCTGTTGTCGGTAATGGCTTTTTCCGCCCATGCCCAGGTTGCGGCCAGTGAAGACGGCAAGAGCTGGACGGTGAATATCCGCAATGCGGATATCCAGGCGTTTATTAGCCAGATTGCCGACATGACCGGCAAGAACTTCGTGGTCGACCCCCGCGTTCGTGCCCGGGACGTTACCGTCGTGTCCACCAAGGCGCTGTCTGCCGCAGAGGTCTACGAGCTGTTCCTTTCCGTGTTACAGGTGCATGGCTACGCGGCGGTGCCGTCCGGTGACATTATCAAGATCGTTCCCAACACCACCGCCAAGCAAAGCAACCTGCCGCTGGTAGGCAAGAATGAATCTGGAGGCGAAGCGTTGGTGACCCGGGTGATTCCGGTGGAAAACTCGCCAGTGGAAGAGCTGGTACCGGTACTGCGTCCGCTGGTGCCCCAGTACGGCCACCTGGCCGCCGTGGGCTCGGCCAATGCCCTGATCATCAGTGATCACATGGACAATATTCGCCGTATGGAAGCGATCATTGCCAGTCTGGACAATGCCGAGTCTGAGGACGTGCAGGTGATCAAGCTGGAGCATGCCTTTGCCGGCGACATGGTGAAAATGCTGGAAAGCCTGACGCCGCAGACCGGCGGCCGTCGCGGCAAGACCAAGGACGGGGGTGTGACGGTGGTAGCGGATGAACGCACCAACCGGCTGATCATCAAGGGTGACCGGATTACCCGCCAGCGCATGGCACAGATGATTGGCAACCTGGACACCCCTGCCAGTGCCACAGGCGGCGTGCAGGTGGTGCGCCTCAGTCATGGTGACGCGGAAGCGCTGGCCGAGCTGCTGAAGAATTTTGCCGAGGGCGCCTCGGCGGCCAAGCCGGGTGCAGATGGCAAGACCGCAGCGGCATCCATTACCGGTGACAAGGTTTCCATCCAGGCCGACAAGTCTCTCAACGCCTTGGTGATCCGCGCAGAGCCGGCGATGATGAAGGAAATTATGTCGGTGATCAGCCAGCTGGATGTGCGCCGGGCGCAGATTCTTATCGAGGCTGCCATCGTGGAAGTGTCCGGTGATACCGGCAAGGCACTGGGCTTTCAGTATGTGGGCGGCAGTGACGAAAGCGGCGTCGGCGCCATCAACTTCGGTAACGCGGGGCTTACCATTAACTCCATCGTTCAGGCCTTGGCTACCGATGATCCGTCAGGCCTGGCCCTGGGCGACGGCATTACCATGGGTTTCGGGGAGCAGGACTCCAACGGGGATCTGAAGTGGGGGGCGCTGATCCAGGCACTGTCCACGTCCACCGACGTAAATCTGCTTTCCACCCCCAGCATTCTTACTCTGGATAACCAGGAAGCCTCCATCGTGGTGGGGGAGAACGTGCCCTTCATTACCGGCACCAGTACCAGTACCGGCTCCGGCGTGTCCAATCCGTTCCAGACCATTCAGCGTGAAGATGTGGGCCTGAGTCTTAAGGTGACTCCCCATGTGGCAGGGCTCTCCACCATCCGCCTGGAATTGGAGCAGGAAAATTCCCAGGTGAAGGATTCTGTCGGTGAAGCCGCGGACATCGTTACCACCACTCGCAAGCTGGAAAGTACGGTGCTGGCGGACGATGGCGAGACCATTGCCCTGGGCGGCCTGATTCGCGACAACATCACCAAGACGGTACGTAAAGTGCCGATCCTGGGTGACATCCCGCTGCTGGGTATCCTGTTCCGCTCGACCAGTAACTCGCGAGAGAAGAGTAACCTGATGGTCTTTCTGCGGCCCACTATCCTGCCGGATAACGAACGGCTGCTGAGCATGACCCGGCAGAAATATATGGGTATTACTGCCTTGCAGTTCGAGCTGAATCGAAAGGGGGAGCTGGAGCAGGTAGTGCGCAACCCGCTGCCGGTGAGTCTTGAGAAAGTATTCCAGGGCCGCAGTAGCGCATCAGTGGAATACCGTGATGCCTATGAAGCCGAGCAAAACGATTCCCCGAAGAACGTTGAGGTTGAGGATGCTGACAGCGAGGAGGAATAATTCCCTCACCGCTAACAAGTCATAAAAAAACGCGCCTGTCATGGCGCGTTTTTTTTATGACTGTTTATCGACAGCCAGTCGTTTGCGCGGCGCCATGTTTCGGGGGGCTGCCTAGTCGTCTTGCAGGTTGCGTAAGTTAGCCAGCACCCGCCGGCTGCGCTCCAGCTTCTTGTTCAGCTCTTCATTGTCCGGGTAGAGGGGGGCTACCTGCTTCCAGATCCGATAGGCTTCGCGGTATTGGCCGCGGGCGTACAGGGCCTCGCCAGTATTCATCTCTTCGCTAAAACGGCGTCGCGCCCATTGCTCCAGGCGCTCTCGATGGTCAACCAGAACCGGATTGTTCTGATGCTGTTTGAGGAAGTGGCGGGCGGCCAGCAAGGATTCCAGCTGACCATTTCGCTGGTAACGAGCCATCAGTTGTTCCGCTTCTGTGAGCAGGCCGCGATTGTGCCGGGCCCGGGCCCGCTGGCTGGCGTCATTGAGAATCTGTTGTGCTTTGGCCAGTTGCGCAGACGGAGGCTGATCCGGTGCCAGTCGGTGAGCTGCACTCAGCAGGTCGCGCGCTAGCAGCCATTGCTGACGCTGGGCAAAGTACTCCCCCAGCCGGGTCAGATCCTCAACCACCACAAAGCGCTCGTTCGCCAGTTGTTGTCGTTCCTGTTTGGCGCGGGGCAGGTGAAAGCCGCTTAATTTGTCTGTCAGGCCGGTACTTTCCTGTAGGGCCAGAGCCTGGGCCCGGCGCCGTTCAGCCAGTAGTTGGTTGAACTGATATTCTTCCAGGCTGGTCAGGGCAGTAAGCAGTTCGTCCAGGGCAGAGGGGTCCACTACCTTGTCGCGATGGGCCTCAATAAGGGTATGGGCCTGTTGCCAGCGCTGTTTACGGCTCATCGCCTCGGCTTCAAGAATCAGGCGCTGACGGTACTGGTCGCTGGCCAGAATGATGCCCGGGTACTGCTCTTGCAGCAGGGCATACTGGTCGTGATCCGGGTGTGTATCTTCAATGATGGCCGCTGCGCTGGCGTAATTATCTTCCGCCAGGGCCTCGCTGACCCGCCGTTCCGGGTCGCCGAGGGTGGCGCAGCCGCCGAGCAGGGCTGCCATTACCAGGCTGGCCTTACGCACGTTGCGACTCCGTATTCAGTTTTGCCAGGAACTGGGCGATGCGCTGTTCCATCAGGGTTTCTGACAGGGCGTGCACGCCATCAATGCGGAACGTGCCCACCGGTTCGGCCTTGCCGCGGATGCGCATGGCGCCGTATTCGGTGGCGCGTACCCGTGACGCGATGTTGGGGTTGGCCAGCAGTGGCGAGGCAGCAATGATCTCATTGCCGCCGGCCATGTTGGACAGGCGCGAGGCCAGGTTGACGGTATCTCCGACCACGGTGTACTGCATGCGCTCACGGGAGCCCAGGTTGCCGGCCAGCATGGCTCCGGAATTGATACCGATACGGAATTCCACCGTGGTATGGCCCTGGGCGCGACGCTGCTCGTTCAGTCGTTCTACCATTCGCTGGATCATGACCGCGCAGCACAGCCCATGGAACAGGTGCTCGTCATCCTTCTCGGGCACTCCGAAGACAATCATGGCGCAGTCGCCCATGTACTTGTCGATGGTGCCACGGTAGAAGGTGGTGGCGGTGGTGATGGCATCGAAATAGACATTGAGTATGTCGGCAATGGCATCCGGGGGCAGGGTCTCTGACAGCCGGGTGAAGCCGACAATATCGGCAAACACCACGGTGGCATGGACATCGCGGCCACCCAGCTGCACCTGGTCCAGGTCTGCCATCATGTTGTGTGCCACAGACGGGCTGACAAAACGCTTCAGTACCTGCTCCACCTGATCTTTTTCCAGCATGCCGTGGGCCATGGTGTTGTAGGCCTCGATGAGGCCGCCGATTTCGTCATTGCGGCGATCCTGGATCCGGTAATTCAGATCGCCACGACGCATGGCGCTGGTGGCCGCCAGTAGATCGTGAATAGGACGGGCCAGCCGCCGGCTGATCAGGAAAGAGGCGATGATGGCGATCACGCTCATGATCAGCGTGGCATTAATCATGGTGCCCTGTACTGACTCCCGGGCGGCCATGATCGGACGGTCGGACAGGGAAATGGCGGTGTAACCGGCGACGGTGTCGCTCACATCCACGGCAGCGTAGTAAGTGGTGATGGGTTCACCCTGCAGCTCCCAGTGCTTGATCTGTTCCTGAAGCGGGTTGGCGGCCAGAGGTAATATGCCGGCCTTGTCGACCAGGTTGCCACTGCGGTCGAATAAGGCAGCGCCGTGCACGCTGTCGCTGCGGGTCAGGTTATTGAGCTGGACCTTGAGCAGGAAGGTGTCATCGGCCAGCAGGGGTTCGCGCACGGTATTGGCCAGTTGCAGGGCAATGGCTTCACCGAAGGTGTCTGCCTGATCGCGCATGCGGTCCAGTTGATTGTTGAGCAGCAGGGAACCGAGAATGGTCATGCCGCACAGAATCAGCAGGGAAATAGACAAGCCCAGCTTCCAGGCCACCGGGAAGTATTCCGGCACATAGGGAGCCAGCCACTCGCCAATGCGGCTGGGCTTCGTGGGGCGGGCTTGTCCTTGCGGCTCGGTCACGATGCTTCCCTGTTTGAGTCGTAACGGTCACTTTGCGCGCTTGTCAGCGGCGGGTCATGCTGTCAGATTCACAGGTCAATCCGGGCAATCTTGGTGGGCCCGGAGTGGCGCTGCCTCGGCTAGGACCGCCGATACGGCGCAGAGTTCTTGTTGGTTTTACACCTGCGCCGACATCACAACAATGAGCAGACGAATATGCTAACAATAGCACTTTCGTCGTGTCGGGTAAGTAGTTGTCTACGGAGACCGGCTGAATCGGAATCGGGAAGAGTGAGTATGGCATTTATGCGTGAGCGGCAGCTGGCTGCCAATGGTCTGGATTTTTTCGTGGCGGAGGCCGGGGAACCGGGAAACCCTCTGGTGTTGTGTCTGCATGGCTTTCCGGAATGTTGGGCCTCCTGGCGCTACCAGTTGCCGGTACTGGCCCAGTCCGGTTACCACGCGGTGGCGCCGGATCTGCGCGGTTATGGTTATACCGGTGGCCCGGCGGAGGTGGATGCCTACCGGCAAAGCGTGCTGGCGGAGGACGTGGTCGCCCTGATCAGGGCGCTCGGCCATGAGTCGGCCATCCTGATTGGCCACGACTGGGGGTGTGCGCTGACCTGGCAGGTGGCGCGCCGCTATCCAGAAATGATTCGTGCGGTGGTGGGCATGTCGGTCCCCTATGGCGGGCCGGCCCCGGAGGCCCCCACCGTGTCCATGCAGCGGCTGTTCGAGGACCGCTTCTTCTACATGCTCTACTTCCAGCAGCCGCAATTGCCGGAGCAGGAGCTGGAAGCGGATGTACCCATCAGTCTGCGCAAGATCTTCCACAGCCTGTCAGCGGATGGCATCGCTGATTTCCGGGCACACCCGGATGACACTGGTTTCCTGCAATCCATGTCTACCCCTGCCGAGCAGCCGCGCTGGATGCGTGAAGAGGATCTGGCCTATTACGTGGAACGTTTCCAGCACAGCGGCTTTACCGGGCCGATCAATTGGTATCGGGCCATGGATGCGTCCTGGGAAGAAAGCCGTGACGACGATAACTGGCAGCTTCCCATGCCCACGCTGTTTATCGGTGGCATGCAGGACCCGGTGATCGTGTTTGGTCAAAAAGCCCTGCAGCGGATGCCCGACTATATTCCGGATCTGCGCACGGTGATGCTGGACCAGTGTGGGCACTGGATCCAGATGGAGCAGGCCGCCGAGGTTAACCGTGAAATGATCGCATTCCTGGAGGGAGTGGATGGCAAAGGCTGAGCAACCCAGCAATTTTCACCGGGTGGCCGAATTTCATCGCGCTTTTTCCCTGCCGGTGGAACCGCAGCCGGTGGTGCCGGACGATGCCACCATTCGTTTGCGTCTGGCCCTGCTGCTAGAAGAGTTTCATGAACTGGCCGAAGCTACCTGCCAGCAGCCCGATGCGGATCAACAGACCTTTCTGGATACTCTGGCGACGGCCAGGGAACAACTGGCTTCGCTCAAGTCATTTCGCGTGGATATGGTAGAGGTGGCCGATGCGCTGACCGATATCAATTATGTGACCTATGGTGCCGGGCATACCTTTGGCATAGACCTGAATGCCACCTGCGAGGAAGTGCATCGCAGCAATATGAGCAAGCTGGGCGCTGACGGCAAACCGGTGAAGGATGCTCGTGGCAAGGTCCTCAAGGGGCCAGCCTACTCGCCGCCGGCGTTGGCTCCGGTGCTGGCCCGTCAGAGCGGTAATGACCCGGAATAATGAGTGAGGCTCGTTTTGCCCTGTGGGTTTGCGTTGCCAGCCACTTTCCGGCGAGTCGTTGGAGCGTTTTCAGCAGCGAACGGCTCAGACTAGATCTGCAGAGCCATCCCCGCAGGCAATCGGTCCGTCAGAATTTCAAACGCCCCGCCATGGGCGCTGTGCAGCATCCGTTCCGGTTGCCCGCGCCGGGACAGGCTAACGGTGACGCTGGCCAGTTTGCTGTTCAGACAGATCTTGTTGCCGCCGGGCGGGTTGTAATAGGTCAGGGCAGCTACCCTGTCTGCCACCGTGGTCATGTTGATGCTTAAGCGAGCATCGCCGTTACCGGTCTGCAGGGCCCACTGGAAAGGGCGGTAGTCCGCGTTAGCGCGCAGGGCACGGGACAGGCTGTTGAACAGCAGGGTTTCCCCGTCCAGTCGCAGGGCCGCAATGGACAGTTGTGGGCTGTACAGCGGCCCCACCTTCACCTGGGCGGTGGCGCATTCGAGAAAGGCGTCCGGCGCATTGTCGAAGCCCACCACCTGGCCCCAGGCATAGCGGTCGGTATGCTGGCTTCCCCAGTTATGGTTTTCGCTCCCTGGCCATTGGTCCAGCACGATGGTTTCCCCATTCAGCGTCAGGGTGCCACTGAGGCGGATATGGGGACGGCTGACCAGGGATTTGGCCTTGGGCAGGGGGCGCAGGTAGAAGCTCTCAGGCAGAAACAGCAGTGGGGATTCCCCGTCATCGTAGTGCAGATCCCAGCTCAGTTGTTCGCTGTCCCGGCGCAGTTGCCCCTGCAGGGCACCTGGCTGCAGATGGTTATCGTCGGCGTCCACCTGCATCTGTGAGGTGCTGAAACGGCAGCTTTCCAGGGGGAGCTCTTCCTTGAACGCGTGGGTGCATTGCCGGGCACCATCACTCCATACCGCCCACACTTCGCCGAGGGCAGGGCGCCGGTCCCGGGCGCGGAACAGGGTATAGCGAATCCAGATGGCCTGGGGTTTATGCGGGTGGTTGGCGCGCACAAACCAGGATTCGTAGTGGCCGCCTTTGGCGGGTGCCTGCAGGCCGTAGTAGGGAATCATGCGTGGCTCCTGGGTCTGGCCGATTAGCGGGGCGAGCTGACGCTATGATCTTGCTGGTAAGCCTGTTGTTCGTCCACCAGGCGCAGGGCGGTGAACGGGAAGGCCAGCATGCTTTCCCGGTAGGCCACTTCCGCCTGGCCGATGGCCTGCTGGTTCCGGTAGACCGTCATCGGGCAGGTGATCAGCGAGGCGAGCAGGCCGTTGCGACCATATTGCTTCTTGCCTTCCACGCGAAGCATGCCCTGCTCCGGGTGGTTGAAGGTGAGCCAGTAATGGGGGCCGTTCAGATGAATGGTCAGTTCCCCTTCGCAGGCGAAGTCCTCGCCGTCCAGGTTGACAGTGCCGCGAAAGTAACGCGGGGCGCTGACGCTGAAGATGCGGGTGGTAAAGGCGCGAATCTGGAAGGCGAAGGGTTGTTGGTGGCCCTGACTGTCCAGTTGCAGCCAGCCGCTCATGCGTTCCTTGAGTAACAGGCCCAAAGTCATGCGCATTCTCCTTGTGGTGGTGTGTGGGTGGAATCCATATCGTCGAGCAGTTCCCGGGCAAGGATGTCGGCGGCCCGGCTGGCCATGGCCATGATGGTGACCTGGGGGTTGGCGCCCAGGCTGGTGGGCACGCTGGCGCCATCCATCACATACAGGCCCGGGTTATCGAATACCTGGTGATTGCTGTCGCAGACCCCCTGTCGGGGAGAGGCGGCAATGCGGGCAGTGCCCAGAGGGTGATAGGCGCTGATCAGAAAATCCGTGGGTTTCAGGGGGGAGCGCAGAAAGCGCGTCAGCTCGGCGCGGTTGTGAATGCGCACGATGCGGTTAAGGCCGGGGATTAACACCTGCTCGGCACCGGCATCCAGATACCAGCATGCCAGGGCATGGATGCCGCGTTTGAACAGCGTAAAGTCCTGCCGGTTCATATGATAGCGGATTAGCGGCAGGCCCCGATGGGGGCCCCGGCGCACCCGTCCTTCGCTGGTATCGCGGATCATGAAGCCGAAGTAGGCGGTGTGCGGATAGTCTTCGGTAAAGCGCACCCAGTCGCGCCCGAACAGGGGGTTGAGAAGGCTGTGCCCGGCCAGGGGGATAGTGCCGCCTTCGAACATCAGGCCCTGTTCTTCCCAGTCCGATACGCCGTAGCCCTGGGGAATGCTGCGACCGTTGGCCAGGTCCTGTTGCGGAAAAAGGGCATTGACCACCCCCGCCGGATGCAGGGTCAGATGGCGACCCAGATGGCGATTGCGCACGCCTTGCTGTTGCAGGAACAGGGGGGTGAACAGGCTGCCCATGGCAACAATGGTGCGCTGGCTGGTGAGTCGCAGGGTTACCGGGTGCCCGGCGGCATTGGTGCCGCGGGCGGTGACGCCGGTAATGCGGCTGCCTTGGCGATGCAGTCGTTCGGCCCGGAAACCACTGAACAGGAAGGCGCCCCGTTCCAGAGCCCGGGGAATGTAGCTCACGTTGGTGGATTGCTTGGCATCCGTGGGGCAGCCGAACTGGCACAGCCCCTGCCCGTCACAGCCCTGGGCATTGCGCATCAGTGGCTGGCGTTGCAAAAAACCGTTGGCGGCGGCGCCCTGGTCGATGATGTCGCCAATAGGGCCGACGGTCTCTGCCGTTGCCTGTTGCACACAGAGCATGCGCTCCACGCCCTCGAACCAGGGTGCCAGGCTCTGTTCGGTGAAATCATGCAGCCCCTGCTCCCGCCAGCGGGCCAGCACCGATGGTGGGGTGCGCATGCAGGTGCCGGAATTGATGGTGGTGGTGCCGCCCACATTGCAGCCCACCGGTACCGGGATGATGGCGTTGCCGGTGGCCACGGTGGCGCCCCAGCTGCGGTAGAGCTTGGGGATCACCTCGGTGAGTTTGCCTGTGAAGTGGCTGCGGTCGTAATACTGGCCTTCCTCGATAATCACCACTGCCAGGCCGCGGCAGGCCAGCTCGTAGGCCGCTGCGGCGCCACCGGCGCCGCTGCCCAGAATCACCACATCCGCTTCCAGGGTCAGGTCCTCCTCGCAGTCCCGGGCGGCGGTGATCTGCTGTTGCCAGCGAAAGGTTTCGGTCTGGGCGGGCAGTTGCACTGGTTCCCGGCAGCCGGTGGCTTGCTCTACCCGATCATCCAGTACATAGGCGGCCTTGAAGGGCAGGGCCAGCAGGCGCAGCAGTTTGCCGGACACCGTCGTAGCGGCCAGTTTGTCGAGAAAGCGGGCCTGGCGGGCCGCGCTGGCTCGATGGAAGGCCTGGCCTCGTACCAGTCGATGGCGGTTATTCAGCCACAGTAAACCGGCTTTCAGGCTGCGCTGCAGGGCCGGGTGGCCGGCCAGTTGCGCATCCATCTTGCCGAGCAGGGCATCGGTATCCGCTGCCGGTAGTGTTTCCCCTGCGGGAAAAAGCGCGCGGCACAGGGCGATGGCGGTGGGGTGATGGCGAAGCGTGAGTTGTCCCATGGCTTCAGTGTAGTCAGCTTGGGAATGCGTGCTTGTCTTCACTGACAGCTGCAGATTGTGGCTACGGGCAAAAACCTTGATGTCGATCAAGGCGAGGAAAGGGGCAAGGAGAGAGGATAGCAGCGGGATATGATCCCGCTGCGTATGCTTCCGGTTGTCTCCGGAAACTCTTTGGCCCCGGTCTCCGGGGCTTTTCTTTATTTACGGCACGCATTCATGCAACTGGTGAGGTGCGTGCTCTGTGTAGTGTCTCCTGCCTGTTACCAGTGGATTCCTTTGAAGAGGCGTGAAAAGGCTGCCTGTTCGCGGCGAATTTTCTTCGGTGAGCTTTCCTTGTCGCCCAGGGCCGCGGAGGAATCCGAGAACAGCTTGTAGCCGGTATTCATGATGGTCTCGGTGACCTTGGGCGTCAGGAAGTGCATCACCTGACCCATCACGCCAAGGTTGGTGGCGATGCGCTTGGGCTGGCGCACGATGGCATCGCAGATCATATCCGCTGCCTGGGCCGGGCTGATGGTAGGCACATGATTATAGATCTTGGTGGGTGCGATCATCGGGGTGCGTACCAACGGCATGTTGATGGTGGTAAAGCGAATGCCCTCATGGGCCAGTTCGCTGGAGGCGCAACGGGTGAATGCATCCAATGCCGCTTTCGACGCCACATAGGCGGAGAAACGCGGCGCATTGGTCAGTACGCCGATGCTGGAAATGTTGATCACGTGGCCGCCACCACGCTCAATCATGCCCGGCATCAGCTGCATGATCAGTCTCAGTGCACCGAAGTAATTGAGCTGCATGGTACGTTCGTAATCGTGGAAGCGTTCAAAGGAATGCACCACGGAACGACGGATGGAGCGACCGGCATTGTTGACCAGCACATCCACATGGCCATGGTCTGCAGTCACTTGCTGGATCAGATCATCCACGCTGCTCAGATCTGACACGTCGCAGCTGTAGGCCTGGGCCGTGCCGCCCAGCTGGTCGATTTCGTGCAGGGTCTCTTCCAGTTTTTCGGCAGTACGGGCAATCACCAGCACGGTGGCGCCGGCACGGGCCAGCTTCAGTGCGGTGGCCTTGCCGATGCCGGAGGTGGCGCCGGTAACCATCACTACCTTGCCTTCCACTCGCTCCGGCAGGGTGGGCAGGGGCTGCAATTCATCCTTGCGGTCGCCGCGATCCGGGTCCAGATGGTTTTCCCAGAAATCCCACAGCTGCTGGATATAGCCTTCCAGGTCCGGTACCTGGATGTTGCTGTCGGCCAGAGCCTCCCGGGCCCGACGGTTGTCGTACTCGGTGGGGAAGGTAAGAAACTGCAGCGCAGACGGGGGAATATCCAGGTTCTCCAGCACTGTGTTGACCACCAGCTTGGGGGTCATGGCGCTGACGCCCTTCTTGACGAAGCCGGGGACCACATTGAACAGGCTGTTATCCAGTTTCACTGGCCAGCGGGGGGCTTGAGCGGCACCGGCAATGATGTCCATCAGCTCGCCCAGGTTGTAACTGCGATCGGCGGTGAGATGGAAACACTGGCCATCGTGGTCAGGCTGGTGGGCAATGTGGTCCAGGGCGTCAGCGACGAAGTCCACTGGCACCACATTGAAGTGACCGCCTTCCACGCCGATTAATGGCATCCAGTTGGGCAGTACATCCTTGAGCTTCTGGATCAGTTTGAACATGTAGTAGGGGCCGTCGACCTTGTCCATTTCGCCGGTCTCGGAATGGCCGACCACCATGGAGGGACGGTAGATGCGCCACGGCAGTTTGCTCTCCTGACGCACCAGCGCTTCGGACTCGTGCTTGGTGAGCAGGTAGGGGTCGTTAAGGCCCGTTGCTTCTTCGAACATGTCCTCGGTAAAGGTGCCGTTATAAAGACCTGCGGCGGCAATGGAGGAGACATGATGGAAACAGCCAGCTTGCAGTTTTTCCGCCAACTTCAGCGTTTGTCGGGTGCCTTCGATGTTGGTGTAGCGCTGGGTGTTTTCGTCTGCGGTCAGGTCATAGATGGCGGCCAGATGAAAAAAGTGATCCACCTGACCGTTCAGGTCATCCTGATCCCGCTTGCTGACACCCAACAATTTTTCGTTGATATCACCCTGGATGGCCACCAGACGGTCGGCATCCACACCCAGGCGACGGCGCAGGGCGTCCAGCTTGTATTCCGAGCCGGAGCGAACCAGGGCAAATACCCGGCTGTCCTCACGCTTGAGCAGACGACCAACCAGAAAACGACCAATAAAGCCGGTGGCACCGGTGACGAAGTAGTTCATTGCTTTCCCCTTTTGCTTCCCTGCTGCCCGCTGTAAGCGGGCAGTCTGTGTTGTAGCGCTAGTTGATGATGCGCCGTGAGATCGGTAAGAGCCAAATTTCTTGCCTTACAACTGTAAGGCGAATTCTCTTTCAGCTAACACTTGTTTGTCAAAGATTATTATGTAACCAGCATGTAGTTGCGCGATGACTGGTATTCATGGGAATATTTAACTAACACTCGTTAGTGATAATGTTATGGCTGAAACCACGCGACAGCGCCAGAAACGACAAACCCGGGAGCGCATTCTGGAAGCCGCCCGTACCCTGATGGCTGGCGGCCGGGGCCTGGATAGCCTGGGCCTGCGGGAAGTGGCCCGGGAGTCCGGGCTTGCCGCCACCTCTCTCTACAATCATTTTCCGGACATGGATGCACTGGGGTTGGCACTGATCGACTCCTGCTGTTTCCGGTTGCGTTCGGCCATGGAATACGAGCGGCGTAGCATGATCGAAATCGGCCCGGCCCGGGCGGTGAAAGAGCTGGTCGGGCGCTTTGTGCGCTACCTGAACGACTATGAAAACGACTTCCGCCTGCTGGTGCAGCAGCGGCTGGGCAGCCATGACCGCTACCGGATGCGTATCCAGCGGGAACTGCAGTTACTGGTGGACGAGCTGGCCGAGGACGTGCGCCAGGCGGTGGCTGCCCAGGGACGTGAGCCTGTGCCGGCGGAGCAGGAGGCGGAAGCCGCCATTGCCATCATGTTCGGCGCGGGCATTTCCATGCTCGACAACACGGTAACCGCGCGCAGGGTGCTGGCGGACCATGCCTGCCTGCAGTTGGAAATGATGGCCCTGGGGGGGCGAATGATGGCTCAGGGCACCCGTCTTTAACCCTCCGGTGCTGCCTTACCGGCTCTTTGAGGAGTGTAAAAAACAGGCAAATGTGACGTGATTCGTGGGTTTTTGACAAAAAATGCATAAAACTACTCACTTACATTTGCTCTATTGCCACAGGAGGTGGCGATGTCATTTGATCCCAGGGATCCCTACGACGCGGCAGCCCTGTACGACATGTGGCTCAATTGCAGCCGCTGTCCGACCACCTTTGATTTCGAGCCCGGTGGTGACATTAATCTGGATTACTACCATCGTATTGGGCAGCAGGCGCGCCAGGACAAATGGGCGGTACTACCAGCGCGCAGCAAAGGGGACGAGCTGGTGTTCAATGTGCTCTGCCCGGCTTGTGCGCTGCGTCTTGGTGTGGCTGGCTGCGATGGTCGCATGGAGCTTGCAGCTCCGGTGATTGACCAGATCTGTCAGGCCATGCGCGAGGCTTCCGGCGAGGCGGCCTGAGCGTTTCTGTCATCGTCGCCCTTTTCATGTCTGGTTAGACTGGCGGGTAATTCAGAGGAGTTACCCATGAACGCCGATTCCATGACCCTTTCCCATGCGCTTACCGAACGCCGTTCCGTGCGCGGTTTTCTCGACAAGCCGGTTTCGCATTCAGAGCTGGAGGCGATTTTTTCGCTGGCACAGCACGCCCCGTCAAACTGCAATATCCAGCCCTGGCAGGTATGGGTGGCCAGCGGTGAAACCCGCAACGTTTTACGCGAGCGTCTGGTGGACAAGGTCAGTCGGGGCATTCCCTTTGCGCCGGACTATGAGAGCCTGCCTCGTTTCCAGGGTCTATACCGGGAGCGGCAGGTGGATTGCGCCATGGCGCTCTACGGCAGCATGGGGATAGCCCGGGAAGACCGGGAAGGTCGTCGCCGCGCGGAGCTGCGTAACTTCGAACTGTTCGATGCCCCCCATGTGGCGTTTATCGGCATGGAGCGGGATTTCGGCGTTACCGTGGCACTGGACGTGGGCATGTACGTGCAGTCCCTGCTGCTGGCCATGACCGCTCATGGAGTGGGTGCCTGTGCCCAGGGCAGCATGCGCTACTATCCGGACGATGTGCGTGAACTGCTGGGAATTCCGGACAGCACTGCCATCGTGCTGGGCATCAGTTTCGGCTACGAAAACGTCGATGTGGCGGCCAATCGCACTCGAGTGGGGCGAGTGCCGCTGGGCGACTCGGTACGCTTCTGCGGCGGCACCTGAGCGGACAGCAGGGGCGGGTTTGTGGTACAATGGTCGTTTTACCAGCGCAATGGACCCTCATGATCATCGTCAAAGGCTCTTTCCCCGTGAAACAGGACCAGCAACCAGAGGCGCTGGAGCTGGTGCAGGCGTTGGCGAAATCCTCCCGGGGTGAACACGGCTGTCTGGCTTACGAGGTATACCTGCAGGCGGATGAGCCGCGGGTGATCGTGGTCTGGCAGCAGTGGACCGATCTGGATGCGCTGGAAATCCATTTTGGTTCCGAGCATGTGGATGCCTTTCTGGATGCGATCCCGGACATGATTGATGGCGATGTAACGTCCGCCCGCTTTGATGTGAACAGCCTGGACGGCGAGCCTATCGTGGAAGAAGTGGCCGAGATCGCTCCGCTGGTGCTGGCGGGCAATATTACCCTGCACTGAGGCACCCCAGGTAAAACCTGCCGCATGCAGCATGCGTGCAGATGTCATTCCCGCCCCGGGTTTCCTGCGCTACCCTCTGAGTTCTGTTGCAGGAGCCTCCATGAAAACCCGTATTGATTCCGTCGAAGAGATTACCCGCAGTTTTGCCGGGCAGGGCTATATCTGTAGTGAACAGATTGCCCTGGCGATCTATCTTGCCGCGCAATTGCACAAGCCGGTGCTGGTGGAAGGCCCTCCCGGGGTAGGAAAAACTGAACTGGCCAAAGCCGCGGCGGCGTTTCTGGAAGCGCCGCTGATCCGTTTGCAGTGTTACGAAGGGCTGGACGAAAGCCGGGCCCTGTACGAATGGAAATACGGCAAGCAATTGCTCTACACCCAGTTGTTGCGGGACAAGCTGGGCGGCATGTTGGCCGACACTGACAGTCTGGAAGCCAGCATGGAGCGGCTTGGGGATCTGGGCGAAGCGTTCTACAGCGATACCTTTCTGGAGCCGCGCCCCCTGTTGCATGCCCTGCGCAGTGATGAGCCGGCGGTGCTGCTGATCGACGAAATCGACAAGGCGGACCAGGAGTTCGAAGCCTTCCTGCTGGAGCTACTGTCCGATTTCCAGATTTCCATCCCCGAACTGGGGACCGTGAAAGCCAAGCACCAGCCGCTGGTGCTGCTCACCAGTAACGATCAGCGGGAGCTGTCCGATGCGCTCAAGCGTCGTTGCTTGCATCTCTATATTCCCTACCCGGCGGCGGAACTGGAAGCGCAGATCGTGGCCACCCGGGTGCCGGATCTGGATGCTCGCCTGCGGGAACAGCTGGTGGCGTTTATCCAGCATCTGCGCGAACAGGACATGAAAAAACTGCCGGCCATTTCTGAAACCCTGGATTGGGCCCGGGCGCTGGTCCTGCTGCACGCGGACAGCCTGGAGCATGCCCAGGTGGCTGACACTCTCAATCTGGTGCTGAAGACCGAGCAGGATGTGACGTTGGCCCGGGAGTTGTTGCCGGCCTGGTTGCGCAAGCTCGGTAAGCGCTAGGGGGCCGGAACCGCTGATGCCAACTCGTCGCTTATCCGAATTTGTCCAGGCCCTGCGTGGGGCCGGATTGCGGATTTCTCCGGATGAAGCCGGCCAGGCCATGGATGCGGCGGCCCTGGTGGGCTATGCCCGGCGGCAACGCTTTCACGATGCGCTGGCCGTTACCCTGGTCAAGCAGCAACAGGACAGGCCACCCTTTGAAGAAACCTTTGCCCGTTTCTTCGAGGCCGAGGACTCCCGTGTCGACCCGTCCGGGGACATGGAACCGGCTATGCCGGCACCCGCAGCTGACCCGGCTTCAGCACAGACCCCTGAGGAACAACAGGCAGAAGCCCTGCTGGCCAGCACCCCGGAGCAGTTGCAGCAACGGATGGCGGAAGCTGCTGCCGAGATGGATTTCACGCAGATGGAAGTGATTACCCAGCAGGGCCTTTATTCCCGCCGTTTGTTGATGAACATGGGCATGGGGGCCGTGGACGACCGGGTGTTGCAACTGGATCAGGGCAACCCGAGTCAGCAGGCCCGGGCGGAACAGTTGCGGCAGTGGCGAGCCCGGGTCCGTGAGCAGGCGGCTGGTCAGGTGCGGCGCCAGTTTCTGTTGCACGGTGCCGGCAAGGGCCGGGCCCTGCGTGAGCAGACCCTGCGGGCGGTGCCATTTCGTGATCTGCGCGAGTTTCGTGACGTCCAGGCCCTGGTGCGCAAGATGGCTCGGCGACTGGCCAGCCTGCATCAGCGACGCATGAAAACCAGCCGGAGGGGAATGCTGGATGCCCGTCGTACCATGGTGGCGAGCATCCGCCATGACGGGGTGCCGGCGAAGTTGTTTTGGCGCCGTCGGCCGCCCCGCAAGACGCGGGTGATGGTGATCTGTGATGTGTCCAGTTCGGTCAGCGATGCCGCTCGCTTTCTACTGCAGTTTCTCTACGCCATGAACGACGTATTGCCACGGGTGCGCAGCTTTGCCTTTGCCTCGCGCTTTGATGAAATCACCGATGATTTTTCCCGTTATTCCCCCGAGGTGGCAGTGGGGCAGGTGCTGGATCGTCTGTCGGGTAGCGGCACTGATTATGCGGAGATGTTCCGGGCCTTTCAGGCCCGTTGTGAAAGGGAGCTGGATGCTCACACCACGGTAATAATTCTTGGCGATGCCCGTAACAATTACCTGCCCGATGGGGCGGAAACGCTGCAGGCCATCAGCCGCCGGGTCAAACAGGTCTGGTGGCTGAACCCGGAATCCCGGGGGCGCTGGAACAGTGGTGATGCGGTGATGGATCGCTACTTGCCTCACTGCCGCCTGGCCCGGCAGTGTGCCACCCTCAATGACCTGGAGCGGGTGGTGGATAGTTTGCTGGGGGCGTTGGACTAAGCGTGTTTTTACCACAGAGGGCACAGAGTTCACTGAGCTAAACCCATTTACGCTGCTGGTGCGGTGGAGTAATTCGTATGTATTACTCATTGCAACCTACACCTGCATGCAGGTTTGTCTTTACTCAGAGAACTCTGTGCCCTCTGTGGTGAGAAAAAGGTGTTGTAGAGCGCGCCTCAGGCGCGATCCCGTGAGACCTTGCCCGGATCACGCAGCACCTGTTTCAGGGTGGCCAGCAGGCGTGCCTTGTTGATGGGCTTGGCCAGGTGGGCCACCATGCCGGCGTCGTGGCAGGCGTGGATCTTGTCCGGCACCGCGTGGGCGGTCAGGGCCACAATCGGAATCCAGGGCAGGCGACCTTCCTGTTGCAGTTTGATAATCGAGCGTGAGGTTTCGAAACCATCCATGTCCGGCATTTCGCAGTCCATCAGAATCAGATCAAACGACTGCTGAGTAGACATCAACACGGCAATGGCCTCCATGCCGCTTTCCGCCACTTCCGTTTCATAGCCCAGTTTCTGGCACAGCCCTTCGGCCACCATCAGGTTGATATGGTTGTCATCCACGATCAGCAGTCGGCCGCCGGAGAGGCTGGGCAAGTCGCTGTCCTCGCTTTGCGGCAGGTAGCCAGTATCGTTATGGGTGCCGGGCAGAGGCAGGCGGAACCAGAACCGTGAGCCTTCATTCTGCCGGCTGAAGACGCCGATTTCGCCGCCCATGATTTCCACCAGTTGTCGGCAAATCGCCAGCCCCAGGCCTGTGCCACCGTAGCGTCGGCTGGTGGAGCTGTCGCCCTGATGGAAATGATCAAACAGGTGCTTGAGTTGCTCCGGGGCAATACCGATGCCGGAATCCGAGACTTCGAAGTAGACATAGTCCGGGTTTTGTTCATCCCGTTCTGCCATGACCGTGATAACGCCGTTACTGGTGAATTTCACCGCATTGCCGATCAGGTTGACCAGAATCTGCCGCAGTCGAACCGGGTCGCCCAGGCAGCGCTCCCCCAGGTTGTGATCAAGCTCGGTCTGCAGGGTATTGGAATGCACATGGGCCTTGTGCTGAAACAGGGCCAGGGATTCGCTGACCAGATCCTCCAGGCTGAAGCTGGTCTGCTCTATGGGCATCTTGCCCGCTTCGATGCGGGAATAATCGAGGATGTCGTTGATCAGGTTGAGCAGGCTGTTACCGGATTGCTCGATCACATTCAGATTGTGCTGCTGATCCCCATCCAGGGGTGTGCCCTTGAGCATATCCACGGTGCCGATAATGCCGTTCAGCGGGGTGCGAATCTCGTGGCTCATTACCGCCAGGAATTCGCTGCGCGCACTCAGTGCGCTGTTCAGTTCCCGGGTACGTTCATCCACCCGTTGTTCCAATACCTCGTTGGCTTCGCGCTGAATGCGGGCATTCTCACTCTTCAATACCGTCATCCTGTGGGCCAGCGCGAAGGACAGCAGTACGGCTTCAGTGAAGGTGCCAATCTGCATGGCATTCTCCAGCAGCCAGCCCCCTTCCATCAGCTGAAAGGTTTTCAGTACGTAAAGCACCGTGGCGGTGGCCACGGCGGTAAAGGCGAGCAGGAAATAGCGTGCCGGGCTATAGCCCTTGAATATCAGCCACAGGGACAGGGCGATGGCCACAAAAGGCCAAGGCATGACCACTGCGGTGGTGGCTTGAATGGAAAAATGAAAGTTGAGAAGCGTCAGCGGCGTAGTGACCAGTAGTGCAATGGCGGTGACCAGCAACAGGCGGTGAATGCGCGGCGCCCGTTTCTTTAGCTCCAGAAACTGGCCGGCAAACAGCATGGAAAACGCCAGTGTCATCAGGTTCAGCACCGGCAGGGAGTAATGGTTCCAGAGGGTGGCGTCGGGCCATAGCCATTGGTAGCTCAATCCTTCCCGGGTAAACAGGTTGAGGCCGAAGGTGCCGAGATAAAGCACATAAAGCAGATAACTGGGGTCGCGGATGGACAGGAAGATCAGCAGATTGAACAGGCACATGGCGACGATGGCGCCAAAATAGAGGCCGTAGAAAAGCGAAAGCCGGTTGCCATGCGCGTTGAAGGCTGCCGGCGTCATCAGGGTGGCCGGCAGCTCGATGACGTTATTGCCCTGAGCGCGAAGCAGCAGGTGGTGCTTGCTGTCTGTGGCCAGTGTCAGCGGTGTCACCAGGTGGTAGTGGGACAGTTCTCGACTATGGAAGGGAACCCGGTCACCCATACGGGTGTGCTTGATTTGGTTGCCGTCCTTGTCAAAGACGTAGATGTCCAGGTAATCAAGATGGGGGCGGCCCACACGCAAAAACCAGTAGGGCAGCGTGCTGTTGTTTTCCACAGAGATCAGGAACCACAGGAACCCGTCGCGAAAACCCAGTGAGGGATATGGCGTGTCCAGCTGCTGCCCCTGGCCGGCGAGCAAGGCCTGCAATGCCAGGGTCGGGCTTAGGGCATGATTTTGATCTGCTAGCCATTGCATGCCGGCCGCGGCTTGGTAGCTATCGCGGTCATCCGCCAGGGTAAGGGCGTGGCTGTGCAAAGATAGAAAAAGTGCGCAGATAAACGCGGCCAGTCGCCCTGCGAAGACGGTTCCCTTTGTCATTCCCGATCCTGTTATCGCTGTTATCTGGATGCGGCATGCTTTCGACACATTTTACAGAGTTTACCGGATTACCAGGAACTGTGCGTCGGACAGCGTCTCGAAACTAGTGATTACACGCAAAAGGAGAGATTCATGAAAGTGATGATGCGTAATGTTCTGGTGGCGTCTTGTTCCCTGATCGCTGCCTCGGGTGCGTTTGCGGCTGGCCCCTACGTTGGTGGTAACTACAGCCAGATTCAGTATGACAACGAGGAAATAGACAGCGATACCCTAAAAATTGATGCGGCCACGATTCGTGCCGGTTTCGAGTTTACCGACTTCCTGGCACTAGAGGCGCGGGGTGGCATGGGGTTTGACAAGGATTCCCGTGGCATTGTCGACTTCGAGATGGATCATCTTTACGGCGGCTACGTGAAACTCGGTGCGCCGGTGGGCGAAACCCTGCGCCCCTATGTGATCGGTGGCTACAGCAAGGTGAAGGGAGAGGTCTCCGCCAGCGGCTCCGTGGCGGGAGTGAACTATTCTTTCAGTGACACGGAGACCTTCGAGGATGAATCCTGGGGTGCCGGGCTGGATTTCAACCTGACCGATACTCTGGGTGCCAATCTGGAATACATGCGTTATGTGGATACCGATGAGGAAGAAATTTCCGGTGTCAGCGTTGGGCTGCGTTCCGCATTTTAAGGCGGAGCCGGGCGCCGGATGTCAGTTATCCGGCGTCACTTCCAATGCCCTTTCCAGGTTGGGCCGGAACGCGGTATTGACGCCCAGTTTCATCATCGTCCAGTAGTGGCCGCTGACCACTCGTTCAATCAGCAGGCTGCGCGAGGATGGCTGAAACTTCAACATCTGTTCCAGGGGAGTACGTTTTACCTGGCGGAGGATGTCGGTGTGCAGTTCCGAGCGGCCAAAATCGTAGGGCTTGTCATCGAAGGCGCGTAGCAACAAGGCAATCCAGGTGGCATAGAACTGGCCGTTGACCTGGGTGTCTTTTTTGCGAGCGCCCAGTTGCATCAGCAGGGTATCCAGATGTTCCCACTGCTGGTTCAACGCGCTATGTACTATATTTCGCAGCAAGTCTGCATCCTGGGGAGGCAACCGTTTTACCGCACCGAAATCGTAAATCACGATGGTGCCATCCGGGCGAAAGGCAAAGTTGCCCGGGTGCGGATCACAGTGGACTGCCCGTAACTGGAAAATCTGCTGGCCCAGGGCGTCGAAAAGTCGCTCGCCAAGCAGGTTGCGGGTAGCCTGATCAAAGCCGTGATCGTCATCTACCTGGTCCAGCGCAATGCCGGTTTCCTGGCTAAGGGTCAGTACCTTTTCGCTGGATAACTCATCGAACACCTGTGGGATCACCAGCCAGGGCTGGTCATGATGGAAATCCCGGAAGTGTTTCAGATTGCCCGCTTCCTGTCGGTAGTCCAGCTCTTCGTGGAGCTGGTTGCGGATTTCCCGGAACACCGCATCGAGGGCGGCTTCGTCAACCTTGAGCAGGCTGCCCAGGCGCAGGATGCGACGCAGATGTTTCATGTCGGAATCAATGGATTCCTTCACTGCCGGGTACTGAACCTTGACGACCACGTTGTCGCCATCATGGGTCGTGGCGCGGTGTACCTGGCCGATTGAGGCGGCGGCAAACGGCGTTTCCTCAAAATCGGCAAACAGCTGATCCAGGGTGCCGCCAAGCTCCCGTTCCAGTTGGTGGCGAATCACATGGAAGGGCATGGGCGCCGAGGCGTTCTGCAATACCTTGAGCTGATCGCTGATTTCCTTGGGCAGAATGTCCTGCATCTGCGAGGCGATCTGCCCCACCTTCATCACCGCCCCTTTCATCTCCCCGAGGGTGGCAGCCACCTCCCGACCGATATGCTGAAGCAGTTTTTCCCGGTCTGCGGCCTTGGCAATGTCGGACTGGAACAGCCCTTTGACCTGATGGCCGGCGACGCGGGTGGCAATGGAGGTGGTCATGCCGGTCAGCCGGAACAGGCGGCCGGTGGCAGTGGTGGGGCGCTTGCGACGACGGTCGTCAGCCATGGAGTCCTCGGGTAACGCTGTGGGATAGTCATTCTCGGCACGTTGTGACCGAGTCAGCAGGTGCCATCAGACTCTAGCGCTTGTCCGGCAGGGTGTACATGGTGGGATGAAGCCATAAAGAGGAGGGGGAGGGGTGGTTTTTCGCTAAATAGCAGGCAAAAGAAAGGGGCCCAAATCAGGCCCCAAAGGAGAGTACAACAGAATCAGGGAAACAGAATCAGCTACGTTTTTCCCCGGCAGAAACCAGTTCGTTGAACAGTTTCTCGCCTTCTTCACGTGCGGAGGCTACGGCGCCCAGGCCGGCCAGCACGAATTCGTTGGTTTCTTCAGCTTTCTCGCCACGCTCTTTCTTGCCGGCTTCTACCAGTTTCTCGTACAGGGCCTGACGCTTTTCCGGAGCGGTGTCCAGCAGCTGACGGGCAGCCAGCAGGGCGCCACGGCTGGCCAGCAGGGCCTTGGGCTTGTCTTCGGCGTCTTCACCAAAAGCTTCGGTGCCGGCTTCAACATACTTGTTCAGCAGCTCTTCAGAGCCTTCTTCAGCCTTCTCGTAAGCACCCAGGCCGGCCAGATACAGTTTGTTGCCCAGTTCTTTGGCACGGTTTACCAGAGTTTCGCTTTGTTCGCGCAGATCTTTCAGCTCGCCCATGATCATGATTCCTTTACGTTGTCCGGTGTAAAAAAGAATTTGTTGCAGCGATTAAGTGCGCTGCGTGGGACAAAGAGTAAGGATTCATAGGGGAGAGAGGCCCGCTAACTGTCCAACAATTGGACATGTGCGGAAAGGAAGGGAATCTTCAGGATGTGATATCCATCAATGTCAGTACGCCAAACCTCGCATGGTCGTGCTTTATTCTCATGCGTACACTGGCTAAAAAGGCTGTACCGGCAAGAGAGAACATAATGATAGAAAAATTCATCGCCAAAGTGCCCTCGCGGATCTGGGCTGATGGTCGACCGGCTCGTGCCCGCCAGTGGGAAGCGGAATTCAACGTGGCCTCCTGGGTCCGTATTGCCGGGGCCGCAGGCAAGGTGCAGTTGGTAGTGCGTTATATGGACAGCAAGGCCGACCGGGCGGTGCTGGTGGATACTGCTGACGTTGGGGGCGAGGGTAGTGCCCTGTTGTCCGGGAGTATTCGTCTGAAGCTAACCGCGGATGTGGAGCAGGTGCAGATCTCCCTGCGGCTCAGCGAGCCAGCCATGACCCATGTGGTGGAAGAGCTGTTCATGCAGCGTCGTGGCGCCGCACTGAAATCGTCCGATAAGCTGATTTCCAACTACTGATCAGACAGGAAGATGGATAAGTTGGCTGCTCCGGGCCGATGGCCGTGGCGGCCTTGTGCTGTGTTGGCTGTGGCCAAAAAATAAACGCGTCAGCCCTGCCGGCTGACGCGCTGCGGAAAATCCAGCCTGCCCTCCAGGTCGTCCTGTTCCGTGGACGCCGTGCCATCACGGTTCACCAGGGACTCCGGCAAGCTCTGAAAATCCAGACCGGTGAGCCGGTTCAGGTTTTCCAGTGCCGTTGTCGGGCGCAGTTTTCGTAATCTCAGAATCTTGCTCATGGCATGTTCTCTCTCGCTTGGGGTTAGCAAAGCGAGAACCGTGCCAGCATTGTGAAAATATTTTTATTGTTTTTGCTCAAAGGGTTACGGTGGCAATGTGAAAAAAGTCACGGCGAAATGGGCGGAACCCGGCAGCAAGTGACAATTTTGGTAACCCTCCTTTCCTGTCAATCCAGAAAGAAATCCGGCAATAGCTTGTCATCGTCCAGATCCGGGTCCACCCGATAGCCGCTGAGATCGCTGATGCCGCTATCGCGAAGTACGTCCTCATCAATAAAGAAGTGCCCGCTAGCGTCGGCTACCGGTCTGGTGAGGATGGCCCAGGCCGCATCGGCCATGATCGATGGCTGGCGAGCAGCCTTTACGGTGGGCGCGCCGCCCAGCTGGTTCTGTACTGCAGCGGTATTGATGACGGTTTTCGGCCACAGGGCATTTACCGCTACCTTGCCGGCGTATTCGTCGGCCATCCCCAGTACACACAGGCTCATGCCGTACTTGGCCATGGTGTAGGCCACGTGGCGGCCAAACCAGTGGGGCGCCATGTTCAATGGCGGGGCCAGGTTGAGGATGTGCGGGTTGGCGGCTTTCTTCAGATGGGGCAGGCACAGCTTGCTGGCCATGAAAGTGCCGCGACTGTTGATCTGATGCATCAGGTCGTAGGACTTCATGGTGGTGGCTTCGGTGCCGGTCAGGGAGATGGCACTGGCATTGTTGACCAGAATGTCGATGCCGCCAAAGGTGTCTACGGCCTGGTCCACGGCGGCCTGCAGCTGTTCCTCGTAGCGAATATCCCCCACGCAGGGCAGGGCTGTGCCACCCGCCTCGCGGATTTCCTCGGCCGCGGTATAGATGGTGCCCGGTAGTTTGGGGTGGGGCTCTGTAGTTTTCGCAAACAGGACGACGTTGGCGCCGTCACGGGCCGCGCGCAAGGCAATCGCCTTGCCGATGCCACGGCTGGCGCCGGTGATAAACAGGGTTTTGCCTTTGAGGTTGGCGGTGGACATGGTGCTCTCCCGGGGTTGGCGCCATCAAGTGAACGAGAGTTACTTGTCAGCGGCAGGGCGTAACGTTATGGTTGCTTCTTTCGGTCATTTGGGGCCATAGACGGCATCAGCAGGAAACAGCCATGACAATACTAAAAATGGACCCTGCGGAGTACTCGGTCTCCGCCGAATACCTGGCCCTTTTTCTGGATGTGATGTCCAGACGGGGCATTGCCAATGAGGTATTGCTGTCCGACACCGCCATTGAGCCCGGTTGCTGGCGCGATCCCAAGGCGCGGGTAACCGCCCAGGATTTTGAAAGGGTCGTGATGCGCGGTATCCAGCTTAGCGGTGAACCCTGGCTGGGCTGGGAGTTAGGCGCTGCCATGACGATCTCCTCCCACGGGTTTCTTGGTTATGCCGCCATGAGCAGTGCCACCCTCGGCGAGGCCATGGAGCTGGCGGTGAAATACTTCCGTACCCGCAGCACCCTGGTACAGCTGGATATTTTCACCGATGGCGACATGGCGGTGATGCAGATCGATGAGTTGCTGGCGCTGGGTGGGTTGGCGCCGGTAATGATGGAAAGCCTGTTCGCCAGTTTTCACTTCATGGGCCAGAAGTTGTTGCCGGACATGGAGATTATTGGTGAGCTGCGTTTTACCTACCCGGAACCGGAGTACTTTGCGCGCATGCGCCCGGTGATGCCGGTGCCGGTGTATTTCGATTGTGCCTACAATCAAATGCGCTTTCCGGTGGAGCGTCTGGACTATGAGCTGCAGTTTGCCGACCCGCGGCTGGCGCGCATGGCCGCGGATCAGTGTGAACAGGAGATGGCTTCCATCAAGGCGCCGCCAGCCCTGCTTGGCCAGGTGCGGCGTATCATTCTGGGCGGTGGTGGACGCTTTCCCGGGGTGGAAGAGGTGGCCAGTGAGCTGCATATGTCTTCACGGACCCTCAAGCGCAAGCTGCAGCAATTGGGCACCAGTTATCAGGAGGTGCTGGACGGTTTGCGCAAGGGGCTGGCGGTGGAGTACCTGACCCAGACCGACAAGACCGTGGACGAGATCGCCATGAGTCTGGGCTATTCCGATGCCTCCAATTTTGCCCGGGCGTTCCGGCGCTGGACCCTGCGCAGCCCTTCGGATTATCGATAACAGACGCGGCACGTTTCACGCTGGGCGTCGCGTGAAGCGTGTCGCATGTTGCTGCCCATCAAGGAGACACCATGGCCACACTTCACCCCCGTCTTGCTACTGATACCCGTGCCCTGGGCGAAACCGACTTGTGCTGGCTGCGCTGGATGAATGACCGGCGCTTTGCCTGGCTAATCGTGGTCCCCAAGCGTGACGGTCTGCGAGAATGGCATCACCTGCCGCTGGCGGACCAGCAGGCGCTGCTGCAGCAGGTCAATGGCCTGGCGGCGGAACTGGAGCGGGTGACCGGGGCGGACAAGATCAATCTTGGCGCTCTGGGAAATATGGTGCCGCAATTGCACGTCCATATCATTGCCCGCTTTGAGGGCGATCCCTGCTGGCCCGGTCCGGTCTGGGGGCAGGGCCAGCCCGAGCCCTGGGCAGAAGGGGAGGTGCCGGAGTGGCTGCAGGGGCTGACCATCGCGGAGGAGGTCTAGCTTATGGCGGGTCTGGTACCGGTGACCGTGCAATGTCCCCATTGCTGGGAGCCCATCGAGGTGCTGATTGATACGTCGGTGGCGGAGCAGGAATACGTGGAAGACTGTCAGGTGTGCTGCCAGCCGCTGTTGTTTACGGTGGCGGTGCCGTTCGACAGTGAGGAGCCGCAGGTGGATGTGCGGCCGGAGAATGAATAGCTCGGCCCTGTGAGGTTGGCTCGGCATCGCTGGCGGCGCGATAGCCAGGATCATGCTGTCCCGAGCTGTTTCGACGCCGCTGTAGGAGCTCCTCTTGAGGGGCGAACCACGCGTCAGCGTGGAAAACGCCCGCGGGCGATCAGGAGTATCAGGGCTTGACAGGTTCCATTGCTGGCCTGCCTCGCTACGCTCGGTTCGCCCCTCAAGAGGAGCTCCTACAGCAGCGTTGTAGAAAGTGTTTCACGGCGCTGGTTATCGCCCCGTCCGCGACGCTCCGTGGTGTAGTGGGTATCAGCTGCCTTTGCGATCAATATGCCCCAGCTCCCGCTCCGGGCAGACCACATCCCGCACCCGTCGCTTCAACTCGGTAATGTCGGGAAAGCCGCCGTCGGTCTTGCGTTCCCAGACTGGCTGGCCATTGGCTTCGATGCTGAATACACCGCCGGTGCCTGGTTGCAGGGCCACTTCACTCAGTTCGTCGCTGGAGGTGGCCAGCAATTCCTGCGCGTACCAGGCGCTGCGCAGCAGCCAGTTGCACGGGGACCCCCTGCATAACTCCTTGCGTGCTCAGCGTGATCTGAAGTGCGCAGCTGTTGTTCTTTGTCGCGCAGGTAAGGGTGGCTCCCTTTTCAAGCGGCAAAGGGCAGCAGATGTGCGCTTCAGATCACGCCCTTCGGGGCTTCCAGGCTGGCCCGCACTCGTTGTTGCAATTTCTCGATGGATCGACACACGCCTTCAACATTGCGACTAGATTGCGAGCCAGCCTGAAAGCCTGAGCACGCAAGGAGTTATGCAGGGGGTCCCTGCTGCAGTAGTGAATGGCGACGCGGTTGCCTGGCATCAGGGATTGTCGTTACCCGCCAGGAAGGACAGCATTTCCGGGTCCTTGAGCAGGCGGTTGATGGCGCCGCTGAGGATATCGTTGACCATCTGTTGATTGCGGCTGGCCGAGGGGGTCAGTGGCAGGTCGTGAACCACGCTGCTTTTGTAGGTGCCGGTGTGGAGCACGTCGTCGCGGCTGGCTTCGGCGAGCAGAGTCAGTGTCAGGGTGACTTCATTGACCACTGAGCCTTCTTCCGGGACATAGTCCAGCTGTTCCAAGCGAACTTCCAGGCGAGTGGCATCGTCGCCGGGGTTGAAGGCATTGAAGCCCTGAGTCTGCAGCCCTTTGCGAATGGCATCTTCGACAGCGCTTTTCACATCATTGGCCGGGCGCACCAGGGCGGTGTTTTTATACACGCCGCCGCGGGTGCCGAAAGCTTCCTGGTCACGGGAATCCACCGCCAGAACCTGCACCGGCTGATTCTGTCCCACATTGGTGGCCTCCACATCGGCAACCGGTTTGACGTCAATCATCTGCGGGCTGAGGGCGCAGCCGGCAAAGGTGGCACTCAGGGCAAGAACTAACACAGCGCGTAACATGGGGACTCCTTGGTGGCAGGTTGAGCCAACACCCTGCGAAACGGTATCGCGTGCAGCGTGTTGCCTGTTGCGGTTTTCAATAGGTCCGCTTGAGAGATTCTTCCGCCAGGGCGAACAGCGTTTCCTTGTAAGGGGACGCCGGCACCGCAGCGATAGCGTCCAGGGCCAGGCGAGTATGCTCGGCGGCCTTGTCCACCGTATATTGCAGACCACCGCTGGCCTGAACGGTTTCAATAATATGTTGCAGATGGTCCAGGCCGCCATTGCGGATGGCGTCCTTGATCAGCTTGGCCTGTTCCGGGCTGCCGTTGGCGATGGTATAGATCAGCGGCAGGGTCGGTTTGCCTTCGGCCAGGTCGTCGCCCACATTCTTGCCCAGCTCACTGGCTTCGCCCTGGTAGTCCAGCACATCGTCGATAAGCTGGAAGGCGATGCCCAGGTGGCGGCCATAGGCCGCGAAGGCGTCCACGAAGTCGGTGTTCTCGTCGGCACCCAGAACGGCGCCGGTTTCCGCCGCCGATTCAAACATCTTGGCGGTCTTGTGATGGATCACCCGCATGTAGTTTTCTTCGCTGGTGTTGGGGTCGCGCACATTGATCAGCTGCAGCACCTCGCCCTCGGAGATGGTATTGGTGCTCTGGGAGAAAATATCCAGCAACCGCGAGTGCCTGAGGCCCACCATCAGTTGCAGGGCGCGGGAAATCAGGAAATCGCCCACCAGGACGCTGGCAGCATTGCCCCATACGGCGTTGACCGTGGGGCGTCCGCGACGCAGGTTGGACTCATCCACCACATCATCGTGGAGCAGGGTCGCGGTATGCAGGAACTCGATGATGGCGGCCACATCCACATGGCGCTCGCCATGATAGCCCGAGGCGCGGGCACAAAGGATGGACACCAGCGGGCGCAGGCGCTTGCCGCCGGACTGGACGATATAGTCCCCCACCTCGCGGATCAGCGGGACATTGGAATCCAGGTGGTGATTGATAAACTGGTTCACCGCCGCGAAGTCATCTTCGACGACAGCATAAATGGCCTTGAAATCCATGCACTTGTGTCCAGACAGAAGGTGGGCGCAACAGCGGGCAATGCTAGCAGTGGCTGGCAGCTAGTCAAGGAAAGCCCATTCCTGGCAAGCTGCTGAAAAATCCCTTGCGTGCTCAGTCTTTCAGGCTGGCTCGTAATCTAGGCGAAATGCTGAAGGTGTGTGTCCACCCATCGAAACATTGCAACAACGAGTACGGGTCAGCCTGGAAGACCCGGAGGGCGCGGCCTGAAGCGCACATCTGCTGCGCCTTGCCTCTAGGAAAGGGGGCCACCCTGCCCGTCGAGACAAGACACAACAGCTGCACGCTTCAGACCACGCTGAGCATGCAAGGGATTTTTCAGCAGCCTGCCTGAAGGCCGCGGCAGCGGGCAGAATCAGGGCTTGTTCAGGGGCGGCGTTTCACGTACACTTCGCGACCCAATTTCATCCTCTGCCTGGCCTGCAAGTGACGATGCTTCTGAACTGGAGTCGTCCGCCTGAGTGGAGTCGTGCTGGAGCACATGCATGTACGCAGTAATCAAAACCGGTGGCAAGCAGTATCGCGTTGAAGAAGGCGATGTTGTGCGCATCGAGAAAATTGAAGTGGCCACTGGCGAATCCGTGGATTTCGACCAGGTGCTGCTGGTTGCCAACGGCGATGACGTGAAAGTCGGTCAGCCGATGCTGGATGGCGCCAAGGTCACCGCTGAAGTGCTGGAGCAGGGTCGTCACAAGAAAATCAAGATTGTGAAGTTCCGTCGTCGCAAGCACTCCCGCAAGCAACAAGGTCATCGCCAGTGGTACACGGCGGTGAAAATCACCGGGATCCAGGGCTGATCCTTAGACATTTGAAGAGAGGATTGAGACATGGCACATAAGAAAGCCGGTGGTAGTACTCGTAACGGTCGCGATTCGGAAAGTAAACGCCTTGGCGTAAAGCGCTTTGGCGGTCAATTGGTCAGCGCAGGCGAAATCATCGTTCGTCAGCGTGGCACCAAATTCCACGCTGGTGGTAACACCGGCATGGGCAAAGACCACACCATCTTTGCCAAGGAAACCGGTCGCGTTAAGTTTGAAACCAAGGGTCCGCTGAGCCGCAAGTTTGTGGTGATCGAGCCCGTGGCCTGATCCGCAAGGGTCGGTAAGAACCTGTTCGCGCTCTATACGCAGCAGCGTTGCCACTAAAAAAGCCGCCAGGCAAGGCGTGAACCGCAGGGCCTGACGGGTCAAGTTCAAGGTTCACAACACGGCATGGCGGCTTTTTTAGTGGCAACCCGAAGGGCCGGGCCCATTTTGCCGCCAGCCCGCGATTGCGCTTGCTTATGTAGAATGACTACACGGCACAATCGCAATCACGACCTGGCGACAAAATTGACTCCGGCGCTGCTGCGTATAGAGCGCGAACAGGTTCTCAAAGCCCCGCGAGGCTCCTGCCCGCGGGGCTTTTTTGTGTCAGGCTGCTTGCAAGCGGCGTGGGCAATAGCACGCGAACAGATCCAGGACATTGTGGTGAGTGGCCCGTGTGCTGCCCTACAATGGCATCCATCCAGTAATAGAGTGTCCCCCAATGCAATTTGTCGATGAAGCCACCATTGAAGTTCACGCCGGTAAAGGCGGTGATGGCTGTCTGAGTTTCCGGCGCGAAAAATACGTGGAATTCGGCGGTCCGGATGGTGGCGACGGCGGCGCCGGTGGCAGTGTGCTGGTGAAGGCGGATACCAATTTGAATACTCTGGTGGATTACCGCTACGACCGCAATTTCAAAGCCCGTAACGGCGAGGGCGGCAAGGGGCGGCAGATGACCGGTAAATCCGCTGATGACGTGGTGTTGCTGGTGCCGGTGGGTACTACCATCGTCGATGTGGATACCGATGAGGTGCTGGCGGATCTGACCGATCCGGAGAAGCCGGTAATGATCGCCCTGGGCGGTCGCGGCGGGCTCGGTAATATTCATTTCAAGAGCAGCACCAACCAGGCCCCGCGCAAGATTACCAAGGGCAAGCCGGGTGAATCCCGTCGCCTGCGCCTGGAATTGAAAGTGCTGGCGGATGTGGGGCTGCTGGGCATGCCCAATGCCGGCAAGAGCACCCTGATCCGGGCAATTTCTGCCGCCAAACCCAAGGTGGCGGATTATCCGTTTACCACCCTGGTGCCCAATCTTGGCGTGGTGAAGGCGGATCGCCATCGCAGTTTTGTGGTTGCTGATATTCCCGGCCTGATCGAAGGGGCCGCAGAGGGTGCAGGTTTGGGGATTCGTTTCCTCAAGCATCTGGCGCGTACCCGCCTGTTGCTGCATGTGGTGGATCTGGCTCCCATGGATGGCAGCAGTCCGGCCGATCACATTGATGCCATCGCCGACGAGCTGGACCGCTTTTCTCCGGCACTGGCTGAGCAGGAGCGCTGGCTGGTGTTCAACAAGATTGATCTGTTGGCGGATGACGAAGCTCAGAAGCAGGCGGATGCCATTGTTGAGGAGTTGGGCTGGCAGGGGCCGGTGTTCCGCATTTCTGCTGCTGCGGGGGTGGGCTGCGAAGACCTGGTCTACGCCCTGATGAATGCCATCGAAGACCGTCGCCGGCTGGAACAGGAAGATCCGGATTATGCCGCCGCGCAGCAGGATCTGCGGGCTCGTCTGGAAGAAGAGGCCCGCGAGAAGGTGCAGGAGCTCAAGGCGGATGCACGCCGGGCTCGCCAGAATGATGATGACGACGACGATGATGACCACGATGTGGAAGTGGTTTACGAACCCTGATCAAGCGTGACTAAGGAGTGGGTGTGGCGGACCGCCAGCGTTGGGTAATCAAGATAGGTAGTGCCCTGCTGACTAATGACGGCAAGGGGCTGGATTGTGCGTTGATGCAGTCCTGGGTGGACCGCATGGTGGCGCTGCGTGAGCAGGGCATCGAAGTGGTGATTGTGTCCTCTGGTGCCGTGGCGGAAGGAATGACCCGGCTGGGCTGGACCTCTCGTCCGGATTCCGTGCACGAGCTGCAGGCCGCTGCTGCGGTGGGCCAGATGGGGCTGGTGCAGGCTTGGGAGTCGCGCTTTCAGAAGCACAATTTGCACACCGCCCAGGTGCTGCTTACCCACGATGACTTGTCCGATCGCAAGCGCTATCTCAATGCCCGCTCCACGCTGCTGACCCTGCTGGGCTTTTCGGTGGTGCCGGTGGTGAACGAGAACGACACCGTTGTTACCGATGAAATCCGCTTTGGTGACAACGATACCCTGGCGGCTCTGGTGGCGAATCTGATCGAGGCGGACCGGCTGGTGATTCTCACCGACCAGGATGGACTCTTCGACGCCGACCCACGTAGCAATCCCCAGGCAGCATTGATCCGCGAGGCACGGGCGTCGGACCCGGATATTGCCCGAGTGGCTGGCGGTGGCGGATTATTGGGGCGTGGCGGCATGGCCACCAAGGTGCGTGCCGCCAAGCTGGCTGCCCGCTCCGGGGCGTCGACGACCATTGCCTCCGGGCGCAGCCCGCAGGTGTTGGCAGAGCTGGCCCAGGGGCAGGGGCCCGGCACCACATTGTTGCCGGATACCTCGCCCATGAATGCCCGCAAGCAGTGGCTGGCCGGGCATCTGCAGATGCGTGGCCGTGTGGTGCTGGATGCCGGGGCGGTGCGCCGTATTCGTGATGGCGGTTCCAGCCTGCTGCCGGTGGGTGTGGTGGATGTGTTCGGCCAGTTCTCCCGTGGGGAAATGGTAGCCTGTGAAAGCGAGCAGGGCGAGCGTATCGGCTGTGGCCTGGCCAACTATGACGCTGCCGACGCACGCCGCATCTGTAGAAAGAAAAGTACCGAGATTGCCGATGTGCTGGGCTACATGAATGAAGAGGAGCTGATCCACCGGGATAATATGGTGGTGTTCGACGTCGGCTGATGTGGGAAGCGAGTCTCGAGTTTTCGAGTTTCGAGAAGCGAAAGGCAAAACAAAACCGGTTTGGCCCTTCGAAACTCGCTTCTCGCAACTCGTCACTGATTTCCAGGCATAAAAAAACCGGCCAATGGCCGGTTTTTTAACGCGAACGCGTCAGACTCAGGCAGCCATGGCCTTGATCTTGGCGTTCAGGCGGCTCTTGTGGCGAGCTGCCTTGTTCGGGTGAAACTTGCCCTTGCGGGTGGCTTTATCCAGCACAGACACCGCCTGGGTATAAGCTTCCTGAGCGCTGCCTTGGTCGCCGGACGCAATAGCCGCGTTCACCTTTTTCAGGTATGTGCGCACCATGGAGCGCATCGCTGCGTTGTGCTGACGGCGGTTTTCCGCCTGACGCGCACGCTTGCGTGCTTGCGGTGAGTTAGCCAAGGTCCTGCTCCTATACTTTTAAATTCGAAGGTCAAATTCGGGTTGTGACACTGGCCGCTGGGGCCGACCCTACCTGTTGTGATCAAAAAACACGCGGGTCATGGTCTAAAGACGCGCAACTATGCCGATCCGACGGCCCGATGTCAATGGGCTGTGGGGGCGGAAATCATCATTCTGGCGGTTTGGGCGACCTTTGTTTACTCTTGCCCGGTTTGCTGGAGGCATCATGACCGTACCCACAGAAAAGACCCCGAAAAAAGCCGGTTTAATGGCCTCCACCGCCCTGGTGGCGACCATGACCATGCTGTCACGGGTGCTCGGGCTGGTCCGGGATGTGGTGATCGCCCGTATGCTGGGGGCTTCCGCCGGGGCCGATGCCTTCTTCGTGGCCCTGAAAATCCCCAATTTTTTCCGTCGCCTGTTTGCCGAAGGGGCCTTTAACCAGGCGTTTGTGCCGGTGCTTAGCGAGTATCGTAGCAAAGGCAGCATGGCGGCCACCAAGCTGTTGGTGGACCGGGTGGCCGGCACCCTGGGAACCGTGGTGGCGTTGATCACGCTGGTGGGGATGCTGGCGGCGGCGGGGGTGGTGTGGTTGTTTGCTCCCGGTTTTGGCGATGATCCGGTGAAACGGGCGCTGACCGTGGAAATGCTGCGGCTGACCTTCCCCTATCTGTTCTTTATTTCCCTGACCGCCTTTGCCGGCGGCATTCTCAATTCCTGGAACCGCTTTGCGGTGCCGGCCTTTACGCCGGTGCTGTTGAACCTGAGTCTGATCGGCTGCGCCCTGTTCCTGGCGCCGCAGTTTGCCGAAGATCGCATGGCGGTGGCGCTGGCCTGGGGGGTGCTGATCGCCGGGGTGGCGCAGCTGCTGTTCCAGTTGCCGTTCCTGGCGCGGTTGAACCTGATGCCGGTGCCGCGCATGGGCTGGTCGGATCCGGGGGTGCGCAAGATCATGACATTGATGATTCCGGCCCTGTTCGGGGCGTCGGTCTATCAGCTCAACTCCCTGGTCAATACGGTGCTGGCGTCACTGCTGGAAACCGGTTCGGTGACCTGGCTCTATTATACGGACCGGCTGATCGAGCTGCCGTTGGGCATTTTCGCGGTGGCCATTGGCACGGTGATCCTGCCCAGCCTGTCCAGCAAACATGTGGATGCGTCCAGCGAGGCGTTTTCCCGTACTCTGGATTGGGCTATCCGCATGGTGCTGCTGATTGGTCTGCCGGCGGCGCTGGCGTTGGCAGTATTGGCCGAGCCGCTGCTGTCCACCCTGTTCCAGTACGGTGAATTCACTGCCTTTGATGTGGCGAAAACGGCGGAATCCCTGCGCGCTTACAGTACCGGCCTGTTGGCGGCCATGCTGATCAAGGTGCTGGCGCCAGGCTTCTATGCCCGTCAGGACACCCGCACCCCGGTGAAGATCGGTGTGATTGCCATGCTGGCGAATATGGCGTTCGGCGCCATGCTGGTGTGGGAGTGGCACCATGTGGGGCTGGCGACGGCCATGGCGCTGTCCGCCTGGCTTAATGCCGGGCTGTTGTATCTTGGGCTGCGTCGGGCCGGGGTTTATCAGCCGCTCAAGGGCTGGTTGTTACTCTGGGGGCGGATGGTGTTTGCTGGTATTGCCATGGCGGCGGTCACCTACTGGTTGTCGTTGCAGACCCAGGCCTGGACCGAGGCAGGTGTCTGGAACCGGGTCGGCTGGCTCAGCCTGATTGTCGCCTCCGGGCTGGCTATCTATGGCACCAGTCTGCTGGTATTGGGGTTGCGCCCCCGGCACTTGCGTCGCTAATTTCCGGCAAGAGGTGCAAAGGGCGTTGTCTTTACTCCCTGTGAGCACCATGTCTTTGGCGGTTAACCGTTTTTCCCGCCGGCAGGTCACGGGCGCATACAAAACCATCGACGAGCCTGTATAATCGGGCGTCTTTTGAGACGAGGATGAGATGCGACTGATTCGCGGCATTCACAATCTGCGCGACAGGCATCGCGGCTGCGTGGCCACCATCGGCAATTTCGATGGGGTGCATCAGGGGCATCAGCGGATTCTGGATCAGGTGATCGCAGAAGCCCGCCGCCGTGGACTGAAGGCCACGGTGATGCTGTTCGAGCCGCAACCTCAGGAATTTTTTGCGCCGCAGCAGGCGCCGGCCCGGCTCATGTCCCTGCGCGACAAGCTGATTGCCCTGCGTAACGCCGGGGTGGATCAGGTGCTGTGCGTGCGATTTGACGAGCGTTTCCGCTCTTTGACCGCTGAAGCCTTTGTGCAATCCCTGTTGGTGGATGGGCTAGGGGTGGAATACCTGGTGGTGGGTGATGATTTCCGTTTCGGTTGTGGTCGCGACGGGGATTTCGCCTACCTGCAGCAGGCTGGCGGGCAGTTCGGTTTCGCTGTGACAGATACCGCCACCTGCGAAATCCATGGCGAGCGGGTGTCCAGCACCCGGGTGCGAGCGGCGCTCAGCGCCGGCGATTTTGCCCTGGCGGAAACCTTACTGGGTCGCCCCTTTGCCATCAGTGGTCGGGTGCGTCATGGCGACAAGATCGGTCGCACCCTGGATTTGCCCACGGTGAATCTGGCGCTGAAGCGTCTGCACTCGCCGCTGGCAGGGGTGTTTGCCGTGACGGTGACTGGCGCCGGGCTCACGGACCAGGCCGGTGCTGCCAATATGGGCGACCGGCCGACGGTAAACGGCACGGAAAATCGCCTGGAAGTGCATCTGTTGGATTATCGTGAAGAGAGTAACGATGCCGGGGCCGGCAAGGACAGCCTGTACGACAAGCATTTGACGGTTGCCTTTCGCCATTATGTGCGGGCGGAAGAGAAATTCGCGGATCTGGATCAGCTCAAGACTGCCATCTGGCAGGACGTGAAAGCGGTCCGGGACTACTTTGAAAAGACGGGATTATCTAAGACGGGACTATGACGGACTACAAGGCAACGCTTAATCTTCCCCAAACCGACTTTCCCATGAAAGCCGGCTTGTCCCAGCGCGAACCGGCGCGTCTGAAAGAGTGGCAGCAAAAGCAGCTCTACCAGAAGATCCGTGAGGCCTTTGCCGGCCGTCCCAAGTTCATTCTTCACGATGGCCCGCCGTACGCCAACGGCGACATTCATATCGGCCATGCGGTGAACAAGATCCTCAAGGACATGATCGTCAAGTCCCGCACCCTGGCCGGCTTTGATGCCCCCTATGTGCCGGGCTGGGATTGTCATGGTCTGCCCATCGAACTGATGGTGGAAAAGAAGGTCGGCAAGGCCGGGCACAAGGTGGATGCCGGCACGTTCCGCAAGAAATGCCGTGAATACGCCAGCAAGCAGGTGAATGGCCAGAAGGCGGACTTCATGCGCCTGGGCGTGTTCGGTGACTGGGACAATCCTTACCTGACCATGGATTACGCCTTTGAGGCGAACATCATCCGCTCCCTGGGCAAGATCGTCGACAACGGCCACCTGCAGCAGGGCTTCAAGCCGGTGCACTGGTGTCTGGACTGCGCCTCCGCCCTGGCGGAAGCGGAAGTGGAATACTACGACAAGGTGTCCCCGGCCATCGATGTGGAGTTTAGTGTGGTGGATGTGGCGGACTTTACTGCCCGTTCCGGCATCAAGGCCACCGCTCCGGCGCTGGTCATCTGGACTACCACTCCCTGGACCATCCCGGCTAACCGGGCGGTGGCGGTGCATCCGCAGCTGGACTATGTGCTGCTCAGCGGCGAGTTGGATGGCCAGCATCGTGAGCTGTTGGTGGCCGAGGCGCTGGCGGACGATCTGGTGGAGCGCTGGGGCATGGAGAGCGTAACCCGCTCAACCACAGTGAAAGGCGAAAAGCTGGAAGCATTGTCTCTGCAGCATCCGTTCCTGGGTGCGCAGGTGCCGGTGATTCTCGGTGAGCACGTGACCACCGATGCCGGTACCGGCCTGGTGCACACCGCTCCCGGCCACGGTGCCGATGACTTTGTGGTGGGCCAGCAATACGATCTGGACCCGATCAGCCCGGTGCTGGACAGCGGCCTGTTTCGTGACGACCTGCCAGTAGTGGGCGGAGTGCATGTCAGCAAGGCCAACGAGCCGGTGATCGAGGCACTGCAGGAAAGCGGTGCCTTGGTGAAGCTGGCAAAAATCGAGCACAGCTACCCGCATTGCTGGCGCCACAAGACGCCACTGATCTTCCGTGCCACCGCCCAGTGGTTTGTCTCCATGGACCAGGCCGGGCTGCTGCCCCGTGCCCGTCAGGAAATCGACAAGGTGCAGTGGCTGCCGGAGTGGGGCAAGGCCCGCATCGAAGGCATGCTCACCGACCGCCCGGACTGGTGTATCTCCCGCCAGCGTACCTGGGGCGTGCCCATTGCGCTGTTCGTGAACAAGGAAACCGGCGAGCTGCACCCGGACACCCCGGCCCTGATCGAACAGGTCGCCCAGCGGGTGGAGCAGAAAGGCATTGATGCCTGGTTCGATCTGGCGCCCGCCGAGTTGCTGGGGGAGCAGGCCGACCAGTACAGCAAGGTCACCGATACTCTGGATGTGTGGTTCGATTCCGGTGTCACTCATTACTGCGTACTGGACCAACGTCCGCAGCTGAACACCCCGGCGGACCTGTATCTGGAAGGGTCCGACCAGCATCGTGGCTGGTTCCAGTCTTCGCTGCTGACCAGCCTGGCGGTTCGCGATGCAGCACCTTACAAGACCGTCCTGACCCATGGTTTCACCGTGGATGAGCAGGGCCGCAAGATGTCCAAGTCCGTCGGCAATGTGATCGCGCCCCAGGAAGTGTGGAACGATCTGGGCGCCGATATCCTGCGTCTGTGGGTGGCAGCCACCGATTATCGTGGCGAGATGTCCGTGTCCAAGGACATCCTCAAGCAGATGGGCGATAGCTATCGTCGTATCCGTAACACCAGCCGTTTCCTGCTCTCCAACCTGAGCGGTTTCGACCCGGCCAGCGATGCGTTGCAGCCGGAGCAGATGCTGGCGTTGGATCGCTACATTGTCGATCGCGCCCTGCAACTGCAGGAAGAGATTCAGGGGCTTTACGACGGCTACCATTTCCATCAGGTCTACCAGAAGTTGCGCAACTTCTGTGCCCTGGATCTGGGCGGCTTCTACCTGGATATCATCAAGGATCGCCAGTACACCACCCAGGCGGATTCCGTGGCGCGGCGCTCCTGCCAGACAGCCCTTTATCATATCGCCCAGGCGCTGGTGCGCTGGATGGCGCCGGTACTCAGCTTCACCGCCGAGGAAATCTACGAAAACCTGCCCGGCGAGCGTCTCGATTCGGTGTTCCTGGCGGAATGGTACGACGGCCTTTTCGGTCTTACCGATGCGGACATGGATCGTAATTTCTGGCAGCAGATGCAGGATGTGAAGCAGGCGGTGAACAAGGCCATCGAGAATGCCCGTCGCGACAAGCTGATCAAGGGCGGCCTCAGTGCCGAGGTGGTGCTCTATGTGGATGACCAGCAGCAGACGCTGTTGAACCGTCTGGGCGATGAGCTGCGTTTCGTCACCATTACCTCTGCGGCCACCCTCAAGCCTCTGGGGGAGGCGCCTGCCGAGCTGGAAGACACGGCGGTGAGCGGGTTGAAGGTGCAGGTGCTGGCCAGTGAGTACGGCAAGTGCGCGCGCTGCTGGCACCACCAGCCGGATGTCGGCTCCCATGCCGCGCATCCGGAGTTGTGTGGCCGTTGCGTGACGAACGTGGACGGCGAGGGTGAGGTGCGACGTTATGCCTAAAACGCCAGATATCTCATCTTCTGAAAGCAGCAAACGGCTGCTGCCAGGGCAACTAATTTGGTTGTGGCTCACCGGTGTGGTGATTGCCCTGGATCAGATCACCAAGCATATGGTGGTGGCCCGGTTTGATCTCTACGAGCGGCTGGAAGTGATGCCGTTCTTCAATCTGACCCTGGCTTATAACCCCGGTGCCGCATTCAGCTTTCTGGCGGATGCGGGGGGCTGGCAGCGCTGGTTCTTTACCGCCATTGCCCTGGGTGCTTCGGTACTGATCCTGGTCTGGCTGACCCGGCTCACCGCTGCAGAGAAACTGCAGGGCGTCGCGTTGGCGCTGATTCTGGGCGGGGCCCTGGGCAATTTCTACGACCGGCTGGTGCTGGGGCATGTGGTGGACTTTCTGGATTTCTACTGGGGTAACAGCCACTTCCCGGCCTTCAATATCGCCGACAGCGCTATCACCATTGGTGCCGGTCTGATTCTGCTGGATATGCTCCTGGGAGCCAAAAAGCATGACTGAGATTCTCCGGGCGGGCCCGGACACCCGTATCACTCTGCATTTTGCGGTGCGCCTGATGGATGGCACCGAGCTGGATTCCACCTTCGGCGGTGACCCGGCGGCCTTCGTCTGGGGTGACGAATCCCTGCTGCCGGGCTTTGAAAATGCCTTGCGCGGCCTTAAAGCCGGCGATCGCCGTAGCGTTTTCCTGGAGGCGAACAAGGCCTTCGGCGATTACAACGACGACAATGTGCAGCACTTCACCCGTAGTACCTTTGCCCAGTACGACACCCTGGAGCAGGGCATGGTGCTGAGCTTTGCGGATGCGGCTGGCGGCGAACTGCCTGGCGTGATCAGCAAGGTGGAGGATGAGTGGGTCTATGTGGATTTCAATCACCCTCTGGCCGGCCGAGACCTGACCTTCGAGGTAGAGATTATCGCCGTGGAGCGTTACGCTCCGGAGCAGCCCGTTACCCTGAACTGATTGCAGTCCGCGGCATCAGTGTCGTTGCAACGGTCGCAGAAGCGGCCCTGTACCCGTTACAATACCGGTACCAGTCAAGCAGGATCTCCTATGCAAATCCGACTCGCCAACCCCCGTGGCTTCTGTGCCGGGGTGGATCGCGCCATCGATATCGTCAACCGGGCACTGGAAGTGTTCGGGCCGCCGATCTATGTGCGCCACGAGGTGGTCCACAACCGCTATGTGGTGGACGATCTGCGTCAGCGCGGGGCGGTGTTTGTGGAGGAGCTCCACGAAGTGCCGGATGATGCCATTGTTATCTTCAGTGCCCATGGTGTTTCCAAGGCGGTGCAGCAGGAGGCGGAGCGCCGCCAGTTGAAGGTGTTCGATGCCACCTGCCCGCTGGTCACCAAGGTGCATATGGAAGTGATTCGCTACGCTCGCGAAGGCCGCGAGAGCATTCTGATTGGCCATGCCGGTCACCCGGAAGTGGAAGGCACCATGGGCCAGTACGACAAGTCCTATGGTGGTGATATCTACCTGGTGGAAGATGAGGCGGACGTGGCGACGATTCAGGTTCGTGACCCGGACACCCTGGCCTTCGTAACCCAGACCACCCTCAGTGTGGACGATACCGCGAAAGTGATCGATGCCCTGCGCGCCCGCTTTCCGAACATTCTCGGCCCCAAGCGTGAAGACATCTGCTACGCCACCACTAATCGTCAGGATGCCGTGCGCCAGCTGGCGCTGGAATGCGGGCTGGTGCTGGTGGTTGGTTCTGTGAACAGTTCCAACTCCAACCGTCTGCGGGAACTGGCCGAGCGCTGCGGCGCTGAGGCCCACCTACTCGACGACCCCTCCCAGATCGACCCTGCCTGGCTCAAGGGCAAGACCGCCGTCGGCGTCACCGCCGGCGCCAGCGCCCCCGAAGAGCTGGTCCAGCAGGTCATCGCCACCCTCAAATCCCTGGGCGGCTTTGACCCCGAGGAAATCCCCGGTCGCGAAGAGAACATCCGTTTCTCCATGCCCAAGGCGCTGCGCTCCTGATTCTGGCTGGGAAAACGTATTGGTTTCCTTTAGGGCCCCCCCGCCTTTTGTCTGTTTAAAATGATAATTTTGCACCCGTCTAGGTTTTGCTGCCTCCTGGCCCCCGGGATAGTGCAGTAATGCTTTCCACTAAGGTAAAAGTTGCATTGGTGTAAGATTAAAGTGTGAGTGCCGTCACACCATAAAGTACCAAAACTCATTATTTTTCAGCAGCTTATACCGTCCATGGTGGTCGACAGTCCGTTTGTCCTCGGTTGATTGATGGCGCCTATGGAATTGCTAAGCTGAACTCAACGCCCTTCTCAAGCCGAGACAACCGGACTGAAATGATGACAAAAAAAAGCAGGCAGCGAGGCTTTTCACTGGTCGAAATGATGGTTGCGATCATCATTCTTGTAGTGCTGGGGTCTATTGCCGTTCCCGCTTTCCGCAACGTTGGTGCTGGTAATTCACTGCGTGGTGCGGCCAGTGAGCTGGTTGCTGCTCTTGGAACTGCTCGTACTCAGGCAGTAAACCTCAGAATAAGCGTCCAATTATCTGCGGTTAGTGGTGGGGACTGGAGTCAGGGCTGGCTTATTTCATATCCGGCCGGCGCCCCGGAGGAGGACCAAAGCTTTGCCATTTCACCGGATGTAACCGTGACGCGTTCCGGCTCTGGCAGTTTGACTTTCCAGCCAGATGGTTTTGTCAATCAGGCTGACAGCTTCATTGTCTGCGACTCTGTGCGAACAGGAGAGACGGGCAGAAAGATTTCTGTTTCTAAGGTTGGGCGAATCAGTAATGAGGATATCACGTGCTCCTGAAAAAAATGGTAGTTAAAGCTGCGCAGCGCGGTGTTGGCCTTGTTGAAGTCCTTGTAGCCCTCTTGGTGCTTGCAATAGGAGTTCTGGGCTACGCCGGGATGCAGCTTTCAGCGTTAAAGGGCGCTGAACAGGCAAACAACCGAGCTCAGGCAACACTGATTGCACAGGATGCACTGGAACGTTTGCAGGTAAATCCAAATTTACCGGCTTACATAGCGGCGGCCTGGCCTACAACGCCGGCAGCTGTTGGCTCAGCGCCCAATGCCTATGCAACCTGTACCGGGGTTGGTGCAGGTTGTAGTAGCGCTCAGATGGTTTCCTGGGATGTTAATCAATTATCTTGGATGGCCGGAAATCTTTTGCCAGAGGGGTTGGTTGCCATTCAATCATGCCCTAATAGTGGCCTGAATTGTGTTGTTGTCAGTTGGGATGGGATGAAGCCTTCAGAGTGCGTAAAGGCAGGAGGGGAGGTTAATACCGATACGGATTCTTTCTGTGCGGTTATCGAGGTGCTTCGCTGATGAAAATGATGAAAAAACAGTCAGGCTTCAGTTTTGTTGAGTTAATGGTGGCAATGGTTGTTGGATTGGTCGTGACCGGCGCAGCACTTCAATTGCTAATAACTAATAACAGAACTTTCGCACTGCAGCAGGCAACGTCGCGTGTACAGGAAAATGGCCAGCTTGTTATGCGCTTTCTTGTGAGGGATTTGCGGCGCACAGGCCTTGATCAGAACGTAGCTTCGGTCGTGCCTGGCGGGGTGTTGTTTGTTCCTGCCGCAGGCTTGCCTGCTTCAAGTGATGGTGCCACAGACCGTATAACTATTGCCTATCACGGTACGACGGATTGTGAAGGCGGTGGCGGTGGCGGGATTGTTCAGGTCGTTAATAGCTACTATGTGTCAAACGATGGACTGTTTTGTAATGGAAATCTTTCTGGAGGCGCGGGTATAGAGCTGGTTTCCGGCGTCGAAGGTTTTAAGGTTAAGTACGGAATTGATGAAAATCCGGATGGTGCTTTAGGAGTAACTACCTTTGTGGGGGCAGCAAATGCTAGTGGCTATATAACTCCAGCTCAATCAGCTGCAGGTGTTCCTGGGGCTGTGGGAACTATTGTCGCTGCTAGGCTGGCGCTGCTGTTGAGCGAGCAGAGTGAAACGTTGCCTGGTGGTGGAGAGCAAACATTCTATTTGCTGGGAAACAAAATCACCAAATCGGATTCTGATGCAAAGGCTGTTCGCAGGATGTTTACAAGCACAGTACAGTTGCGAAATGTTGATTGGGAAACGCTATGAAAATAAATGCGATTTCGCGTGGATATAGTCAGCGTGGCGCAGCATTGATTGTTGCCCTGCTTATTCTTGTCGTGGTTTCTGTTCTGGGCGTTTCTGCCATGAAGACAAGTATGTTTGCGGCCAAGGTGGCAACAGGAACGCAGGCAGATGCCATGGTTTTTGAGGCTGCGGAAAGCTCAGTGGCAGATATGTACAACACTATCAACAATATGAATGAAGTCGCATTGACGGAATTTTTAGTTGATCAGGTTGTGGCGAGAAGGTGTTTGCTCAATTCAGGTGGAAGAGATGGTGCCTGCAGCAGCGGTGATTCGATGGATGCCAGAAAAGTTATTACTGCATCCGCTGGTGCATCTGAAGACGGGTATGAACTGATTTCCGGAAACCAGGTGAGTGCAACCGGTAATTCAGCAACATTTGTGGACTACTCAATTAACATACAGGGTGACGCTGTTATGGATGGCTTTAATATTAACGATCGTCATCTACAGCAATTATTGAAGACTGGAATTCTTCCAGGCTCAGAAATGTAGCGGGGGACATTATGAAAAACGACATGTCTATTTTAAAAAGAATGGCGCTTTTGCTTGTGCTGGTTTTGTCTCCGGCATGGCTGTTCGCCGACGACACTGAGATATTCTTTGCGCCTGCAGAAGTTGGCAATAGTGAAAATGAAACTAAAGCCAACGTAATGGTGCTGCTTGATACTTCTGGCAGTATGCGCAGTTGTACTGAAAGTAGCGCCAGCTGGTGCTCAGATGTTGAAAATCGCCGTATCAATATGCTCGAAGACGCAATGCATCTTCTGATCGACTCGGTGCCAGAAAAAGTCAACATGGGTATTGGGCGGTTTCGTCACGGCTATAACTGTGCAGATAATCGCTATACCTGCGGTGGTTATGTATTGATGCCGGTAACCCAGGTAAACGACAACTCCAAGCGCGCGCTTAAAGAGGCAGTTTCAAGCCTAAATAGTGCTGGAGATAATGCTTCTGGAGCCAATACTGGCGCTCCATATGGCAGTACCCCAACTGCTGAAAGTTATTGGGAGATGGGCCGTTACATGCTGGGGGCGCCTCCAGGCTCGGCACAGTATGGAAATGGTGGTAATGACGATAATACCCGTTCTGTATGTACTGAGTTTGAAGAAACTGAAGAATGCGAGATTGTTGATGAGTATGGTTGGCAAGATATCTCAGGCACTTGTAACCGTAATCGCCCAAATTGCCGGCGAATTTGTACTTCTCCTTGGGGATGGTGCTGGGGTAACAGTGGCTACACTTACCAGGAATATAAACTTATAGGGCAAAAAAAAGAGTGTGAGATTACTAACGCGTGTGTAAATAGTCAGGATATTGTGGGTTCTGATGGCCGTTATGTGTCACCGATTAACTTAGAGAATCAGTGTGAGTCTAACCATATCGTCATCTTCACTGATGGTGATCCAAACGATATTAACTTACCTGATCATAATTTTTATGCCTGTAATGGTTCTGGAAAATCGGACTCTTATGAGTGTCAGGCGGCGATTTCTCAGTATTTAAACAGTGAAAGCAATTATATTGGCCGATCTATAAAAACCTATAACGTTGGTTTGTATATGGGCCAGAATAGAGGGGATATGGAAAAAGTCTCTTCTGACGGCTCTGAAGGCACCTATACGGCTGATACTTCAGAGGCGCTAGCTAGTGCCTTTCTTAAAGTGTTTGACCTGATTGATGAGGATTCTCGCACGTTGTCTGCCCCTGGCGTAGCGGTAAACCAATTAAACCGGTTTGAGCATCTTGACCAGCTTTATTATGCGGTTATTCAGCCTGCTTCCAGTAGTTTCTGGGAGGGAAACCTGAAGCGCTATCGTCTTTCAGGCGATGATGTCACTGATGTTTCCGGGAATGATGCTATTGATGATGAGACAGGCTACTTCAAAGAGACCGCAAGAAGCTGGTGGAGTGATGAAGCTGACGGGCCGGATGCTACCCAAGGAGGCGCGCGCCAGGCTAACGGTGAAGGCTTCTTGCGCACGTTGTATTATAACGAAGGCAGCGCAATGACGACATTGCCTTGGGGATCTGTTGGAAGTGGTGCGTATGATAATGAGTTTTTCGGCCTTCCAGAGGATGCCAGCGACGAAAAGTTGGAGCAGCTTGCCAGTAAGCTAAAAGTGCTTTGGGGAGACCCGATGCACAGTGTTCCGGTTTTGGTTGATTACAGTGGCGACAATGTGGTCTTTGTTTCCACAAATGGTGGCATGTTGCACGCAATAGATGCAAAAACAGGAAAAGAGATTTACTCATTTATGCCCAAAGAGTTTCTCTCCAGATCCAATCTTTTTACAACTGATCGCCCGTCATTGGATCAAAATAACAATCGTCAAATATATGGTTTGGACGGTAGCTGGGTTGCATTGAAAAAAGATGGCAAAAAGCTCCTTTTTGGCGGAATGCGTCGAGGCGGAAACAGTTACTATGCTCTCGACGTGACATCAAGAACGTCTCCAAAACTGCTGTGGAAGAAGACGATCACTGACAGCGGATATTCGGATTTGGGTCAAACCTGGTCTACACCGACCCCGGCAAGAATTGGAACAAAAACGGTTCTGATTTTTGGCGGGGGCTATGACACCAGCCAGGATGCAAGCGGTGGGACGAGAAGCAACGGTGACGATGTTGGTAATGTTATCTACATTGTAGATGCCTTAACCGGGGATGTGCTTTGGTCCGAAGATTTAGCATATTCCGTGCCGAGCAGCATAGCTGTCGTTGATAAAAATGCAGACGGTTCTTCTGACCATCTTTATTTTGGTGATACCGGCGGTCATTTATACCGCGTTGATATTGATGAGGATAATATTGGAGCTAGCAAGGTACATGTTTTGGCAGACTTGGGCGGGAGTTATGCTGATAATCGCCGTTTTTATGAGGCGCCCGCAGTAGCTTATGTAGAGCACAAGGGTGAAAAGCAGCTTTATGTGACAATCGGGTCTGGCTATAGAGCGCACCCCCTGGATAAAAATACAAATGAAGCCTTTTTTGTTATTCGTGACGACACCGCTTATAAAGACTCAGCTCCAGAAAAAGAGCTAAAAATTGGTGATTTAGTCAATGTGGGTGTAGGGAACCCAGTGAAAGGGGATTCTCCGGGCTGGTTCTACTATCTTGATGTTGCGCCTGGTGAAAAAGTGATGTCATCGCCGGTGGTATATGATAATACCGTTTTCTTCTCTACATATTCTCCGGTTGGCGGTACGGAGGAAGATAGTCCGTGTGCGGTTAGTCTTGGAAGTGCCTATTTGCACACTGTCAATCTCATTACGGGTGATCCTGCAAAAATCAACAATGATGGCTCTGTGGCTGATGATCGTCAGGAAAAACTGCTGCAACAGGTGCCGCCGCCGACCCCGGTTCTATTTATGGACGAAGACAAGATTAAGGTGGTTGTAGGTACCGAGGTCCCTGCGGAGGGAACGCCGCGTGATCAAAGGCTTCGCAAAACGCAATGGCGTCAGCTTGAGTCTAATGAAGCGAATGTAATCCCTGTTTATGAAAAGTAGCGGAGCGATCATGAGTGCTTACAACTATCCCCAAAATGAGAGCCGCCGAAAGGCTGCCGCTGCTGGTTTTACTTTGATCGAGATACTCATAGTGGTTGTGATAATCTCGATCTTGCTGGCAATCGCGTATCCTGCTTATACAAAGTACGTGCAGGATGCGCGCCAGGAGGCCGGTAGGGCGCTGCTCTTGGACTGGGCTTCTGCTCTGGAGGGATATCGTGGAAAGCACTTCTCTTATAATGGCGCCAGCTCAATGACTGGCACACTTGTGCCCGAGTCGGTTGGGCACAAGCATTATAAGTACACGATTTCTGTACCCTCGGATCATAAATATACGATCAAGGCGACGCCTTACAGTGCGATCATGAGTGGTACAGAAACGATGGTGCTGGATAGTCAGGGTAATGCTTGTGCCGCTGTCGGGGGTTGCACCCCTTCTAGCAGTAGTAGTTGGTAGACGGTAAACAGGAATAGTTCAGGTATTTCTGGGCTATTCCTTTTTTAGATTGTATGGCATTCAGTTCCCGCTTTCTCAATACGGGTCCTTCCAATCCAGTTCATAATTATTTTTCTTCCTTTATTGCCACTGCAAATCAGGAAATGCCCGTTCTGGAATCGGGTTGCCCCTCTGTTTCTATAGCGTAAATGTGTGCCTCTGAATCGTTTCCATTCCAGCCAGGTGTCGCTTGGTAATTTTACATGATGATGTATTTCGCTTTTTTCTAGTGCATTGTTCATGTTCGTATCTCGCCCCTCTATCAATATTGTGGTTCTTTTGAAGCTACTGCATCCCCGCTCTCCATCGCAGATGAGTCGGTTCCCATCCGTCATAGCATTGGCTCTGGCCTCTCTGATTAATCCAGCTACACTGTTGGTGGCAGCTATAACCCGATATTCTTGAATCATTGGGAGGCCAATATTGTGCGCAATCATTGCCAGCACAGAAAGTGTGCTTAATGCCGTAAGGCACTCAAGTAAAGTAAAGCCTGTTTTTTTCATGGTTCTTTATCCGAAACATCGATATGGCCGGGTAGAACTTGTTTTATATATGCAAGATGTCATGAGCTGAAATGAGAGAAGTCGTAATTGTTGGTGGTGGTATTGTCGGTTTATTGAGTGCGTTCGAGCTCACAAAGCGTGAGATTCCCGCCACAGTGATTGATGAGTCAGAAGGCGGGTTGGCGTCCTGGGCTGGAGGAGGAATTCTCTCGCCACTTTATGCGTGGCGTTACTCTGATGCGATGAATCGCCTGACCTTCGACGCCATGGCCCGCTACAGAGGTCTCTTTAGTGAACTTGTCGGACGTTGTCTGGAGTGGTCTGATTTGCATCAAGGGGGTTTGTGGGTGCATGTGGACACTAAGGAAATGAACACTGTGAAAGACTGGGCTGGTAAATGGGGGGTGCTATCAGAGACACTTTCTGGAAGCGATCTGTTGCCGTCTTTTCCTTTTTCAGAGGGTGTCTTCTTTCCTGATTTGGGAAATGTTAGAAATCCGCGCTTGTTAAAAGCTTTGAGAAGCTATCTGGCGTCCAGAGGGGTTTCGTTTATAAGGGATAAGGTGGTTTCACTTTTGCCAAGGCAAAAAGGTGCGGCACTGGAAACTCAGAATGGATTGGTTTTGAATGCAGAGAATGTGATTGTCTGTGCAGGGGTAGGGAGCAGCAAGCTACTTTCAATGCTGGGTGTGTCTTTGCCAATGTTTCCGGTAAAGGGAGAAATGCTGCTTTATCATCTCACGCCAGGTAGAGTGCCTTCAGTTATGCTAACTCAATCAGGCTATCTGATTCCTCGTGCGGATGGTGCTGTGCTGGTTGGCTCTACGTTGATTCGAGGAGATTGCACTACCTACCCGACTGTGTCTGGGCGCTATCAGCTTGAAGCGGTGGCGGCAAATCTTCTCCCGGAATTAGCGAGCCGTACACCCGCCCATCACTGGGCAGGCGTACGCCCCGGGAGTGAGGTGGACTACCCATATATTGGCGCCGTGCCGGGGTGCAATGGGGTCTTTGCTGCAGCAGGCCATTACCGTAATGGTTTGGTGTCTGCTCCGGCCACGGCAGAGCTTCTCGTGCAGATGATGTGTGGAGAACGGCCGAATATTGACCCTGCTCCCTACTCACTTTCTCCTGGGCTTCGATCAAGGTCCAGTTTCTTCAACCGGTAACGTAGAGACCGGAATGTCATGCCCAGTTTTTTTGCTGCAGCTGTTCTGTTCCAGTGCGTTGCATCCAGAGCCTTGAGAATTTCCTGCCTCTCGATGTCTTGAAGAAATTCTTCGAGAGGCTGGCCTAATGAACGCTCTGGAGCGGTACAGGTTTCCCGTGCTGTTGCCGTGGCGGATTTCGGGAGTGTGTCCGTTTGCAGCCGTAGATGCTCTTCCTGGATCTCTTTCCCGTCACATAAAGTAAGGGCTCTTTCCAGGGTATTTTCCAGCTCCCTGACATTGCCTGGGTAGGTATATTGTTCCAGGGTTTTCATGGCAGAGGCGCTGACGATTGGCGGGGCGATTTCCCAGGCTTCGCTGAGGCGCTTGAGAATGTGGCCGACCAGAGCAGGAATATCTTCCTGGCGTTCGCGCAACGGGGGGACGTGCGCCTCGATGACATTCAGCCGATAGAAAAGATCTTGCCGGAAGCGCCCTTCCGCCATTTCTTGAGCCAGATCCTTGTGAGTAGCGCAGAGGATACGAAGATTGACCTGAAACTCCCGGGCCTCACCCACAGGGCGAACGGATTTTTCCTGAATGGCTCGCAGCAGTTTAACTTGCATGTGCAAGGGCAGGTCGGCCACTTCATCCAGAAAAAGGGTGCCGCCGTCGGCTTCGCGGAACAGGCCCTTGCGGTCTTCCACGGCCCCGGTGAATGCGCCTTTACGGTGGCCAAAAAATTCGCTTTCCATTAACTCCGACGGAATGGCACCGCAGTTGACGGCGACAAAGGGTTTTGCCCGTCGAGAACCCAGGTTGTGTATCAGGCGGGCAATACGCTCCTTGCCGCTGCCGGATTCGCCGCTGATGTAGATTGGCGCCTGGCTGCGTGCCAGTTTGCGGACCTGGGCTTTCAGGGCGCGCATGCTCGGCGCTTCCCCGATCAGATTGTCCTCTTCCTCGTGGTGGTCTTCCACTTCGTTGATGTCTAGCCCGTCTTCAATCAGCTGGCGCAGTCGATCCAGTGACACGGGCTTGGCAATAAAGTCATAGGCCCCGTACTTCATGGCATCGGTGGCGGTTTCCATGCTGCCATAAGCCGTAATGACGGCGGTGGGCATTTCCGGGCAATGCCTGGCAATAAACTGCAGCAGCTCGAGCCCGGTGCCATCACCCAGATTCATATCCGTCAGACAAAGGTTGAATCTGCCATCGGCAAGGGCCGCTTTGGCTGCGTCAAGCGATTCGGCAGCTGTGGCCTTGAGCTTCATGCGCCCAAGGGTGATGACAAGCAGTTCGCGCAGATCGGCTTCGTCGTCTACAACCAGTACGTGTGGGGTGTCAGCACTCATAATAATATCGTGTTATTGAAATTGTCGGTGCGGGTGGGCAAAGGTTATCACAAAGCTGGCCCCGTTCGGGGTGTCTTCCAGATCCAGGGCTGCCTGGTTGGCTTGGCAAAGCTCCCGGCAAAGATAGAGCCCCAGCCCATTGCCGTCATTGGCTGTTGTGTAGAAGGGCTCAAAAAGGTGCCGGGCGGTCTCGGCGGGTATGCCATTGCCGTTATCCCGGATTCTGAGCCAGGGGAGCCCCGTTTGTTCATGACTGCCGCATTCCAGGTCAACCTTGCACTCTTCGCCTCCATGCTGAAAGGCATTGCGGATCAGGTTGTCGACGACCTGGGTCAACTGGTTGCGATCAAAGCGTACTTCTACATCGGACTGGCAGGCTTTTTTCAGGCTGTTGTTCGCGTAGCCCCGCAACGCCCATTGCTCACATAATTCGTTGAGAAAAGGCGCAAGGCCAAAGCGCTCGGCCTGTCCTTTGCCCCGGCGAGAGAGATCGAGCACGTCGTGAATGATGCCATTCACGCGGCCCACATGGTTGCGGATGATGCCGAGTAAATGCTGATCCTCCTCGCTGGCATTGCCGTCCAGGAGCAGCTCGGTGGCATGGTTGATCGCGCTTAACGGGTTGCGAATCTCATGGGCCAGGGTGGCGGACAGTCGTCCCAGTGATGCCAGGTTCATCTGTTGCGCTTCCTGAGCGACTCGGGCGCTGTCTTCAAGAAATAATAGAGTGAGTAGCTCATGGTCCGTCTCCAGCGGGGCAAACCGGGGACTGAGTACCGGCGACTGTTCCGAGGTTCTCAGCGTAGCGAGGGGCAGTAGAGGGTTGTCTTGCCAGCGTTGATAGCGGCTAACCAATTGTTTGGGTAACTGGTTGCCTAGCATGGGGGTGCCAAACAGGCTATTGGCTGCCTGGTTGGCCATCAGAATCCGGAAGGATTCATCAAACACCACCACGCCAGTGCGCATGCGCTGCACAATTTGCTGGTTAAGGGCTTCCAGGCGTTCGATGGCGACACGCTGTCGCTCAGCAATGCGCTCGCTTTGCTGCAGACGTTGGGTTATTTGCTGGATGATCAGCGACACCATGAAAAAGGCGATACCCAGCAGGCCGGATTCGGTTAGCAGGAAAGGGGAATCCGACATGGCCTGAATGGAAAAGTAGAACTGCTCGAACATCATGGCCAGGGTGGCCAGGGCGGCGATCAAAAAACCGAGACGTCCGCGTAGCAGGATGTTGCCGGCGGCCACTGTAACCAGAAGCAGTACCGCCAAGCCGCCCTCAAGACCACCGTTGGCGTGGACAACCAGGGAGAGCATGGTCAAATCGGTAATCAGCGAGGCGGGCTGAGCCCAGGCCGGATAGGCGCGTTTTTCGGCGCGAAAGTCCAGGGTGGCTGATGCCAGCGTGAGCCCCAGATAGACAAAAAGCGTGGTTTCAAACAATAACGGCAGATGGGTGCCGATAAGGGGCTGTTCCGGCCCAAAGTGGAGCAGCATCAGACTGCAAGCAATGGCAATCCGATAGACATTATAAATACGGGCGGGCGTCCATCCCTGGCTAGCGGTCATTGTGTTCCAGATACAGGCGTTGGTGCTTCTGGGAGCAAAAGTGCAGCCCATTGTGAGTGAAGGCTTCCGGGGCAGGAACGTGCACGCCACACTGGGCGCATTTGAGCATGGCCTGGGCGTCCTGACCGTTACCAGAGTCGGAACTGTCGCGACGGTTTGCCTGCGAGAGCAGGTTTTTCACTACCCGCCAGGCCAGGTAGACCAGGGCGGCAATAACCAGCAGGCGAATCAGGCCCATCTTGTTCTCCTTGTTTGTCATGATGCGTTCATCGATTGCCGGCTAAAGAGTACAATCAGCGCTCACTTGAGGAAAGGCCGGTTAATCATGCGGATTATTATGGCCCAGCAGAATGCGCTGGTGGGCGACATTGAGGGCAATGCCCAGCGGGTGATCGATGCGGCAGACGAGGCTCGCCGTCTGTTGGGCGCTGATCTGGTACTGTTTCCGGAATTGATGCTGACGGGGTATCCGCCAGAGGATCTGCTGTTGCGTCCCAGTCTCAACAGCCGTGTGGATGCCGCGCTGGAGACCATTGGTGAGAAGATCACGGTACCGGTGGTGATTGGCTACCCTGCCGTGCGCAATGGCCAGCGTCGCAACGCCGCCGGGGTAGTATTTCCTGGCGAAAACCGCCCTCGCCATGAATATTTCAAGCAACATCTACCCAATTACCGTGTGTTCGACGAAAAACGCTATTTTCAACCGGGTTCCGAGGCCTGCACCTTTGAGCTGGATGGCTGGACCCTGGGCCTGACGATCTGCGAGGACATCTGGCATAGCGGGCCCGCATCCCAGCTGCAGCAACAAGATGTGGATCTGGTTCTGAACCTGAATGCGTCGCCGTTCCGGGCCAACAAGTTTCAGGAGCGCCTGGAGCAGGTAGAAGCCCGCAGCCGCGAAACCGGCCTGCCGATTCTCTATTGCAACCTGGTAGGTGGCCAGGACGAGCTGGTTTTTGATGGTGCATCGTTTGTTTGTGACAGCCAGGGGCGCCGTTGTGTACAGGCTGCCAGCTTTACCGAGGCGTTGGTCCCGGTGGACCTGCAGTGCAGTGACGGACACTGCGAGCCTGTGGGGGAGCAGCTTCCGCTCCCCGGGCTGGAAGAAAGCCTCTATCAGGCGCTGGTGCTGGCAACCCGGGATTACGTGAACAAGAACGGTTTCAAGGGGGCGCTGCTGGGCTTGTCGGGTGGGATCGATTCGGCCCTGACTCTGGCGGTGGCCGTGGATGCCCTCGGTCCGGATCGGGTAGAAGCGGTGATGATGCCATTCCGCTATACCTCAGCCATGAGCCTGGAGGATGCCGAGAAGCAGGCCCTGACTCTGCGGGTCCATTACCGCGTGCTGCCCATCGAGTCTGCTTTCAATGGGTTTATGGATATTCTCAGTGAGTCATTTGCCGGGCAGGAGAAAGATACTACCGAGGAAAACCTGCAGGCGCGCTGCCGTGGGGTCCTGCTGATGGCGCTATCCAACAAAAACGGGTCTGTGGTGCTGACAACCGGCAACAAGAGTGAGATGGCAGTGGGTTATGCCACGCTCTACGGGGATATGGCAGGTGGCTTCTCGGTGCTGAAGGATGTGTTCAAGACCATGGTTTACCGCCTGGCCACGTGGCGCAACCAGCAGGCCGGCGTGGAAATTATCCCGGAACGGGTTATCACACGCCCGCCATCGGCGGAACTGGCACCCGACCAAGTGGACAGTGATTCCTTGCCGGGTTACGACGAACTGGATGCGATTCTCGAGCGCTATGTGGAGCAGGACATGAGCGCCGAAGCGGTAATCCGTGACGGTTTTGATCGCGAGAATGTCTACCGGGTCGTCAAGCTCACCGATCGCAACGAATACAAGCGCCGGCAGGCTGCGGTGGGTCCCCGCGTCAGCCGCCGGGCTTTCGGCAAGGATCGCCGTTACCCGATCACCAATGGCTGGCGACCGGGGGACTGAGAGCAGTTACAAGCCACAAGGAAAAGCAAAGTCAAAAAAAGGGTGGCTCCGAATATTAGTCGGTGCCACCCTTTTTTAGCTAGAAGCTAGAAGCTAGAAGCTAGAAGCTAGAAGCTTACAGAAGGTCAAACGTCAGCAAGCTCAGCAGCCCGTCATCCTCGTCCGGCCACCAGGCCAGATCGACTTGCTTGTCGTTGTCCAGAAATTTGCTGTCCGGCCAGTTCAGCGCCAGTACATCACGACTTTTCTCTGCCAGTTCCGGTTGCTTCAGGCGCTGGTAGCCTTTCGCCATGATGGCGAGGGCTTCGGGTACGGCAGGGGTCTGCTGGTAGTGCTTGACCACATACTGGGCCCGGTTGATGGAAGCGATGATGGCGCCGCGGCGCGCATAGTAGCGGGCCACATGGAGTTCCTGGCGGGCCAGCTGGTTACGAATGTGGACCATGCGTGAGCGGGCATCCGGCGCGTATTCACTGTCCGGGAAGCGGTTCACCAGGCGCTCGAAATCCCGAAACGCGTCCTTGGCGGCGCCCATGTCCTTGCTGGACTTGTCGGAGCTCACCATATTGTCGAACAGGCCCTTCTCCATATTGAAGTTGGCCAACCCGCGCATGTACAGCGCGTAGTCCATGCGCGGATGTGCCGGGTAATTGCGCATGAAACGCTGGGCCGCGACCACGGTGGCCGGGTAATCCACCGCCCGATACTGCGCGTAGATCAGATCCAGAGCTGCCTGCTCGGCAAAATCACCGTAGGGAAAGCGGGCTTCCAGCTCCTTGAGCTGATCGATAGCGGTCAGGTAATTCCTGGATTCCAGCGACTCGCTGGCTTCCCGGTACTGGTCCACCTCGGTAAGCTCCGGGCGCTCCTTGTTGCTGGCACAGCCGGCGAGTAGCAGCAGGCCAAGCAATGGCCATAAAAGACGTGGCATTCTTTCCTCGTTAAACGGTTACAATGACGGGCTAGGTATTTAGATACGGCATTTAAACACAGGTTGCACTATGGGACATCTTGGCGGCGAGAAAATTCAGCGCAGTGAGCAGGTCCGCGCAGATCAGACGGGACAGCGGGTCGACCAGGCCGCTGCCGAGCTGTTCGAGGGGTTTTCCCGCTCGCGGCTGCAGGGCTGGATCAAGGACGGGGTGCTGACGGTCAATGGTGCCAAGGTCAGGCCCAAGGACAAGCTGGTCGGCAATGAGAGCCTGACCCTGGAAGTGGAGATCGCGCCGGAACTGGACGATCAGCCCCAGTCCATTGAGCTTGATGTGGTCTACCAGGATGACGACCTGATCGTGATCAATAAACCCACCGGTTTGGTGGTGCACCCGGCAGCGGGGCATGCGGATGGCACCTTGCTGAATGGCCTGCTGCATCTCGACGAGCGTCTTAGCAGTCTGCCTCGAGCGGGTATCGTCCATCGGCTCGACCGGGATACCACCGGCCTGATGGTGGTGGCTCGCTCACTGGAAGCCCACCAGAGCCTGGTGGCCCAGCTGCAGGACAAAAGCTTGTTCCGTCAGTACGAAGCCATTGCTGTGGGGGTGATGACCGGCGGTGGCAAGGTGGATGCGCCTATGGGGCGCCACCCGGTGGATCGCAAGAAGCAGGCGGTGGTGAAAACCGGGGGCAAGAACGCGGTTACCCATTACCGCGTACTGGACCGTTACCGGGCCCACACTCGCATCAAGGTGCAGCTGGAAACCGGCCGTACCCATCAGATTCGGGTGCATATGGCCCATCGTAATTACCCCCTGGTGGGCGATCCGCTCTATGGCGGTCGTCTCAAACAGCCCGCTGGCGCCAGCGAAGCCCTGCGTGAGGCTCTGCGGCGTTTCCCCCGTCAGGCTCTGCATGCCCGCAAACTTGGCTTGATTCACCCGGCCACGGGCGAATACTGTGAATTCGAGGCACCGCTACCTGAGGATATGCAGGGGCTCATTCAGGTGCTGGAAGAAGACGCTAACTCGCAGAGCTGAAGTCGCCGCAGGCGATATCCGCCACAAAGCAATAAATGGCGGATGTGCCTAGGGTATGTCTGCGTGACCCAATCAGGGCTGTACCAATGACTTTACCTAGCCGCTCCAAATGGATCTGGCCAGACTGGCAGCCGCACCCCCACGTGCGTGTGGCTGTGACCACCCGGGCCGGCAGCCATTCCCCGTCCCCCTGGAATGGCTTCAACCTGGGCATGAACTGCGGGGATCAGACTGCGCGTGTGGAGCAGGCGAGGCATCACGTGGAAAAGCTGCTGCAGGCAGATCATCCGGTGGCCTGGCTGAAACAAGTCCACGGCAAGCGAGTGATTCGGGCGGGTGAATCCGATAACGAGGCGGATGGCGCCTGGGCCGACCAGCAGCGCTGGCCTTGTGTGGTGCTTACCGCAGACTGCCTTCCGGTGCTGCTGGCGCGTACCGATGGCAGCGCTGTGGCAGCAGTGCATGCGGGCTGGCGTGGCCTGCAGGCGGGTATTGTCGCTGAAGGGGTGAAGAGTATTGCCCCGGCTGGCGAGCCTGTCAGTGCTTGGCTGGGCCCGGCTATCTGCGGGAAATGCTACCAGGTGGGCGACGAGGTTTACCGGGCCTTTGTGGCTGCCCACACTGATTTCAAAGGCGCCTTTCAGGCAGATGCCTCGCCCGGCCATTGGCGCTTTTCCGTCGCTCAGGCTGCCATGATAGAACTGGCTCGTCTGGGCGTAGAGGATGTTCAGGGTGGCGAGCTCTGTACCGCCTGTGATCTCACGCGCTTCTATTCCTTCCGCAAGGAAGGTGACACGGGCCGGTTTGCTTCTCTGATCTGGCTCGACGAAGAAGGCAATTGATAATTGAGAATGGATAATTGATAGCTGCGCGAGACAGGCTATCCGTTGTCTGGCGCTATGAGGCCGCGTCCAGTGATTGGGTGCGGCCTTTTTGCTGGAAGAACTCCGCTGCGCTTTTATTGAGCGTTATCAATTATCCATTCTCAATTATCCATTAGCCTTGAATCTGGCTCAATCGGACCCATTAAAAGGTCAGATGATTGATAACCGGTGATCGTGACTGGCTTGCCGACAGGGGGCCGGAATGCGGATCACAACCGGATAGGAGAGCCCAAATGCGAATGGATAAACTCACTGCCCGCCTGCAGCAAGCGCTGTCAGACGCGCAATCCCTGGCCGTGGGGCAGGGCAATAGCACGATTGAACCGGTCCACCTGATGCTGGCGCTGATGCAGCAGCAGGGTGGGGCGGCCCGCCCTTTGCTGGAAAAAACCGGCGCTAACAGTGGTGATGTGATCACCGCCTTGAATATGGCCGTGGATAAGCTGCCCACGGTGAGTGATTTCAATGGTGATGTGCAGATGGGGCAAGCCACAGGTCGCCTTCTTAACATGGCCGACCGCGAGGCCCAGCAGCGTGGTGACCAGTATCTGTCCACGGAAGTGGTATTGCTTGCAGCCTGTGACGATAACGGCGAGCTGGGCAAGCTGATGAAGCACGCCGGAGTCACCAAAAAGGTGCTGGCGGCGAAGATCGCCGAGGTGCGAGGTGGAGAGGCTGTGGACGACCCCAATGCGGAAGACAAGCGCGAGGCGCTGGACAAGTACACGGTGAATCTCACCGAACGGGCCGAGTCAGGCAAGCTGGACCCGGTGATCGGCCGTGACGACGAAATCCGCCGTACTATCCAGGTGTTGCAGCGCCGTACCAAGAACAATCCGGTACTTATTGGCGAGCCCGGGGTGGGCAAGACCGCCATCGTGGAAGGCCTGGCCCAGCGGATCGTCAACGGCGAAGTGCCGGAAGGTCTGAAGGACAAGCAGGTGTTGTCCCTGGACATGGCGGCACTGATTGCTGGCGCCAAATACCGGGGCGAATTCGAGGAGCGGCTCAAGGCTGTCCTCAACGAACTGTCCAAGCAGGAAGGTCGCATCATCCTGTTTATTGATGAGCTGCATACCATGGTCGGTGCCGGCAAGGGTGAAGGCTCCATGGATGCCGGCAATATGCTCAAGCCGGCACTGGCTCGCGGCGAGCTGCACTGCGTGGGTGCGACGACGCTGGATGAATACCGCAAGTACATCGAAAAGGACGCGGCCCTGGAACGCCGTTTCCAGAAGGTGCAGGTGGATGAGCCCACGGTGGAAGACACCATCGCCATCCTGCGTGGCCTCAAAGAACGCTATGAGGTCCACCACGGTGTAGACATCAGTGATGGCGCCATCATCGCGGCGGCAAGGCTCAGCCATCGCTACATTACCGATCGGCAATTGCCGGATAAGGCTATTGACCTGATTGATGAGGCAGGCAGTCGCATCCGCATGGAAATTGATTCCATGCCGGAGGAAATGGATCGACTGGACCGCCGCCTTATCCAGCTCAAGATGGAGCGCGAGGCACTGCGCAAGGAAGAGGATGAGGCCAGCAGGAAACGTCTGGAAAAGCTGGAAGACGATATCGACGAACTGGAAAAGCAATATGCGGATCTGGAGGAAATCTGGCAGGCCGAGAAAGCCGCGCTGCAGGGTGCTCAGGAGTACAAGGCAGAACTGGAGCAGGCCCGCGTCGAGCTGGAGCAGGCCCGCCGTGCCGGGGATCTGAGTCGCATGTCAGAGCTGCAGTATGGGGTGATTCCTGAACTGGAGAAAAAGGTTCAGGCTGCCCAGGATCAGGAAGAGCAGCACTCCCAGACCGAAAATCAGTTGCTGCGCAACAAGGTGACCGACGAGGAAATCGCCGAGGTGGTATCCAAGTGGACCGGAATTCCTGTTGCCAAGATGCTGGAAGGCGAGAAGGACAAGCTGCTGCGCATGGAAGAGGCCCTGCACCAGCGGGTAGTGGGTCAGGCGGAAGCGGTGGAAGCAGTGGCCAATGCGGTGCGCCGTTCCCGGGCTGGCCTGTCTGATCCCAATCGTCCCAATGGCAGTTTCCTGTTCCTCGGGCCCACCGGGGTGGGCAAGACCGAGCTCTGCAAGGCGCTGGCGAACTTCCTCTTCGATACCGAAGAGGCGATGGTGCGCATCGACATGTCCGAGTTCATGGAGAAGCACTCCGTGGCGCGGCTGGTGGGTGCGCCCCCGGGTTATGTGGGTTACGAAGAAGGCGGTTACCTGACCGAGGCCGTGCGCCGCAAGCCTTACTCTGTGGTGCTGCTGGATGAAGTGGAAAAGGCGCATCCGGATGTGTTCAACATCCTGTTGCAGGTGCTGGACGATGGCCGTCTCACGGATGGTCAGGGACGCACCGTGGACTTCCGCAACACTGTGGTGGTGATGACCTCGAATCTGGGCTCCGACCTGATCCAGAAACTGGCCGGAGACAACGATTATGAGGCCATGAAGGCGGCGGTCATGGAAGTGGTGGGTAACCACTTTCGCCCGGAATTCATCAACCGGGTGGACGAAACGGTGGTGTTCCATCCGCTGGCGAAGGATCAGCTCAAGGGTATTGCTGCCATTCAGCTGGATTATCTGCGCAAGCGGCTGGCTGAGCGGGAAATTCGCCTCGAGCTAAGTGATGCGGCCCTGGATAAACTGGTGGAAGCCGGCTTCGACCCGGTCTACGGTGCCCGACCGCTGAAGCGGGCCATTCAGCAGCAGCTGGAAAACCCGCTGGCCCAGTCCCTGCTCCGAGGGGAGTTCGGCCAGGGAGATACCATCTCGATAGATGTGGATGGAGATCGTTTCAGTTTTACGCGGTGAGGTGAGAATACAGGGTGCCCTGTCAATCAGGGCCCCCTGTATCCTTAATTCCGGGTGCAGTTTTCCAATGCCTTCTGGCTATTCTTGATCATCTTTTCTCTTTCTTCCTGGTCCAGGACTTCCATTTCTCCGGTTTCCGGATTCTTCCTACGAACAATGGGTTTGTTTTTCAGAGTTTCGAGATTCTTGCGGTGTTGCTCGCAGCGCTCCTGAGCGAGTTCATCCGGTTCTGATTTCAGGCGAGTTTCCTCTTCCGCTGCCTTTGCGGCTTCCTCTTTGGCGTTTTCGCGAGCGTTTCGTCTCGCATCCAGGGCTTCCAGCTCACGATCCTGATCCGAGCTGGCATTGGCGCGGGTGTTCACTTCTGAGGAGGTCGTGCCCTGCGGCGGGTTGGCACCGTAGTGAGTTACCCCCTGATCATCGACCCACTTATAAAACTTGGCTGCCGAGCTGGCGCTGGCGAGGATAAGCAGAAGGCTGCCAAGCAACAGGCTGAATTTGTTCATAATGTCGGTCTTCTTATTTGGGTTGTTTTCAACTCTCGTACTTTAGCATGACGGGTGAAGGGGATTTTCTGCAACCCAAACCCGACGGAGGGCTTTGATTCATCGCACATTTCTGACAAAATTAAACCTTTCCGGAGATCGGGACCCGCATTCGCTTACCGGCGTGTGTGAGGCCGGGACCCGGGGCACCGTTACCGCGATGTCCTGCCAGCAGTATCACTGCACTCTCGTCCCGCTGTGGGAGCCTCCGGAGGTTTCTCATTCCTATAAAGCGGGAGTAATCCCTCTTCAGGTCTGCATTGCCTCCGCGTTGCCCTCCCGGCCTGTGTTCGTGTCGGCCACCTCCGACAGGACCCCAGAGCACCCACATATGGTGCTTTATCCACAGGCAGCAAGTTGTAAACCCCGTCCCGCTGCATGGCAGTGGGTTGTATGCATTCTGATTTGAGGTAGCAACCGTGGAAATGTTATCCGGCGCGGAGATGGTGGTCCGTGCGCTGCAAGACGAGGGAGTGGAGTACATCTTCGGGTATCCCGGAGGGTCCGTACTGCACATTTATGATGCATTGTTCCAGCAGGACTCTGTCAGCCACATTCTGGTCCGTCACGAGCAGGCAGCCACTCATGCGGCCGATGGCTATGCCCGTGCTACCGGCAAACCGGGTGTGGTCATGGTGACCTCCGGCCCCGGTGCCACCAACGCTATTACCGGTCTTGCCACCGCCTTCATGGACTCCATTCCCATGATCGTGTTGTCTGGCCAGGTTCGCTCCGACTGGATTGGCGATGATGCCTTCCAGGAAACCGACATGATCGGTGTGTCCCGCCCGGTGGTGAAGCACAGCTTCATGGTCCGCGATGCCAAGGACATTCCCGAGATCATGAAGAAGGCGTTCTACATTGCCACCACCGGCCGTCCCGGCCCGGTCCTGATCGATATTCCCAAGGATCAGACCGCGCCGAACGTGAAGAACCCCTACGAATACCCGAAAAAGGTCAAGATGCGCTCCTACGCGCCGGTCAGCCGTGGTCATTCCGGCCAGATCCGCAAGGCGGTGGAAGAGCTGATGAAAGCCAAGCGTCCGGTGATCTATGCCGGCGGTGGTGTGATCCAGGGTGAGGGTAGCGAGCTACTCACCAAGCTGGCCCATCGGCTGAATTTTCCGGTGACCAATACTCTGATGGGATTGGGCTGTTTCCCGGGCACTGATCCGCAGAATGTGGGCATGCTGGGCATGCATGGCACCTATGAAGCCAACATGACCATGCATAGTTCCGACGTGATTCTTGCCGTGGGTGCCCGTCTGGATGACCGGGTCACCAACAACGTGAAGAAATTCTGCCCGGGCGCCAAGATCATCCATATCGATATCGACCCGGCGACGATTTCCAAGAACATCATGGCGCATATCCCCATTGTGGGGCCGGTGCATCAGGTGCTGGAAGAAATGCTGACGATGCTCGACGAACACGGTGGCGAGCCGGATCGCAAGGCTCTCGAGCGCTGGTGGGAAGAGATTGAAGGCTGGCGCAAGGTGCATGGCATGCGCTATGAGACCAATGAAAACGGTCCCATGAAGCCACAGCAGGTGGTGCAGGCGTTGTACAAGGCCACCAAGGGTGATGCCTATGTGACCTCGGACGTGGGTCAGCACCAGATGTTTGCTGCCCAGTACTACCAGTACGACAAGCCTCGTCGCTGGATCAACTCCGGGGGGCTGGGGACCATGGGCTTCGGTCTGCCTGCCGCCATGGGCGTGCAGTTTGCATTCCCTGACGCCACCGTGGCCTGTGTGACCGGGGAGGGCTCCATCCAGATGAATATTCAGGAGCTGTCCACCTGCCTGCAGTATGGTCTGCCGGTGAAGATCATCAATATCAATAACCAGGCCCTGGGCATGGTGCGTCAGTGGCAGGACATGCAATACGGTGGCCGTCATAGCCAGTCCTATATGGAGTCTTTGCCTGACTTTGTGGCCCTGGCCGAGGCCTATGGCCACGTGGGCATGAAAATCACCAAGTTCGAAGATCTGGAAGGCGCAATGGATGAAGCCTTTGCCCTTAAGGATCGTCTGGTGTTTATGGATATCTATGTCGACTCCACCGAGCACGTTTACCCGATGCAGATTGCAGACGGATCCATGCGTGATATGTGGCTGAGCAAGACGGAGCGGACCTGATGCGTCGAATTATCTCTATTCTGATGGAAAACGAGCCGGGCGCACTGAGCCGGGTGATTGGTCTGTTCTCCCAGCGTGGCTACAACATCGAAAGCCTGTCGGTGGCGCCCACCGAAGACAGCACCCTGTCACGGCTGACCCTGACCACCTTCGGTAATGATCTGAAGATCGAGCAGATCACCAAGCACCTCAACAAGCTGATCGAAGTGGTCAAGCTGGTTGATCTCACCGAGGGTGCTCACATTGAGCGCGAGCTGATGCTGATCAAGGTGAAAGCCACCGGCGCCCAGCGCGCTGAGGTGAAGCGCAGTGTGGATATCTTCCGTGGGCAGATCGTGGATGTGACCAGCACTGTTTACACCGTTCAGCTTACCGGTGCTTCCGACAAACTGGACGCCTTTATCGGTGCCATCGGGGAAACCCAGGTGCTGGAAGTCGTGCGTTCTGGGGTGTCCGGGATCTCCCGGGGCGAGAAGGTGCTGAGCCTGTAAAAACGCTCGACGCCTGCTGCTGGGTGCGAGACGAAAAAGCCGCTCTTCGGAGCGGCTTTTTTTGTGCCTTTTGTTTTGTCTGTAGAAGCGTCGCTGGCGCCGCGATAAGCGACTTCAGAGCAAAGACATTTTCACCACAGAGGGCACCGACAACACAGAGAAACCCCTTCCTTTTCCTCAGTGATCTCTGTGCCCTCTGTGGTAAATCGCTCTTGTTTGAGCTTTTGGCTATCGCTCCGCCTGTGCCGCCATCCCTTATTCCGGCAGTTGCGACCAGAATGCCTGAATCAGCGGCTCCTCCCGCCGTCGCTCCTGGGTAAACAGTCCCACCTCGTAGGGCGCCAGCGCAGGCTGTACATCCAGGGGGCGGGTGCGGCCGGCCAGGGGGCTGTTGTCCAGCACGATCTTCGGCACGATACCCACCCCGAACCCCAGGCTGACCATGCTGACGATGGCCTCATTGCCTCCCACCTGGGCGTAGATGTGCGGCTTCACTCCCAGTTGTCGAAACCAGCGGTCCACCCGTTCCCGGGCCAGGCCTTCTTCGGAAAGGATCATCGGTACATCCTCCCAGGCCGCTTTGCTGGCGGTGCCATTGAGTCGCTCCGCCAGCTGGGCTTGTCCGGCCTGGGCAATGAACAGTAGCGGGGAGCGGGCGATGGGTCGGAAGGCGATACCGGCGGGCAGGTGATCCGGCCGGGCACCGATGGCGATATCTTCCTCGCCGTGCTGGATGCGCTGTACTGCCTGTGCCGGGTCACCGGTGTGCAGTTTGAGTTCGATGCGCGGGTACTGGTGGCGAAAACTGCTGAGGATGTCGTAGAGGAAGCTGTAACTGGCGGTCACCGAGCAGTACAGGCTCAGCTCCCCCTGCAGCACGCGCCGGTCTTCCTGCAGGGCATGGCGCAGATTGTCCCAGCGCGTCAGCGTGTCGCGGGCGTATTCCTGAAAACGCTGGCCTTCCCGGGTCAGGGTGACGCTGCGATTATCCCGGTAGAACAGCGGCACGCCCAGCTCATCCTCCAGTTGCTGGATGGTGCGGCTGAGCGTGGACGGACTCACATGACACATGGTGCTGGTGCGGCCGAAGTGCAGGGTGTCCGCCAGGGTCAGGAACAGGCGCAGGGGTTTGGTATCCATGGCTCTCTCTTCGTTGCGATAATCGCAATGCTATGTTTCAAATATATCATTTTACGCAATGCGGCGGATAGCCTAGAGTGGCTGGCCTGTCCGGGCAGGCTCCCTAGGTGCCTGCCTGTCACCGATTTCCGTTATCTGAAAGAGCCAGAGCTATGAGCATGCAAGTGTATTACGACAAGGATTGCGATCTTTCCATCATCCAGGGCAAGAAAGTGGCCATCATTGGTTACGGCTCCCAGGGGCACGCCCACGCCTGCAACCTGAATGATTCCGGTGTAGACGTGACTGTCGGTCTGCGTGCCGGCTCTTCTTCCATCGCCAAGGCCGAAGCCCATGGCCTGAAAGTTAGCGATGTACCGGCTGCTGTGGCGGCTGCTGATGTGGTCATGATCCTGACCCCGGACGAATTCCAGTCCCAGTTGTACCGTGACGAAATCGAGCCGAACCTGAAAAAAGGCGCGACCCTGGCGTTCGCCCATGGTTTTGCCATCCATTACAACCAGATCGTGCCGCGCGCTGATCTGGACGTGATCATGATCGCTCCCAAAGCACCGGGTCACACCGTGCGCACCGAGTTCACCAAGGGCGGCGGTATTCCTGACCTGATCGCGATCTTCCAGGACGCGTCCGGCAATGCCAAGAACGTGGCTCTGTCCTATGCCTCTGGCGTTGGTGGTGGCCGTACCGGCATCATCGAGACCACCTTCAAGGACGAGACTGAAACCGACCTGTTCGGTGAGCAGGCGGTTCTGTGTGGCGGTGCAGTCGAGCTGGTGAAAGCCGGTTTCGAGACCCTGACCGAAGCGGGCTACGCGCCAGAAATGGCCTACTTCGAGTGTCTGCACGAACTGAAGCTGATCGTTGACCTGATGTACGAAGGCGGCATCGCCAACATGAACTACTCCATCTCCAACAATGCGGAGTACGGCGAGTACGTGACGGGCCCGGAAGTGATCAACGACGAATCCCGTGCGGCCATGCGCAATGCCCTGAAGCGTATCCAGAGCGGCGAGTACGCCAAGCAGTTCATCTCTGAAGGTGCCCTGAACTACCCTTCCATGACGGCAGCCCGTCGCAACAACGCGGCTCACCCTATCGAGCAGGTGGGTGAGAAGCTGCGCGGTATGATGCCGTGGATCCAGGCAAACCAGATCGTCGACAAGAGCAAGAACTAAGAGCTTGTTTCGATCATCAAAAAACGCGGCTTCGGCCGCGTTTTTTGTTTGCGGTCACTGCGTTAGACTAGTCACACCCAATTTGGATGGACCACCATGCAGGATAACGACAAGACAACCACCCCGGAGCAGCCCGACACCTTTGAGGTGGTGGAAGCCGAGCATCGTACCGGCGCCCGCCACAAGGGGGTTTACCTGCTGCCTAATCTGTTTACCACCGGCGCCCTGTTTGCCGGCTTCTATGCCATCGTGGCGGCCATGAACGGCCTGTTCGAGCATGCCGCTATCGGCATTATCGTGGCCGGCATCCTGGATGGCCTTGATGGTGGGGTGGCCCGACTCACCAATACCCAGAGCAAGTTTGGCGCAGAGTATGACTCCCTGTCCGACTGCGTGGCCTTCGGGGTGGCGCCGGGACTGGTGGCCTATTCCTGGGGGCTGTCCGAGCTGGGCAAGTTCGGCTGGATGGCTGCCTTTATCTATGTCGCCTGTGCTGCCTTGCGCCTGGCGCGCTTCAACGTGCAGGCGGAGAGCACTGACAAACGCTTCTTCATCGGCCTGCCAAGCCCCACAGGGGCCGGTCTGGTGGCGACCCTGGTGTGGCTGGGGGCCAGCCGTGGCATGGACGGTAACGACATCTCCTGGCTGGTAGCGCTGGTGGTCGCTGGTGCGGGCCTGCTGATGGTGTCCTCGGTGAAGTATCATTCCTTCAAGGAGCTTCATATCGGCCGGGTCCCATTCAAGGTATTGCTGGGGGTTATCGTGGCGTTTGCCATCGTGTTCCTTGATCCTCCCCTAGTGTTGCTCACTGTAGCTATCGTGTATGTGACGGTGGGGCTATTGATGAGTCTCTGGCGATTGCGTAAAGGGAGCTGATCTCCGCAAATCGTTGACGAAGGGCGCCATGACGGCGCCCTTTTTCGTTTCTGTGCTGGGGTGAATACCTGGGAAATGTCTTTTTTTGCGTATTATTGCCTTGGGGCTAAGAGAAAAAGGCTGAAATAGGCCGATTCCTTTCCTGTGGTCGGACTGAGGATGTATCGCTAAGCAAATGAATCTGCTCAAGAAACCACCGTATACGGGCCTTTTCGGTGGTTTTTTGCCCGTGATGCCTAAAAGGTGACCGTTTGATAAAAAAGTGATGAAAAAAGTGTTGACGGTCCCCGGGAAATCTCTAGAATGCGCCTCCACAGACACGGCGGACACGGCAACACGCCAAGGACGCAGTGAAGGAAGCCAAGGCTTCCAAGCTCTTTAACAATCAGGCAAGCAAA
>NZ_ARXU01000016.1 GCF_000756655.1 Alcanivorax jadensis T9
CGTAGCTCGTAGCTCGTAGCTCGCCGGCAATTTGGCACAAATTGCCATCACTCAATGGCATAATTCTGCTAGCCTGTCAGGCTTCAGCCATAACCAGCCAGAACAACAATGAGTGAACCTCGGGATACCTCCTCAATCAGTTTTACCGCCCTCTACACCGGCCATGTGTGGACCCGCGACGGCATCTCCGCGCCCTTCTTCCGCACCAAAGGCGGCGCCTTCTTGTATGGCGCCCTGGCTCCCTTTGAATACCTGGGCCGGCACATCGTCGGGGGCAACATCCGCACCTTCCTGCTGCAGCGTCACCACCTGATCGATCACCGGCTGCATCAGCTGATCGACGAGGGCGTTGCCCAGGTGGTAGAAATTGCCTGCGGCCTGTCACCCCGGGGCCACCGTTTCTGCCAGCAGTATCCGCAGCTCACCTACATTGAAACCGACCTGCCGGACATGGCCCGGCGCAAGCAGCAACTGTTGAAAGAGCACGGCGTGCTGAGCGAGCGTCACCGCGTGCAGCCCATCAACATCTTCGCCGAAGACGGGGAACTCAGCCTGGATCATGTGCTGGCCCAGCTGGATCAGAGCAAACCGGTGGTAGTGATTACCGAAGGACTGGTGAATTACTTCCCGCTGGAGGTGATTTCCGACTTCTGGCGCAAACTGGCCAACGCCTTGAGCGCCTTCCCCCAAGGCTCTTACCTGACAGACAACTACCCGCTCTACAAGGGCATGCCCTTCTACCGCACCCTCAAGGTACTGGGCGGCATGCTGGGCACCGTATCCCGCAGCCAGGTCGGTTTTCACTTCCACTCCGACATGGAAGCCGTGGATCATTTCCATAGCCTTGGCTTTCACAGCCTGACCATCCACAACCCGACCGACTACTACGACCAGCTACCGATACCGAAGACGCGGGGCAATCCGATGGTAAGGATCATGGAAGGGACGGTGGAATCTAATTGATAGTTGAGAATGGATAATGGATAACTGCGCGATCAAGCGCAGGAATAACTCGAAAACAAAGAGGCCGCGGCCAAGCCATTGGACGCGGCCTCTTTCGTTCAGGGTAACCACGAGACTGGCTCGCGACGTTATCAATTATCCATTCTCAACTATCAATTGCTTCCCTTTCATCCATAAATCCGATGCACATTCCCTTCACTATCCTGGCGCAGGAAATATTCGCTGTTTTTCAGCAGTTCGGTGAAGCGCTCCGCCGCCTGGATGTTGCCATGCTTGAACAGACAGCGCAGGTAACCGGCATCGTCGTAATCGAATACCAGCAGTTCCAGTTTCAGCTCCGGACTCTCCATATAGAGAGTGCAGTCACGGGCATGGTCGGCGATGGAGAAGCCCGGCTCGCTCAGTTTGATCAGGCAGCCGAAGAAGTTGATGTCCACCACCTGCACCGGCTTGTTGAAACGGAAACGGTCGCCCACCCGGGATTCGCTAGTGACGTGGCCGTGATTGTTGCATGGCACCAGACGCTCGGCACGGCGACGCTCGATACGGTTATACTCGCCCTTGCCGAAACGGCGGATACCCTGCACGGTGTCCAGTGACTCGCCGCGCAGGAAGGTAGAGAACAGATCCAGGGACACTTCCCGCTTTTCCAGCTGCGGCAAATGATCCGCTCCCTTGATCAGGGTGAACTGGGCATTAGGGCATTTTTCGGCGAAAGAGGCGTTTTCCCAAGGCAGGGTAAAACTGTCGAACTCACCAGTGGTAACCAGGGTATCGCACTCTGGATAGCCGAGCAGACCTTCCACGGACAACAGCCGGCGGCCATTGATCTTGTAGCGCTCACGCTCGTTGTCAGATAGCCGCTTCATCTGCCGGTAGAACAGCTTGCGGGCGGTGGGCGTAATGCCGGTTTCCTTCATCTTGTCGTAGTTGACCAGATAGAGCACCACCGCCTGACTGAACTCATCCATGCGCCCCTGTTCCAGTACGCGCACGGATTCTTCCACCAGCATGCGCCAGCTTTTGCGCGGCCGGGTGACAATACCAGCCACGATCAGCTTGTCGGTGGCCTCGGCATACTTGTATGCAAAGGTGCTGGCCACCGCAGAACCCAGCGACAGCCCCATGAGATGTACTTTTTTCAGGGCGGTCTGGCAGGTGAATTCGTAAAGCAGGTCGGCCAGATCCTCCATGCTGAGATCCGGCGCGATCTGGGTGTTATTGCCCAGAGACGGCAGATCCACCAGCACCACAGGGAAATCCTGATAGATTCGCTCGACGCAATATTTGTAGGAGGTAAAATTCTGGAAGGCGCCACCTACCACCAGCAACGGCGGCTTGTGGGCATTGTTCGGATGCGAAAACGCCAGGTAGTCAATGCGCCACGGGCCCACCCAGAGCTGAAGTGGGGCAGCCTTGATGGCGGAACGGGTATATTCCTGATAGCGAATGCCCATAAGTGTCTGGCTCCGTTCAATTTTTTCTTGTTGTATCGGCTTCTCCTACCCGGCAGGATGGAGCAGTCCGTTTTGTGCCACACAAACGGTACATTCGTACCACAAAATCAAGGGTTTAGGCCTTATTGTGTAGCAAAGGTTTTCAATTCTTCACCATTTGTGTGCAAGCGTAAAGAGCCGGTTGTCGTTATAATCCACCTCTTGACCACTTTCAGTTTTGAGAATTATGGATATCCAGCAATACATGCAACGTCTTGGCGAACAGGCCCGTACGGCCTCTCGCGCCATGGCCCGGGCCAGTTCCGGTGACAAGGACAAGGCCCTGGCCGCCATCGCCACCGCCCTGCGCAGCCACCGCAGCGCGGTGCTGCAAGCCAACCAGCAGGATCTGGATAAAGGGCGCGAAAGCGGCCTTGATGCCGCCCTGCTTGATCGCCTGGAACTGACACCGGCTCGTTTTGACGCCATGGTGGAAGGCCTGGAACAGATCATTGGTCTGGCCGATCCAGTGGGTGTGATCACCGACCTGGCCTATCGCCCGTCGGGTATTCAGGTAGGCAAAATGCGTGTGCCGCTGGGTGTCATCGGCATTATTTACGAGTCCCGCCCCAATGTGACCATTGATGCGGCAGCCCTGTGCCTGAAATCCGGTAATGCGGCCATCCTGCGTGGCGGCTCTGAAGCCATCAACGCCAACCAGGCCATTGCCGAGTGCATCCGGGTGGGCCTGCGCGAAGCCGGGCTGCCGGATACCGCGGTACAGGTAGTGGAAACCACCGACCGGGCCGCAGTAGGCGAATTGATCACCCACCCCGAGTATGTGGACGTCATCGTCCCCCGAGGCGGCAAGGGCCTGATCGAGCGCATCAGCAATGAGGCGCGGGTACCGGTGATCAAGCATCTGGATGGCAATTGCCACACCTATATTGATGACCAGGCAGATATTACCAAGGCCATTAACGTGGCCTACAACGCCAAGACCCAGCGCTACGGCACCTGCAATACCACCGAAACGCTGCTGGTGGCCAACGCCATCGCCCAGCAGGTATTGCCCGAACTGGCCGCCAAATACCGTGGCGCCGGTGTGGAGCTACGCGGTTGTGAGCAAGTGCGCAGCATTGTCGAGGGTATCCAGGAAGCCACCGAGGCCGACTGGGGCGAGGAATACCTGGCGCCGATACTGGCGGTGAAACTGGTCAAGGATATGGATGAGGCGATTGACCATATCAACCGTTACAGCTCCGGCCACACCGAAGCCATCGTCACCGAAAACTACACCCGGGCGCGGCAGTTCCTCACCGAGGTGGATTCCAGCTCGGTGATGGTGAACGCCTCCACCCGTTTCGCAGACGGTTTCGAATACGGACTGGGTGCGGAAATCGGTATCTCCACAGACAAGATCCACGCCCGTGGACCGGTGGGACTGGAAGGCCTGACCAGCCAGAAGTGGGTGGTGCTGGGCGACGGCCACATCCGCCAGTAGTGCGCACCACTCACGACACCACACCATTGGTGCTGTTCGGCGGCACCTTCGACCCCGTCCACCGGGCCCACATCAGTGCGGCCCGGTCGGTGTCCCGGGTGCTCGGCGATGCCCCTGTGCATCTTCTCCCCAACGCGGTGCCGCCGCATCGCCCGCAACCCCTGGCCGGTGGCGAACAGCGTCTGGCCATGCTGGAACTGGCCTGCGCGGATCACCCCTGCCTGATTCCGGACGACTGGGAACTGAAACAATCCGGCCCCAGTTACAGCCTGCTGACCCTGCAACACTACCGAGAGCAGATCGGTAATCGCCCGCTGGTGTTCATGATCGGCGCCGACAGCTTTGCCAGCCTGCATCACTGGCACCGCTGGCAGGATTATGCGGACCTGTGCCACCTGGCAGTGGTGCCTCGCCCGGATAGCCCGCTGGCAACAGACAAGGTGCTGGCCACCTTCCCGGAAACGGCACCCGATAGCCTTATGCGCCATGCCAACGGTCTGCGCTTGATGCTGCAGGGGCCGTTTCTGGATGTGTCCGCCACCGCCATTCGTCAGGCGCTGGCAGAAAAAGGCGATTGCCCGGCCCTGGAGCCGGCAGTTGTTGCCCATATTCACCGCCACCATCTGTATAATGTGGCGAAATCACCTTCCCCCGAATCAGACACGAGGCCTCATGAGCGCTGACACCCCGCTACTGCAACTGGTTATTGATGCACTGGAAGAAGTCAAAGCCCAGAACATTACTCAACTGGACGTGCGTGAAATCACCAGTGTGGCCGACAACATGGTCATTGCCAGCGGCACCTCCAATCGCCACGTGAAAGCGCTGGCAGACAATGTATTGGAAACCGCAAAAGAAGCGGGTCACGAGCCTCTGGGCAGTGAAGGCCAGGACACCGGCGAGTGGATTCTGGTGGACCTGGGCGATGTCATCGTGCACCTGATGCTGCCCGCCACCCGCGAGTTCTATGACCTGGAACGCCTGTGGCGCAATCCACAGCATCACCCGGACCGTGAAAGCAAAGAGTAATGCGTCTTTTCCTGCTGGCGGTGGGCACCCGCATGCCCGCCTGGGTCACCGAGGGCTTTGCCGAATACCAGAAACGCATGCCCCCGGACATGCGTCTCGAGCTGGAAGAAATCCCCCTGCCCAAACGGAGCAAGGGTGACACCGCCAGCCAGATTCGCAGCGAGGCCGACGCCATCCGCAAACGCCTGGAAAAGTACCCCGGCGCCAAAATCGTGGCACTGGAAGTGAACGGACGAGCGCTGGACACCCCCGCACTCAGCCGTAAACTGGGCGAACTGAAAGATCTGGGCCAGGATCTGGTCCTTTTGGTAGGGGGCCCGGACGGCCTGTGCCCGCAATTATCCGCCAGCGCCCACGAGCGCTGGAGCCTGTCGACCCTGACCCTGCCCCACCCGCTGGTGCGGGTGCTGCTGGCCGAACAGCTTTACCGGGGCTGGACGCTGCTCACCGGCCACCCCTATCATCGCTGACCTTCGCCCCCTGACACAGACGCCACCATGCGCCGACCGTTAACACTGAAAGATCACCACCACGAACAGCGTATCTTCAGCGTGCGTCTGGTCGTGGCTGTCTTTCTGGTGTTGCTGCTGACCCTGATCCTGGTCAGCCGGATGATCTGGTTGCAGGTGATCCAGCACAGCCGCTATACCACCCTCAGTGACAACAATCGGGTACAGACCCTGGCGGTATCACCACCGCGCGGGCTGATCACCGACCGGGACGGCGTGATTCTGGCCGAGAACCGGCCCGACTTTTCCCTGGAATTGATCATTGAGCAGGCCGGAGAGCTGGACCAGCTTATCGGCGAGCTGGGCAAGTTGATCGAGCTAGACGAGGGCGATTTGGAACGCTTCCAGAAACGCCGCCTGACAGCCCGTCGCCCCTGGGAACCGGTGCCATTGCGCGGTCGTCTCAGCGAAGAGGAAATCGCCCGGCTGGTCGTCAACCAGCATCGCCTGCCCGGCATCCGCATTTCCGCCGATCCGATCCGTCATTATCCCCATGGCATTCTGTTCTCCCACGTATTGGGCTATGTCAACCGGATCAACGCCCAGGACCTGGAGGCCATGACCCTGGACGAACAGCGCGACTACGCCGGCACCCACTTCTATGGCCGCTCTGGTATCGAGCGTTTCTACGAAGACCAGCTCCACGGCCAGGTCGGCTATCGCCAGGTGGAAACCAATGCCCGAGGACGCATTTTGCGGGTCCTCGAAGAACAACCCCCGGTGCCCGGCGAAGACCTGCGCCTGCGCCTGTCCATGCGCGTACAAAAGGCGGCCTACGATGCGCTGGGCGAACGGCGTGGCGCCGTGGTGGCCATCGACCCACGCGATGGCAGCGTACTGGCCTTTGTCAGCCGACCCGGCTTTGACCCCAATCTGTTCGTCACCGGCATTTCCTACAAGGATTACTCCGCCTACCAAAGCGACCCTGACAATCCGCTGTTCAATCGCGCTCTGCAGGGCCGCTACCCACCCGGCTCCACTATCAAGCCGATGCTGGGCATTGCTGGCCTGGATGCCGGCGTCACCAACTGGCAACGCACCATCTCGGACCCCGGCTATTACCAGCTGGAAAACGATCCACACCGCTACCGGGACTGGAAACGCTGGGGCCATGGCCGCGTAGATCTGCACAAAGCGGTGGTTCAATCCTGCGACACTTATTTCTACGATATGGGGTTCAAGCTGGGCATCGCCCGCATGCATGAATATATGAGCCAGTTTTCCCTGGGGGAACCGACCGGCATCGACCTGTATAACGAATCCAGCGGCATCATGCCCTCCAAGCAATGGAAGCGCGCTTACCGCAACCGGCCCTGGTTCCATGGCGACACCATTAACGCCAGTATCGGCCAGGGTTTCGTGCTCACCACACCGTTGCAGCTGGCCACCGCCACCGCCATTACCGCCAGCCATGGCAAAAAGGTGGTGCCGTCCATTGCCGGAGAAAAACAATCGGTGGAACGCACCAGTATCACACTGAATGATGAAAGCAACTGGGAAAAAATGACCGATGCCATGGTCGCCGTAACGGGCCCCAGGGGTACCGCCAGGGTAATGGCCGTGGATGCCCAATATGCCATTGCCGCCAAATCCGGCACCGCCCAGGTATTCTCCGTGGGGCAGGATGAAACCTACAACGAGGACGAACTGGCCGAGCGAATGCTCGACCATGCCCTGATGGTCTCCTTCGGCCCTGCTGAGCAACCTGCCATCGCCGTGGGCGTATTGGTGGAAAACGGCCGCCACGGCGGCTCCACCGCCGGTCCCGTGGCCCGCCAGGTCATGGATGCCTGGCTGCTGAATGAGAACGGAGAACTGGAGGTCCCGCCGGTCTTTGAAGAACACCCCGCGCCTCCCGCAGAGGTCAGCCCATGAGTCAGCGCGAATATCTCCGTCAGATGCCAGGCCAGACCGGCGCCACCCTCTCACCGGGGCTGGCCATGCGCCTGCACCTGGACGCGCCACTGTTGGCTGGCCTGTTCGTGCTGATGCTGGGCGGGCTGGCGGTGCTGTACAGCGCCGGCGGCGAAAGCCTGGAAATGGTCATTCGCCAGTGCGTTCGTTTCAGCGCGGGGCTGACCGCCCTGTTCCTGCTGGCCCAGATTCCGCCGCGCAGTTACCGCTTCTGGGCTCCTTTCCTTTATTGCGGGGGGCTGGGCCTGCTGGTGCTGGTGTTGATTGCCGGCACGGAAGCCAAAGGCGCCCAGCGCTGGCTCAGTATTCCCGGCATTGGCCGCTTCCAGCCAGCAGAAGCCATGAAACTGGCGGTACCGGCGATGGTGGCCTGGTATTTCAGTGAGCGAACCCTGCCCCCAAAACTGCTGGATGTACTGGTTGCCCTGGCACTACTCGGCGTACCGGCTGCCCTGATCGGCATGCAACCGGATCTTGGCACCGCCATTCTGATTGCCGCCAGCGGGCTGGTGGTGCTGTTCATGGCCGGGCTCTCCTGGCGCCTCATTGCCGTGGCAGTGCTTCTGGTGGTGACCGCCGCACCGCTGATGTATTTCTTTGTCATGCACGATTACCAGCGCAACCGGGTCGATACCTTCCTCAACCCGGAGGCGGACCCGCGCGGAACCGGCTGGAACATCATCCAGTCAAAAACCGCCATTGGCTCGGGTGGCGTGGATGGCAAAGGCTGGCTGGACGGTACCCAATCGCGTCTGGACTTCCTGCCGGAATCCTCCACCGACTTTATCCTGGCAGTACTGAGCGAAGAATTCGGACTGGTCGGGGTCAGCTTTCTGCTGATGATCTACCTAGTCATTGTCGGGCGAGGCTTCTTTATCAGTTGGCAGGCACAGGAGACCTTTTCACGCCTGCTTGCCTCCAGCCTGACGATGACATTTTTTATTTATATTTTTGTGAATATCGGCATGGTGTCCGGACTCTTACCCGTGGTGGGGGTACCGTTACCCCTGATCAGCTATGGCGGCACCTCCATCGTTACCCTGCTGGCCAGCTTCGGCATGCTGATGTCGATTCATACCCATCGACGACTGATGAGTTACTAGAAGCGAGTTCCGCGCGGGAAGGAGCGAAGCGCAAAGCCGTCTTTTTAGGGTTTTCGTTCCTCCTAACTCACAACTCACAACTCGCTTATCGCCCTTTGCATGCAGCCGGGCACAAAACCGCGACAACGTGGTCAATGGATATAATGAAAACAGGAGATCACCCTTTGCGTCGTTCCTACCAAGCCATTCTGGCCGCAGCACTGACCTTCACGTCCCTGCCGGCCCTGGCCGAGCATACCTGCCCAGAAAACAATGATTATCTGCAACGGGATCTGGCCAAGGCCATGATCCGCGAACTGGTTGCCGAAGGAGGCGATGAAGCGCGCATCCGCCAGGTGCTGGGCAGCGCCCAGTGCCAGCCCAAGATACTGGAATCCATCGCTCGCCCGGCAGAAAAGACCCATACCTGGGCTACCTACCAGAAAATATTTCTGCAGGAGAGCCGCGTGCAAAAGGCGGTGGAATTTTCCCGTGAGCACGCAGACACCCTGGCCCGGGCAGAACAGACCTACGGTGTCCCACGGGAAATCATCCTCGCTATCATCGGGGTGGAAACCCGCTACGGTCAGCACATGGGTACTTACCGGGTCGTCGACGCCCTGGCCACCCTGGGCTTTGACTATCCGCCCCGGGCCAGCTTCTTCCGCAAGCAGCTGAAAGCCCTGTTCGAGCTAGAACAGAAGGCCCATATCGATGCCGACGCCATTACCGGTTCCTATGCTGGCGCCATGGGTTACGGCCAGTTTATCCCCACCAGCTACCAGGCCTATGCGGTAGATTTCGACAACGACGGGATCACCGATCTGGTTAACAACCCGGTGGATGCCATTGGTTCGGTGGCCAACTATTTCCATGAACATCGCTGGCAGCCGGGTCAGCACGTGGCCGCCCGCGCCCGGGTGGAAGGGAACGGCTATCAGCCACTGGCGAAAAAAGGCTACAAGCCCTCCTTCACTCTGGACCGGGCTGGCCAGGCAGGTGTCACGGCAATCAGCTGTCAGGGTAGCGGCGTGACCAGCGAATACTGTTTTGATCTGCCGGGAGACACTCGCGTCGCCCTGCTGGATCTGGAGGGACTGCAGGGCACCGAGTTCTGGCTGGCCACTGATAATTTCTATGTGATTACCCGCTATAACCACAGTCGCCTGTATGCCATGGCCGTGCTACAACTGTCCCGAGACATCGCGGCAGCCCTGGAGAGCCCACAATGATGCGACTGGCTTGTGCCGTAGCCACCTGCGCCCTGCTCGGCGCCTGCGCCACCAGCCCCGGACCATCCTCGTCCGGGGAGCCGGTTAATAACGGTGCGCCAGGCTCGGACCGTTACAGCATGGCTCAGGACACGCCGCCCGAAGAACGCCGCGACATCTCGCAACTGCCAGAACCGGTACCCAAGAACGAGCCACGCAGCCGTTACGGCAACCCGGACACCTACAGTGTCTGGGGCAAGACCTATCGGGTACTGCCCAGCGCAGAGGGTTACCAGGCTGAAGGCCAGGCCTCCTGGTACGGTCAGAAATTCCATGGCCACCGCACGTCCAGCGGTGAATCCTTCGACATGTACCGGTTCACCGCCGCCCATCGCAGCCTGCCTCTACCCACCTATGCCCGGGTTACCAACCTGGATAACGGCAAAAGCCTGGTGGTACGGGTCAACGATCGGGGCCCCTTCCATGAAGATCGCATCATCGATCTGTCCTGGGCCGCCGCCGTGCGGCTGGGTATAGAAGACGCCGGCACCGGCCGGGTCAGGGTGGAAACCATCAGTGCCACCCCGGCACCCAACACACCGGCCAGCAAGGTGCCCACCGCGGTCCGCGCCGCCGTGGACAGCCCGCCACCGAACGCCGCCAGTAATACCCGGCTGTTTCTGCAAGCGGGAGCCTTTCAGGATAGAGCTGCCGCCGAACGGATGCAGCAGACCCTGCTTGAACAGTTGGGACTGGGCAGTGAAATTCGCTCGACCAACGCGCTACACCGGGTCTGGATCGGCCCCTATGCGGACGACCAGCAGCGCCAGCAGGTCCGCCAGAGCATGGCCGACGCGGGTTTCGAGCGGCCTGTGCCGGTCACGCCCTGAGCGGTTTGCGCAAACTAAGCCGTTCCTCCGGTTAACAGCTCGGTTGCGCTCCTCTAGAATGCAGCCATCCCGTGATGTCAGGGGGACTTTTTGCCCTTATCTCTGTCTAAGACGCTCAGGGCTTCCCCCTCGACTCACAAATCCCTGAATTTTCAGGCCGACAAGGACACAACAGGCAGGAAATCCATGCGCCCCCAGTCGTTTCGCTCCACCTTCTTTATCGTATTTGCCATCATCGGCACTCTGATTTCCGTGCAGGCCCAGGCAAACACCGTGCCTCGCGCCCCGCAGATTGATGCCCGTGGCTATCTGCTGATGGATGCCGCCAGTGGCAACATCATCGTCGAGCACAATGCCGACCAGCGCCTGCCCCCGGCCAGTCTGACCAAGATGATGACCGCCTATATCGCCGAGGCTGAACTGCAGAAAGGCAACATTTCCGAACAGGATATGGCGCCGATCAGCGTGCAGGCCTGGAAAATGGGCGGCTCGCGGATGTTTGTCCGCGAAGGCACCCGGGTGTCCGTGGGAGAACTGCTGCGCGGCATCATTATCCAGTCCGGCAACGATGCCAGCGTGGCCATGGCGGAGTTTATCGCAGGCTCAGAGGATGCCTTCGCCGACCTGATGAACCAGCACGCCCGTCGCCTGGGTATGAATGACAGCCACTTCGTCAATTCCACCGGCTGGCCCGCCGAGAACCATTACACCACCGCCCGCGACATGGCCCTGCTGGCCCGTGCCATTACTCGCGACTTTCCCGAACACTACGACATCTACGCGGAAAAGGAATATACCTACAACGGGATCACCCAGCAGAACCGTAACCTGCTGCTATGGCGTGACCCCAGTGTGGACGGCCTGAAAACCGGCCATACCGAGGAAGCCGGTTATTGCCTGGTGTCTTCCGCCAAGAAAGACGGCATGCGTCTGATTACCGTGGTCATGGGCACCGACTCCGAATCCGCCCGCGCACGGGAATCCCAGAAACTGCTCACCTACGGTTTCCGCTTCTTTGAGACCTACAAGGCCTACAGTGCCGGAGACATCCTCGACACCGTGGATGTCTGGATGGGCGAGAGCAAACAGCTGCGCCTGGGCCTGGCCGAAGACCTGGTTCTGACCATTCCCCGTGACAGCCATGAAAGTCTGAAAGCGGAAATCACCGTGAACCCGCAACTGAAAGCCCCCATCGCGCAAGGTCAGCAATACGGCACCGTGACGGTACGCCAGAACAATGATGTACTGATGGAGAAACCGCTGGTGGCCCTGGAGAACATCGAAGAAGCCGGTATCTTTACCAAGCTCTGGCATCATGTTCTGCTGTTCTTCAAGGGATTGTTTTAAGCACGCCTGACGCTCGACGCCTGACACCCCGCTGGCGGCGTCGGGCGTCAGACTCGTCCAAGGAAACGACATGTCCCAGGTCTATCTCAATGGCGCTTTCATGGCCCTGGAAGAGGCACGGATCTCCCCAATGGATCGGGGGTTTCTGTTTGCGGACGGCATTTACGAAGTGGTCCCGGCCTACAACAGCGTGCTGTTCCGTTTTGACGAACACCTGGAACGCCTGGAACGCTCCTTGCGGGAAGTGGAAATCCGCAATCCCCATGACCGTCAGCAATGGCAGGTTCTGTGCGAGGAACTGATTGAACGCAATGGCGGCGGCAACCTGTCGGTGTATCTACAGATCACTCGGGGCGCCGCGACGAAACGGGATCATGCCTTTCCCGAACCACCGGTTGCCGCCACCGTTTTCATGATGACCAGCCCCATTGCCGTGCCCGCCGCCGACAGCCCGGACACCGCCAGCGGGGGCAAGGCCATCACCCGGGATGACACCCGCTGGGCCCGCTGCGACATCAAATCCATCTCGCTGTTGCCCAACAGCCTGCTGCGGCAACAGGCCGTGTCGGCCGGCGCCATGGAAGCCATACTGCTGCACGACGGTTTCGTCACCGAAGGCTCCGCCAGCAATGTCTTCATCGTGCACGACGGCGTGATCGTCACCCCGCCAAAAAATCATGCCATTCTGGGCGGCATCACCCGCGACCTGATAGTAGAATTATGTGGCCAACATGGCCTGCCATTCGCGGAAAGGGAAATCACCGAGGCAGAACTGCGTCAGGCCGATGAGATCTGGATTACCAGCTCCACCCGGGAAGTGGTCCCGATCACGCAACTGAACGAGGCGGCGGTTGGCGATGGCAAACCTGGCGCCATGTGGAAAACAGTGGCCCGCCACTATGTGGATTTCAAACGCCGCCTGTGCGGCCTGGAGCAGGAGTAACCCATGGCGATTCAGGAACATCTCTGGGAATTTCCCCACGACATGCAGCTCAAGGTCATGGGCCTGGCGGACTCACCGCTGGAAACCGTAGTAATCGAGATTCTCGAGATTCATCTGGAGGATTTCGACGCCGACAAACATCTGGCGAGCAAGCCCAGCAGTAAAGGCAATTTTGTCTCCATCACCGCCCAGGTGACCATGCGCAACCGTGAACAGGTGGAGGCAATCTATAAAGCACTCAATGAGTGCCCCCATGTAAAGATGAGCCTCTGATTCCGGCAAACGTTGCCAAGACCGAAAAGAGCGAGAGCCAGCCATGTGGACCTTATCTGTCACCCGCTGTTCACTTCTCGCTCCTTTTCACCTGTGCCTCGCGATCGTCCTCATTACACAAATTAACCCTCGGTCACAGCCCGACACGCAAGCCTCACCAAGCCACCATTGGTTTGGCACCTGCGTGCCCGTATCGTGATTCTTATAAGAAGAACGTAACGGGATCACAAAAATGAAAATGCTGACCTTGCTGTGCTTGTGCAGTTGCTTGCTTATTTTGGTCGCAGCTGATCTACCGAGCCACACCTCCCAGGTTGTCCATACCTCCACCACGCCTAATTCTGCGGACATTATTCCGGCCATGCCGCGCAGCCCGCATATCCAGCAAAGCGTGCATGGCACCCCCGTTCATTTCGACGCCTTTGAAACCATCAAACTCCGCGAGCAGGACCAGGACGGTATCGAGTTCGGCATCAGCGTTCAGGAACTGAATCTGCATCTGGTAAACCAGAGGACAGGGAATCGCCTGATATAGGCTAGTTATTCTGGTTCGATCGTTGTTACCCCGTAAGGGGTCTGCCTTAAGCCCGGCTTTGCCGGGCTTTTTTTATGTTAGTTGCAAGCGACAAGCTGCAACGCGAAGAAGTTCCTGTGCCTCATATTCCCACAGACCCCGGGCTGCCTGGCTGAGGGCCTATCTGTAGGAGTTCCTCTTGAGGGACGAACCGAGCGTAGCGAGGCGACAAAGACACGGGTTACTACATTCTTTTCTGAAACCCGTAAAGCTCTGAGATTCCTGATCGCTCTACGAGCGATATCCGCGCAAGCGCGGTTCGCGGCTCATACCCGCAGGGCACAGAGAGCTCCGCTCCTACAGTGGCTTCGTAGAAATGACGAAGCACGAGGAACTTTCCGGACCCTCCCAATCCAATGAGCGTAGCTTGTAGCTTGTAGCTTGTAGCTGCCTTTATACTCCTCCCATGAACGACGCCTTGATTCGCTATTTCCCCCGGGTGGATTACACCCCCTGCTGGCAGGCCATGCGCACGCTGACCGATGGCCGTACCGTCGACACTGCTGACGAACTCTGGGTGCTGGAACACCCTCCGGTGTTCACCCTGGGCCAGGCCGGCAAGCCGGAGCATGTGCTCAATGCCGGGGAGATCCCGGTGGTCAACAGCGACCGTGGCGGACAGGTGACCTACCATGGCCCCGGGCAGACGGTGATCTACCTGATGCTGGACATCAAACGCCTGGGGCTCGGTAGTCGCGGGCTGGTCAGCGCCATCGAACAGGGCATCATCGATTTTCTGGACAGCCACGGCATCGACGCCGCGAACCGGGACGATGCACCCGGTGTCTACGTAAACGGTGCCAAGATCGCCTCTCTGGGACTGCGCATCCGTCGGGGAGCCAGCTACCATGGCCTGGCCATCAACCGGGACATGGACCTGTCACCCTGGCAGCGTATCAACCCCTGCGGCCATGTGGGCCAACCCATGACCACCCTCAGCGAGCAAGGCGTGGTGCTGGATCGCCAGACCATGGAGCAGCAACTGGTGACGTTATTAGCCAAACGTCTGGGCCTGATGCCACGGACAGCGCCCGCGCCCGACTGGTACAATGACATCTCCGAATTTCCGCCGGCCCAACACAGCCCGGCACCCTGACAGTAACGGACACCCCATGAGCGAGCAGGCACAGGCCAAGCGCAAGGTTCAGATCGGCGACAAGCTGCGTGGCGCGGACAAGGTACGCACCATTCCCATGGTCAACGAAGAGACCGGCTACCAGCGTAAACCGGACTGGATTCGCGTACGCGTTCCCGCCAACGGCGAAATCCAGCGCATCAAGTCGATGCTGCGCGAGCAGAAGCTGCATACGGTCTGCGAGGAAGCCGCCTGCCCCAATCTGCCAGAGTGTTTCGGTGGCGGCACCGCCACCTTCATGATCATGGGTGACATCTGCACCCGTCGCTGCGCGTTCTGTGATGTGGGCTTCGGCCGCCCCAACACGCTGGACCCGGAAGAGCCGCTGCACCTGGCAGAATCCGTGGACAACCTGGGCCTCAAGTATGTGGTGATCACCTCCGTAGACCGGGATGATCTGGCCGACGGTGGCGCCGAGCACTTTGCCGAATGCATTCGCCAGGTTCGCTCCCGCACCCCGCAGACCAAGATCGAAATCCTCACCCCGGATTTCCGTCCCTGCCTGGATACCGCGGTGGATATTCTGGTGGAAACAGCCCCGGATGTGTTCAACCACAACATCGAGACCGTCCCGGAGCTGTACAAACACATTCGCCCCGGCGCCCGCTATCAACACTCGCTGGACCTGCTGCAACGCTACAAGGCCCGCCGTCCGGACGTGAGCACCAAGAGCGGCATCATGGTGGGCCTGGGCGAGACCTACGAGCAGGTCATCAACACCATCAAGGACCTGCGTGCCCACGATGTGGACATGCTGACCATCGGCCAGTACCTGCAGCCCAGCAAACACCATGCCCCGGTGGACCGTTTTGTCCACCCGGACGAATTCCGCGACTACGCCCGTGTCGCCAACGAGCTGGGTTTTCGCTCCGTGGCATCCGGCCCCATGGTGCGCAGCTCCTACCATGCGGACCTGCAACACAAGGGTATTGATGTCGGCATGCATAAACCCGACTGATCTCTCACCATCATGAGTACGCAACCGGCGATGAAATTTACATTTCATCGCCACTCCCCCCGCTGACCCGGCACCGGCTTTGGTTTAGTCTAGGCCCAGTCGAGTTGTTCTACTTTCTGCCATTCCGTGGCCAGGTCCGCTAATGTCTCACCCAGTTCCCTTCAGGGCGCGCTTTTTCCAGTTATTCCCCGCCCTGTCATGCCTCGTCCTGCTTGGCGCCGTGGCCGCCACACCGGTCCATGCCGGTGCCCCTACGCCCTTGCTGGCACCGGTACTGGAGGCCGCCAGAAACCTGAAACTGGCAGACGAGCATCTGGCAGTCACCGCCATCCCCTTGAACGGCCCCGGGGACGCCCGCTTCCTGAATGCGGATATGCCCTTCAATCCCGGCTCGATCATGAAGGTAGTGACCACCTATGCGGCGCTAGAACTGCTTGGCCCTACCTACCAGTGGCATACCCGCCTGTACACAGATGGCACGATCAGTGACAGCACCTTGCACGGCAACCTCTACTTTGTTGGCAGTGGCGACCCGAAACTGACTGAAGAGCGTCTCTGGCTGCTGATGCGCGAGTTGCGCGCCATGGGCATCGCCCATATCCAGGGTGACCTGGTACTGGATGCCAGCGCCTTCAATCTACCCAACGGCATCCCCGATTTCGATGACGATGGCGACAACCCCAACGCCCCCTTTCTGGTTAAGCCCCATGCCCTGCTCACCAACCTGAACGTATTGCGCATTCGTACTCGCGCTGATGCAAGGGGCATCCATACCTGGACCGAGCCCACCCTCAACGGCGTGGAGATCGATAACCGTATGGTCTTCAAAGACTATGGTCACTGCCCACGACGCTACCAGTTCGACTACGAGCCGACGCTGACCGATAGTGGCCATACCCGCATCACGCTCACTGGCGTCTTGCCCAAGGGCTGCTCCACCAGCAGCTACCTGTCGGTGATGGAGCAGGGTGACTACACCGGCGCCCTGCTCACCGGCCTCTGGCAGCAACTGGGCGGCACCCTCACCGGCCAGATCCGCCAGGGCCTGCGGCCCCGTGATGTCGATACCGAGCTGCTGGCCACCACCTCCTCGCGGGATCTGGTGACGATGGTTCGCGACATCAACAAGTGGAGCAATAACGTGATGGTGCGCCAGTTGTTCCTCAGCCTGGGCGCCAAATACCGTCAACCCGGCGATCGGGACGACCTGGCCGCAGCGGAAAGAACCATCCGGGAATGGCTGGAAACCAAGGGCATACTGAGCCAGGGTATCGTTTTCGAAAACGGTTCCGGGCTGTCCCGGATAGAGCGCATTTCCGCACGACAGATGGCCAGTCTGTTGCAGCAAGCCTGGGAAAGCCGCTTCGCCGCCGAGCTGATTGCGTCCCTGCCGCTGGTGGCCATGGATGGCACCATGCGCCGCCGGCTGGGCAAAGCGGGGATGGCCGGCATGGGCCATATCAAAACCGGATCGCTCAGGGATGTTCGCTCCATTGCCGGCTTCACCCGTGACGAAAACAACACCACCTGGGCGGTGGTGGCCATGGTCAACCACAGCCAGGCCTGGCGCACGGAAACCATCCTCGACTCGGTGATCGAACAGGTGCATCTGGCAGCACGCCCACCCAGTATCGATACGGCCGGACACTGACGCCTGACGCAAATCAGTGTCAAGGCGTCTTTTGCCGTCAAGCTTACTTCCTGCTGTCTTTGCCCTGTGTCGACCCCCTGGCGTCAGGCATTCCTGTCACACCAAGTCTGCTATGCTGCCCGGCAACATCGTATTTGCGAGGCAGCCCATGATTACCCTTCACCACCTGGAAAATTCCCGCTCCCTGCGTATCGTCTGGCTACTCGAAGAACTGGGGCTGGACTACGAGATTCGCCACTACGCCCGCGACAGCAAAACCATGCTGGCTCCGCCGGAACTCAAACAAGTGCACCCACTGGGTAAATCCCCGGTAATCACCGACGGTGACATCACCGTGCCTGAGTCCGGCGCCATCATCGAATATCTGATACAGCGATACGGCAACGACAGCTGGAAAATCAGCGCCGACGACCCACGCTGGGTGCAGGAACGCTACTGGCTACACTACGCAGAAGGCTCGCTGATGCCCCTGCTGGTGATGAAGCTGGTATTCAGCCGGATTCCCAAATCACCCATGCCCTTTATCGCCCGCCCGGTTGCCAAGGGCATCAGCGGCAAGGTCATCGGCACCTTCATCGACCCGCAACTGGAAAACCAGCTTGCCGTTATCGAAGCACACCTGGGCACCCACAGCTGGTTTACCGGTGACACCCCCAGCGCAGCGGATATCATCATGAGCTTCCCACTGCAGGCGGCCTCCGCCCGCGCAGACCTGAGTCAACTACCAGCCATCCAGCGTTTTCTGCAACAGATGGAGGCGCGCCCGGCCTACCAGCGGGCCGTGGAACGGGCGGGCCCGCTGACGCCCATGCGTTAACAGGCACCATGACACCGGAACAACGCATCCTTGCCAGCTGGCATGACAATGCCATGCCCTGGATACGCCTGATACAGGAACAGGGCATTGCCAGCCGCCGCACCAGCGACCCGGCCATTGAACGGGCCATCATCGCCCGGCAGGCAGGCCGGGTTCTGGATGTGGGTTGTGGCGAAGGCTGGCTTTGCCGCCGCCTGGCTGCCCGGGGCATTCACACCACCGGCATCGATGCCATCCCCTCCCTGGTGGACAGCGCCCGCCAGCAGCATCCGGAGGGGGATTACCGCTGCCTGTCATTCAGCGAACTGGACACCGACCTCGCCGAGTCCTTCGATCTGGCCGTCTGCAATTTTTCCCTGTTTGGCGAGCAATCCGTGGAGCAGTTGCTCGCCACCCTGCAGACACGACTGACCCCCAGCGGGATGCTGCTGGTGCAAACCCTGCATCCGTTGATGGCCTGTGACGGGGATTACCGGAGTGGCTGGCGGGAAACCCGCTGGCCGAGTTCCGGGAGCGATTTCGGTGCAGCCCCACCCTGGTATTTTCGTAACCTGGAAAACTGGCTCGCCCTGTTTCAACGTCTGGGCTACCAGGTCAGCCTGGAAGAGCCTCTGGACCCGCAACAAAAGCTGCCGGTATCGGTGATCTTTCACGCTGTCGCCGGCCACCGATAACAGTAAACCAACAACTGATAACAAAGTGTTGCTGGTTGAAACCCGTATCCAGCCCTAGCCTGTTCGCACAACAAAAACAGGGTGGATGAGACATGATTCTTCTTTATTTCCTGATCGTGTTTGTTTTCTTTCTTTCCATCATGCAGTGGGTTTTTCGTCGCATCGACGCCCGCCACAGTCTCTCCACAGTGGCTACTGCGGAAAGCTTCCTGTCTACAGAACAACGCGCAAACACACGATAGAATCATCAAAAACTGTTAAAACGGCGAACCAAACACAAAATATTTATTCTAAGCAGTATCTTTACAGGAGCTGTCAGGGAGTAAACGACATGAAAACCTATCTCGCCGCCGCCGTATTGGGCAGTGCCATCCTCGTTACCGGCTGCCAGAGCCAGCAACCGGAAGAACCCATTAATCCTACTGCCCAGAAAATCACCTACAGCGGCATGCTGCCCTGCGCAGACTGCTCAGGTATCCGCACCACTCTGACGCTGTACCGGGATCAGTACGACAATCCCTCCCGCTTTGAGCTGCGCGAAGAATACCTGAGCGGATCCAAGGTGGAGCTGAGCGCTTCCGAACGAGGCAGCTGGGAGTCCGAAAAGCGTCTGCAAGGCAACATGGAATACGACGTCTACACGATCAATCCTGACGACCCGGATGCCGATCGCCAGTACATCAAGGATGCCGTCAACGCTATTGAGCAACTGGATCAGAGCGGTAATCGCATCGAATCCAACATGAACTATCGCTTGCTGCTCAAGTAAGCCTGTGAGGGCGCTTCGGCGCCCTCTGCATTTCATGATTCTCCCAAAACGGCTACTACAACTCTGCCGCCCCAAAACCTCCCTCTATGCCCTTGCCAGCAGCTAATTACCCTTATCCCCAGTAACGAAAAATCACTATTCCCTGGTACGTCAGGCCATTACCGTGAATAGACTGCAAATAGGAATGACTTGCATTAAGGCGCCTATGAACCTATCATTGCGAACCGAATTCGGGCCTTCGCGCTGAGGGCCACAAGTCTGTGTTTCCCGGTTCCTTTCTCAGTCACCGAGATGCCACAACCGCGTGCCAGACTCTACGCACGCTTTTTGTATTAATGACCGGGCCTTCAATTGATTCGCCCGCAGCAGGAGTGTTTGCATGCCCCCGATTTCCCTGCACCTGCCCGACTGGTTTGTCAGCGGTGGCGCCACCATGTGGGTCCTCGCCTTCATGTCCGTGATTGCCCTGGCCACCCTGATCTCCAAGATCCTGCAGTTCGCCCGCGTTCGCCCGGGCATCGCTCGCCAGGCAGACCGCCTGCTGGACGCCCTGGCCAAGGGTCAGCAGCCCGGCAAACCCGGCAAACTGACCAGCCCCATCGACCAGGTGGTATGGCAATGCTGGCAGAACAGCAAGCTGGAAGAAGCCGCCTGGCAAGAAGAAAGCCTGCGCCTGGCTCGCAGCTCTCTGGACAACCTGCGCGGCGGCCTGCGCATCCTCGAAGTGATCAGCGCCGTAGCGCCCCTGCTCGGCCTGCTGGGTACCGTATTCGGCATGATCGGCGCCTTCCAGGCCCTGGAAACCGCCGGCTCCCAGGTCGACCCCTCCATCCTCTCTGGCGGTATCTGGGAAGCCCTGCTGACCACCGCTGCCGGCCTGACCGTGGCCATTCCCACCCTGGCCGCCTTCCACTGGGCGGATCGCAGTCTGGAGCTGTGCCGGGAAAAGATGCAGGACCGTCTGTCCCGACTGAAAGTCCTGCGCAACAACCACGCGGAATCCGAACCCCTGGAAGAGGACCGCGACCCATCGGTGGCGCATGCATATTGAACCGGAGCGTCACCGCACACCCTTCATAAGCCTGACGCCACTGATTGATGTAGTATTTATTCTGTTGGTGTTCTTTATGCTGGCCACCCGCTTCGGGCAGTTCTACGACCTGCCCGTCAACGTGCAGCCCGCAGACAGCATCAACAAACCCGATGACAAGTGGCTGGTGATCGAAGTGGAAGCCGACGGTGACCTGAACCTGAACGGTGTCAGCTTTACCCCTGATGCGGTAGCCGATCGACTCGACACCCAGAAGAGCAAGGTGTGGGTCACGGTCAGCGCCGATGCCACCCTGCAGCAGGCCCTTGCCGCCGTGGACGCCATCAAGGCCGCCGGCGTCAAGGATGTACAACTGGAGCTGTTGCCGTGATGATCATGGAAACCTCTTCCCGTCGCCCGCCGCTGGAACCGGTGTTACCGCTGATCAATGTGGTGTTTCTGCTGTTGATCTTCTTCATGCTGGCCGGCCAGCTGGCCAAAAGCCCCTCCGTGTCCGTGGATACCCCACTGAGCCAGAGCGCCAATGGCCCCGAAGCCCGTGACAAGCTACTGCTGGTGTTGCAGCAGGATGGTCAGTGGTTTGCCGAGGACAACGATACCGCGCTCACTGAAGCGACACTGCAAGACTATCTGAGCGAACGCCCGGAAGGTGCGGAAGTGCGCCTGTTGGCGGACGCCGGTGTCACCATGACCACCCTGCGCGAGCGTCTGGAAATCCTGCAAGGCCTGGGCGTGGAACAGGTACGCCTGGTGACCCGCAACGACGGGGGTGACCAATGACATCCCGTACCCTGTTTGCCTGGGTCGCCTCTGCCCTGATTCATGCCAGCGTACTGGTCACCGTAGGTGCACTGACCCTGGCCGGCGGACGCCCGAGCAAACCCGGCGTCACCGAAATGGTAGTGAACCTGTCTGCGCCGCCAGCGGAAAAGCCTGCTGCGCCGCCCGCACCGGCGAAACCGGAACCGGCCCCGAAACCCGAGCCGAAACCCAAGCCCAAGGTGAAGCCAAAACCGAAACCGGTGGCGAAACCCAAACCGGAGCCGAAACCGGAACCCGAGCCTGAGCCTGTAGTGGCCAAGAGTGACGTCGTAGAGGAACAGGACACCCAGGAAGACGCCGAGAGTGAGCAGGCCGCTGCCAGCCAGACGCAGCAAGTGGGCGCCAAGGGCATGGCCGGAGACCCGGGCGAAGGGGTGCATCAATCCGGAGACGATGAAAGCGACCTGCTTAAATATAAGGCAAAGGTGCGAAACACCATCGTCTACAACAAGCAGTACCCGCATCGCGCGAGGATGCGACGCCAGCAAGGGACCGTAAATGTCTCATTTTGGGTCAACGCCTCTGGTCGCGCGGAGAACGTGACCTTGGAGGAAAGCTCCGGTAGTCGTATCCTAGACCGTGCCACGAAGGAATTGATCTCACGCCTTCGTTTCGACAAGCCACCCTCGAGTCTTGCCCCTCCAATCCGGTTTACCCTGCCGGTGGACTATAACTTGGGCAGCACTTGATCCTTCTCCTGTCAGACCGTATTTTCAACCCTCGCCCGTAATGGAGCGATAGGTTTAGGTAAAAACGGCTAGAGCGTTGTCGGCTCCGTTTCTGCCAAGGATACCAATATGAGTGCACTAACCCTCGCCCTACTGCTCAGCCTGGCCGCTGGCCTGAGCATGGCCGCCGGCGCCCTTATCGGCGTCAAACAACACATCGCACGGGGCTGGCTGGAGCAGGAAGTCCGCCATACGGTTATCGCCTTCGGCGGCGGCGCCCTGCTGGCTGCGGTAGCGCTGGTGCTGGTGCCGGAAGGCGCCCAGCACCATACCCCCTTGTCCGCCACCCTGCTGTTTGTGGGCGGCGGCATTGCCTTCATGGTGGTGGATCGGGCCCTGGCCGCCCATGGCGGCGCCATGTCCCAGCTGCTGGCCATGCTGCTGGACTTTGTTCCTGAAGCCATCGCCCTGGGGGCAGCACTGGCGGTGGGTGGCGGCCAGGCCTACCTGCTGGCATTCCTGATCGGCATGCAGAACCTGCCAGAAGGCTTTAACGCCTACCGGGAAATCCGCAACAGCAAAGGCAACACCCTGTCCTCCACCAAAATCATCCTGGCGTTCGCCGCCCTGGCCCTGCTCGGCCCGGCCAGCGCCGCCCTCGGCTTTCTGGTACTGGTGAACAATCCCCTGATTCTGGGCGGTATCATGCTGTTTGCCAGCGGCGGCATTCTCTACCTGGTGTTCCAGGACATCGCCCCACAGGTGCCTCTGAAAAAACACTGGGCTCCCGCCCAGGGAGCGGTAGCTGGTTTTGCGTTGGGGTTGGTGGGGCACCTTCTGGTGCATTGAAACGAAGCCCCGTAGGAGCGCCGCTTGAGGCGCGAACCGAGCGACAGCGAGGCAGCAGAAACAAGCCCTATCCGCTATTCGATCAGAAGCCTGTCAGACCCGGATAAACCTGATCGCCCGGCGGGCGATTTCCTTGCTTCGCTAGGTTCGCGCCTCAAGCGGCGCTCCTACGGGGCTTCGTAGAAATGAAAGCGAGTAGCTGCTTGTGTGGCTTTGTAGAGTGAGGAACTCATTCCCCCCAGCGCTTCACCAGCGTCTGTTCTACCCCCAGATGATCCAGTAACCGGGCGACAATGAAGTCCACCAGATCCCCTACCGTCTGCGGCTGGTGATAGAAGCCCGGCGCCGCCGGCATGATGGTGACGCCCAGGCGAGACAGCTTGAGCATGTTTTCCAGATGGAGGGGAGAGAACGGCGCTTCCCGGGGCACCAGAATCAGCTTGCGGCCTTCCTTGATGGCCACGTCCGCCGCCCGTTCGATCAGATTGTCACTGGCGCCACAGGCGATGGAGGACAGGGTGCCGGTGGAGCACGGGCACACCACCATGGCGGCAGGCGCACCACTGCCGGAGGCCACCGGAGAGGTCCACTGCTCCAGCCCACACACTACCAGGGTGCCACGGTCAGTCTGCACCCAGTCACGCAGGGCCTGTTCGGCCTTACCGGTGCCGGCCGGCAGCTTCAGCTCGGTTTCCATGCCGATCACCACCCGCGCCGCCTTGGACAGAATCACGAACACTTCGCAATCCGCTTGCAGCAGGCACTGCAACAGGCGCAATCCATAGGGCGCTCCTGAGGCGCCGGTAAAAGCCAGGGTTATTCGTTTGCTCATACACCCATTCCTACACCACGGGCCATCAACGCCGCGAGAATTGGCATCAGTACCACCAGGTGGAGTTCAGCGACCAACACACCGCGCAGATTGCGTTGCAGCGTGGCATCAATCTCGGGGACATGTCCGGCCTTAACGGTTTTCCGCCAGCCCAACAGGACCTTGGTGGGATACAGACTCAACAGCGCGATCAGAATAAACAGGGTTACCTTGCCATGAAACCAGGGGCTGGAGAGGTAAAAATCCCAGCCTTTTTCCGTCCACCCGGCCCGCGCAATACCACTCACCAGCACAGCCAGCGCCGAGAGACCATAGCCGATATCCAGCCACAGAAGAGTACGAATATTGCGTTCGTTGATGCCGGTTCGCCACAACAGGAGTTCCCCGTATAAAAAACCAAACAGCATCAGAATGCCGAGGTAATGCACCGATGCCCAAAATACGGACCAGAACATGACAACCTCCCGTGTTGATTCACGCCGAACACCAAGCTAACCGTAAAGCCGGCCACCGTTGGAGCTTTGCTTGCAAAGCGAAAGGCCCGGCCCCTGAGAGAATTCGCCTTGCGAGCAAGGCTCCAACGAACCCTCAGGAATAACATGCGGTAAGGGGCTTATGCTTGCAGCGCATCCAGCAATTTCTGATGAATGCCGCCAAAGCCACCGTTACTCATCACCACCACGCTCAGTGGTTTGCCTTTGCGTGCCACCACCCGGGCAATGATGTCGTCAATGTCATTGCTCACCGATGCCGGTACCGGCGATTCGCTAACCACCGGGTCGAGAGACCAGTCCAGCCCCGGCGGCTGATACCAGATTACCTCATCCGCCGCCCCGGTGCTGGCCGCCAGCGCTTCCTTGTGGCTGCCCATGCGCATGGTGTTGGAACGGGGCTCGATCACCGCGAGAATCTTCCCGTCTCCCACCTTGCGGCGCAGGCCATCCAGGGTGGTGGCAATCGCCGTGGGGTGATGGGCAAAGTCGTCGTACACTCGCACACCATCCACTTCCCCACGCAATTCCATACGCCGTTTCACGCCCAGGAATTCGCACAGGGCGGCAGCAGCATCCGCCAGGGTGACTCCCACATGGCGGGCCGCCAGCAATGCAGCCATGCCATTGTTCACACTGTGCTGGCCGGTCTGGTCCCAACGTACCTGGGCCACCGGTTCACCATTTTCCAGAACGGTAAAGACGGACCCGTCCGCGTTATCCAGGCGATAACCCAGGGTCTCGTTTTCGCCGAAGCGTTCAATCTCGCTCCAGCAGCCTTTCTCCAGCGTCTCTTCCAGGGCCGTTTCACCGTGCGGAAGAATCAGCCGCCCGGTGGCGGGCACGGTACGAATCAAGTGATGGAACTGGGTCTGGATAGCGGCCAGGTCGGCAAAGATATCCGCGTGATCGAATTCCAGGTTATTGAGAATGACGGTGCGCGGGCGGTAATGAACAAACTTGCTGCGTTTGTCAAAGAAGGCAGTGTCGTATTCGTCCGCTTCCACCACAAAAAACGGCGTCTCACCGAGGCGTGCAGACACCCCAAAATTGCCGGGCACACCACCAATCAGGTAGCCGGGGTTGAGCCCGGCGTGCTCCAGAATCCACGCCAGCATGGAGCTGGTGGTGGTCTTGCCGTGGGTGCCGGCCACCGCCAGCACCCAACGACCGGGCAAAATCACATCCTCCAGCAGCTGGGCGCCGGAGGTATAGGGCAAGCCCCGATCCAGCACGGCTTCCACGGCTGGATTTCCTCGGCTCAGGGCATTGCCGACCACCACCAGGTCCGGGGCCGGTTCCAGCTGCGCAGGATCATAACCCTGGGTCAGTTCGATGCCCGCCGCTTCCAGCTGGTCGCTCATGGGCGGATAGACGTTTTGGTCACTACCGGTAACACGATGGCCCTGGGCCTTGGCCAGCTGTGCCAATGACCCCATGAAGGTGCCGCAGATGCCGAGGATATGGATATGCATGGGAATAAACCGATGAAAAGAATCCCTGCACCTTAACGGCAAGGGGCCTTCAGGTGAAGGGATCAGTGATCCCCTCCCACCAGAATCCGCACCTGTCGGGAGCGGCGCAGCACCGCCGAGGGGCTCATGCCGAGCATGCTCTTGAATACATGGGTCAGATGAGAGGAGTCGGAAAACCCTGCCGCCAAAGCCGCATCCGTCAGCGTGCTGCCCATGGCCATCATTGATGAGGTGACGAACAGCCGGTGCCAGAGACGATAGCGGCGGATAGGGATACCGGTGGTCTGCTTGAACAGCCGCTGCAAACGATCCCCGGACAGCCCCACCTGTTCTGCCAGCGCCTCATTGGACAGGTTGTCCGCCGGGTCGGCGCGGATCAATTCAACCACCTGGGCAATCCTGGCATCCGGTTCAAAACCGGCCACCGGCTCGTTATCGCCGGGGAAGACCAGCCCCCGCAGTCGGGCATAGGCCTCGGCAGCTTCAGTGGCACCGTCGTGGAGAGTCCGCAACATTGCCAGTTGATCGACTTCCCGGATGGAATCCCGATAAACGCCACATTTCTCTGCGGTCATCGTCGGCGCATGAAACAGCAGGTCCTTGCCCAACGGGTCCAGAAAACAGCAGGCGATACGCTTACCCAGCGACTCCGCCGAGAACAGTGCCCCTGCCGGAATCAGGTAGGAGCGCGCGGATAAGGTCTGCCCCTCTACCGTCAGCGGAATCACATCATCCAGCCCGAACAGCAGCGTATGCGCTCCCTGAGAGTGTGATGACAGGCGTTCAATCCGGCCCAGATAAAGCGTTCGCTGCCGCCACAGATACAGCGTAGACGCAGGCAAACCGGGTTTCGCTGACAAGGTCATTGTTGTTTTTTTCCGAGTCGTCAAGCACGCGACAGAATCGCGAGCGGGATCACAGTTTTTCTGTTTATGACAAAACGAGGCACCAATTCCTACAAGTTACTACCACCCAACCTGCTTATAGTCCAATCGTCGACAAAACACCCAGCCCTGGCGCCGGCTGTCAATGAAGGCCGAGAAAGGCCTACAAATAACAAGACAGGAGAACAACCATGTCGATCCGACTACGCGGGCTGCTGGCAGCCCTGACTCTGCTCGCTACTACCTCCCAGGCCCACGCCTGGTGGCCATTCGGCAAGGACACAAGCTACGCCGACACCCGCTATCCGATCGTGCTGGTCGGCGGCATCATCGCCTTCGATGACATCCTCGGTGTGGACTACTTCTACGGCATAGCCGACAACCTGCGCGACTATGGCGCCCAGGTGTACGAAAGCAACGTCAGCGCCCTGCAAAGCAATGAATACCGCGGCGAGGAGCTGATCGTCCAGATCGAAAACTACCTGGCGGTCACCGGCGCCGACAAAGTGAACCTGATCGCCCACTCCCAGGGCGCCCCTACTTCCCGCTACGTGGCGGCGGTACGGCCGGATCTGGTGGCATCGGTTACCTCCGTGCACGGTGAGAACCGCGGCACCGCCCTGGCCGATGTGGTTCGCGGCCTGACACCGGAAGGCGGTATTGGTGAAGACCTGGCTGACAGCATCGCCGGCGCTTTCGGGGCGCTATGGGAATTTTCCTCCGGCGGGCCCAACCCGGACAACCAGTCCGCCAGTACCGTGCTGGCCGCCTCCACCACCGCAGGCATGGCCGAATTCAACCAGCGTTACCCCCAGGCGCTGCCCACCGATGCCTGTGGCACCAGCGGGCAACATAGCGTCAACGGCGTGCGCTACTGGTCTTGGGGTGGCACCGGTGTCCACACCAACCTGCTCGACCCGTTCGATAGCATTATGGTCACCGTCACCCGGTTTGCCTTCCCCTCAGGTGTCAAACATGACGGCATCCTGCCCCTGTGTGGCATGTACCTGGGCAAACCCATCCGCCACGACTACCGCCACAACCATGCGGATGCCATTCGCCACCTGTTTGGTCTGATGGGCTGGGAAACCGACCCCAAGACGCTCTACCGCAACCACGCCAACCGGCTCAGAAACGCGGGCCTGTAAAACCGACCCGCAGGGCCTGGTGCCCTGCGGGCCAACCGGAACAGGAGAGTCGTTATGAAACACCATCTCACCCTGCTGGCCTCTGTCGGGTTATTGGCCGCTGCAGGTTTCTGGGGGCTGCAACAGATGCCTGCCTCCGCGCATGGGGAAGCCCGCCCGGCGGCTGACACCCCCTCACAAGCTGCCCGCACTGATAGACCCACTACACCCCTGCCTTCACGCCCGGTCACCCTGGCTCTGGCCAACACCTCCCTGGCCGGCACCACAGTGCCTGCCGATCTGGTCATGGACGGCGAGGGGCAACTGGTCGTGAACAGCGGTACCCGGGCCATTCTCGAGTACTTCCTGTCGCTGAGCGGGGAGCTGACGGATGAGCAGATACGCCATCTGATCCGGCAATGGGCTGAAGAGAACGCCAGCCCCCGTGCCGCCAGTGATCTGCTCGCGTTACTGGGTCGCTACAACGATTACCGCCAGCGATTTGCCAGCGGCGACTTTGCCGCCAGCACCGCAAGCGACATCACCGACAAGCTGAACCAGCGCCGACAATTGCGTGAAGAGCTATTCGGCGCCGATGCCGCAGCCCTGTTCGCCGACGAAGATCGCTATGACAATTTCAGCCTGCAGCGACATGCCATCCTCACCGGTGATATGAGCAATGCGGAAAAGGAGCAAGCTATGCAGACTCTGCATGCATCACAGCCGGCCCACTTGGCAGATCAGTACCGGCAACAGCAAGCCCTTCAGCGTCTGCAAGACACAGAGCGATCCATCAAGGAAACAGGGGGAAGCAGCACAGACCGGTTCGCCTACCATCAGCAAACCTTTGGTGATGAGGCCGCGCTGCGCTTACAGTCTCTGGCCAGAGAACGGCAGCAATGGCAACAGCGCTATCAGGATTATGCGACACAGCGGGATCAAATTCTGACATCCGGCCTGGCTGGCAACGACCAGCAGCAACAGCTCGAGCAATTGCGTGCCAGATTGTTCGCTGAAACCGAACAGCGACGGGTCGCAGCCTTGGACCGGCTTGAAGAACCGACCGGCGAATAACCAGGCAGGAGACACGGAAGGTGGCGATGTTGGCAATGTCCAAGGTCACGACAAACAGCCTGACCTCGGTGTGTATTCATGTGATCGAGGCAGGTCAGCGAGTCACCGTCACCACTTCCGGCACCAGCATCACCACCGCCGCATAGCCAGCCACCAGCAGGGTCAGGGCAATACCCAGGCCCAGAAACGGCCCCACATTCATGGCTCGGTGGTAGACAAAACTCTGCGCTGCCAGCTGCCAGCTCACCAGCACCAGATACAGCCCCTCGATCCAGCCCAGGGACTGCTCCGCACCCGCATTGATCGCCAGCAGTGGCAGAGTCACCAGGGTCAGCACCACATCGATGCCCACCAGCGACAGGGCGGTCTGCAGCCAACGGCTCTGCAGCCCCTTGAACCCCAACAGCACAAAGATGCCGACCAGAATCACCGTCATCGAGGTGAGCTGGCTGCTTAGCAGCACCAGTACCGGCAGCGCCGTCTGCAAGCTGCCAACCAGCAGTTGCAGGGCACACCAGCCCAGCAACACCAGCCCCAGCAGGCTGGACGAGTAAGGAGCGTTTTCGGGGCCGGCACGAAATATGGCCAGCCGCCAGAACAAAGTCATCAATGCAGTCATGGATCCTCCGGCGGGCTATTGTTCCAGAGCCGGGGAGAAGTAGCTACTAGCCGCGAGCTATAAGCTACGAGCTGAAACGTGCGCTTGTAGCTAGAAGCTCGAAGCTAGCAGCTGTTTCCTTTCGTCCGACAACACCGGGTGTGTTTCATGGGCGCCTTCGCTAGAATGCACGAAAATTGAATCAAGGGGTCTCTCATGGCGCGTAAAAACGCTTTCTATGCTCAGTCCGGCGGTGTTACCGCTGTCATCAATGCTTCCGCCGCCGGCGTGATCGAAGCCGCCCGCGAAAACAAGGATGTGATCGGCAAGGTCTACGCCGGCCGTAACGGCATCATCGGCGCCCTCACCGAGGAGCTGATCGACACCAGCAAAGAAAGCAAAAGCGCCATCGACGCGCTCAAGCACACCCCCGGCGGCGCCTTCGGCTCCTGCCGCTACAAGCTGAAAGACCTGAAGACCTCCCAGCGCGAGTACGAGCGTCTGATCGAGGTGTTCAAGGCCCACAACATCGGCTACTTCTTCTACAACGGCGGTGGTGACTCCGCCGACACCTGCCTGAAAGTGTCCCAACTCTCAGAGAAGATGGGCTACCCGATCCAGGCCATCCACGTGCCCAAGACCGTGGATAACGACCTGCCCTTCACCGACGTGAGCCCGGGCTTCGGCTCCGTGGCCAAATACACCGCAGTGAGCTGCCGCGAGGCGGCCCTGGACGTGGCCAGCATGTGCGCCACCTCCACCAAGGTGTTCGTCATGGAAGTGATGGGCCGCCACGCCGGCTGGATCGCCGCCGCTGCCGGCCTGGCCAAGGACGACAACGACGACGCCCCGCACCTGATTCTGTTCCCGGAAATTGCCTTCGACAAAGCCGCCTTCATGAAGAAGGTACAGGCCACCGTGGAGAAGGTCGGCTACTGTGTAATCGTGGTGTCCGAAGGCGCCCGCTACGAAGACGGCACCTTCCTGGCTGACGCCGGCAACACCGACGCCTTCGGCCACAAGCAGCTCGGCGGCGTGGCCCCGGTGATTGCGCAGATGGTCAAAGACGAATTCGGCTACAAATACCACTGGGCAGTGAGCGACTACCTGCAACGGGCCGCCCGTCACATTGCCTCCGCCACCGACGTGGAGCAGGCCTACGCCGTGGGCCGCGCTGCCGTGGAATTTGCCGTAGCCGGTAAAAACGCGGTGATGCCCACCATCGAGCGCAAGAAAACCAAGAAATACAGCTGGACCATCGGTGAAGCGCCGCTGAAGAAAGTGGCCAACGTGGAAAAGAAAATGCCGCGCAAATTCATCACCAAGGATGGCTTTGGCATCACCCCCGGCGCCCGCGAGTATCTGGCCCCGCTGATCGGCGGCGAATCCTACCCGCCATACAAGGACGGCCTGCCGCAATTCGCCAAGCTGAAACTGGCCCCGGTAGCCAAGAAGCTGAACGACGCGTTCGAGGTGTAACCCACCCGGATACAAAAACGCCCCGCATCGCGGGGCGTTTTTGTATGTGCTGGTCTATGCTTATAGCGGATACACCGCCTTCCCCGCCCCCCACAAGCATTCTATCTGACGCCCAAACACTGCCACTTCACCGCTGGTGTGAAACGCTTCTTTGCCGATGCTGTCCGCATCCGCCAGCAACCCCTCACACTTCAGTCGCCGCACCACTTCCCGGGCCACCGCCGACTCGGTACTGACAATTTGAACATCCGGTCCCGCCACCCGGGCAATGCGTCCAGCCAGATAGTTGTAATGGGTGCAGCCCAGCACAATGGTATCTGCCCCCTTCTCCAACAGCGGTGCGATATAGCGATGTAGCAGTTCCAGAGTGCTGTCATCATCAAAACGCAACGCCTCAATCTGGCCCACCAGATCCGGACAGGGCTGTACCGCAATACTCACCGTACTGGAAAACCGCGCCGCCAGAGCGCTGAAGGAATGGGTCTGCAAGGTTCTGGGCGTGGCCAGCACGCCCACCACCCCGCTACGCGTCGCCAGCACCGCCGGCTTCACCCCCGGCTCCACGCCGATAATCGGCACCGACCAGGTGCTCCGTAGCTGCGCAATGGCGGAGGTGGTAGCCGTATTACACGCCACCACCACGGCTTTGGCCCCCTGCCCAAGCAGGAAATCCGTCACCGTGTTCATTCGCTCCAGAATAAAGTCATCGGATTTGTCACCATAAGGCGCATGACGGGAATCGGCCACATAGAGGATATCGTCGGCGGGCAGCAGCTCACGGACTTTCGCGGCCACGGAAAGGCCGCCGATGCCGGAGTCGAAGATACCGATGGGATGGGAATGGGGCATGGCAGAATCTGGGGTTCGAGTTTACCTTGGATGGATAGTGTACTCGACCGGGGCGGAAACTGGGAAAGAGTAGGGGTTGCCCTGATGCCAAAGCACAAACAATGATTATTGAGAAGGCGGCACAGATGGCGGATATTGTGCCGTTTACACGGCAAAAGTCACTGCCGTGCACCTGTCACTGTTCTCGGGACCACAGCGGTGGTAGCGTCAAAAAGTAAAAAGGAGAACCCGTGAGCAAAACACTCGACGAGTTGTCAAAACAGGCGTTCGTGTATGAATGTGCCAGCCGCGCCCTAGCAAGGGGCAGCCAAGCCTTCTGTTGCCAGCATGGTGCGGGATACGGAAAAGCTGTGGGACGAGTTACAGGAATGGCAAACCCGACAGGAGTCAGAATGATGAAACGTTTCAGCCTGGGCTTACTGGTACTACTGAGCACCCTCACCGCGCCGCTATGGGCCGCCGACAGTATCAGCATCAACGAGCTCAAACAGGCCATGCAGGCCGACAAGGCTCCCATCATCATTGATGTCCGTGATGAGGACGAATACCTGGCTGGGCATATTCCCGGCGCCATCATGGTGCCGGCCAAACAGATGGACCAGCATTTGGATATGCTCAAGCAATACCGTAAGCAGGAAATCGTGCTGTACTGCGTATCCGGCCGCCGCGCCAGCGCCGCCGCCACCGTGCTGGAGGACGCCGGTTTCAAGAAGGTGCGGCTGCTTGAAGGCAACTACCCCGGCTGGAGCGAGGTCCAATAAGCCTGCCCGAGCCCCCAGGGAGCCCGTCATGGGCTCCCTAACTCCTTGACCATAAAGCCATTATCCTTAGTCCTTAGGCTACGACCTTCCGCCATTAGCCGGAACCGCCCTGCATTGCTATAATCCGCGCCCACCACCAACCCTGTTTGAGAAGGATAGATCATGGATTTTGCTAAGGTTCCCGCCGGGAAAGAGATTCCGGAAGACATCTACGTGGTCATCGAGATCCCGGCCAACGCTGACCCGATCAAGTACGAGATCGACAAGGACAGCAACGCCGTATTCGTCGACCGCTTCATGGCAACCCCCATGTTCTACCCGGCCAACTATGGCTACATCCCCAACACTCTGTCCGAAGACGGCGACCCGCTGGACGTGCTGGTTGTGACCCCTTACCCGGTGGTTCCCGGTTCCGTGATCCGCTGTCGTCCGGTCGGCATCCTGAACATGACCGACGAAGCCGGTAAAGATGCCAAACTGGTGGCGGTACCGCACACCAAGCTGACCAAGATCTACGACAACGTGAAAGACATCAACGATCTGCCTGAACTGCTGCTGGCTCAAATCAAGCACTTCTTCGAGCACTATAAAGAGCTGGAAGCTGGCAAGTGGGTGAAGGTCGATGGCTGGGACGGCGCCGAAGCCGCCAAGGCCGAGATCCTGAAATCCGTGGAAGCCTACGAAAAAGGGTAAGCCTAAAGGGCAGTTGAAAGTTTCAAGTTGAAAGTTGCAACCGCCCTGTCGGTGACTCCATCGGAAAACAAAGAGGCCGCGCCCATGCTCTGGGCGCGGCCTCTTTGTTTTTAGTAACTATTAACGATATCGCGCGTTGTAACTTGAAACTTTCAACTTGCAACTGCTCCTACCTCTGCTCCCGGTAGGCCCGCGGCGTGACCCCACTCCAGCGCTTGAATGCCTTGGAAAAGTTGGCCACATCACTGTACCCCAAGGAATAAGCCACCTCGCTGATGCTGTTATCCGGCTTCGCCAGCAGACGCTGCGCCTGGCGATAACGCTCCTGATCCTGAAGTTGTCGATAGCTAAGCCCGGATTGTTGCAGATGGCGCTTGAGAGTGCGGGGGGAGACTGACAGCTTTTCCGCCATGGCCTCCAGGGACGGCAACGGCGCCGTTCGATCCTGCAAGGCACTGCGGATACGCTCTGCCATGACACCGTCTTCCTCGGTACGCCACTGACGGAACTCCAGCTCACACTGCTCCCTTGCCAACGCCGCCACCTGCGGATCAGCCAAGCGTGGGCGGGCAGCCAGGGCGGCCAGCGGAAAGACCAGGGCATCCTCATCCTGATCGAACAGAACCGGCACCCCCACCTCTTTTTTAAGTATCGACAGATAGGCCGGTGCACTTCCCCGGCGGCGGATCTCCAACCCTTCCGGCGGTGCATCCAGCAACTGTTCGATCATGAACGCCAGCCCCACCAGCATCGCTTCAATAACAAAATCATGGGCCACGCCCAGTGAAGCCGTACTGCGAAGTTGCACATGGGCCAATTCGCCCTGACGACACTGGTCAATCACCAGAAAAGGCGCCCGCAGACCGAGGAAGCGGCAGGCCGCATCCAGGGCATCCTGGGCACTGGCACTGGACAAGGCCAGCAGGCCAACCGGGCCATGCAGAGTGATGCTCATGGCCCGGGCATAGCGGAAGCCCAACCCCTGCTCGCCAACCATGGCCACCCCCCGCTCGGCCACGGTCTGGGCCAGGGACATGGATACCCGCCGGTCCGGGGCCAGTAACTCGTCGCGGCTCACCCCCAGCCCCGCCAGCAAGGACGAGGCATCCAGCCCCATGCCCGCCAGCACGTCATAGAGCAGCACCACGTAAATACCCGGTATCCCGGCACTTCCCCAGGGACGGCCCGAACTCACCATTTGTTGGCCCTCCACGACAAGACCTTGATTGCAAGACTGAGCATAGTAGTTGTCATTGAACGATGTCATCAATGGCATTTGTACCAGGAGACACTGATGAATCTGAAGCTGGTGAAAAAAAAGAAACACCCTTCTGTGCCCATTATCCCGCGTCGCATGGGATTTTCCTTCGACGGCATACAGCATGATGACTACTGGTTCGACAACGACCCGGTGCTGACCCATCTGTTGAATATCCTGTCGCTGACCTTCCCGGATGGCGAGCGTTTCTTTGTGGATTCTGTTCGTGCCCTGCGGGACAAGGTAGAGGACAAGGATCGCCAGAAGGATATTTCCGGCTTCATTGGCCAGGAGGCCATGCACTCCCTGGAGCATCAGGCATTCAACGACCTGATTGCTGACGGCAAGTACGACGACATCGTTGCCCATGCGCTTGCCGTCACCAACAAGCTGCTGGCCGGTGCCCGCAAGTACATGAGCAAACGTCAGCAGCTGGCGGCTACCGCAGGCCTGGAGCACTTTACCGCCATTCTTGCCGACGCCATCCTGCGCCGCCCGGAGTTGCTGCAAAAGATGGACCCGGCAGTCCGTGACCTGTGGGTGTGGCACGCTATCGAGGAAACCGAACACAAGGCCGTAGCCTACGATTTGTACACGGATGTCAGCGGCAACTATCTGGAGCGCCAGCGACTCTTCCTCTCCAGCACCGCCTACCTGATCGGCTTCTCCAGCTACTTCACCTGGCAGATGCTCAAGCGGGACAATGTTCACCGTAAACCACTCACCCTGGCCAAAGGGCTGTGGAAAGGGTTCGGTTACAAAGGTGTGATCAGCAGCATCATCCCAGCCTGGTTCAGCTACCTGAAACCCGGCTTTCACCCCTGGGATGATGACAACAGCGCGCTGATTGAAAAATGGCGGGCAAGCCTGCCTCAGCCCAAGGAAAAGAATGCGGCGTAAAATAATTGATAGTTGATAATGGGTAATTGATAACTGCGCGATCAGGCGCAGTCATAATCAGAAAGCAAAGAGGCCGCGCCCAATGACTTGGGCGCGGCCTCTTTCGTTCAGGATATCCGAGAGACTGGCTCGCGACGTTATCAATTATCCATTATCAATTGCCTTTCTCACCCTTCCTGCAACAGTTTCCGCAGATCCACCAGTGCCGCATTGGCGCGGGACACATAATTGGCCATCACCAGGGAATGGTTAGCCAGCATGCCAAATCCATCGCCGTTAAGAATCAGCGGACTCCACAGGGTTTCCTGGGTCGCTTCCAGCTCGCGTACCATCTGGCGAAAGCTGACAGTGGCGTTCTTTTTCCGTAGCACTTCGGCGAAGTCCACCTCGGCAGCACGCATCAACTGGGTCAACGCCCAGGTTGCGCCCCGTGCTTCATAAAACGCATCGTCGATTTTCAACCAGGGCGTTTTCACAAAGTCTTCTTCATTACCGGGCTTGGCAACGGACTCGGCACTGCCCACATCCATATTCAGCTCACTGCGCCCCACACTCTGGCTCAATTTCAGGCTCAGGGAGCCCAGCCGGCTCTGCACTTCGTTGAGCCAGTAGTTGAGGTTATCCGCTCGGGCATAAAATTTGCCGTCGCCTTCGTTGGCATCGGTAAGGCGATCCAGATAGCTTTGCAGCGCCTTGATACCCCGGCGGTATTCACTTTCCGTGGCGGGCATAGCCCAGCTCTGTGCATCAAAGTTGAATTGGGGCTCGGCAATGGCCAGATCCCGGTCTTCCTGACTCTGGGACTGGGAGCGACTCATATCCCGACGTAGCACCCGGGTAAAATCACGCACCTGCACCAGTACGCCGTACTCCCAGGCGGGCATGTTATCCATCCACAGACGGTGGGGCAGGATATCGTTACTGAGATAGCCTCCCGGCTTGGACAGCAAGGTGTCAGAAACGAAGATAAGTTCACGGGCAATGGTTTCGCCGGCGACCACGTTTTCGCGACTGGGCAATTCACGCAGATCAGGCTCCTGGCTCCAGTACCAGCTCAGCAGAACATCCACCAGCAGTAGCAGCCCCAGCAACCACAGCACCCCTTTCCAAATCCGGTTATGGCGGGGGTCGAGCATGGCGTCACCCATTTTTTCGCTGAATTTTTCGTTACTCATGATCACTCCCAAGATCGACGAACCACCACTATAACCCAGGCATTTCAGTAGCGGCAGGGAGTAACACGATAGCAGCTGCAGGAGAGTCCGCACACCGTTTACGATAAGACAGGCTTCCCCCATAGAGCGACAGGATGCCGGTGACGATAGACAGCCCCAAACCCGCGCCATCCTTATCGGAGTGACCGCGGCTGAAACGTTCCCCATAGCGATGCCCCTGATCCTGGCTCAGACCTTCACCGCTGTCAGAAATCGCTATGCGCACGTGATTGCCCTGTTTCTCGGCGTTCACGCCAACGATACCAGGATCGGCATAGCGACAGGCGTTATCGACCAGATTGCGCAACACCAATCGCAGCGCCTCCTCGGGAATAGCTACCCAGAGGGAAGTATCCAGACACAACTCCAATTGCTGATGGAGACGATCCGCCACCGGCACCAGGGACGCCAGTGTTTCCCTCGCCACTCTCAATACGTCGACACAGCCACCCTTCTCAGGAGGCCCGAGAGCAGGATCCAGACGGGCCAGCACCAAAAGCTGCTCAAGCATGCGCTCAGCCCGCCCCACCGCCTCCTTCAGTGCCTGCAGAGAGGCTTCCCGCTGCTGAGGGTCAGGCAAGGAGATCGCATTCTCCACGTGCAATTGCAATACCATCAGCAGGGTTCGCAATTCGTGGGCCGCGTCCGCAGTAAAACGCTTTTCTCGCTCAATACCGGCTTCCAGGCGCTCTAATAATTGATTGATGGCCTCCTTCACTGGCTCCAACTCTCGCACTTTTTTGCCATCGGACAGCCGGGTCAAGTTATCCGGTGAACGTCTGCTTACTGAACGAGCAAGATCCGATAGAGGCGACAGGCCTACACGTATGGCCAGCCACACCAGCAACATGATGAAAGGCACGCTGATCAGATAAGGCGCCAACAACGAACCTGCCACGTTCCTGACCATTGAGTGACGAGCATAATCACTCTCCGCCAGGATCAGCCAGCGCTCATTGGCCAGAGGCAGCGAATAAGCATGCCAGCCTTTTTTTTCCTGATACAGCGGCTGACTATTCAGCGCGATCAACGGCATCTCGGGAGAGCCCTCGCTGGCGGCGACCAGGTTGCCGTCTTGCCAGAGCTGATAGATGAAATAACGCAGGTAGCGAGACTCCTGATTATCCAAAACCGACAGAGACGCATCTGGCGGATATCCCTCCCGCCAGAAACCCGCCAAGAGATGGGCGCTTTGCACCAGCTCCGCGTCGTACTGCTCATCCAGTTCGTGATAAAGGGTTCGGTAGGCAAATAAAGCCTGTAACAGGCCACCTCCAACGATGACCATCAGCAGGGACAAGATCAAAAAACGGCGAATGGAAAAAGTCATCCCGTCTCACCCGCCAAGCTGTAACCCACCCCCCTGACCGTACGAATCAGACCACTCCCCAGCTTTTTACGTAAATGGTGGATATGTACTTCCAAAGCATTGCTTTCCACATCCTCGTTCCAGCCATACAGCCCCTGCTCAAGCTGGTCACGAGTAAGAACACGACCACGATGGCGCACCAGCTGTAATAGCACACTCATTTCCCGTCGTGACAGGTTTACCGGCTCGCCGCCAAGTGTCACAAGGAACCGCTCGGCATCGATTTCCAGTTCACCGATCTTTAGCGTTTCCGTTCCCGGGGCTTCCCGACGGCGTAGTCGTGCACGAATCCGGGCGATCAGCTCCATAGAGGAAAACGGTTTCACCAGGTAGTCATCTGCCCCGCTATCCAGCCCGCTGATGCGGTCTTCCAGAGCATCTTTGGCACTGATGATAATCACCGGAATCTGTTTATCCTGTTGCCGCAAGGCTTTTAATGCAGCCAGGCCCTCCAGCCCAGGCAGGCCGAGATCTAGCAGCACCAGTGCAAAACCGCCGTCTTCCAGTGCCGGCATCACCAGATCACCCCGATCAATGTGATCCACCGTGTAACCTTCTGCACGGAGTGCACGCTGCAAGCCATCAGCTAACAGGGCGTCGTCCTCAACCAGTAGCAGGCGCATCGTCCCCCCATTGAATCCAGTATTGCGCACCGGCTTCATCAAGCAGGCGCTCGGCATCTTTTCCCTGCAAAATAGCCAGAGTTGAAAGCAGTCCTGCCTGGGTACACTGTTGTCCAAATACGGTGACGGCACGGGGAGCACTGGAGACAGGCCAGCCGCTGCGCGGATCCAGCACATGACTGTAACGAATCCCGTCACGCAGTAAAAAACGGCGACTATCGCCGCTTGTGGCCAGCGCTCCGGTAGTGAATTGCAACCGCCCGGCCAGAGGCCTGGCGGTGCCCTCCATGCCGACCAACCAGGGTTCCTGCGAAGCCCGCCCCACCAGATCGCCGCCAAAGTTCACCAGCAGATCCGCCTCAGAGAGCTGTCCCGCCAGATTGAAAGCGCGATCAACCGCGTACTCCTTACCGATACCACCAAGATCCAGCTCCATCCCTGCCTGCAAACGAATGCTATGAGCCCGCCGATCGACTTTCTGCCAACCCACCAATGGCAGCAAGGTATCGATCTGGGCCTGCTCGGGCAGACAGTCTGAGCCATCAAACTGCCAAGCACGGCGAAGCACCCCCGAGGTAATATCAAAGGCGCCCTCACTGAGTCGCCAACACTGATCGGCAAAATCCAGCAAACGAGCCGTCTCGTCATCCAGGGCCACCCACTGCCCGCTGGCGTTATTGATGGTCGCCATCAAATTGTCATCCCGATAGCGGGAAAACTTGTGCTCGATGCGCCAGACCTCTTCGGCCACACATTGGATCGACCGCCAGGCAAGGCTCTCGCTGACACCTCTAATCAGACATTCGCAGGGGCTGGCCATGGCAGCAAAACGGCCCCGCCAGAGAGGGCCATCCTGTTCCATGATGATATCTCTGCCCTGGCTCATACGGGCTCCATCGCAACGATTACCAATAGAAGGTATACCCGACCTGCGTAATCAGCGCATCCAATTCCGAGGCATCACTGTCACCGCTCTGCTGGAAGCTTTCCACGCGCAAGCTCAGCTGCTGGTTGTTCTTCCACTGCTTGCCAACCTTCACCCCATAGGTGGTATCGGTAAGATTGCCCAAGCGATAATCCGCCGACACTTCGTCGAGAGAGCCCACCTGCGCAGCAGTAACAGATTCCTGGTAGAAATCGGCTTCCCCCTGGTCATACCAGCGCACATGCGGTTGCAGGAACCAGCCATTGTCGAACTGAAAGCGATATTTCACATCCAGAGTATGTGACGTAATGCCCCAATCGTCCGACATGAAACGATAGCCCACCGCCAGCACATCACGATTGAAGTGATAGCGATTCTCCCAATAAAGCGCATTTTTGGTGCGTGAATCCGGCCGCAATTCGAAAATTTGGGCGTCGCCGGCACCAATGTCCATCGCACCAAAACTCTCCGCTTCCAGCGGGTCGCCATTGGCACCAACCACAGTGACGATTTTGTAGGGATCAGTGTGATAACCATCCGAGACCGACACGTTGTAATTTAGCTGCATCAACCAGTTACGGTTGATCACCTGGGTAACACCAAACAGCAAATCATTGATTGAACGGTCTTCCGAACCATCGGTTTTCTGCTGATCACTCTGGAAAGTCAGCCCCACCGGGCTACCCCCTACCGGATCAATGGTGTCCGCCTCATGGGCCAGACCAAAAGTCAGGGTCGTATTTTTGTTGTTCAGGTCCCACAACAGGCCGGCATTAAGGCCCATGGAGGTAAAGTCATACTCGTTTGAAAAGTTCATTCCTGCAGTCCAGCGTAACGTCCGGCTGAACGGACGCGTATACTGCATGTTGGCAGCAACCCGGGTATCTTTGAAAGAGTCATCCAGCGGCACTTCGTTAGTGACCTGGTATTGCTGACCGCCTGACGGGGACGTAAAGGTCTGCGGCTTGTCTGATTTGATTGCCCCGTTATGGGAAGCACCGGTCAACGAATCCAGTGTCAGCTTGAGCTCCAGCTCGCTGTCATCGGAAAACTGTTTCTTGCCGCGCACCACCGGCTCAACCGCCGTGACTCGATCTTTCTCGCTATAATAAAGCACGGCAGAGTCGAACTGCCAGGCATCCGCATCCCCCTGGGCCAGGGCAGGCTGCCCCAGCAAGGCGCAAGTTGCAGCGGCAATTCCGACACCGATTTGTTTTCCATCCAGTTTCTTTTGCATTGTCATTCCCTCAGTTACAGCCGCAGCCACCACCACCAAAACCGCGCCCACCACTGGACGCTTCCTTGCTGAAATAGATGTGATCATCCAAAGCATCATCCAGACCGTCAGCAGCGCCAGGTGTCATCACCGGCTTGGCCATAAGGTCCCTCTGCCAGGGCTGAACGCCGAGATTTTGACAACCGCTCAAGCCAGCCAGTGCAGCCAGCAGTACGGTAAAGGTAAATAGGGTTTTCATTGTTGAGACTCCATCAGACGGACGATTTCCTTCTCGTATTTGTCGCTATGCTTGGCGACAAAACCGATATGCCTGGATAGCTCGCTTCCGTTTGCCGCCAGTAACACTGCGCTCGGCATTCCCTCTAGTTGATATCGGGAAGCCAATTCGCCATGAGGATCAAACACCAACGGAAATAGGGCTGGATAACTGGCCAGGAATCGCTCGGCATCAGCCCTCTCCTGATCTACATTGATACCAATCACCGTAAACCCCTGATCGCCATATTTTTCCTGCATTTGATTGAGCCAGGGAAAGGAACGACGGCAAGGCACACACCAGCTGGCCCAGAAGTCCACGTAAATCACTTTTGCGTCACCGACCTGCTCCGGCGAGAATGGAAGGGGATCGGCATGGGCTAGCCAGGGAATGGCCAGCAGAACAAGCACCCGTAAATAGCGCATGAGGCTCTCCTTATTGTGAGCCCACAGCTTCCACCGGACGCCTTAAAGGAACCTTAAGGCACCGTTAATAAACACCCCTGAAACTAATTCGCCTATTCGGCATCGAAACTGTGCCGGTAATATCTTTGGGGTTTGAGGAGACAGTAATGCAGAACAGCTGGCAGCGACTGGGGCTTTTTCTTTCACTGTTTTGTTTATGGCCTATTGCCATCGCGCAAGACCTGTTTGGCGAGCAGCCTCTTCCTGGCGTCGATGAAGCCATTCAATTGATCACCGATGCAGACTGGGACAACCAGCAACTGCTGCTGGATTTCGAGCTTATGGAGGACGTTTACCTCTATCAGCACCGTTTCGGCTTCAGCCTGCGTGACCAGAACGGCAACGTGCTGGAGGATTTCGCTGACTACGCCCTGCCTCCCGGCAAGGACAAGACCGACGAGATTTTCGGGGATGTGGAGGTGTACTACGACCGGCTTACCCTGAACTTGCCAGTGACCAGCGTACCGCTGGTGGCGACCGAGCTGGAGGTGCGCTACCAGGGCTGCATCGAGGACACCCTGTGCTACCCGCCCACCAGGAAAGTCATCCCGCTGGCCAACCCGTCACCGGCAAAAAAGCCCCCGGCCGCTCAGGCGGCCCGCCCCGCTGATACCACCAGCAGCAATAACGATGACGGCGGCTTCCTCAGCACCCTGCAATCCGACGATGCCAACGCCTTCAACCGCTGGATGAACGACCGCTCCCTGGGCCTGGTAATCGGCCTCTTTTTTGTCGGCGGGCTGCTGCTGGCGTTCACCCCTTGCGTGTTCCCCATGGTGCCGATTCTGTCCGGCATTATTGCCGGCGAGAAGGAGCCCAGTGCCAGCCGTGGCTTTGTACTAAGTACCAGCTATGTGCTGGGCATGGCGGTGCCCTATACCTTTGCCGGCCTGCTGGTTGCGGTATTTGGCGCCGGGCTCAACCTGCAATTTATGTTGCAACAGCCAGCGGCCATCATTACTTCCACCGTGATCTTCGTGCTGCTGGCGCTGTCCATGTTCGGCCTTTATGAGCTGCAACTGCCCGCCTTTCTGCGTAACAAGTTGCACCAGCCCGGCGAGAGCAAGCGCGGCAGCCTTTTCGGTGCCGCTATCATGGGGGCCATCTCTGCCCTGGTCGTGTCTCCCTGTGTTACCCCGATTTTGGCCGGTGCACTGATCTATGTGGCCGCGAGCGGTGATGCCCTCACCGGCGCCGCCTCCCTGTTTGCCCTGTCCATGGGCATGGGCTTGCCGCTGATCATCTTTGGCACCGGCGGCGGCAGCTTGCTGCCCCGGGCCGGCATGTGGATGGAAGAGATCAAACGCTTCTTCGGGGTGGTCATGCTCGGTGTTGCCATCTGGCTTCTGGATCGCATCATCAACGGCACCATTACCCTGGGCCTTTACGGCTTGCTTCTGGCGGTCTACGGCGTGCAGCTCGGCGCTCTGGAAGCCGCCGGCGAAGGCATCGCCCGGCTCAAGCGCGGCATCGCCCTGGTGCTGGCCCTGTATGGCTCGGTGATGATCGTTGGTGCGCTCAGTGGCGGCGACGATCCACTCCAGCCCCTGGCGCCGATGACGCAATCGGCACCGGCCGCGGCCACCGCCAGTGCCCCGGGGGACCACGGGCCCTGGCAAACCATCTTGGGACGCGACAATCTGGGCACCGCCCTGGCTAATTCCCGCCAGGCAGGCAAACCGGTGCTGGTGGATTTCTTTGCCGAGTGGTGTGTGGCCTGCAAAATACTGGAGGAAACCACCCTCAGCGACCCGCAGGTACTCGCCGCCATGAAAGACTTCGATCTCTACCGGGTGGACATCACCGAGATCAACGCGGACAGCCAGGCGATCATGGAGCAATACAACATCCTCGGCCTGCCGGCGCTGGTGTTCTTCACCCCGGAAGGCATGGAACTACCGGAATCCCGGGTGCTGGGGGAAATGAAGCCGGACCGGTTTCTGGAACACCTGGATAAGCGGGTTATGCCGGGGCTGTAGCAGGTAATATCGACGTAGCTGCCGTAGGAGCGGCGCTTGAGCCGCGAACCGCGCTTTGCGCGGAAATCGACCGCAGGGCGATCAGGAATCCCAAAAATCGACAGGTCTATCCACGATAGCGTCGCGGATACCCACGTCTTCGTCGCCTCGCTGACGCTCGGTTCGCGGCTCAAGCGCCGCTCCTACAACAGCCCTGTTGAAATGTTGTTGTTCCTGCATCTAAACAAAAACCGTGAAACAGTACCGATTGCCCGGCATCTTCCGGTAACTTGTAACGAATGTTGTAAACCCCTTTTTTCTGTCATGATTTCCCCCTAATATTGCACAAGTGCCAGAAACGCCGGGATAACCGGTGCATTTCCTGCACGTTCACGGCAGATAACGACAAATTCCCCAGGGGGACCTGTTTTGGCTTCCATTCTGGTCTTACACGGCCCAAACCTGAACCTGCTCGGCACCCGCGAGCCGGACAAGTACGGCCATACCACCCTGGCCGATATCAACCAGCAATTGCAGGCCCAGGCCAGCGATGCAGGCCATCACCTGCAGCATCTGCAAAGCAACGCGGAATACGAGCTGGTTGAACGGATCCACGATGCCCGCACCGAAGGCATCGACTTCATCATCATGAATCCGGCGGCATTCACCCATACCAGCGTGGCCCTGCGTGACGCCCTGCTGGCGGTGGATATCCCCTTTATCGAGGTGCACCTGTCCAACGTGCATGCCCGGGAAAGCTTCCGCCATCATTCCTATTTTTCCGATATTGCCCGGGGCGTGATCTGCGGGCTCGGCGCAACCGGCTACCAGCTGGCGCTGACCGCCGCCCTAGAACAACTGGATGGTTAATACATGGATATTCGCAAGGTCAAGAAACTGATTGAGCTGCTGGAGGAATCTGGCATTGAAGAGCTGGAGATCTGCGAGGGAGAAGAGTCCGTGCGCATCAGCCGCGGCTCCCGCCACCCTGCAGCGCCGGCACATTACTATGCCGCACCGCAGGCCGCCGCGCCCGCTCCGGCCCCGGCCCCGGCTCCCGCCGCTGAAACACCGGCACCGGCTGACAACACCCCCAGCGGCCACTTGGTGCGCTCGCCCATGGTCGGCACTTTCTACCGCTCCCCGTCGCCGGGGGCCTCCTCCTTTGTTGAGGTAGGCAAGAAAGTCCAGGCCGGCGACGTGCTGTGCATCGTCGAAGCCATGAAAATGATGAACCAGATCGAAGCGGACAAGTCCGGCACCATTGATGCCATCCTTGTGGAAGACGGCGAACCGGTTGAGTTCGATCAGCCTCTGTTCTCCATCGTTTAACGGAGGCATCTCATGCTGGAAAAGGTTGTCATTGCCAACCGCGGCGAAATTGCCCTGCGTATCCTGCGCGCCTGCAAGGAGCTGGGCATTCGCACCGTGGCGGTTTATTCCAAGGCGGACCGGGATCTGATGCACGTGCGACTGGCCGACGAAGCGGTCTGCATCGGCCCGGCCTCGTCCACCGAGTCCTATCTGAACATCCCGGCGATTATCAGTGCGGCGGAAGTCACCGACGCCGACGCCATTCACCCCGGTTACGGCTTTCTCGCAGAAAATGCGGATTTTGCCGAAAGCGTGGAACGCTCAGGCTTTACCTTTATCGGCCCCAAGGCGGACACCATTCGCCTGATGGGCAACAAGGTGGCCGCCATTGAAGCCATGAAAAAGGCCGGCGTCCCTACCGTACCCGGCTCCGACGGCCCCCTGGGCGACGACGGCGATGCCTCCCTGGCCATGGCGGAGAAGATCGGCTACCCGGTGATCATCAAGGCCGCCGCCGGCGGCGGTGGCCGTGGCATGCGCGTGGTGGAAGAAGCCAAGCACCTGCTGAACGCCATCACGCTGACTCGTTCCGAAGCCAAGAACGCCTTCGGCGACGCCACCGTCTACATGGAAAAATTCCTGCAGAAACCCCGCCACGTGGAAGTGCAGGTGCTAGCCGACGGCGCCGGCCATGCCATTCATCTGGGCGACCGGGACTGCTCCCTGCAACGTCGTCACCAGAAAGTGGTGGAAGAAGCACCAGCGCCTGACATTCCCCAGCACCTGAAAGACGAAGTGGCCGAGCGTTGCGTCAACGCCTGCAAGGAAATCAATTACCGGGGTGCCGGCACTTTCGAGTTCCTCTACGAAAATGAAGGTTTCTACTTCATTGAGATGAACACCCGCGTGCAGGTGGAACACCCGGTCACAGAAATGATCACCGGTGTCGACATCGTCAAGGAACAGCTGCGTATCGCCAGCGACGAAGGCCTGCAATTGCAGCAGACCGACGTGAAGTTCCAGGGCCATGCCATCGAGGTGCGCATCAACGCTGAAGATCCAGTGCGTTTCACTCCCTGCCCCGGCAAGATCACCTATTTCCATGCCCCCGGCGGTAATGGTGTACGGGTGGATTCCCATATCTACAGTGGCTACACCGTGCCCCCCTACTACGACTCCCTGATCGGCAAGCTGATCACCTGGGGCGAAAACCGCGAGATCGCCTTCGCCCGCATGAAAAATGCGCTGGACGAAATCGTGGTGGAAGGCATCAAGACCAATGTGGAACTGCACCGCAACAAGATCTTCAAGGACAAGGCCTTTATTGCCGGCGGGGTGGATATTCACCATCTGGAGAAGAAGCTGGGACAGGATACAAATTGATAATTGAGAATGGATAATTGATAGTTACGCGCAAGAGCTGATCTGCGATCCCAGCCATGAGGCCGCGCCCAATGCTTGAGCGCGGCCTCATGCGTTGAAACACCGGTCCAAATCCAGGTCGCGAGTTATCAATTATCAACTGTCCATTCTCAATTCGGAGAATCCATGGCCTGGCTCCAGCTACACCTCGCCACCACCGAAGCCCACGCCGATGCCTTCCAGTCCGCACTGGAAGATATGGGGGCTTGTGCGGTCACGCTGACTGATGGCGCCGATCAGCCGGTGTTTGAACCGCCCCCCGGTGCCCGCCCGCTGTGGCAGAACACCGTGGTCAGCGCCCTGTTCGATGCTGACCGTGACCCGGCATTGATCCTCGCCGCCCTGCAACAACAGGGACTGGACGCTCAGGCCCATCACCACGAGACATTGGATGACCAGGCCTGGGAACGGGCCTGGATGGATGACTTCGCTCCCATGCGCTTCGGCGAACGGCTGTGGATCGTCCCCAGCTGGAGTGAGTCACCGGATCCGCAGGCCGTGAACCTGAAGCTGGACCCGGGCCTGGCCTTCGGCACCGGCACCCACGAGACCACCGTCCTGTGCCTGGAATGGCTGGACCGGACCGACCTCCAAGGCAAGGCGGTGCTGGATTTCGGCTGTGGCTCGGGGGTGCTGGCCATCGCCGCCCTGCTGTTAGGCGCAGGCAATGCCACCGGTACCGACATCGATTCCCAGGCACTCACCGCCAGCGAGGATAATGCCCGCAATAACGGTGTCGCCGACGGTCTCAGCCTTTACCTGCCGGAAAATCTGCCGGCGGATTACCGCTGTGATGTACTGGTCGCCAATATCCTGGCCGGCCCGCTGGTGGAACTGGCCGACCAGCTTGCCGGTTATTGTCGCGCCGGGGCCAGCCTGGCCCTGTCCGGCATTCTTGCTGAGCAGGCAGAGTCGGTGCGCAGCGCCTATGCCCCCTGGTTCGACCTGAATCCCACCAGCCAACAGGGCGACTGGGTTCGAATCGACGGGGTACGACGCAAAACTGAGTGACAGGTCCTTGCGGCCTGTCCTGCTTTTTCTGTAAAACGTAGTTGCCTGCACACCATCTTGATTCCCTGGCTGCGTGGTAGCCTGTTGCGTGCAGCTTGTTGCGTCTCATCACCAATAACAATCAGGCGAAAGCCATGGCCGCCCAATACAAGACCCGCTGCCCGCACTGTGCAGCCCAGTTCAAGATTACCGAAGAACACCTCAAGCAGGCGCGCGGCGCGGTTCGCTGCGGCTCCTGCCTGCAGATTTTTCAGGCCAGCGACTACCTGATTGATCCGCCTCTCGCCCAGGAAGAACCCGCCGGTGACCGCTGGGCCAGAGCCCTGGAAAGCGAAAGCACCAGCGTACCGGATAGCGCCGAACAAACCTTCACCGATGACGATGATGGCGCCTCCTCCAGCCCCAGCATTGAGGGCATGGAGCTAAGCGACTCTTTCATCAATCTGGATGAAGATGCTGCCGAATCCGGTCTCGGCGAAGACTTCTCCGATATGCACGGCGCCGGTCGCGCCAGCCACCACGAAAATGCCGACGAGGCCTGGGCCGAAGCCCTGCTCAAGGAACTGGAAGAGGACGAGGACCAGCCCGCCAAGCAGGAAACCCGTCAGCCTGCCAGTTTCGGCCCCCGGGAAAGCCAGGCAGACAAACGCAAAGCGCCTTCACCGCCACCACAGGCGAAAAAGAAACCGGCCCCCAAACCACCCAAGGATGACGACGAAGACGATTTCTTTGGCGGCCTGGACCTGTTTGGTGACGACCTGACCGAGGAGCCGGTGCCGCTGTCCCGGCCAGTACGCGAACGCGACACCCCCTTCCGTCAACAGCGCGACTGGGGCGGCCTGCTCAAGTGGAGCGGCCTGTCCGTGCTGGCCCTGGTGGTACTGGTGGGACAATACGCCTACTTCAATTTCGACGACCTGGCCCGCAGCCCGCAATGGCGACCGCTCTACCAACAGGCCTGTGGTGTACTTGGCTGTCGGCTCCCCAACCGCACCGACATCAGCAAACTGCGCGGCGCCAACCTGGTGGTACGCAGCCACCCGGATTACGCCAACGCCCTGATCGTGGACGCCATCCTGTTCAATGAAGCCCGCTACCCGCAACCCTTTCCGGAGCTGGAACTGAGCTTCAGCGCCCTCAACGGCAACCCGGTAGCCAGCCGCCGCTTCAGCCCGGCGGAGTACCTGCGTGGCGACCTGACCAACCTGGAGGCCATGCCGGTGAACACCCCCCTGCACATCTCCCTGGAAATCGTCGATCCTGGCGAACAGGCGGTAAACTATAACCTGCGTCTGCTGCCGGCCGTGGAGGCTCAGGAGCGGGTGAGCCAGCGCTAACACGCCCCCGCGGATCAACGAGTCACGAGGGACGAGTCTCGAAAAGCCAAGCCTTTCGAGACTCGTTCCTCACCACTCGTCATCCGGATAGCTCCATCACATTCATCCGTAATCGCGCATTTTTTACCCTGTGCCCTTTCATCCCCGCGCGCCGCTCACTATCATTAGCGCCCCTTTCACACATGCCATTGCGACCCTATGCAGATCGGCCCATATACCTTGCCCAATTCGCTGATTCTGGCCCCCATGGCCGGCGTCACGGATCGCCCTTTCCGGCGTTTGTGCCGGGATCTGGGCGCTGGTCTGCTGGTGTCGGAAATGGTGACCTCGGACACCCGTCTGTGGAACTCTCGAAAGTCACGCCAACGGCTTGATCACAGTGGTGAACCCGGCCCGGTGTCGGTGCAGATTGCCGGCGGTGAGCCGGCCATGCTGGCCGATGCGGCCCGCGCCAATGTGGATCATGGCGCCCAGATCATTGATATCAATATGGGCTGCCCGGCAAAGAAAGTGTGCAAACGCGCTGCAGGCTCTGCCCTGCTGGCGGACCCGGACCTGGTGGCCCGCATCCTGGATGCGGTTGTCGCTGCCGTGGACGTGCCGGTGACGCTGAAAATCCGTACCGGCCCGGATCGCGACCATCGCAACGCGCTGGAGATCGCCCGTATCGCGGAAGCAGCGGGCATTCAGGCCCTGGCCATCCATGGCCGCACCCGTGCTGACAAGTTCAACGGTGACGCCGAGTACGCCTCCATCGCCCAGGTGGTGGCCGCGGTGAATATTCCGGTTATGGCTAACGGTGACGTGGATAGCCCGGAAAAAGCTAAACGGGTACTGGAATCCACCGGCGCGGGTGGTATCATGATCGGCCGCGCTGCACAGGGGAACCCGTGGATCTTCCGGGATACCCTGCATTACCTCGAGCACGGCTCGCTACCCGCAGCGCCGTTCGTAACGGAAGTCCACGATTGCGTGCAACAGCACCTCGCCGAACTCCACCAGTTCTACGGAGAGTTCATGGGAGTGCGTATCGCACGCAAACATCTGGGCTGGTATACGCAAAACCTGCCCGGTGGCGAAGACTTCCGGCGCGGATTTAACACACTGGAAAATGCCACCGATCAACGGTTGGCAATCGAGCAGTTTTTCCAACAGATAAACGCCACGACCGACCGGGTACGATTCGGTTGTTATGGCGAGGTGTCTGCCCGGAAGAAAAACGGAGCCTTGGCCGCATGACCCTTTCTTCAGTTAACACAGCCGCTGCACGGACACTTACTGAAATGAACACCGCAGAAGCACGAAAGCCGCACCTGACCATCGCGCGCAGCGAAACCCACGACACTCTGCGCAATTGTGTGCGACGTTCGTTAAACGATTATTTCAACCAGCTGGACGGTGAGGCCGTAAGCGAACTCTACCCGATGGTACTGGCGGAAATGGAAATCCCGCTGCTTGAGAAAGTGCTCGAGTACACCCGCGGCAACCAGACCAAGGCCGCCGAGCTGCTGGGCCTGAACCGCGGCACCCTGCGCAAGAAGCTCAAGCAGTACGGTCTGCTTTAAGCACGACCCCAGCGATAAAGGGCAGTCCTTACTGCCCTTTTTTTGTTTTTAAATGAACCACTTATCCCAGAACGCAACTTGGTGAAATCCCATGAGCAACGCGGTTGAACGTGCACTGATCAGTGTTTCCGACAAGACAGGTATCGTCGAATTTGCAAAGGCACTGGCCGAGCAAGGCGTGGAAATTCTTTCCACCGGCGGCACCTACAAGAAACTGCAGGACGAAGGCATCGCCGTGCGCGAAGTCTCCGACTACACTGGTTTCCCGGAAATGATGGCCGGCCGGGTGAAAACCCTGCACCCGAAAGTGCACGGCGGCATCCTTGGCCGTCGCGGCCAGGACGAACAGGTCATGGCCGACAACGACATCAGCCGCATTGATCTGGTGGTAGTCAACCTCTACCCGTTCGAAGCCACCGTGGCCAACCCGGACTGCTCCCTGGAAGATGCCATCGAGAACATCGATATCGGCGGCCCGACCATGGTGCGTTCTGCAGCCAAGAATAATGCCAGCGTGGGCATCGTCACCAATACCAGCGACTACCAGCGTGTGCTCAACGACATGGCTACCCACAACGGCGCCCTGTCCGACACCCTGCGTTTCGACCTGGCCATCAAGGCGTTCGAACATACCGCCGCCTATGACAGCGCCATTGCCAACTACTTTGGCAAGAAGGTGGGCGAGAACAATGCTGACTTCCCGCGCACCATCAACCTGAATTTCGAGAAAACCCAGAACATGCGCTACGGCGAGAACCCGCACCAGAAAGCGGCCTTCTACACCGAGCGCAACCCGGCACCGGCCTCCATTGCCACCGCCAAGCAGCTGCAGGGCAAAGAGCTGAGCTACAACAACATCGCCGATACCGACGCGGCGCTGGAATGCGTAAAAGGCTTCACCAAGCCCGCCTGTGTGATCGTCAAACATGCCAACCCCTGCGGCGTGGCGGTGAGCCTGGACGGCATCGGCAAGGCCTATGATCTGGCCTTCGCCACCGATACCGAATCTGCCTTCGGCGGCATCATCGCCTTCAACCGCGAGCTCGATGCGGCCACCGCCCAGGCCATTGTCGACCGTCAGTTCGTGGAAGTGATCATCGCGCCTTCTGCCACCGACGAAGCCCTGGCCATCACCGCCGCCAAGAAGAATGTGCGGGTGCTGGTCTGTGGCGAGATCGAGGGTGCGGCCGCTGAAGGCCTGGACTACAAGCGCGTGAATGGCGGCCTGCTGGTCCAGGACCGCGATATCGGCATGATCACCGAAGGTGAGCTGAAAGTGGTGACCAAGCGCGCGCCCAGCGAAGCCGAGATGCATGACCTGATCTTCGCCTGGAAGGTGGCCAAGTTCGTCAAATCCAACGCCATTGTCTACGCCAAGAATCGCCAGACCGTAGGCGTAGGTGCCGGCCAGATGAGCCGCGTCAACTCCGCCCGCATCGCCGCCATCAAGGCCGAGCATGCCGGCCTGCAGGTAGAAGGCTCGGTCATGGCTTCCGACGCCTTCTTCCCGTTCCGCGACGGCATCGACAATGCCGCCAAGGTAGGCATCAGCTGCGTGATCCAGCCGGGCGGCTCGATCCGCGACGAAGAAGTGATTGCTGCCGCCGACGAAGCCGGCATGGCCATGGTCTTCACCGGCATGCGCCACTTCCGTCACTAAAACCAAAAGCGGCTGTTACCACAGAGGGCACAGAGGTCACTGAGATAAACCCATCCGGCTTTGATAGCCCCGGTTTGCTCCCTTGAGCTCTGTGCCCCGTGGAAAATTCGAATCAGTCCTGGCAGGCCACGACAAGCACAGGAAACGGAAGACAATGCCCTGATCGGTATTCTGTTTTTCCTCAGTGACCTCAGTGCCCTCTGTGGTAAAAAAGCATTTGATCTTACAAGGTTGAAGCAAGATGAAAGTTCTGGTGATTGGCGGCGGTGGCCGCGAGCATGCGCTGGCCTGGAAAGTGGCCCAGGCTGAGCAGGTAGAAAACGTGTTTGTGGCGCCGGGCAATGCCGGCACTGCCCGCGAAGCCAAGTTGGAAAACGTGGCCATTGATGTGCTGGATCAGCCTGCCCTGCTGGCATTTGCCCAGGACAATAACATTGACCTGACCATCGTCGGCCCGGAAGCGCCACTGGTGGAAGGGCTGGTAGACAACTTCCAGGCCAATGGCCTGAAGTGTTTCGGCCCCAGCAAGGCGGCGGCGCAACTGGAAGGCTCCAAAGCCTTCACCAAAGATTTCCTGGCCCGCCAGAACATTCCTACCGGCGCCTACGGCAACTTCACCGATATGGACGAGGCCCTGGCCTATGTCCGTGAAAAGGGCGCCCCCATCGTCATCAAGGCCGACGGCCTGGCGGCGGGTAAAGGCGTGATTGTCGCCATGAACCTGCAGGACGCCGAAGACGCCGTGCGCGACATGCTCGACGGCAACAAGTTTGGCGACGCCGGCCACCGCGTGGTGGTGGAAGAATTCCTGGAAGGCGAGGAAGCCAGCTTTATCGTCATGGTGGACGGCAAGAACGTGCTGCCCATGGCCACCAGCCAGGATCACAAACGCGTCGGCGACGGCGACACCGGCCCCAACACCGGCGGCATGGGTGCCTACTCCCCGGCCCCGGTGGTCACCGATGCGGTCTACCAGCGCATCATGGACGAGGTGATCACTCCCACCGTGGAAGGCATGGCCGCCGAGGGTATGCCCTACACCGGCTTCCTTTACGCCGGGCTAATGATCAACCCGGATGGCGCCCCCAAGGTCATCGAGTACAACTGCCGCTTCGGTGACCCGGAAACCCAGCCGATCATGATGCGTCTGCAATCCGACCTGGCCGCCCTGTGCCTGGCAGCACTGGACGGCAAGCTGGACCAGACCGAAATCCAGTGGGACCCGCGCCCCACTCTCGGCGTGGTCATGGCCGCTGGCGGCTACCCGGACAGCTACGACAAGGGCGACGTGATCGACGGCCTGGATCAAGCCGATTCCGACACCGTGAAGGTATTCCATGCCGGTACCGCCGAGAAAGACGGCCAGGTCGTCACCAGCGGCGGTCGCGTTCTCTGCGTGACCGGTGTCGGCGATACCGTCAGTGAAGCCCAGGCCAATGCCTACTCCGGTGTGAAGCAGATCACATGGCGCGACGCCTACCACCGCACAGACATCGGTTACCGTGCAGTGGCCCGCGAAAAGTCATAAAGTAGTAGCCTCTACGAAATAAAGGTGAGCCTACTTTGGCTCACCCACTAACGAAGCACCGGGGGCTACCAATGAGCGATGTCGTCGCCGAAATGTCTCGTCTCGAGAATTTCATTCCCTTTGACTGCCTGGGCGAATCGCATCTGAAGGAAATCCAGGGCCAGTTCGAAGTCATCAAGATCGACCCCGGGCGACTGCTGTTCAAACGCGGGCAGACCAGCCACAAGGCCTATTTTCTGGTGGAAGGTTCTCTGGATCTCACCGACGCCAGTTTCCAGGTACGCCACTTCGCCGCCGATGACGACGAGAATTACCTGGCGCTGGACAACTATCCGGAACACACCATCAACGCCATTAGCGCGGAAACCACCACCCTCTACGCCATCGACCGTAACAAGCTGGATCTGCTGATGACCTGGACCCAGGCCGCCGAATCCATGCTTGATGAAGACGATGACGAAAGCGAACGGGACTGGATGGATGCGCTATTGTCCTCGGAACTGTTTTCCGCCATACCACCGGCCATGATTCACAGCCTGTTCGTGAAATTCGAGGAACGTGACGTTCAGCTTGGCGAAACCGTGGTCACCGAAGGCGAGGATGGCGACACCTTCTTCGTCATCAAGCAGGGTAAGGCCATGGTCACCCGCTCCAAGGGGGCCAAACAGGAAACCCTGGCAGCCCTGTCCGCCGGGCGCTTCTTCGGTGAAGACGCCCTGATCAGCGACAGCCCCCGCAACGCCACCATCACCATGAGCAGCGACGGCGTACTGATGTGCCTGGGCAAGCAGGACTTCCAGTCCATCCTGCAGGACTCGGTAATCCGCCATCTTAGCGAAGACGAGCTGGATACCATGGTGCTCGAGGCTGAAACCGCCTGCATCCTGGTGGATGTGCGTCTGCCCATGGAGTTCCGCCACGACCGTACGCCGGGAGCCCGCAACCTTCCACTCAACGAACTACGCCGCGAAGTTCACAATCTGGAAAAGGATTTTTTCTATGTGGTGTGCGGAGATGGTCGACGCAGTGAGCTGGGAGCCTATATCCTCTCGGAAGCAGGCCTGAATGCCTATGTGCTGGACCGGGGAAAAGCGACGGATGCAAAAAAACCAACGGAAGTGGCCTGACTCTTTTCTGTTCAGAGGCGCTCTGATACTCCTGCTGGGCCTGGCTGGCAGCCTCTGCCGGGCCAACCCGGAACCACCTCCACCCTTTGTGATCCACAGCCTGCCAGATCAGGCGCGGATTACCATCTACTCCGAATACCTGCGCGACCCCTCCGGCGAGCTGGACATCCATACCGTCAGCCAGCTACCGGCCATGGATCATTTCCAGCCGGCTACGCGTTATATCGAACGCCTGGGCATCCGCAACGGCCACTGGTGGGTGCGCGTTGCCATCAGGAACGAACTGGGTAATCAGCACGATTTCGCCCTGCACCTGCGCGGTAATCCGGCGGCACAACTCTATCTACCGAACGCAGACGGCGTCTACCGGCAACTGGAGCCGGAACAGCGTATTACCGGTCGCGGCAGCAGTTTCCAGGTGCACCTACCCACCGGCGAAACCCGACTTGCCTATTTGCAACTGCCACCCCGGGCCTATCTCACTTACGGATTGACCCTGACCACCGTCAACCACTTGCTTGAGACCCAACAGCAGCAAAATGCCATCTACATGTTACTGGCCGGCGCCCTGTTGATCCTGGCGATTTATAACCTGATTGTCGGCGCTCTTCGCGGCGGAGCCACCTATTACTACCACTGCGGTTTTATCCTCAGCATTCTGTTGATCGGACTGACCCTGGCGGACTTGCTCCCCTGGGATCTCAGTCAAAATAACCTGCTTCATCCACGACTATTGTTTGCCGGCATGATGCTGGCCATGTGGTCGGCCACCGGCTTGTCACGCAGCTTTTTCAACCTGTCGGACCAGACCGGCTGGCTGCATTACTGCACCCGTCTGCTGCAGATGCTGGCCCTGGCCAATCTGCCTTTTACCGTGATTCTACCGCTGGCCGCCGCCGGCTACATCAGTTTCGCCCTGGTCACCATGGCCACCCTGTTTCTGCTCACCATGGGCTACACCGCCTGGCACCGGGAAATCACCGGCGGCGGCCTGTTTTTCCTGACATCTCTGCTGATCAGCTTTCCTGCATTGCTGATATGCCTGGCCTGCCTGGGAATCGTGCAAACCGGCGCGGAACTCCCCCAATGGCTACTGGGCGCTACCGTGCTGGAGGCAATGACTCTGGGCATCGGCCTGCGGCTACAACACAGCCAGCAGGCTCGTATGCAGATCGAGAAGAAGCGCTCCGAGGCGGTTGCCGAAACCGTGGACAGCACCCGCCGGGAAACCCTGTCACGGATCGGCCATGATATTCGCACCCCGCTCAGTGGCATCCTGGGCATGGCGGAAATTCTTGGCGACACCCCGCTTACCCCCAACCAGCGCGAATGCGTCGGCGCCATCCAGAATGCCGGCGACAGCCTGCTGCGCATCATCAATGACGTACTGGAGCATTCGCAGCTATCCACCCAGGGGGCCGATATCAATCACAGCGCCCTGGACATCCATGACCTGATCATGGAAGCCATCGACCTGTTCAAGGAAAAGGCCGAGGAAAAACAGATCGAACTGATCACCCACGTGCATACCAATGTGCCCACAAGGGTAATCGGTGACGCGGGGCGACTGCGCCAGATCCTCACCAACCTGATGGGCGCTTTGGTACGCCATGGCAGCCACGGGGAACTGGTGGTGGATGTCTCCATGGAGCCCACCGGCCAGGCGGACCGGGTGCGCTTCGGGTTCTCCGGTAGCGCCATCAGCGACGACATTCTCAAACGCCTGCGCAGCACCACCAAACAACCAGAAAGCAGCCACCTCAGCCTAGCCATCGCCGAGCAGCTGGTGGAAGCCCTGCACGGCCGCATGGGCACCCTTCAGGATCAGCGCGGCGCCCATTACTGGTTTGTGGTTCCCCTGCCGCCAGAAATCACCGATGCGCCACCTCCTGTAATGGTGGATACCTCCGCGCTGGAAGGTCGCAGCCTGCTGGTAGTTGATGATTCCAGCACCGTAACCCGGGTGCTTCGCCATCACGCCCTGTCCTGGGGCATGCGTGTCACCGCCTGCCACGACCCCCGTGAAGCACTGGCCTCCCTGCGGACCCAGGCCAACATCAACGAGCCCTATGACGTGGTGGTGCTGGACCACAACATGCCCGGCATGGACGGCATGCAACTGGCCGCTCGGATCCACGAGGACCCGGTGATCATGCATCCCACCGTGCTGGTGATGCTCACCGGCATCAGCCTGGCCCCCACCGCCACCCAGGCCCGCAACGTGGGCATCCACCGGGTGCTGTCAAAACCGGTTTCCGCCCCCCGTCTCCGCCAGGTACTGGCCGAGGAACTGGGGCTGGGCCACCGCCCCATTCCCAGCAAGACCGAGCACAAGCCCGACCCACAACTGAACATCCTGGTAGCAGAAGACCATTACCTGAGCCAGAAAGTGATTCGTGGCATGCTTGCCAAACTGGGCCTCAAGGCTGACATCGCCTCCAACGGCCAGGAAGCACTGGCCCTGGCCGAGAAGCACCGCTATGACCTGATCCTGATGGATTGCGAAATGCCGGAAATGGACGGCTTCGAGGCCACCCGACGGATTCGTCAGTACGAGCAGAAACAGGGACTTCCGGCAGTGCCCATTGTCGCCCTCACCGCCCACATCCTGCGCGAGCACAAGGAACGCAGCCTGGCGGCGGGCATGAATGCCCACCTGCCCAAGCCGGTGGAGTTGAATGTGCTTCGCGATACCCTGGTGCGCTTTACCCGCCCCGACGCCACTGATTCGGACTTGTTCCTCGCCAACGACGAAATGCCCGACTGAAAGAACTGGATTCGGCGAAGCCCAGCAGCAGGGCGATTTCGGTCAACGACAGCGCCGGGTCCTGCAGATACAGCTCCGCCAGACTCTGGCGCAAACCATCCAGGATTTCCGCAAATCGCAATGAACGGCGCGCCAGCCGGGCGCTGAGCGTGCGGGCGGGCATACCCAGGCTATCCGCCACGGATTCCAGCGATGGCTCGCCATCCGCCAGCTGCTGATAGATGCGGGCGCGCACGGCACTGACCAGATTGGTATTAGCGTCAAAGTTGGCAAGCAGGTCACGGGCCTCGCGCTCCATCATGACCGACAACCCAGGATCTGCCGATTCCAACGGCAGCGACAGGTACTCCGCCGGCAATTCCACCCCGTCGAAATCCGCCGCGAACCGCACCGGCGCATCAAAAAACGCCTGATAGCGTTGCTCATCCTCCGGCGCCGGGTGGCGAAAACACACCCTGGTAGGACTCAACTGCCGGGCTATCAGCGGGCGCATAAACGCCACCCAACCGGTTACCGCCGCCTCAGTGAGATAACGGCCCGGCTCGCCGGCCAGCGGGCACTGCCAGCTCAAACGGACTGTGTCGACATGGTGCGACAGTTGCGTCTCTCCCAGCTTGCCGGACAGGCTTTCAAAGCGGATCAGACGCTCGATGGCCTGGCCCAGATCGCGGCTGGCCAGAATCACATAACCCAGCACTTGATAAGAGCGCGGCTTAACCCGCTTGCCGATTTCGAAGCCCAGCCCGGAATCGCCGCAGGCCTGCAGAATCACCAGGAACAGCCGCAATACATCCACCAACGGCAGCAACTGTCCCGGCTCCGCAAACGGTGTCTCGCTGAGCCCGGCCTGCTCTAGCACCGCGTCCCGGGACAAACCGTAATGATCCAGCAACGGCGGCAGCACCGCATCCACATAGGCCGCAGTGAGACTGCGATCAGAGCCCGCCAGGCCGGGATCAAGCACCGGCATGAACCGCCCTGCCCTGGCACCACTGCCGCAGCCGCGCCAGGGATTCCGCCATGGTCACCGACAGCGGCACGGTGGCCGCCAGCTCAGCCTCCAGCAGCGCCTGGTCCAGCACGCCATCGGCAGCGCTGGCACTGTAGAGACCGGCCACCACGGCCTGTTCGATTTCCGCCCCGGTAAACCCGTCGCTGTGCGCAGACAGGGTGGGCAGATCAAATCGCTCCGGCGCCTGGCCGCGTTTTTCCAGGTGAATGCGGAAAATCACCTCGCGCACCGCCGGCGATGGCAGATCCACAAAGAAGATTTCGTCCAGGCGCCCCTTGCGGATCAGTTCCGGTGGCAGGCGCTCGATATCGTTGGCCGTGGCCACCAGGAACACCTGACTCTGGTTTTCCGCCATCCAGGTGAGCAGGGTACCGAGCACCCGCCGGGAGGTGCCGCCATCGTTGTCGCCCACGGCGATGCCCTTCTCGATCTCATCGATCCACAGCACACAAGGGGACATGGTTTCCGCCAACTCTAGGGCCTCGCGCACGTTGCGCTCGGATTCGCCGAAGAACTTGTTGTAGATCGCCCCCATGTCCATGCGCAGCAGTGGCAACCCCCACAATCCGGCTACGGCTTTGGCAGCCAGGCTTTTGCCGCCGCCCTGCACGCCCACCATCATGATGCCCCGTGGACTGTCGATATCGGTTTGCCCGTGAAACGCTTGCTCTCGTTTGCCCAACCAGTCTTTCAGACCCTGCAAGCCGCCCACGTCGGCAAAGCTTTCCGTGTCGTACTCATAGCTGAGCACGCCGTCCATTTCCATCAAGGCAAACTTGGCCTTGTTGATCTCCGGCAGGTCCGCCTCGGTAATGGCACCGTCATGGATAATCGCCCCCCGGGCCAGCTTGCGGGCATCTTCCACGCTCAGGCCACGCAGGTTGCGCACCAGTCGATCGAGTGAGTTCCGGTCCGCGCGCACCCGCTCGCCTTTCTCCTGTTTGAACCGACGGGCCTCATCCTGAACGATGTGCTCCAGCTGCTTCTCGTCCGGCATGGACAGGGAAAAACGGGTGCAGTAACGACGGATTTCCGGGGGAATGGAAAACTGGTGGCTGATCAACACCAGGGTGTGATGCAGGCGCTCATGATGCAGGGCAATTTCCTTGAGCAGGCGCACCTGTTTGGGCTCACCCTCCAGATAAGGATGCAAATCACACAGGGCATAAATGCCCGGCTCATTGGTGCCACGAATCTGGCCCAAAACGGCGTCGGGTTCCACCGTATGCTTCTGGCTGGGCGCGTCCTCGAATTCCAGCCGGCGCAGGCCATCCACCCCGTTCCAGGCGAACACCGGCCGGCCCTCGCGCATTCCCAGGCGGCGAATCAGATCCAGCGCCCGCAATTCCTCCCAGGTCTCGATGACCACGATGGGATAGCGGGATTCCAACAGCATTTTCAGGTCGTTCAGGTCACTCATGGTTTTACGCTGGCACGCCTCACGCAACAGGCTTCACGCTGGCTTGCATCGCCCTTGTTATTTTGTTTTGTCAGTAGGAGCAACGCTTGAGTCGCGAATCCGGGCTTGCCCCGCACAATTCGCGACTCAAGCGTCGCTCCTGCAGCACCCCCACACACCCCAGGGTGATTTAATTAAAGCGCTCTTAGGCTACACTAGGAGTCCCTTACTTTTCACGCGTGCAAGCATGTTGCATGTTTGCGTGCCAGCGATCATCTGCCATGACCGAACGTCGACTGTCACCGCTGGATAAACTACTGGCCCGGGCCGATAACGCCCTGCGCACCCTGACGCCGGGTACCATCCAGGCGGAGCGCGCCCCTGCCCATGCGTCCGCGGAGCCGGATGCCCCCGAAGCCGGCAGCCTGCCCACCGACAAGCGCCGTCATGTGCTGGGACTGATGCGCATCAACCATACCGGTGAAGTGTGTGCCCAGGCCCTGTATCAGGGCCAGGCCAGCACCGCCAGCCTGCCCCATGTGCGCCATGCCATGGAGGAAGCAGCCCGTGAGGAAGAGGATCACCTGGCCTGGTGCGAGGAGCGGATTCAGGAGCTCGGTGGTGTCCCCAGCAAGCTTAACCCGCTGTTCTACGCCATGAGCTATGCGGTAGGCGCCACTGCCGGCCTGGTCGGCGACCGCTGGAGCCTGGGCTTTGTGTCGGAAACGGAAAACCAGGTGGTCAAACATCTGGAAGCCCACCTGTTCCAGGTCCCGGAAAGCGACCTGCGCACCCGCGCCATTCTGGAACAGATGAAAAGCGACGAACTCAAACACGCCGTCACCGCCAAAGACGCCGGCGGCGCAGACCTGCCCCCACCAGTTCGCCACGCCATGACACTGATGAGCAAGGTGATGACGTTCACGACTTACAGAATCTGATCGGCGCGCTGAAAAAGCACCTGTAGGAGCGCCTCTTGAGGCGCGAACCGAGCCTTGGCGAGGCAACCCTTCAAAACCCTACTGATCTTTCTATCGAAACTCTGTCACGGTTTGGAGTGTTTGATCTCCCTGCGGGCGATTCCGTGCTTCGCACGGTTCGCGCCTCAAGAGGCGCTCCTACAGCGGCTTCGTAGCCAACAACAAAAAAGCCGCACCCAAGAGGATGCGGCTTTTTTGTTTTGCTTGGAGCTTGAAGCTTGTAGCTCGAAGCTTCCTTACCCCATATTCCGGCTGTAGAAGATCTCCAGCATCTCGGTGCGCAGGCGCTCCTCAATCTGCTCCAGCTCTTCCTTCTCGAATTCGTCACTGCCGGCACCGAACAGATAGTTGTCGATGTCGAAGTCCTTGAGCAACATCTTGGTGTGGAAGATGTTCTCCTGGAACACATTCACGTCGATCATCTGATAGGCGTTCTGGGTGTCTTCGGTGAGGAAGTTCTGGATCGAATTGATGTCGTGATCAATGTAGTGCTTGGTGCCATCCAGATCCCGGGTCATGCCCCGCACCCGATAGTCGACAGTAACGATATCGGAATCGAAGCTGTGGATCAGGTAATTCAGCGCCCGCAGAGGTGAAATCACTCCACAGGTGGACACATCCACGTCCACCCGGAAGGTGGAGATACCGTTATCCGGGTGGGATTCCGGGTAGGTGTGCACCGTTACATGGCTCTTGTCCAGATGCGCCACCACGGAGTCCGGCAGCGGGCCAGGCGCTTCTTCGTCCCAGTCAGTGCCATCCGGCGGACTCTCATGCTCGGCAATCAGCATGGTCACACTGGCGCCCTGGGGATCGTAATCCTGGCGAGCCACGTTGAGCACGTTGGCGCCGATGATCTTGGTCACGTTGGTGAGAATCTCGGTGAGACGCTCGGCATTATACAGCTCGTCAATATACTCGATGTACTCCTTGCGATGCTGTTCCGTCTTCGCATAGGCGATATCGAAAATATTGAAGCTCAAGGATTTGGTCAGGTTGTTGAAACCATGAACCGTAATCTTGGGATTGGGATCTTTCACCACAGCTGTACCCCGTAGGCGTCACCGCCACAATAAAACCAACACACCACCGCAGACTCTGCGGCTACCTGTTTGCGAGACCTCAGGGCCTCAGCTTGCCTCCGGCTTGCGCCGGACCGTTGACCGGGCAGGAATCAAGCTTCCTGCCCCTCAATGGTATAACTATGGGTGATCTCAACACCACCTCGGGTCAGCATGATGCTGGCCGAGCAATACTTTTCAGCAGACAGCTCCACCGCCCGCTTCACCTGGTTTTCTTTCAGGTTATTGCCGCTGACGATGAAGTGCAGATGAATCTTGCTGAATACCGCAGGCACTTCATCAACACGCTCGGCGGTCAACTCACAGCGGCAGTCCGTCACGTCCTGGCGGGACTTCTTGAGGATATGCACCACATCAAAGGAGGAACAACCGCCAACACCCAGCAACAGGGTCTCCATGGGACGCGGTCCCCGGTTCTGACCACCGTGATCCGGCGGACCATCCATGAGCACCGTATGGCCGCTTTCTGTCTGCGCTTCATAGCAGGCTTCACCCTGCCATTTAACCACTGCTTTCATGGGGGATCTCCCAGGTTCCAGTCACCGCTCCAGGCTGCCTTTATCCAGCCCCGAAAGGGGGCGCAGAGTACCATAGCGCGGGGGCGCCGCCACCCCCCTGACAGCCCCGGATGGCAGATAATTTTGCCACCGGGCAGCCCTCCCCATTGCCTGCTGATCCGGTGCCGGTCAGCCATAAACCACCGCTGAGCCTGTGAAAATTGAGAGTGAGAGCCAGTTCCCTTGGCATCAATGATAAAAACAGGCAATATCCTTACGCTTACCAGCTAAGACATTTTTCTGGCTTAATATTGAGCACCCATGACTGACGGCAACAAAATTATTCCAAATCTGGACCAGTTTCTGGCCCACTGCCATCGCCGCAAGTACCCGGCGAAGAGCACCATCATTTATGCGGGTGATGAATCGGATGCGCTTTACTATATTTTGAAGGGCTCCGTGACGGTCATGATCGAAGACGACGATGGTCGCGAGATGATCATGGCTTACCTGAATGAAGGGGATTTCTTCGGTGAAATGGGGTTGTTCGAGAACGACCCGTCACGCTCTGCCTGGGTAAAAGCAAAGACTGAATGCGAAGTCGCCGAAGTCAGCTACGGCAAATTCAAGCAACTGGCCCGGGAAGACGCCGACATCCTGTTCGCCGTCTCCGCCCAGATCGCCGGTCGCCTGCGCGCCACCACCCGCAAGGTGGGCGATCTGGCGTTCCTGGATGTGACTGGCCGTGTGGCTGGCACCCTGCTGGACCTGTGCAAACAGCCCGACGCCATGACCCACCCGGACGGCATGCAGATCAAGGTCACCCGCCAGGAAATCGGCCGCATCGTCGGCTGCTCCCGGGAAATGGTCGGCCGGGTACTGAAGAACCTGGAAGAACAGGGGCTGGTGTCTGTTAAGGGCAAGACCATGGTGGTTTACGGAACACGGTAAAAAGTTGACAGTTGATAGTGGACAGTTGACAGCGTCGCGGGCGAAGTCATTGGTTCATTAAAACAAAGAGGCCGCGCCCAAATCTATGAGCGCGGCTTCTTTGGTTTCAGCATTCACAGAAATTCAGGCGCGAGCTGTCAACTATCAACTGTCAACTACCCTTGAACGCCTCCATCTCCCGCTGAATGAAGTATTCCACCAAATCCCGGTAAAGCTTCTCGACCATGTCTGCGTCCAGCCCTTCCTGCTCCGCCCAATCCCGCCGGGTCTGAAGCATGCTCTTAAAGCGCTCTGGCGCACGAACCCCATCCTCACTTGTCTTGAACGCTGCGGCAGCATGAACATAGCCTACTCTTTCGCCCAGCAGGGCAATGATTTGCCGGTCGCGGCTGTCTATTTCAGCACGCACATCCTCCATGCCCAGGCATTCCTGCGGTGACTTTCCTGTCATATGCTCCCCCGGTAACAAAAGGCCGCCCCCATACTTATGGACGCGGCCTCACAAATTTCAGCATTCACAAAAGTTCAGGCGCGAGCTGTCAACTGTCCACTATCAACTGTCAACTCAGAAAAACAGCGACTTCAGCGCCGCCCCCGGATCCTCCGCCCGCATAAAGGCCTCGCCCACCAGGAACGCATTGATGCCGTTCTTGCGCATCAGCTTCACGTCTTCCGAGGTGTGGATACCGCTTTCGGTGACAATCATACGGTCGCCGGGGACCTTTTCCGCCAGCGTCAGGGTGGTGTTCAGGCTGGTCTCGAAGGTATGCAGGTTGCGGTTGTTGATGCCGATCAGCTCGGCGTTGAGATTCACCGCCCGCTCCAGCTCTTCCTCGGTATGCACTTCCACCAGCACATCGCAGCCAGCCTGCTGGGCGGCGTGGTAGAGCTCGTTCATCTGCTCATCAGACAAGGCCGCCGCGATCAGCAGAATGGCGTCGGCGCCCATGGCCCGGGACTCGAAGATCTGCCAGGGGTCGATCATGAAGTCCTTGCGCAGCACCGGCAGATTTACCGCGTTGCGTGCCGCACGCAGGTAATGCTCGTCACCCTGAAAGAAGTCCTTGTCGGTAAGTACCGACAGACAGGCCGCGCCGTTTTTCTCGTAGCTGCGGGCAATCTCTACCGGGTCGAAATCGTCCCGGATCACGCCCTTGCTGGGAGAGGCTTTCTTGATTTCGGCGATCACTGCCGGTTGGTGGTCACGCACCCGGTCAAACAGGCTGGAAATGAACCCTCTGGCCTTGCGCTCGTTGGCGGCCATGGCTTCCAGCTCTCCCAGGGTGTAGTTGTTCTTGCCGACCGCAATTTCTTCCTGCTTGCGGGCAATGATCTTGTCGAGAATGGTGCCTGTGCTCATAACCGCTCTCCTTATCAGTCCGCAGCCGTGAGGGCCGTGCTGTATTGAGCCAGTTCACGCATGCGCTCTGCTGCCTCTCCATTGTGTATCAGGTCTTCGGCCATTCGTACCCCTTCTTTGTGAGTCCGGGTAATGCCGCTCACATAGATGGCCGCCCCCGCGTTCAGGGCAATCATGTCCGCTGCCTTGCGGGCCGCGTCACTGCTGCGTTTGCCGAAGGCATCGCGAATCAGGGCCAGGGAGGCGTCGGAGTCGGTCACATCCAGGCCGACCAGTGAATCGGAGTCCAGCCCCAGGTCTTCCGGCGTCACCTCGTATTCGCTGATTTCCCCGTTACGGCATTCCGCCACATGGGTACGGGTGGCCAGGCTGATCTCGTCCAGGCCATCCCGGCTATGCACCACCATCACGTGCTCGGCGCCCAGCCGGCCCATCACCTCCGCCATGGGGCGGCACAGCTTCTCGGAGAAGACACCCACGACCAGACGCTGCACGCCGGCCGGGTTGGTCATGGGGCCGAGAATATTGAACAGGGTGCGCATACCCAGTTCCTTGCGCGGGCCCACCGCGTATTTCATGGCCTTGTGGTGGTTGGGGGCAAACATGAAGCCCACTCCCACGTTATCCACGCAGCTGCCGATCTGTTCCGGGGTCAGGTCCAGGGCGATTCCAGCGGTTTCCAGCAGATCCGCCGAGCCGCTTTTGGAGCTCACCGACCGGCCACCATGCTTGGCAACCCGGGCCCCGGCCGCCGCCGCCACAAAGGCGCTGGCAGAGGACACATTGAACAGGTTGGCGCCGTCGCCACCGGTGCCGACGATATCCACCAGATACTGGCGGTTCCGCACCGGCACGGCGGTAACCAGCTCGCGCATGACCTGCACGCCACCGGTGATCTCGTCCAGGGATTCGCTCTTCATGCGCAGGGCTACCAGGAAGCCGCCGATCTGGGCGTCAGTAGCGCCGCCGGTCATGATCTGACGCATCACGTCCTGCATTTCCTCAATGCTCAGGTCGATCTGCTCGACCACCTTGGCCAGGGCCTGCTGGATATTCATGCGGCGTCCCCTTGTTGTTCGTTGTTCAGAAAGTTCTCGAGCAGGGCGTGGCCGTGCTCACTCAAAATGGACTCGGGGTGATATTGCACCCCTTCGATGGGCAGGGTTTTGTGCCGCATGCCCATCACCTCGTCCACACTGCCGTCCTCGTTGCAGGTCCAGGCGGTCATTTCCAGGCAGTCCGGCAGACTGTCCTTTTCCACCACCAGGGAGTGGTAACGGGTGGCCGTGTAGGGAGACGGCAGGTTGCGGAAAATACCCACGCCACTGTGGTAGATCGGTGAGGTCTTGCCGTGCATCACCTGGCGGGCGCGCACCACCTTGCCACCGAAGGCCTGGCCGATACTCTGATGGCCCAGACAGACCCCGAGAATCGGCAATTTGCCGGCAAAGTGCTGGATGGCGGCAATGGAGATGCCCGCTTCGTTGGGCGTACAGGGGCCCGGAGAAATCATCAGCCGGTCCGGATTCAGCGCTTCAATCTCGTCGATGGAGATCTGGTCATTGCGGTGCACCAGCACCTCGGCGCCCAGCTCCTGCAGATACTGCACCAGGTTGTAGGTAAAGCTGTCGTAGTTGTCGATCATCAGCACACGCATTACCGCTGCCCTCCGTCTGCCAGGTTGAGGCCACCCAGTGCCAGATTCACCGCCCGGAACACGGCCCGGGCCTTGTTCATGGTCTCGTCCCACTCGGACTGGGGCACAGAGTCGGCAACAATGCCGGCACCGGCCTGCACGTAAAGGCGCTGATCCTTGACCACGGCGGTACGGATGGCGATGGCGGTATCCATGTCACCGTTGAAACCGATATAGCCCACAGCACCGCCGTAGACGCCCCGCTTGGTGGGCTCCAGTTCGTCGATGATTTCCATGGCACGAATTTTCGGCGCGCCGCTCAAGGTGCCCGCCGGGAAGGTAGCGCGCAGCACGTCCAGCGGCCCCAGGCCGTCGCGCAATTCGCCTTCCACATTGGAGACGATATGCATGACGTGGGAGTAACGCTCCACCACCATCTTGTCGGTGAGCGTGACCTTGCCGGGCTTGGCCACCCGGCCCACATCGTTGCGGCCCAGATCGATGAGCATCAGGTGCTCGGCGATTTCCTTGGGGTCGGCCAGCAGGTCCGCTTCCAGGGCCTGGTCTTCCTCACTGCTGGCACCGCGTTTGCGGGTACCGGCGATGGGTCGCACGGTGACGGCCCCCTGCTCTGCCCGGGTGAGAATTTCCGGGGAGGAGCCAGCGATATGGAAATCACCCAGGTCCAGATAGAACATGTAAGGCGACGGGTTCAGGTAGCGCAGCGCCCGGTAAAGATCCAGCGCCGGCGCCTTGAAGGGGCAGCTCATGCGCTGGGCCGGCACCACCTGCATCACATCCCCGGCGAGAATGTACTCGCGCACCTTTTCCACCCCGGCCTTGAATTGCTCTTCCGGGAATTCGCTGCGGAAATCGCTCTCGTCCACCGGCTCGCCGTAGACGGTATGCTCCGGCTCCGGCAGGGGCGCACGCAGCAGCGCCTGCAGCTCATCCAGGCGCTGCGCCGCCTGCTCGCCGGCATCGGTTTCACGGGGGTCCACATGCACCACCAGGAACAGGGCGCCGCGCAGGTTATCGAACACCACCACTTCTTCGGAGCGCATCAGCAGAATATCCGGCACGCCGAGCACATCCTCGCCGGGCGCCGGGCCCAGCCGGGGCTCGAAATAACGCACGCTGTCGTAACCGAAGTAGCCCACCAGGCCGCCGTTAAAACGGGGCAGCCCGGGGATTTCCGGGGAGCGGTACTGCTGACGGTAGTCTTCAATCCACTGGATCGGGTCAGCCACCTCGCTGGTGGTTTCGCCCTGTTCATTACTGACAGTAACGGCCTGGCCAGTGATGCGGATCACTTCGGTGGCCGGCAGCCCGAGAATGGAATAACGGCCCCAGCGCTCGCCGCCCTGAACAGATTCAAACAGGTAGCTGTAAGGCCCCTGGGCAAGCTTGCGGTAGGCGGTCAGCGGCGTATCCAGATCCGCCAGTACCTCGCGTACCAGCGGCACCCGGGTATAGCCCTCTCGGGCATAACGATCCAGTTGCTGTTGTGACATGGTTGTCCCTATTGGTCTTCGCTCGGCCATTCAAACGCACAGGCCGACAAGTGCAACAATTGTAGAGGAAAAACAAGGCAAAAAGGGCGTGTCCGTGCAAGCGTTCAACACCGGCACAGAGGGAGCGTCACCATCGCCAGCTGGCGGGTGCGGAGAGGAAGGCAAAGCTGTTGATCAGGGCACGGTCCAAGGGGGACGTCCTTTCTCAAACGTGAAGATTGGGGGAATTCTAGCTAATGAGAACGCCGGACGCCAGACGCTCACCCCCAGACGCTGAAAACCCGGAGGAAACTGCTAAACTGGCGCCTCGATCTATACTCGGCATCCAGCGTCCGGCGTCAATCCAGGAGCCCCATGAAAATCCTCGCCCTTTACACTGCCAGCGAATCCCGCGGCACTGTGGAAAGCCAGCCCGCTGTGCAGCTACGTGCCGGGTGCGGCATCGTTGGCGACCGTCATTACAAACGCAATGCAAAACCCGCCGAACAGATTACCCTGATCGAATCCGAAGCCATCGCCGCCTTCAACCGGGATTATCAGCAGCAGGTTGAATCACACACCCTGCGCCGCAATGTCCTCACCGAGGGGGTGGACCTGAATGCCCTAGAGGGCCGGGAATTTCTGCTCGGCAACATCCGCCTGCGCGGCATCGAATTGTGCGAGCCCTGCTCCGTGGTGGGCAAATTGCTGGCCGGCGACCTGACACCCCCTCAGGTGGTCAAGGCCCTGCTGGGCCGGGGCGGCCTGCGTTGTGAAATCCTGTCCAGCGGCGTGGTTCGCGTGGGCGAAAGCATCAAGACTGAGACCCCATGAATACCACTACACCGCAAACCGTTATCAGCACCACACGCCAGTGGCTGGAGCAGGTCGTCGTCGGCCTCAACCTGTGCCCCTTTGCCCGCAAGCCTCTGGGTGCCGGTCAGGTTCACTTTGCCGTCAGCGACAGCCGCAATGTGGAAACCCTGCTGGTGGATTTGTATGACGAGCTGGTGCGGCTGGATAACACCCCTGCCGAGCAAATCGACACCACCCTGCTGATCATTCCCGATCAGCTGGAGGATTTTCTCGACTATAACGACATGCTCGATCTGGCCGATGGCTTGCTGGAACAGCAAGGCTGGGAAGGCACCTATCAGATTGCCAGTTTCCATCCGGCCTATCAGTTTGCCGATACGCAGGTGGACGACCGGGAGAATTTCACCAACCGGGCGCCCTACCCGATCCTGCATATCCTCCGTGAAGCCAGCCTTGACCGGGGACTGGCCAGCTACCCGGACCCGGAACAGATCCCCGAGCGCAACATCGCCACTCTCAACGACCTCAGTGACGACCAGTGGCGCAGCCTGTTCGGCAACCTGACAGGAAAAACCCCATGAGTCTGGATCTGACCGACATCGGCCTGGTCACGGCGGTGGTGGTGATCGCCGCCCTGTTCTGGCGCTCCCACGGCATCCGCGAACGGGCGCTGATCTACACCCGGCGATTTTGCCAGCGGGAAGAGGTGGAGTTTCTCGACGACACCGTAGGGTTGGAAAAACTGGCGCTGATGAAAGACCGCCACGGCAAACGCCGCATCACCCGCATCTACCGCTTCGAATTCACCGTCACCGGCGGCGAGCGCTACCCCGGCCACACCTATGTGCAGGGCGGCCACGTGCAGCGGGTGGAGCTACCGCCTCATCGCTACACCCCACCGCCGGAGCGGGTTCACTAATCTCAGGCCGCATCCACTGCTGTCACCCGGCTCTGCCACAGGCGCTGCTCTTCTTGCTGACGGTTTTCATCAAGTCGGGAAAAGGCCTTTGGCAGTAATCGGCGCGCTACTCGATTAACCGGCGCTTCCAGCCACTGGGGCAGGTCCATGCCAAGGGGATTGGTTTCCGCGATATCCCCCTCACCGATCACCCGGGTGCCCATGATGTAGTCGAACCAGGGACGGGTCACACACCAGTTGGCGTCCTGGTTGGTATTCATGTGATGGTCGTAGTGCCAGGGGAGATTGGCCTTGGCCCATTCCGGGTCCAGGTGTGCCTTGCTGTGCTTGCTCCAATATTGCCAGGCACCGTAATAGATCCCGGCGGTGAAAAAGGGCGCCACCACCACGGTGGGGGTGAACACCACACACAGCCCGATCAGGGCCGCCTTTTCGTTGAACATCTCCTGGTCTTTCCACATGGACGCGGCGTACCCCTCGTCTTCGAAACCATTCAAGCGGGCACGCTTGTGGTGACGAATATGAGTAAAGAAGGGGCTGTTACGGTGCTTTCGCGGGAATTCATGCAACCAGACCTTGTGGGCGTACCACTCGAAGGCGTTAACACTAAGCAATGCGACGGGAAAACCGAGCATGGGAAGACCTCGTTGATAACCAGTTGCTGGCTATCCTGCCCGGTTTCCCGCCAATCGCTTTGATCCGTACGGCAGCTATCGCCGTCACCAGGATCAAGAATCCGGGTTTTCCGACTGCTTGCGTTTACGATAGGCCGAGGGGGTTTCCCCGGTCCAGCGCTTGAAGGCTCGGGTAAACGCCGCCGGTTCGGAGAAACCGGTGAGGTAGAGAATCTGGTCGATGGGTTCCTGGGTACGCGCCAGCAAGCGCCGCGAAAGGCGCTCCCGGTAACCGGAAAGCAACTGCTTGAAACTGGTGCCGGCCTCGTCTAACTCCGCGCGCAGGGCCCGGGGCTTGCAGCCAACCCGCGCAGCAAGAGCATCCACGGACGCGTCGCCCTGCTCCAGCAGACTGCCCAGCTCCCGCTCCAGGGTGAGCAGGAAATCCTGGCGCGCCAGATCTGCCATTTTCTGCAGGGCCAGCTTTTCATGCACCGCCAGCAGCTCCGGCTCTGCCGCTGGCGAAGGTCGATCCAGCAGGGCAGCGGGAAACACCACCGCGCCCTCTTCAGCCCCCAGCACCACCGGGCAGCGGTAGACACTGTCGTAAAGGGCGGTACTGGCGCCTTCTGTGTACTCAAACTGGATATGGTGAGGCTGAAAGTCCCCGTCGGAGACCTGACGCAGGAAGCGCAGGATAATGCAGGTAGCACATTCCAGATAATGGCGAACCGGATGGCTGAGCCCGGACAGGATCGCCCTGTCGCCCTCCACACGCAGCTGCAATTGCATGGCGTCTGTCATCAACCGGCTATAACGCAAGGCCCGCTCCAGGCCGGCGCCAAAGGTCGGGCTACTGAGAAACAGATACTCCAGAACCTGACCCCGCCAAGCCGGCAACATACTGCCGATGCGTAGCCCGATATCCGTATCGCCACTGACCTGCTCCGCCGCGGCCCAGAATCGTCGCTGGGGAGAATTGATACGACGCAGGGACTGATCCGGCGGCTCATCGGGCATGCCGACACTGGCAAAGATGGCAGCACAATCCAGGCCCGCCTTGCTCATGGCCTGGTAGGTCATCCACAGAAAAGTCCCATTATCGCTGGCGGGTATGTTGCTCATGGCAATGAGTATACGGGGGCACGAGCAGGCAGGCACGCAACGGCGACAAGCACCCCTTTTTTTGTAGGAGCGTAGCGAAGCGGAGCAACGCCCGCAGGGCGCGGCCCGGAGGGGTAAGCGCAGCGACGCTCCTACGGACAGCAAGGCAGGAAGGGACACTGAAACCTTTCGCGACTCAAGCGTCGCTCCTACGCGGCGCTGTAGAAAACCTCGAGGTTATTTAACTCGCTGCTTGCCCAGCTTTCTGGCCAGGGTGCGGCGGTGCATGCCCAGGCGGCGGGCGGTTTCGGAGATATTGAAGCCGGTCTCTGCCAGGGTTTCGTGGATGCGTTCCCACTCCAGGGTTTTCAGATCGGTTTCACGGGCGGTGAGGGCAACGTCCGCGTCGCCCTCGGCACGCAGGAAGGCGGCTTCGATGTCGTCGGTGTTGGAGGGTTTGGCCAGGTAATGGCAGGCGCCCAGCTTCACCGCTTCCACCGCCGTGGCAATGCTGGCGTAGCCAGTGAGCACCACGATCAGCATATCGTCATTGTGTTCATGCAGACGCTGCACGCAGGCCAGCCCGGAAGCCTCCCCTTTCAGTTTCAGATCCACCACGGCATAGCCGGGATCATGACTTTCCAGCAGGACGAGCATGCCTTCCATGCCGGCAGCATGAATCACGGTATAGCCGCGCCGTTCAAAGGAACGGCTGAGGGTACGGGCAAACGCCTCGTCATCTTCCACGATCAGCAGCAACCGCTCTATCTGTTGATCAACATCACTCACAACTTATTCCTCTTCCAGCGTGACCGCGGACAGGGGTAACGACAGCATCACCACGGCACCGCCCTGGACCAGATTGCGGGCGCGCAGGTTACCCCCCAGGGTACGCAGCACATTCATCACCAGGAACAGACCGAGCCCACTGCCCGGTCGCCCCTTACTGGATTGGTAGGGCCGCCCCAGGCTTTCCAGCATGGCCGACGGAAAGCCCGGGCCCCGGTCGGTCACCGAGATCAGCAGGTTGTCATCGTCACGATGCACATCCAGACGCAGCCATTGCGGCGATGCCTCCAGGGCATTGTCCAGCACGTTATGGATACTTTGCTTCAGGGCCGAATCGGAGACGATGCTCAGGTCCTGGCCGAAGTCATTGCGGTAGATAAAGTCCTTCACTGGCCGGGTTTCCCGCCATTCGCTCACCAGGTCATCCAGGAATTCCCGAGCGGTGGTTTCCTCGGAGGATTCTCCCCGGGCCTCACCGGCGGACAGCAGAATGCCACTGACGATGGATTTGCAGCGCAGCACCTGGGTCTGCATTTCGCCGATTTCCTGGGCCATGTCCGGGTCGGATTTGAACGGCTCCATATGTCGCCAGTCACCGAGAATCACCGACAGGGTCGCCAGCGGTGTGCCCAGCTCGTGGGCAGCACCGGAGGCCAGCAGCCCCATGCGCACAATGTGCTCTTCCTCAGCGGCGCGCTGGCGCAACTCCGCCAGATGCTCGTCGCGCTGGCGGCGATTGCGGGTAATACGGTTGATAAAGATCACCAGCAGCACCCCGTTGAGCACAAAGCAGATGATCATCCCTTCGATATAGAGACTGAACAGCCCTTTTGAATGATCCAGCGGCAGCGGCAGTGGCTTGCCCGACCAGGCCAACCAGGCAAAACACAGGGTGGTGGTAATCAGGATCACCCAGGTGGACCACACCTTGAGCAGCACGGCACCAAGAATCACCTGCAACAGGTAAAGAAACACAAAGGGGTTGGTGGCCCCGCCACTGAGATACAGCAGGATGGTCAGCGTCGCCACATCAATCAGCAGCGACAGGAACAGCTCGGTATTGCCGATGCTTTTCGGCAGTTTGAGGCGCAGCAGACTGACCGCGTTGAGCAGCAGCAGACCAAACAGCACCACCAGCATCTGCCCCAGGGGCAGGGTGATGCCGAAACCAAAGTGCACCAGAAGGATGGTGGCCAGCTGACCGCCCATGGCGATCCAGCGCAGCTGAATCAGCAGCTGCAGGTTCTTGCGGCCGGCCACATCTTCACTGGAACGGCGGATGGCCGCCAGGGGCGGGGTGCCGGCGGGAGCTGTCATTGTCAGTTTTTCCATGGCGAGTCAGTTTACCGACTTCGGCGTGAAGGTGTGAGGCGGTTATGGACCGGGCATGATGGCCGCCAGGGCGAGGGCGGGTTCGCCATGCAAGCATAGCTCCTACAAAAAACGGCTTCAGCGCTTGCGCTGTTCGCGTATCACCAGCCAGGCCGCCAGCATCACACCCAGCGCCAGGGCAAACCAGGTGATGGCGTAAACCAGATGGTTATTGGGGAAACGGATCACGGTCAGCCCACCAATCGGTCCGGGTTGGTCGCTGGCCTCCGCATCGATAAAGAAGGGTGCCACCGGTACCAGCCCGTGCCGTTCTCCCATGGCCAGTACATCCCGGGAATACCAGCGGTGTTCAACGGGCACATTGTCCCGCAACAGGCCACCGCCCGGTTCGTTGAGGCGCAGCAAGCCAGCCACCGAGACCTCACCGTGCGGGGTAAAATCTCCCCGACTGGCTTGCGCCCGCTCGGCCTGGGGCACGAACCCCCGGTTGATGTAGACCCAGCTGCCATCCGTCCGCTGCAACGGCGTCATCACCCAGTAGCCCTGGCCCTCCTCCGTGGCTGCGGTCACCAGGGAGATCCCTTCGGGCAGATACTCCCCCGTTAGCTGAACACGCAGATATTCATGGGAGGCTTTATTGACGGCGGACCAGTCACCCTGCCCGGGCGCGTCTACCGGTAGCGCATGGACGCGGGCATCCACCCGGGCGATGAGATCCTCTTTCCAGGCCAGGCGCTGCACCTGCCAGACGCCCAGGGCAATAAAGCCGGCAAAGGCCGCCAGACAAAACAACAGAAACAGGAAAGAAAGAAGACGCCGACGAGCCATTGCTATGCCTCTTCAAACGAAGGAGAGAGCAGGAGGCGTCTGCCAGCAAACCCAGCCTCTTTTCGAGGTCGAATTCGCTGGCAGGTAGGCTCCTGCAGGGAGAATGAGGTGTTACCCCATCATGCCCGGCATCATGTTGTTGTTCAGGCTGATCATGACCCACAGGGAACCGGCCAGGGTGATAAACACCAGCACCAGGGTGAAGATCAGTGCCAGCATGTTCCAGCCCCCTTCCGAATGGAAGTTCATGTGCAGGAAAAACACCATGTGGACAACGATCTGCACCACCATGAAGGACAGGATCAGCAGCGCTGTGGTGGTGGAGCTTTCGAAGACATTGCCCATCACCAGCCAGAACGGGATCACGGTAAGAATCACCGCCAGCACAAAGCCGATCACGTATTCCTTCAGGCTAACGTGGGGGCCTTCCGCCTCGTGGTGATCGTGGTCGTGTGTATGCTCACTCATGGCAGCACTCCCATCAGATAGACATAGGTAAAGACACCCACCCAGACCACGTCCAGGAAGTGCCAGAACATGGACAGACAGAACACCCGACGCTTGTTGGCAGGGATCAGGCCGTGCTTCTTCAGCTGGAACAACAGGGTCACCAGCCAGACGATGCCAAACAGCACGTGCAGGCCGTGGGTGCCCACCAGGGCGAAGAAGGCGGTGAGGAAGCCGCTGGTCTGCGGCGTCGCACCGATGTGGATCAGGTGATAGAACTCGTACAGCTCCAGCCCCAGGAAGGCCGCGCCCAGCAGGCCGGTGATCGCCAGCCAGAACAGGGTGCCTTTCAGGCGGTTGGCCTGCATCTGCAGCATGGCAAAGCCATAAGTGATGGAGGACAACAGCAGGAACGAGGTGTTGATCGCCACCAGGGACAGATCGAACACTTCCATGCCGGTGGGGCCGCCCGCATAGCTGCGCGCCAGCACACCGTAGGTGGCGAACAGGGCAGCGAAGATCAGGCAGTCGCTCATCAGGTAGAGCCAGAAGCCCAGCAGCGTACCGTTCTGGGGGTGGTGATCCCCCTTCACCAGAAACTCCAGCTGGCCATCCTGCGTTTTCACGTCAGCGGTCATGGTTGCTTCAGACATTGGCAAGCACCTTGGTTCGTTCGGCTTCAATCCGTTCTACTTCCTCCGCGGGGATGTAGTAGTCACGGTCGTAATTGAAGGTGTGGTAGATGGCGGTGCCGATCAGTGCCACGAAGGTCACCGCTGCCGCCAGCCACATGTGCCAGATCAGGGCGAAGCCACAGGCCACGCTGATCGCCGACAGCACGATGCCTGCCCAGGTGCCCTTGGGCATGTGAATCGGGATAAAGCCGGATTCCGGGCGCTTGAAGCCGTGCTGTTTCATCTGCCACCAGGCGTCCAGATCGTGCACGCGCGGGGTGAAGGCAAAGTTGTACGGCGGCGGCGGCGAGGAAGTAGACCACTCCAGGGTACGGCCATCCCACGGGTCACCGGTCTCATCGGCCAGCGCTTCGCGGCGACGGAAGCTGACGATCAACTGGATCAGGAAGGCCGCAATACCCACCGCAATCAGCACCGCACCGAAGGCGGCAATCTGGAACCAGATCTGCAGGGACTGATCCTCAAAGTGGCTGACACGACGGGTCACACCCATCAGGCCCAGCACGTACAGGGGCATGAAGGCGAAGTAGAAACCGATCAGCCAGAACCAGAACGACAGCTTGCCCCAGAACTCATCCAGCTTGTAACCGGTGGCTTTCGGGAACCAGTAAGTGATGCCGGCAAACAGACCGAACAGCACGCCACCGATAATCACGTTATGGAAGTGGGCGATCAGGAACAGGCTGTTATGCAGCACGAAGTCCACCGGCGGCACCGCCAGCAACACCCCGGTCATGCCACCGATCACGAAAGTGACCATGAAGCCCAGGGTCCACAACATGGGCACATCGAACTTGATGCGGCCACGGAACATGGTGAACAGCCAGTTGAAGATCTTCGCCCCGGTCGGTATCGAGATAATCATGGTGGTGATCCCGAAGAACGAGTTCACGCTGGCCCCGGAGCCCATGGTGAAGAAGTGATGCAGCCATACCAGGTAGGACAGCACGGTGATCACCACGGTGGCGTAGACCATGGAGGTGTACCCGAACAGCGGCTTGCGGCTGTAAGTGGCCACGATCTCGGAGAAGATACCGAACACCGGCAGGATCAGGATGTACACCTCCGGGTGCCCCCAGATCCAGATCAGGTTCACGTACATCATGGCGTTGCCGCCCATGTCGTTGGTGAAGAAGGCGGTGCCCAGATAACGATCCAGGGTCAGCATGCCCAGCACGGCGGTCAGCACCGGGAAGGCCGCCACGATCAACACGTTGGTGCACAGGGAGGTCCAGGTGAACACCGGCATCTTCATCAGGCTCATGCCCGGGGCGCGCATCTTGACGATGGTCACTAGCAGGTTAATCCCCGATAACAAGGTCCCCACACCGGCGATCTGCAACGACCAGATGTAGTAATCCACCCCCACCCCGGGACTCTGCAATATTCCCGACAAGGGCGGATAGGCCAGCCAGCCGGTCTTGGCGAACTCGCCGATGAACAGGGAAATCATCATCAGCGCGGCGCCACCGGCGGTCATCCAGAAGCTGAAGTTGTTCAGGAACGGGAAGGCCACATCACGGGTGCCGATCTGCAGCGGGATCAGATAGTTCATGATCCCGGTGACCAGCGGCATGGCCACGAAGAAAATCATGATCACACCGTGGGCGGTAAAGATCTGGTCGTAGTGATCCGGTGGCAGATAGCCCATGTTGTCGCCGAAGGCCATGGCCTGCTGCAGGCGCATCATGATGGCATCGGCGAAACCGCGCAGCAGCATCACCAGGCCCAGGATGATGTACATGATGCCGATCTTCTTGTGGTCGATGGAGGTGAACCACTCGGTCCACAGATACCCCCACAGCTTGTAGCGAGTCAGCGCCACCAGCATGGCCACGCCACCCACTGCCACCACGGCAAAGGTGGCAAGAATGATCGGATCATGGAACGGAATCGCGTCCCAGGTGAGACGTCCGAAAATGAGTTTGGTCAGGTCCAGGTTTTCAAACATGGGCGACACCTGCTACAGCTGAATTCAGGGAAACACGCTTATTCATGGTGGCCTCCATGCTGGGCATGGCCGGCGTGGGCGTCGTGCCCTTCAGCGGCATCCGCCTCCTGCTTGCCATGGCCACTGTGGTACATCATGTCTTCCATGCACACGGTGCCCGGGTCCACGCAGCGGTTGAGGATGGCGTGGTACAGGGTCGGATCGACGCTGGCATAGCGTGTCACCGGGTCCTTGATGCTGGGCACTTCCAGCGCCTTGTAGACCTCACGGCTAAGGGTGTTGCCGCTGGCCTTGTTCTTGTCCACCCAGGCCTGGAAGTCCGCCTCACTGAGGCCATGGAACTGGAACTTCATGTGCGAGTAGCCGGCACCGCTGTAGTTGGCGGACAAGCCCTGGTAGACGCCCGGCTCGTTGATCACGCCGTGCAGCTTGGTCTCCATACCGGCCATGGCGTAGATCTGCCCGGCCATGGCGGGAATGAAGAAGGAGTTCATCATGGTGGAGGCAGTAATCTTGAAGCGGATCGGATGATCCACCGGCGCCGCCAGCTCATTCACCGTGGCGATGCCCTGCTCCGGATAAATGAACAGCCATTTCCAGTCCAGCGCCACCACTTCCACGGTAAGCGGCTCCAGATCCGCCGGCACCGGCGTGCTGGCATCAATGCGATCCAGCGGCCGGTAAGGGTCCAGCTTGTGGGTATATACCCAGGTCATCGCCCCCAGGGCGATGATGATCAGCAGCGGCACCGCCCAGATCACCAGTTCCAGCACCGTGGAATGGGTCCAGTCCGGTTTATAGGTGGCTTCCGTATTGGAGTCGCGGTAACGCCAGGCGAACCATAGCGTCAGCACGATGACAGGAACGATGACCAGCAGCATCAGGATGGTGGACCAGACAAGCAGGTCACGCTGTTGCACTGCCACATCACCAGAGGGGGACATCACGACTGCATCGCAACCCGACAGCAGGGCAGCGACAAGCAACGTCAGCGACACTCCACGCAAGTATTTGAATATTTGCATTGGCGGCTATTCTGGTTGGCTTATGGGATTAGGTAGCCCCTGCACAACCCCTTGCATGCTCAGCGTGGCCTGAAGCGTGCAGCTGTTGTGTTTTGTCGCGA
>NZ_ARXU01000017.1 GCF_000756655.1 Alcanivorax jadensis T9
AAAGAGCGAGTTATTCAGACTTTCCTTAACAGTTGATAGTTGTCAGTTGACAGCTACACGGGAAAATTTGATCGCGTTTTTAACGCCGGAGCCGCGCCTATAACCATGTCGTTGCCTTCGGCGTTTTTCATATAGAGAAATTCTTGCCTGGGGTTTCGCTGTCAACTTTCAACTGTGAATTATCAACTTCCTTTTAGGAATTTAGAAAACCGCTCCCTTGTGTCCTCGCTGAACATCCGCTCGGCAAACAGCACACTTTCTTTTTCGATCTGGCTCTTAATGGCTGCGTCGCTCTGGCGCAGCAGTTGCTTGGTCATGGCCATGGCTGTTGGAGATTTTTCTGCCAGTCGCTGGGCCAGAGCCTGGGCGGTGGGCTCCAGTTCGTCAGGAGTGACCCGGTAGGCGACCAGGCCGCAGCGCTCCGCTTCCTCCGCTGTCAGGGTATCGCCGGCCAGTAGTAGGCGGTTGGCATTCTGGCGACCTATCAAAGCGGGGAGCAGCAGGCTGGAACCCGCTTCCGGCACTAGCCCCAGGTTAATGAACGCGGTCTGGAAGCGGGCATCGTCGGCGGCCACCACCAGGTCCGCATGGAGCAGCAGGGTAGTGCCGATGCCGGTGGCGTTGCCCTGCACGCCAATCACCACTGGCTTGTCCAGGGCCATCAGGGCATGCACCAGCACCATGGCGGGGCTGAGCTTGCCGCTATCCCGGCTGGCCGGGTCCGCGTTGAGGAAATCGCCGATATCGTTGCCGGCGCACCAGGCACGGCCGTTGCCGGTCAGCAGTAACACATGCAGATCGTCCCTTTCTGCCAGATGGTTTACGGCACGGGTCAGGTCCTGGTACATGCTGGCGGTCATGGCATTGAGCTTGTCAGCCCGGTCCAGCGTCAGATGCAGGACGGCACCGTTTTCACTGGCCTGAACAAAGCCACTGGTGAGGGTCAGATCTGTCATGAGGGGGCTCCGGCTGTTAGAGGGCAGGAATCGAAGGTATCGGAACACTATTCCGAATAACAGCCAAATCGCCATGCAGCATATTCATTCTGCCGGATTCAAAATATCAATTTCACTAACTCAAGGTGCTGCACTAGGCTGGGATCATTGCTAACCGATCTCTTGCCAGCTGTAAGGATTTCACATGGCCCAGTTCTACCTCGTCCGCCACGGACAGGCATCGTTCGGCACCGACAACTATGACCGCCTTTCGGAACTCGGCCACCAGCAGGCTCGCTGGCTGGGGGAGTATTTCGCCGAACGGGACATGGGCTTCGATGCGCTGCTCTCCGGGGATCTGGTGCGCCATCGGGAAACCGGTGCCGGAATCTGTGAAGGGCTGGGCGTGGCGTTGCCGGAAGATATTCACGCCGGGCTTAATGAGTTCGATTTCCAGTCTATCGTTGATGCCTACCTGAGCCAGTATCCGGAACAGGCCCCCGGTGAAGGGGCGCCAGTGGCGGCATTCTACAAGGCGCTGAAAACGGCCATGAAGCACTGGCGTCTGGACGAGCTCACCGGTGATCTACCGGAAACCTGGCAGTCCTTTTCTGACCGGGTGCTGGCGGCCCGCAACCATATCCAGAAAGAGTACAGCGACAAGGACCGCGTTCTGATCGTCAGCTCCGGTGGCGCCATGGCCATGTTTCTCAAGCATGCCCTCAACGCCGCCGATGACACCGTGGTGGAACTGAATCTGCAAATTCGCAACAGCAGCGTGACCCACGGCTTTTTTAATAACAAGGTGGTGCGCATGGCCAGTTTTAACAATGTGCCGCACCTGGATCGTCCGGATCGCTTTGAAGCCATTACTTACTTTTAACGCAGCACAAAGACTGTAACGAATAAGCAAACAAGGGAGAGCTACATGGATTTTCAATACACAGAAAAAGTGCAGGACCTGATCAACCAGGTACGTCATTTCATCAATACCGAGATTCGCCCGGTGGAAGGGCTTTATCACGAACAGCTGGAAAAAAGCCCGTGGGAAACCCCGCCGGTAATGGAAGAGCTGAAAGAGAAAGCCCGGGCCAAGGGGCTGTGGAATCTGTTCCTGCCCAAGGAATACGGGGATTACAGTGCCGGTCTTAGCAATCTGGAATACGCGCCGCTGGCCGAGGAAATGGGCCGTAGCCGTATTGCCTCGGAAGCCTTTAATTGCGCCGCGCCGGATACCGGCAATATGGAAGTGATGGCCAAGTACGGCAATGAGCAGCAGAAGAAAGACTGGCTGCAACCGCTGCTGGAAGGCCGTATCCGCAGTGCCTTTGCTATGACCGAGCCGGAAGTGGCGTCGTCCGATGCCACCAATATCGAAACCCGCATTGAGCGTGACGGCGACGACTACGTGATCAATGGCCGCAAGTTTTATATCAGCGGCGCCATGCGCAAGACCTGCGAGATCATGATCGTGATGGGCAAGACCGATCCGGACAATCCGAATCGCCATGCGCAGCAGTCCCAGATTCTGGTGCCCACCAACACCCCCGGGGTCAATATCGTGCGCCCGATGCAGGTGTTTGGTTACAACGACGCGCCGGAAGGCCATGCGGAAGTGGTCTTTGACAACGTACGGGTGCCCAAGGAAAACATGATCCTGGGTGAAGGGCGTGGCTTCGAGATTGCTCAGGGCCGCTTGGGCCCGGGCCGCATCCACCACTGCATGCGCCTGATCGGTGCCGCCCAGGAATCCTTCGAACTGATGGCCAAGCGTGTCAATGAGCGTGTGGTGTTCGGCCAGCCCATGAGCAAGCAGGGCTCAGTGCGTGAAGATCTGGCTCGTTCCTACTGTGAAATCGAGCAGGCACGGCTGATGACCTTGAAGGCGGCAGACACCATGGACCGCGAAGGTAACAAAGTCGCCAAGGATTTGATCGCTATGATCAAGGTGGTTGCACCCAATATGGCGTTAAATGTGATTGATCGGGCGATTCAGGTCCACGGGGCGGCGGGGCTGAGCCAGGATACTCCGCTGGTCAACTTCTTCAGCTATGCCCGCACCTTGCGGCTGGCGGATGGACCGGATCAGGTGCACATGATGCAGCTGGGCCGCAACCTGGCCAAATACTTCGCCTGAGAAGCGGTGTTTGCCCGGGGTGTTTATTGCACTCCGGGCTTTGCCTATTGCGCAGCAAACAGAATAACAGGAGAGCTCCATGTCCCAGGTGGATACGCTGGATACACAGAAACTGGCCGAATACCTTGAACAGCAAATCGATGGCTTCAAGGGGCCCATCGAGGCTGACAAGTTCGAAGGCGGTCAGTCCAACCCCACCTTCAAGATCACTACACCGTCTGGTGCCTATGTGTTGCGCCGGCAGCCGCCGGGCAAGCTGCTCAAGTCTGCCCATGCGGTGGATCGCGAGTTCCGCGTCATGGCGGCTCTGAAAGATACGGATGTACCGGTGCCACGGGTACTGCATCTGTGCGAAGACAGGGACGTGATCGGTTCCATGTTCTACGTCATGGAGTTCTGTGAAGGACGCATTCTGTGGGGCGCCTCTTTGCCGGAAGCCGGCGAGGGCGTGGCAGGCAACGCCACCCGCGCTGCCATGTACGAAGAGATGAATCGTGTGCTGGCAGCCCTGCACAGCGTGGATCAGGACGAGGTGGGCCTGGCGGATTACGGCAAGCCCGGCAACTACTTCGAGCGGCAACTGGGACGCTGGACCCAGCAGTACGAAGCCTCCAAGTTGCAGGACATCCCTGCCATGGACGAGTTGATCGCCTGGCTGCAGGCCAACCAGCCGGAAGACGACGGCCAGGTATCGCTGGTTCATGGCGACTACCGGCTGGACAACATGATGTGGCACCCCAGCGAGCCGAAGGTCATCGCGGTGCTGGATTGGGAGCTGTCCACCCTGGGGCACCCGCTGGCGGACCTGGCCTACCAGTGTATGGGGATGCGCATGCCACAGCGGGGCGCCAAGATGGCGGGCCTGCAGGGTGTGGATCGTAAGGCTCTGGGGATCCCCACTGAAAAAGAATATGTCGATCAGTACTGCCAGCGTCGCGGCATCGACCGCATCGACAACTGGGAATTCTATCTGGCCTTCAGTTTCTTCCGTCTTGCTGCCATCTGTCAGGGTGTGGCGAAACGTGCTGTGGATGGGAACGCGTCCAGCAAAGAGGCGTTTCAAGTCGGTGCGCTGGTCGACCCGTTGGCATCCATGGCCGTACAGATCATCAAAGAAGGGGCGTAAGCCCCATTGTAGGAGCCATGCTTGCATGGCGAATTGGCAGTCGCTCCGGTTCGCCCTGCAAGCATGGCTCCCACCGTATTGTTTTTTGCTTTTTTCGGGAGAGTAGTAATGAGTACCAAGCTGTTTAACCTTGAGGGCAAGATTGCCCTGGTTACCGGCGCCAGCCGGGGAATTGGTGAAGAGATTGCCAGACTGCTGGCGGAGCAGGGCGCCCACGTGATTGTCTCCAGCCGCAAGATCGATGGCTGTCAGGCGGTGGCGGATGCGATCAAGGCAGACGGTGGTAGTGCCGAAGCCTTTCCCTGTCATATCGGAGAGATGGCGCAGATCCAGGCGATCTTTTCCCATATCCGTGATGTGCACGGCAAGCTGGATATTCTGGTCAACAACGCCGCGGCCAATCCCTTCTTCGGGCATATTCTGGATACCCCGGTGGACGCTTTCGACAAGACTGTGGATGTGAACCTGCGTGGTTACTTCTACATGTCCGTAGAGGGCGCCAAGCTGATGCGCGAGCACGGTGGAGGCGCCATCGTGAATACGGCATCCGTGAATGGCCTCACTCCGGGCGACATGCAGGGTATCTATTCCATCTCCAAGGCGGCGGTGATCAGCATGACCAAATCCTTCGCTCAGGAATGCGCTCAGTTCAATGTGCGGGTGAATGCGTTGCTGCCGGGCCTGACCAAGACCAAGTTTGCCGGTGCCCTGTTTACCAACGAGGACATCTATGATTCCGCCATCAGCCAGATCCCCATGCGCCGCCATGCCGATCCGAAAGAGATGGCGGGCACCGTGCTGTATCTGGTCTCCGATGCGTCCAGTTATGTGACCGGGGAATGCGTTGTGGTAGACGGTGGCATGACCATCTAAATAGCTACGAGCTACGAGCTAGAAGCTAGTGGCTCGTCGCTGTTCGACTTTCAGGAGAACCTTTCATGGATCCAATTCTGGATTTTACCGGCAAGACAGCGCTGATTACCGGCGCGGCCAGTGGTTTTGGCAAGTTGCTGGCCGAAGAGCTGGGCAAGCGTGGGGCGGCGCTGGTGTTGGGGGATATCAATATGGATGCCCTGAACACGCAAGCCGAGGCGCTGGCGGATCAGGGCGTTAAAGTGGCGGCGTTGCGTTGTGATGTCTCCAGTGAAGCGGACTGTAAGGCCATGGTGGAAACCGCACTGGCGCAGTTTGGCCACCTGGATATGGCGGTGAACAATGCCGGCATCGCCCATGGTTTTATCCCTTTCGATCAGCTCACCGAGGAAGTATTGGATCAGCAGGTGAACGTGAATGTGAAAGGCGTGATGTTCGGTATGAAGCACCAGATCGCTGCTATGAAGGAAAACGGTGGCAGTATTGTCAACGTGAGTTCCATGGCGGGTCTGGGTGGTGCACCGAAGATCGGGGCCTATTCCGCCGCCAAGCACGCGGTGATCGGGTTGACCAAAACCGCCGCAGTGGAATTGGCGAAGCGCAATATCCGTGTCAATGCGATCTGCCCGTTCTATACCCATACGCCCATGGTGGACGAAGGCAATTTGTCTGAAGACAAGGCTGCCATGCATGCCATGCTGGCGTCCGGTTGCCCCATGAAACGGCTGGGTCAGCCGGAAGAAATTGTCACCGTCATGCTGATGATGCTGTCGCCAGCCAACAGCTACATGAATGGTCAGGCCATTGCCGTGGATGGCGGTGTGTCTGCGTTCTGATTGTGGTTGGCAAGAAAGCCCTGGTCGCGTTTTCGCGGGCGGGGCTTTTTTATGGTCGCAAGCATCCGTGGTTTTCCAGGACGTAGGGTGCAGTTCGCCTTAGGCTCAGTGCACCCTACGTTTTATCCAGATCTTGGCGGTCGATACACCCCATGATTTGCCATACACGCATGGCTCCCACAAGAACGGGGGTTACCAATCCAGCGTAATGCCTGAGTAATAGGTTGTACCCGGCCCGGGCTCAAAATAACCACGGTTTTGCACTGGCCGGTCGCTATTGGCGTTGATGCGAAGGTTGCTGTAATAGTCGCGGTCCAGCAGATTGTTGATGCCGGCAAACAGGGTCACGGTTTGCTGGTTCCGCTTCCAGGCTTTCCCTCCCCGCAGGTTCACCAGCCACTCGCTGCCGACCCGCGTTCGATTAGTGTTTTCCGCATAGCGGTGGCCGCCCAGGATCGATTCCACTGACGCAAACAGGCCGCTTTCAGCCTGCCAGTCAACCTGTGCAAACAGCTGATGTTGCGGGATCCCAGGTAAACGTTTGCCGCTCACATCCGCATTCTGCTGGGTGTCGAAAAACTCCTGGAAACGGAAATCGGACCAGGTCCAGGACAGGGCCAGGGTAAGCTGGTCTGTGGTGGCATGTTCCAGCCCCAGCTCCAGGCCATCGCGGCGAGTCTGGCCGGCGTTCTGGTAAAAGGTGCGGCCGCCGATCTCATAGGGGGTAATTTCATCATCCACATCTACCCGGAATAGAGCCGCTTCGTAGAAGAGACGATCACCCAACGCACCACGGGCGCCCACCTCCCGGTTCAGTGCGGTTTGCGGTTCCAGGTCCGGATTGAAACCGCCCGCTCCGGAAGGGTTGGCCAGTTCGGTAAAGGTAGGGCTTTCAAAGGCAGAACTGACCGTGGTGTAGAGTGTGTGTGCGGGGCTGACTTGCCAGCTCAGCCCGGCACTATAGCTGTTTTCTTGAAACTCCCGGCGACCACTGTCGTTGCCATCAGTCAGTAATGCATCGTCGATGGTCATGCGCAGCCGATCTGCCCGACCACCGATTGTGAGCATCAGGCGATCGGACAAGTGACTATCCAGTTGCAGAAAAATGCCGTCGGCGCTGGCCTGTTGTTCTTCGTCGGCGGTGACGGCAGTGATGTTGCCAGTGGGGCTGACCGCCCGGCGACCACGGTCGTCTTGCTGACGATCCATATCGACGCCCACTAACAGCCGGTGCGGTAGCGTCAATACGGTAAAGGGCAGGGTGTAATCCAGCCGAGCGCCGTAAAACAGCCGGTGGTAATCAATCAGGCTGCTGCCGGGGAAGGGCAGTTGCTGGCGAAAATCTCGCTGGCTGATAAAGGCTCGGGCATTGAGCCGTCCGTTGACGAAGTCGTCATCACGGTAATGCAGGCCCAGGCGTTGCTGGTCGACCTGCTGACCGGCATCCAGCAGGGAGGCAAAGCGGCTGGCTTGCTGCCGGTCCTGGTGAGCCTGTTGACGGGTCAAGCCACCCGGGTCCTGGGCTACGGGGGTATCCATGGCGGTGAGAAAGACAGTGACCGTGCGGGTGTCGGCAAGATCCCAGCCGGCCTGACCGGTGAACTGATACTTGCGGATCTCACTCTGTTCGCGAAACCCCTGGTAATCCAGAGCCGTCAGACTGAGGGCGTGCTGGCCCTGATCATGTCGCCCCGAAGTCTGCACATTGGCTTGTTTTAGTCCGTGGTTGCCGCCGATCACCGACACGCTGGCGCTATCATTGCGGGTTTTCCCGGATTGTGTGGTGATGTCCACTACGCCACCGGTGGCGTTGCCATAGAACAGGGAGCTTGGGCCACGCAATACGGTGAGCTGTTCCACCGCAAACAGATCAATGCTGTCCAGTTGCGACTGGCCATCCGGCAGGGTTTCCGGGAAACCGTCCACATTCAGGCGCAGTCCCCTGACCCCGAACGGAGCACGGGAACCAAAACCCCGTGATGACAGGCGCAAGCCCTGGGCGAAGTTGTAACGGTTCTGCAGGTAAAGGCCCGGGACCCGGTTGAGGCTTTCATCCAGCTGCAGACGGGACTGGCCCCGCAGACGGCTGTCGGCATTGACGACTGTGACGGCGGCTGGCGTGTCGGCCAAAGGCCTTTCCATGCGGGTGCTGGTGACGGTCACCGGTTCCAGGGTTGCCGGTTCGGCAAACAGTGACAGCGGAGCCAGCAGAAGGAAAACGGTTAAATAAAGACACTTCATGAATGACACCCCATAGTTGCTAATGTTCTACAGGACGCTGTCGTGGAAGCAAGTGAAGAAACACAGAAATAGCTGGGTGGATAGTAGGGTGCACTGAGCCTAAGGCGAACTGCACCATTCGGGCGCCTGATGGTGCAGTTCGCCTTAGGCTCAGTGCACCCTACATATTGCGTGGAGCATGAAGCGTGCTGCGTCTGCAATAAAAAAGGGCCGCATAAAGCGGCCCTGAAAGGAGAGAATCAGAATCGATCAGTGGGTTTTCTTGCCCTTGCGCTGGCTGGCCTGGGCATGCTGCTCGGTGAGCAGGCCTTCGGCGCCGAACAGCTTTTCACGCCACTCGTCCAGCAGCGCGTCGGTGTCGTGCTGGGAGGGGTGGAAGTCGCGCTTGAAGAAATCCAGATACTGGGGCGCCAGTTTGGTGAACAAGCCCTTGCGACCGAACAGGAACTTCATGCCATTCCAGTTGTTCTTCAGGTTCAGCAGGCGGCCATCGGAGGCCAGCATGCGCGCCTGAAATACGCCCAGTACGGCGAAGAACAGCACCGTGGTGGGGATCATGGCACCGGCACGAATGGCATAGCTGCCACTGACTTTTTCATACACGTCATAGGCAACGGTCTTGTGCTCGTTCTCTTCCAGAGCGTGCCACAACCACAGTTTCGCGGTGGCATCGTCGAGAATGCGGGCCTGGTGCTCCGGCTCGCGCAGCAGCTGCTCGGCGATGATGGCAGTGTAGTGCTCCAGGCACACGGTGGCTGCCAGCTGGAAAATCTTGGGGGTGCGTTTCTGCACCAGGCCGAGCAGCTTGCCCAGCGACTTGTCCAGCTTGTCGGTGGGGTAGCCGAATTTGACGCCCATCTCGTTCCAGGCTTCATGCTCTTTACTGTGCATGGCTTCCTGACCGATAAAGCCCGCTACCTGAGCTTTCAGCTTGGCGTCGGTGACCTCTTTGCGGTAGTGGCGCACGGAGTCCACGAAAAAGGCTTCGCCTTCCGGAAACAGGGCAGACAGGCTCAACCAGAAAGCGCTCAGGAAGGGATCGTTATCGTAGAAATAGCGCGCCGTGGTCTTGTCGTCGAACTGGAAGTCCAGGCGACGGGGGGGGATGTTCACGGTGGCGCCCAGCGGCACCTTCTGTGCGCTCTGCTGACCGGCTTTGATATTGCTGGATGCTGTTGTTGTCATGTGTCCTCCTGGTCCCGACCGGTTATCTCCGGCGGATGTCAAACTGTGACATTAACTAATGTCACGATACTCAGGGTTACAGCAGGACAGGTAAATGGCACTGTGGCGCCCCGGGCGGGGCGCTAGTGCCAGTACACAAAAAAAGGGTATTTGTGTCCGTAAATGACGGGTGAACCCCTGAGGCGGGATCAGCTTGGGAGGAACAGGGACTGGGTCTCAAGAAACTCTTCCAGCCCGAAGCGGCCCCATTCGCGGCCGTTGCCGGATTGCTTGTAGCCACCAAAGGCCCCCTGCAGATCCGGGCCGGCACCATTGATATGCACCATGCCGGTACGTAACCGGGCTGCCACCGCGCGGGCGTCGCTGTCTTCCCCGAACACATAACCGGACAGGCCGTAGTCGGAGTCGTTGGCGATGGCCACTGCTTCATCCACATTCTGGTAGGGAATCATCACCAGTACCGGGCCGAAAATTTCCTCGCGGCCAATGGTCATGGTGTTGCTGACCTGGCTGAAGACAGTGGGGCGGGCGAAATAGCCGGCTTCCAGTCCCTCCGGCTTGCCGGTGCCGCCGGCAACCAGTTTGGCCCCTTCTTCCACGCCTTTTTCGATCATGGATTGCACCCGCTGGTACTGGCGGCCATTGGCAATGGGGCCGATCACGGTGTCTTCGTTCTGCGGGTCGCCCGCCACAATCGTGCTGCAGGCTTCGGCGGCAATGGCCTCTGCCTCCGCCAACTGGTCGGCGGGTACCAGCATCCGCGAAGGAGCGTTACAGCTCTGGCCGGTGTTGTTCATCATCGCCCGCACCCCGTGGGTAACAGCCTTTTGCAGATCACAACCGGGTAGCAGGATGTTGGCGGATTTGCCGCCCAGCTCCAGGGAGACCCGCTTGATGGTTGCTGCGGCCTCGCGACTGACGGATTCACCAGCCCGGGTGGAGCCGGTGAGTGACACCACATCAATACGCGGGTCACTGGACAGCAGCGGACCAACCCGGGCGCCATCACCATGGACCATATTGAAGACCCCGGCCGGCAGGCCCGCTTCGTCAATGATCTCGGCCAAAATCTGTGCTGACAGCGGGGCAAACTCGCTGGGCTTGAGAACCATGGTGCAGCCGGCGGCGATGGCCGGCGCCACCTTGCACATGACCTGGTTCATGGGCCAGTTCCAGGGGGTAATCAGAGAACAGACCCCGGCAGCGGCCCGTCGAATCTGCGCCTGGCCGAGCTGTTCTTCAAAGGGGTAATCCCGGGCCACGGCCAGGGTAGTTTTCAGATGGCCTAGGCCCATGGGGGCCTGCACCTTGCGAGCCATGCTGATGGGCGCGCCCATTTCCTGGCTGATGGCCTGGGCGATCTCTTCCAGTCGCGCCTGGTAACCCTCGGCAATCTTTTCCAGGTAGCCCAGCCGGGTTTCCAGCGGCTCGGCGCTGAACGCCGGAAAGGCCGCTGCCGCGGCACTAATGGCGGCATCGATATCCGCTGCGCCGCCCATGGCCAGCTCACCCAAGGGATTTTCCGTGGCCGGGTTGATCACGGTATGGCTGCTGGCGCCATCGGCAGGGTTGACCCATTCACCATTGATATAGAACTGTTGCAGCGAGCCCATGGGGATGTCCTTTTGTCGGTTGCTTATTGAGTCAGAATACCCACAATACAATAATGGAACGAAGTTTTAAAATATTGACCGCTCGGTCTGTAACATGACATGGTTTAGATGCCTGCAGTGTGGATCCCATTGTGCGTGAGGCCTTGGGTCATGACCATGACTGGCTTATGCAGGTGGAACCGCTTTTTGCTATATTTGCGCGGTGAATACATAACTATAAGTGGAATCTATGCCCGCTGTGTCGGGGAACGGTTCCCGATCCCGAAGCCTGAAAGGAAATACAACAATGCGCAGAGCTGTTGCTGACGTGGGCACCAACGACAAAGACCGGAATTTCGTCACCGCCCTGGCGCGGGGGCTGGATATTCTCCGCTGTTTCGGTCCGTCCGATGAATACCTTGGCAACGCGGAGCTGGCCAAGCGCACCAATATTCCCCGTCCAACGGTATCGCGCATGACAGCCACCCTGACCCAGCTCGGTTACCTGCGCTATGTGCCGCAATTGGAGAAATACCGCCTGGGCCCCGGGGTCCTGGATCTGGGTTACCGTTATCTGGCCAGCGAAGGGGTGCGTGAACTGGCTCGTCCCTTTATGCAGGAGCTGGCCGATGCCACCGATTGCATGGTGGCGATCGGGGCGCCGGATGGCGCCCAGGTGACCTATATCCAGGTATGCCAGGGCAATGGCCCGCTGGTGTTGCGCCTGAACATCGGCTCCCGCGTGCCCATGGCTACCTCGGCGCTGGGACGTGCTTTTCTGGCGGCGACTCCGGAGTCAGAGCGTGAGCAATATTATGAACAGATCCGCCGGCAGGACCCGGCGGCCTGGCCGGAACTGGAGCGCAGCCTGCAGTCCGCCTATGAGGAGTATCAGGAGTACGGCTTCTGCATTTCCGACGGCGAGTGGAACCGGGATGTGAGCGGCGTTGCCGTGCCACTGATTCTGGATGGTGGTGCCCAGGTGGTGCCGTTTAACTGCGGGGGCTCTTCGCTGCGCCTCAGTCGTCGTACCCTGATTGAAAACCTGGGGCCACGACTCAAGGATGTGGTGGCTCAGGTGGAACAGATGGTGCAGGGACGGGCCTGATTGCCCCTTGTCGAGGACAACACATGTCAGCAGTACCGCCATCCGCGTTTTCCATGGAAGACGCCAATGCGCGTTTCAATAATGGGTTTCCTGCCCTGATCGGGCTGCATTTCCTGGAGTGGGAAGAAGGCAGGGCAGTACTGGGTCTTCAGGTACGCCAGGAGCACTTGAATCTGGGCAACGTGATTCACGGTGGCGTGCTCGCCACGCTGATGGATGTGGCCGGTGCCTGTGCAGGAACCTACTGCCCCTATCCCGAGAGAGTCCGCAAGGCGGTTACCCTGTCCATGACCAACACTTTTACCGGCCAGGCTGGTGAAGGTTTGATCCGTGCCATTGGCACACTTCGTGCCGGTGGTTCCCGAATCTATAACAGCACCATGGAAGTGTTCGATCAGCAGGGGCAGCTACTGGCCATGGGAGAGGGTACGTTCCGGTTGCGGTCCAGTAGTGCGGGGCCGGAGGGCGAGCCGGTCTGATGCGAACTACACTCGTTGTACAGGGAAAGATTGATGTTCCCCAGATTTCTACGAAGCCGCTGTAGGAGCACCTCTTGAGGTGCGAACCTCGCGGAGCGAGGAAACCGTCCGCAGGGCGATCAGGAGCGCCAGGTGCCGCCAGAGTGATCTGGTGCCACCTGCATAGCCTGCGTCCTCGCCCAGGTTCGGATTCGTCCCTCAAGAGGAACTCCTACAGTGGCTTTGTAGATGTCACGGTGCTATGCGTGTTTGCTAGAAGCTCGTGGCTAGCCACTAGTCGCTTATTTTGATTCTTCGCCTCAATGCTCCGCTGGCTGCAGGCTGATTCGCAGCATTCCCTGACGATCATCGAATAACTGTACATCCACATTGTTACGATGCTCGCTGGGTAGTACAGCCAGTGGTACCGGCAGCGATAGTTGGCTGGGGCCGGGCAGGATGGCCTTGATGTTGCCGGCAATGATGTTGGTCAGTTCGGTGAGTGCGTCGATCACATCTTCACCGGTCACTGCATCATCCTCCTTCCGGAACATCTCGCCGGCGATTCGTTGGCCCAGGCTTTCACAGGTGCTGACGGTCACGCTACCTTTCCACTTTCCCGAAATCGAAATCTCTGCGCCATTGTGAATCATCGGTGGCGGGCCGCTCTGGGCACGCACCGGAATTTTCAGGAAATCGCTGAGCACATTGGCGCCGATACGGGCAATTTTCTGTGACAGCATGGCGGGTTGTGACGACATATCCATGTGAGCACCTTCAAGCGGGTTGGTAAAAAGGGCGGTGGTTTCCGGGAATGGCCGGGACAAAGCCGGCGGTTTTTTCCAGGCTTTCGGTGGAGCCAAGCAGCAGGTAACCGTCATTGGCGGTATGTTTGCGAACCCGGGCCAGTACCCGCTGGCGGTCCTCCATGGAAAAGTACAGCAGCACGTTGCGCAGCAGTACGATGTCGAACACGGGCAGGCTGTCCGGCCATTCCCGGACCAGGTTTATTTTCTGAAAGCTGATTCGCTCGCGAATGGCCGGTTTGGCCTGCCAATCCAGGCCCTGTTGTTCGAAATAGAGCGCCATGTTGCGGGCGGGTAGACCCCGGTTCATCTCGTTCAGTCCATAACAGCCCTGTTGCGCCTTGTTCAATGCGGACTGGGAGAAATCGCTGGCGATCAGGGTGACTTCCCACTCTTTCAATTGCGGGAAATGTTGGTCCAGTAGCATGGCCACGCTATAGGCTTCCTGACCGGTGCTGCAGGCGGCGCTCCAGATCCGCAAGGTCTTGTCGCGTCGCCTTTTTTCCAGCAGGGCAGGGACCATGGTGTCGAGAAAGCTCTGGCTGAGAATCGGGTCGCGGAAAAAATAGGTCTCGTTGATTGCCATGGCTTCCACCAGCTCGGTCCGCAGTGCATCGTCAGCGACTGTGGAGGCTTTTTCGATCAGCGCATTGATGTCGCCATGGGTGTGTTGCCGAGCCAGGTTCTGCAGGCGAGCTTCGGCCAGGTAGACCTTGTCCGGTGGCAAGCTGAGTGCGATCTGGTCAGAGAGGAGATTACACAGGGTGAGGTAGCTGTGTTCGTCGATACAGCTCATCCATGTACCTCGGGATTCATGGCTGCTAGCTGTCGTGCACGAAACGTGGGCCGGCCACGGTTAACCCGTCGCATAATCTCCGCAGCCATGTCCTGCAACGGGAGCTCCGCGCAGGCAAGGCCGGCCCGGGATACCACCCCGGGCATTCCCCATACCGCGCTGGTGGGTTGGTCCTGCACCAGGATCTGTGCGCCGGCCTTGGCCAGTTGGCGACAGCCTTCCAGGCCGTCCTGGCCCATCCCCGTCAACACCACAGCCAGCACATTGGGACCATAGGCTTTGGCGGCGCTGGCAAACAGAATATCTACGGCGGGTCGGCAGAAATTCACTGGCTCGCTGCGCTGGGGAGCGACCAGGGTGTTGTCACCAACCTTATCCACGGTCATGTGATAGTCACCGGCGGCCAGCCAGACCTGGCCCGGTTCGGCACGCTGGCTACTGTCGCATTCAGCCACGCTTAACGATGCGTTCTGGTTCAGGCGTGTGGCCAGGGCGCGGGTAAACACCGCCGGCATGTGCTGCACCACCAGAATGGGAACAGGGAAATCACCAGGCAGGGCCGGGATCAGCTGGCCCAGAGCGCGTGGCCCGCCCATGGAGGCACCGATTACCACCAGATCCACCCGCGATGGAATGCGATGATGCTGGAGCTTTGATGCTACCGGACGGGGTTGAGGGGTCGGAGTCACTGATGGCTTGCTGTCCCGTCGCAACAGGGTTTTGATTTTTCCCAGCAGGCTGTTCTTGATGTAGTCCCGCGCTTCGGCGGCGGTGCCCACCATGGCGGGCTTGGGCACATAGTCGCTGGCACCCAGGGACAGGGCCTCGATGGTTACCATGGCGCCGCGCTCGGTAATGGAGCTGAATACCAGCACTGGAAGTTCAGGGCGGCTTACCTTCAGTTCCTTGAGCATTTCCAGCCCGCCCATGCCGGGCATTTCCACATCCAGGATCAGCAGATCCGCTTCCACCCTTTGCAATCGATCGAGACCCTGGCGTCCATCGGAAGCCGTGCCCACCACAACGATGTCAGGGTCTTCTTCCAGAATCTGGGTGAGGATATGCCGAACCGCAGCAGTATCATCCACCAGAAAGACACGAATATTGCTCATGCTCTCTGTGCTCGTTGGAGTCCCATCATTTCCAGCTTGCAGGCAAGGGCCTCCGAGGAAAACGGTTTCATCAGGTATTCATCGGCGCCTGCGGTGAGGGCTTCGACCATCTGGCCCACTTCCGCCTCACTGGTGACCACCAGTAACTTCATGTTGCTATAGCACGGCTTTTGTCGCACCGCGCGGATAAATTCCAGGCCGTTCATGACCGGCATGTTCCAGTCCACCAGGGCCAGAGAGGGAATAGTGTCATCCCCCTCCAGCAGGGTGATGGCCTGCTGGCCATCACCGGCTTCGCTGGTCTGGTAACCCAACTGCTGAAGCAGGTCCCCGAGGATCAGGCGCATGGCCCGGGAGTCATCAATGACCAGTGCTTGTGTGGTAGTCATGATCGTGGTCCCTCAATTATTTCTGGTTATCCGCGCGTCCGGTGCGCTCTGCATCCACCACCAGGGTCTGCAGGTCTGCGGCCAGCTTGGCCAGGTCCGTGGCTGCCTGACGCATGCTGTCCACGCCGGCATTGGTGCTTTTCGCCGCTTCAGCAACGCCACCGATATTACCGGCGACTTCGTTGGTGCCCTTGGCTGCGTCGGCGACACGACGCCCCATTTCATTGGTGGTAATGGTTTGTTCCTCCACCGCCGAGGCAATGGAGCCCTGTACCTGGCTGATGTGGTGAATCACTTCGCTGATACGGGCGATACCTTCGATGGCGCCTTTCACATCCACCTGGATAGCCTCGATCTTCTGGCCGATGTCCTCGGTGGCCCGGCCGGTTTCCTTGGCCAGTTCTTTCACTTCATTGGCGACCACGGCAAAACCGCGACCGGCATCTCCGGCCCGGGCGGCCTCAATGGTGGCATTGAGTGCCAGCAGGTTGGTTTGCTGGGCGATGCCGGTAATGACCTTGATCACCTTGCCGATTTCCGCACTGCTGGTGCCAAGGCTGCTGATGGTGGTGTTGGTACCTTCGGCAATGCTCACTGCCTCGTCGGCCACGCGGGCGGCGTCGGTGGCGTTCTTGGCGATTTCCTTGATGCTGGCACCCATCTCCTCGATGCCGCTGGACACTGCCTGCACGTTTTCGTTGATGTCTTCGGCGGTGCGCACGGCGGAGTTGGCCTGGCTGCTGGTGACTCCCGCGTTAGAGCCCATTTGATCACTGGTAGCAATCATTTCCTCGGAGGACGTAGCCAACACTTCCACGGTGCCGCGAATACGTTCTTCCAGCAGCACTTTTTCGGTGATGATTTCCCAGGTGAGCATGGGGCCCACATAGTTGCCTTCGGCGTCGTAGATCGCGTTTACCAGCAGATCGGCTTTCTCGTCGCCGATATTGATACGGGCGCGGTAGGGAAGGTTGGTGGGATCAGAAAGAATGCGGCGCTGGTGCTCGGGTTGTTTGTGGAAAACATCAATATTGGCACCCAGCAATTCGCTGGCCTTGATGGGCAGATAGGATTCCAGCTTTTCCATGGTGGCGGTGGCAGCCGGGTTCAGATAGATGATTTTCAGATCCCGATCGCACAGAAAAACGTTGGTGGGCATTTGATCCACCATGTTCATCACGCGGCGGAATTCGTTTTCCTGGCGCAGTTCGGTGGTCACATCTTCCCAGCAGACGGTGTAGCCGATAATTTTTTCTTCTGTGCTCATCACCGCATTGATACGGGTGCGCAGGGTGACGCCGCCAAAGTTGAAGTCCGCGGAGTGCGGCATGGCCTTGGGATCACGGAGAATGTTTTCCACCCGCTTCGGGTCGCGATGAAAGCGATGGATATGGCCGTTGAGGATATCCTCGATCTTGACGCCGAAGGTCTTGAAGATCGGCTGGGCGATAGTGGACAAGGTCTCTGCGGCACGTGGGTTGATGTAGACAATATTGAGATTGGTGTCAGCCACAAATACATTGGCTTGCAGGCTGGCCATGGTGCTCTTCACGCCTTCCAGGCTGTCGGTAACGGACTTGCTGGTGTCCACATCACGAAGCGCAGTGTCATTTGGGGTCGGCTGGCCGCTGCCATTGGTCGTTTCTGTGGCGTCTGTATTCACGATGTCCCTCTTTAATGGCGCAACGGTATTCATGATGGTGTCGATGTGGCTGGGCTCCAGATCCAGAGACTCCAATGTCTCTTTCAGGTGAACCGCCACCCGGTCGAAGTTTTTGTCAGTGATATGCAGGTTCTTGTGGGCGTCGGCCATGGAACGGCCCTGATAAATTTTTGGTCCGCCAAGCACCTGGGTGAAGAACTGCACCTGCGATTCCTCCAGACCGTTGCGCTGTTTGTGGCGGAAATAAGGGGCCAGCGCCTGGTCTTCCAGCACCCGGTTGTAAAACTCGGTTACCACGGCTCGGACAGCTGCCTCGCCGCCTACCTGGCTATAAAGAGAGTTGTCGTTTGCGTGATCCAGATTATCTGTCATTGCTGTCTATCCCCGTGGCTTGTTATTGCAATACTGAATGTGATGCGCGACTGGCAGAGCGGTTGCACAATTCGTCAGCCAGAAGCGTGTCCAAGTCCAGTAGCAGGTACAGCTTTCCCTGTACCGGGAATACGCCGCGCATGAACTTGCGAGGCGCCCCCTTTAGCGTTTCCGGTGGTGCTTCGATGTCTTTCGGTTCTACGCTGACAATGTCTCCGATGCGATCCACCATCAGGCCGACTTGCTCGCCGCGGTGATTGATGATGATGTTGATAGTGTTTTCTTCGCCGCTTTCGCCAGGTAGTCGCAGTACTTTGCGAAGGGCGATGGCGGGCACAATGCGCCCGCGAATATTCATCAGCCCGAGAACCCCGGGAGGTGCCAGCGGAATGTCAGTAATCTGATGATTGGCCAGGACTTCCTGAACGTTGTCGACCACCACGCCGTAGTGTTTTTCCGCAACGGAAAATGTGCAGATCAGTTGGTTAGTTTCCATTGCTGTCCTCATTTCTGAGCTTGCCGTTGAATCGGCTGAACAGGGCTTCACAATCGATAAAGTCCGTCACATGCCCCTGCAGAATAGCGGCGCCGAGGATGCCCTCGGTCTGGGCGCTTTGCTGCATGGCCGCCTCGTCGTCGCTGACGATATCGATAATGTCGTTGACCACCAGACCCACTTCGCCGAATTCGGTGGGCTGCACCACAATGCGGATAATGTCTTGCTCAATCGCGGCAGGGTGGCTGTTATCACCAAGACGAATCAGCGGGAGAATACCGCCACGGTACTGAATCACTTCCCGGCCAGCGGAGTATTCGATCAGGTCGATACTGATTTCTTCCAGGCGTGACACTTTCGACAGGGCGATGGCAGAGCGACCAGTGCTGGCATCCGGGCGCACCAGTAGATAGTTCTCAGCAGCGCGAATAGGCTGGGTTTCCGCATCGAGCGGATTTTCCTGTTGGCGCAGTTTTCGTTCGTGGCGGGTCACACCGGCGAAGTCCGCGGTAGATTTCACATCCAGGATCAATGCCACCCGGCCATCGCCCATGATGGTGGCGCCGGCAAAGCAGGGGTTGTCCTTGAGGAGTCGGCCCAGGGGTTTGACCACGATTTCTTCGGTATCGCGAACGTCATCCACCAGCAGCCCAAATTCCTGCTGGTCAGCGGTGAGCACCAGAATGAACTGGTCTTTCTGTGTTTCCTGGTCTCCCATCTGCATCAGAGAGCGCATGTCGACCAGTGGCAGCAGTCTGCCTCGAAGCCGATAGACCAGGGCGTCGTGGACGGTCTCGATATCCTTATCGAGACGGTCGGCTTCCACGTAGACCACTTCCATCAGGTTGACCTGAGGAATGGCGAAACGCTGATGGAGGCAACGCACGATCAACGCCGGGACAATGGCGAGGGTGAGCGGAATTTTCAGTTTCAGTGTGGTGCCTCGGCCGGGAATACTCTTGATATCAATGGTCCCGCCGATGCGCTCCACATTGGTCCGTACTACATCCAGACCCACACCACGACCTGACAAGTCACTGACGGTCTCAGCGGTGGAAAATCCGGGCTCGAAAATGTAGCGAATCTTTTCCCGTTCGGTGAGCTTTTCCGCCTGTTCTGGGCGCACCAGCCCAACCTCCATGGCTCGCCGGATAATTTTGTCACTGTCCAGCCCGGCGCCGTCGTCGCGGACTTCTACGGTGACGTTGCCGCTTTCGTGATAAGCGCTCATGGTAAGGGTGCCGGTTTCCGGCTTGCCTTTGGCGCGACGATTTTCCGGGGTCTCAATGCCATGGTCCACGGCGTTGCGAACCAGGTGAATGAGTGGGTCGCGAATCGCTTCCAGCAGGCTGCGGTCCAGCTCGGTATCGCCACCCTTGAGAATCGGGGTAACCCGTTTGCCGGTTTTTCTTTCCAGATCCAGAAGCAGGCGAGGGTAGGTGGACCAGGCATTACGGATGGGCTGCATGCGGGTCTGCATCAGGCCTTCCTGCAGTTCGCTGGTGACCATGTTGAGACGCTGGGACAGATTGACCAGTTGTGCGTCGTTCTGGCTAGCGGTGTGCTGCAGCAGCTGGTTGCGGGTGAGTACCAGCTCGCCGACCACATTCATAAGCTTGTCCAGCAGCATTACATCCACACGTACGGTGGTATCGCTCTTTCCTGCCTGTTGCTGGCTGGTGTTTTCCGGCTCTGTTTTTTCCGGCGAGGAGTGGTCGCTCGTCGGTATGACATGTTGTTCGCGGGTTACCGCTGGTTCTGCTTGTTCGGGTTTGGTCGGTTGAGGAGGGTGCTGCGCGATTTGAGGTGGGCCTGCAGCAGCTTCATTTTGCGGGCGGGCAGGGATCAGTGCATGTAACCGATCCATCAAGGCCTGTGGTGCCGGGTCTCCGTCTTTACCATCATTGTGAATACGCTTGAGGAAAACACGGATTTCATCCACCCCGTCCAGTAGCGCGGTCGCATGTGGAAGATCCATATGTTGATCTCCGTCGCGCATGGCGCCAAGGATATCTTCCAGAGCATGGCTCAAGGTCTCCAGCTGCGTGAACCCGAAAAAACCGCAGGTGCCCTTGATGGTATGGATTGCCCGGAAGGCGCTGGCAATACGCTCACTATCATGGGGTGAGCGCTCCAGTGCCACGATGTCCTGTTCCAGTTGCCCCAGATTTTCGTCACTTTCGATCAGAAAACTTTGCAGTGCCTTGTCGTTTTCCTGCATCCGGCCTTCTCTCCCTTGAACGTGCCATGCGTTGTTATTGGTATCGACGTTGCTGTTCAGCCGGCGGCAAGTTTGCGTAATGACGCCAGTCGTAAGATGGAACGCAGATCGGCGTCATGGGGCGGTTTCACAAGATAGTTGTCACACCCGGCCTGGCGGCCAGCCAAGTGGGCTTCTGCGGAGGTCATACTGGAGAGCATAGCAATGCGGGCTGGGCTGCCTTTCTGGCGAAGGACACTGCAGGCCTCAAGGCCACCCATTACCGGCATTTCCACATCCAGGAAGATCAGATCAAAGGGGCGTTTCTCGGCACACGCCAGCGCCTGACAACCATCGGCTGCCTGGGCAATGTCCAGGTCATAGGAGCCGGCAGCCAGTTCGTGCAACTTGGCGGTGATCAAGCTTCGTATGGTGGTGCTGTCGTCCACCACCAGGATGTTGAGTCTATCCATGACCCTTCCCTGTGTAGCTGCTACTTGCATTCTGTTCCCCGGATCCCGGTTGAGACCGCTAAAGCAGCGCTGGCTGCTTCCCCATAGAACAGGCGCAACTATTTTTATATATACAGAATATGGAAATGAAAGTCTGGGTGGACGAACGGTGCCGTTTCGTCGATGTTTGCCCGGTACCTTATTAGTATGCTTTTTTCCAAATCTGCTTCACAAAAAATGGCCATGCCCTTGTTAGGGGTATAAGTACCATGGTTCTTTTCACGCAAGCTTCACGCGGGGGATAAACGAAAACCGGGGGGCGACGAACGGGCGTCGGGGGGGGATTGTCGAGGGAGGGAAGGATAAACTGCCAGGCCCACCCGGGGCCCGGCAGGTTGAAAGCCGGGTCAGTGGCCTCCTTCTTCCTTCGGCTTGCCATTCAGCGGAACGCCAGCGAGCTTGCGGACTACCACATAGAAGAGCGGAATAAAGAAGATTGCGAGCACAGTAGCGGTGAGCATGCCACCGAATACCCCGGTACCGATGGCGTTACGGGCGCCGGCGCCGGCGCCAGTGCTGATCATCAGCGGGGTAACCCCGAGCATGAAGGCCAGTGAGGTCATCAGGATGGGCCGCAGTCGCATGCGTACCGCTTCCAGGGTGGCCTTGACCAGATGCTCGCCTTTCTGCTCCAACTCCAGGGCAAATTCCGCAATCAGAATGGCGTTCTTCGCCGATAGCCCGATGGTGGTGAGCAGGCCAACCTGGAAGAACACATCGTTTTCCAGCCCGCGGAAGGTGGCAGCCAGCACGGCACCGATCACGCCGAGCGGGACCACCAGCATGACGGCGAAGGGAATGGACCAGCTTTCATAGAGTGCCGCAAGGCAGAGGAAGACCACCAGCAGGGAAATCGCATACAGGGCAGGCGCCTGATCGCCGGACTGGCGCTCTTGATATGAGAGACCGGTCCACTCGGAGCCGAACCCGGCAGGCAGCTTGGCGGTGAGCTCTTCCATGGCATCCATGGCATCACCGGTACTATAGCCGGGCGCGGCATTGCCCTGAATATTCACTGAGGAGACCCCATTGTAGCGCTCCAGCTTCGGTGACCCGTAGGTCCAGTGGCCGGTGGCAAAGGCGGAGAAAGGCACCATCTCGCCCTGATTATTGCGTACGAACCAGTCATCAATGTTTTCCGGCAGCATGCGATAGGGCGCGTCAGCCTGCACATACACCCGTTTCACCCGGCCCCGGTCGACAAAGTTGTTCACATAGCTGGAGCCCCAGGCAATCTGCAGGGTGCTGTTGATGTCACTGATGCTCAGCCCCAGCGCCTTAGCTTTCTGCTGGTCAATGTCGAGTTGGTACTGGGGGCTGTCTTCCAGACCATTGGGGCGCACCCCGGCCAGGCGCGGGTCCTGGCTGGCCATACCCAGTAGCTGGTTGCGGGCCTGTATCAGGGCCTCGTGACCCTGACCGGCCTGGTCCAGCAGCTGAAAGTCAAAGCCGCTGGCGTTACCCAGTTCGGGGATCGAGGGGGGGTTGAGGGCAAAGATCATGGCTTCGCGGATGCCGGCGAAGAAGCCCATGGAGCGGCCCACTACCTGATTGACGCCATCCACGGACAGATCACGCTCGCTCCAGTCCTTCAGGTTGACGAAGGCCAGGCCGGCGTTCTGGCCCTGGCCGGTAAAGCTGAAGCCGGCCACGGTGAACAGGCCATCCACGGCGGAGGCTTCCTCGTTGAGGTAGTAATTCTCCATCTTCTTCAGCACATCCACGGTCTGCTCCTGGGTGGAGCCGGCTGGCAGGGTGACCAGAGTGAACATGGTGCCCTGGTCCTCTTCCGGCAAGAAGCTGGACGGCAAGTTCATGAAGGAATAGCCCAATACGCCCACGATCACCACATAGATTGCCAGATAACGGCCGCGGCGCCCGAGAATTTTTTCCACCCGGCCCTGATAGGCCAGGCTGCTACGATCGAAAGTGCGGTTGAACCACCCGAAGAAGCCTTTATCGGTTTGATGCTCTGTATCCTTGGCCTTGAGCATGGTGGCACATAGGGCTGGGGTGAGGATCAGGGCGACCAGCACGGACAGCACCATGGCGGAGACAATGGTGATCGAGAACTGCCGGTAAATCGCCCCGGTGGAGCCGGGGAAGAACGCCATGGGGATAAATACCGCCGACAGCACCAGCGCGATGCCTACCAGGGCGCCGGTGATCTGGCCCATGGATTTGCGGGTGGCTTCCTTGGGGGGCAGCCCTTCTTCGTGCATGACCCGTTCCACGTTTTCCACCACCACGATGGCATCGTCCACCAGCAGGCCAATAGCCAGCACCATGCCGAACATGGTCAGGGTGTTGATGGAGAAGCCGAAGGCGGCCAGCACGCCGAAGGTGCCGAGCAGAACCACCGGCACCGCAATGGTGGGAATCAGGGTGGCGCGGAAGTTCTGCAGGAACAGGTACATCACCAGGAACACCAGCACGATGGCTTCGAACAGGGTATGTACCACTTCCTCAATGGAGATCTCCACGAACGGGGTGGTGTCGTAGGGATAATCCATTTCCATCTTGTCGGGGAAGAAGGGTTTCAATTCTTCCAGGCGAGCGCGCACCGCATCAGCGGTATCCAGCGCATTGGCACCGGAGGCCAGGCTGATCGCCAGGCCGGCAGCGGGCTGGCCATTATAGCGGCCCACCACATCATAGTTTTGGGCAGCCAGTTCCACCCGGGCCACATCCCGCAGGAAGACCTGGGAGCCATCCGGATTGACCTTGAGCAGGATGTTCTGGAACTGCTCAGTATTTTCCAGTCGGGTCTGGGCGATGATGTTGGCATTGAGCTGCTGGCCTTCCACCGCCGGGGCGCCACCGAGCTGGCCACTGGCCACCTGGTTGTTCTGTACCTGAACCGTCTGGGTAATGTCCTGGGGCGTCAGGTCGTATTTGTTCAGTTTGTTCGGGTCCAGCCAGATACGCATGGCGTAGGGGGAGCCGAACAGCTGGATCTTGCCGACACCCGGCACCCGGCTGATCGGATCCTGCACATTGGAGGCCACATAGTCGGCCAGATCGGCCCGGGTGAGGCTGCCGTCCTCGGAGGAAAAGGACACCACCATCAGGAAGGAATCCGAGGATTTGCTCACCTGGAGACCCTGTTGCTGCACTTCCTGGGGCAGTAGCGGGGTGGCCAGTTGCAACTTGTTCTGCACCTGCACCTGAGCGATATCCGCGTCGGTACCCGGGGCGAATGTCAGCGTGATCTGGGCGTTGCCGAAGGAATCGCTGCTGGAGCCGATGTAGAGCAGGTTATCGATGCCGCTCATCTGCTGCTCGATCACCTGGGTGACCGAGTCTTCCACGGTTTTTGCCGAGGCACCGGGATAGTTGCCGGCAATGGTCACCGCTGGCGGGGCCACGGCCGGGTACTGTTCTACCGGCAGGGTATAAATGGCCAGGGCACCGGCCATCATCATGATGATGGCGATAACCCAGGCAAAAATCGGGCGGTCAATAAAGAATCTGGCCATGGTTTTCCCGTTTCTCGTTACGTCGAGTTAGTGTGCGCCAAGTGAGCCGCGTGGCGTTATTGCGCTGCGCCTTGATCCCCGCCTTGAGCGGCGGGGGCCTGGGAGGGTTGTGCTTGCTGTTCGGTATCAACCGGGCTGACCGGAATACCCGGCTGGATTTTTTGCAGCCCATCCACGATCAGACGGTCGCCGTCTTGCAGGCCGCTGGCGATCAGCCACTGACTACCCACGGCGCGTTCGGTGACCACATTCACTTTTTTCACCGTGTTGTCGTCGGCGATGAGCATGGCGCTGGCCTGGCCAGTAGGGTCACGGGTAATGCCTTTCTGGGGAACCAGAATGGCATCTTCTCGCTGGCCTTCAGGGAGGCGACCGCGGACGAACATACCCGGCAGCAGATCGCCGTCCGGGTTGGGGAAGAGCGCGCGCAGGGTCACCGAGCCGGTGCTTTCGTCTACTGCGTATTCGGAGAACTGCAGGGCACCGGGTTTGCTGTACTCGCTGCCGTCTTCCAGGATCAGGGTGATACGTGCTTCATCGTCGCTGACCTGCTGCAGTTCGCCGGCTTCCATGGCCTGACGCAGGCGGCGCAGCTCGATGCTGGACTGGGTCAGATCCACATAGATGGGGTCCAGCTGGCGGATGGTTGCCAGGGCATTGGCCTGGTTGGCGGTGACCAGGGCGCCGGCAGTCACGGTGGAACGCCCGATGCGGCCGCTGATCGGCGCTTCGATGGTGGCGTAATCCAGGTTGATCTGTGCGCTTTGCAGATTGGCCCGGGCGGCGGCCACAGCGGCCTTGTTTTCATCCAGGGCGGCTTTGGCTTCGTCATATTCCTGCTGGCTGACAGAGCGGCGTTCCAGCAGCGTCTTGAAGCGTTCCACACGCAGGGTGTTGGAGTTCAGGGTGGCCTGGGCTCGAGCCAGCTCCGCCCGGGCAGAAGCTACGGTTGCCTGGTAGGTGCGTGAATCGATTTTATAGAGGGGTTGCCCGGCTTCCACCTTCTGGCCTTCCTCGAACAGGCGCTTTTCGATCACGCCGCTTACCTGCGGGCGCACTTCGGCAATCTGGTGAGCGGTGGTGCGCCCGGGCAGCTCCCGGCTAAGGGTGGTGGATTTTGCCTTTACCGTAATGAAGCCAACCTGCGGGGCCTGTTGCTGCTGTTGCTGACCGGCCTGGTCAGCATCACTGCAACCGGCAAGCTGCAGGGCAAGGGCGCCCGCCAGAAGGGAGAGAATCAAACCGCTGCGCATAATCACCTCTGTTTTCAATACACGCCGTCAGGCACCGGCTCGACGAACGGGCGGTGCTTGCAGGAAATATGAATCAGGTTCAGTATATACATTCAGCAATGTATGTATAGGCCCGACAGTGAAATCCATTCAATTTTCTTGAGTCCATTAAGAGTATTCCATGGTCAGGCGAACGAAGGCAGAAGCGCTGCAAACCCGGGCTCAGATCCTGGATGCCGCCGAGCAGGTTTTTCACCGTAAAGGGGTACTGTCCGCCTCTTTAAAAGATATTGCCAGTGAGGCCGGGGTGACGCGAGGGGCAATCTACTGGCACTTCAAGAACAAGCATGATGTGTTCATGGCTATGGTGGATCGCAGCCGCCTGCCGTTCGATAGTCTGGCGGAGCGGGCGGAGGACGCCAGTGAGCCGGATCCACTGGGGCGCCTGCGCGAGTTTATGGTCTACCTGTTACAGCAAGCAGTCTGTGATCCCGGCCAGCGGCGGCTTTTCGAGATCATGTTCCAGAAATGCGAATTCAGCGGCGAAAATGCCGATTTGCTGGATCGTCAGCGTGACGCCTGCCGGGACTCCGCTGGGCGACTGACGCGGACCTTTGCCAACGCTATCGCCCGTGGGCAACTCCCGAAAAACCTGGATAGGGTGAAATCTGTTACTTGGCTACACAGCCAGCTCACCGGCGTGATCATGAACTGGCTACTCGATCCAGAGGTGCTGGACCTGGAGCGGGCGGCTACGGATTTTGTCGATACCTGCCTGTTTGCCCTGCAGCATTCTCCCTCGCTGCGAACCTCTCCCGGGCTGTGATTCCAAGCCACTGAATTGGCAACTGAAATGCCGGTCCGCATTTCCGATAACTGGTCTGTGCAGAGCACATACCCGGTGGTATGTTTCTGGTCCCTCCCCGAAAAATCCCGCTTATAGCCTTTGTCAGATTTCGTTTCAAAAAACGAAACGTCATTCCAAAATAGTATTGACGACCCTCCCGAGCCATGTCAGATTGACTGGCGAGTCAACATCTTGTTTCCGCTGAAGGGCGGTGGGACCGCCGATTCCCTTCAGCATTCGCTACAGCAGCAACACCAATAAAAGGCGCTTATGAAAGCGCCGCGGGAGAGCACAACATGTTTGATCGGCACTATGCGGTCTGGCCGGAGAATATGCCGCGCCACCTCAGCCTGCCGCAGACCAGCCTCTATACCAATCTGGAGGTTTCGGCCCTGCGTTATCCCCACCGGGATGCAATCAACTATTACGACAGCCCCATCACCTTCGCCGAACTCAAGCAGCAGGTGGATGCCCTGGCGGGCTATCTGCAATCGCTGGGGGTAGAGAAGGGCGACCGGGTGCTGCTGTTCATGCAGAACGCGCCCCAGTTCATCATCAGCTATTACGCCATCCTTCGAGCCAATGCCATTGTGGTGCCGGTGAACCCCATGAACCGGGCCGCCGAACTGGAGCATTACCTGCAGGACACCGAAGCTGCCGTGGCCATCTGTGGCCAGGAATTGTTGCCGGCAGTGGCCCCAGTGGTGGGCATGGTGAACCTGCGCCATGTGATCGTGGCGGCCTATAGCGATTACATCACCCGTAACACGGACCTGCCGCTACCCGCCGAGGTGGAAGCGCCGGCGGTGGCGCTGAACAGCCCGGCCCACATTGCCTGGAAAGACGCCATTGGTGCCGGTGAAACCCCCAGAGAACTTTTAGTCGGCCCGGATGATCTGGCGGTGTTCCCCTACAGCTCGGGTACCACCGGTGCCCCCAAGGGCTGTATGCACACCCACGGCTCGGTGATGGCCACCTGTGTCCAGGGGAGCGCCTGGATTCATGGCACCACTGAGTCGGTGACCCTGGCCACGCTGCCGTACTTCCATGTGACCGGCATGCAGGGCTCAATGAATTCGCCGATCTATGGTGGTTCATTGATCGTGTTGATGACCCGCTGGGATCGTCGCGTGGCCGCCACCTTGATTGAGCGTTACAAGGTCAGCCGCTGGGTGAATATCGTCACCATGGCCATCGATCTGCTCTCCGATCCGGATGTGGAGCAATACGACCTGTCCTCCCTGGAGAATATCGGTGGCGGCGGGGCGGCTATGCCGGCGGCGGTGTCCGACAAACTCTTCCAGCTCACCGGTCTGCGTTACATGGAAGGCTATGGCCTGTCCGAAACCATCGCCGGTACCCATATCAATCCCACCGATAACCCCAAATCCCAGTGTCTGGGAATTCCGGTGTTCGATATCGATTCGCGCATTGTGGCAGTGGAAGAAGACGGTCAAACCGGCAGGGAACTGGGCCCCGGTGAAGTGGGGGAAATCATCATCCACGGGCCGCAGGTGTTCCAGGGTTACTGGAAGCGCCCCCAGGAAACACAAAAGGCGTTTATCGAGCTGGAGGGCAAGCGTTTCTTCCGCACCGGCGATCTGGGCTACTACGACGAAGAGGGCTATTTCTTCATCGTCGATCGGGTCAAACGGATGATAAATGCGTCCGGGTTCAAGGTCTGGCCGGCGGAGGTGGAAAGCCTGATGTATCGCCACCCGGCCATCCAGGAAAGCTGCGTCATTTCCACGCCTCACCCGCGCCGCGGCGAAACCGTGAAAGCCTGCGTGGTCCTGCGTAACGAGATGAAAGGCACGCTTAACGAGCAGGCCATCATCGACTGGTGCAAGGAAGAAATGGCCGCCTACAAGGTGCCACAGGTGGTGGAGTTCCGCGATGAGCTGCCCCGTTCGTCCACCGGCAAGGTGATGTGGCGAGCCCTGCAGGAGCAGGAATGGGCCGGCGAACAGGAGCAGCGGGCTTGCTAGCAAGCCTGGACTGAACTCAGTCAGCGTCACAATAAATGATACGCGGCAGCGCTACGCCGCAGGGGCTGACATAACAAAGGAAAAACGGGAAACAGCGATTGCCGCAGGGTAACCGTTCCCACACACAGGAGGCTTTGCCTTGGACTTATTCATGCAGCAAGTGCTTAACGGCCTGACGCTGGGCAGCATCTACGGGCTGGTGGCCCTGGGTCTGACCCTGGTGTACGGCATTTTGCACGTACCGAACTTCGCCCACGGGGCGCTCTATATGGTGGGCGCCTATGTGTCCTACGTGATCATGGTCGACTTTGGCGCCAATTACTGGCTGGCCATGCTGGGCGCCGCCGGTGCGGTGGCGTTACTGGCGGTGTTGTGCGAGCGACTGGTGTTCAACCCCTTGCGCCATGCACCGCCGATCCACGACAAGATTGCCGCCATCGGCATCATGCTGTTTCTGGAAGCGCTGGTGCAGATGCACTGGGGCGCAGAATTCCGCCGCATGCCAACCCCTTACACCGGGATTGTCGAATTCGCGGGTCTGACCATGCCGGCCCAGCGGATACTGATCATCGTCGGCGCGTTCTCGCTGATGGCGGTACTGCATCTGTTCCTGAAGAAGACCATGACCGGTTCCACCATTGTCGCCATGGCCCAGAACCGGGAAGGGGCTTTCCTGGTGGGGATCGATGCCAACCGGGTGGCGATGATGACCTTTGCCATCTCCGGGGTGTTGGCGGCGGTGGGCGCAACCCTGTTCGCGCCGATTAACCTGGTGTACCCGGCCATGGGGCATCTGCTGATCATGAAAGCCTTTGTGATCATCATCCTTGGCGGCATGGGCTCCATTCCCGGTGCCATCGTCGGCGGCTTGATCATCGGCTTTGCCGAGGCCTTTGGTGGCTTCTACATCTCCACCGACTACAAGGACATCATCGCCTTCGCCTTGCTGGTGGTGATTCTTTCCATCAAGCCCACTGGCCTGTTCACCAAGGGGGTGCGCTAATGAATGCCCTGCAGAAAATTTCCGATTTTTTCATGACCCCGGCGATGAAGCTCATCATGATCGTCGCGGCACTGCTGTTCCCCTTTGTGGCAGGCAATGAGTACCAGATCTATGTGATGGCGCTGGCGTTTGTTTGGGCCATTGCGGTCTATGGCATGAACATTATCACCGGGCTTTGTGGCCAGTTGAATCTGGCCCATGGCGGCTTCTTTGCCATCGGAGCCTATACGCTGGCCATTCTCACCGTGGATCACGGCTGGCCTTTCTGGTGGGCCTTTGTGGCCGCCGGTGTGTCCGGTGCGTTGTTGGGCTTCTTGGCCGGGGTGGTGTCGTTGCGACTGAAGGAGCATTACTTTGCCATCTTTACCCTCTGTGTTGGGTTCATCATTTATCTGTTGATCGATAAATGGGAAGAGCTGACTCACGGTGCCCTGGGCATTATCAATATTCCCGCACCCAGCGGCTTCGGGCTGGTGGATTTCACCGAAACCACGCCGTTCTATTACCTGGCTCTGGTATTCATGGTGCTGTCCATCTGGTTGGCGGCACGTATTGCCAATTCCCTGCTGGGTCGCAGTTTCCGGGCCATTCGTATCAGTGACGAGCTGGCGGCCTCCCTGGGTATCAACCTGATGCGCAACAAGGTGCTGGCATTCGTTCTGTCCACCACCTATGCCAGCGTGGCCGGTGCGCTGTATGCCGGCATGGTGCGCTTTATCGGCCCGGCAGAAGCCGACGTGGTACACACCTTCGACATGATTACCTTCCTGCTGGTGGGTGGTATCGGCACCCTGATGGGGCCGTTGTTTGGCACCCTGGCGATTACCTGGCTGACCCAGTCCCTGCAGTTCCTGGAAGAGTACCGGATGATCGTGTTCGGCCCGTTGCTGGTGGTGCTGGTGATCTTCTTCCCTCGTGGTGTGGTGGGTACGTTCCTGACCTGGCGAGGACGCCGTCTGGCCGCAGTGCAGGAAACCGCCAAAAAGGAATCTGCCAGCGAAAAAAAGCCGCAACCGAACAAGGCGGTAACACCTCGCAACCAGGAGGCCGGTAACCATGCTTAAGATCAATAATCTGACCAAACGGTTCGGGGGTCTGGCGGCGGTCAACAACGTCAGCATCGAATTCGAAGCCAACAAGATCAACGCCATCATCGGCCCCAACGGTGCGGGTAAAAGTACCTTCTTCAATCTGGTGGCCGGTGCCATGGCACCCACTGAAGGCTCCATCGAATATCAGGGTATGGATATCACCGGTATGGCCTGTGATCGCATTGCCCGCCTCGGTATCGCGCGGACCTTCCAGACTACTTCCCTGTTCGATGAATCCACGGTGTTGGACAACCTGATCGTGGGCCACCGTCTGCGCACCCAGTCACGCTTGTGGGACGTCATCATCAACTCCAAGCGCCTGCGTGATGAAGAGAAAAAATGTCGTTCCCGGGCCCAGGAAGTGCTGGATTTTGTCGGCCTGTCCCATATCGGTCACCGCATTACCGCGGACATCAGCCAGGAAGAGAAAAAGCGCGTGGCTTTTGCGTTGGCCCTGGCCACCGATCCGGAGCTTGTACTGCTGGATGAACCCGCCGGTGGTATCAACCCGGAGGAGACCGAGAATCTGGCCTCACTGATCCGCAAGATGGTGGAGCACGGCGTCACCGTCTGCCTGATCGAGCACAAAATGGACATGATCATGAGCCTGGCCGACAAGATCATGGTGCTGGACCACGGTGAAAAAATTGCCGAAGGCACCCCGGAACAAATTCGCAACAATCCGGTGGTAATCGAAGCCTATCTGGGGAGTGATGACGATGCTGCAGCTTAACGAAGTGGAAGCCCGCTACGGCAGCTTCAAGGCCCTGGAAAAAGTCTCCATGACGGTGGGTGAGGGCGAATTGGTGGTGCTGCTGGGTGCCAATGGTGCCGGCAAGAGCACGCTGTTCAATACCATCAGTGGTCTGCTTAAACCCACTGCCGGGAAGATTTCCCTGAATGGCAAGGATGTCACCGGCCTCAAGCCTTCCGGCCTGGTACAGAGTGGCGTGGTGCAGTGTCCTGAAGGGCGCAAGTTGTTCCCGGAAATGTCAGTGCTGAAAAACCTGATGCTCGGTGCCTATGTGCACCGCCGGGACAAGGCCGCTATCAAGAAGACTCTGGACCAGGTATTGGCGCTGTTCCCGATCCTTGACGAGAAGAAGGATCATCCGGCCGGATCACTCAGTGGTGGCCAGCAACAGATGGTGGCCATCGGACGCGCCATGATGGGGCGGCCAAAACTACTGCTGCTGGACGAGCCTTCTCTGGGGCTGGCCCCGCTGGTCGTGAAGCAGATGTTTGAAACCATCAAGGGTATCAACGAGCAAGGCACCACGGTGTTGCTGGCGGAGCAGAATGCCTTCGCCGCACTGAAAATTGCTCACCGCGCCTACGTGATCGAAAACGGTCGCCTGGTGATGGAGGGCGATAAGGACGCGATGCTGGGTAATGAAGACATTCGCAAGGCCTACATCGGGGCCTGAAGCGATAACTCGCAGCGTGTGCGCTACACAACAAGATTGAGAAATAATAACGGGAGAGTTTCATGAGCAACGGAAAAAACACACTGGTTAAGCGCTTCTGCCGTCTGGCCTGCGCCAGTGCCATCGCACTGGCTGCCAGCGGCGTACAGGCGGCAGAAACCGTTACCATCGGCTTCACCGGCCCGCTGAGCGGCGGTGCCGCGTTGTACGGCCAGAACACCCTGGAAGGCCTGCAAATGGCCGCCAGGGAAATCAATAACAAGGGTGGTTTCAAGGTGGGTGATGAAACCTACGAGATCAACCTGGTATCCCTGGATGACAAGTATGCCCCCAGTCAGGCGGCGGTGAACGGCAAGCGCCTGGTGCAGCAGTACAACGCACCGGTGATCTTTACGCCGCACTCCGGTGGCACCTTTGCGTTACAGGCGTTCAATCAGCGGGATGATTTCCTGGTGATGTCCTATACCTCGGTGCCGACCGTGACCGAGAAGGGCAATGAGCTGACCGTGCGCATTCCTCCCACCTTTACCGGCTACATGAAGCCGTTCACCAAGATCGCCATGGCGGAAAACGGCAAGAAAGTGGCCATCGCCAATGCCACCCATGACTACGCCAAGTACTGGACCAAGGCGTTCGTTCCCACCTGGGAAGCCATGGGCGGTACCGTGGTAGCGGATAACCCCATGGACTACAACAAGTCGGCGGACTTCTATACCGGCGTGAGCAAGGTGCTGGCAGAAAAGCCAGACGTGTTGTTTATCGGCGGGGCGTCGGAGCCCACCGCGCTGGTGGCCAAGCAGGCCCGTCAGCTGGGCTTCAAGGGTGGTTTCGTGATCATGGACCAGGCCAAGATGGGTGAAATGTCCAAGATCATCGGCGGCTACAAAATGCTCGAAGGGTCCGTGGGTGTGGTGCCGCTGACCATGTATGAAGAGCAGGGCGCCAAGGATTTCGTTGCCAAGTACCACAAACAGAATGATGGCAAGGATCCGACCACCGAAGTGGCCTACAACTACTTCGCCATGCACACCGTGATTCAGGCCATGAAAGAAGCCGGTACCGTGGCGGACTCCAAGGCCATCCGTGCGGCCATGGGCGATGCCCTGAAGAACCTGGCGGAAGAGCATAACCCCTACGGTGTGACGGAGATCGATGCCAAGGGCGGGATGATGGCTGACCCCAACATTGCCACCGTGAAGAAAGGCGGCACCGTTGAGCTGCAGCGTATTTCCGAGGTGCTGGGCGAATAACCTGGCGAGGAAAAAAAGCAGGGCGCCTGGCGCCCTGTTTTTTTGGCCCGTTTCAAATAATGAAATATAATTCCAAAATAATTGAAACCGGTTCGGCTTTGCTTATACTAGAGCCTGTTGGCAGTCATGTGCGTAGCCGTTGAGGCATCGCAGATCAGTGTCAACCTATCCACATCTTCCTGACCCGGCGCGAGACCGGGCAGACACTGCCGTGCTTTACCGGAGCATGGCAGTTCAATGAGGAGAGTACTATGAGTCACCCGGTCAGCCTGAGTCGCGATAGCGATATTGGCGTAATCCGAATCAACTATCCCCCCGTCAATGCGCTGGGCCATGGAGTCCGTGAAGGGTTGCAGAACTGTCTGCGCGAGGCCCTGGCAGACGATGACATCAAGGCGGTGGTGGTCATTGGTGAAGGCAAGACCTTCCCGGCCGGTGCCGATATCCGTGAATTCGGCAAACCACCGCAACAGCCGGTACTACCGGCGGTGATCGACGAATACGAAGCCAGCGACAAGCCGGTGATTGCTGCCATCCATGGCACCGCCCTGGGTGGCGGGCTGGAAGTGGCTCTGGGCTGTGATTATCGCGTGGCCCTGGATAGCGCCCGCCTGGGCCTGCCGGAAGTGAAGCTGGGCCTGCTGCCCGGCGCCGGTGGCACCCAGCGCCTGCCTCGTCTGGTGGGGGCACAGAAAGCCCTGGAAATGATCGTCGGCGGCAACCCGATCAAGGCGGCCGAGGCCCGCGAGCTGGGACTGGTGGACGAGGTGGTCAGCGGTGACCTGCTAGAGGGCGCACTGGCGTTTGCCCGCAAGCTGGTGGCCGACGGCGCGCCGCTGCGCAAGATCTCCGAACTGGACGTGCCCGGTGATACCAGTGCCGAGCTGTTCGACCACTTCGAGCAATCCATTGCCAGAAAACAGCGCGGCTTCAAGGCGCCGTTTTCCTGTATCAAGGCGGTCAAGGCTGCGGTGGAATTGCCCTACGACAAGGGCGTGGAACGGGAACGGGAGCTGTTCTTCAAGCTGATGGTCTCCAGCGAATCCGCGGCCCAGCGCCATGTCTTCTTTGCCGAGCGGGAAGTGGCCAAAGTACCCGGTCTCGACAAGGACACGCCCAAGCGCGAAATCAAGCAGGCGGCCGTGATCGGTGCCGGCACCATGGGCGGTGGCATCGCCATGAACTTCGCCAATGCCGGTATTGCGGTGAAGATTCTCGAGGTGAAGGAGGAGGCCCTGGAAAAGGGTATCGCCCTGATCCGCAAGAACTACGAAAACACTGCCAAGAAGGGGCGCATCAGCCAGGAGCAGGTGGAGCAGCGCATGGCGCTGATTCAGCCCACCCTCAGCTACGATGATCTGAGCGATGTGGACCTGGTCATTGAAGCGGTGTTCGAGAACATGGACGTGAAGAAAGCCGTGTTCAGTGAGCTGGACCGGGTCTGCAAACCCGGCGCCATTCTTGCCACCAACACCTCCACCCTGGACGTGAACCGCATTGCCAGCTTCACCAACCGTCCCGAAGACGTCATGGGCATGCACTTCTTCAGCCCCGCCAACGTGATGAAGCTGCTGGAAAACGTCCGTGGCGAGAAGACCTCCGACGAGGTGATCGCCACTGTCATGGATCTCAGCCGTCGTATCGGCAAGGTCGGTGTGCTGGTGGGCGTGTGCCATGGTTTTGTCGGCAATCGCATGCTGCACAAGCGACAGGCAGAAGCCATTCAACTGGTCAACGAAGGTGCCAGCCCGGAGCAGGTGGACAAGGTGCTGTTCGATCTGGGGTTTCCCATGGGCCCCTTTGCCATGTCTGATCTGGCCGGTATGGATGTGGGTTACCGCATCCGCGAGGAACTGCGCAAGGAAGACCCGGACAATGCGCCGCCGCGCAACTGGACCGACGAACTGGTGGAAGCCGGCCGATTGGGCCAGAAAACCCAGGCTGGCGTATTTGACTATAAAGAAGGCGATCGTACCCCTGTGCCTTCACCGGATGTAGACGGCATTATTGAACAATACCGTAGTGACAACGGGATTGCCCCGCGCGAGATCAGCGATCAGGAAATCCTCGAGCGCTGTATGTACGTGATGGTTAACGAGGGCGCGAGGATACTGGAAGAGGGTATCGCCGCCCGCCCGCTGGATGTGGACGTGATCTGGATCTACGGCTACGGCTTTCCGGTATATCGGGGCGGTGTGCTGTTCTGGGCCGACCAGGTGGGTGTGAAAACCATCCACGACAAGATCAATGAGATCTACCAGCAAACCGGCTCCGATGTCTGGAAGCCTGCCAAACTACTCAGCGAGCTGGCAGAGCAGGGCAAGGGCTTCTACCGCTGAAAGACTCAACGAATGTTGTAACCGGCCGTTGGAGCCTTGCTTGCAAGGCGAACGTGCTCTGAAATCTTCGCCTTGCGAGCAAGGCTCCAACAGCGGTTGCGAAGCAAAGAACAACCTTTAAAGAGGTTTAAAAATGGATATCAACTACACCCCGGAAGAACTGGCGTTTCGCGATGAAGTGCGCGCCTTTCTGGACGAGAAGCTACCCAAGGAAATTGCCAGCAAGGTGAAGAAAAACCAGCACCTGGGCAAGGAAGACACCATCCGCTGGCAGAAAATTCTCAACGAAAAGGGCTGGATGGCCCTGCACTGGCCGAAAGAGCATGGCGGCACCGGCTGGTCTCCGATCCAGAAGCACATCTTCGAGGAAGAGTGCGCCGAGTATGGCGCCCCCACCGTGTTGCCCTTTGGTGTGAACATGGTGGCGCCGGTAATCATCAAGTTTGGCACCGAGGAGCAGAAGAAAACCTATCTGCCTTCAATCCTTAACAGTGATGTGTGGTGGTGTCAGGGGTATTCCGAGCCAGGTGCCGGTTCTGATCTGGCCGGGCTGAAAACCAAGGCCGTCCGCGAAGGCGATCACTACGTGGTCAACGGCCAGAAAACCTGGACCACCCTGGGCCAGCATGCCGACTGGATCTTCTGTCTGGTGCGCACCGATCCCAACGCCAAGAAGCAGGAAGGCATTTCCTTCCTGCTGATCGACATGCAAACCCCAGGCATCACCGTACGCCCGCTGATCACCCTGGACGGCGAGCACGAAGTGAACGAAGTGTTCTTCGACGATGTGAAAGTGCCTGTGGAAAACCTGGTTGGTGAGGAGAACAAGGGCTGGACCTGCGCCAAGTATCTGCTGACCTTCGAGCGTACCGGCATTGCCGGTGTGGGCCAGTCCAAGGCGGCGCTCAAGCATCTCAAGGAAGTGGCTGGCAAGGTTCAGCAGAACGGCAAGCCGCTGATCGAAGACCCGCTGTTCCGCAACCGTCTTGCGGATGTGGAAATGGAGCTGATGGCACTGGAAATGACCAACCTGCGTACCGTGGCCGCCGCCCAGGCGGGCGGTGTCCCCGGCGCGGAAAGTTCCTTCCTGAAAATCATGGGTACCGAACTGCGTCAGGAAATTACCGACCTGTTCCGCCGTGCGGCGGGCCCTTACGCCCAGCCATTCCTGCCGGAAACCTTTGAAGCGGATTACGACGGTGAAATGGTAGGCCCCGACTTTGCCAACAGTGTTTCCACCAAGTACTTCAACATGCGCAAGCTGTCGATCTTCGGCGGCTCCAATGAAATTCAGAAGAACATCATCGCCAAGATGATTCTGGGACTGTAAGGAGACGACCATGGACTTCAAACTGAGCGACGAACAACGCATGCTCGAGGAAACCGTGGGCCGTCTGGTTCGCGATGGTTACCCCTTCGACGTACGTGAAAAAGCCCGCACCAGCGAGCTGGGTTATTCAACAGAAATGTGGCAGCAGTTCGCTGAACTGGGTCTGCTGGGTGTACCGTTTTCTGAAGACTTCGGCGGCTTCAATGGCGGCGGTCCGGAACTGATGGTAGTGGCCGAAGGGTTTGGTCGCGGTCTGGTGCTGGAACCTTATCTGGCCACCGTGATTCTTAGCGGTACCCTGATCGATTTCCTGGGCAGCGACAGCCAGAAAGAAACCCTGATCAGCGCCATCGTCGGCGGCGAAGTGCGCCTGGCCCTGGCCGCCTACGAGCCGGAAGGCCGTTATGATCACACCCATGTGGCCACCACTGCGGAAAAGAGTGGCGATGGCTATGTGATCAACGGTAGCAAGGCGGTGGTCCTGCACGGCGATAGCGCAGACAAGCTGGTCGTAATTGCCCGCACTGCTGGCAGCACCAATGATCGTAATGGTCTGTCCGCCTTTGTGGTGGATGCCTCCGCCGACGGTGTCAGCCGTCGCGGTTATGAAACCATTGATGGTCTGCATGCGGCGGAAATCAGCCTTAACAATGCGCCGGCAGAGCTGCTGGGTGAAGAAGGCAACGCCATTGATGCCCTGGAGAAATCCCTGGCACTGGGCATCGTTGCCCTGTGTGCGGAAGCGTCCGGAGCCATGGAAGTGGCCTGTGACCACACCTTGAACTACATCAAGGAACGCCAGCAGTTCGGCGTACCCATCGGCAAGTTCCAGGCCCTGCAGCATCGCATGGTGGAAATGCGCATGGAGCTGGAAAAAGCCCGTTCCATGACCATTCTGGCTGCCTGTTCCCTGGAGTTGTCAGCACCGGTACGTGCCAAACGTCTGGCTGCGGCCAAGGCCATTATCGGCAAGTCCGGTCGCAAGGTGGCAGAAGAAGCCATCCAGCTTCATGGTGGCATGGGTATGATGGAAGAAACCGCCGTGTCCCATTACGCCAAGCGTATCGTGATGATTGATCACCAGCTTGGTGATCTGGGCTATCACATGCAGCAGCTGGAAAGCTTGCTGGACTTGGACGAAGACGCAGCGTAACGAGAAACACCAAGGCGGCTTCGGCCGCCTTTTTTGACGACAAAAATATTTATTTTTCCGTAGGAGCGGCGCTCTCTGTGCCCCGCGGGTATGAGCCGCGAATCACCCAGTTTCGAGTTGCGAGAAGCGAGTTTCGAAAGGCAAAACCGCGAAGGCCGGTCTGGATTTTCGCGAATCGTTTCTCGTGACTCGTTACTGGTTTGGCTTTTCGCAAGCATATTCGCGGCTCGAGCGCCGCTCCTACGGTGTCACTATTCGGGAGAGCACCATGACAATTAACCGCCAGATCATTCTGTCCGAGTACCCCAAGGGCATGCCGCAGGCTGGGCATCTGCCCATGCGTGAAGGGGAGATGCCGTCTCCGAAGGACGGACAAGTTCTGATCAAGACCATTTACCTGTCCCTGGACCCCTACATGCGTGGCCGCATGAGCCCGGCCAAGTCCTACGCCGCCAGTGTGGAGCTGGGTGATGTGATGCAGGGCGCTACCGTTGGCCAGGTGGTGGAATCGCGCCTGGATGGCTATGAAGCCGGCGATTACGTGCTCGGCTTTGGTGGCTGGCAGGAATATTCCGTGCAGGGCAAGGAGATGCTGCGCAAGCTGGACGCGAAGCAGGCTCCCATCAGCACCGCCGTGGGTGTGCTGGGCATGCCGGGCTTTACCGCCTATGCCGGGCTGCTGGAAATCGGCCAACCGAAAGAAGGCGAGACGGTGGTCGTTTCTGCCGCCAGCGGCGCGGTCGGTCAGGTGGTCGGTCAGATCGCCAAGCTCAAGGGTTGCCGTGTGGTGGGCGTGGCCGGTGCGCCGGATAAATGCCAGCACGTGGTGGATGTCTATGGGTTTGATGCCTGTGTGAACTATAAGGACGACGACTTTGAAGCCCAGCTCAAGGCGGCGTGCCCGGACGGCATCGATATCTATTTCGAAAACGTGGGTGGCAAGGTGTTTGATGCGGTGATGAAACTGGTTAACGATTTCGCCCGCATTCCCCTGTGCGGTCGCATTGCCCATTACAACGACACCGAAGCGCCCCAGGGTCCGGACCAGTTGCCGGCGTTCCTGACCAAGCTTCTGGTCAAACGTATTCTGATCAAGGGCTTTATCCAGTTCGATTATGCCCACCTGATGAAGGATTTTGTCCGTGACATGAGCAGCTGGATGCAGGCCGGAAAAATCCAGTATCAGGAAGATATTGTCCAGGGCCTGGAAAACACCGTGGATGCCTTTCAGGGCCTGCTGGAAGGGCGTAACCGGGGTAAATTGCTGGTGCAGGTCAGCGAGGATACTTCCCGGTAATGGCAGCAGTGGAAGCGCAGGTCCAAGCGCTTTTTGCGCTGCATGGCCCGCGCTATCGCTGGCTGGCCACGATAACAGTGATGCTCGGTACCATGTCTGTGGTGCTGGCATCTACGATTATCAATGTGGCTATCCCCACCATCATGGTGGAATTTCAGCTGGCCCAGGATCAGGTGCACTGGCTTGCCACCGGCTTTCTTGCTGCCATGACCGTGGGCATGCTGCTCAATGCCTGGTGTGCCCAGCGGTTCGGCGCACGGGGTGCCTATCTGCTGGCCATGGGGCTGTTTATTGCCGTGTCCATCATCGGCGCGTTCAGTGAGCAGTTTCCTCTGCTGGTGGCTGCCCGTATTGGGCAGGGGCTGTTGGCCGGCCTGATACAACCGTTGGCCATGATTACCATCTTCCAGGTCTTCCCGCTTAACCGTCGCGGCCAGGCCATGGGTATCTATGGTTTGGGCGTGGTGCTGGGCCCGGCCATTGCTCCCGCCATTGGTGGGGTGCTGGTGGATACCCTGTCCTGGCGAGCGGTGTTCCTGGTGGTGTTGCCCGCCTGTGTGATTGGCATGGCCATGGCCTGGCGTTACCTGCCCGGCAAGGATCGTCAGTTGGCGCCGGTTCGCCTCGACCGCGCCGGTGTCTTGTTATTGGCAATGGGTATCACGGCAGTGCTGTGGGGCCTGGCCAATGGTCATCGACGTGGCTGGGGTGACCCCTTGTTGCTGGTGACGTTACCGGGTGGCATTGTTTCGCTGGTGCTGTTTGCCTTCTGGCAGCGGCGCAATCCGCAGCCTCTCATGGATCTTAGAGTGTTTCGTTACCCGGGCTTCACGGGCAGTTTTCTCATGTCCATGGTGATCGGTGCCGGGGTGTTCGCGTCCACCTATGTAACCCCGCTGTATTTCCAGCAGGTGCTTGGCGAGAGTGCTGCCAGCGCCGGTCTTATGCTGATGCCAGCGGGGTTGGCCATGGCCTTCACCTTTCCGGTTGCCGGGCATCTGACTGACCGTTTTTCCGAAACCCGCATTATGATGGCGGGCCTGGTGTTGTTTGTACTCAACATGGTGCTGATGGCCGGCGCCACCCTGACCACCTCTGCGGTGTGGCTGGTGTGGTGGACGCTGCTTGGCAGAGTGGGGCTGGGCCTGATGATGCCACCATCGTCCACCGGGGCATTGGGGTTGCTGCCACCGGCGCTGATTCCCCAGGGATCGGGTATTTTCAATTTCGCCCGTCAGATCGGTGGTGCCCTGGGCGTCAACCTGTGCGCCCTTTGCATACAATTTTTCAGCGATCGCTACGGGCAGACTGATCCTGCTGCGTCCCTGGCGCAGGCTTTTGAATATGGTTTTGACCGGGCTTTCTGGTTGTTGTTGATCGTTTTCCTGCTGGCACTATGGCCTTTGCATGTCATGCGGCAGGGATTGATAAGGAAACTGTTATGACGGATAAACCCCGCATTCTGGTAGTCGGTGCTGGCGCCATCGGTAGCTTTTACGGTGCCATTCTCAAGCGCGCCGGCTGTGAGGTGGGCGTGGTGCTGCGCTCGGATTATGACGCAGTAAAGGAGGGCGGTTTTCGCTTTACCAGTCCTCTTGGGGAGCTGTCCTGGCAGCCGGATCGAGTGTATCGAGCCGATGAAAAGCCGGACCGTTTTCCCGACTATGTGCTGCTGTGCGTGAAGGTATTGCCGGGCGTGGATCGCGCTGCCCTGGTACGACCTTGGATGGGAGAACACACCGGCCTGGTGCTGATCGAAAACGGGCTGGATATCGAGCGTGATTTGGCCGAGGCCTTCCCGGAACATCCCCTGGTAAGCTGCCTGGCATTTATCGCTGTCAGCCGCACCGGCCCCGGTGAGATCCATCATCAGGCCTATGGCCAACTGGTGATGGGTAATTTTCCCGCTGGCTTTGATGGCCACTGCCGCCGTTTGAGCAGCCTGTTCAGGGAAGGGGGCATTGACGTCAACGATAGCGAAGCGGTGGTGGGGGAGCGCTGGCGCAAGTGTGTCTGGAATGCACCGTTCAATCCTCTGAGCGTTCTGTGCAATGGCGCCGATACCCTGTCGATTCTCGATGCCCCCGGTGGTGAAGACCTGGTCCGCACCATGATGGAAGAGGTGATGGCGGTCGCCGCTGCGGATGGTTATCCGCTACCGGACGATCTGGTGGAAAAGAATCTGGTCGGTACCCGCAAGATGGGTGCCTACAAGAATTCCATGGCGCTGGATTACCTGAACGACCGGCCCATCGAACTGGATGCCATCCTGGGCAATGTGGTGGCAATTGCCCAACGCCTCGGCGTGCCTGTTCCGCACCTGACTACTGTGCTTACCGCACTGCGTATCCGTTATCAATGAGGCGTCATTCTGTCCGCAACATGATACAAAACGTCATGTTGCGGTTTTTCTTGTCAACGAAGGATTACGAACAAAGTTTTAGTGCAGAAATCCTGATGGAAAAGTTGATTTTCAAAAGCCATTGAATTGCTTGGTAATTTGCCGCGTGAAGTATACGTGAAGACAAAAACCGTATATTTATCAGGTAGATAAAACTCGATAATATGTGGATTTTTGCTTACAAACGATAACTTGTCCCTGTCCTCTCGCCGCTTAATCCTGTCCCCGCAAACAGAATAATCTGTCGCCAAAAACAAGAAACGGGTGAAAGGATGCGCACAACAATCATTCAGCGTCTGGCTGTCTTATCCCTGCTTTATCCCTTACTGAATGCCTGCGAAGACGACCCGGATTTGTTTATCCCACCGGAGCCCGGCGACGCACTGATCTATGCCTACCCCTCGGACGGTATGGTGGATCTGCCCCTGGGCAGCAAATTGCTGCTGACCTTTTCCAGTGATATCGACGAAGCAGCGGCCAAGGCAGAGTGCCAGCCTGACGGCGAGAACTTTGTGGGTACGCTGTGTCTTGCCGACAGCGATGGGAGTCTGGTGGATCTCAGCAGTGCTGAAGTCTCCAACCGGAAACGTACCCTGACGTTCTCCATGTCTGGTCTGCGTGCCGGTGAAGAATACCGACTGTGGGTGTCGCCGGAGATCGCTTCCGGGGTCGTCAACCTGGATGATCAGGACGGCCCGCTGATTACCTTCCGTACCCGTCAGTACAACCCGCTTCCTGACCAGGCGCCCCAGGTGCTGGCCATCAATCAGGAAATGCCCAGCGTTTACCTGCCCGAGCCTGTCGGTGAGGAACGCTTTCCGTTCATGGATTTCTCGCCAGTGCGGATCACCTTTACCGAGCCTCTGGTGGAAACCACCGTCCGCTACGGTGACAGCGTCAAACTGGAACATCAGGAATCCGGGGAACTGGTAGATGTCAGGATTCTCAATGAGCGTCACTACATCACACTGGACCCCAAGGAAGATCTGATCGGTGGCGACACCTACACACTGACTCTGCAAGGCCTGGAAGATTTTGATGAGGACGTGCTGGAGACGGTGACCTATGAGTTGACGCCCACGCTGTCCAAGGATGATGTGGTCGATCTCAACCCGCCGATCAAGCAACTGATGAAAGCCCAGCCTGCCCTGGGGGATCCTGGCTACCCGCAAACCTCTCGCCTGCACGGGTTGCCCCTTAACCAGTTCAACCTGGTTACCGAAGCACTGGGTGTGACCCAGGTGAATGCCATGCCGCTGGTACTGGAAGGCTGGATGGGTCGACCGGATGTGCATGTGGACGCTGTTCCAGTGGTGGCCCGTGCCGGCCAACAGCTGCGCATTACCGGTATCGATCCGATCAAGCTCGGTGGCGAGGTGCGCACGCCCATGTTCACCGGCGATATCATCGGTACCTTTGTGACCGACGTGACGGGCTACCTGGTGACTAACCCCTATCGGCCGAAGGGCTTTCAGCCCGATGACGATTATGCGCCGATGTTTGTTTACATGAATTTTGACCTTGCCATGCATGCGGAAGAACCACGCGGCAATGCCTCGGTAAACCAGAACCTGATGCATATCCAGGCGGTGGGTGTGGTGGATGTGAGGGATGGCGCGCTGACCTTCGAGGTGTTTCGAACCCTGGAACTGGACGTGCTTAGCGGTGCCGCCAAAGTCAGCGCGGACTTTGCACTGGGGGTGCGTGCGGATGTGGATTTCGAGTTCGAACAGCTCAATCGCGATCCACTACAGGCAACCGGGTCGTTTCCGGAACACAATCAGGCCCAGGTAGAACCGAGCAACAATATCGTCGTGGTATTCAACGAGCCGGTACACGACGAAGGAATGGAACAGGTGAAGTTGTTCCGCCAGGACAGCAACGAACCGGTGCCGGTGCAGGTGCGAAGCAGTGGTTCCAACCTGGTGATTACTCCGCTCAATGAACTGGCAGCGGGGCAGCGCTATTACCTGGATCTGGGCGATGGCCTGAAAGACCAGGATTTGTTCGATCCTTCGCACCTTCAGTTCGTGCCCGGGGATGCCACTGATGGCACTGGCCAGATTGTTTTCGATACCGCCAGTTATGCGGCCAACGATGATGCGCCGGTGCTGCCGCCGGTCGTGCTGGGGGCCTATCCCGGTATCGGTTGTGCGTTGGAGGACCGCGGCGTCGAGCGCCAGGATGCAGACGGCAACACGGTGAAAATGGCTGGCCGGTGTGTAGGTGGTCTGGCGTCGGATTCGCTCTATTACCCCTTCTTCTATGACGTCAGTCGCCCCATCGAGATCAGTTTCAATATGCCCATGGAAATGGCCTCCATGACTTTCGGCATCATTGCCGCCGATGGCGAATCCTGTGAAGGCGGCGCCATGTGTCTGGGCGAACAGGCCAATGGCCAGTGGCAGAACATTCTCATGTCGGCACGACGCAACAGCCTGCGTCTGCGGGCGCTGCCGGCACCGGACACCATTGTCCCGGGTAATGCCTACCGGCTGGTGATCAACGGTGGCGACAATGGGGGGGCGGTATTCCGCAGCCACGATCGCTTCGGCAACCTGGATATCAATACGGACCCGCTCAACGGCATGGGTACCTGCGGTCCTCTCTCGAACCAGCCCTGTGAGGGTGGTCCGCCGATTCTGCTCGATTTCACCGCCACGCCGGATGAAGGGGCTGCCTATGCCACCGTGCTGACCCGGGAATACACCGACGTCAATGGCAATGGCAACTGGGATGATGATGAAGTGGAAGCTGTCAACAACCATGCCCGTGGCCATGTGAAAAGCACAGGAGGGCTGATTGGTGGCGCCAACCTGGATGATGGCGACCAGATCTTTACCCATGCGGCTCTGCCCATGGCGTTTCTGCCCAAGGAACCGCTGGACCTGAGTTATATCGGTCTGGTCGATGAAGGCAATGGCCGCTGGTGTGCCACCCAGGAAGATGCCGATGGCGATATCTTCTGTATCCAGACCGTGGGGCAGTCGGCGATCCCGGTGGAGATCAATGCCCAGCATGTGATGGGCACATCACTGACCGCCAACGCCACCCTGGCCATTCCGGTTCTGGGTGATCTGATTCCGTTACCGCTGGAAACCGGTGCACTTGTGCTGCGTTTCCGTCCCTATGACGATATGCCTCCGCAGCCTTTGCGCGGGTTTGTGGTGAACCAGATTGATCCGGACACCGGGGAGGAAATCGACAATCCGATCTTCATCACCCGCCTTGATGCCTGGCTGGATGCACCGGACCTGCGCCTGCTCTCCGCATTGATCCCCGGTGGGCAAGCTATCCCCAATGTGGCGGATGCCAACGTGAGAAGCCTGCCGGTATCTGCCTACCTGACCGGGCCGGTGAAATTCCTGCGCAATGGGCAGATCACGCTGGAGTCGCGTAATGCGTCCGCCATTGCAGCAACGCTGAACCTGTCGGTGGATCTTGGCGCCCTGATTCCGGTGCTGGGAGATCTGCTTGATCTGATCATCGGCGGCATCGTCCCCGAAGAAGGTGTGGGCTCTCTGGAGCTGGGCATTGCCAAGGACGACTTCCGCATCCGTGTGGTCAACAACCCGACCCACGCACGCCTCACCACGGCTGGTCAGGAAAATGCGGGGGAGCTTTGATAATGAGAAGAATAATGGATCATAAAAAACGGTTTTTCCTGTTTGTCGTGCTGGGGTTCCTTTCTGCCAATGTCGCCAGTCAGGACAAGTACGGCCCGGATTATCCCGGAGTGAAATTCACCCAGAAGATTTTCGGTGAAGACCGGCTGTATTTCCGCTTCGGCGCCATCCACATGTCCCCGGACATAAAAACCCGCTCGATCACTCTCAGCAACCTGTCAGAGATTGCTGAAGTGGCGGTGGAGCCTGGCGAGCAGGAAGGGGAGGCGTTCAGTGACCCGCTCACCATTCCGGCCGCCATCATCGGCTACAAGCTGCGCTGGGGGGATGGAGGCTGGTCCATTGAAACCATGGCGGCATTACCGCCCACGCTGGAGCTGAAGGCCAAGGGCAAGCTGGCGGATGAGCCCCTGGTCACCGAGGCCAACGGCATCCCTACCGGGGTGCCGGCACTGGGCGAAAAGGTGGGCGAAACCAAGGTGGCACCGCCCATGGTGACCCTGGTGAAGCGATTCCGCATGGACCACAACTTCCGGCCCTATGTGGGCCTGGGAGCGGTGTACCTGTTTACCTATGACAGCCATGTCACCAACCCGATCCTCACGGAAGTGGGAGAGCCGGAGCTGGAGATTCAGGATAAATTCGGCTGGGTAGGGCAGATAGGTGCCGATTGGCGGCTGAGCGATCACTGGTGGCTGGCGGCGGACGCCAAGTACATCAGCGTCAAGGAAGTGAAAGCCAAGGTGGACCGCACCTTCATCCGTGCCCCGGGTCTGCCCCAGTATCAGTTTGCGGAAGTGGGCGATGCGGAATTCGTGGCTGACATGAACGTGTATGCCTTCCACCTGGGGGTGGGGTTCACGTTCTAACTTGCCGGCGGTAGTGCGCTGGTATCAGGGGAAAAGCGGTTTTACCACAGAGGGCACAGAGTTCGCTGAGGAAAACATCATCTCTGTGTTCGTTATGCCCTTGGTGGTGCACTGCTTTTCCTTGTCACGACCCCATTCGCCCATTTCCATCGCAGGAAGCGTTGAACAAACCGCATTCCCGCCTTTCCTCAGTGAACTCTGTGGTAAAAATCAGCCTTTAACCGGCCGTCGACACAAGCGTAGCCAGCCCTGATGTTTTTGGTCATTGAGGCCTTGGCGGGAAACGTGAAATAGTATTTCAAATACTGTTTCCCGCTGGGCCTTGCTCATGTCAGTCGCCAACCACAATCACACGCTTGCCACTAAAGTCGTTACCGGCCATATGGTCGTGGGCGGCTTTGGCGTCGGTGAAGGGGAAGGTTTCCAGCGGCAGGGGCAGCAGGCGACCGCTGGCAAACAGGGGTGCAAGACGGTCATTGAAGACCTGCCCCATACGGATGCGGTTTTCCAGTGGCTGGCTGCGCATGGTCATGCTTTTCAGGGTCTGGCGTTTCATCAGCAGGGCGCCCAGATTCAGCTCCGTGGTCAGCCCGCCAAGAATGCCGATATTCACCAGGGTGCCCTCGGCGCGCAGGCCGCCGAGCAGGGCGTTCCAGTCCGGGCCGACCATATCCAGAATTACCGCCACACCCTGTCCGTCGGTGAGCGCATCAAGCTGGGCTTTCAAGGTACCGTCCTCGCACACCTGAGCCGCCAGGCCCATGTCGTTGGCGGTGTCCAGTTTACTCAGATCCCGGCTGCTGCCGATGGGGCGGGCGCCCAGCGCCGCGGCCAATTGGGTGGCGGCCAGGCCGACTCCGGCGGTGGCCGGGCGAATCAGGCACCACTGGCCGGGCTGCAAACCGCCTTCCAGAAACAACGCCCGGTAGGCGGTCAGAAACGCCTCGGGCAGGGTGGCGGCGCGGGCGAAGTCCATGCCCTCGGGAACGGTCAGCGCCTCCCGTTCGTGGGTGACGATCTGTTCGGCATAGGCACAACCGGGCACCAGGCCCATCACCGCATCGCCCACTTGCCGTTGCTGCACCCGCTCACCCACGGCGCTGACCACCCCGGCGTATTCCAGCCCGGGAATGCGGCTGTCGGTGCCCGGCGGTGCCGGGTAGCGGCCCAGTACCTGCAACAGATCCGCCCGGTTCACGCCGATGGCTTTCACCTGCACGCAAATTTCCCCCGGCCCCGGTTGCAGGTCCGGCAGGGTGTCCAGTTGCAGTTGCTGATCCTCAATACACCAGGCACGCATGGCTGTGCTCCTATCAATAATGGTTTACCACAGAGGGCACAGAGTGCACTGAGAAAACCCCTTGCCTGGAAGGCCTGTAAGCGGCTTTCAGAAACCAGCGGCGTTGCAAACAGCAGTTTGTTTTTCTCTGTGTACTCGGTGACCTCTGTGGTGAAAAAACAAAAGGTTGGTTATGTCACTACACTATCCGTTCACTGATCTGCCGCCGGCAGGCCAGCGTTTCAAGGTGGCCGACGGGGTTTACTGGCTGCGTTTCCCGCTGCCCTTTGCCCTCGACCATATCAATCTCTGGTTGCTGGAAGATAACCATGGCTGGGTAATCGTGGATACCGGCCTGGGAGTGCGCCGCAGCCGGGACATCTGGCAGCAGCTGTTGGCCGAACAACTGGACGGCAAGCCGGTGACCCGCATCATCGTCACCCATTACCACCCGGACCATCTCGGCATGGCCGGCTGGCTGCAGCAACACTGCCAGGCACCGGTGATCATGAGCCGCGGCGAGTGGCAACTGGCCAGCCATATCTGTGACGCCAGCGATGAACAGACCATCCAGCGCTTCAAGCATTTTCTCGGCAGCCATGGCCTGCAGGGCGACAACCTGGACAAGGTGGCCGGCAAGGGCAATGGCTTCCGCCGGGTGGTGATGCCCATGCCGACTGACCCGCAATTTGTCGGCGCCGGTGACAGCCTGACTATCAATGGTCAGCACTGGCAGATTCACATCGGTCGTGGCCATGCTCCCGAGCACCTGTGTCTGTACCGGAATGACGACCGCTTGCTGATCAGCGGCGACCAGGTGTTGCCCACCATTTCCAGCAATCTTATGGTGCGGCCCACGGAACCGGAGGCGAACCCGGTGGTAGCGTTTGTGGACAGCCTCAAGGCAATTCGCGATGCCCTGCCGCAGGACACCCTGGTGTTGCCGGCCCACGGCCTGCCGTTCCGGGGTCTGCATCACCGAATCAATGCGCTGGTCGCCCATCACGACCAGCAACTGGACCAGGTACAGGCCGCCTGCCGTCATCACCCCCACAACGCCCACGATATTCTGCCGGTGATGTTCAACCGGGAGCTGGATGTGCAGCAGCTCATGTTTGCCATGGGTGAAAGCATTGCGCATCTCAATTGTCTGGTGGAGCAGGGGCGGGTGCAGCGCGAAGACCGCGATGGGATCTGGCACTTCGCGGCCTGATCAAGAAGGTGAGCTACAAGCTTCAAGCTGCAAGATACAAGGCACGGAGAACGGTATAGCCATCCGACCAGCGCTTTCCTCCGCGTTGCAGCAAACGCTGTAACGCGGGCATGGCTTGGCAGTTTATTCGTGGCTCGCACGCGCCTTGTAGCTTGTAACTTGAAGCTTGTAACTCTTCTCATAACCACTGCCCCAACACCCCGATCCACAACGCCAGCATCGGCACCACCAACAAGAAAAAGACCCCATTCCAGCGCCAGGCAATCCGGTAGGGCGAGCGGCTGATCAATTGGCTGAGGACCAGCATGGACGCGGTGAAGGGTGAGGAGATCATCGACAGGCTCCAGGCGCACATCAGGCCCACGGCCAGCAGGCGGGGATCGGCGCCCACACCATCGCCCAGCAGCGATGCCAGTAGCGTTACCGACACAATCGGGTTGAGGCCGATCTGGGCCAGCGCCACTACCAGCAACATGGCGGCCACGGCCATGGCGGCGCCCTGAAGATGAGTGGCCAACAGCATCTCATGCAGCATCTGCGGGTCAATCAATGGCGTGATCAGCGCGCCAAGGCAGGCGGAGCCGCCCAGCACCGCAATTTCACCCCGGTTGGCGCCAAAGATCAGCCGGGAATGTCGCCCCAGTAATGTCAGTGCCCGAGGCAAGCCGGTGCCGCCACCCAGTCGCTGCCGTTGCAGGGCCATCCACAAAATAGCTGACAACGGACAGGCCACCAGCACCGCCACCGGTAGACGCAGCTCGGCTGCTATCGATACCGCAAAGACTCCCAGGGTGATCGCCAGCGCCAGCAGGGTGAATTGCCACAAGGGTGTCAGGGAGGGTGGCGCAGTGTGTGGAACGCGGCTGGCCAGATGACCGGGCCGCAGTTGCCAGTCCAACCACCAGCCCAGCAGGAAGAACAGGCCGGCGGTGGGCAGTGCCACCGGCGCCAGTGTGGCCCAGGTAAGGCTCGGCATATTGGCCAGGATCACCGCCATGGTGATGCCCAGTGGTGACACCAGCGGTGCCAGGGCAAAACCTCGCAGAATCGACAGCATCATGCGTCGCTCCCGCGCCGCCTGAATATCATCATGGCCACCGGCGGCTTTCAGGGTATTGCTGCGCAGTACCATGGCGCCGAACAGATTGAGCACGCCGATATTGATGATCACCCCGAACAGGGCGGTGCCCAGTGACAGGGTGGGATAACGCAGGGCCGGTTTCTGGCGGATCAGGGTAGTGCCGGCCTCGCGCACCAGCCGCGAGCGCATGGCGGAGACCCGCAGCAGACCCAGGGACGACACAAAGGTGGCAAAGAAACAGAGCCGGTCGAGAGCCTGTAGCAGAATGGGGATAGGGTGGGTTTCACGCCAGACAACCACGCCGGCCATGGCGATAACCACCAGCAGAATCCCCTTTGCCATCCGTGTCTGGCGCGGCCATTGCACCAGCAGATAAAGCAGCAGTGCGATCCGCGCCAGCCAGGCACCGGCTTGCAGATCAAGCACCAGAAACAGCAGGGTGCCCAGCATGCACAGGGGAAGGGTGGTGTTAAGCGCTTTACTCAATCGCCGTGGGAGCCATGCTTGCATGGCGAATCAGCACGCCCTTCGCCATGCAAGCATAGCTCCTACAGGGAGGATCATGATTGTGCTGCCTGCCGGGCCAGCTCCCGGGCAATGACGATCTGCTGGATCTGGGTGGTGCCTTCGTAGATCCGAAACAGGCGCACGTCACGGTAGAAACGTTCCACCGCATAGTCAGCCATATAACCGGCACCGCCATGAATCTGCACCGCCCGGTCGGCCACGCGGCCTACCATTTCGGAACAGAACAACTTGCAGCAGGACGCATCCAGGCTGACCTTTTCACCCCGGTCCTTGCTGCGGGCCGCTTCCAGCACCATGGACCGGCCGGCGAACATTTCCGCGCGGGAATCCGCCAGCATGGCCTGGATCAGTTGGTGCTCGATGATGGGTTTACCGAACTGTTTGCGTTCGGCGGCAAAATTCACTGCGTCTTCGATCAGTCGTGTGGCCACGCCCACACAGATGGCAGAGATATGCAGACGGCCACGGTCCAGGACTTTCATGGCGGTCTTGAAACCCACGCCTTCCTTGCCGCCGATGATGTTCTCGGCGGGCACCCGGCAGTTATCGAAAATGATGTCGCAGGTGTGGGCGCCTTTCTGGCCCATCTTCACGTCGGCCTTGCCGCGGGAAATACCGGGGGTATCCCCTTCCACAATAAAGGCGGTGACGCCGCCGCCACCCTGGATTTCCGGGTTGGTGCGTGCCATTACCGTAAACAAGCCCGCACGGGGACCATTGGTGATGTAGCGCTTGGTGCCATTGAGAATGTAGTGGTCGCCGTCACGCTGGGCGCGGGTTTTCACTGAGCCGGAATCTGAGCCCACATCCGGCTCGGTGAGACAGAAGGCGCCGATCACCTCGCCGGTGGCCAGTGGAGGGACGTACTTCTGCTTCTGCTCTTCGGTACCATCAATGAGAATGCCCTGGGCACCGATGCCATTATTGGTGCCCATCAGGGAGCGGAACGCCGGGGAGGTACGGCCCAGCTCGAAGGCCACCAGCACTTCCTCCTCCATGGTCAGCCCCAGACCGCCATATTCTTCCGGGATCGACAGACCGAATAGCCCCATGGCCTTCATGTCGGCGACAATGTCCTCGGGAATGGTGTCCGTCTCGGCCACGTGCTGCTCGGCAGGCACCAGCCGTTCACGGACAAAGCGGGCAATGGTATCGGTCAGTTGAGTGAGGGTTTCGGCATCACGGATCATGGTCGGGTCCGGCTGTAGCGTGGCTTCTTTTAGGGGGGTTATCGCAGGGCGAATCTCTTGCATCGCACTCTGTCACGGCCTATCCTGCTCGTCAAGTTATTCAAAATAACATTCCGCACAGCGGACAAGAGCAGTTGAAAGTGTAAAGTTCAAAGTTGAAACGCGACTGAGTCAGTCGCCACCCCTTGCACTCATTCCCTCGCAATGGCGGGCTTGAGAGCCAGCATTGGGGCGCGACGATATCGCTTATCGAATGGCAGATTCCCATCCCGCGTTTCAACGTTAAACTTTGAACGTTCAACTCTCTGAATGGGAGAGTGCAAATGCTGGATGCCTATATTTACGACGGCCTGCGAACCCCCTTTGGTCGCCATGGTGGCGCCCTGGCACCGGTGCGACCGGATGATCTGTTGGCCGGGGTGATCCGTGAGCTGGTGCAGCGCAACGGGTTCGAGCTGTCCCGCTATGAAGACGTGGTGATCGGTAATACCAATCAGGCCGGGGAGGATGCCCGCAATGTGGCGCGCCACGCCGGGTTGCTGGCGGGGCTGCCGGAATCCGTGGCCGGGATAACCGTTAACCGCCTGTGTGGCAGTGGCCTGGCGGCGACGCTGGATGCCGCGCGCATGGTGACGGTGGGCGAGGGCGAGCTGATCGTGTCTGGCGGTACCGAATCCATGAGCCGGGCGCCCTTTGTGATGGCCAAGGCGGAGAAAGCCTTTAGCCGCGACATGACCATTTTCGATAGCACCATCGGTGCCCGCTTTCCCAACCCGGCCATTCTCCGCCAGTTCGGTGCCGACACCATGCCGGAAACCGCCCAGAACGTGGCGGACGATCTGGGCATCAGCCGTGACGCATCGGATGCGTTTGCCGCCCGCTCGCAGCAGCGCTACCAGGCCGCCCGGGAGCGCGGTTTCTACCAGGCAGAAATCCTGCCGGTCACCGTTCCCCAGGGCCGCAAGAAAGATCCGCTGACTGTGGCAGAGGATGAGCATCCCCGTGCCGGCACCACTGCCGAAAAATTGGCAAAACTGCCTGCTATCGTTGAGGGTGGCACCATCACCGCAGGGAATGCATCGGGCGTGAATGACGGCGCGGCGGCACTGATTATCGGTTCTCGCGCTGCCGGTGATGCGGCGGGCATTGCGCCCCGCGCACGGATTCTCGCCGGTGCCGTGGCCGGTGTGGCGCCCCGTGTGATGGGGCTGGGACCGGTAGAGGCCTGCAACAAGGCACTGGCCCGGGCCGGGCTGACCCTGGACCAGATGGATGTGATCGAAATTAACGAGGCGTTCGCCACCCAGGTCTTAGGCTGTTGCAAGCAGCTGGGCCTGGCCGGCGATGATGAACGCCTGAACCCGAATGGTGGCGCCATTGCCGTGGGCCATCCACTGGGGGCGTCCGGCGCCCGCCTGGCCCTTACCGCCATGCGCCAGCTGGAAGCCAGCGGTGGCCGCTATGCACTGGTCAGCCTCTGTATTGGTGTGGGGCAGGGCGTGGCCATGGTGATTGAAAGGCAATGAATAATTAATAGTTAATAGTTAATAATTAATAACGAAACCCGCAGGGCGGAGATTTCCTGCCGGAAATGTCCGCCCTGCGGAATGAAACGAACAGGATTACTAATGCAGAGATTCGACTGGAAAGATCCGTTGTTGCTGGAAACCCAGCTCACCGAAGACGAGCGCATGATTCGTGATGCGGCCCATGATTACTGCCAGAGCAAACTGATGCCCCGAGTGCTGGAAGCCAACCGGCACGAGATTTTTCACCGGGAAATCATGACGGAAATGGGCGAGCTGGGTTTTCTCGGCCCCACCATTCCCGAGCAGTATGGCGGTGCCGGTGTGAACCATGTGAGCTACGGTCTGGTGGCCCGGGAAGTGGAACGGGTGGACTCCGGTTATCGCTCGGCCATGAGCGTACAGTCGTCACTGGTAATGTTCCCGATTCATGCCTTTGGCAGTGAAGCGGTGCGCCAGAAATACCTGCCGAAACTGGCCACCGGCGAGTGGGTCGGCTGCTTCGGTCTCACCGAGCCGGATCACGGTTCCGATCCGGGTTCCATGAGCACCCGCGCCAGGAAGGTGGACGGTGGCTACCTGCTCAACGGCGCCAAGACCTGGATTACCAATTCGCCCATTGCCGATGTGGCGGTGGTGTGGGCCAATCTGGACGGCAAGATCACCGGCTTTGTGGTGGAACGCAGCTTTGACGGTTTCACCACCCCGAAGATCGAAGGCAAGTTCTCCCTGCGCGCCTCCATCACCGGGCAGATCATGCTGGATGACTGCTTCGTACCGGACGAAAACCGCCTGGACGTAGAGGGGCTGAAAGGGCCGTTCAGCTGCCTGAACAAGGCCCGTTACGGGATCAGCTGGGGTGCCATGGGCGCGGCGGAATTCTGCTGGCAGGCAGCACGCCAGTACACCCTGGATCGCAAGCAGTTTGGCCGGCCACTGGCCGCTACCCAACTGATCCAGAAAAAGTTGGCGGACATGCAGACCGAAATTACCTTGGGCCTGCAGGGCGCGCTACAGCTGGGCCGACTGATGGATGCCGGCAACTGGGCGCCGGAAATGGTGTCGCTGATGAAACGCAACAACTGCGGCAAGGCCATCGATATCGCCCGCCAGGCCCGTGACATGCACGGTGGCAACGGTATCAGCGACGAGTACCATGTGATCCGCCATGTGATGAACCTGGAGGCGGTAAACACCTACGAGGGCACCCATGATGTTCACGCCCTGATTCTGGGCCGGTCCCAGACCGGGATTCCGGCTTTCGGTTGAGGCCGGTTCGCTATGAATGCTCTGAAGCCCCGGCAAGCCGGGGCTTTTTTGTGCCGGCTCGCCCTGGCTGGATCAGGAGCAAGCGCATACCCTGGAGGAAAAGGCCCATAAGGTGTGCTGCCTCCCGCGGCATATTGATGTGGAGCTGGTCGTTACCGTTTAAAGACATCGTTGAAGAAAAGTAAAAAAGCAGCCCCAGTGGGCTGCTTTTTTATGGGCGGTGCTTTATTAGTAAAGCTCGGCAGGGAACCGCCGAGCGTCCAGCGAATCCCATCACTGACGATGACAAGGAATGACTATGCGATCTCCCATATTAACCCACCGTTCTTTTCCCGTGCTGTTTGGCTCCGCTGGCATTGCTGCCTTGCTTGCCCTGTCTGGCTGTGATCAGGGAAAACCGGAATCTGATAGCCAACAACCCACCGTGGTGGAGCAGAGTGAAAAGACCGAGCAGCAGATCCTCAGTGGTAAAGTCATGTACCGCGAGCGCATGGCCATGCCGCAAGGTGCAACGCTCACGGTAACCCTGGAGGATGTATCGCTGGCCGATGCGCCGTCCACAGTGATTGCCGAGCAACATATCGACGACCCGGGTCAGGTACCGGTGCCCTTTACCCTGCGCTATGCCAGGGATGCGGTAATGCATGACCATCCAATGGCGTATGCGGTACGTGCGGAAATTCGTGGCGCGGATGGGCAGTTGCTGTGGCTCACCACCGAACGGCATACCGCCGAACTGGGCGAACGGGCCAGCGGTGAAGAGATCACGGTCATGTTGCAGCGGGTTGGCGCCGAGCAATCCGCGGAGGCGCGACCGAAAACCGCCATGGTGAAGGCGCAGGAAGCGGGGGCGTCATTCTGGGCCGTCGGTAACGAGCCTGGCTGGCATCTGGCAATTTACCCGGACGAAAAGTTGGTCTTTGTGGGCGACTACGGCGAAACCACGGTAACCACTCCGGACCCAGGGGCGCAGACCGAAGGCACGGAAACCATTTACCTTGCCAACACCGACACTGACCAGCTGAAAGTGGAAATCAGCGAAATGCCCTGCGATGACTCCATGAGCGGTGAGTCTTTCGATTATCAGGTGAAGGTTATCAGTAACGAAAAGCTCTTCAGTGGTTGTGGTCAGGACCTCTGATCGAGATCAGGGCGCCAACAGGTGATAGATGAATCGCCCGGCGCCCAGCCATAGCAGGGCACAAAGCGTAAAGAAGAAAATACTGCCATCCTGGTACAGGGCCCACAGCAGCGGTGCGAAAATCACACCTGTGACGGGCAGGGCAACACCGATGGCCAGCCGCTTGCGGCGGCGCAGGCTGTCATCGTCTTGGCTGAGGGGATCGGTCATGGCAAGTCGCGTATTCGGATAAAGACGGCAATTACCTTACCATAGCGGCTCCCCGCCAGTGATCAACCCGGAGTTTGCCATCAAAGGTTATCCCGTTCCCGCCGCTCCCGTTGACCGGGAACTACTGATCAACAAAAGTCGTTTCATCACCTGGCTGCGCCCGGTAGCCAGCCGCGAACAGGCCATGGCGGTGATCGACGAGGCCAGGGCCCGTTACCCGGATGCCAGCCACCATTGCTACGCCTACTTGCTTGGCAACCCGGCTTCTGCCCAGGCCGCCATGAATGACGATGGCGAGCCTTCGGGCACCGCCGGCAAACCCATTTTCAATGTGATCCAGCACAAGGGCATGAGTGATGTGCTGGTGGTGGTGAGCCGTTATTTTGGTGGCGTGAAGCTGGGGGCGGGCGGTCTGGTCCGCGCCTACGCGGCAGCGGCAGAAGCGGTGCTGGCGGAAGTGGAAAGGGTGGAGAGTGTGCCGCAGCTCACCTGCCGGCTGGAGATGGGCTTCCCTCTGGAGCAGCGCCTTCGTCACTGGGCGGAGCAGAATGCGGCAGAGGTGCTGGACGTGCATTACAGCCAATCAGTGGCGATGACACTGCGCTTTCCGACGCAGAGTCTGGATGACCTGGAAAGTCTCTGTGCCGCGGAGCAGATTGCCCTGACAGTGCTGTGACCGCTTTGGCGTTCAGGGTGTCGTTATCGGCCCTGTCTTTCTGCCTGACACGGCGGCAAGGTGGTGATCGAACCCTTCGCCTTGCTGATAAAAAACCAAACGGAGTCACCATGTCAGAGAAACCGGTCATCGACCCGAATCCCCAGACCCTGCCCGATATACTGGCATCCCTGCCGGACGATACCCCCATCGTCATGCTGAATCTGCTTCGCTTTAACGAGACCGCGCGGTACAAGGATGGCGAAGCGGATTACAGCGGCCGCGAGGCCTACCAGAAATATTCCGACGTGGCCTTCGGCAAGGTTCGCGGTGTCGGCGGCGAGCTGGTCTGGAAGGGCAAGGCCCTGGCCGGCGTGATTGCCCCGGACGCAGAGAAGTGGGACGACGTGCTGCTGGTACGTTACCCCTCCAAACAGGCCTTTGCCTCCATGCTGGCCGATCCGGAATACCGCGAAGCCACCAAACACCGCACCGCCGCCCTGCAGGAAGCGCGGCTGGTGGCCATGCAGGAAAAATGAAAAGCAATTGATAATTGAGAATTGATAGTTGATAACTGGGTTGGAAGTGGCCCGGTTGGATAGGGGGAACCCTGACCGGTGGTAGTAGCCTCACTGCTTCGTTATCAATTATTCATTATCAACTATCAATTGGGTTTCTCATGTCCAACCAACCTGTAGGCATTCCAATTCCCGGCGGTCACACCATGCGTGCCCGTTGGCTGCGCCCGAAAACGGCCAATCCTCACAAGGCGGCGGTGATCGCCATTCATGACATTTTTGGCTACACCGAGGATATCGAACGCATTGCCCAGCGGTTGGCGGATAATGGTTATCCGGTGCTGGTGCCGGATCTCTACGATCTGCCGGGCAGCAAGGCCCTGTGCGTAGTGAAAACCCTGAAAGCTCATGAAACCGGCAAGGGGCAGACCTTCGAGCAACTGGAAGCCTGCCGTGAATGGTTGCTGAACCAGAGCGAAGAAGCGGTGACCCAGGTGGGTGTTATGGGCTTCTGCATGGGCGGTCGCTTTGCGGTGCTCTACGCCAGCCAGGCACCGGTGCAGGTGGTGGCGCCTTTCTATGGTGGCATGCCCAAAAACGTGAAAGAGGTGAGCGGCATCTGCCCGGCTGTGGGTGGCTGGGGGCGCACGGACATGATCTATGGCGATCATGGTGATCGTCTGGCAAAGCACATGGATGCGCTGGGTGTGCCCCACGATATCAAGACCTACGAGGACGTGGGCCATTCCTTCATGAATGACCACCAGACCTTTACCTTCAAGAAGCTGGGGCCATTACCGCCGCTGCGTTCAAAATTCGATGCGGGTGCATCGGAAGACAGCTGGCAGCGAGTGCTGGCGTTTTTTGAGAAGGTGTTTGCTGGAGAGATCTGAAGCACCTCGCTGCGCTGTTGGAGCTATGCTCATGACTACCGGGCTAAGCCCTTTCGCCATGCAAGCATAGCTCCAACGGTTAAGTGGTAGGTGATGATTTCGTTGGAGCCTTGCTCGCAAGGCGAACCGCCAATCCTTATCCAGGACAATCCGAACTGGCCCATTTTCCTTCGCTCTTCGACACCATCTTGTGGCTCGGCATGGTCATGTCGATGGTGCTGGTGTAATGGGTATCGCTATGCAGTGTCACCGAACCTTTCATGGTGCTCTGCATGCCGTTCTGGTTGCAACTGGCTTCCCAGGTCAGATTGTCTCCGCTGCGATCCACCTTCCCAAGGTCACATTCATCCGCGTTCCAGCTCTCTTGCAGGGCACTGACCACATCCTCGGCCTCTTCAGGGCTGAGGCACTGCTGCTGGGTATGAGCCCGCATCTGCGGGGGCAGATTGTCGCCTTCCATGGTGGTATTGATCTGCCACAGGCCAGGCTTCAGGTCGCCGGCCAGAACCGGGGCGCACAGGCCCAGCAGTGTTGCCAGCAGGATCGTGTGTTTCATGTCGCGTCCCTTCGTTACCAAACTGAGATACTTCAGAGTAGCAACGTAGAGCAGGGCGCTCAATTACCACTCATGCTGGCCGCTGGCTCGGCGGGAATTCGCACAGGTCTGCGATCAGGCATTCGCCACACCTGGGCTTGCGGGCCATACACACATAGCGGCCGTGCAGGATCAGCCAATGGTGGGCATCGCGCAGGAATTCCTCCGGCACCAGTCGAACCAGCCGTTTTTCCACTTCCAGCACATTCTTGCCCGGTGCAATCCGGGTGCGGTTGGACACCCGGAAGATATGTGTATCCACCGCCATGGTGGGCAGGCCATAGGCCGTATTGAGCACCACATTGGCGGTTTTGCGACCCACACCTGGCAGGGCTTCCAGGGCTTCGCGGGTACGTGGCACCTGGCTATCATGCTGCTCGACGAGAATTTTACACAGCTGAATGATGTTTTCGGCCTTGGAATTAAACAGGCCGATGGTCTTGATGTACTCTTTAAGCCCGTCGACTCCCAGGGCGAAGATCGCCTCTGGCGTATTGGCCACCGGATAGAGTCTGGCGGTGGCCTTGTTCACGCCCACGTCTGTGGCCTGGGCAGACAGCACCACGGCCACCAGCAACTCGAAATCGCTGCTGTATTCCAGCTCGGTGGTGGGGTGGGGGTTCTGATCCCGTAGACGGGTAAAGATTTCAGTTCGTTTTTCGCGATTCATAACAGCTTCCCGTTGTCGCGGGCAGTATAACGGATCAAATCGGTGGCTGTGAGGGGGGAACCCCAGCCGCCAACAAGGAGAAAGGGATGCAGTTTTCCGCCATGGAAACCCTCATGGTCGCATTGTTGGTGCTGGGCGCCGGTCAGTGGATCGTTCACAAGGTGGACTTGCTGGCGCGGCTGAACATGCCCGAGCCGGTGGTGGGCGGTTTGCTGGCCACCATCGTTGTCACTCTGATGCAGGTATCCGGTATCAGCCTGACCTTTGATGAAAGCATCAAGACGCCGGCCATGCTGTTTTTCTTCGGTGCCGTGGGGCTTGCGGCGGACTTTCGTCTGCTGCGCCGGGGCGGCTGGGCCATGCTGCTGTTCGCCGTGCTGGTGATCGTGCTGGTGGCACTGCAGGATCTGGTCGGTGTGATGATGGCCAAGCTGATGGGGCTGGATGCCTGGTATGGCCTGATTGGCGGCTCGGTGACCATGACCGGCGGCCACGGCACGGGTGCCGCCTGGGCGGGGGTCTTCGAGCGGGATTTCGGTCTTACCGGCGTGAGTGAGCTGGCCGCGGCGTCTGCTACTTTCGGTCTGATATTCGGGGCGTTGCTGGGCGGGCCTCTGGCCATGTTCCTGATTCGTCGCTACCGGCTTGCCGCACCGGCCCATGGTGCGGCGGTGGAAGATGTCGAGCATGACGAAGCGGAAACACCTCGCCCGATTTCCGCCGCCAGCGTGATCCGCATCCTGATGTTGCTGTCAGTGGGTGTGGTGGTCGGCGCGGTGGCGGCGGAAGAGTTTGCTTCCGTGTTCCGGTTGCCTACCTTTGTATGGGTGCTGTTTGTCTGCATTGTGCTGGGTAACACGGCGCGTCGCCTGTGGCAGGTCAACGATGCCACCATTGATGTGGTGGGTAACACGGCGCTGGGGATTTTTCTGGCGATCACATTAATGAGTCTGCAATTGTTGCAACTGGTGGATCTGGCACTGCCCATGCTGGCCATGCTGCTGGTGCAGGTGGGGTTGGCGCTGGCGTTCATTACCCTGGTGACCTTCCGGCTGATGGGGCGCAACTATGATTCGGCCGTCCTCTGTGCTGGCCACTGCGGCTTTGCCATGGGGGCTACGCCTACAGCGGTGGCCAACATCCAGGCGGTGACCCAACATCATGGCCCGTCGCCGCTGGCGTTTATCATCGTGCCGGTGGTAGGGGGCTTTATCGTGGATATTGCCAACGCGACGATCATCCAGACGTTCGTGTCTGTGCTATCGGGTTGACCGCAAAGGCGTCATAAAAAAGCCCGCAGAAGCGGGCTTTTTTATGCATTCAGGAGAGGGTTACTGGGTAACCACTTCCCCTTCTTCAATACGCAACCGCTCGCCGGGCTTCTTGTCCATGCGAATGGTGTCTTCCTGATCATTGAAGACATAGGTCACGTCGTAACCTTCTGTGCGACTCTTGTCTTCCATCACGGTGTTACAGCGTTGTTCCGTGGTGGTGTAGGTGTTTTTTTCCTGCATGCCTTTCTGGATCTGATTACCTGCCACACCACCGGCAATGGCACCACCTGCGGTGGCCGCATCTTTACCACTACCGCCGCCAAACTGGTGGCCGATCACACCGCCGACCACGGCACCGACGACACTACCGGTAACCCGGTGCTGGTCTTTAACCGGTTTCTTGCGTTCCACGGTGACTTGCTGACAAACCTCACGGGGTTCCTGCCAGGTTTTCACAATCGGGTCCACATTCACTACCTGGGCATAGCCTGAGGTAGCCGGGGTTATGGCCTGGTAAGCCCCATAGCCGACACCGGCGATGGCCACGGCCCCTACGATACCCAGGGCGGCAACTGCTGCGCTTTTCATGGCTCACTCCTTATTTGTTGGTTGTGCCTATTATGATCCTGTAATGGCCATAATGTTCGCTGCCTGGCGCACAACAAGTGCAAAAGAGTGTGAATTATGCCGTTCAATAGAACGCAAAAAATTACATGTACAACAAATAGATAGGCACAATGATGTCCTCTTCGTCATCCATGTGACGATGCAGTAATGCCTCAAGGTTTGCCGCTTGCTGATGTGCGGTTTCCAGTGCCTGCGGATTCGTCGTCAACGCCGGGAAGAGGGTGAGTTGCCGGTCGATATCATCCAGTAGAGCATCCAGGGCCAGGTGATCCTGTTCCAGCACGCCGAAGCCGGCGGCCAGCCGTGGGTGATGCTGGCGCAACACCGGAAAGACACTGCTGTCCTCGAAGCCATGATGGCTGTGCAGATTTTTCAGCAGGCGTTGTCCATGGTTACCGATGGTGGTCAGTAACTGGCGATTGGATTGAGCGTTGCGCTCCGTCTCGCTTAGCTCCAGCAGATGGGTCAGGGCGCCGTGGTACTGGCGGGCCTGACGCTTCAGATTACGGTGGTTGCGCTGGAGGGCGCGGGCGTCACTGATCAGATAGTGAGGGTGATCCCGCCATTGATCCCGCGCGGGGCCATACAGCTGGTCGCGGATGTCCCCGGACAAGGGCTGCTGTCGTAGCGTCACTGGCTTTCGGTTCATGACATATCTCCTTGCCCGTTACTGTGCCGCTTTGTCTGTAAGGATTGAATCGCGTTTAATAGCGCGGATTTATCGGAGAATCCGATCCGTTCATGGGGGGATGGCATGTTACAACTGGACCAGCAACTGGAAAGCGAATATTTCCACCTGACCGGGCTGATCGATTCGTTCGACCAGAAGTCGCTCACGATCAAGGCCTGGAGTGTCACTCTGGCCGGCGTATTGGCCGGGACCGGGGCGTTCTTTGATCGCCCGGCGCTGCTCTGGGTGGGGGTGGTGGGTAGCCTGATGTTCTGGCTGGTGGAAGGACACTGGAAAGCGTTTCAGTCTGCCCATTACGCTCGCATTGAAAAGATCGAAGCGCACTTTCGAGGTGAGGTGGACGATATCGCTCCGTTCCAGACCGCGAACAGCTGGGAGCGAAGCCGCCGCGCCGGTGGAATGAAGGAGTTGCTACGGATCCTGCGCTGGCGTCATGTGTTCTTGCCGCATGGACTGGTGGCGTTGGCGTTGGCGTTGTTGGTGTCAGGGTCGGTGCTGTAGGAGCGGCGCTTGAGCCGCGAATGAAGTTGCCGTAGAAGCGCCACTGGCGGCCCGCAGGGTGCAAAGAGCATAAACCTAAAACCCGAAAGACAGATTTACCACAGAGGGCACAGAGATCACTGAGGGAAAGACGTTTTTTCTCTGTGTGCTCTGTGCCCTCTGTGGTAAGTCCGTCTTTTTAGGTTTATGCACTTCGTTCCGGTTCGCGTCGCAAGCTAACGCTCCTACGGGGAGGTGGGTTCGGCTTGGGATGAGTGGTGGATAACGCCTATCGGCTAATCCACCCTACGGGAGATTGGTGTGCGGGTAGGGTGGATTAGCCGATAGGCGTTATCCACCATGATGCGATGAAGGTATTAACTGACTTTGCCGGTGGTACGCACCCGCCGGCTGACCTTGGGTTCGTCGGAGGCCCTGGCTTTCTGGATGGCCTTGAGGCGCTTGTCGATCACGTTCTTGCCGGCGATGATCAGGCCCAGGCCCACGAAGGCTCCCGGGGGCAGGATGGCGAACAGGAAGCCGCCGTAGTTTTCTACCACCTGAATCTGCCAGTCTGCCGCCATGGGGCCAAACAGCAACTGCATGTTGGTGAACAGGGTGCCCAGACCGATCAGCTCACGCATGCCGCCGAGAATCAGCAGGATCACCAGAAAACCCAGCCCCATCATGAAACCGTCCAGCGCCGCTGGCAGTACCGGGTTCTTGCTGGCAAAGGCGTCGGCACGGCCCAGCACGGTGCAGTTGGTGACGATCAGGGGAATGAAGATACCGAGGATTTCGTACAGCTCGAAGGTGAACGCCTGCATCAGCATTTCAATCACCGTCACCATGGCGGCGATGATCATCACGAAAGCGGGCAGGCGTACCGCATCGGTCACGTACTGACGAATCAGCGACACGCAGATGTTGGAGCCCATCAGCACCACCAGGGTGGCCAGGCCCAGGCCCAGGGCGTTGACCACGGTGCCGGTCACCGCCAGCAGCGGGCACAGGCCGAGAATCTGCACGGTGGCCGGGTTGTTGTTCCACAGCCCGTCCAAGGCCAGTTCCCGATAGGATTTACTCATTCAGTCACCTCCAAAATGGTCCAATGTGAGGCGTTTTCTTGAAGGAAGAGTGGGCCTCTTTCGAGAGGAAACAACGAAGCAGTGGGCCATTTTGGAGATGACCCGAAGGGCGACAAGCAGAGCTCGCATAGCTGTGTTATTTCGTCTTGGAATAGGCCCACTATGCCTGCGACGAAATGCCTTACTCTGCGAGCTCTGCTTGCCGCTGAATGAGTAAATCCTATCGGGAACTGGCCCATGATCTTTTTGTAGTTCGCATCACTCATCACAACTCTCCACCGATACCGCTTCCGCCGGGGTGCTGAACACAGCGTCGCGGTTGGCGTCGAAATATTGCAGGGCACGGTGCACGGCCCCCACCACAGCACGGGGGGTAATGGTGGCGCCAGTAAAGCTGTCGAACTGGCCGCCATCCTTTTTCACCGCCCAGCCGTCACTGGCAGGGTTGCCCAGAGACAGGCCATTGAAACCATCAATCCAGTCGGATTTTTTGGTTTCGATTTTATCGCCGAGCCCCGGGGTCTCATTGTGCGGTGGCACGACGCGCACTCCCTGAACCTTGCCTTGTGTATCCACGCCGACGATCAGGGCAATATTGCCACCGTAACCGTCCGGGGCGGTGGCTTCCAGTACGGCCCCATTGGGCTCGCCATCAAGACGCGCCCGGTAGACATGGTGGCCGTTGCGACCCAGCAGCGGGTCGCTGACGGTAAGACGGTCGGCGAGCAGATCATTATCGTGCTGCTCGTGGGGCATCACTTCGTTGAGCGATGCCATCAATGCGGCCTGCTTGTTGCACTCTACCTTGCCGATGGTCAGCTCGTTGGTGATCGCCAGGGTAGCGGCGGTACCGATGGCGAACACGCTGAGGATCACCATATTCCGGGAGATGGCCTGGCGCATCATGAGCCACCCCCTTGTTTGGCGCTGTTAGTGCCCCGGTTCGCCTTGTTGTGCCCGTAGGTGCGTGGCTGGGTGTAGTAATCGATAAAGGGCGCGCACAGATTCAGTAGCAGCACCGAGAACGCCACGGCATCCGGGTAGCCGCCGAAGCTGCGGATCACCCAGATCAGCACGCCGATCAGTGCCGCATAGATCAGCCGGCCACTGCGGCTGGTGGCGGCGCTCACCGGGTCGGTGGCGATAAAGAAAGCGCCGAGCATGGCCCCGCCGGAGAAAATCTGGAACACCGGGTCGGAAAACCGCACCGGGTTGATCAGCCAGGCAATCAGGGCGGGCAGGGCCAGGCCGCCCAGAAAACCCGCCGGGATATGCCAGGTAATGATCTTGCGGCTGATCAGATAAAGGCCACCCAGCAAAAAGGCCAGATTGACCCATTCCCAGCCGAGCCCGGCAAACTGACCATCCAGGATGCCGTGGCTGGCCAGCTCGCTGTCGTTGCCGGCCCAGGTACGGAAGGTATCCAGGGGCGTGGCGCCGCTCAGGCCATCCACCGGCAACTGGCCGGTAAACAGCTGCCAGCTTTGCGCCAGGCTGGGCGCTTCGCCCGGGGCAATCCACTGGGTCATGGCCACCGGGAAAGAAATCAGCAGCAGCACATAGCCGACCATGGCCGGGTTGAACGGGTTCATGCCCAGGCCACCGTAGAGCTGCTTGGCCACAATAATGGCAAAGCCCACCCCGATCAGGGTCAGCCACCAGGGGGAGGTGGGCGGCAGCGCCAGGGCCAGTAGCACGGCGGTGAGCACCGCACTGTAGTCCTTCAGGTAGAAGGCCACCGGGCGACCGCGGGCTTTCAGGATCAGCGCCTCACTGACCAGCGCCACCACCACGGCCCACAGCACATTGATGACTGTGCCCCAGCCGAACTGCCAGGTCAGCACCGCCAGACCGGGCAGGGTGGCGTAAATCACCTGGCGCATGAAAGCGCCGGTGTTGTTGCTCACCGTGGTGTGGGGCGAGGTTGAAGAGATCAGTGCCATCAGTCTTGCAGTCCTTGTTCTTCTACCGCCTGCTTGAGCGCCATGCGGGCGATCTGGGCTTCCGCCTCCAGGGCCTGTAATTCGGAACTGAGGGCTTCCAGATTGACTTCCGAGGCGTTGTCCCGCTGTTGCTCAAGCTCGCGCTGTTTGTCGGCCAGGGCACTTTCTGCCCGGGCGGCTTCCAGCTTGAGGGTTTTCAGATCCTTGCCGGTGTGGGCGCGGATGTCTGCCTTGGCTTCTTCCACCAGCGCGTCCAGGGCATCGCGGGCCACGTCGGCCTTGCCTTTCAGCTTGTCCACTTTCCGTTCCATGGCATTGAGCTCTTCGGCGGGAATATCGCCGTTACGCTCGCCGCGCTCCAGGGCTGCGTGGGCTTCCTTGTACTGCTTGTGGGCCATGTTGTAGGCGGTCTTCAGGGCCTTGAGGCGCTTCTGGCGCTTGGCGGCCACCTCTGGGTCCACAGCCTTCAAAGCCTGCGGGGCTTCGGTTTCCGGGGCCTTGGGGGTATCCGTGGGGGCCGGCGGTGTTTTGGGGGTCGCCGGAGCCGGAGCAGAGGCTTTGGCCTCGCGCAGTTCGGCTTTCCAGTGGTCGGCCTCGGCTTTCAGGCGATCCGCTTCGGCGCGCAACTCGGCAGCATTGTCCGCCCCGTTCTCGTCGGCTTCTTTGGCGGCTTTGACTGCGGCCTTGTAGGCGGAGGAGACCTCGCCCACCTTCTTCTTCAGTTCTGCCAGCGGGTCTGCGGGTGCAGCGGCAGGTGCCGGGGTAGGCGTGGCCGGCGCATTGGCCTTGGCGTCGCGCAGGTCGGCCTTGAGTTGGTCTGCCTTCGCTTTCAGTTCGTCCGCCTGGCTGCGCAGCTCGGCGGCATTGTCGGCGCCGTTTTCTTCCGCTTCCTTGGCCGCTTTCACCGCTGCCTTGTAGGCGGAAGAGGCGTCACCCACCTGTTTCTTCAGGTCCGCCATCGGGTCGGCTTGAGGGGCTGCGGCGGTTGTGGCCGGGGCACTGGCCTTGGCATCGCGCAATTCTGCTTTCAGCTTGTCGGCACTGGCCTTCAGTTCATCGGCTTTGGCGCGCAGGTCGGCGGCATTGTCGTCGCCATTTTCCTCCGCTGCCTTGGCGGCTTTCACGGCAGCTTTGTAGGCCGTGGATGCCTCGCCAACCTGCTTCTTCAAGTTGCCGACCCGGTCTTCTGTGGGGGCGGCAGCAGGGCCAGCGTCCTTGGCGTCACGCACGGCGGCCTTGGCCTTGTCGGCCTCGGCTTTCAGGCGGTCCACTTCGGCTTTCAGTTCGTTGATGTTGGCGGCGCCTTCCGCCTCGGCAGCCTTGGCCGCTTTCACGGCGGCCTTGTAGGCCTTGGACGCTTCCAGGGATGCTTGCTTGAGGGCGACTGTGTCCACGGACGGTGCGCTGGTCTCGACTTTCTTCTTGCGGTTGGCTTCCAGCCGCGCCTGACGACGGGCTTCTTTCTCGGCCTTTTCCGCTTCGATGCGAGCCTGGCGCGCTTCAAATCGCTGGCGGGCCTTGTCGGCTTTTACCTGTTCGGCGGCCTGTTGGCGCACTTCTGCCTTGGCATAACGGTAGTACTGCACCAGCGGGATATGGCTGGGACACACATAAGCGCAGGCGCCGCACTCGATGCAGTCCATCAGGTTGTGGTGCTGGGCCTTTTCCAGATCGTCATTCTTGGCGTGCCAGTAGAGCTGCTGGGGCAGCAGGTTGGCCGGGCACACGTCGGCGCAGGAGCCACAGCGGATGCAGGGTTGCTCCGGGGGCGGCTCGGGCAGTTCTTCCAGGGTGGCGGCGATGATGCAGTTGGTGGTTTTCACCACCGGCACTGCCGGGTTGTGCAGGGTGAAGCCCATCATCGGGCCGCCCATGACCAGACGGCCGATGTTGTCCGGATCCACACCGCCGTGCAGCAGCAGATCGCGTACCGGGGTGCCCAACAGCACCTCCATATTACCCGGCTGGCTCACGCCTTCGCCGGTGAGCGTGGTCACCCGCGACAGCAGTGGCTCGCCGTCGATCACCGCTCGTTTGATGGCATAGGCGGTGCCCACGTTCTGGCACACCACGCCCACCTGGGCCGGTAACTGGCCGCTTTTCACTTCCTTGCCGGTGAGCAGCTGGATCAATTGCTTTTCGCCGCCGGAGGGGTACTTGGTGGGTACCACCCGCACGTCGATGTCGCAGCCTTTGCAGGCTCGCTTGATGATGGAGATCGCTTCCGGCTTGTTGTCCTCGATGCCGATCAGGGTGCGGCGCGGGTTGAGCAGGTATTGCAGGATGTTGATGCCGGCAATGATCTCGTCGGCGCGCTCGCGCATCAGGCGGTCGTCGGCAGTGATATAGGGCTCGCATTCCACCGCATTGATTACCAGTTCTTCCACCCGTTGGTGGTCGCCCAGGTTCACCTTGATGCTGGTGGGGAAGCCGGCGCCGCCCATGCCGGCGATGCCCGAATGACGGATGGTGTCCACCAGTTCACCGGGGCTGCGCTCGGTGTAGTCGGCCACACCGGCGTGTTCGATCCATTCATCCTTGCCGTCGGTGTCGATGACGATACAGATGGCATCCATCCCGGACGGGTGCTGAATGGCGCGCGGGCCGATGGCGCTGACGGTGCCGGAGGTGGGGGCATGAATGGCCGCGCTTACCGCGCCGCTGGGCTCAGCAATCATCTGGCCTTTCAGTACCCGCTCACCGGGTTCCACCAGCGGTTTGGCCGGGGCGCCGATGTGCATGTTCAGCGGCAGTATCAGCTGCGCCGGCATCGGGCCGGGGACAATGGCGGTGCCGTTGGAAAGCGCTTTCCTTTCCGGTGGGTGAATACCACCGTGGAAGTCGTAGACCTTGCGGCTGCGCGAACTGAACAGGGTACGAATCACAGGTTCACCACTTCAATACGGCTGTCCGGGCGCTCGCCGATACCGGCCGGGCGGTTCCAGCCCCAGGTCTGCAGGGTGGGTTGCACTTCCACCATGTCGATGCAGTCCACCGGGCAGGGCTCCACGCACAGGTCGCAGCCGGTGCATTCGTCCACGATTACCGTGTGCATCAGCTTGGCGGCGCCGACGATGGCATCTACCGGGCAGGCCTGGATGCACTTGGTGCAGCCGATGCACTCGTCCTCGCGGATATACGCCACCTTGGGGATGTCCGCATCCTCGGCGCCTTCGTCATCCAGGGTCAGCTCGTCGCGGCCGAGCAGGTCGGTGAGCGAATCCACGGTGTCCTGCCCGCCGGGCGGGCAGCGGTTGTGGTCTTCGCCCTCGGCAATGGCCTCGGCGTAGGGGCGACAGCCCGGGTGCCCGCACTGGCCACACTGGGTCTGCGGCAACAGGGAATCGATCTGGTCGACAATGGGGTCACCCTCGACCTTGAATTTCTCCGAGGCAAAGCCCAGCACCGCACCGAACACGGCGGCCAGGGCAAGCAGGGCGGCCACGGCAATCAGTACAGCGGTCATAACTTGATGAGCCCGGAAAAGCCCATGAAGGCCAGCGACATCAGGCCGGCGGTGATCAGGCCGATGCTGGGACCACGGAACGCTTCCGGCACATCGGCCACGGCAATACGCTCACGCATGGCGGCAAACAGCACCAGCACCAGGGAAAAGCCCAGCGCTGCGCCCAGCCCGTAGGTGAGCGATGACATAAAGGTGGCATCTTCCTGGCGTACATTCAGCAGCGCTACGCCCAGCACCGCGCAGTTGGAGGTAATCAGCGGCAGGAACACCCCCAGTACCCGGTAGAGCAGGGGGCTGGCCTTTTTCACGAACATCTCGGTGAACTGTACCGCCACGGCGATCACCAGAATGAAGCTGATGGTGCGCAGGTATTCCAGCTCGAAGGGCACCAGAATATAGGCCCAGGTCAGGTAGGCGAGCACGGACGATAGCGTCAGCACAAAGGTGGTGGCCAGGGACATGCCCATGGCGGTCTCGATCTTGTTGGAGACCCCCATAAAGGGACACAGCCCCAGGAACTGCACCAGGACAAAATTGTTTACCAGCACAGCGCTGATCAGAATCAGGACGTACTCTGTCATGAGATCGTGGCTCGCTTGCCGAGAAAGAAAGACGTTAAACGCGGTGTTTACAGGGCGCCAAGGCCGCATAGTATGAGGCAGCGCCCCGGTTGGCTCAAGAATGATAATGCATAAGCTTACTTGACTGCAGACGACAGTCATTGACTGCGATTTGAGCAGTTGATGCCCCTTTTGCCATGCTTTTTGCCCCGGACGGTTGCGGCGCTGCCAGCAATCCAGTATCCAAGACAGACAATAACGCGACGAGACCGGCCCGTGCCGGTTGCTGCAGAGGTGACCCCCAGTGACAGATTTGCCCCGTGACTTTGATCGAGACGGCCTGCTTGAGTATTCCGTGGTGTTTACTGACCGTTCCCTGAACCACATGTCCCAGCGTTTCCAGCAGGTCATGCGGGATATTTCCAGTAACCTGAAGCAGGTCTACAACGGCCACTCGGTCACCGTGGTGCCCGGCGGCGGCAGCTTCGGCATGGAAGCGGTGGCCCGGCAGTTTGCTACCGATCAGTCCTGCCTGGTGATCCGCAATGGCTTTTTCAGCTATCGCTGGAGCCAGATCTTTCAGATGGGCAGCATCCCGTCCAAAGAGACCGTACTGAAAGCCGCGCCCATCAGTGACCAGCCCCAAGCGCCGTTCGCCCCGGCCCCCATCGAGCAGGTGGTCGAAACCATCAAGGCCGAGAAGCCGGCCGTGGTGTTCGCCCCCCACGTGGAAACCGCCTCCGGCATCATCCTGCCGGACGACTACCTGAAACAGGTGGCCGATGCCGTGCACAGCGTGGGCGGCCTGTTCGTGCTGGACTGCATTGCCTCCGGCACTATCTGGGTGGACATGAAAGCCATCGGCGTGGACGTGCTGATCAGCGCCCCGCAGAAAGGCTGGAGTTCTTCCCCCTGTAGCGCTCTGGTGATGCTCAGTGAAGCCGCCGACCAGCGCCTGCACGAAACCACCAGCACCAGCTTCGCCTGCGATCTGCGCAAATGGCGCGACATCATGATCGCCTACGAAAACGGCGGCCACGCCTACCACGCCACCATGCCCACCGATGCCCTGCGCGGCTTCCGTGACACCATGCTGGAAACCATGAAGGAAGGGCTCACCGCCGTGAAAGAGCGCCAGTGGAAGCTGGGCTCCGGCGTGCGCGAGCTGATGGCCAAACACGGCTTCGCCAGCGTTGCCGCCCCCGGCTTTGAAGCCCCCGGCGTGGTGGTGTGCTACACCGACAACGACACTATCAAGAGTGGCGCCGCCTTCGTTCAGCTCGGCCTGCAGACCGCCGGCGGTGTACCGCTAATGTGTGACGAACCAGCGGACTTCAAGACCTTTCGCGTGGGCCTGTTCGGCCTGGACAAGTTGGGGGATGTGGATGCGGCAGTGGCGCGGCTGTCGTCCGCCCTGGATCAACTTGGCTAGCCCTGAATGGCAACTGGTACACTTTATGAGGTTGTTAGCAGGCTTGCTGTTGTGGGCCTGTTTTAGCCCTAGTCTTCTTGCCGATGCCATTCACTCAAGAGATGAGGGCTGCAGCCAAACCTTTCTGGAGAGTCCCCTCTCCCCTTGTGGGAGAGGGACAGGGAGAGGGGGAACGGCCTTGCTGGATACCGAGAGCACAACAATGAAAACCCAGGACCCTCAATGCGTCATCCTGCTCCATGGCCTGGCCAGAACCGCCCATGCCATGAAGAAAATGGCAAACGCCCTGGAGAACACCGGCTACACGGTAGTGAATCAGGGCTACCCCTCCACCAAGAAAGACATTCAAACCCTCGCCACGGAAACCCTGCCCAAAGCCCTGGCAAAATGCCCGGCCACCGGCACCATCCATTTCGTTACCCATTCCATGGGCGGCATCCTGTTGCGCCAGTACCTGAGCCAGCATCGCATCGAACGATTGTGCCGCACCGTCATGCTCGGCCCGCCCAACCAGGGCAGCGAAGTGGTGGACCGCCTGGGTGACTGGGCCCCATTCCAGTGGTTCAACGGCCCCGCCGGTAGCCAGATGGGCACCGGCCCCGACAGCGTCCCCAACCAGCTCGGCCCGGTGGACTTCCCCCTGGGCATCATCGCCGGCAGCGACACCATCAACTTTCTGCTCTCCACCCAATTACCCGGCCCCAATGACGGCAAGGTCACCGTGGAAAGAACCAAAGTCGAAGGCATGCAGGATCATCTGGTGTTGCCGGTGACGCATCCGTTCATGATGCGCAATGGGGAGGTAATTGAGCAGGTGAAGGCATTCCTGGCAAGGGGGGTGTTCAGCAAATAGGGATTGCGATTCCCCTTTTCAACGGAAGCTTCCGTTGAACCCGGAAAGGGAAATGCCAACATGTTGATTTAGTGGGGCTTTGGTTTTTCTGTCTCCGAGTTCAAAGGAAAGGAGTTATAAGGAAGGTTCCGCATAACTCCGTGTAGGAAATTGGCTATAGCCTGCCAAGCGATTGTTATGGCAGGATTTTCTTTCGGGGCCGGGATTAGGGTTCCAGAGTTATACGGAACCGGGTTATGCGGAACGTTCTAATTAATACGCTGTTAGGGTGGGCGAAAATGTGTATCAAGGATTGCTCGAGAAGTTATGGGCGTTGAATTAACCATATATGTTGGCTTGCACTTTCTGGCGGGGTCAGTTCTAGGGTTCATGTACTTGGCGAGATATGGTTGCTATATGAAGATTGCATGGGCTGGTTTTATTGTTGGGATGCTAAGTATCTTTTTAATCATTGTTTCTGTGAGCAAATTATCGGAAAAATGGATGATCGAAAGCTCTTGGGAAATGATTAGCCTGGGCGTTTTGTCTTTATCTTCTATTGTGTCAATCAGCATGGCCAAAATTTATGTGGATACTAAAAAAAGCTAGGGGTGGAAAAGCCCCTAACAAGGCGCTGCTGCCGACAATGATCCTCACCCGCTTTAACGGACA
>NZ_ARXU01000018.1 GCF_000756655.1 Alcanivorax jadensis T9
GACTGAGCATGCAAGGAGTTATTCAAAGGCTCCCTAGGTGGTCTGTTTGATCTGGTATTTACGAATCAGTGCATCGCGCCGTGCCGGATCAAAGTTGATGTTGGCGGCTTCATAACCGGCGTGTTCCAGCATGCGTCGGTCCATGACCTTGAACCACAGCGGCGGTATATAGCTGATCAGGAACATACCGAAGTAGCCGTTGGGGAGCGTCGGCAGGCCCTCGAAATGACGCAGGCTCTGGTAACGGCGTGCGGGGTGCGCGTGATGATCTGAGTGGCGCTGCAAATGAAAAGATGCCCAGTTGGAGAACATGTGGTTGCTGTTCCAGCTGTGGTGCGGCTGGGTGCGTTCATAGCGACCATTGGCATCCTTGTGGCGGAGCAGACCGTAGTGTTCCACGTAATTGGCGGAGGTCAGCTGCAGGTAGGACCACAAGGTAGCGGCGGCAATAATGGGCAGCATTTTCCAGCCAAACAGGGCGATGATGCTGCCCCAGATGATCAGGCTTAGCACACCCGGTTGCAGAATCTCATTGTCCAGGGACCACACGGATTTGCCTTCCTTGTGCAGCCGCGCTTTTTCCAGGTGCCAGGCCCGCTTCATGGTGCCGGGAATTTCCCGCAGGGCAAACTTCCAGATGGATTCTCCCAGACGAGAGGATGCCGGGTCTTCCGGGGTGGCCACATCACGATGGTGGCCCTTGTTGTGCTCAATGGGGAAGTGGCCGTAGCCCACCGGCGCCAGTACCAGCTTGGCCAGCCAGCGCTCGGTGCGCGTTTTCTTGTGGCCCAGCTCATGGCCCAGGTTGATACCGGCGGCACCGCAGATGGTGCCGGTGAGCAGTACCATGGCAATGATGCCATGTAGTGGAAGTGAGTGGGTGCCAACAAACCACATGCCGAACAGGTACGCGCTCAGCAGGATCGGCACCAGGGCATAGGTCATTCGCCGATAGAACAGGTCGGCTTCCAGCTGTGGCACCACCTCTTCCGGCGGGTTGCTGCGGTCCTGGCCAATCAGCATATCAAGCAGCGGAATAGCCAGATAATAGAATGCCAGTGGTAACCACAGCAGCCAGGGCTCTCCGGTTGCCATCACCAATAGCGGGCCGAGGAAAACGGTGCCCGGAACAAAGAGAGACACAATCCACAGGTGCCGCTTGCGATCGCGGTACTCGACGCCGGAAGGGCCGACAAATACGCCAGCTTGACTCATGGTATGACCTCATTGGTTATTGGTGGTATCTGAGTTTCTTCATAGTGTTCCGGAAAGACCGGGGCGAGCACCCCTAGAGGTGGCAAAAAATCGTCATAAAGTGACAGATTAAACAGGGCGTTTAGGGGTAGGCTAGGGACTCACTCACTGACAGAAGAGGATCCGATGGCGCTTGGGGAAATGGACCGGTTGAAGCCGGCCATTCATCCGACCTACAGCCGTGTGCTCTGCGCGCACCTGAAGCGGGAGGGCTTCTGCGATGGGGATATCTTTTCCGGTACCCGGCTGGCCTGGCAGGAATTGTTGAGTGAGCATCGCTATCTTAGCCTGGAGCAGCTGTCGCGGTTGATCCGTCGGGCCTTGCGGTTGACCCAGGAGCCTTGGATCGGGGTGAAGATTGGCGGCAATACGCCGGTGTCATCGCACGGCGCTCTGGGTTATGCGGTCGCCTCGGCGCCGGATATACGCACATTGTTGTCTGTGGTGGCCCGCTTTGTGGGGGTGCGCCTGCAGCTGATCGAGCTAACCTTTGAAGAGCAGGATGGCTGGGGTCGGCTACAGCTGAAGGAACAAACGGACCTGGGTGACTGCCGGGAATTTTTGCTCGGTGCCCTGCTGGGCAGTTTTTTCCAGATGACCGATGCGGTGTCCACCGGCCGCTCCCGTGGCGCCCGGGTCCACCTGCCTTTCGAGCGCCCGGCCTGGGCGGAGCACTATGAACGTTTGCTTGGCTGTCCGGTGGCGTTTGATGCGGAGTGCTTTCTGATTGAGGTGCCAGCAGAGCAACTGGCATCTCCTTGCCTGACCGCAGACCCGGCCATGCACCGCAATGCCATTCGTGATTGTGAACACCAGCTCAAACAACTGGAAAAAGGCGGGCCGTTCAGTCAACAGGTCAGCCTGGTGCTACTGGATTGTCAGGGTGAGTTCCCTTCCCTGGAAATCATGGCGGAAAAATTTGCCATGTCGCCCCGCACCCTGATCCGCAAGTTGAAAGAGGAAGACACCCGTTATCAGCAATTGCTGGATGATGTGCGCAGTGAGTTGGCAGCCTGGTGGTTGACGGAAACCCAGTTGCCCATAGAGCGCATCGCCGAAAAGCTTGGCTACCAGGATACATCCAACTTCAGCCGAACCTTTCGACGCTGGTTTGGAATGCCCCCTCTCGCCATGCGCAAGGAGGGGGCGCTGTAAAAGACCCCGGCGTACACGGGGGGGATATTTAGGTTCGCCGGGGTTGTCCTCTCAGTGTTTCCTGAGGACAAAATCCACTTTTTCGCGCACCGCACAATCCGGGCACGGCCAGTCATTGGGGATTTGCAGCCAGCGGGTGCCCGGCGCAAAACCTTCCTTTTCTTCGCCGCGACTCTCGTCATACACATAGCCGCAATTGGGGCACTGGAACTGGTGTGGGGTGTCGATTTCCTGCTCCGCCTGATGGGCTTCCGCCACCGCGCCTTCCGCCACATCCGGTTCCGAGTCGGCGCTGTGATAGGTCACCGCCGGCTGTTGCCATTTCTTCAGCAGCTTTTCCCGTTTGCCCGGCTGCAGGTTGGCCTGGGTCAGGTCACCCTTGTAGTGCTGGTATACCAGCGGGTCCATCTTCTGGTACCAGACAAAAGGAATGTAGGCCGGCATCAACATGGAGGCATAACCCGAGGGCAGTTGTGGGCTGTCATCAAAGTGGCGCAGCGCCTGGAAACGCCGGGTCGGGTTGGCGTGGTGATCAGAATGGCGCTGCAGTTGATAGAGGAACAGGTTGGTCACGATGTGGTTGCTGTTCCAGGAGTGTCTTGGTTCGCAACGCTCATAGCGGCCGTCGGCTTTCTTCTGGCGCAGCAGCCCGTAGTGTTCCATGTAATTGATTACCTCCAGCAGGGAGGCGCCGTAGAACGCTTGCAACAGCAGGAAAGGCAGCACAATCCAGCCCAGCCACAGGGTCAGTAGCCCGAACAGCAACACTGTCATCAACCAGCCCTGCAGGTTTTCGTTTTTCAACGACCACAGCGGATCCTCGCAACGCTCCAGACGCTGGGCCTCGATGTGCCAGGCGGATTTGACGCTGCCGATCATGGTGCGCGGCAGGAACCGCCAGAAGGATTCACCCATGCGGGCACTGGCCGGGTCTTCCGGCGTGGCCACGTTCTTGTGGTGGCCCTTGTTGTGTTCCACAAAGAAATGCCCGTAGGCCACTGGTGCCAGGGTGATCTTGGCCAGCCAGCGCTCGGTTTTGGTTTTCTTGTGGCCCAGTTCGTGGGCGGTGTTGATGGCGATGCCGTTCACCGCGCCGACACTGAAGACAAGGCCTACCAATCCCCACATCGGCGTTTGTCCCTGGGCTACCAGCCAGGCGCCCATAATGGTGGCGAGATATTGCGTTGGGATATAGGCATAGACGATCAGGCGATAATACTTGTCGTCTTCCAGTTGCGGGACGGCAGATTCCGGCGGGTTGTTGGTGTCGGTGCCGATGACCCAGTCGGCCAGGGGAATGAGGCCGTACACCAACAGGGGGCCGCCCCAGAGCAGGCCGGGCCAGTCCCAGATAAACATGTAGATGAGTAGAAACGACACAGCCAGTACCGGAATGGCGGGGCTGAGTAACCATAGGTAACGTTTGCCGTCATGCCAGTCTGTAAAAGCGGTGGTTTGTTCTGCTGATTTCATGTCTCCACCCTGCATGCAAAGTTATCACTTTGAACCTTAATCGCTGATTTCAACGTGGCGGCAAAGGCTCATGTCATGCGCCGCGATGAAATCACGGTTTCAGTTTTAAGCTATACCCAATATTGCGGATGGCCAAGCCATGGTTTGTATTAACTTGGCAACCTTGCGGGGCTTTTCGCGGAAAGAATTTGCAGTGCGGTGGTGCGAATAAAAAGATTGTTAACGGCGATAAATTACGTTGGGATAGGGAGGGAAAGGAAGCGACACTGTTGCCGCAGAAGAAGCGACAGGGCCGGGTTTTCGCGGATTTTTCGGGAGACAACGGATGGAGAAAAACAGTAGCCACCACGAATTTGATGTGCTGATCATCGGCGCCGGGCTTTCCGGCATCGGCGCCGCCTGTCACCTGCAGAAAGAATGCGCCGGCAAGACTTTTGCCATTCTGGAGCGGCGTCAGGCCATGGGCGGCACCTGGGATCTGTTTCGCTATCCCGGCATTCGTTCCGATTCGGATATGTTCAGCTTCGGCTATGGGTTCCGCCCCTGGAATGAACTGCAGGTGCTGGCGGACGGGCCATCCATTCGCAACTATATTCACGAGACCGCCGATGAATACAGGGTCAGCCCGCATATTCATTATGGTCTGAAGGTCACCGGGGCGGCCTGGTCCTCCTCGGAGAATCGCTGGACTGTAACGGCGGAGCGCGAAGACAGCGGGGAAACGGAAACCTTTCTGTCCCGTTTTCTGATCGGCTGCACCGGTTACTATAATTATGATCAGGGTTATCTGCCGGAGTTTCCCGGTATGGACCGGTTTCAGGGTACCTGCGTGCACCCGCAGCAATGGCCCAAAGACCTGGATTACCGCGACAAGAAGGTGGTGGTGATCGGCAGCGGTGCGACAGCGGTGACACTGGTGCCGGCCATGGCGGAAGAAACGTCGCACATCACCATGCTGCAGCGATCACCGTCCTATATCTTTTCTGTTCCCGCCTACGACAAGTTTTCTGAATTACTGGATCGTGTGTTGCCGTCCGGTTGGGTCTACCGCATGGCCCGCTGGCGTAATATCAAGTTGCAGCGACTGATCTATGTGATCGCGAAAAAGTATCCCGACTTTACCCGCAAGCTACTGCTGTCCAACGTGAAACGTCATGTGGGGAAAGATTTCGACATGACACATTTTCAGCCCGTTTATCAGCCCTGGGATGAACGGCTCTGTGCGGTGCCGGATGCGGATCTGTTCCGGGATTTGCGCGAAGGCAAAGCCGACATAGTGACCGACCATATCGATACCTTTACGGAAAACGGTATTCGTCTCAAATCCGGCCGCGAACTGGACGCGGATATCATCATTGCCGCCACCGGTCTGAACCTGCAGGTGCTGGGGGGAATGAGCCTGTCCCTGGATGGCGAGCCCCTGGATGTGAGTGAGCGGATGACTTACAAGGGCGTACTGATGGAAGGCGTACCGAACATGGCCTGGATATTCGGTTATACCAATGCGTCCTGGACCCTGAAAGCGGATATCGCCTCGGCCTATATTTGCCGCTTGCTCAATTACATGGACGCGGAAGGGCTGACGGTCGTCACCCCGGAAGGGGACAGCGATCTGACCCTGGCAGACAGATCCATCATGGACGCCCTGGCCTCCGGGTACGTGAAACGTTCAAGCCATAAACTGCCGCGCCAGGGGAGACATCACCCGTGGAAGGTGGTCAACCATTACGGCAAGGATAAGCATATTTTACTGGAAGAGCCGGTGGAGGATGGCTTGTTGCGGTTTTCGTGACGGGAGAGAATTAGCTACGAGCTACGAAGTAATTCCACTATTTTTTTCTGTCTTGTAGCTCGTCCCTGGTAGCTAGAAGCTGATCATCACCCGCAACACTTCTTGAATTTCTTGCCGCTACCGCAGGGGCAGGGATCATTTCTGCCACGCTTTAATGCGCTGACTGAGGGTGTGCCGTCCAGGTAATACCAGTGGCCGTTTTCGCGCACGAAACGCGAGCGTTCTTCGAGTACGCTCAAGCCCTGACGATCCTTGCTGGTGGCGCAAAAGTGTACCCAGCCAGTATCTCCCTTTTCGCCACTGGCGATGATCTCCAGAGCCAGCCACTGCTGGTCGTCATCCAGGTCCAGCCCGACAGGGCGCTGGCTCAGGTGCCAGCTGCGGGCGATGTAGTCGGTATTTTTCATCGCAAAGGCGGAAAACCGCGAACGCATCAACGCTTCCGGTGAGGCTGCCGGCTTGCCCTGGTGGAGGGGCTGGCAACAGTGTGCGTAGTCCAGTCCGGACTGGCAGGGGCAAGCGCTCATGGGGTCTCTCCACTAAAGCAATCGAACAGCGCCAGCAGATCCTGGCGCAAGCGGGGCAGATTCTCGGCCCAGGGATCATTCAGTACCAGCGCATTCATGGCGCCGTTGAGCAACACGGTCAGTCCTTCGGCGCTGCCGGAAAAGTGCAGGGCGCCTTCTTCCATGGCTTCGCGAATGCCCTCACGCAACAGCGGGAAGCTGTAACGCTCGTCCAGGGCCCGCCAACGCTCCTGACCCAGCACCGAGGGGGCTTCGACGACCAGGATGCGTCGCACATCGTCCCGGGCCATGAAATCCACCCAGGCCAGGCTGCCAGCCTTCAGGGTGGCCAGGCTGCCGCGCTGCCCGGCGACGGCTTTCTCGATGGCTGCCATGGCTTCCCGGCTGAGCAGATCGCAAACCGCTTCGAACAGCTCCGCCTTGTTGCGGAAATGGTGGTACATGGCGCCCCGGGTCACCCCGGCACCGGACAGAATGATCTCCGTGCTGGTGTCCGCGTAGCCCTGTTCGGCAAACAAATGGCGGGCGGCATTGATCAGGCAGCCGCGGGTCTGGGCGCGACGTTGGGCATTGGTAGCCATGATGTCCTCTTCTGGTTGACAAACAGACTACCAGTTTGTTTTTATTTACTCAAAACAAACTACTTGTCTGTTTTATTCACAAGGAGGTATCAGATGAAGATCAGCGACCGTTACCCCATCGTGGTCACCGAGCATAAAGTGGCCTGCCGGGATTTCTGGCAACAGCATTTCGGCCTGGATGTGCTGTTCGACAGCGACTGGTTTGTGCTGCTGGGGGACGAGCAGCAGGGCAGCGTGGTGGCGTTCATGAGCCCGGATCATCCCTCCGCCCCACCGGGCCCGGAGACCTTTGGCGGGCAGGGACTGTGCCTGGAGATCGAAGTGGAGGATGCCCGTCAGGCGCTGGCGGATTTCCAAGCCAGTGACGGCCAGGTGGACTACCCGCTCAGCGACGAGCCTTTCGGCCAGCGCCGCTTCGGCCTGCGTGACCCGTCCGGTTTGTGGGTGGATGTGGTGGAGCAGATCGAGCCGCAGCAAGGCTATTGGGATCGGTATATGCAGGCGGTGTGAGGGGAGACGGCAAAGCCTACAGGCTCAGCAGGTGCCGTTCGATGGTAAAGACATGGTCGTCGTCAGCGTCCATGTCCCGCAACGCCTCGGCCAGCTGCAGCAGATAATCCCGGTTGCTGCCGCTGGGGCCCTGGCTGGTGGCGATGTGACGGGCAATCAGCAGTTCGTCGGTCTGTCCGAGAAAAGCGGCATTATCCTCGGTGGCAATATAGACCAGACCGTCCGCCTGATCCCCGTCGGCAAAGGTGAGCGGGGTGCGAAAGCGCAGGTAACCGTTTTTCTCCCGATGGTCGAGATGCTCGAACACATCCGGGGTAATCCGATACGCCATGCCGGTACAGAGGGCGCCCGGTGTCTGAATCAGGGTGACCACCCGGCCGGGGCGGTCAGGGGTGCCACGATGGTCATGGGATCCCTGCCAGAAACGGCGTGCCCAGTCGTGGATGGTCGCGGGCCGTCGTTCCAGAAAGGGAAAGTCCGCCTTGTAGATCAGCGAACCATAGCCAAACAGCCACACCGGCTGATGTGGGTCCAGGGAATGGCGGCGGCGGTTTTCTGCGGAGGTATCCAGCATGGTTTTCTTGATCCCGGTTCGGTGTCTTCACGGTAGCGGCGCTATACTGTTTGCTCAGTCTGAACGCCGGGGAGACCATGAAAGACGTACGCGAAGAATATCATGCCGAGGGCCTTAGCGAAGGGCACCTCCACGACAATCCCGTAGAGCAGGCCCGGCGCTGGGTGGATGAAGCCATCGAAGCCGGGTTCCCGCTGCCCAACGCCATGACCCTGGCCACGGTCAGTGCTGACGGCCAACCCTCTACCCGGGTGGTATTACTGAAAGGGATCGAAGGGGGCGGCTTTACCTTTTTTACCCATTACGACAGCCGCAAGGGCGAGGAGATTGCGGCCAACGCCAAGGTATCGTTCACCATGTTCTGGCAGCCCTTTGACCGGCAGATGATTGTGATCGGTGAAGCCAGCAAGGTGGATGAAGAGGAATCGGAAAGCTACTTTGCGTCGCGCCCCTACGCCAGCCAGATCAGCGCGGCCATTTCCCCGCAAAGCCAGCCGACCAGCCGGGAATGGCTGGAAGCGGAAGTGGAAGCCTTGCAACAGCAGCACCCGGAAGCGCCAGTGCCCCGACCTGCCAACTGGGGTGGCTATCGCATCACGCCCACGGAAATCCAGTTCTGGCACGGTCGGCCAAGCCGACTGCATGACCGTTTCCGTTACCGCAAACAGGCGGACGGGAGTTGGGTGAGGGAGCGGCTTGCGCCGTAAAATCCGCTCGAAAGGCCTTGTCGATCTATCGTTGTGCCGTCGCGGCGCGGTTGTGCTCGTTGAATGCAAGGACTTGCCGTGGAAATAATCTTCACTGTCTAATAAGCTTATAACCAGGATCGGGATAAGGCAGTACCGTTGAAGATTTTGATTGTGGACGATCATCAGCTGTTTGCTGATGCGTTAAGCATCACGCTCAAGCATGCCTATGCAGAGGCGAGTATTACCACTTGCGAACAGCCAAAGTGGTTGCTGGATAATCGCCAATTATTACCGGCGTATGATCTCGTGATTCTTGATCAGTCCATGCCTGATCTGGATGGGCTTACTCTGTGGAGCTTGATTGGCCGCCTGATGGGCGAGGCTAAAGTGCTGGTGTGTTCTGGCTCTGCCACAGAAACCACTGTGCGCCGGGCCGTGCAGTTGAAGGTCAATGGCTTCGTGGACAAAAGTGAATCGGTAGAACAGATCCTGTTTGCCATTCGTGAAGTCATGACTGGCCGTAGCTATTTTTCTGAATCCTTCCGGCTGATGGCCGGCACTGCCCCGGAAGAAGCGCTCACCCTCACTCGTCAGCAACTTGCCATTCTGGCCATGCTTCAAGATGGCCATGGCAACAAGGAAATCGCCCGCCAGCTGTTTGTCAGCGTGAACACCATCAAGACCCACCTGCGCCTGCTCTACGAAAAACTGGATGTGCCCAACCGCACTGCCTGTATCGAAAAAGCCCGTCAGATGGGGCTGCTTTAGGCTACGCTGCTGGGCGCGAGCATTTCCTCCAGTTTTGCGGTCAGGGTATCAGCGGCAACCGGCTTGAACAGCACATCGATGTCATCAGGCAGAGTCTGGATAAAATCCGGATTGGTGTTGCCGGTAATGATGAGTGTTGGCACGGGCTGACGAAATAAGGCGGTGACAGCTTCGATCACCGAGCCAGCATTGGTATGCGGCCCAATCTGATCATCGGTGATCACCACTGACGGCGGTGAACCGCGCTCTTTCAGTGCCTGCATGGCCGGTTCCAGTGCATGGTGAGCAGATACCGTTGCGCCCAGGCTGCCCAGCAACCCGCTCAGGGCTTCCGTGACGCGTTTGTCATCATCTATCAACAGCACTGTCAGTGTTTCAAACAGCGGCAGCGCATTGACCACGTTGTCAGCGGGCGGCGGCAGGCAGGTGGCCGCCGCCGGTAACGTCAAGGTGAAGGTGGTGCCTTCCCCCTTCCGAGACCGCATTTGCACCGGGATCTCGCACAGGGCACCCAGCCGGCTGACAATGGCCAAGCCCAACCCCAGTCCGTTCTGGATCGAACGTTGGTCATTGTCTATCTGCATGAATTCCTCAAACACGTCAGACTGGTAAATGTCGTCAATGCCGATGCCGGTATCCTCGATGTCCAGCAACAATTGTTTGTCTTGCTGCCGGGCGACGATACGGATATGGCCCTGTTCGGTGTACTTGAGGGCATTACTGACCAGGTTGCGAACAATGCGGGCGAACATGATGCCATCGGTGAAAATATGCTGGCCGGCCAGGTTTTCGATGATCACCGTCAATTGCTTGGCGCTTGCCTGGGGGCGTACCTCATCAAGGATCGGCTGCAGGGTATTGAGCAGATTGATAATACGCTTACGCGGTTTCAGTCGCTGTGACTGCAAGCGTGACAGCATGAGCAAGTGCCCCAGCAGTTCATTGCAGGAGGCAATGGCGGTATCCAGTTTGGCGACGATCTCGGGTTGTGGGGCGGCATTGTTTTTCAGCATGGCGGCATACAAGGTGGCCGCCTGCAGCGGTTGCCTCAGATCGTGGCTGGCCGCGGCGAGAAAGCGGGTCTTGCTTTCGCTGGCCTTGCTGGCGCGTTCACTGGCCTGTTCGGCTTCAATGCGCAGGGCAATGGTGCTGATTTGTGAGCGGTGGATGTAAAGGCTGAACAGCACCATGAAAATCAGATTGATTAGCGGGATCATTTTGATGATCCCGGGCGCCTCCGGTACGTAAACCAGAATAAAGGCCAGCCAGGCCAGATAGACCGGAGTAATGAAGCCGATAAAAATATCCGGATACACCCCCATGGACACGGACGGAATCGAGGTGGCCACCGACAGGATAACCAGACAGGTCAGCAGGGTTACCGGCGTGGCCCCTTGCAGGAAGAGATAAGGGAAACTTGACCAGAGCATCGCCCAGATCATGGCCAGGTAGAGGTTTAGTCGATGCCATTTTCGGGTTTTAGGCGCTTCGTGTTCCCGATGGGCGTTGTAAAACCGGATCAGGAAAAGCGATTGTGCTGCGACACAAAGCAGCACGGTATACCAGCCGATAAAGGGCGGTTCGGTACGCATCTCCAGAAAAAATAATGGCAGTGCCGCCGCAATAAAAAACGACAGCACCATGCGTGACCCCACCTCTTCCATGAACAGGTTGTGGCGCTCTTGAAGGATGCGTTCGCGATTTTCCGTCACCGCACGACGAAGGGTTTCTGGCATGGCTGGCAGGTTTGTAAAATGACGACGACCAGTCTAGCCCGATTATGACGGCGTGTAAGTGGCTCCCGGTGAAATTCACCCATCAGGGTGAAGAAGCGGCGTTCCCCCCGATGCTCTAATGAGCGTCTCTCTGGGATGAGTCACTAATCGGGGTAAACGTAATGATCAACAAGCAACTCACTCAACTGGCTGCCGCCATCGGCGTGGCCACCATGATGACCGCCTGTGGTGGCGGTTCTTCCAGCTCTGGCGGCGGTGGCACCACCGTGGCAGAAGGGGGCAATGGCTTTGTGGTATTTCCTGCGGCTGAAAGCGCCGGCGCCATTGCGGTGCTCCGTGCCACGGCAAGGGCGGCGCTTCCCACGGAATACCTTTACAAAACGGACGGTACCCCTGCCGGCACCAGCAAGATTGTTGATGACAATAACAACGGTTTTGAAGTGGGCCGCTTCGGCAGTGGTTACATGGCGGAGCTGGGCGGCACCTTCTATTTTGCAGGCAAGGACAGCAACGGCGATGTGGAGCTGTGGGCCACCGACGGCTCCGGTGCGGGGACAGAGCGTGTGGCGGACATCTACGCCAATGGCAGCGCCCAGCCGCACAATATGGTGCCGGCGGCAGGGAAGTTGTTTATGAATGCGGTGGTGGATGACGCCAGTGGTGTGGGCCGCGAGCTGGTGGTTTTCGATCCTGCTTCCGGTGCGGTAGAAGCACTGACGTCGACTATTGATGGCAGCCCGACCAGCAATGATGATCCTGAGTCCCTGACCCCGGTGGATGGCGGCCTGTTCTTCTTTGATCAGGATGCCGGAGATGTCTACTTCACCGATGGTACTGCGGCAGGAACCGCAAAGATTGCCACCAATAACGGCACCATCACCGGCGGCTCTCTGGCGAAATACCCGGAACTGATTGGCGATGATGATTGGCTGGGATATAACGGCAAGCTGCTGTTTACCGGGCGTTTCAACGCCACTGATGCTGAAACCCGCCTTTACGAGCTGGATAAGAATGGCAATATCGAGGAAATTGTCTTTGTTAATAACGGCTTCAACGTGCGACTGGATATCACCCAGAATGTGGTGACCAGCAACGGCAAGGTGTATTTCGTTGCGGATGCGGGCGCGAGTGTCCCGGACCTGCATATCTTCGAATATGATGGCAGTTCCGTCGTTAGACTGACCGGCGGCGAAGGCAGTCGTCCTTATAATGATGACCTGGTAGGCACGTCACTTGGTGTGTTCATGTACGCGGATCCAGGGTCAACCCCGTATCTTCTGCGCATTGATAACACAAATGGCTCTGCAGGCTCTCCTGCCGCACTGCTTGGTAGCGGAGATTACTCCTTCTCTGATGTTCAAGCCTTCTCCATGGTGGAGGCTAACGGTACGGTGTTCTTTGCGGCGGATACCGAGGGCGCCGGTGGCAGTGATTTCGGTACCGAACTGTGGAAGACCGATGGCACCTCGCAGGGGACGGAGCTGGTCAAGGATATCAATGATACTGCGGCGGGTGCAGGTTCGGAGCCTTTCCCGCTGGCGTTTATGTATCAGGTGCCTCCCACCGTGAATGGTGAGCTGGGCAGTAAGTACCTGTTCATTGCGAATGATGGCAGTTCAGGCTTGGAGCCTTGGGTGTCCGATGGTTCGGCCACGGGAACGGTTATCCTGAAGGATATCAGCGCTGGAGCGGGTAGCAGCGTGATCGACTGATTCAGGTTGTGAGCAATATCAAAGCGGGCCTCTGGTCCGCTTTTTTTATGGGCAGGGCCTTGCTCCCAAGTGATTTTGCTAATGATGCTATTCGTTGTCGCTACAAATGTTTGAACCAGAAGTATCATGTTGCCAGATTGTGGCCAGGAAGGATCCGGAAAAATTGTGCCAGATACTGAATAGCGCACCGGGTAGCGCGGCCATGGCACTGAAGTGCTTCACCGCCAGAGCCACTCCCAGCCCGGAATTCTGCATGCCCACTTCAATGGCGAGGGTGCGGGCGCGCTTTTTATCCAGGCGCAACAGCCGTGCGATGCCGTAGCCGCTGGCCAGGCCGAGACCGTTGTGGGCCACCACTGCAATAAAGATGGCCATGCCTGCCTGGGCAATGCGCCCCTGGTTCAAGGCCACGATAATCCCGATCACCACCACAATGGCGGCCACAGAAACCAGCGGAAAGACATCCCGTAGCGGTGCCAGCTGGCGGGCAAAGCGGGTATTGAGGAAACAGCCTACGGTGACTGGCAGCAGCACGATTTGCAGCAACGAAATCAGCATGCCATCAATGGGCACCGGGATGCGTTCCCCCAGATACACCCAGGTCAGCAATGGCGTGGCAACCACCGCCACCAGGGTAGAGGCAAAGGTAATGGCCACTGACAGAGCTACATCCGCCCGCGCCAGATAGGCGATCACGTTGGACGCGGTGCCGCCAGGACAGGCACCCACCAGCACCAGCCCCACCAGTAATTCCTGGGGAAGCTGCAGGGCGATGCCGATGGCAAAGGCGAGCAGCGGCATCAGGCTGTATTGCAGCAGCAGCCCCAGGCCGATAATGCCCGGCTGGCGTAGCACCCGCTGAAAATCCTCCCAGGTGAGCGACAGGCCCATGCCGAACATGATCAGCATGAGCAATGGCACAATAGCGTCTTTGCCGCCGACCAGCAGGGCTGGTTGCCAGTAGGCCAGCAGGGAAAACAGCAGGGCCCAGAGCGGGAACAGTTGGGTCATGCGGTTGAGCATCAAGGTCGCCTGTTCGTTGGGAAAGCGCCCAGTGTAAGCTGTCAGACGAAATCACGCACAGGAGTAAACCGTGAAAGCGGTGATTCAGGAAGAGGTATCCGGCTGTGGTATTGCGGCGGTAGTGGCCCCTCCCCTATGAATATGGCTTCTGATTGCAGCAGTGTTCTGATTGTTAGCATGGGCTTCCTGCAGCATGTGCAGGGTAATGTTGCGGACGGCATGTCGGGAGGATTCGATGTGGCTCTGCAGATGATGCTTGGCATCTTCAGCCTGGCCATTCTCAACGGCCTTGAGGATGGCGGCGTGTTCGTCATAGGTCGCTGCAATGCGGTCTTGCTGGGTGAAATCCAGGCGCCGGATGATACGCAGTCGTTCGGTAAGATCCTGATGAATGCGTTCCATTTCCCGGTTGCCCGCGGCGGCGACAAGTTGGCCGTGGAAGTTCTCGTCCATGACACTGACAGCAGGGCCGTCTGTTGGTCTTTCGATGGGTGATAGGCTCCATTGTTGCTTCAGTTGCTGCAGCGTTTGGTTTGCTGCAGCTCCCCTTGGGAGCTGGCAGAGGGTATCTACTGCTGCGCATTCGAGAACGGTGCGAACACCGTAGAGTTCTTCGAAATAGCGAAAATCAAACGGTTTCACCTGCCAGCCGCTGCGGAACAGCACATCCACATACGATTCACGCTGTAAACGAAATAACGCTTCGCGAACTGGGGTGCGTGAGGAGCCCATTTGTTCGGCTATATGGTTTTCGGTGAAACGGTCTCCGGGCAGCAGACGATAATTAAAGATGTCTTGCTTGAGTCGTATGTATATTTGTTCTGCCAGACTGGGATCTCTGTTGCCGGAATATCGGGTCATGAGAGTGTCTCCATCTGTTTCACTATGCAGCGGCCTATCCTTATCGGGGAGCGGTCTGATTCAGTGAATCGATATAGTGTTGCCACCCGCCCAGTTCGGTAATGTCGGTGGCGTCGTCGATAGCCCAGGGCTCGCAGATAAACCCTTTCACCCAGCGACCCTCCACGGTTTCCAGGCTGCCAATGCCCAGCGGGGCGGGGATCAGGCCGACAAAGCTGCCGAAGTGTTCGATGGGCATCTGCCACAGTTCGATGGGAATGCTGGTGCCGCCGTCCTTTTCATTGCGGATCAGGCCGGGCTTGGCGGGCACTGTGTTGGCCAGGGCGTAGAGGCGGTAGCAGGGTGCGGTGTGAGTGGCTTCCAGCAGCACCGCATCACGCTCGGTGAGCTGGCTGTTGAGTGGCATGCCGGTGAGGTGGGCGCCCACTACGGCCACGGTGATGGTGTTGTCATCGTCAATGGTGGTGGGTGTTTGTGGTGCGGGCAGATCCAGTCCGGTGGCGCCGGCCTGCCAGGGCTGGTGTTGTTGCCAGCGTTGCCCGAAGTCGGCCAGGGCATGGTCGTGCCAGGCCGGGGCGATCAGGGTGAAGCCACCGGGCAGGCCGTCATCACGAAAGCCGCCGGGTAATGCCAGGGCACACAGGTCCAGCAGATTGACGAAGTTGGTCCAGGTGCCCAGTTGGCTGTTCAGGGTGATGGGGTCGTTGCGTACTGCGTCGCGGGTGTAGATGCCCGGCGCCGTGGGTAGCAGCAGAGCATCCACCTCGGTCAGCAGAGTGTCGGACTGTCGCTTGAGTTCGGCGAGCCGGTATTGGGCGCGGAAGCTGTCAACGGCGGTGAGTTGTGCGGCGGGCTCGAGGATGTTGCGAATAACCGGCAACACCGCGTCGGGCTGCTTGTGCAGCAGGGCTTCGGTGACGGTGAAGCGTTCGGCGACCCAGGGTCCTTGATAGAGGAGGGCGGCAGCATCCTGCAGCACCATGGTGTCCACGGTAACCAGTTCGGCAATGCGGCTGAGGCTTTCCAGTTGCTGCTCCCAGAGCGCTTTCGCCCGGGTATCACCGAACCAGGGCAGGTCTTTGGGGATGCCCAGTCGGGGGCGGGACGGAAGCCTGGTGCTTTGTCGAGAGGGTGCCTGGCGACAGTAGGCATCGTCGCTATCGAACTGGCCGATGATGCGGTAAACGGTCTGGGCGTCTTCCACGTTCAGGGCAAAGACGCTGACACAGTCCAGTGTTCGACAGGCTGGCACAACACCTTTGGTGCTGGCGGCACCGCGGGTGGGTTTTAGGCCCACGGTATTGGTAAAGGCGGCGGGAATGCGCCCGGAGCCAGCGGTGTCAGTACCCAGGGAGAAGGGCACCAGCCCCAGGCTGACACTCACTGCAGACCCGGAACTGGAGCCGCCACTGAGGTAGTCGGGGTTGAACGGGTTGGGCACCTCACCATAGGGGGAGCGGGTGCCAACCAGCCCGGTGGCGAACTGATCCAAGTTGGTTTTGCCCACCAGAATCGCGCCGGCCTCGCGCAGTAGTCTGACCACGGTGGCGTCTTCCTGCGGCGTGTAGGCAAAGGCGGGGCAGGCGGCGGTGGTGGCAATGCCGGCCACATCAATGTTGTCCTTCACCGCAAAGGGAACGCCATATAAAGGCAGATCCGGGTCGGTCAGGGCGTTGGCCTGGGCAAGCAGAGAGGACTCGTCCAGCAGGTGAATCCACAGGGCACGCTCGCTGTCGTGCAGCCGCGTTACCAGTTGTTTCATGGCCTGTACCGGGGTGAGGTCACCGCTGCGGTAGGCCGCCTGCCATTGTTGAAGAGTCCAGCCAATCATTCGTTTGCACACCTGGTTGTACACAAGTTGGTATGCGGACTTGTGCAAAGGCGGTGCCAAGCCGATAAAAATATTTTAAGTGGCTGTTTTTACAAAAGTTAAATCTCTGATGGCTGACGTTATCGGCTGCAACCGTCAGGCTGGTATGCGCCACGCTGATGCAGCTGCGCCGTAAGAGTGCAAAAGGTTGCGTGGCGGCAAGTCGCTGCCATTGCCGGTAACGATGGCGGGAAAAGTGAGGTGCTATTTCCGCTTTTGGCCGTGTGTTGGCAGAGTGGACAAGGATGTCGGATCAAACAGGAGGCGTGCATGTCCTCGCGAGCTCTGGTTGTGGAAGGGGGCGCCATGCGCGGCATTTTTGCCGCCGGGGTGCTGGATGCCTTTCTGGAAAAAGATTACCGGGAATTCGATTTTGCGGTGGGGGTGTCCGCCGGTTCTACCAATCTGATTGGTTACCTGGCCGGAGATCATGGGCGCAGTCGGCACATCATTACCGATCACGCCTGCCGTGCAGAGTTCATCAACTGGCAGCGCTTTATGAGCGGCGGTCATCTGTGTGACGTGCACTGGTTATGGCATCAATCCTTGCAGGATGTGCCGCTCAGCCTGGGTCGGCACTGGCAGTCGCAGACGCCGCTATGGGTGGTCACCACCTCGGTGGAAGATGGTGCGCCTCGCTACCATCAGGCGACGCCGGATAATCTGAATGAGATCATGACAGCGTCCTGCTCCATTCCTTTTGCCTACCGTCAATTTCCCACGGTGAACGGGCATCCCATGACCGATGGCGGGCTGGGCGATTCCATTCCGGTGCGTTGGGCCTATGAGCAGGGCGCCAGGGATATCACTGTGGTGCTGTCCCGGCATCAGGGGTATCGCAAGAAGCCCAGCGCGCTGACGCCGTTGCTGAAACCCTGGGTCAAGGATATGCCGGGGTTGTATGCGGGTATGCTCAAACGCTCGCAAGCCTACAATGACGCGCTGGAATTCATCGATAACCCGCCGGCGGATTGTCGGATAACCGTGATCGCGCCGGATCGGGATTTTCCCGTGAACCGCTTGACCACCAATGGACAGAAGCTGGAACAGGGCTATTGGCAAGGGCATCAGGCGGCGTCGGTGGCGCTGGGCGTGCAGCCATTAGAAGCGGTGGGTTAACTGGTGGGTTACGCCCTTCCGGCTAACCCACCCTACACCAGTCAGGTAAGGTCAGCGCACGCGCGGCGCTTGCAACGCAATCTGCGGTCTCGAAACCCGGCGGCTTTCCATTATCAATTATTCATTATCCATTTTTAATGGTTCTTCACAGCGCCACGTCCACGCTTCCAGCTCCATGCGTTGAATGCCGCGATGATGGTTGTCCATCAGAAATACGCGCCGGTCTTTCAATACTGCCCGGTTGCCATCGGCTTTTTTGACGGCCTTGAACAGTTTCTTTTTGGCGTTGTTTTCGATCCAGGCGTCACTGAAAAACAGCCCCTGGAGTTTGCCGCCGGTTTCTATGGTGACGGTATCGCCGGCCTGGCAGCCGCTGGGTGCGGTTTTCAGAAGATAGACCTTGTCGGCCTGGCTGCTTGAGGCCAGTAATAACAGCGCGATACTGAGCAACCTGCGCATAGGGGTTCCTTTTTTTGTTATTCGCCGCAGGCGCGGCGTGCTTTTTCCACGTTCTCCCGCAGATGTTGCGGGTTGATGGTGCCGGCTATAATACTGCCGACGCCAGCGGTGCCAAGGATCTTGTTCATGCTTTCCTGCACCGGGTCCTTCCCCTGGTTGTGCAGATGGCCGCTGGCAAAGGCTTTCTTGATCAGGATGCCCTTGTTCCGGGCGGCGGCATGTTCGATCACCGGTAGCTCTTCATCATGGGTCAGGTTGTAGGTGACCATGGCCACGTCCGCCTGGTTGAGGGTGTCGATGCCGCCGGCCACGGTTTTGCTGGACATGCCGGTGGCGCGGATCAGGCCGGCCTTCTTCAGATCGTTCAGTGCATCCAGGGTGCCCATGTTGAGGACATCCAGATCGTTGCCATCGGAATGCACCAGCACGCAATCCAGGTAGTCGGTGTTGAGTCGCTTGAGGCTGCGTTCCACCGAGGTGCGCACATGCTCCGGGGAGAAATCGAAGTGGCTGTCGCCGCTATCGTTGTCGAATTCCTCGCCCACCTTGGTAACGATGACCCAGTGCTGGCGATCCTGCAGCAGTTGCCCCAGTCGCTCTTCGCTGCGGCCATAGGCCGGTGCCGTGTCGATCAGGTTCAGGCCCAGATTCCGGGACTGGGCGATCAGTTCTATTACTGCCCGGTCATCGGGAATGGTGAAGGCGCCAGGATATTTCACCCCCTTGTCGCGGCCGATCTTCACCGTGCCCAGACCGAGAGCGCTGACGGTTAACCCTGTGTTGCCCAGCGGGCGCATGAAGGACATTAAGACTCCTGAAACATTCTCGCTGTAGGAGCGCCGCTTGAGGCGCGAATTGTACTTGGGAAAGCCGTCGCAAGCAGTTTCGCGCCTCAAGCGGCGCTCCTACAGAGGGTAATTAAAAACAGCGGTGCCAGTACGGCACACCCATGGGCGCCTGTTCCAGCTCTGCCGGTACCGTTAACGGTGCCCCCGGCTCCAGCCCGCTCTCTTCCACCAGTGCCATCACTCTGTCGCCCAGATCCGGGGCCAGGGTGAGTTTGGTGGGCCAGGCGACGATCAGGTTGTGATCGCGGTGGGCGTAGGCGTTGTCCGGTTTTACCAGCGCCTGTTGTTTCGGTTCGGCGCGGGTCACGTTGAGGACGGCAAACTCGGCCTGGCTGAAATCGAGCCAGGGAAACAGCTGCTTTATTTCGGCACGGCCGGCGGCCAGTTGTTCCTGATCGCTGCGTTCCACGCCGCGCTCGGCCAGGTCGCCGCCCAGATACCAGACCACCTTGCCATCCGGGCAGTCATGGGTGGTCACGGTGAGCACCGGCTTGTTGCTGGTGCCGACGCAGTGGGCGTAAAGGCGGTGGCCCAGGTCGTGTTTCACCAGCAACATTTTCAGCGGGCGTAACTGGCTGTGTTCCTCGGGCAGCAGATGGGCCTGATGGGCGCCGTCCAGCAGTGCCGGGTTGCCATTGCCAGCGGACAGGATGGTCAGGGCCGGTTCGATACGCTGGCCATTGACGGTCACCGCATTCAGCCCTTTCTCTCCCCATTCCAGGGTATCGCGTCCCATATCGAAGGCCAGCAGGCGTTCACGCACCGGCGCGGCCAGGGCGTCGATCAGTGATTCGGTATTGATGACCAGGTCATCCAGCTTGTAGACATTGCCCTTGAAGGCTTTGTCCGCCAGGGCGGAAGGGAAATGGTCCCGCTTCAGTTTTTCGATGCGCCCGCGCAGCATCTTGCTGGCGAAGAAGTTGGTCATGCGCGAGGCCACCGAGCCACTGGACCACATGTGCTGGGTATCGCTGAGCACTTGCAGCTGGCGCAGGTCCACCGGATCGTCGCCGGCCATGGCGGCGCGCCACCGGTCCGGCATGGTGGCAATGGATTCCGATTCACTGGACAGGTTGCCGCTCAGGGCATACTTGAGGCCGCCGTGGATAATGCCCTGGCTGGCCAGGGTCTGGTCGCCGCCCAGGGTGTCGGTTTCCAGCAGCAGGCACTGGTAACCGGCGGCGTTGAGCCGGTTGATCAGCCACAGGCCGGCAATGCCACCGCCGAAGATCAGAATGTCGGGTTTCAGAGGGGAGTGATTCATGGCTCACCATCGGAGAAAGTTGCCGCTATGCTAGCATAGGCTGCGCTGCGGGCACGCAAGCAGGCAACAGGCATGACCCTGGTTTTCCTGTAGCGTGATGCAGGCAAGCAGTCCTTACATCGAGACAAGAGCGCCTATGCAAACCCTTTACTCCTTTCTTTGGTATTTACTGCTTCCGTTACTGTTTTTACGCCTGTGGCTGCGCGGTCGGCAGGCGCCGGCCTATCGTCAGCGCTGGAAGGAACGCATGGCCTGGGGATATCGCCCCGGCACCCTGAAAAACAGTATCTGGGTGCATGCGGTGTCGGTGGGGGAAACCCTGGCGGCGGTGCCGATGATCGAGCGGTTGCTGGCGGATTATCCGGATACGCCACTGCTGGTGACCACGACGACACCCACCGGTTCGGAGCGGGTGAAAGCCCTGTTCGGAGATCGGGTGACCCATGTCTATTGTCCCTGGGAATTGCCCACTGCGCTGAATCGCTTCCTGCGTGCCTTTGATCCAAAAACGGTGATCGTGCTGGAAACCGAACTGTGGCCGAACCTGTGTGCGGCGGTGAAACGTCACGGTGCCAAACTGATGTTGATGAACGGGCGCTTGTCGGAGAAAAGCTATCGGGGCTACCGCAAGCTTCCCCGCCTGGTGCGACCGATGATGGCGCGCTTCGATGCCCTGGCGGTGCAGACGCCGGTGGAACGGGAGCGTTATATCGCCCTGGGTGCCTGGCCGGAACGGGTGCATGCCATCGGCAGCGTGAAATTCGACATGAGCCTGGACGATACGGTCCGGCAGGCGGCGGCGAGCTTGCGTGGGGAGATTGGCGAGCGACCGGTGTGGATCGCTGCCAGTACTCACCCCGGCGAGGATGAGCCTGTACTGGCAGCCCACCAGGCATTGCGGCAAGTACTGCCCAATGCGCTGCTGGTGCTGGTGCCCCGGCATCCGGAACGGTTCGACAGCGTAGCGCAATTGATTCGCCAGCAGGGGCTCGAACTGGCCCGGCGCAGCAGGCAGGAGGCTATCGCTGCCGACACCCGGGTTTACCTGGCCGATACCATGGGCGAACTGCTTATGCTGTTCGGTGTCGCGGATGTGGCGTTTGTGGGTGGCTCGCTGGTGCCGGTGGGCGGACACAATTTGCTGGAGCCTGCCGGCTGGGGCAAGCCGGTCGTCACCGGGCCCCACCTGCACAATTTTACCGCCATCGCCGGACTGCTGGATGACGCCGACGCCCTGGCTCTGGTGGATAATGCGGATGCTCTGGCCATCGCCCTGCAGGCGCTGTTCCGTTATCCGGAACAACGCCAGCGTCAGGGGCAGGCGGCAGCGGCGGTGGTGGAAGCCAATCGTGGGGCGCTGGAGAAAGGGCTTGAACTGATTAGTGAACAGTTATAGATAGGGCTGTTGTAGGAGCCATGCTCGCATGGCGAACCCCTCGAAATGAGGTGAAAGCACCGCAAAGCGAGAAGGCGTATCCGATTCCTAAAGTGAGATTCGGGGAATGCTGCAACGCCTTTTCCTCGCTCAAGCATGGCTCCTACATTGCTCTTTCAGTACCGCGCGTCCGGCACCAGCGCGTCGCTGCGGCCTTCCAGATCCGGTTGGTAGATGTTCAGGGTGTTGGTGTCCGAGAGCCACTGGTTGATGCCTGCCAGGTCTCCCTGCTGAAGGTCACCGGTGGTGGATTTCAGGGTCAGGGAGTTGATGATGTAGTCGTAGCGGGCATTGGCGTAGTCGCGTTCGGCGGCGAACAGCGCCTGCTGGGCGTTGAGCACGTCCACCACATTACGGGTGCCTACCTCGTAACCGGATTGGGTGGCTTCCAGGGCTGAACGAGCGGAGCGGATGGCCTGCTTGCGGGCGCTTACGCGCAGGGCATCGGACTCCACTGTGCGGTAGGCGCTGCGGGACTGCTGAATGATATCGCGCAGGGCCTGCTGGTATTGGTAGACCGCAGCATCTGCACGCAGGGCGGCTTCTTTGCGACGGCTGTTGAGGCCACCGCCCTGAAACAGAGGCATGGTGACTTCTACCCCGATCTGTTTGGTGTCGCTGTCCGGGTTGACCCCGGTAGCAAAGCCTGTGGCGCTATTGTCTTCAGGGATGGAGTTGGCGTTCTGGTACTGGGCAACAAATTGAACCTGGGGAAGCTGGGCTCCCAACTGGCGTTTGGCCGTTTTTTCTGTCAGTTCGGAATTATACCGGGCGGCCAGAACCTGGGGGTTTTGGGACTGGGCCTTGTCGATCCAGTCATTCATGTCGGCCGGTTGCGGGCCTTTCATGGGCAGTTCGTCTTTGAGTTCAGAGAGGGTTTCCCAGCGTTGACCGCTCAGCGATTCAAGCTGATCGCGGGCGATGTCATATTGTTGCTGGGCGACAATCAGGTTCACCCGGGTCAAGTCATAGGTGGCCTGGGCTTCTTCCACATCGGTGGCGGGCACCAGTCCCACATCGAAACGTTCCTGGGTCTGTTCCAGTTGTCGGCCGATGGCTTTTTCTTCGGCCTTGGCGGAAACCAGGGTGTCCCAGGCGCGCAGGACACCGAAGTAGCCCTGGGCCACGCGCAGGACAAAATCCTGTCGGGCCTGTTGGAAATTGGCCTGGGCAATATCGGTGCTCGACTTGGCTTCTTTGTAGCCGTACCAGGCATCCATGCGGAACAATGGTTGCGTCAGTTGCACCGTGGTGGTCTCGGTGCCGAATTCCTGGGTGACGCCCAAGTCCTTCAATTCACGCTCTGTGTCATACCGGCCGTAAGTGGCGGAAACAGTGGGGAACAATGCCGCGCGGCCTTGCACCAGCAGTTGCTGGTCCGCGTCCCAGCTCATGCGGGCGGCTCGCCAGGTGCCGTCATAGCTCCAGGCGGCGTTGGCGATCTCGACCAGATCGGCGGCGTGGACGGAACTGGCCAGTGAGGTCAGCATGAGAACGAGGATCTTGGTTGGGCTGCGCTTCATTCTGGTGCACTCTTTCCTGGGTGAGTTTGGTCATTATAGTACTGGGTGGTACAGAAAATTGATACGGCTTCTGTCACACCAGTGTCGCGGTTGTTTGGCCGATAGGCGCTGGCGTATAGTGTCCGCCATCCCTGTCTTTTCCCATGTTTTCCGGAGGCCGACGTGCCAGACGATCAGCGCCCCATCACCGCTAATACGATTGATGAATCTTGCCAGCCTATCGCCGGCTCGCAAAAAATTTATGTTACCGGCTCTCGCCCGGACATTCGTGTCCCCATGCGAGAAATACACCAGAGTCCGACCCCGCTGGCGGACGGAAAGTTCGAGGATAACCCACCGGTTAGCGTCTACGATACGTCTGGCCCCTATACCGACCCGGATGTGACCATTGATGTGCGGCAGGGCCTGGCGCCAATCCGCATGAACTGGATTCAGGAAAGGGATGATACCGAGCAACTGGAGGGTTTGACCAGTGAATACGGGCAAAAGCGCGCCAAGGATCTGAAAACCGCCGGGTTGCGCTTTCAGCACACCCGCGTTCCGCGTCGTGCCAAAGCCGGCAAGAACGTGAGCCAGATGCACTATGCCCGCCAGGGCATCATTACCCCGGAAATGGAATTTATCGCCATCCGCGAGAATCAGCGGTTGCGTGAGCACCGGGAAGCGGGGCTGCCGATGGACCAGCATCCGGGGCAGGATTTTGGTGCCAGTATTCCGGCGGAGATCACCCCGGAATTTGTCCGTGACGAAGTGGCTCGGGGTCGGGCGGTGATTCCGGTGAATATCAACCATCCGGAAATCGAGCCGATGATCATCGGCCGTAACTTCCTCACCAAGATCAATGCCAACATTGGTAACTCGGCGGTGACCTCTTCCATTGAGGAAGAAGTGTCCAAAATGACCTGGGCTACCCGCTGGGGCGGCGATACGGTGATGGACCTGTCCACCGGCGACAATATCCACGAGACCCGCGAATGGATTCTGCGCAACTCACCGGTGCCCATCGGTACGGTGCCGATCTACCAGGCACTGGAGAAGGTCAACGGTGTGGCCGAAGACCTGACCTGGGAAATCTTCCGCGATACCCTGATTGAGCAGGCCGAGCAGGGGGTGAGCTACTTCACCATCCACGCCGGCGTACTGCTGCGCTACGTGCCGATGACCGCCAACCGGGTCACCGGTATTGTGTCTCGCGGTGGGTCGATCATGGCCAAGTGGTGCCTGGCGCACCATAAAGAGAGCTTCCTCTATACCCATTTCGAAGACATCTGCGAGATCATGAAGGCCTACGATGTGACCTTCAGTCTCGGTGATGGCCTGCGCCCCGGCTCCATTGCCGATGCCAACGATGAAGCCCAGTTCAGCGAACTGCGCACCCTGGGTGAACTCACCAAGATCGCCTGGAAGCACGACGTGCAGGTGATGATCGAAGGCCCAGGCCACGTGCCCATGCACATGATCAAGGCCAACATGGACGAGCAGCTGAAGCACTGTGGCGAAGCGCCGTTCTACACCCTGGGCCCGCTGACCATCGATATCTCTCCGGGCTACGATCACATTTCCAGCGCCATTGGCGCCGCCATGATCGGTTGGTACGGCACCGCCATGCTCTGCTATGTGACGCCGAAAGAGCACCTGGGTCTGCCCAACCGGGAAGACGTGAAGGAAGGCATCATCACCTACAAGATCGCCGCCCATGCGTCTGATCTGGCCAAGGGACATCCGGGCGCCCAGCTGCGCGACAATGCCCTGTCCAAGGCTCGCTTCGAATTCCGCTGGGAAGACCAGTTCAATCTGGGCCTGGACCCGGACCGTGCCCGGGAATTCCACGATGAAACCCTGCCCAAGCAGGCCCACAAGGTGGCGCATTTCTGCTCTATGTGCGGGCCCAAGTTCTGCTCCATGAAGATCAGCCAGGAAGTCCGTGAGATTTACGGCGATGGCAGGGAGCAGGTGGCGCAGGCGGACGCGGAAGCGGGCATGGAAGAGAAGTCCAAGGAGTTCCGTGAAAAGGGCAGCGCCCTTTACCATGAAGCCAATGAGTGATCTGAAGCCGCTGTTCGGCCCCGATGACGTGGAAGTGCTGGAACGGGTTACCCCGTTTCAGGGCTTCTTTCGTGTCGACACCCTGACCCTGAGACACCGGCAGTACAGCGGCGGCTGGGGCAAACCGGTACGCCGGGAGCTGTTTGTGCGCCCGCAGGCGTCGGCGGTGCTGCCCTATGATCCCCGCCGGGGTGAAATCCTGCTGGTGGAGCAGTTCCGTGTGGGCGCGCTGGAATGGCGCCAGTCGCCCTGGTGTCTGGAGTTGATCGCCGGCATTGCTGACAAGGACGGCGAAAGTGCCGCTGACCTGATCCGCCGTGAAGCCATGGAGGAAGCAGGCATTACCCTGGGCGAGATGGAAACCATCGCCGCCTATATGCCCAGCCCCGGTGGCACCAATGAGCGTCTGCAGGTATTTGTCGGCCAGGCAGATCTGGCTGACGCCGGCGGTATCTTCGGGTGCCCGGACGAAGGTGAGGACATTCGTGCCCTGACCGTGCCGGTGGCAGAGATTCCCGAATTGCTGGCGTCCGGTCTGGTGGATAACGCGGCGTCGCTGATTGCTCTGCAGTGGCTGCTGCTGCACCGCGACCGGCTGGATGCAGCCTGGGACGGAGTATGAAACGCCGCGATCGCTACCGGCTGGATTTTCGGGCCCTGATGAGCCAGTGCGAGGAAAACTACGCCCGCATGCTGCCGTTGATGAACGCCATGGGTGAGCGCGACAGCATGGATGTGGAGCTGGGTCACACCCAGCATACTCATACCTTGCAACTGCGGGTGCTGGAACGCTCCCCTTATACCACCACCGTACGCCTGGAAGACCAGGAGTTGCTGGATGTGTTGCCGGCCTCACGCCTGACCGTGCGGCTGTATCACGATGCGCGCCTGGCTGAAGTCACCGAGGCGCGTCCTTTTCGGCGGGTCAATGCCCGCTATGCCTATCCCAATCGCCATATGCACCAGCGTGATGAAAAAGTGCAGTGGAACCGTTTCCTGGCCGAGTGGTTGCGCCATGTCCACGACCATGGTCGTGATGCCGGCAACGGCTGGCGACAGCAGGTGACCGGTAATTCCTGAAGGTAGCTGTAAAGAATTGCTAACCATGTCCTGATCTTGGACGTCTTTCCTAGAAAAGTGCCATCATCTTGGTTATAAGTGATCAATGAGCGTTGAGGGAATGCTCGGGAGAGCATTCGGTGCCTCCCAAACGGGAATAATAAATCGAGGACGGGAGCGGGGATCTTGACGCAGCAGTTGCAGCCCCTTCGAGTGGTGCAGTTATCAGACTGCCATCTGTTTGCCGATACACAAGGCAAGCTGTTGGGCCTGAATACCCAGTTCAGTCTGGATAAGGTGTTGGAGCTGATCCGTGGTGAGCAGCCCAGCCCGGACCTGATTCTGGCCACCGGAGATCTGTCTCAGGATGCTTCCTTCGAGTCGTATCAGCGGCTGGAGCAGGCTCTTTCCGGCTTCCCTGCGCCGGTGTACTGGCTGGAAGGCAATCACGACAAGCCCGCCCCCATGCTCCAGGCCCTGGATTGCCATCGCGAGCGGATCAGTCCCTGTGTGCTGGAGATTGGTAACTGGACCATCATCATGCTCGACTCCACCATCCCCGGTGAAGTCCCTGGCGACCTGTTTGACGAAGACCTGAAATTTCTGGATGACGCTCTGGCCAACGCCCGAGGTGAACACCTGATGGTGTGTCTGCATCACCATCCGGTGCCGATGGAGTGTGCCTGGCTGGACACCCAGGTGGTGGGTAGTGCCGAGCAGTTTTTCGCCGTCATCGACCGCCACCCCCGTGTGCGCGCCATCATCTGGGGCCATGTGCACCAGGAATATGATGACCTGCGCAACGGCGTGCGCCTGCTGGCCGTGCCCAGCACCTGCGTGCAGTTCAAACCGAAAAGCGAAGACTTCGCCGTGGACGACAGCAACCCCGGCTATCGCTGGCTGGACCTGTACCCGGACGGCCGCATTGACACCGCCGTCAGCCGGGTGGAGGGGATTACCTTTGAGGTGGACTTCTCGGTAAAGGGCTACTGATTAATTGAAAATGGATAATTGATAACTAAAAACCTCGAATCCTGAATTGATAATGGACAACTTGTCCGGGGCCTGAGAGGCTCTTTCGTCATCAATTATCCATTCTCAATTATCAATTGGCTCTTCATCATGTCGGTTCCCGAAACCTCTCTCATCTACGTTCACGGCTTCAACAGCTCCCCAGCGTCCCACAAGGCGGGCCTGTTGCGAGAGGTGTTCGAACGCGCTGGCTGTCCTGAGCGGTTGCACGTGCCCGCGCTGCCGGTGGAGCCCAAGGCGGCCATGGCGGAGCTGGATGCGGTGATTGCCGGGGCCGGGCCGGTGGCGTTGCTGGGCTCATCCCTGGGGGGCTTCTATGCCACCTGGCTGGCTGAGCATCATGATTTGCAGGCGGTAATCGTAAATCCTGCCGTTCGACCCTGGCGACTACTGGACAAATACACAGGTATCCAGCATAACTATCACACTGGCGAGGCCTGGGAATTCAACCCGGCCTGGCTGGACGAGCTGAAGCGCTATGAAGTGCCGGCCATCAGCCAGCCGGAAAACCTGCTTCTGCTCACCCAGACCGGCGATGAAACCCTCGACTGGGAAGACGGCTGGGACTATTACGGGGACTGCCACCGCTATTGCGGCTTGGGTGGCAGCCACGGCTTTGATAACTTTGACGCCTTCATTCCGCTGATACTGCGGTTTTGTGGTATTGAAATACACGCCTGATGCCCGAGGCCAGACGCCAGACGCTTGATCCTGCCAAGCGTTCAGCGTCTGGCGTCATGCGTCTGGCGCTTCTGGAAACTCTATGGCCAATACGTATACGTCCGAAAATATTGAAGTGTTGTCGGGCCTCGACCCGGTGCGCAAGCGTCCGGGGATGTACACCGATACCTCCCGCCCCAACCACCTGGCCCAGGAAGTCATCGACAACTCGGTGGATGAAGCCCTGGCCGGTCATGCCAAATCCATCAAGGTCACCCTGCTGAAAGATGGTGGCGTGGAAGTGGAAGATGATGGCCGCGGCATGCCGGTGGACATGCACCCGGTGCAGAAGAAGCCCGGGGTGGAAGTGATCCTGTCCACGCTGCATTCCGGCGGCAAGTTCTCCAACAACAACTACCAGTTCAGCGGTGGTCTCCATGGCGTAGGCGTGTCCGTCGTCAATGCCCTGTCCACCAAGCTGGAAATTCTGGTGAAGCGGGACGGCCAGCTGCACCGGATGGAATTCGGTGACGGCGAAAAACGCAGTGACCTGGAAGTGGTCGACACTGTTGGCAAACGCAACACCGGTACCATTCTGCGTTTCTGGCCAGACGCCAAGTATTTCGATTCACCGAAGATTTCCGTTTCCCGACTCAAGCATTTGCTGCGCGCCAAAGCGGTGTTGTGCCCGGGATTGCTGGTCACCCTGGACAACCAGGTCAGCGGTGAAACGGATACCTGGCAATTCGCTGATGGTCTGATCGAATACCTGCTGGAATCCGGCCGTGGCTGGGAGCGGGTACCGGGTGAACCCTTCAATGGCGCCATGAGTGCGGAAACCGAAGCGGTGGACTGGGCGGTGATGTGGCTGCCGGAAGGCGGCGAGCTGGTGCAGGAATCCTACGTTAACCTGATTCCCACCCCCCAGGGCGGCACCCATGTAAACGGTCTTCGCTCTGGCTTGCTGGAAGCCATGCGCGAGTTCTGTGAATTCCGCAACCTGTTGCCCCGTGGCGTCAAACTGACCCCGGAAGATATCTGGGACCGGGTTGCCTATGTGCTCAGCGTCAAGATGCAGGACCCGCAGTTCGCCGGCCAGACCAAGGAGCGTCTCAGCTCCCGGCAGACCGCCGCGTTCGTGTCTGGTGTGGTCAAGGATGCCTTCTCCCTGTGGTTGAATCAGCACACCGACGAGGCAGAGAAGCTGGCGGACCTGTGCATCAACAACGCCCAGAAGCGTCTGCGCGCTGCCAAGAAAGTCACCCGCAAGAAAGTCACCAGTGGCCCGGCATTGCCCGGCAAATTGGCCGACTGTACCAGCGATGATCCTTCCCAGAGTGAAATCTTCCTGGTGGAAGGGGACTCGGCGGGCGGTTCTGCCAAGCAGGCCAGGGACCGGGTCTACCAGGCCATCATGCCTCTGCGCGGCAAGATCATGAACACCTGGGAAGTGGACTCCGCCGAAGTGCTGGGCAGCCAGGAAATTCACGATATCGCCGTGGCACTGGGTATTGAACCGGGCAGCGATGATCTGAGCGCCCTGCGTTACGGCAAGGTGTGCATCCTTGCCGATGCGGATTCCGACGGCCTGCATATCGCCACCCTGATCTGTGCTCTGTTCCTGCGCCACTTCCCGGCACTGGTGAAAAACGGCCATGTGTTTGTGGCCATGCCACCGCTGTACCGCATCGACGTGGGCAAGGAGGTTTACTATGCCCTGGACAAGGAAGAGCGTGCAGGCGTGCTGGACCGTATCAAGGCGGAAAAGAAGCGCGGCAAGGTCAACGTCACCCGCTTCAAGGGCCTGGGTGAAATGAACCCGCTGCAATTGCGTGAAACCACCATGGCGCGAGATACCCGCCGACTGGTGCGCCTGGATGTGACCGGCGGCGACGACACCCACCAGCTTATGGATATGTTGCTGAGCAAGAAGCGCGCCTCCGATCGCAAAATCTGGCTGGAAGAGAAAGGTAATCTGGCGGAGATTTGAGTGGCAAGTTGAAAGCTTCAAGTTGCAAGGCGCGGAACAAAACGTACAAGCCGGCAAGGTCGTGCACGCGAACCATCGTTAATGGCCAGCGCGAAACGCATACCGTCCAGCGAACAACGACACGGCCTCGCGTTGTAACTTTCAACTTGAAACTTGCAACTCCTTGCGCCGAAAAGAATGTATGGCCTATCGGCACTTACCGGTGCTGGGTAAATAAGAAGGCATTGAACAAATGGCTGATGAATTTGAAAGTCTTCCCCTAAGGGAATACACCGAAAAAGCGTACCTGGATTATTCCATGTACGTGATTCTTGATCGGGCCTTGCCCAATATTGGTGACGGTCTGAAACCGGTGCAGCGGCGTATTGTTTACGCCATGAGTGAGCTGGGGCTGAAGGCAACCTCCAAGTACAAGAAATCCGCGCGTACCGTAGGTGACGTACTGGGTAAATATCACCCCCATGGTGACTCTGCCTGTTACGAGGCCATGGTGCTGATGGCGCAGCCATTCAGTTATCGCTATCCGCTGGTGGATGGTCAGGGTAACTGGGGGAGTGCAGATGACCCGAAGTCGTTTGCTGCCATGCGTTATACCGAATCCAAGCTGGCTCCTTATGCGGAAGTGCTGCTTGCCGAGCTGGGCCAGGGCACGGTGGAATGGGTGCCCAACTTTGACGGCACCATGGACGAGCCCAAGCTGCTGCCGGCGCGTTTGCCCAATGTGTTGCTCAACGGCACTACCGGTATCGCGGTAGGCATGAGCACCGATATTCCGCCGCACAACCTGCGTGAAGTGGCCAACGCCTGTATTCATCTTCTCAAGGACCCGGGTGCGTCACTGGACGACCTGATGCAGTACATCAAGGGGCCGGACTTCCCCACCGAGGGGGAGGTGATTACTTCCCAGAACGACATCATCCGCATGTATGCGGAAGGGAAGGGGTCGCTCAAGCAGCGTGCCGTGTATGAGCGCGAGGAAGGTGACATCGTTGTGACTGCCTTGCCCTACCAGGTGTCCGGCGCCAAGGTGCTGGAACAGATCGCCGACCAGATGCAGAAGAAAAAGCTGCCCATGGTCAGTGATCTGCGCGACGAATCGGATCACGAAAACCCCACGCGTCTGGTGATTACGCCGCGTTCCAACCGGGTGGATACTGCCCAGTTGATGAGCCATCTGTTTGCCACCACGGATCTGGAAAAAAATTATCGGGTGAACCTGAACATGATCGGCATTGATGGCCGGCCGCAGGTAAAAAGCCTGGATATGATTCTCAACGAGTGGCTGCAGTTCCGCATGGTCACCGTGCGCCGGCGTCTGCAGCACCGTCTCGACAAGGTGCTGGAACGTCTGCACATCCTGGAAGGTCTGCTGGTAGCCTTCCTTAATATCGATGAAGTGATTCATATCATCCGCACCGAAGACGCACCCAAACCGGTACTGATGGAGCGCTTCGGGATTTCCGATCGCCAGGCAGAAGCCATTCTCGACTTGAAGCTGCGCAATTTGGCCAAGCTTGAAGAAATGAAGATCCGTGGCGAGCAGGACGAGCTCAACGAAGAGCGTGAGTACCTGGAAACCACTCTGGGCTCCATGGCGAAAATGAAAAAACTGGTGGCCAAGGAACTGCAGGAAGACGCCGACAAGTACGGCGACGACCGTCGTTCGCCGCTGGTAGAGCGTGATGCAGCTTCCGCTCTGGATGAAACCGATCTGGTCAGCGCCGATCCGGTGACCGTGGTGCTGTCCGAGAAGGGCTGGGTGCGTTCTGCCAAGGGCCATGAGGTCGATGTGGCCGGCCTCAGCTATAAGGCTGGGGACAAGTACAAGGCCTCGGCCCAGGGCAAGTCCAATCAGCCGGTGTGCTTTATCGACAGCACCGGTCGCAGTTATTCCCTGCCGGCCCATACCCTGCCCAGTGCCCGTGGTCAGGGCGAGCCCCTGTCCGGTCGGGTCAGTCCTCCGTCCGGGGCCAGCTTCATGGCAGCGGTGATGGGCAAGGACAAGGATGCCTATCTGATGAGCACCGATGCCGGTTACGGTTTCGTGGTGCGCTACGGGGATCTGCTGGCCAACAAGAAGGCGGGCAAGACGGTGCTGTCGGTACCCAAGGGGGCCAAGGTTCTGCCGCCGAAACCGATTGCCTCCACCGACGATGATCTGATTGCGCTGGTTTCCAACGAGGGCCGTCTGCTGGTGTTCCCGGTGAAGGAATTGCCAGAAATGGCACGGGGCAAGGGTAACAAGATGATGTCCATCCCCGGTGCACGGGTAGCGGATCGGGTGGAGTTTGTGCAGGACATGCAGGTGCTGGGGCCGCAGGATGCGCTCACCATCCATGCCGGCAAACGTCATTTGACTCTCAAGGCCAGCGATCTGGAGCACTACTACGGGGAGCGGGGCCGCCGTGGCGCCAAGTTGCCACGTGGATTCCAGAACGTGGACCAGATGGCCGTGGAGCGTAAAGGCGAGTAGCGCTTTTTACCGGTGAACAAAAAGCGGCACGCTCAACAGCGTGCCGTTTTTTTGTGTCCCGGTTATCGACAGTCTCAAGCTGTCGACAACCGGGACGGGTACACAGACTTGCGTGATGGCGAGAACCGGGTTTAATACACTCTCTGAGAGGAAAAAGAGTAGGAGCATCGTCATGGCTGCCACGATCACGGGCGTTATCACCGCACTATTATTGCTGCTCAATACTCTGATACTGATTGGCCCCATGATGCTGGTGGCGCTACTCAAGGTGATTCTGCCAGGCTCGCGGGCACGCCAGATCTGTTCCTCGGTAGTCATGGCTATCGCGGAAACCTGGGCCGAGATCTGCAAGGCCATCTTTGCGTTGATGACACCCACCCAGTGGGAGATTCGTGGTGTGGAGGATTTGCGCGGTGACACCTCTTATCTGGTGGTCAGCAACCATCAGTCCTGGGTGGATATCCCTGCGTTGATTCAGGCGTTCAATCGCCAGACGCCTTACTTCAAGTTCTTCCTCAAGAAAGAGCTGATCTGGGTGCCGTTTCTGGGGCTGGCATTCTGGGCGCTGGATTACCCCTTCATGAAACGCTACAGCAAGGCGTTTCTGGAGAAATACCCCCACCTCAAAGGCAAGGATCTGGAGATCACCCGGCAGGCCTGTGAAAAATTCCAGGGCATACCGGTGACGGTGGTGAACTTTCTGGAAGGCACCCGCTTTACTGCTGCCAAGCATGATAACCAGCAGTCCCCCTACCGGCATCTTCTCAAGCCCAAGGCTGGTGGTGTGGCCTTTGTGCTGGCCGCTTTGGGTGACAATCTGGATGCCATACTGGATGTGACCATCCTCTATCCGGCAGGGGCGCCACCGGGGTTCTGGGATTTGTTATGCGGCCGGGTGGATCGGGTCGTGGTGGATGTACAGACTCGCCCCCTGGAGCCGGCGCTATGGCGTAGCGATTATCAGGAAGACCCGGTTTTCCGGGCAGAAATGCAGCAGTGGGTCAGTGATCTGTGGGCGCAGAAGGACGCGCGACTGGTGCAGATGGCAGAACAGGAAAGCGAGGGGAGTGCACAACCCGCTGAGCGCGCTGGTAGCGAGTAACCAGACTTAACTGAGAGAGGCATTGTCCCTGCCTCTGCAGAGGCCAGGGTCAATGCCTTGTCGGTGACAGTCCGTTAGAAACTCAGTGAGGCCGCCAGATAGGGGCCGCCCATATCCAGGTCCGCATCCAGGTCGCTGACATCATCCAGCTTCAGGTCCATGTGCTTGTAGCCCAGCTCCACGCCAAGCAGGAAATCCGAACGCCAGCCGATACGAGCGGTCAGATCCCGCAAGGTGTTGCCGTCGTAGCTGATCGTATCGATCTCGCCACCGACATAGACGCCAGGCACCGGCAGGTTGAGTCGGCCAGAGGCATGCAGCATGGGCAGGGTCTCGTCGAAGTTCTTGGTGGTGCTGACCAGCAGGTTGTCCAGGTTGATGCTGCCCTCGATCTTGCGGACGGTCACCCCCAGATTCACTTTCAGGGCATTATCCAGCGGTGTGTAGTAGAGCGTGCCGTCGAGGATATCCAGATCGATATCGGTTGCGACCTCGGTGGTAGCCAAAAATGTCCGGCCATTGAAGGTAATGTTGCGTTGCAGGCGATTACTGGCGTCATCTGAGAGATCCAGGCTGCGCACCCGCACATTGGGAATCAACGGTACGGCATGTTCCACGCCGAGATAGAGTACCTGCTGGTTGGCTTCATCAAAGCCCAGATCATCCTGCATGCGGATATCTTCACCACCGGAGGCCACTGTGCCCTCAAACTCGGTGTCCCAGCTATAACCGCCGCCATAAACGGCAATACCTGGTGCAGACCAGGCCAGGGGGGCGGCCAGTAAACCGGCTGCCAGGAGACTGATGCGTTTCATGGAAACTCCTGCTAGTGAGTGAAAGGTCAGTATTGCAGGTCTACAAGGGTGTCACCAAGTCCACAGGGATTCTGGTACCATGCCCACAACAATGACGATTCATTCGCCGGGGCTCGGCAGGTTAGGCCCTGCTCCTGCTGACAGTGACCTATGTTTCTAGATGAAATGCCCGGGACGTTCCGCTACCCGGCACCGGAAGATGCACAAGACAAAGACCTGCTGGCGGATATCCAGCGCAAGGGATGGCACCATTTTGCGGTGGCCGGTGGCGATGGTCAGCCTGGTTTCACGTTCAGTGTGGGGCATTTCCTCAATCTGAATCACCCGGAACTGATCGTGCTGGGGCTCAAGGATTCCCTGGCGAGCCGCCTGCTGGACAGTGCCGCCGTGCGGATTCGTGGTCTGAACAAGCCCTATCAGCCATATCGCCTGTATAACGATATCGCCGATGGCCTGGAAGTCATGTTTCTGCCGGTGGCCTTCCCGCATTACAAGGAATACCTGGGCTTCGCCAACTGGTTCTACCAGAGCCTGCCTGCGCCGTACCCGGCACTGCAGATGGTGTGGCCCGATACCAAGGGCGTGTTCCCCTGGCAGCCTGGCTACGATGCCCGGTTCCACCGTGCCCAGCCGCTGCTGGGGGTGCCGCCTGCGTCCCCGTTAACCCAGAATCGCCGTTGAGTTCGGAGAGCAAGATGGCCAATTCCCTGCAAGAACAATTGATGAAAGCCGGTCTGGCGGACCAGAAGAAGGCCCGTCGCGCCAAGCAACAAAAACGCCAGGAAGCCAACCAAGCCAAGCGTGGCGAGATTGAGCTGGAGGACCCGGCCGAGCGGGCCCGACGCCAGCGCGAGGAAAAGGCCGAATCGGATCGCCAGCGTGAAGCCGCCCGCAAGGCGGAGCGCGAGAAAAAGGAAATCGCCGCCCAGATCAAACAGATGATCGAACAGAGTCGTCTGGATCGACAGCGTGGCGATGTGGCCTACCAGTTTGTGCAGGACAAGAAGATCAAGAAGGCCTGGGTCACCGCCAAGCAACAGGCTCAGCTTGAGCGTGGCCAGATCGCCATTGTGGCCCTGGGCGACGGCTATGAGCTGGTGCCCACGGTAGTGGCAGAAAAGATTCGCCAGCGTGAGGAGTCTGCGGTACTGCTGCTGAACGAGCGAGGCAATAACGCCGTGGACGAGGATGACCCCTACAAGGACTTCCCGATCCCCGACGACCTGATGTGGTAGCGCGCGCAGCGCCAGCTACGAGCTACGCTCGATTGGGTTGAAATGGTCTGGAAAGTTCCTAGGACCTCGGTATTCCTACGAAGCCACTGTAGGAGCGGCGCTTGAGCCGCGAACCTTGCGTAGCAAGGAAATCGCCCGCAGGGCGATCAGGAATTCCAGAACTCGACAGGTTTCACAAAATCGAACCTGAAACATGAGCGCACACCCACAGCGACCCGCACCCTTACAACAACCAGGCCCGAACCATGACCGCATCTCCCACTCTTGGCGCTCGCCACTCCCTGGAAATTCTCAAACCGATCCATAACGGGCTGCTACTGGATGGCGGTTCGTTGGGGGAGGTGCTGTTGCCGTCCCGGGAAGTGGAAGGCCAGAATCTGGGCCCCGGCGATAGTGTGCTGGTCACTCTATACAGCGATGGTCAGGGTCGGCCCATGGCCAGCCTGCGTGCCCCTCGCGCTCAGCATGGTCAGGTGGCGTCCCTGAAAGTGGTCTCCACCAGCAAGGTGGGGGCCTTTGTGGACTGGGGCATGCCCAAGGACCTGCTGCTGCCCTTCGCCGAGCAGAAGGGGCCGGTGCGCGAGGGAGACTGGGTACTGGTGATGATCACCACTGACCGGGAAGGGCGGCTGCTGGTCAGTGCCCAGTTGGACCGCTTTCTGGACGATACCAGCGACGATTACCAGCAAGGTGACGAGGTGTCTCTGGTGGCGGCCCATGCCACCGATCTGGGCTACAAGATGGTGGTGGATAACCGCTCCTGGGGCATGATTGCCAAGCAGGAGTTGCGCGCGCCGCTGCGGCCGGGTCAGCGGGTTACCGGCTATGTCCAGCGCCTGCGCGAGGACGGCAAGATCAGCCTGTCACTGAACCCCCCCGGAGCGTTGAAGAGCGAAGGCTTGAGTGAGCAGATTGTGGCTGCCCTGGAAGCCGCCGGTGGCGAACTGCCGCTGGGTGACAAGAGCAGCCCGGAAGCTATCTTTGCCACTTTCCGTTGCAGCAAGAACGCCTTCAAGCAGGCCATCGGTGGGCTTTATAAAGAACGCCGCATCGTCATCGACAAGCAATCCATCCGCCTGACGCCGCAGGACTGAGCCGGCGTCTACCCGGTATTCAGGGACTCCCCAGGGTGGCGCCAGTCACCAAGGTCGAATTCATCGCGGCCAGGATTCAGGCATCATGGCCTGAATAGTCGGAGTCTCTACGCATGTTGTTAACCCTCTATCTGATCGGCATCACCGCCGAAGCCATGACCGGTGCCCTGGCCGCGGGGCGCCTGCGCATGGATCTGTTCGGTGTAGTGATGGTGGCCTGCGTCACCGCCATGGGCGGTGGTTCGATTCGTGATGTGCTGCTGGGGCATTATCCCCTGGTCTGGGTGGCCCATCCGGAGTATCTGGCACTGACTGCCATGGCGGCCCTGGTCACCACCTGGGTGGCACCGTTGATGCGCCGCTTGCGGATGCTGTTTCTGATCCTGGATGCCATGGGCCTGATGGTGTTCACCGTGATCGGCGTGAAGGTGGCGCTGGATATGGGATTGGCAGCGCCGGTGGCGATTTTGTCCGGGCTGATTACCGGCATCTTTGGCGGGGTGATTCGCGATCTGCTCTGTAACCGGGTGCCGCTGGTGTTCCAGAAAGAGCTTTATGCGGTGGTTTCGCTGGGGGCAGCCTGCCTGTATCTGCTGTTATTGCACTGGCAGTCGCCGGTCTGGTTGGCCACGGCGGTGACGTTGGCGGCAGGCTTTATGGTGCGCCTGCTGGCGATTCGTTATCAGTGGCATCTGCCGCGTTTTCATTACAACGTACCGGAAGACTGAGAGCGTTACTGCCAGTTCATCGTCGGGTGCGTTTGTTTCTCACCGAGCAGGGCGCCAAGCTGGTCAGCAACGGGCAGCGAATCCGCGAGCAGGCGTTTGCCTCGCTGCTGCAGAACCTGGATGGGGTGGAGCGTAAACAGTTGCTGCAGCTACTGGAAAAATGTTTGCCGGACGGGTCATAGGCTTGCCATAAACTGTTGGTCCTGATGTCCCGGAGCCGGTAAGGTTTGTCGCTGCTACAGGAGCAAGGAAGTGCAATCAATCATCAAGGAGCAGGTATGAATACGTTTCGAATCGGGGTTTTGGGTGTGTCCTTCTGTCTGGTGCTGGCGTCTCCGGCGCAGGCTTTCGATCTGAAGAAGATGACGGACTCCGCCAATGCGGCGGTGGACAAGGCTTCCGAGAGCGCCGATGCGGGCATCAACAAGGCGTCCGAGACAGCCAACGATGGCATCAACAAGGCGGGTGACTCTGCCAACAGCACGCTGGATAGCGTCAATGGCGGCATGGCCGTTTCCGGTGAAGCCAAGGCACTGGTCGATTCCCTGTCCACGGATCTGGACGTGTCCGGTCAGCAGGCCGCAGGCGGTGCCGGTGCCTTGCTGGCCATGGCACAAAGCAACCTGTCCGGTGACCAGTTCAGCGGTGTCCTTAACAAGGTGCCGGGGCTGGAATCCCTGCTTGGCGGCGGAGAAGGCGGTGGTGTGGCGTCGTCCATGCTGGGCAATATTTCCAGCATGCAGGGTGTCACCAAGGCGTTCGGCGCGCTGGGTATGAGCCCGGAGATGGTCAGCCAGTTCGCGCCGAAAATTCTCGGCTTTCTCGGTGACAAAGGCGTCACCGGTCAGGTGCTGAATAGCCTCAAGGGCTTGTGGGGCGTCTGATCGTCGCATCCATCTTGACGGTCTGCTGGCGATGTCACAGCTAAAATACTGATTTTGCCAGGGGCGTATTGATGGATTCCTTGTCGCAGGTTGTTCTGGGTGCCTCGGTGGGCGGTGCGGTCATGGGCCGCACGCTGGGGCGCTCGGCATTACTGGGTGGTGCCTTGTTGGGCACCTTGCCCGACCTGGATGTTCTTATCGACTATGGCGATGCGGTGGCCAACTTCACCGAGCATCGCGGTTTCAGCCATTCCCTGCTGGTGTTGCTACCCGCCTCGTTGTTGCTGGCCTGGGTACTTCAGCGCTGGCGTCCGGCCATCAGCCTGTGGCGCTGGTGGGCCTTCACCGGTCTGTGTCTGCTGACCCACCCGTTACTGGATTCCTTTACCACCTATGGCACCCGCCTGTTCTGGCCGCTGGGTGATCCGGTGGCAATCAGCAGCATCTTCATCATTGATCCGCTTTATACCCTGCCGTTGCTGTTTGCTGTGTTGTGGGCCCTGTGGCGGCCGCCGGCCAGGACGGCGCTGGCCACCGGGCTGACGCTGTCTTCCCTGTATCTTTGCTGGAGTATGATGGCCCAGCAATGGATGACACAGCGGGTCATGCCAGTGCTGGCGGAGCGGGGGCTGGATCAGGCGCCGCGCCTGGTGCAGCCCATGCCGTTTTCGACCCTGCTGTGGCGGGTAACGGTGCTGGGTGAGCAGCAGCGACTGGAGATTGTCACCGGGGTGCTGGATAGCGGCGATGCCCTGACGGTTGAAACCTTCCCCCGCTCGCCGCAGGACTATGCCGAGGCCATGCAGGTGCCGGCGGGGCGCAAGCTGGCCTGGTTTACCAGGGGGTTCATCGATGTGGAAGCCGGGCCAGACCAGTTACTGGTCACGGATATTCGCCTGGGGGTACCGGGTTTGCACCCCTTTCAGTTTGTGCTGGCCGAGCATAAAGACGGTGGCTGGAAGGCTTTGCCCAGCTATAAGCTGCCGCGGCCAATGGCCAACCCGCAGGCCTGGCCGGCGCTGCTGGACCGGACCCTGGCCCGCCAACCGATTCTTTGCCTGACCACCCTGGAAGCCTTGCCGGCCGGCAGCGCCTGTCCATCGGTGATGCCCTGACGCCCGACCCCGCTCGGCAACAGTGGTGATTACCCGGGATGATGGGGGAGTGGTGGGGAGTTAACTGTTGCGCGTGAAAAGAGAGGTTTGATCTGTAACGCAAGAGGCCGCGCCCATGGTTTGAGCGCGGCCTCTTGCGTTGAAAAAAACAGCACAAACAAATCGCGTCGCTGTTAACTATTCAATGTTAACTGTTAACTACTTTCCCACCCCGCCAACACCAACTTGCCAATCGTCTGCCCGCTTTCCAGCTTTCGGTGGGCGGCTTTCAGGTTGTTGGCGTTGATCGGGCCCAGGCCTTCGCTGAGGGTGGTCTGGATGGTGCCGGCGTCTACCAGGGTGCGGAGCTGGTCGAGGATGTCGCCCTGGCGCTGCATGGTTGCGGCGAACATGGCGCGGGTGAACATGAACTCCCAGCAGAAGCGGGCGCTTTTCGGTTTCAGGGGGTTCAGGTCCAGGGGGGCACGGGCATCGACGATGGCGCAGATGCCACCGAACGGGGCCACCGCCTGGCAGGCGCTGTGCCAGTATTCGTCCAGGCTCTGGGTGACCAGGATGCCGTCCACCTGGGGGTGACCGAGCAACTCCAGTTGCGGCAGCAGTTCCTTGCGGTAATCCACCACCTGATGGGCGCCCATGGCCTGGCACCAGTTGGCGGAGGTCTCGCGCCCGGCGGTGGCAATCACGGTCAGCCCAAAATGGTGGGCGGCCAGCTGGATGGCGATGGAGCCCACGCCACCGGCGCCGCCGATTACCAGCAGACTTTTTCCTTCGCATTCGCCGGGCCGGAAACCGAGCTGGTCTTCCAGGGCTTCCCAGGCGGTGATGGCGGTCAGGGGCAGGGCGGCAGCTTCCTGCATGCCCAGGCTGTCCGGTTTTTTTGCCACCAGGCGCTCGTCCACACACTGGTATTGGGCATTGCTGCCCTGACGCTGCAGGGCGCCGGCATACCAGACCCGGTCGCCTGCCTGAAAATTCTTCACCTCGGCGCCCACTGCCTCAACCACCCCGGCGGCATCAAATCCCAGTACCCGATAGCCGCCCTGGTCCACCGGACGCTGGCGCAGTTTGGTGTCGATGGGGTTCACGGATACCGCCTGTACAGACACCAGCAGATCCCGGGGACCGGGAGACGGCAAGTCCAGCTGGATATCTTCCAGCGCGTGTACATCATCAATGGTTCTGGGTTGGTTGAAACCGATCGCTTTCATGCTTTGCCCCTACAACGTAAACACACAAGCTTTGGCCCACTTGGCAGGGCAGACTATGCCACAGTAACCGGATTGTCGCCTTGCGACCGTCGCAAAAAACGATAACGTTTTCGGGAGAGCACACGCATGAAGTTCGAGGAATATCGCCAATTTGATGCCATGGGGCTGGCGGAGCTGGTGGGTAAGGGCGAGGTCGCTGCCAGCGAGTTGCTGGAGACTGCCATCGCCAGGGCGGAGCAGGTGAATCCCTCCCTGAATGGTCTGATTATTCCCCTTTACGAGCAGGCCCGGTCGCGCGCCGCCTCACCGCTGGAAGGCCCCCTGGCCGGGGTGCCCATGCTGGTGAAGGACTTGTTTCAGGAAATGGGAGGGGCGCCCAGCTATCAGGGTAACAAGGCGCGCAAGAAAAACGATATCCGCGCGGATCAGGATTCCACCCTGGTGGCCCGCTGGAAGGCCGCTGGTCTGGTGCCCTTCGGTCGCACCAATACCCCGGAGTTCGGCGCCAAGGGGATCACCGAGCCGGATTCCTATGGCCCGGCCCGCAACCCCTGGAACCCGGACCATACCCCCGGTGGTTCATCCGGTGGCTCTGCCGCCATGGTGGCGTCCGGGGTGGTGCCTGTAGCCGGCGCCAATGACGGTGGTGGCAGTATCCGCATCCCGGCAGCCTGCTGCGGCCTGTTCGGACTCAAGCCCGGTCGCGGGCGCACTCCCTGGGGGCCCACCTTTACCGAAGCCATGCACGGCATTGCGGTGAACCATGTGCTGACCCGCTCGGTGCGTGACAGTGCGCTCCTGCTGGACCTCACTCACGGGGATGAGCGCGGCAGCCTGTTCCAGATCGCGCCGCCGGCGCAGCCCTATCAAGTGGCTGCGGCATCCCGTCCCGGGACCCTGCGAATCGGTTTTTCCACGGCGTCGCCGCTGGGCACACCGGTGGATCCTGAAGCCGTCAAAGCGGTGGAGAAAACCGTGGCCCTGCTACGGGAGCTGGGCCACGAGGTGGTCGAGGCCGAGCCGCAAATGGATGCCAAACAGATGTGCATGGACTGGCTCTCCGTCTGGTTTGGTCAATGTGCCGCCGAGGTTGATGAAGTGAAGGCGTTGACCGGCTGTGGTGACGAAGGGTTCGAGCTAGATACCCTGGCCATTGCCGCCTTTGGCCGCGCGACGCCTGCCCATGAATACGTGAAATGTCAGACCCGTTGGCAGCAGTACATGATCGCCCTGGATACCTTCCTGGAGCAGTACGATTTCTGGCTGACGCCGACGCTGGCCATGCCCCCCGCACGAATCGGGGAAATGGCCACTCCGGGCTGGCAGCAGAGCGCCCTGAAAATGCTGCTCAAGGTGGGCGGCGAAAAACTGTTGATGAAAACCGGCATGATCGAACAGATGGCCATGGAGAACTTCAAATACATGCCCTTCACCCAGTTCGCCAATGTCACCGGGGTGCCGGCCATGTCGGTGCCGTTGCATTGGTGTGACTCTGCTTCAGGAAAACCGGGCCTACCGCTGGGGTCCCAGTTTGTCGGTGGCCATGGCGATGAAGGCAAGCTGCTGGCGCTGGCGGCGCAACTGGAAGAGGCGGCACCCTGGTTCGACAAGGTGCCGATGTAGAGGCTAAACGGCGAGTTACGAGTTGCGAAGAGCGAAAGGTTTTTCGTTACTCGAACCTCGTCACTCGTTTTTGATTTTTGTCATCGCTTCGAGCCTGCCGGGATCACGCCCGGGCAGGCGCTTTGTGGGATGACGTTTCAGTGCACCGCCGCTGCTTTTGCTGCAGGTGAGCGTGCCAGGTAGGCCAGCGCCTGTTCCGTGTCGCCTTCGTGGATCGGGTGGAAGCGGGGTGACAGCCAGCGCAGGGTGGCGTTGACCAGGAAGGTGAAGGTGGGCACGTTCTCGGTGCGCTTGCCGGTCTGTTCCAGTTGCATCAGCAATTGCGGTATCAGGGTACGGCCCATTTTGCGCACGCTTGGGTCCGGGTCCTGACGGGCCAGGCTGCGGCCGCCCTCGGAAATGAAGTAGATGAACAACGGAAACACGATGGCCATCAGTGCCTGACGGCTCACGTAGAAGCCGAGCTGTGTCTTGCACAGGTGTTCGAACAGGTCGAAGGCTACCGTGCGATGCTCCACCTCTTCCGCCAGGTGCCACTTGAACAGATCCACCATGGCCGGGTCGCCGTTTTCTTCCCAGGTGTCGTTGTCCATGGCCCACTGGCCGAGTACACCGGTGAAGTGCTCGATGGCGGCGATCAGCCCCACCCGCAATACCAGCCACTGTTTCTGAATCGCCTTGCGCTGCAGGAATTTCATCCCGAAGGGAGCCTCGCCGAGGAAGGTGCCGAACAGCCACTCCACCCGCTGCACGTACTCATCCACACTCAGCCCATGGCGTTCCAGATAAAGCTGGGCCTTGCTGTGGGCCCGGGAGTGCACGGCTTCCTGACGGATAAAGCCTTCCACGTCGGCGCGCAGCTGGTCATCGGTGACCAGGGGTAATGCCTGGTTGTAGACCCGGCAAAACCACAGTTCTCCGGCGGGTAGCAGCAGATGGATGCCGTTGATGATATAGGTGGAAAAGGGATCATCCTTTAGCCAGTGCAGTGGCGTCGCGTCGAAATCGAACTGCACACGGCGGGCTTTCAGTTGATGGCGCACAGGGCTGTTCATGGCTGTTGTTCTCCCGTTGTTATGGTCAACACGTCATCAATTCAGGCGGTAATGTCCAGACGCGCTACTTGCCGGGAGAGCACCGGGGCAAAGCGGCTGAGCAGTCGGGTGGTCCAGGCTTCGGCACCCACCAGGGACAGGGCCGGGTTATTCAGCACGGCGTCGAAAATGGCGGTGGCCACCTGGTCCGGGGAAAAGTTGCGGCGCTTGTACAGGGCATCGGCCCTGGCTCGCTTGTCCGCTTGTTCTTCGTCGCCAAGGCCGGCATAGACGGTGCTGTTGGCAATGCCGGTGGCGACAAAGCCGGGGCAAATCGAGGTGACGCCGATATGGTGCTCGGCCAGCTCCGCACGCAGGCATTCGCTGAGCATGTGCACCGCGGCCTTGCTGGTGGAGTAGGCGGCCAGCTTGCGGTTGGGGGCGAAGGCGGCGGCGGACGCCACGTTGATGATGTGGCCCCTGCGGTGGCCGTCGATCATCTGCTGGGCAAACAATCGTGAACCATGGATCACGCCCCACAGGTTGACCTTGAGCAGGCGCTCCCAGTCTTTGCTGGAAGTCTCCAGTACGCCACCGGCCATGCCGATGCCGGCGTTATTGATGACGATATCCGCGCCACCCAGTTCCTTGCCCGTCCAGCTGGCCAGGCGCTGCATGGCCTGGGCTGACCCCACATCCACCTTGCGCGGCCAGGCTGCGGCGCCCAGTTCGCGGGCCTGTTCGGCGGTGCTCTTGGCGCTCTCTTCATCAATATCCACGCACACCACATCGGCGCCTTCAGCGGCAAAGCGCAGGGCGGTGGCACGGCCAATGCCGGAACCTGCGCCGGTGATGACGGCGGTTTTGCCGTACAGCGGCAGGCCCAGTCTTTCCGGGCGAACGCGGGCATGCTGCAGGGCGCCCGGCATATTGCCGTTTTCCACGCCGGCCACGAAATCGCCAATCCAGGCAGCCAGAGTGTCCGGGTGGCTCAGCGGTACCCAGTGGTTGGCATTGATATCGCGGCGGTACAGCTCGTCCACCCACTCGTGCAGGTCTTCAAAAAGCTGGGTGCCCACATAGTTGTCACGGGTGGGCACGATCAGCTGTACCGGACAGGGAGCGTGGCGGGCTTCCGGGTTGATCAGCTTGTTGCGAAAGTTGGCGCGGTACAGCTGCACGCCGTGCTTGCCGTCCTTGCCCTGGGTGGGGTTGGCTTCCGGCTCCTGCACATTCTCGCGGTGCTTCAGATAGCGGGGCCAGAGCTTGTCCAGGCCTCCCTGCCAGGCACCGGGGGCCAGTACTGGCAAGTGAAAGAAACCGATGTACCAGGAACTGAGTACCTGCTTGAACACCTTGGTCTTGGCGGAAGGAGACAGGTTCAGGGTGCGCCGGCGCATCCAGTGGCCCATGTGATCCAGGCAAGGGCCGGAGATAGTGGTGTAGGACTTGATGCGTGCCTTGAGCGGCCCTTCGGCGGTGACAGATTCCCAGCTCTGGATGGAGCCCCAGTCGTGTCCCACCAGATGAAAATCCCGCCCGGGGACAGTGGCGTCCACCACTGCCGCCAGATCCGCAGACAGCAGGCTCATGCGGTAATCCGCCCGCTTGCGGGGCGCGTCGGAGGCACCGGCACCGCGTACGTCGTAGCTGATCACGAAGTACTTCTTCGCCAGCCGATCCGCCACCGGTTGCCAGATACTGTGATTGTCAGGGTAACCATGAACCAGTACCACCGGCACCTTGCTGCTGTCCCCAAAGGTATAGACCTGCAGATTGACACCCTGGCTGGTCACCGTGGCTGTGGTTGTCATAAGGCACTCCTGAAAGATGGCGACGCCAGATCTGGACGACGTCAAGTTAACCGAATGTATCAGTGAGCAATGTAACGGTCAACGAGCAGAGTGTGACTATTGGGACCGGGAATCCGGCGCCAGCGGCCAAGCAGCAAGGGTAGGCATCATGCGTTCCCGGGCGTCTTGAGAGTTCCCGTGAATGCTGGGGCCTTACAATCTTTACCATTTTGAGATCCGTTATTGTTTGATATTGATTCTCAATAACAGCAGAATGCCGCCGCTTCTATACCGATTAACGGAACGAACGGGGGATGTAATGATAACGACTCTGGTAGCACTACCACGGCGTACCTTGCTGGCAACCTTGGCCCTGGCTATCACGACAGCATCGGCGGCGGCTGAGCAAAACGGGCAGAGCCATGAGCTGAAAGCGATCAATGTGGTGTCCGCTGCCGGTTTCGAACAGAAGATCTCTGAGGCTCCGGCCAGCATTTCCGTGATTGGTGAGCAGGAGCTGCACAGCCGCCCGTTTACGTCGGTGGTCGATGCGGTGCGTGAGCTGGAAGGGGTGGATGTGGGGGAAACCCGCGACAAGACCGGCCAGGCCTCTGTTTCCATGCGCGGTATGGGCTCGGATTACACCCTGATCCTGATCGACGGGCGTCGCCAGAATAATCATGGTGACATCTACCCGAACAACTTCGGTGGCAACCAGTTCAACCATATTCCGCCCATGGATGCCATTGAGCGCATCGAGGTGATCCGTGGTCCGGCCTCCACGCTCTATGGTGCCGATGCCATGGGTGGGGTGATCAATATCATTACCAAGAAGAACTTCGACCAGCCGGCGGCCAGCATTACCGTGGGTGGCACCTTTCAGGAACAGAGCGAGTTCGGCAATGACGTGACTACCGACCTGTATGTTTCCGGCCCGTTGGTGCCCGGCAAGCTGGGTCTGGCCCTGCGCGGCAGTCTCTATGACCAGCAGGCGTCCGATCCGCAGTTTGATCCCGCCATTGCGCCGGATGGAACGGTTGTCGATCGGGAGCTGGGCTTTGGCGGTGGTGGCGCTACGGTGCGCAACAAGGACATTGCCGGTGGCTTCACCCTCCGCTGGACGCCAGTGGACAACCAGCGTATCTCGCTGGATTACGACCAGTCCGAGCAGGTGTACAACAATGACAAGAGCCAGGTCGGCACCCAGGACAGCGTGGACCGTCTGCCCATGGCCGGCTATGCCAAGAATCAGGAATTCACCCGTGACCAGGTCGCGCTGACCCATGAAGGGGACTGGGATATCGGCTACAGCACCGTTTCCCTTACGCACCTGGCGACCAACAACAAGGGCCGCACCCTGCCGCTGACGGCGGCGGAGCGTGACCAGTACGATCAGATGGTTACCAATGGGGCCACGAATCAGGAACTGGAAGCGGCTTTTCTGCCGCGCCCGGCGCGCACCTTGGAAAGCCGGGAGTGGCGACTGGATGGCAAGCTGGAACTACCGGTGAATGCCCAGCACTTTGCTGTGCTGGGTACCCAGGTGATTCGTGGCGAACTGGAAGATGGCGTGTTCGGTCTTGAGGAAGGTCGTAGCGGCCGGGTTTCCGACCACAACATGTGGGCCCTGTTTGCCGAGGATAACTGGACCCCGGTGGATCCCTTTACGCTTACCGCCGGTGTCCGTTACGACAACCATGAAACCTTTGGCGATCAACTCAGCCCACGCCTTTATGGCGTTTATGAACTGACGCCCGCCTGGACCGTGAAGGGGGGCGTCAGTACCGGCTACAAGACGCCCAAGACCACCGATCTGTATTCAGGGATTACCGGTTTCGGCCGTCAGGGCACGCTGCCCTGGGTGGGCAACCCGGACCTGGAACCGGAAACCAGCGTTAACTCCGAAATCGCCCTGTACTGGGAGAGCGTCAATCGTCATAACTTCAACGTGACCTATTTCCAGAACGATTTCAAAGACAAGATTGTGCGCCAGGACAGCGCGCTGTGCTCTGCCAACGGGGGGCAGAAACCCTGTGTGGATCTGGGCGCCTACGACTCCCTGGGCGGCATCGTTACCCAGCCGGTGAATGTGGACAAGGCGGAAATCAAGGGTGTGGAAGTGGCCGGTCGTTACCAGTTCCTGCCGCGCTGGGCGCTAAAGATGAACTACACCTATATCGATAGCGAACAGAAGAGTGGAGACCAGAAAGGTTACCCGCTGACTGGCACTGCCAAGCACATGGTCAATGCCACCCTGGACTGGCAGACCACTCAGACTTTCGGCATGTACCTGACCATGGAAGGACGGCACGACCGTTTCCGCGGCTTTGGTCGCAGCGGTCTCAACACCGATTCCAGCGGCGGCGAGTACTGGAAAGATTATGAAATCTTCCACCTGGGTGCACGCTGGGCCATGAATGACACGCTCACCTTTACCGCCCGGGTCAACAACCTGCTGGACGAAGACTTCACTACCTATGACACCGCATTTGAAGATGATGGCATGGGTGGCTTCGAGCCGGTTTACTTTGACGACTACAACAACAAGGATGCCCGCCGCAGCTACTGGCTGAGCATGCAGGCGCGGTTCTAGTTCAGTTGACAGTGAACAGTTGACAGCGTCGCGGATTGACGCCTAGCAAAAGGAAGGCAAAGAGGCCGCGTCCAACCGTTGAGCGCGGCCTCTTGCGTTTAGAAGAACTCCCGTAGGGTGCACTGAGCCTAAG
>NZ_ARXU01000019.1 GCF_000756655.1 Alcanivorax jadensis T9
CCTCCATCGTGCGGTATGCCCCGCACAGTGCGTTCTCATCACACACCCATAATGGTGGTGAAGAATTTTTGGTATTGGAGGGGGTATTTTCGGATGAACATCAGGACTACCCGGCAGGCACCTACGTGCGCAATCCTATTGACACCTCTCACACTCCGCGCATCGGCAAGGAAGGCGCAACGATACTGGTGAAACTGCATCAGTTCGATCAGGACGACACCGAGCAGAAAGTTATCGACACCCTGAACACGCCCTGGCGACCGGGGCTCGTGGAGGGGCAGGCATTCTAATTCGGGACACGCATAAATTTAATCAAAAGAAATCCTCATCAATCAGCATGCGATTAGGTTTTGTCCCGACACCCATTTACGGCCTGTCGAGGCGGCATAGGCTTTCAATCTTTCCAGGCTGCCGACCGCAACAGGCAGTCTCTGCTTGCGCGGCTGCATATGCCGCAGCCAGGCTCTTTCATCAATACCAAGGCGATCCAGAACCCCTGCGGCTCGCTCCGAGATTGCACCACGCTTGTCTACACGCACCGCCCTTCCCGTACTGTCCACGAGCTCCAGATAGTCCATCAACCGAAAACGGCAAACCGTATCATCGTCTTCAACTTCCACTGTCTCACTATCCACCATCGGTAGCAGGCGAGGCATTTTCTTCGTTGCGTGGCGACACTTAACCTCGCTGGCTCGTTGTTTCACCGAGGTATAATCCGAAGCTTCAGGAGTACTGGCCATATCCGCCCGAACAGGATTGAGGTCCACATAGGCCATACACTGGAATAGCGCCTTTTCATCCAGTAACGCCTGGCACTTGTAACGACCTTCCCAGAAGCGTCCCTTACAGCAATCCTCTTCATTCGCCCGCCGGGCGAGGTATTCATTCAGGCATTTCATGAACCAGCCAAGATCATAAAGCCGCTCCCGCCATTGGCCGACGATCTCAAGCGCTTTCAATGCCTCACCATCCGCTGACTTCCCGCTCAGCCAGCGCTTCACAATCAGTGGCCCACTGAATAACCGCATCCATCGCTCAGCGACTTCAGTATCGGACCAGGCCTGCGCCTGCTTCTGATTGAGCCGAACAACAACGTGATAGTGATTGGACATTACCGCATAGGCACAGAGATCAATGGCAAACACCTCGCCCAGCACCGCAAGGCGATCCACCACCCATTGGCGGCGATGCTCGTAATCCTGGCCGGAATAGTGGTCCTGACCACACAGAAAGGCTCGCCGCACACAGCGACAGATGCAGTGATAGTAGGGAGTGGAGTCCAGAGAAACCTGGGTATAGCGAGCACGAGTCATGGAGCGCCTCCTTGCTTATCCATGACATCAATGTACTGACCTTAAAGACAGTCAAGTATCAGACATCGTGCATTTTCAGCGTAGGAGATCTTCCAATTTATGGGTGTCCCTTATTTTTCCTTAGTGCGTCAAACAATCAGCATCAATCACAATGAACTTAAATGAAAAAGCCGCCAAACCGGCGGCTTTTCCGCCCCAGGCAAACATCAACTTAATAATGCCTGCGAGGGGTGAGTTGTGACTTGATTATTAAACAGTCTTCATAACTGGTCAAATCGCCCGCCTCACCGCCTTAGATCCTCGACGTTTCCCTTAGAAAACACCCCATAAAGACTCGGCAACACCAACAACGTCAACGCCGTGGCCGATACCAGCCCACCCACAATCACCACCGCCAGCGGCCGCTGCACTTCACTGCCCACGCCGGTGGCCAGCAACATGGGAATCAGCCCCAGCATGGAAGTGAGCGCGGTCATCAATACCGGGCGCAGGCGGGATACGGCGCCTTCGAAGATCGCGGTCTCCAGCGCTTCGCCATCACGAAGCCGATGATTGATGGCTTCTACCATGACCACACCATTGAGCACCGCCACCCCGAACAGGGTGATAAAGCCCACGGAGCTGGGCACGGACAGGTATTGGCCGCTGATCGCCAGGGCGAGGATGCCGCCGATGAGGGCCAGGGGCACATTGACCAGAATGAGAGCCGCCTGGGCCACGGAACCGAAGGCGAAGTAGAGCAGCAGGGCAATCAGGCCCACGGCCACGGGCACCACCATGGCCAGGCGTTGCTGGGCACGCTGCTGGTTTTCGTATTGGCCGCCGATGTCCACGCTGTAGCCGGCGGGCAGGTCGACGTCGCTGTCGATGGCCTGCTGGATGTCGGCCACTACGGAGCCCATGTCGCGACCAGCCACATTGGCCTGGATAACCACGCGGCGTTGCACGTCATCGCGGCTGATCTGTGGCGGGCCGGAGACCAGGGATACGTCTGCCACATCCATGAGGCGCACCCAGGCACCGTCGGCGGCTTTGAGGCGCAGGTTGCGGATGGCTTCGGCGTCCATGCGGGCGTTTTGCTCCAGGCGCACGTAGATATCGTAGCGTTCGTTGCCATTGATCACCTGCCCGGCGCTGCCGCCGCCCAGGCCGTTGCTGACCAGGTCCATGACCTGATCCACACTCAGGCCGTAACGGCTGAGGGCGTTGCGGTCCGGGGTGACCACCAGCTGGGCTTCCCCGGCGATCTGTTCCAGTTGCACGTCGGTGGCACCCTCCACTTCCTTGACGGCCTGGGTGATGGCTTCGCCTTTCTCCTGCAGCACGTCGAGATCCGGGCCGAACAGTTTGATGGCGAGCTGGGCCTTTACGCCGGAGAGCAGTTCGTCCACGCGCATGGCGATGGGCTGGGAAAAGTTGAGCAGCAGGCCGGGGTGTTTTTCCAGTTTCTGCTGAATCTTTTCCTGTAGCTCAAGGCGATTGCTGGCGCTCTCCCATTCATCTACAGGCTTGAGACCGATATAGATTTCCACGTTGCTCACCGGTTCCGGGTCGCCACCGATTTCGGCACGCCCTACCCGGCTGAGCGCGTAGGTGACTTCCGGGAAGGCCATGATTTCCTTCTCCAGTTTTTTCCCCACGTCCAACGCAGTATCAAGGCTGGAGGACGGCGCCAGCGTCACACGTAACGCCAACGTCCCCTCTTCCAGTACGGGCACGAATTCAGTGCCAATAAACGGCGTGGTAGCCAGCGCCAGGGCAAACAAACCCACCGCTCCACCGACCACCACTTTACGGGCCTGCATGGCTTTGCCCAGCAGGGTGCGATAGCGGGCTTCCAGCCACTGCATCAGTTTGTTGGGTTTTTCTTCCACGCCATTACGGAACAGGAACCCGGCCAGTGCCGGCACCACGATCAGCGCCACCAGTACGGCGGCGGTCATGGCAAGCATGATGCTGATAGCCATGGGCACGAACATCTTCGCTTCCACCCCCTCGAAGGCGAACAGGGGCAGGAACACCACCAGGATAATGCTGGCGGCAAAGAACACCGGCCGCGCCACTTCCTGGGCGGCGTCTTTGACTCTCAAGGCAATGCCGCCCTGTGAGTCGTGACTGCCCTCTTTCTGACTCAGGTGTTTAAAGATGTTTTCGACCATCACCACGGAGCCATCCACCAGCATGCCGATGGCCACGGCCAGGCCACCCAGCGACATCAGGTTGGCGGACATGCCCAGGCTTGCCATCGCCAACAAGGCCAGGCCGATGGAGAGCGGAATGGACAGCAGCACCAACGCGGTGGCGCGCAGGTTCATCAGGAAAAGAGCCAGCACGATGACGATAAACACGAAGGCCAGCAGCAAGGCGGTGACCACGGTGCTCACCGCTTTTTCCACCAGATCCGCCTGATCGTAGAACACCTCGAACTGCACACCGTCCGGCAGGGCCTGCTGGATGCGCGCTTCGCGGGCCTTGATGCCATCGATGGTGGCCTTGGTATTGGCGCCCATGCGCTTGAGCACGATGCCGGCCACCACTTCGCCCAGGGCTTCCGGTTCGCCGTTGGCATCGCGGCGGGTCATGGTGAGGGCGCCCTGACGAATCTCGCCGCCGAACTCCACCTTGGCCACATCTCTGACGCGCACCTGGGTGCCGTCCACTTCCTTGAGGGGAATGGCGGCGATATCACCGAGCCCTTGCTCACCGCTGCCTACCCAGCCCATGCCACGAATTACCAATTGCTCGGCGCCGCGATCCAGATACCAGCCACCGGCGTTGCGGTTGTTGGCGGCGATGGCGTCCATGACCTGTTGCAGTGACAAGTCGTAGGCCAGCAAACGGGTGGGGTTAACGTTGACCTGATACTGGCGCACTTCACCGCCATAGCTGAGCACATCGGTGACGCCGCCCACCGGCATCAGCAACAGTTTCACCACCCAGTCGTTGAGGCTGCGCAACTGCATGGCATCCACATTGGAGCCCGGCTCGGCGGTGAGCAGGTATTGATACACTTGGCCCAGGCCGGAAGTGTTGGGGCCCATTTCCGGGGTACCGACGCCGTCGGGGATATCTTCCCGTGCCGCCTGCAAGCGTTCGAACACCAGCTGGCGGGCGAAGTAGATATCCGTGCCTTCCTCGAACACCACGGTAACGATGGACAGGCCGGTCTTGGAGATGGAGCGCACCTCGGCCACCTGGGGCAACGCGTACATGACCGCCTCGATGGGATAGGTGATCAGTTGCTCCACTTCTTCCGCAGCCAGGCCTTCGGCTTCGGTGTTCACCTGTACCTGGACGTTGGTCACGTCCGGGAAGGCATCCAGTTTCAGGTTGGGGAGTTGCCAGCCGATCACGCCGATGGTGATGATCAGTAGTAGCAAGACAATGAGGCGGTTGTTCACCGCCCAATCGACAAGTCGATTAAACATGACGGTGATCCTCAGTGATTGTGAATATCGAAACCGGACTTGGCCATTTCACTGGCCAGGAAAAAGGCACCACGGGTGACCACGCGTGTGCCCGGTTTCATGCCAGTGACGATGCGGCGGTTTTCCAGTTGGCCGTTGAGTTGGATTTCCACGGGTTTGTAGTAACCCGGCTCTTCTTCCACGAACAGTTGCCAGTCGCCATCGGCGCTTCGAGTGAGCGCCTCTTCGGGCACGGTGAGCGCATTGTTGGGAGCAGCCAACGACAACGCCACATCGGCGAACATGCCCGGGTGCAACAGGTGGCCGGCATTGGGGATGGCCACGCGTACGGACAGGGTGCGGGTGACCGGGTTCAGGCGGTGGCCGGATTGGATCACTTGGCCGTCCACGGTGGTGTCACCCACAATGACCCGCGCCGGGGTGCCGGTGGCGATCTGCAGACCCGGCGTGGGAGGCAGCGCCGCTTCTGCCCACAGTTCGGATTCATCCACCAGGGTCACCAGGGCGCTGCCGGCGGTGAGCCACTGGCCTTGCTGAAAAGCATCTTCCAGCACCAGGCCGTCATCCGGGGCGGTGAGAGTGTAGACGCCCTTTTCGCTTTTGCCGGCTTCGATGGCAGCGATGGCTTCGTTATCCAGGCCATAGCCTTTAGCGCGGGCGCGCAGGGCCTGATAGTCGCCACGGGCATCCAGGTAACGCTGGTTGCCCACGGTGCGACGGCCCAGATTGTTGACCCGCCGCCAGGCATCGGCGGCCACCTGCAAATCACTTTGCAATTGCGCCATGGCCGGGCTGAACAGGGTGGCGATGGGCTCGCCCTTTTCCATGTGCTGACCCAGGGTAGCGCTGCGCGATTGCACCTGGGAGTCGATGCGTACCGGTACTACCCAGGTGCGATACTGGTTGCTGATAATTTCTGCCGGGACGGTCAGGGTCCGGGTGGCGTTGGGTTCCGGCTGCAGGGTGATGACCTGCAGGTTCAGCATGTTCTGCTGTTCGGTGGTTAGCTCCAGGACCGTTTCTTCCTCATGGGTATCTTCGGAGGCATCACCGTGGTCATGGCTATCGTGGCCGGCATTGTCGTCCGGTGCCAGTTGCTGGGCATGCTGCTGTGTTTCGTTGCTTTCGTTGTGGGCATGGGCGTGGTTTTCTTCGCCCCAGGCGGGGAGAGATAACGTCGCCAGCAGCGCTATCGCCAATGGCTTTTTCTGAAGTTTCATTTTGATTTTCATAAAATTTCCAATTTTTTTGTAGGAGCGCCGTTAAGGGCGCGAAGAAGTTGGCACCGCTTGTCGCAGAAACCATTCGCGCCTCAAGTGGCGCTCCTACAGCAATTGTTAAGGTCAGTCGTAACCTGATGGATTAGTTCGCCAGCTGATTCAGCCAGTCGTTGAGCTGGGCACTTTCCCGGAGCCATCGGACCCAAGCCTGTTGCATGGCTTCGCGCAGGGCGATACCGGACAGGCGGGTATCGAGACGCTGGTTAAGGGCCTGCAGGTAGTTCTGGGTGGTGAGCTCGCCTTGTTGCCAGACCCTTTCCAGCAGTGCGTCGCTGCGGGCCAGGGTGTCGCCGGTCAGTTGCTGCCAGGTTTGCCAGCGCTCACGACGCTGCTGGTAATCGCGCAGGGCACCGTCCAGGCGGGCGGCGATATCGGCGCGGGTTTTCTCCAGCAGGGCACGGCGGGCGTCGCTGTCGGCCAAGGCGGCCTGGTAGCCGGCTTTGCCGGTATTGAACAGTTTCAGGGGCAGGCTGATGTCCACGCCCCACAGGTTATCGTCGCCTTCCTTGCCGACACTGACACCCAGGGTGGGATCGGCCCGGCGCTGCCGGCCCGCCACGGTGGCGTCCTGCTCGGCCAGCGCCAGCTGCTGCTGGGCCAGACGCAGATCGAAGCTGGCCGGCAAGCGTTGTGAGGCATCGGTACTGACGGCAACCGCCTGCCAATGGCGAGCCGCCGGTAGAGGTTGGCCCGGCTGGGCACTGGCCAACACCTGCCGCAGCCGGGTGGCGGCAGCGGTGGCGTCACTTTCCGCTTGCGCCAGGGTCTGCTGGGCCTGGGCCAGCGATAGCCAGGCCAGCTGTGCATCCACCTGCCCCAGGTCACCGGCCTGTTCGCGGCGGCGTATCAGCTCGCTGAGTGCAGACAGCTGCTGTTCCTGTTGTCGGGTGGCCGCCAGGCGGGTACGGGCGGCATCGAATGCCACCAGGGCATTGAGGCTGTCGGCCAGCAGGCTGGCGCGGGCCTTATCGGCGCGCAGTTGTGCCAGGGTGTCGCGTACCACTACCGCATCGCGGCGGGCGCGGGCCTTGCCGGACCAGTCCAGGGTCTGGCTGAGGCCCACGGTTCTGGTGGTGTCGGCACTGTCTTCATAGCCGATGTTCAGTTCCGGGTTATAGAGCGGCTGGGCCGCATCGCGGTTTTCCGCCATCCAGCGCTCCTGCTCGGCATTGATGGCCCGACTGGCGGGCAGGCGGTTGAGTTGTTGCTGCAGCCAGCCGGCCCACTGGCCGGGGGGTGTTTCTGCCTGCGCGCCGGTGGCGCATAGCAGCAGTAGCAGTGCGCAACGGCGCACTACTGCGGACAGACTTTCCATGGGAAAGCTCCTGATCGATTATCCGAAATCTGTCGCGCTCAGGCGCGACACGGGGTCGGGAAAACGATCAGGCGATGGGAGGGCGGAACGGATTGTCAGCCGGGGCATCCGGCAAGGGAGGGCGCAGCGCCAGCACCCGGGCCGGCGGTGCGGGCAACCGTGCGGGGGCGCAATCCGCGCTGGCCATGAAACCATGGCACTGGCAGCAGTGATCACCACCGGCATCGAGCACATCCAGCTGAGCGGGAGCGGCGTCGAGCTGCTCCATGGCCACGTCGGCATCGTGCTCATGATGCATGGCATCAAGCACCAGCACGTGTGTGCAGATGATCAGCAACAATGTCCAGACCAGTGCTTTCATGGTGCCAGCCGTGGGTTAAGGGGGTTCTACTCTGCGGATAGTGAAGACCCCGGTCAAGGGATTTAGTTTCATTCGGTCATTCACAGCCCGCATCGCACGAGGCAGAGTAATAGCCCCCTTTACCTGACGAGAGAGACCATGAGCCGCCTGGAAGAAGTCCATGATTCCGTTCTTGCCCACCCCCTGCATAGCGCCTGCGAGCTGGAATTGCTGAGCGCCGGCGAAGGCCGCAGCGAGGTGCGTTTTGCGGTGAACGATTTCACTGCCAATCCCATGGGCGCCCTTCACGGCGGCATTGTCTATGCACTGATGGACGTGGCCTGTTTTTTTGCGGTGGTGCCGTCGCTGTCCGAAGATCAGCAGCCAGTCACCGTCGAAACGCACAGCAGCGTCCTGCGTGCCGCCATGAAGGGCGAAAGTGTGGTCATCCGCGCCCGGCTGGATCGACTGGGCCGCACCCTGGCAGCCATGCGCGCGGAAGCCCTGGCGGTGAATGCCAGCGGCGAAGAGCGGCTGATTGCCACCGGCTCGGTGACCAAGGCCATTACCACTGTCCGCTAGCGACGATTTTCCGAAATCGGGACATCCCTGACCAACGGCAGAACAGGCAGCATGACTGGGACACAGCACGGCCTGCCATCAATTGTCAGCACCGACACCGGCGAGTATCGTCAAAGATGACGGCCCGGCGCAGCCTCCCCCAATGCATTATTTAGCACTGCGCCCACAAGGCCAAGGATGAGGATCGCGATATGTATCAGGTCATGCTTGTCGATGATGAGGATTACATCCTCAAGGCCCTGAAGCGCACCATCAACGCGTACACCGACTGGGACGTGGAAACCTACCAGGATCCACGAGAAGCCTTACGTCGGGCACGCACTACCGTTTTTGACGCGGTCATTACCGATTACATGATGCCGGAGATCAACGGCCTGGAGCTGTTGCAGGAACTGCGCGATATCCAGCCGGATACCATCCGCATCCTGCTCACTGGCGTGATTGATATTGAAACCGTCATGTCCGCTATCAACAAGGCCGGCGCATTCCGTTTTATTCCCAAACCCTGGGATGACGAACAACTACTCGACAATATTCGTGAAGGACTGAAGTTCCGGGATATTCTTCTGGAAAATCGCATCCTGGCGGAAACCGTTCGCGAACAGAAAAAAACCCTGCGCAGTCTTGGCTATGAAAGCTGATCACGGCTAGCCAAATACGGGAAGGCGTTTTCCATGGAAAGCATCATGAACAAAACCGATATCGGTTTCGGCATGGAGGCACAAGGACTGTTCCTGGTCTCCTCCACTGTCATTCTCCTTATCATTATCTTCTTTCTCTATAAAACCTATCGCACTTCCATCAATGTGGAAGCCAAGCTGTCCGAGTTCGCCTCCCTGACAGACAACCGTTTCGGGCGCAAAATGCATCTGATCGAGGTCAATGCGGACGAATACAAGCTCAACAAAAGTTTGCTTGGGCCTCTGGCACGTATCATTGATGAATACTGTGTGCTGACCACAGACAGCCAGGGCACCATCACGTTTGCCAATGGCAAGTTCCTGTCACTCAGCGGCCATACCTTTTCCCATCTGGTCAGCAAAAACGAAAGCATCAATCATCCACAAGGCCATGACAGCTGCCTCCCCATCATGCAGTGCAAGCATGCGGAGAACGGTGTCTGGAATGGCGAGGTCTGCAATCAGCGCGCGGATGGCAGCCTTTACTGGATGAACATGTTCCTGTTCCCGCTTTCCTATATTTCGGATGAGGACGATGGCTACATTTACTTCGGCACGAACATTACCGATATCAAGACAGAGAACAATCAGCTGATCCAGGAGGTCAAGGAGAAGGACCAGAAACTAAGCCATGTGGAAACCATGCTACTGCACTCTGAAAAAATGGCATCCCTGGGCACTATCTCTGCGGGCATTGCTCATGAAATCAACAACCCGATTGCCATGCTGTCATCCAACCTGAATCGCTCTCGGGAATATATGGATGCCATGTCGAAAGTGATCAGCGGTCTGCAGAAACGCATCAGCGAAGAGAAATTCGAGCAGTTTCTTCAGGCTGAGACCAAACTGAAAATTGATCACAAGAAACTTCGCTTTATTCTGGAAGACCACCCCGCGCTGATTGATGAAACCAGCGAGGGCATTGAGCGCATCAAGCAGATCATCCGCGACTTGAAAAACTTCTCTCACAATCAGCCGGAATTCTTTTCACCTACCAACATTGCCACCTGCATCGCCACGTCGCTGAATCTGGCCAAGCACGAGCTGAAAAACCGTATCAATGTCACCCATACCAACCTGGAAACCCTGCCATTGATTCCTGGCTCGGAAAGCCAGCTTTCACAGGTTTTCATGAACCTGTTCGTGAATGCGGCACAGGCTATAGAGGGCAAAGGCACCATCACCATTACCGCGGACTATGACGATCAGTGGTGCACCTTGAAGGTGGCCGATGACGGGCCCGGCATAGCCAGCGAGACGCTGGAGCAGATCTTCGAGCCTTTCTACACCACCAAACCCATCGGCAAGGGAACCGGGCTGGGGCTGTCGATTTGTCATGACATCATTCGCCATCATGGCGGCGCCATGACCGTGGAAAGCCACCCAGGTACGGGTACGGCTTTCTTTATCAAGCTGCCACTGAAACAGTCTGAAAAAGTTCATGCAGCCTGATTATGCGTACACCCTCACCACACCGGAAGGCGGGCAGCAACGCATTGCCATCGAGCTCGTCGATGACACCATTGCCATACCGGACAGTTTCACCCCGCCTGCATGGGCAGAGCTGACTTACCATCAGTGCAGCCACTGCCCGCTGGAAAAAGAGACGCATCGCTATTGCCCCATCGCGCTCAACCTGGCTTTTCTGCTGCCGGAGTCGGCGCTGGGTGACTCTTTTCAGCCGGTTTCCGTGCAGGTGGAGACGCCACAGCGGCAGTACAATCAGACCAGCACTCTACAGCGGGCGCTCAGCTCTCTGTTTGGTCTGATTTGCGGTCTCAGCGACTGCCCACACACGCGTTTTCTGCGCCCGATGGCCAGATTCCATCTACCGCTCAGCAATCAAACGGAGACCCTGGTGCGCACCGCCAGCTTGTATCTGCTACAGCAGTATATGAATGGCCATCAGGAGAACGACAAGTCACTGGCAGATCTCAACGCGCGCTACGCAGCGCTCAACGAGTTGAACCGTTGCTTTACCAAACGTTTGCGCGGCAAACGTCAGTCCGATGCGCCCATCAATGCCCTAATACTGCTACACGTGACGGCCCGGGAAATGCATTGGAATCTGGAGGAGGAACTGGCAAGCCTGGCGCCGCTGTTTGGTGATGACAGCGACGCCTGAAGCTTGTTAGTGACGGGGGCTCAGGACTACTGGTCTGCACCAAGATAACGATTCAGCACCAGCCGCCAGTCCTGAGAAGGCACGATATCAAGCATGGCCTGATCAATAGGTTCACGCAGCTGGCTGCCATTCGCCACCGCGAACGCATAGCTTTCCTCGCGTACCAGCTTGGGCAACACCAGCACCTGGGAGGTTTCCCGTTCGCGCAACATGTAGCGCATTACCGGGGCATCTGCCACGAGCGCGTCCACCTCACCAAGCACCACCGCACGCATGGCCTTTTCCAGGTTCGGGTATGGGCGGTAGTTGAGCCCTTCGCCCACCAGCCATTGCTCGCCACTGGTGTTTTCCACGACCGCAGTGTCCACCCGGGGCAGATCACCAGCCCCGGCCACCCGGGTCTGCAACTGGTTGACGGTGACGCTGGAGGCGATGGCGGCGGTGAAACCGGAAATGGTGATGATGCTGACGAACATCCACACCAGCCCGATAACGCGCCCGGCGGCACTGACCGGTGCCTTGTCACCATAGCCCACGGTGGTCATGGTCACTGCCGACCACCAGAAGCCGCTGCCGATACCCTGGCCCACGGAACCACCGAACTGTTCCGGGTTTTTCTTGCGTTCAAACAGCCACACCAGCAGCCCTACCAGCAGCAACACCAACCCCAGGGCGAGCACCGCGGAGAAGAACTTCCAGGAAAACAGACCTTGCAGGGTGGTCATCCAGCCGCTGGCTTCGGTGCGCGTGGCAATACCCAGGCCGCCCCGATACATGGGCTGGGTGAAGTCCAGCCGCCGCTCCCGGTCGGCGGTGACACTGATCGCGCCAATGGCCACATCCGCCTGGCCCAGCTCTACCGCTGCCAGCATGTCGGACACCGTCTTGTAGGGGCGGAAGCGGTATTCATAGCCGGCCTGCTCGGCGATCTGTTCCCACAGCTCAACGCTGACACCATCCCAGCGATCACCATTCTGGAAACTGAATGGCGGCGAGGCCTTCACTGCCACAGTGAGTGGTGCGGCACTGGCGCACGCCACCCACATGCACAGGCAAGCCATCAGCAAAACACGTATTCTTGTTCTCACAGAGATCCCTCCATTTCATACACGATGCCATGCCTGACCGACTGACATACCCTATTCTTTTGCTGCTGGCCGGCACGCTGTCTTTATCGCAGGGTAGCGGGGCCCATGGCTTTCTGCCAGACGAGATCCCCATGGCGGCGGGCACGGCACTGCGAAACCCGGTGGATTTACCTATCCTGGCGGCGAGTTTTTACAATTCCTGGACGCCAGCCCGCCTCGAGATCCCGCATCAACACAGTGTGCGGTTAAGCCTGACAAACCTCAGTGATGATTGGCACCTGTTTGCTCTGGGAGATGACACAGCTCTTCGCGACCAGGATCTGATCCACAAGTTGATGCCGGATCTGCGCAAGGATTACCCCAACACCCGCCTGAGCGAGCCGGGCACGACGGTAACCTTGCCATGGCGATTTGACCGGGCAGGAACCTTCAGCCTCCGCTGTGTAAGGGCGGCGCATCAGGGTGACGGGGCCGTGCTTTCCATTCAGGTGCATGAATAGTTGAAAGTTTAAAGCTCAAAGTTGAAAAGCGCGGGCCGGGCCCATTATTACGGAAAGGCTGCGCCCGCGTTCCACCTTAAGCAGAAACGCGGAACCAAAGATCCCAGCAGGCAACGCCATTTTTCGCGTTTCCACTTTGAGCTTTAAACTTTTAACTGAAAAAAAAGCCCCGGCAGTACCGGGGCAAGGGGAAGCCGGTGATGACCGGCATTTCATCAGCGTTCGTTGTGTGTAACAGGGGCGTGCTCTTCCTTGACGCGGAACCAGGCGGCATAGAGTGCCGGCAGAAACAGCAGGGTCAATGCTGTTGCCACGATCAGCCCACCCATGATGGCTACTGCCATGGGGCCGAAGAAAACGCTGCGTGACAGCGGAATCATGGCCAGTACAGCGGTCAGGGCAGTCAGCACGATAGGACGGAAGCGGCGCACGGTGGATTCAATGATGGCATCCCAGGTGCTGAGCCCCTGGTCCATGTCCTGGCCAATCTGGTCCACCAGAATCACCGCATTGCGCATGATCATGCCGGCCAACGCAATGGTGCCGAGCATGGCCACGAAACCGAACGGCTTCTGGAAAATCAGCAGGAAGAAGGTCACCCCGATCAACCCCAGCGGTGCGGTGATAAACACCATTAGCGATAACGGCATGCTGCGCAGTTGCAGCATCAGCAAAGTGATCACCACAAGGATGAATAACGGCATACCGGCATTCACTGATTTCTGCCCGCGAGCGGATTCCTCCACGGTGCCGCCCACTTCCAGCAGGTAGCCCGGTGGCAGATCGGCACGTACCCCTTCCAGTTGCGGCATGATCTGGCTGACCAGGGTGGCCGGCAGGGCATCGTCCTTCACGTCGGCGAGAATGGTCACCGTCGGGAGACGGTCGCGATGCCAGATAATGCCTTCCTCGAAACCGTACTCCAGGGTGGCAATCTGGTTCAGCGGTACGCTGCGGCCGCTGTCGGTCTGTACCGCCAGGTTGCCGAGCAGTCCCAGGGCATGGCGTTCGTGGCTGTCGCCGCGCACTTCCACATTGATCAGCTCGTTATCTTCCCGGTACTGACTCACTGCCACACCCGACAGGGAAGCCTGCAGGGCAGTGGAGAGCTCTGCAGTCGTGATGCCCAGCGTTCGTGCACGATTCTGGTCCACGTTCAGGCGCACCACCTTGCTGGGTTCTTCCCAATCCAGATGCACGTTCTGGGTGTGAGGATTATCGCGGACATGTTCTGCCACCCGCCGGGCCAGTTCACGAACCTGGGGAATGTGCTCCCCGGAGACCCGGAACTGCAATGGATAGCCCACCGGAGGCCCGTTTTCCAGCCGCGCCACACGGGTACGGACCATGGGGAAATCCCGGTTAAGGATCTCTTCCAACCAATCCATTACCTGTTCCCGCTCCTCGATATTGCGCGTCAGAATAACGAACTGGGCCACCGAAGCCGCCGGCAGTTTCTGGTCCAGGGACAGGTAATAACGGGGGGAACCACTGCCCATGTAACCCACGTAGTTTTCTATCAACTCGTTCTCAGCAAGCATGGCTTCCAGACGCAAGGCTTGCTCCTGGGTGGCGGTGAGCGAGGCACCCTCCTCCAGCTTCATGTCTACCATCAGTTCCAGCCGACTGGACGACGGGAAGAATTGCTGGGGCACCAGGCTGAACAACAGTAGGGAAAACACGAAGATCCCCACGGTCAGACCGATAACGGTTTTGCGGTAGCGCACGCACCACTCCACCACGTTACGAAAGCGCTGGTAGAAGGGTTTCTGATAAGGGTCGTGCACGTCGCCACTGGCATCGCGTTTTGCCAGGTTCGGCAGCAGCTTCTCACCCAGATAGGGCACAAATACCACCGCCGTAATCCAGGAAGCCAGCAGCGCAATGGTCACCACCTGAAAAATCGAGCGGGTGTATTCCCCGGTGCTGGATTGTGCGGTGGCAATAGGCAGAAAGCCGGCAGCGGTAATCAGGGTGCCGGTGAGCATGGGAAAGGCGGTACTTTTCCAGGCAAAACCAGCGGCCTTGATACGGCTGAAGCCCTGCTCCATTTTAATCGCCATCATTTCCACGGCGATGATGGCGTCATCCACCATCAGGCCCAGCGCCAACACCAACGCGCCCAGAGAAATCTTGTGCAGGCCGATGTCGAAATACTTCATCGACACGAACGTCATGGCCAACACCAGCGGGATGGACAGGGCCACTACCATGCCGGTACGCCACCCTAGCGAGAAAAAACTCACCAGCAGCACGATCACCAACGCTTCTATCAGTACCTGAACAAATTCACCGACGCCGGCTTCCACCGCCGCCGGCTGGTCGGAGACCTTGCGAAGCTCCATACCCAGCGGCAACGATAGCTGTAGTTCCCGGAAAGCCTGGTCCAGATTTTCGCCGAGGGCGAGTATGTCGCCGCCTTCTTTCATGGACACGGCAATACCAATGGCATTCTCGCCCATGAATCGCATGCGCGGCTGGGGCGGATCGCTGAAACCACGATAAACGGAGGCAATATCACCCAGTTTGATGGTGCGGTTGTCCACCTGGATGGGGAAGTGACGAATGTCTTCCACGCTGGTGAATTCTCCAGACACCCGCAGGCGCACCCGACTGCTTGGGGTTTCAAAGAAACCCGCGTCGGCCACCGCATTCTGCGACTGCAACGCCTGCTGCACGGTGACCAGGGGAATGCCCAGGGACGCCAGCTTGGTGTTGGAAATTTCCACCCAGATCTTTTCGTCCTGCAGGCCGACCAGCTCCACCTTGCCCACATCGTCCACCCGCTGCAGGGCCAGCTGCAGGCGGTCGGCGTAGTCTTTCATGATGGCGTAGTCGAAACCCGGGCCGGTGAGGGCGTAAATATTGCCGAAGGTGGTGCCGAATTCGTCGTTAAAGAAAGGCCCGCGCGCATCCTGGGGCAGGGTATGGCGAATATCACCCACCTTCTTGCGCACCTGGTACCACAGGTCCTTGATCTCCTTGGAGCGCATTTCGTCACGAGCCATAAACATGACCAGCGACTCACCCGGGCGGGAGTAGGACGTGATGCGCTCGAAGTCACCGGTTTCCATCAACTTCTTTTCGATACGCTCAGTGATCTGCCGGGAGACTTCTTCAGCGCTGGCGCCGGGCCACTGGGTATTGATGGTCATCAGCTTGAAGGTGAACGGCGGGTCTTCGCTCTGCCCCAGGCTGGCATAGGAGATCGCTCCCATGACGCCGAGAAGAAGCATGGCGTAGAGCACCAGAGCGCGGTTCTTCAGCGCCCATTCCGAGAGATTGAATGACATGGTGGTACTCCCCTATTCGCTCTCGGTCTCGGCGTCGACATCCGTTTCCGGGCCAGCCGAGTCAGCACTCGCCAGCTCGATCTGTCGGTTCTGGCGATCCACGGGGATCACCGTTTGCCCTTCACGCAACAGATGGGTGCCTGCCGCTACCACCCAGGCATCCGCCGACAAGCCGGACAGTACCGGTACGGTTTCCGCGCTATAGGGGCCGGTTTCCACGGGGGTTTTCACCAGCGAGGTGTCATCGGGATTCACCACCCACACATAGCGCTGGTCCCCTTCCGCAGTGACGGCCGGCAGGGGGAGGGTGAGCACGCCATTACCGGCAACACCACTTGCCACCACCCGTGCCGACTGGCCCAGGTCTGCGCCCACATCATCGTTGTCGAAGGCCACCCGGGCTTCAAAGGTCCGCGAACGCGGGTCCGCCGACGGGGACAGCTCCCGCAGGGTGCCGGGGAACACCTTGCCCTTGCGTGACCACAGCTCGATAGCCACCGGCATGCCGATCACGAAACGACCTACGTCCTGCTCCGGCAGGTCGATACGCACTTCCCGGTCTCCATCGACCGCCAGCACAAACACTGGCTGCCCGGCAGCGACCACCTGGCCGGCTTCCGCCCGGCGCTGGGCGATCACCCCATCCTGGGGCGCTTGCAAGGTGGCGTAGTCAGTCTGGTTGCGGGCCACATTCAGGTTGGCGCGGGCCTGGCGCAACTGAGCCTGGGCTGCATCGAAACGACTCTCTACCGCATCGTACTGGGAGCGGCTGATGACCTGGCGTTCCAGCAGCGCCTGATGGCGATCCAGCTCGGTGCGGGCCAGCTTGTGGTCCGCCTGGGCGGAGGCAAAACGGGCACGGGCCGCATCCAGCTGCAGGTTCACATCATCGGTATCGAGGGTGGCCAGCACATCGCCCTTGCTGACGCGATCGCCCACATCCACCTTGCGCTGGCTGATCTTGCCGGCAATACGAAAGCCCAGCTCCGGCTCGTAGCGGGCGCGGACTTCGCCGGGGAAAACATCCTGACTGGCCCCGGCGGTCAGCGGCTGGACCACCAGCGCCGGACGCGGCGCTTCGGTTTTCCCTGACTCTGCATCGGAGCAACCCTGCAGGCCGAGAGCCCCCACGGCTCCGACAATCAGCCCCGATATCAACAATGAACGAAACATGGCAGCTACCCTCTAGCCTTGCTAACCCGTGTATACCTCGAAAGCCACCGACGGCGACCTTTCCAGTATGCTATACTGTCCGGTATAGTAATTTTATTAAACTGAACCGTCCAGTATTGAAATATGACCGAGATGACAGACACCTCAGCCCCTGCCGCCCGTGGCCGCCCCAAGGATCCAGCCAAGCGTGCTGCCATTCTGAATTCCGCCAAGAAACTCTTTGTTTCCCAGGGGTTTGCCGGCACAAGCATGGATGCGGTGGCCAAGGAGGCCCAAGTCTCCAAACTGACGGTTTATAGCCATTTCAGCGACAAGGAAACGTTATTTTCCGCGGCTATCGAAGCGAAATGCCAGAATATGCTGCCGGTGCCGATCTTTGAGCTGGACGAAAACCAGCCTCTACGCACTACCCTCACCAAGATCGGCCTGGCTTTTCTCGAGCTGATCCACAGCCCGGATGTCGTGGCGCTGCAACGGCTGATGAACAGTCAGGCTACCCAGGACCCGGAAATGTCCCGGTTGTTTTTCGAGGCGGGCCCGCTACGCACCCTCACCGCCATGGAAAATCTGATCCGCAGCGCCAATGCCTCCGGTCAGCTTGACGTCAGTGACCCCAAGCAGGCATCGGAAAACTTCTTTGCCCTGTTGCAGGGCTGCCAGCACATGCGGGTGATGATCGGCTATCAGCCGCCGATGACTGCCAGCGAAGCTCAGCCCCATGCGGAACAGGTGGTGAGTTTGTTTTTGCAGGCGTACGGGACAGGCAGTTAAGAGTTAGTAGTTCGCGGAATGGTCCCTGCTGGCACTGAAAACAAAGAGGCCGCGTTCCTGGATGGAGCGCGGCCTCTTTTTTAAAACCAAAAAGACACTCGATCACTAAACTGGTGAAATAAAATTATCCGTTGAATGATAAAGATAGAAGTATTTTTCCTGGAGCAAGAAGAAAAACGGGATCCGAAAGCGGATCCCGGGTCAGGATGATCAGAAGGATTTCCTTACACCAATGGAGAAGTGATCGTAATCCACGTCAACCTTGGTATTGCCAACCTCGGCTTCGTGACTCGCATCCACATAACCCAGCACCAGTTCAGGCGCATCCGGTGCAAATGCAATAGCCACATCCAGACCTAGCAATTCCGGATCAATATCAACACTACCCGGCCCCACGCTAGCATCAGTATCGGTATCGCCCATATTGTACCAAAGGGATGCTGTCACCATATCAAAGTTGGCCCGAGCACCCACTTCAAAGCCGAACCCTTCGCCTGCAAAACTTGTCAGAGTGGGGCGACTAAAGCCTACTGCGCCATAGAGATCCACCACATCGGCAAGCGGAAAATGTGCGCCCACGCCAATAAATGTCATGTCATTTAGCGCAGTATTCTCAACACCGGTAAGACCGGCGCCCTGATCATCGTCATAGTCCAGCGACAGATGTCGCCCCAGGACCATGACATAATCACCCACTTCAAAACCGCCTTGCAGCCCAAAACCCTGCTGAAGGTCTAATGAGTCCGACAATCCTCCACTGCTAACTTCCGAGTCACCGGATACAACATAGTCGAACTGCACGTAATTGAAAGAAGGCGCTTCAGCCATGGCAGTCTGGCTGATGGCACCGGCAAGCGCGGCAATCGCAAACACTGAAATTTTCTTATTCATGACTTTCTCCCTGATTAATAAAAGTGAACCAAGGCCATCCTGAGCCCGTTCATGGACTCCCTTGGTCCGCGTTAAGTAGTAACCCAATTGTAAAAAAACCGCAATATTCACAAGATTGCCTTTGGATCGGCGTTGATTAATGGATTCCTCGTTATCAAAAGAGCCCAACAGGCCTATGCAAACCACAACCTTGAGAGTGATTGAGTGCTTTCAGCATTTCCCTGCCGCGTCTGCGTGCGCCCAGCTGCCACCAGATAAGGCCCAGCCACAACAACGCATCCCTGTCCTCAACATTACTGGCCAAGGCCTGCTGGGACAGGCGCAGAGCCCGTTCCAGCAAGCCGCGGCGAAGAGCGGGGAAACGTCGGCTGGCACGCAGTAAGCGTGCAATGCGGCTACTGCTCATGCCGATCATCCTGGTCGCTTTTTGCTTTCGCCATGGCCTTGCCGGGGACGGCAAAGGCATACCAGTCAAGGTTTCGGGTAACGACCATAACCAGGGTCAGGGCAGCAAACAGCAACAGGGCACCGAGTAACAGGGCATAGTCTTCCGCCATCAGGATGCCGTAGATCAGGCCCTGCACCAGCAGCAAACTGATGGCAAAGATCCAGCCTGCTTTCGGTGATCGCAGTACGGCCATCAGGTAGACGCCGATCAGGGCACAGCAGGATAGCGCCGCCACCAGGTAGGCCAGGGCAAAATCAATATGCTCGCTTAACGCCACCAGCAACAGATAGAACATGGCCAGCGCCAGCCCCACCAACAGGTACTGCATGGCGTGTAACGGGTAGCGGCGCAATATTTCGAACAGGAAAAAGGCAGCAAACGTCAGCCCGACAATCAGGTAGCTGTACTTCAAGGCCCGCTCGCTCGACAGCAAACCGGTTACCGGCTGCACCAGTCTTACCCGGAGTGCCTGACTGGCATCACCGCAGGCACCGTCACCCCGGGCACAGAGAATGGCACTGGCCGCTGCCAGGCTGTTGGTGCGCCACTGGCTGGTGAAGCCGTCCGCATTGATCTCTCTTTCTACCGGTAATACCAGCCCTTCGAAGCTGGGATGCGGCCAGTCTGCGCGCAAGCCGATGCGGGTTTCCTTGGCCAGCGGCAAGGCAGCTAAGGATTCCGTACCGTTCAGGTTCAGGCGCACCTTGACGGTAAAGGCACCGGCCAGTTCATCGGGCAATTGCACTGCCACCGCGTTCGCGCCCAGCCCCGACGGCAACTGTTCTGTTTCCACCAATGGCAGAGGCACATCGTTAACCAGAATTTGCGGACGCTCCACCAGACCACGCAGATCACTGATCTGCAGCACCAGCAACGATGGCCGCGACGCCAAGACTTGCTCCGGCTGTTTGATTTTCTGCCAATTGGCCGGAAACACCGCTTCCAGATGTAACAGGCTGCGATAGACCGGCGTTCCGTAGATGCCCCGGTAACGCATCTGCGTCTGTAGCTGGCCATCCACATTCAGCACATCGGGAATCTGGCTTTCCAGTACGGTGCGTTTTTCCACCACGGTACAGCTGTCGCCGCGACGACAGTCCGCCTTCTCCACCAGTTGTTTGCGAACCCGCTGGGTCACAATCACCGGGCCACTGATCTGCTGCTCGCCACTGACCTGCCGGGCGATTTGTTGTTTTACCTGCCAGGCTTCCTGGCTGCGGTCGATAACCTTGTCCTGGATCATCAACAGGGGGATCACCAGCACCAGGAGCAGGCCGGCAATGGTGAGCATCTTCAATAACAGGTTGGGTCGCATGGTTCCTCTCCCTCATATGGAGAGGCCAGTGTGCGAAGTCAGCTTGGGGGTTTTGTGGGGATTGTGTGGGGGAAGATAGCTACAAGCTTCAAACTGCGAGCCACAAAGAGAATCAAATCCAGACCTGGCCGTAGGAGCCCCTCTTGAGGGGCCAAATAGAATGCAATGGAAGCGCCAAGCAGGTGCCCGTCTATTCTGTGAAGAGCTGTCGAGCGATAAAAGCGCCTGATCGTCCTGCGGGCGATTTCCGCACAAGCGCGGTTCGCGGCTCAAGCGCCGCTCCTACGAATATCCCCTGTAGGAGTCTACTTGCAGACGAATCGGGTGTTCTCTGCGATCAAAGTGGTTCGCTTGCAAGCAAGCCCCTAGAGGAGGTTAGTGCTCCTGTTGGGGGATGGTCAGGGTGGAGCGGACGCCGTTGTCGGTGTTGGCCAGTGCCAGACTGCCGCCGTGCAGGCTGGCGATTTCGTTCACCATGGCCAGGCCCAGGCCGGAGCTTTTGTCGTGGCCTGGGGCGGGCAGGGAGTAAAAGCGTTCGGTAACGCGGTCCAGGGCGTAGTCGGGGATGGCCGGGCCGATGTTTTCCACAGTCAGGGCGTTGCCTTCAACGTGTACTGTGAGTGCGGTTTCCGCATTGGCAAAACGCAGGGCGTTGTCCAGCAGGTTGAACAACGCTAACGTCAGCGTTTCCTCTTCCGCTTGCAGAGTGCCGTCGTTGACACTGACGTGCAGATGTTTGTCCGCTAACAACGCATAGCGGCTGCGCCGCCACTCTTCCACCAGCGTGGCGATATTGACGCGACGCTTGCGGGCCGGCAGGCTTTCCAGTTTTTCCAGCCTGGCCATGGCCAACAACCGATCGAGTAGATCACAAAGCCGCTGACTTTCATGGATCACGTTATCGGTGAAACGCGTCAGTGACGGGTCGCTGATTTCATCGTGGAGAATTTCCCCGGCACCGCGAATGGCCGCCAGCGGGCTTTTCATTTCATGGGTCAGCAGGCTCACGTTATCTTCCAATCGCGCCCGCTCTTCCAGGCGACGCCGCATGGCGGTAACCGCATGCGCCAGATCACGGATTTCATCGCTACCCCGAAACACTGGCGGCGCCGGGCGTTCGTTGTTGGCCACCGCCTCCGCATAACGGCGCAAGCGATTGACCCGACGGCTTAGCCACCAGGCCAGCAGCACACCTACCACCAGACAGCCGAACAGGGCCAGACCGCCATACAGTATCAGATGACGCTCTGCCTGCTGCACAAAAGGCTCGATGGCCCGGCCCGGTTTGCCCAGGCTGATCACGCCGACCAGGCTGCCGCCATCGCGGATCGGCGCGGCCACATACATCACCGAGGTGGATGGGTCCTCAGGGTCCGTGCGGGTGGTGCGCGCTCCGTAGCGCCCCTGCAGGGTCAGGTGCACATCGTTCCAGCGGGAAAAATCCTCGCCTTCATCTTTTCCTCTGGAGTCGAACAGCACCACACCGGTGGGGCCTGTGATATAGATATGGGTATGAATGCGATCTTTTTTCAGACCCCAGATATCCGCATCCGGGGTACGGCCGGCATAACGATTGAGTGCCTGGCGCAGGGACGGGGTAATCACGATCTCGCCGTTATCCGCATCCTCAGCAACGATTTCCGCCAGCAGGTTGGCCGCGTCCACCAGGGTTTCTTCGGCGGACTGGCGCACCAGCGGCTTGGCCTGGCCGAACACCAGATCCAGCACGAACCAGCCCACCAGCCCGAGAATCAGGAAGTAGAACACCAGTAAGCGCTGCCCGAGTTTCATCTGTTTTTAACTCTCAAGGTAGTAGCCGATACCGCGACGGGTGGCGATAAGACTCTCGCCGTCCAGCGGCCGTAATTTCGCGCGCAGGGTCTTGATATGGGTATCCACACTGCGCTCGAAGCTGTCTTCATCGCTGTCGCAGATATCCAGTAACTGCGCGCGGGTGAATACCTGCCCGGGGTGTTTCAGCAGGGCGGAAAGAATACGAAATTCGGAACGGGTCAACGTCAGCGCAGCACCCCGGAACAGGATCCTCGCTGCGGCCTCATCCAGTTGCCACAGACTGGTAGAACTATCATCGGCGCGCGGGGAAAGCCGCTTAAGGATGGCACGGATACGTGCCACCACTTCGCGAGGGCTGAAAGGCTTGATCACGTAATCATCGCCGCCCAGTTCCAGGCCGAGGATACGATCCACTTCATCCTGACGGGCGGTGAGAAACAATACCGGTACCTGGCTGGTTTGTCGTAGCTGCTTGAGCACCTCGAAGCCGTTCAGGTCTGGCAGGCCCACGTCAAGCACCACCAGATCAAAGACCTGAGTGACCAGACAATCCAGCGCCTCCTGACCAAGCAGCACATGGTCCACCGCGAAATGTTCGCGCTCCAGCGCAAACATCAATGGCTCCGCGATGCGTGGTTCATCGTCCACAATCAAGATTCGACTCACAGCCACCCCCTCCCAAGACCATCGCATCATAACCACAGAGGACAGTCAGCCCAAGGAAAGGGCGCATGGATCATCACAATGGCGTCATCAGGAGGCCTGTCGGACGGCCAGTTTCAATGCCTCCAGCAGATCCTTGCCGGCACTATGCAGCTCGCGGATATCCTTCAGGAAAAAAGTCTTCTTCGCTTCCGTCTGCACCACCAACACCCCGTAAAGCCGACCGTCTTGTTCCAGGGGAATACCCAAATAACTCTGAAAGCGCTCCTCATCGGAGCCGGTCACATAGTGATATTCAGCGTGGGCCTTGATGTCACGGGCCACCACCGGCCCTCGGCTGCGGGCCACCTTGCCAGTAAGCCCCTGCTGGAAAGAGAGCATGGCGCCCCGCGCTTTCTGGTTGAGGCCACTGGTGGCAACTATCACCAGAATTTCCCGGATCTCATCCGCCTGGTAGAGACTACATACCGGCACATCCAGACGGTTCTTTACCGCATCCACGCGGGCCTGCATAAAATCCGGAGGTAACGACACAAGCGCCCCTTGTATGGCATTGGGAGTTCTCAGTTATCCATTCAATTTGTGTGCCGGTTTCGGTTGCAGGGCGCAGTTCGTTTACACTGTAAGCCCAAACCCCGGCACCGGAGCTCCAGCTTGGCGAAGAAGCCCAAAACCGACGAAGAAATTGCCGCTTTCCGCGACAAGGTCTGTGATGTGGCCACCCGGCTGTTTATCGAGCGGGGGCCGCAGAATGTGACCATGCGTCAGATCGCCAGCACCCTCGGGGTCAGCCCGATGACTCCCTACCGCTATTTCCAGGACAAGGACGAGATCCTTGCCACCGTGCGCGCAGAAGCCTTCCATCGCTTTTCCGCCAACCTGGAACAGGCGGTGCAGCAGGCCCCGGATGCCCGCGCCAAGGCCCGGGCGGTGGGCGATGCCTATGTGGCCTTTGCCAAAACCTACCCGGCGGCCTATCAGCTGATTTTCTCGTTCACCCAACCCGACGAAGAGCGTTACCCGGAGCTGCGTCAGGCCAATCTCCGTGCCCAGGAAACCATGGTGGCCTACGTGCGCGAAATGATTGACGCCGGGCTGCTGGAAGGGGACGCCCAGCTGATCGGCTATATGTTCTGGGCCACCCTGCACGGCATCGTGGTGCTGGAGCTGGCCAGCGGCCTGCGCGGCATGGATGGTGACACCCTGCGCGAGAAAATCATGCGCACCTTGTATGCGGGTATGCGCGTTAATCCCCCTACCCTGGAGCATTGACCGATTCGCTCAGCGGCCTGGGCCGGCAAGACTTGACCTTTAACTTATACAGTGTAAATTTTACAGGGTAAATCAATTATTGGAGGACCCATCATGTCCCTGCCCGCTTCCATTGCTGACCGCCTGCGCCTGCCCGTGATGGGCTCACCCCTGTTCATTATTTCCAACCCGGATCTGGTGCTGGCCCAGTGCAAGGCCGGCATCATCGGCTCCTTCCCTTCCCTGAATGCCCGTCCTTTATCGCAACTGGACGAGTGGCTGCACCGCATTACCGAGGAGCTAGCCGCCTGGGACCGGGATCACCCTGACCAACCCGCGGCCCCCTTTGCGGTCAACCAGATCGTGCATCGCTCCAACGACCGCCTGGAGAAAGATCTGGAGCTGTGTGAGAAGTACAAGGTGCCGATGGTGATCACCTCACTGGGCGCCCGCGTGGAAGTGAACCAGGCAGTGCACGGTTGGGGCGGCCTGGTGATGCACGATGTGATCAACGATCGCTTCGGTCGCAAGGCCGTCGAAAAAGGGGCCGACGGCCTCATCGCGGTCGCCGCTGGCGCCGGTGGCCATGCCGGCACCCAGTCCCCCTTTGCCCTGATTCAGGAACTGCGCACCTGGTTTGATGGCCCGCTGGCCCTGTCCGGGTCCATCGCCAATGGTCGCAGCGTGCTGGCCGCCCAGGCCATGGGTGCCGACCTGGCTTATATCGGCTCCATGTTCATTGCCACCGAAGAAGCCAATGCGGCCCAGGGCTACAAGCAGATGATCGTGGACAGTCGTGCGGACGATATCGTCTACAGCAACCTGTTCACCGGAGTGCATGGTAACTACCTGGCACCCTCCATCATCAACGCGGGCATGGACCCCAACGACCTGCCGGAAAGCGACCCGTCTGCGATGAACTTCGGTTCCGGCGGCGATTCCGACAAGAAAGCCTGGAAAGATATCTGGGGCTGCGGCCAGGGCATCGGGGCAGTGGACGCTATCCAGGGTGCCGGCGACGCCATCGCCCGGCTGGCAGACGAATATGAGCAGGCCCGCCGCGCACTGAATGCAGCCTGAAGGAGATAACCCATGGCGAATATTGATGCCTGGCACGCAGTGGTGAAAACCCGCGATCCGCAATTACTCAGTGATCTGATTGCCGACGAAGCCGTGTTCCACTCTCCGCTGGTACATACCCCGCAAGCCGGCAAGGTACTGACCACCGCCTATCTGACCGCGGCCCTGCACGTACTGCTGAACGACAGCTTCCATTACGTGCGTGAAGTGCATGACGGCGAGCATTCGGTGCTGGAGTTCGCCCTGGAACTGGACGGCATCGCCGTCAACGGGGTGGACATGATCCAGTGGGACGCAGACGGAAAAATTCTGGACTTCAAGGTGATGATCCGTCCCTACAAAGCCATTGAGGTGGTGCGTACCCGCATGGCGGCCATGCTGGAAACTCTGAAATAGCGACACATTTCACGACGCAAGCGCCTGATCCAATGTGGGAGCGGCGCTTCGACCGTGATTAGCGGATATGGCCATGGCTGGATACACTGAATGGACCATTCCGCAACCTGGACACCGTCACTTCCCATCGCATGGAGCGCCGCCCCGTGACTCTCTTTATTGTCGTTCTGCTGGCCAGCCTTGCGGTGGCGTATTACCTGAAAACCGCCGCGCGCAAACCACAGCTTGTCTACCGCGATACCGGCTTTAACCGGAATATGCTGGCTCGACTGCCGCAGCTGTCACAACGGTTTTTTCCCACACCCTGGCTGTTCAATACACATCTGCAGCTGATCGTGCTCGGGCTGAAAAAAGCCTTTTCTCCGGCACTGGATTATTCCCACACCGATATTCTCACCATGCGCGACGGCGGCACCACCTCGCTGGATTGGGTCGGCCTGGATACCCCCACCGACACCCCCACCTTGCTGGTCCTGCATACCATTACCGGTTCACCGAAAAGCATGCGCGAGTTGGTAAGGGATCTGCATCAGCAAACGGGCTGGCGGGTGGTAGTCTGCACCCGGCGCGGCCACGGCGATCTGCCATTGACTGCACCGCGCATCAACACCATGGGCGACACCGATGACTTGCGCGAACAGATCGCTGTCATCCAGCAACGCTATCCGCAGTCTCCTTTGTACGCCGTTGGCATTTCGGCGGGTTCCGGGCTACTGGTCCGCTACCTGGGTGAAGAAGGAGAAAGCGCCCCGTTTCGCGGCGCCATGGCCTATTGCCCCGGCTACAACATTGAGGTGGCCTTCCGCCGTGCCCGGCAACCCTACAACCGCATGATGGCCCGCAAACTGGCGCGCACCTTTGTCACCGCCAATGCCGAAACATTCAGAAAACTGCAAAGCTATGACGCCTGTGCCAGCGCCCCGGACCTGCATGCGTTCCATGCCAACCTCCATGAAATGGCCGGTTACCATAGCCACGCCGATTTTCTGGAAGCCAGCAATCCCATGGTGGTCATGAAGCGAATCAGCATCCCTTTGCTGGTGCTGAACGCGGAAGACGATCCGGTGTGTGTGATCGGCAATGTGCGCGAATACGAATCGCTGGTGCGCGAGTTGCCGCGAACCCTGCTGGTGGTTACCCGCAGGGGCAGTCACTGTGCTTATTTTGAGGGCTGGCGACCGCGAAGCTGGGCCAACCGGTTGATCGCGGATTTCTTGCTGAATCTGGAGAAGAATCCCGGCCTGAATCCGTGATGGCGAAGCATCAGACCAGGACTTCTTCTATTCGTAAAAACCCGCCGTATTCCAGGACGTAGGGTGCACTGAGCCTAAGGCGAACTGCACCCTACGCAATCTGTGGTGGCGGTGAGGAATTCAGATTTGCGATTTGGTCACCCGGAAGGATGGCCCCGGGGCAAGCCGCCTCACGCCTTGCCCGGGAACTGATCGATTCCGTTTTCGCTAATCCGCAATAGTTTTCAGACTACAGGGAGAAGTTTATCCGGCAGAACCAGCTTTTCAGATAGGACGTTTCCGTAATGGCCGGGTGTACCGGATGGTCCGGCCCCTGCCCTTGATAACCGATCACCTGCACGCTGCGGTCGATGTGTCGGGCGCTGCTGTGGATCACGTCCAGCAAACGGTCCGCCGGCATATGCATGGAGCAGGACGCGGAGATCAGATAACCGCCCGGCTTGATCAACCGCAGGGCCAGCTCGTTGATAGCGTGATAACCGGCCAGGCCGTTCTTGAAATCCCTTTTGCGTTTCACGAACGCCGGCGGATCCAGCACCACCAGATCATACTTTTCGCCATCGGCGATCAGCTGCTTCATGGCGGCAAAGGCATCGCCCTGGATGCTGCCTACCTTGTCCGCGACCCCGTTTAGCTTGGCATTGCGATGCACATAGTCGATGGCGGTTTCCGAGGCATCCACGCAGGTGACCGATTCCGCGCCGGCCATTGCTGCCTGCACACCCCAGCCACCGCAATAGGAAAACACGTCCAGCACCCGCGCCCCTTTGGCCAGTGGCACCATGGCCTGGCGGGCACTGCGGTGGTCGTAGAACCAGCCTGTTTTCTGCCCTTCAGCCAGCGGCGCCACAAAGCGGGCGCCGTTTTCGGTGAGTGACACCTCGTCGACCAGATCGCCTTTCAACGCCTTGGTATAGCGCTCCATACCCTCGATTTCCCGGGCCGCCGCTTCGTTCTTGGCAATGATATGGGTGGGATTAAGTACCGCATCCAAGGCACTGACGATAGTGTCCAGGTGCGCTTCCATGGCTCCGGAACCGGTCTGCACCACCAGCACATCACCGAAACGGTCCACCACCAGCCCGGGCAGGCCGTCGGCTTCGCCGAAGATCAACCGGTAGCTGTGTTCATCGAACAAAGTCTCGCGCAGGGCCAATGCCTGCTCGATGCGTTTCTTGAAGAAACTGCGCGACAGCTCCTGCTTCACGTCGCGACTATAGAGACGGGCCGCAATCAACGAGTGAGGGCTTAGAAGAGCCCGGCCCAGCGGCTTGCCCTGACTGTTCTCCACAATGCAGGCGGCACCAGCAGGCAGATCCTTGAGCGGGGTCTGGCGGGTATCAATTTCGTTGGCGTAGACCCACAGGTGGCCGGCCTTGAGGCGGCGTTCTTCGTTCTTACGCAGGCGGATAACAGTGGTTTCGCTCATGGTGCTCACAGACAGCTGGCGGGAAAGGCCGCATGATAACACAGGGGTATGGCACCACTGATCCTGCAACGATGGCGAATGACGAGAGGCGAGAAACGACAACATGGCTTTCCCGAACGCCGGGTTTTGCTTTTCGTGACTCGGTCCTCGTAACTGGTATCACGCAATCGATCTATCGCACCGGCATTGGCAACCCTGCAAACGCCCAGCGACCCTGTTTGTGAAAACAAAAAAAGGGCGCCCGAAGGCGCCCTGTCATTTCAAGGAAATCGTTGTGAAGGATTAACCTTTCACGAATTCCGGGTAGGCTTCCATACCGCAGTCAGCCATATCCATGCCTTCGTACTCATCTTCTTCTGCAACCCGGATGCCCATGACGGCTTTCAGGATGCCCCAGACGATCAGGCTGGCCACGAATACCCAGATGAAGATGGTAGCTGCACCGATGATCTGGCCGGAGAAGGACACATCAGCGTTGGTAACCGGTACCAGCAGCAGACCCAGCAGACCAACCACACCGTGTACGGAGATGGCACCGACCGGATCGTCGATCTTCAGCTTGTCCAGAGTCAGGATGCTGAACACTACCAGCACACCACCAGCGGCACCGAACAGAGTAGCCAGCAGCGGAGTCGGAGTAGACGGCTCGGCAGTGATGGCAACCAGACCCGCCAGGGCACCGTTGAGCAGCATGGTCAGGTCAGCCTTGCCGAACAGGATGCGGCCAACGATCAGGGCAGCAACAGCACCACCAGCGGCAGCAGCGTTGGTGTTCAGGAACACCATGGCAACAGAGTGTGCGCTTGCAGCATCGCCCAGCTTCAGTACAGACCCGCCGTTAAAGCCGAACCAGCCCATCCACAGGATGAAGGTACCCAGAGTCGCCAGGGGCAGGTTGGCACCCGGGATAGCGTGCACTTCACCGTTAGGACCGTATTTGCCTTTACGAGCACCCAGCAGCAGCACACCAGCCAGAGCAGCAGCAGCACCAGCCATGTGAACGATGCCGGAACCAGCAAAGTCAGAGAAGCCCAGGTCGCCCAGGTTGTACATGCCAAACACGTCAGCACCACCCCAGGTCCAGGAACCTTCCAGCGGGTAGATCACACCGGTCATGAATACCGCGAAGACCAGGAAGGCCCACAGCTTCATACGCTCGGCAACCGCACCGGAGACGATGGACATGGCGGTAGCCACGAACACCACCTGGAAGAAGAAGTCAGACGCACCAGAGTAGACGGAATCACCATCGAATCCGTTCTCGGTAGATGCGCTCAGCACACCGGCCAGATCGAAGGCTTCGATACCGTCCAGGAAGATGCCGCCGCCGTACATGATGGCGTAACCACACACCAGGTACATGATGCAGCTAATGGCAAACAGCGCCACGTTCTTGGTGAGAATTTCGGTGGTGTTTTTCGCACGCACCAGACCGGCTTCCAGCATGGCAAAACCGGCAGCCATCCACATTACCAATGCGCCACACACCAGAAAGTAAAAGGTGTCCATGGCGTACTGAAGTTCAAAAATTTGATTTTCCACAATGCAACCCTCCGAAAATGGAAGCGTGTTCTCTAAACCCTGGCATGGGTCGATTTACAACACGGTAAAACTTAAATCGCGTCCTCACCGGTCTCACCGGTACGGATACGAATCGCTTGCTCCAGGGAAGTGACGAAGATCTTACCGTCACCAATCTTGCCGGTATTGGCAGCTTTCGCGATGGCTTCAATCACCTGATCCAGAGAGGACTCAGCGATGGCCACCTCGATTTTTACCTTGGGCAGAAAATCCACCACGTACTCGGCACCCCGGTACAGCTCGGTGTGACCTTTCTGGCGTCCAAAGCCTTTCACCTCGGTAACGGTGATGCCTTGCACGCCGATCTCGGAGAGTGCTTCACGCACGTCATCCAATTTGAACGGCTTAATTACGGCAGTAACCAGTTTCATTTCATTCTCCTCAGCTTTCACCGCGTCCGGTGTCGTCCGTTTCACTTCGAGCCCCGTTATGGTTCCCGATCCACAGTTTGCTCGAACGCTCTGACCCAATAAGTGCACGACCCATGCCAGGTTTAGAAAATCATGCATTTTCAGCGGGTTATATCCCGATCCCGATTCAAGGAACGGGTTCGGCGCGCCATTATAGCGCACCACCTTGGGGCGGGTTCCAACTTGGTGCAGAGCGGTTGCCCTGCACCGCCGGTGCCGCGCCAGCGAACACCGTGCTACCATCCGCCCATCAATACAAGCACCGCCGCCACAGACCGCATTACTGGCGGCCCGGGCCAGCCATTACCCCTGGTCCTCGATGGAGATTCAAGATGCCTGATCAACCCTTTATCGACCGCCTGATGGCCGACATCAGTGGGCGCCTACCCACCGATCTGGGCGGCCTGCGCAACGAAGTGGAGCGCAATGTGCGCAGCGTACTGGCGGAAGCGGTCAGCCGCCTGGATCTGATCACCCGGGAAGAGTTCGATATTCAGCAACAGGTATTGATGCGCACCCGGGAAAAACTGGAGGCGCTGGAGAAGCAGGTAGCGGAGCTGGAGAAAACGACGGACGCCTGACGCCCGGTATTTCCCGTAGGAGCTAGGCTTGCATGGCGAACAACCGCAATCGCGAGCAAGTTCGCCATGCAAGCCTAGCTCCTACGAAAGTCTGATTTCCTACATCTACCGCCGACAACCTCGCACACGTAGCACGCTCCCCTCCCCGTACACTGCCTCGCACACACTGAATTCTGCGAGAACACGTGACGCATGCATTGCTCTACAGCCGGGCACCACTGGGCATCCAGGCCCGGGAAGTGCGGGTGGAAACCCATCTGGCACCGGGCCTGCCTGCCTTCACCATTGTCGGCATGGGCGACACCGCCGTGCGAGAAAGCCGGGACCGGGTGCGCTCGGCGCTGGTCAACAGCGGCTTCGAGTTTCCCCAGCGGCGCATCACCGTGAGCCTGGCCCCGGCGGATCTACCCAAGGATGGCGGCCGTTTTGATCTGCCCATTGCCCTGGGCATCCTGCTGGCCAGCGGGCAGCTCGGAAAACTGGACAGCAACCAGTACGAATTTATCGGCGAGCTGGCATTGAATGGCGCCCTGAGCCCGGTTCCCGGCATGTTGCCCTGCGCCCTGGCCTGCCAGCCCACCGGCCGCACCTTGATCGTTCCCCGTGACAACGCAGATGAAGCCGCACTGGCAGGTGCCAGCACCGTGGCCGGCGACCAACTCGCCCAGGTGGCAGCCCACCTGGTGGGCCAGTCCCCGCTGCCACTGCACGATCACCCGGCCCCGGACACCACCACCTATGAAGGAGGCTGCCTCTCGGAAATCCGCGGCCAGGCAGCCGCCAAGCGGGTACTGGAGATTGCCGCCGCTGGCGGCCATTCACTGCTGCTCAGTGGCCCGCCCGGTGCCGGCAAAAGCATGCTGGCCTCGCGCCTGCCGGGGCTGGTGCCGCCGCTGCATCCGAAACAGGCTCTGGAAGTGGCAGCCATTCATTCCCTGAAGCAGCCGCGCCCGGCTCACCTGTTCCACCAGCGCCCCTACCGGGCGCCCCACCACACCGCCTCGGCCACCGCCCTGGTCGGAGGCGGCAGCCACCCGCGGCCCGGGGAAATTTCCCTGGCCCACCACGGCATCCTGTTTCTCGATGAGTTACCGGAGTTCGACCGGCGAGTACTGGAGGTATTACGTGAACCGCTGGAAACCGGTGAGGTGAGCATCGCCCGGGCTGCCCAAGAGCTCACCTTCCCGGCCCGCTTTCAATTGATCGCCGCCATGAACCCCTGCCCCTGCGGTTACCTGGGCGACCCGGAGAAGGGCTGCGGCTATCGTTGCGACAAGGCCAAGCGCTACCAGAACAAACTTTCCGGCCCCTTGTTGGACCGTATTGATCTGCACCTGGACGTACCCGCGGTGGAAGCCCGGGAACTACTGGGCGACCGGCAGGGAGAAACCAGCGCGACAGTCCGCGCCCGGGTACGCGACGCCTGGCAACGGCAATGGCAGCGCCAGCGACGCCTGAACCGGGAACTGGGCAGCGATCACCTGGATCCGCTGCTACGCCCTCATCGGGACTGGCTGGCCAACGTCATGACCCGCATGGGGTTGTCCGCCCGGGCCCTGCATCGCAGTGCCCGGGTGGCACGCACCATTGCCGATTTGGCCGGAACAGATACCGTCGACCGGGATCACCTACGCGAAGCCCTGAGTTATCGACAAACGGTAGCGGACACCCGGTAACCCTGGTCAGGTTTCCTGTGGTCTGCTGACGCTGGTCAGCCAGCGATCAATATCGCCATCAGCACAGCCAGAAGTGACAGTGGCATGATGATGAGTGCGCTCTTGAGGAATTTCTCTACATAGAGATGTCTGGTGTATTGATCCAGCATGATGTATTTCCCCATAACCCGTTAAAATGACAACCGCGCCACTACCCCCGTAGAAAGACGCTTTTACTGAATCCCCCCATACACGGTGCCAACCAACAGCGGACTTCTGACAGAACGCCTTTCTTACCAATTGGCACACGCAAGGCAATGAGGGAGGCGTGACTAGCGTCACGTCATTTTTTCCAGACTATCATAGTTATGAAAAAATAAGCATTTGCCAGTTAGCATTATTTTACATATTGCATTGGTCTCAATTGACACACGCAAACCTTGCAGGATACCGATACGACATTCAGGGAAAGGAACGCTGCCGGTATCGTGGTGACTAGGAAACCAAGACATGATGAAGACATGACGACTCAGCCATGACAAGTCGTTGCTTTAGAATGACTTTGCTGGCCACAGCCATCAACAGGGTTACTCCCCGCCGCCTCGCCCAGAAGGTGGTGCGCGGCGGCAAGGACTGGAACACAGGGTTGTCGCTAGCAGACGACATTAACCCCACTGAAAGAAATCGCGTTTCTCTTTCAGATAGAACCGCGACAGCACCATCTTGTGCACCTCGCTGGCACCGTCCACCAGACGCGCCTGGCGGGCGTAGCGGTAGATCCATTCCAGTAGGGTGTCCTTGGAATAGCCACGGGCACCGCATAGCTGGATGGCGGTATCGGCGGCCTTGTGCAGGGTGTCGGCCACGTGGATCTTGGCCATGGAAATCTCCTTCTTGGCGAAATCCCCCTGATCCAGTTTCCAGGCGGCCTGCATGGTCAGCAGACGGCCCACTTCGATATCCTTGGCCACGTCACCCAGCATCCACTGCACGCCTTCGTGCTCGGCCAGGGTGGTGCCAAAGCTCATGCGGTTTTCCACATAACCGGCGGCTTCTTCCATGCAACGCTTGGCCAGACCCAGCCAGCGCATACAGTGGGTAAGACGAGCGGTGCCGAGGCGGATCTGGGTGACTTTCAGGCCATCGCCCACTTCCAGAAGACGATTTTCATCCGGGATAATCAGACCATCGAATTTCAGCTCGCAGTGACCACCATGCTCTTCCGGCCCCATGATCGGGATGCGACGAACGATTTCCCAACCGGGCTGATCCGCATCAAACAGGAAGGCGGTAAGCCCCTTTCGCGGGTCATCGCTGGTCTTGGCAATCAGGATGAAGGTTTGCGCCCCTTCCGCGCCGGTGATAAACCACTTACGACCGTTAATGATCCAGTTGTCGCCGTCCTTGGTGGCAGAGGTATAGGTCAGGGACGGGTCAGAGCCACAGCCACCTTCCGGCTCGGTCATTGCAAAAGCGGACCGCACCTTGCCGTCGATCATCGGCTGTAGCCAGCGGGCTTTCTGTTCGTCGTTGAGAATCTTGTTGAGCAGAATCATGGTGCCGTCATCTGGCGGCGCACAGTTGAATACCACCGGCCCGAACGGACTGCGAGCGGCCTCTTCGTAGAGCACCGCCATACCGGCCACGCCCACATCCAGGCCGCCACGCTCCCTGGGCAACTGGAAGCCCCAGAGTCCTGTGGCTTTCGCTTTTTCTCGCAGAGTATCGACCACGCTTTCCTTGAAGTTTTCGTGGTCGTCGTAATTCGCCTTGTCGTTTTCCAGCGGCATGATTTCCGCTTCCACAAAGGCGGCCACTTGCTGGCGCAGGCTTTCCAGCTCCGGGGTCAGGGAGAAATCCATGGTCTGTCCTCGATCTAGGTTAGAGAGTATTGCAGAGGTGGCCGCCATCCACGGCGATCACCGAACCGGTCATGTAGGACGACGCATCGGACGCCAGCAGCAACAGCGGGCCGACCAGTTCGTCGATCTGCCCCAAGCGGCGATAGGGAATGCGCTTGAGCATTTTTTCCGCCAGCGGGCTGTTGAAGAAGTCCCGGTTGATATCGGTTTCTACATAGCCGGGGCAGATAGCATTGCAGCGGATGTTGTAGCGGGCAAAATCCAGCGCCAGAGACTTGGTGAGCTGCACCACCGCCGCCTTGGAGGCGGTGTAGGGCGCCACCCGGCCACCCACACGCAGGCCGAGAATGGAGGCGATGTTGATCAGGCTGCCCGGGCGATCGTCCCGCCGCCATTGCTGGATGGCAAACTTGGACACCGCCCAGACTCCTTTCAGGTTGGTATCCACCACCGCATCCCAGTCTTCTTCGCTAAGCTCGTCGGTGGGGCCTTCGTGGGATATGCCAGCATTGTTGACCACCACATCCACCGCCGGCATAGCGGCAAAGGCGTCTTCCACACTGCCGTGATCACTCACGTCCATGGGCACCACGGTGGCCTCACGGCCCAGAGCCCGTACCGCTTCGGCAGTGGCTTCGAGCTTTTCCACCCGGCGAGCCGCCAGCACCACGTTGGCCCCTTCTTCGGCCAGGGCAATGGCGAAGTGGGCACCAAAGCCGCTGGACGCGCCGGTGATCAGAATACGTTTACCGGCCACACTGAATCGTTGGGACATAACTTCCTCACCCTTCTCTGCATCAGTGAGAGAAGCTACCCAGCCCGCCAGCCGGCCACAAGGACGAAAACGCTCAGGAGGAGGATGACAACAGCAAGGACAGTGCGTGGCGGGTATCAGGGGTGGCATCGGGCAATAGCAGCGCGTCCCGGCCCGGCAGCCATTCAATGGCGACCACTTCATCGCTGAGCGAGACCGCCTGCGGACACACCACCACGGACGCCAGCGCGCCCCAGACCTGGTGATGGGGATTGGTAAAGAAGAACCACTGCCAACGGGAAAACTGACGTTGCACGCCCACTTCCTCGAACAATTCCCGCGACAGATTTTCGCCCACGGTTTCATTGGGGCGCATGACACCACCAGCAGCCAGATCCCAGCCACCGGGGTAAAAATGTTTGTCGGCGGCACGCTGTTGCACACAAACCCGCCCGGCCAGATCCCGCACCACCACGTAGGACGCGCGATGAATCAGCCTCTGACGCTGCATGCGCCCACGCTGACAACTGCCACGGGGTTGGTTGTGCCGGCTGACCAGAAGGACCGGTTCGCTGTTGCTCATGGGATGCTGTTTTCGGCTGACGCGGACAGGAACACTATCGTCATGAGAAAGGGATTGCTACAGGGAGAAGGCCAGGGAGCACCTTTATGTCGGAGTTCCCTTTCAGGGGACGAACCGCGCGCGTCAACGCGAAATTGGGGAAACCCGATCCGGTTTCGCCGGGTTTGCTGAAGAGGATAGGTTGCCGCCTCGCGTCGCCCGATTCGTCGCCTGGAAGGGAACTCCTGCAGGAGCTAATTCCCCCCACAACCGGTCGCCCTGAGGTTTTACCTCAGTGATCTCAGTGACCTCTGTGGTAAAAAATTTACGGCTGGAAGTGACTCGGCGGGTGGCCGGTCCATTTGCGGAAGGCACGGGCGAAATTGCTGGGGTCGGCATAGCCCAGTTTCGAGGCCACCTGCTGCACGGTGATATTGGCCTGCAGATACGCCATGGCCTTGGTCATGCGTACCTCTTCCAGCAGGGAGCGGTAGCTCACGCCCAGGGCATTGAGATAACGACGCAGGGTGCGGGAGGTAACGTGGAAATTGCACGCCAGCTGTTCCAGGCTGGGCAGCATGCCCTCTGCCTGCATCAACCGGGCGCGCACGCGGCTGGCCCAGTCCTGATCGGCTTCCAGCCGTTGCAGTTCTTCCTCGCATTTCTGTGCGGCCATCTGCCGGGACGCCGGATCAGACAGGGTAAAACGCTCGTTGAGCAGGGCCTTGGGTAACCGCAGGGCCGCCACCTCGGCCCCGAACTCCACCGGCATGGCCAACAATTCCCGGTAACGATCCGCATGGGCCGGCGCCGCATAAGGCAGCTCCAGCACCGCTCCCTGGAAACGATCGCCCAGCAGATAGCGAATCCCGCCGACCACCGCAGCCACTACCACTTCCAGATAGGTTTCACGGATATCGCCCAGCGGCACGCTTTCCATGAGGCAGAAACGCACCCCTTCCTGGGAGGGTTCGATACGGGGAACGCACAGGCGGGTACGGGTGCGGAAGTAGCGCTCCAGCAGCCGCAGGGCATCGCCCAGATCAGCACTGCTGATGGCGGCATAGCCGAGCAGGCCATGGGCGGTGAGGGTCAATTGTTGACCCAGCGCCAGGCCCAGGGCCGGATCACCGGTTATTTCACGGGCGCCCACCATGACCCGGCGGAACTGCTCGAAGCGCAGCGCCGGTTCCGGGTTATAGACCTCATCCTCGCTCAGCCCCACTTGGGAAAGCAGCCGACGACTATCCACGCCAACCTCGGCGATCAGTTCCACCAGGTTGCGCACATAGTTGACCGGGACCGGGGAACGACCAGTACCAGGGTCCAGCTGTATAAAGCGCTCGTGATTCATGGCTCTACTATACGCTAATTTTGCACCTGTCCGAAAATGACTGCTTTCTGTCCAGCCTTGCACTTCGCCCAAACACAACTGTTCACCAGAATGCCTGCATCCGAATTTCCCGGCCTCGACCGTCAAGGATAGTCATGACCATGAAAGACACCACTTACAGCCGCCATTTTGGTGCCGATGATGCCCGCGCCATCCGCGATGCAGTGAAGAAGGATCTGGGCCCGGCCACTTTCAAGGCCCGCCCACTGCGCGCCCTGTGGTTTATTCCCATGAGCGCCGTGATCATCGGCAGCATCGCCACCATTCTGGCGCTCAATCTGCCCTGGTGGGGCAATCTGCTGCTGGCCATTCTTGCCGGACACACCCTGGCCTGCCAGGCACTGCTGGCCCACGAAGTACTGCACGGCGCTCTCGGCATGAGCCGCCGCATGCAGGACGTTCTCGGCTGGATCGGCTTTGGCCCGGCCCTGATCGCCCCGGAATTCTGGCGCCGTTGGCATAATGTGGCCCACCACGCCAACACCAACCTGGGCGACAAGGACCCGGATTCCTTCGGCACCCTGTACCGCTACGAGAAACACCCGCAGACCGCCAATTTCACCAAGCTGGCCCCCGGCGGGCGCACCTGGTACAGCTTTTTGTTCCTGTTCTATTCCTTCATGTTCCACGGCCAACTGGTGCTGCGCATGCAGACCCGCAAGCGTGAGGAGTTCAAGGGATTCAACCGCAAGAAAGCGATCCGCCAGTCCTACCTGTGCATGGCGGCATGGATAACGCTGGCCATCGTGTCCGGCCCACTGGCGATCTTCACCGTGCTGATCCCCATGGCGATCATCAACTTCATCGGCCAGAGCTACATTCTCACCAACCACATGCTGCGCCCGCAGATGGACAACAACCACCCGGTGGACAATTCCATGAGCGTGCGCGCCTGGCGCTGGATCGATCCGCTGCATTTCCATTTCAGCCATCATGTGGAGCATCACCTGTTCCCGAAAATGGGCTCCGATCAGGCACCGAAAGTGCGCGCCTGGCTGCAGCAGGAAATGCCTGAACGTTATGTGTGCCCCAGCCATGTCAAAGCGGTGGCCATGCTCTACAAGACCCCGCGCGTCTATCAGGATGCCAACACCCTGGTCGATCCCCTTAACCGGGAACGGACCGTGGATGTGATGGAGCTGCAGGGGCAGTTGAACTAAGCGGGTTCCCGTGGGATCTGCTGCAGAAACGGAGTGCAGCGGAGTAACGCAACTGGTTCCGTGCGGCCCGAAGGGTAAGCGAAGGGAATCACATCGCTAGCGGCGCGACCATTAGCGTAAAAATGCAACTCACACGGCCAAAACGAAGCCGCTGTAGGAGTTCCTTTTGAGGGACGAATCCGAGCCTAGGCGAGGAAACGGACTATGCTGATACCGCCAGATCACTCTGACGACGTCGCTCTCTTCTGATTGCCCGCAGGCGATTTCCACGCTGACGCGTGGTTCGTCCCTCAAGAGGAACTCCTAAGCGGCTTCGCTTTAAACGTCGCTGGTGATCGCGCCGCCAGCGACGCTCCTATGGAAACCCTTACAGACTGTGAATCTCTTCCTCGCTCAGGGCCCGGAACTCTCCCGGCGCCAGATCCGCATCCAGCACAATCTCACCGATCTGCTCCCGGTGCAGGGCCACCACCTTGTTTCCCCGCGCCGCCAGCATCCGTTTTACCTGATGGTAACGCCCTTCCCGGATGGTCAGCAGCAACTGGTCCACACCTACCCGCTCCGCCTTGGCGGGCAAGGTGGGAGAGTCTTCGCCACGCAGCAGAATGCCATCACGCAGGGCCTGCAGATCTTCATCACCGACCGGTTCCGCGCAACTCACCCGGTAACGCTTGTCGCACTGGTGGCTCGGCGAGGTGAGCCGGTGGGACCACTGGCCATCCGTGGTCAACAACACGAGGCCGGTGGTGTCCCGGTCCAGGCGGCCCGCCGGGTGCAGATCCTGGCGCAGTTCCGCAGGCAGCAGGTCCAGTACGGTGCGATGCTCCGGGTCGTCCGTGGAACACACCACCCCCGCCGGTTTGTGCAGCATCAGGTAGCGGTGGCCCGGCAATTGCACCGGCTCACCATGCAGCCAGACGCCCTGCCCCTCCCGCAGTTGCAGGTTAGCTTTCGAACGGGCTTCGCCCTCCACGGTGACCGCACCGCGGCTGATCAGCTGTTTGGCCTCCTTGCGGGTCAGGCCGGCACTGTGGGCGAGAAAATAGTCCAGACGCATGGGCAAAACCGTTATCGGGAAAACCGCCATGATAACCGACATAAGGTGTCTGGAGTGCAGGGCCATCGCTGGTATCATAGCGGCCCGATTTCACACCCCAAGATTGTCCGGAGCCCTATGAGTCAGCTCAACCCCCGCCAGCAGGAAGCCGTGCACTATGCCGATGGCCCGTTGCTGGTACTGGCCGGGGCGGGTTCCGGGAAGACCAGCGTGATCACCCGCAAGATCGCCTGGCTGATCCAGGAAAGGGGCATGTCGGCCCGGCATATCGCCGCGGTGACCTTCACCAACAAGGCCGCCCGGGAAATGAAGGAGCGGGTGCAGTCCCTGGTGAGCCGGGACCTGACCCGGGGGCTGATTGTCTCTACCTTCCACAACCTGGGCCTGCGCATTCTCAAGTCCGAGCTCAAAGCCTGCGGCCTGCGCAACGGCTTCTCCATTCTCGACGGCGCCGACAGCAAGGAAATTCTCAAGGAGATCCTGCGCCAGGGGGAATCGGAACGGGACCTGGACGCGGTGGACGTGATCCACAAGCGCATTTCTGACTGGAAGAACGCGCTGGTGCTGCCAGAGGAAGCGGTGAGCACTGCCGAGACCGACGAGGACCTGCGCGCCGCCATGGCCTACGGCGGCTACGACCGCATGTTGCGGGTCTGCAACGCGGTGGATTTCGATGACCTGATCCTGATGCCGGCGCGCATGTTCCGCGAACAGCCGCGCATTCTGGAAAAGTGGCGCAACCGCATCCAGTACCTGCTGGTGGACGAATACCAGGACACCAACGGCGCCCAGTACGAAATGGTGAAGATGCTCACCCTGCCGGAAGGCAAGTTCACCGTGGTGGGCGATGACGACCAGTCCATCTACGCCTGGCGCGGCGCCCGCCCGGAAAATCTGGCGCAGCTGCAGCAGGACTGGCCCACCCTGAAAGTGGTCAAGCTGGAGCAGAATTACCGCTCCACCGGCCGCATCCTGAAAGCGGCCAATACGGTGATCGCCAACAACCCCCACGAATTTGAAAAGAGCCTGTGGTCCGACTACGGCTACGGCGAGCCGATTCGTTTTTCCGCCCTGCGCGATGAAGAAGCAGAAACCGAATGGATTGCCAGCGACATCTTCCATCGCCGTCTGCAACAGGGCTTGAAGTGGAAAGACTTTGCGGTGTTGTACCGAGGTAATTTCCAGTCGCGGATTCTGGAAATGAAACTGCAGAGCCTGTCGATTCCCTACAAGGTATCCGGCGGCAAAAGTTTCTTCTCGCGTAGCGAGATCAAGGACCTGATGTGTTACCTGCGCCTGCTGGTCAACCCGGATGACGACAACGCCTTCCTGCGCATCATCAACACCCCGCGCCGGGAGATCGGCCCTGCCACCCTGGAAAAACTCGCCACCTGGGCCCTGAAACGGGAACAGGGGCTCTACCATGTCTGTGACGACATTGCCCTCAGTGAAGTCATGAACCCCAAGGCCGCCGAGAAACTGCAGAAGTTCAAGGCCTGGCTGGATGCCAAACGGCAGTTCTGTTTCGGCCACAACAGCCTGCAGGCGGTGCAGGAACTGATCCGCGACATGGATTATGAGGGCTGGCTGATGCAGAACGCCTCCAGCCCACGCATCGGCGAAAAGAATATCGAAAATATCTGGCAGCTGGTGCGCAGTATTGAACGCATGCTGGAAAAACAGGAAGACGAAGAAGACGGCGCCAGCGACCTGGAAGCGGTGATCAAGAAACTGGTGTTGCTGGATATGCTCGAACAGCAACAGGAAGAGGACGATTCCGACCGGGTACAGCTGATGACCCTGCACGCCTCCAAGGGGCTGGAGTTTCCCCACGTCTACATGATGGGTGTGGAAGAAGAATTCCTCCCTCACCGCACCAGTATTGAAGAAGACAACATCGTCGAGGAACGCCGGCTGATGTACGTGGGCATCACTCGCGCCCGGGAAACCCTGGCCATGACCCAGGCGCTGACCCGCAAACAATACGGCGAGAAAATCGATACCACCGCCAGCCGCTTCGTGGACGAAATGCCCCAGGACGATATCGACTTTCTGGGCATCGGCATGATTAAAGACGAAGCGAAGGAAACGGCAGTGGCGGAGGCCAGCATTGCCAATCTTCGGGCGTTGCTGGATTAGCAGGCTGCTGAAAGACTCTCAACACTCCTGGATTTTCCGTGAAGAACAGAGCGTAATGGAGTAACGCCAGTAAGGCTGGACCACAGGCTTAACGCAGCAAATAGCCGATGCTTGTTGCATCGCTAAGGAGCTTATAAACCCGCGATTATTAACGATGCAACTATTACTTTCTACGGCAAAAAGGGTTTTCAGAGGTTCCCTCGCACGCAGAAATGCAAATCAAAGCGACTCACGCCCCCGCGGGCCTTTTTAGCTCTAAAGCGAACTCCCCCTCCATTGAAGCAATGCGATCATCGCGACTCCTCCTGCAACCACAATGGACCATGCCAGTTTCTTCCTCCCTCTTCGGTAATGATCCGGCATAGCAATTACCCAAACACCCAAAAATGCTGCCAAACCAGCAAGATACCAATAGCCTTTCAACAGCCCGCCCGTTGCAACCAACCAAAAAAAACGATAAGCAGTATTCTGAAAATCAAGCCCAATGATTTCATTTTTTTACTCTTTACAGCTCCACTGTGCAGTGAAAAATGATGAAATGATCCCGGCAATGAAGAATGACGCCCAAATTGCTAGTGAGAGCGTAATCAATAACGCAAAGAACGGCAAAAGAAGGAAAGCAGCCCCAATAGTCACAAATATCCCTGCAAAGAACTTGGCTATCGCAAATGCAAAGCCACATTCTCTAATATCAAAATAAAGACCTATAGCGGAAATCACTTCATCAAGAACGCCTCCAAGTGATTTCAACCATGGCGACTGTCCAAACTTATCTAGCAACCCTAAAAGCCATGAGACAGCATCCGTTCCTCCTGGTGTGGATATACTTCCCCCATTCTCCCCACTCGAAATCAAATAGCCTCCGGCGCCCGTTTTCGGATCAATAACAGTATAACCTGCAGACTGTTTTCCGAAAAAATTCACCGGCCTCTCATGAGCCGTCACTTCCTTGCCCG
>NZ_ARXU01000020.1 GCF_000756655.1 Alcanivorax jadensis T9
TGTGGTTGCCAAAATCACCGAGTAATCATCGCGGTGAAAAAGGGTGGCGGGCTAGCCTGCCACCCTGTTTTATTTAAAGGTTTCAGAGTTACAGGCCAGTAGTTCAATTGGTAGAGCACCGGTCTCCAAAACCGGCTGTTGGGGGTTCGAGTCCCTCCTGGCCTGCCAATTTTCCCAAGGCTGCCGCTTGGGTGGTGGGGTGCATCGTAAGATGAGCGAGAAAACAGAAGCACGTTCCGGCTCTGCCGCCTTCGAGGCGGTGAAGTGGTTGCTGGTAGTTGGTCTGGTGGCCGCTGCTGTTGTCGGTAATGGCTACTTCTCCGAGCAGCCCACTCTTTACCGGGTGGTCGGTGTTGTTGCTGTTGCCCTGGTCGCAGTGTTTTTTGCTCTGCAGACCGAGCAGGGCAAGGCGTTCAATCAGCTACGCAAGGATTCCATGGTTGAGCTGCGCAAGGTAGTGTGGCCGACGCGTCAGGAAACCCTGCAAACCACGATGATTGTTCTTGTCTTTGTTGTGATTGTGGCCCTGTTGCTGTTTGTGCTCGACTGGATCCTCGGTGGGCTCATGTCCTGGGTTATTGGCTAAGGGGTAAACATGGCAAAGCGCTGGTATGTGGTACATGCCTATTCGGGTTTCGAGAAGCACGTAAAACGCGCCCTGGAAGAGCGCGTTAAATTGCGTTCTATGGAGGAGTTTTTCGGCGAGATTCTGGTTCCTACCGAAGAAGTGGTAGAGATTAAGGGCGGCCAAAAGCGCAAGTCCGAGCGTAAGTTTTTCCCAGGGTATGTGCTGGTGCAGATGGAGATGTGTGATGACTCCTGGCACTTGGTAAAAGAAACCCCGAAAGTGATGGGCTTTATTGGTGAGGACCCGAAAAATCCGGGCCGTGTTTCACCAATTACCCAGAAAGAGGCGGATGCCATTCTGCGTCGTATGGATGATGCAGTAGAGAAGCCGAAGCCGAAGACATTGTTTGAGGCTGGCGAAGTCGTACGTGTCAACGACGGTCCCTTCGCTGACTTCAATGGCGTGATTGAAGAAGTGAATTACGAAAAGAGTCGCCTGCAGGTGGCTGTAATGATCTTCGGTCGCTCCACGCCGGTAGAGCTGGAGTTTGGTCAGGTCGAAAAAACCTGATCCTGTTTCGGCAGTATTAATTTAGGTGCCCTGGTCGCTGAAAAGTGGCCGGGGTGTTTTGACAACCTGAGGGGAGCCCGCATCTGGCGCGGCGTTTGCACCCAAGGAGTCTTACGATGGCGAAGAAAGTCCAAGCCTACATCAAGCTGCAGGTTGCAGCTGCTCAGGCTAACCCGTCCCCGCCGGTTGGTCCCGCTCTGGGTCAGCACGGTGTGAACATCATGGAGTTCTGTAAGGCGTTCAACGCCCAGACTCAGCAGCTGGATGCCGGTGCACCGGTTCCTGTTGTGATCACCGTATACAGCGACCGCTCCTTTACCTTCACCATGAAGACGCCGCCGGCGTCTTACCTGCTGAAGAAAGCGGCCGGTATCAAGAGCGGCTCCGGTGAGCCGAACACCAAGAAAGTGGGCAAGGTAACCCGTGCGCAGCTGGAAGAGATTGCCAAGGCCAAAGAGCCTGATCTGACCGCCGCGGATCTGGATGCTGCCGTGCGCACTATCGCGGGCTCTGCCCGTTCCATGGGTCTGGATGTGGAGGGTTAACCAATGGCTAAGTTGTCCAAGCGTACCCGTGCCATCCGGGAAAAAGTAGAAGCTGGCAAGCTCTATCAAGTGGAAGAAGCGGTGGCCCTGTTGGCCGAGCTGTCCACGGTGAAATTCAAGGAATCTCTGGACGTGGCGGTCAACCTGGGTGTTGATCCGCGTAAATCTGACCAGAATGTTCGTGGCGCCTCTGTGCTGCCTCATGGTACCGGCAAAACCGTTCGTGTAGCGGTGTTTGCTCAGGGCGCCAAGGCAGAAGAAGCGAAAGAAGCTGGTGCTGATGTTGTCGGCTTTGACGACCTGGCCGAGCAGGTTCAGGGCGGCGAAATCAACTTTGACGTAGTGATCGCGTCCCCGGATGCCATGCGTGTTGTTGGCAAGCTGGGCACGATCCTGGGTCCCCGTGGTCTGATGCCTAACCCGAAGGTGGGTACTGTGACTCCTGATGTCGCCCAGGCAGTGAAAAACGCCAAGGGTGGCCAGGTTCGTTACCGCACCGACAAGGGTGGCATTGTGCACTGCACCGTGGGTCAAGTGGGTTTCGACTCCAATGCGATCAAGGAAAACGTGGAATCACTGCTGGCTGACCTGAAGAAAGCCAAGCCGTCTTCCGCGAAGGGCACTTACTTCAAGAAAGTAACCCTGTCCACCACCATGGGCCCCGGTCTGAATATCGATCCGGCGTCTCTGGCGATGTAAGTAATTTGAGCCTGGAGCAGTTGGCCAGGCTCGCAAGGGCTTTGATCCCGATGACTCACTCTTTATGAGTGTCTTGTCGGGGCGTCAAAGACCGCAGGTTTCCGGTTCTGTTTGGAGTCTGCCTTTATGAGGCAAGTAACAAGCCGGGATTAAGGGGTAACCGCCTGCGCAGGCGCGGTAGTTGTTTCCTGATCTGTTCAGGTTGTGGCTCCGCGATAATGGTCGGGAAACCGACCCTGGCGACCGCCTCGAAATCAGATTGCAGTCGATTTTGACGGTTAATGTTTGTGAATCCAGGAGGTAAACATGCCTTTGAATCTGGAGGACAAACGGGCGATTGTTGCTTCGGTTAATGCTGTAGCTACTGAAGCGCTGTCTGCTGTGGTTGCTGACTATCGTGGTCTCACTGTTTCTCAGATGACTGAGTTGCGTAGTAAGGCCCGTGAAACCGGCGTGTACCTGAAAGTGGTACGTAATACGCTGGCGAAGTTCGCCGTGAAAGACACTGATTATGAGTGTCTGAACGACGTACTGGTTGGCCCCACTGTTTTGGCTTTTTCCCAGGATGATCCGGGCGCAGCTGCTCGTCTCATCAAGGATTTTGCTAAAGACAATGACGCGCTGGAAGTTAAGGCTCTGGCTGTGGGTGGTGTAGCGTATGGTCCTCAGGATATTGATGTCCTGGCCAAGCTGCCGACTCGCGACGAAGCACTTTCTCAGCTCATGTCCGTTATGCAGGCCCCGGTGGCCAAATTTGTACGTACCCTCAACGAGGTGCCCGGCAAGTTTGTTCGTACGGTTGCTGCAGTCAAGGACCAGAAACAGAGTGCCGCCTGATTTGTCAGGCTGCGTAACTACCCGATCCAATCGGATCGCCCGTGTGGTGATTTAGGAGATTGAAAATGGCCGTTTCCAAAGAAGATATCCTCGGCGCTATCGCCGATATGAGCGTTATGGACCTCGTTGAACTGATCGAGGCCATGGAAGAGAAATTCGGCGTTACTGCCGCTGCTGCTGTTGCTGCTGCTCCTGCAGCTGCTGGTGGCGAAGCTGCTGCCGCTGAAGAACAAACCGAGTTCGACGTTGTTCTGACCGGTTTCGGTGACAAGAAAGTTGGCGTGATCAAGGCTGTCCGTGAAGTAACTGGCCTGGGTCTGAAAGAAGCCAAAGAGCTGGTAGAAGGTGCTCCTGCGCCTGTTAAAGAAGCCGCGTCCAAGGACGAAGCCGAAGAGATCAAGAAAAAGATCGAAGAGGCTGGCGGTACTGCCGAGCTCAAGTAAGCGCATTTGCGCAATGTCTTTCCACAATAATGCGGAAAGGCACCGGCTGGCAGCTTGAGGGCTGCCAGCCTTTTGTCGTTTCTGTGTGAGAGGTTTCATACAGGAATATCACCCAAGGGTGATAGATCAACAGCTGAGGAACGCAGATGGCATACTCATTCACTGAGAAAAAGCGGATCCGCAAAGATTTCGGCAAGCTTCCGAAGGTTATGGAGGTTCCGTACCTTCTGGCCATACAGCTCGATTCTTACCGTAAATTTCTGCAGCAAGATAAAAGTGCAGAAGAGCGTCTGGACCAGGGTCTGGAAGCCGCTTTCCGGTCAGTATTTCCGATTTCAAGTTATTCCGGGAATGCAGCGCTGGAGTATGCCGGCTATGAGTTCGGCAAGCCTGTTTTTGATGTAAAAGAATGTACTGTTCGTGGTACCACCTACGCTGCGCCGCTGCGCGTACGGATTCGTCTGGTCATTTATGACAAGGAATCCAGTGGCGCCATCAAGGATATCCGTGAACAGCAGGTCTACATGGGCGAAATGCCCCTGATGACCGAAAACGGTACCTTTGTGATCAATGGTACCGAGCGTGTCATCGTGTCCCAGCTGCACCGTTCACCCGGTGTGTTTTTCGATCACGATAAAGGCAAGACTCACTCTTCCGGCAAGCTGCTGTATTCCGCTCGGGTGATTCCTTACCGTGGTTCCTGGCTGGACTTCGAATTCGATCCCAAGGACCAGGTGTTCGTACGGATCGACCGTCGCCGCAAGTTGCCGGCGACTATCCTGCTGCGTGCGTTGGGCTATACCTCCGACGAAGTGTTGGAGATGTTCTTCGAGACCAACGAAATCGCAGTGGAAGACGGCATTTACCGTATGAAGCTGGTGCCGGAGCGTCTGCGTGGTGAAACCGCGACCTTCGATATCCTGGCTGACGGTGAGGTCGTGGTGGAGCGTGGTCGTCGTATTACTGCGCGCCATATCCGCCAGCTGGAAAAGGCCAATATCGAGTACCTGGAGATTCCTGCTGAATACCTGCAGGGCAAGTACCTGGCCAAATCCATTATCGACCAGGACACTGGCGAGATCCTGGTGGAGTGTAATACCGAGCTGACTGCGGAAACGCTGGAAAAGCTCGAGCAGGGCGGAATCGACTATTTCGAAACCCTGTATACCAACGATCTGGACAACGGCCCATTTATGGCCGACACCCTGCGTGCCGACCCGACCCGTACTCCGCTGGAGGCGCTGGTCGAGATCTATCGCATGATGCGTCCGGGTGAGCCGCCGACCAAGGAAGCGGCAGAGAACCTGTTCAAGAACCTGTTCTTCACCGACGAGCGTTACGACCTGTCTGGCGTTGGCCGGATGAAGTTCAACCGTCGTCTCGGTCGCGAAGATGAAACCGGTCCTGGCATCCTCTATGACGGTCGCTACTTCAGTGCCCGTAGTGACGAGGAAGGCAAGCAGTACTTCGCACAGATGGGCGAAGAGACCTCTGACATCATCGAAGTGCTGCGCACCCTGGTGGATATCCGCAACGGTAACGGTGTGGTGGATGATATCGATCACCTGGGTAACCGTCGTGTGCGTTCCGTGGGTGAAATGGCCGAAAACCAGTTCCGTGTGGGTCTGGTGCGTGTGGAGCGTGCGGTCAAGGAGCGTCTGAGCCTGGCGGAATCCGAAGGCCTGATGCCTCAGGATCTGATCAATTCCAAGCCGGTGGCGGCTGCTGTTAAAGAGTTCTTTGGCTCTTCCCAGCTGTCCCAGTTCATGGATCAGAACAACCCGCTGTCCGAGATCACTCACAAGCGTCGTGTTTCCGCGTTGGGCCCAGGCGGTCTGACTCGTGAGCGTGCCGGCTTTGAGGTGCGCGACGTTCACCCGACTCACTATGGTCGTGTGTGTCCGATCGAGACCCCTGAAGGTCCGAACATCGGTCTGATCAACTCTCTGGCCACCTACGCTCGCGCTAATGAGTACGGTTTCCTGGAGTCGCCTTACCTGAAAGTGATTGATGGCAAGGTCAGCGAAGAAATTGAATACCTGTCAGCTATCGAAGAAGCCGAGTGTGTGATTGCACAGGTGGACGCGAAGATGACGGAAGAGGGCGGTTTCGAAGAAGACTTCGTGACTGTGCGTCACCGTTACGAATTTACCGTGATGGAGCGCGACACCATTACCCATATGGATGTCTCGCCTCGCCAGGTGGTGTCTGTGGCGGCGTCCCTGATTCCGTTCCTGGAGCACGATGATGCTAACCGTGCCTTGATGGGTTCCAACATGCAGCGTCAGGCTGTGCCCACCCTGCGTGCCGACAAGCCGCTGGTAGGTACAGGCTTTGAGCGTCATGTGGCGCGCGATTCCGGTGTTTGTGTGGTTGCCGAGCGTGGCGGTGTGGTGGACAAGGTGGATGCTTCGCGCATCATCGTCCGTGTTAACGACGATGAAGTCACCGAAGGCGAAGCCGGCGTTGATATCTATAACCTGACCAAGTACACCCGCTCCAACCAGAACACCTGCATCAACCAGCGTCCGCTGGTGAAGGTGGGCGACAAGGTTGCCGCGCGGGACATCATGGCTGACGGTCCGTCCGTGGACATGGGTGAGCTGGCTCTGGGTCAGAACATGCGCGTCGCGTTCATGCCCTGGAATGGCTACAACTTCGAGGATTCCATCCTGATTTCCGAGAGGGTGGTGAAGGAAGATCGCTTCACCTCCATCCATATTCAGGAGCTGACCGCGATTGCCCGTGATACTAAGTTGGGCCCGGAAGAAATTACTGCCGATATTCCCAATGTGGGCGAGGCCGCACTGTCCAAGCTGGACGAGTCCGGCATTGTTTACATCGGTGCGGAAGTGGGTGCCGGCGATATCCTGGTGGGCAAGGTAACACCGAAAGGTGAAACCCAGCTGACCCCGGAAGAGAAGCTGTTGCGTGCCATTTTCGGTGAGAAAGCCTCTGACGTGAAAGATACCTCCCTGCGAGTGTCTTCCGGCGTCAAGGGTACCGTGATTGATGTACAGGTCTTTACCCGCGATGGCGTGGAAAAAGACGAGCGTGCCAAGCAGATCGAACAGGACTCCCTGGACCAGTTCCGCAAGGACTTGAAGGACGAGTTCCGTATTGTTCAGCAGGATATCATGGAGCGTCTGCGCACCGTGCTGGTGGGCAAGAAGGTCAACGGCGGCGCCGGCTTCAAGCGTGGCACTGAGCTGACTGCCGACGCCCTGAATAACCTGGACGCGGAAAAATGGTTCGAACTGCGCCCGGCCGACGATGATGTGGCCGAGCAGCTTGAGCGCGCCCAGCAGTATCTGGAACTGCACAAGAAAGAGCAGGACGAGCGCTATCGGGACAAGCAGGCCAAGATCTCCGGTGGCGATGATCTGGCTCACGGTGTGCTGAAAGTGGTCAAGGTTTACCTGGCCATCAAGCGTCGCATCCAGCCTGGTGACAAGATGGCTGGCCGTCACGGTAACAAGGGTGTGATTTCCGTAATCATGCCGGAAGAAGATATGCCGTACGACGAGCACGGCGTGCCGGTGGATGTGGTGTTGAACCCGCTGGGTGTACCGTCCCGTATGAACGTGGGGCAGATCCTGGAAACCCATTTGGGTTGGGCTGCGAAGGGCCTGGGCGAGCGCATCGGTGAAATGCTGGCCGAAGAGAAGAAAGTGGCGGAAGTCCGCAGCTTCCTCGACAAGATCTACAACAAGGCAGGTGCCGGTGGTTCACCGGAAGATCTGGACAGCTTTAATGATGACGAAATCATCGAGCTGGCCCAGAACCTGGTTGGTGGCGTTCCCATGGCAACCGCGGTATTCGACGGTGCCAAGGAATTCGAGATCAAGGAACTGCTGGAGCTTGCCGGCTACGACCGTTCCGGTCAGATGCAACTCTGGGATGGCCGTACCGGTGAGAAGTTCGATCGCAAGGTCACCGTGGGCTACATGTACATGCTGAAGTTGAACCACCTGGTGGATGACAAGATGCATGCCCGTTCCACCGGTTCCTACAGCCTGGTAACTCAGCAGCCGCTGGGTGGTAAGGCGCAGTTCGGTGGTCAGCGTTTCGGTGAGATGGAAGTGTGGGCGCTGGAAGCCTATGGCGCCGCCTACACCTTGCAGGAAATGCTTACCGTGAAGTCCGATGATGTGAATGGCCGTACTCGTATGTACAAGAACATCGTGGATGGTGATCACCGTATGGACCCGGGTATGCCGGAATCCTTCAACGTGTTGCTGAAGGAAATCCGCTCTCTCGGTATCAATATCGAGCTGGAAAACGACTGAAGCAATGTGCGCCGCTCTCCCGTGAGGAGAGCGGCTCGTGTTGTTACCCGGGTTTAGGAAAGAATTGAGAGCGTAAAGCTCGCTACGGAGGACTGGCCTTGAAAGACCTGCTGAATCTGCTTAAAAGTCAGGGACAAGTCACGGAGTTTGATAAACTCAAGATCTCTCTGGCACCGCCGGATCTGATCCGCTCCTGGTCTTTCGGCGAAGTGAAAAAGCCGGAAACCATTAATTATCGTACCTTCAAGCCGGAACGGGATGGCCTGTTCTGTGCGCGCATCTTTGGTCCGATCAAGGACTATGAGTGTCTGTGCGGCAAGTACAAGCGTCTCAAGCACCGTGGTGTGATCTGTGAGAAGTGTGGCGTGGAAGTCACCCTCTCCAAGGTTCGCCGTGAGCGCATGGGTCACATCGAGCTGGCTAGCCCTACCGCGCACATCTGGTTCCTGAAGTCGCTGCCGTCGCGTATCGGCTTGATGCTGGATATGACCCTGCGCGATATCGAGCGGGTGTTGTACTTCGAATCCTTTGTGGTCACCGAGCCGGGTATGACTACTCTGGAGCGTGGCCAGCTGTTGACCGACGAAGAATACTTCGACTCCCTGGAAGAATTCGGCGACGAATTCGAAGCCAAAATGGGTGCCGAAGCCGTACAGCAGTTGCTCATGGAGCTGGACCTGGTCGAAGAGATCAAGATCCTCCGTGAGGAAGTGGAATCCACCAACTCCGATACCAAGCTGAAGAAGCTGTCCAAGCGTCTCAAGCTGATGGAAGCCTTCAAGGATTCCGGTAACAAGCCGGAGTGGATGATCCTTACTGTGCTGCCGGTTCTGCCGCCGGATCTGCGTCCGCTGGTACCGCTGGATGGTGGTCGTTTTGCCACCTCCGACCTGAACGATCTGTACCGTCGGGTGATCAACCGGAACAACCGTCTCAAGCGTCTGCTGGACCTGAGCGCTCCGGACATCATCGTGCGCAACGAAAAGCGCATGCTGCAGGAATCTGTGGATGCGCTGCTGGATAACGGCCGTCGTGGCCGCGCCATCACTGGCTCCAACAAGCGCCCGCTGAAGTCCCTGGCTGACATGATCAAGGGTAAGCAGGGTCGTTTCCGTCAGAACCTGCTGGGTAAGCGGGTCGACTACTCCGGTCGTTCCGTGATCGTGGTAGGTCCGTCTCTGAAGCTGCACGAGACCGGTCTGCCCAAGAAAATGGCCCTGGAGCTGTTCAAGCCGTTTATCTTCGCCAAGCTGGAAGCGCGTGGCCTGGCCACGACGATCAAAGCTGCCAAGAAGATGGTCGAGCGCGAAACCGCCGAGGTGTGGGACATCCTCGCTGAAGTGATTCGCGAACACCCGGTGATGCTGAACCGGGCGCCGACCCTTCACCGTCTGGGTATCCAGGCGTTCGAGCCGGTACTGATCGAAGGTAAGGCAATCCAGCTGCATCCGCTGGTGTGTGCTGCCTTCAACGCGGACTTCGATGGTGACCAGATGGCGGTGCATTTGCCGCTGACCCTGGAAGCCCAGCTGGAAGCCCGTGCGCTGATGATGTCGACCAATAACATCCTCTCCCCGGCCAACGGCGAGCCGATTATCGGCCCGACCCAGGACGTGGTGCTGGGTCTGTACTACATCAGCCGTGACAAGGTAAATGCCAAGGGTGAAGGCCAGATTTTTGCCGACACCAAAGAAGTTATGCGCGCCCTGGCCAACAAGCAGGTAGATCTGCATGCCCGGGTGAAAGTGCGTGTTCACGAAGTGGTAAGAGATCTGGAAGGCGGCGTGGAAGAGCGCACCTTTATTGCCGATACTACCCCCGGCCGCTGCAAGCTGTGGGATATCGTGCCGACGGGTCTGGGCTTTGCCATGGTCAACCAGAACATGACCAAGAAAGCCATCTCCAAGCTGCTTAACACTTGCTACCGGATTCTCGGCACCAAAGAGACTTGTATCTTTGCTGACCAGCTCATGTATCTGGGCTTCCGCGAGGCCACCTTGTCCGGTTCCTCCATCGGTGTGGAAGACATGGTGATCCCGGATGCCAAGTACACCATGATTGATGCTGCCGAAGACGAAGTGCGCGAGATTGAGGAGCAGTTTGCTTCCGGTCTGGTGACCCGCGGCGAGCGTTATAACAAGGTGGTGGATATCTGGGCGCGTACCAATGACCACATCGCCAAGGCAATGATGGAAAACCTGCGTGTCGAAGTGGTGAAAAACCGTGACGGCGAAGATGAAGAGCAGGGCTCCTTCAACTCCATCTTTATGATGGCCGATTCCGGTGCACGGGGCTCCCCGGCCCAGATTCGTCAGCTGGCTGGTATGCGTGGTCTGATGGCCAAGCCTGATGGCTCCATTATCGAAACGCCCATTACCAGCAACTTCCGTGAAGGTCTGAACGTACTCCAGTACTTCATCTCTACTCACGGTGCCCGTAAGGGTCTGGCCGATACCGCCTTGAAGACAGCGAACTCCGGTTACCTGACTCGTCGACTGGTCGACGTGGCACAGGATCTGGTGGTTACCGCTGAGGATTGCGGTACTGAAGAAGGCCTGCTGATGACGCCCCTGATCGAAGGCGGTGACGTGGTTGAGGCATTGGGTGAGCGCGTACTGGGTCGTGTTGTAGCCCGTGATGTGATGAACCCGCTGAGTCAGGATGAAGTGCTGGCCGAAGTTGGCACGCTGCTGGACGAAGTATGGGTCAACAAGCTGGAATCCATGGGTGTGGATGAAGTGCTGGTGCGCTCGCCGATCACCTGTGCCACTCGCTGGGGTGTCTGCTCCACCTGTTACGGCCGTGACCTGGCCCGTGGCCATCAGGTCAACGTCGGTGAAGCGGTTGGTGTTATCGCTGCCCAGTCTATTGGTGAGCCGGGTACCCAGCTGACCATGCGGACCTTCCACATCGGTGGTGCGGCGAGCCGAGCTTCTGCGGTATCCAGCATTCAGATCAAGCATGGCGGTAAGGTGCGTTTCCACAACGCCAAGCATGTGCAGCACAAAGATGGTCTGGTGATCGTTTCCCGTTCTGCCGATCTGGCGGTAGCGGATGAGCTTGGCCGTGAGCGTGAGCGTTACAAGCTGCCTTACGGTGCCACCGTGACCGTGGGTGAAGGTGATCAGGTTGATGGCGGTCAGGTCGTTGCTACCTGGGACCCGCATACCCACCCGATCATTGCGGAAGTGGAAGGTAAGGTGCAGTTCGGTGATATGGAAGAAGGTATCACCGTAAATCACCAGACCGACGAGCTGACCGGCCTGACCAACATCGAAATGCTGGGCACCCAGAACCGCCCTGCCGCTGGCAAGGACATGCGCCCAGTGGTGCGTGTGGTTGATGGCAAGGGCAAGCCGGTATTGATGCCCAATACCGATATGCCGGCCCAGTACCTGTTGCCGGGTGGTGCACTGTGTGGCCTGAAAGATGGTGCAAACATCTCGGTGGGTGACGTGATTGCGCGGATTCCGCAGGAATCCTCCAAAACTCGTGACATCACCGGTGGTCTGCCTCGTGTTGCCGATCTGTTCGAAGCGCGGAACCCCAAAGAAGCGGCAATCCTGGCTGAAAAGTCCGGTACCGTGTCCTTCGGTAAGGAAACCAAAGGCAAGGTTCGCCTGGTAATCACCCCGGATGACGGTGGTGATGTCTACGAAGAGCTGATTCACAAGTGGCGTCAGCTGAACGTCTTCGAAGGTGAGAAAGTCGAGAAGGGTGAGGTGGTCTCTGATGGTCCGCTCAACCCGCACGATATTCTGCGCCTGATGGGTGAATCTGAACTGGCTCGTTACATCGTTAACGAGGTGCAGGAGGTTTACCGTCTGCAGGGTGTGAAGATCAATGACAAGCACATTGAAACGATCATCCGTCAGATGTTGCGTAAAGTAGAGATCCTGGAAGTGGGCGAGTCCCGTTTCATCAAGGGCGAGCAAGCGGAATATGCCCGTGTGATGGAAGAGATCGAACACCTCAAGGCCGAGGACAAGATGCTGCCGCAGTACGAGCGTCAGTTGCTGGGTATCACCAAGGCATCCCTGGCTACCGAGTCCTTTATCTCTGCAGCATCTTTCCAGGAGACCACTCGGGTTCTTACCGAGGCAGCGGTCACCGGCAAGGAAGACGATTTGCGCGGCCTGAAAGAGAACGTGGTGGTGGGGCGTCTGGTACCGGCTGGTACTGGCTATGCTCACCATCTGGAGCGTCGCCGTCAGCGTGCCGAGGCACGCGGGCCGGAAGCGCCCACTATGGACGAGGTGGAAGCCGCCCTGTCCGAGGCTCTCAGCTCCTCAGACGAGTGATTGCTGGCGAGTGACGGAACCCCCGGCATCTTGACGTGATGCCGGGGGGTCCCTACAATCGCTGCCCCCCTGTTCTATGGGCAGTAAATGGGTGTCAGAGCTGTCAGATGACGGTTTCTGTCACAGAACTGTAAGCGTGAGGCAGTAGTTTCATGGCAACTGTAAACCAGCTGGTGCGCAAACCGCGCAGAAGCAAGGTAGAAAAGAGCGACTCCGTAGCCCTGCAGGGCTGCCCCCAGCGTCGCGGCGTTTGCACTCGGGTGTATACCACTACTCCGAAGAAGCCGAACTCCGCACTGCGTAAAGTGTGTCGTGTGCGTCTGACCAATGGTTATGAAGTATCTTCCTACATCGGTGGTGAAGGTCATAACCTGCAGGAGCACTCCGTAGTACTGATCCGTGGCGGTCGTGTAAAAGACCTTCCCGGTGTGCGCTACCACACTGTTCGTGGAACTCTGGATACGGCAGGTGTGCAGGATCGCAAGCAGCGTCGCTCCAAGTATGGCGCCAAGCGTCCCAAGAAGTAATTGAAGTAACCGAGCCCCTTTTCTGAATGCCGCAGCTGTATGGCTGCGGAGGGATGAGTAAGGTCCGGACGGTGTGCCGTTCCGGAATTACCTGAAGATTTCCCCGCCCTAAGCGGGAACGTTAGAGGAACACATCCGATGCCAAGACGTCGCGTTGTCGCCAAACGTGAGATCCTCCCGGATCCGAAGTTTGGAAGCCAGATTCTGGCCAAGTTCATGAACCACGTAATGGTTAGTGGTAAGAAATCTGTGTCCGAGCGTATTGTTTATGGCGCTCTGGACATCATTGCCGAACGCAAAGGGGCTGATTCCCTGGAGATGTTCGAGAAGGCGCTGGACAATATCCGTCCTGCCGTTGAGGTAAAGAGCCGCCGTGTTGGTGGTGCCACTTACCAGGTTCCTGTTGAAGTTCGTCCCAGCCGTCGTACTGCTCTGGCAATGCGTTGGTTGGTAGACGCTGCCCGTAAGCGTGGCGAGAAGAGCATGCCTGCCCGTCTGGCCGGCGAAGTGATGGATGCCGCCGAAGGCAAGGGCTCCGCGATGAAGAAGCGTGAAGACGTGCATCGCATGGCCGAGGCTAACAAGGCCTTCTCTCACTTCCGCTTCTAAGGCAGAAGGCAGTCGAGTGAAACCGGCCTATGATCAGGCCGGTTTCTATATTTGAATCAGTGAATCGAGGTTAGCCGCGTGGCACGTAAGACTCCTCTCAATCGCTATCGTAATATCGGTATCTGCGCCCACGTAGATGCGGGTAAAACTACCACCACCGAGCGTGTTCTTTTCTACACCGGTATTTCCCACAAGATTGGTGAAGTGCATGACGGTGCTGCCACCATGGACTGGATGGAGCAGGAGCAGGAGCGTGGTATTACCATTACCTCCGCTGCGACCACCACCTTCTGGCAGGGCATGGACAAGCAGTACGACCAGCATCGTATCAACATCATTGATACTCCCGGGCACGTGGACTTTACCATTGAGGTAGAGCGTTCCCTGCGTGTGCTGGATGGTGCCGTTGTGGTGTTCTGCGCGTCCTCCGGTGTTGAGCCTCAGTCCGAGACTGTATGGCGTCAGGCCAACAAGTACGAAGTACCGCGCATCGTGTTCGTTAACAAAATGGACCGCGCTGGGGCGAACTTTGATTCCGTGTGCGAGCAGATTCGCAAGCGTCTGGGTGCTAAGGTTGTGCCGATCCAGTACAACATTGGCGCAGAAGATGAGTTCAAGGGTGTTGTCGACCTGATCCGGATGAAAGCTATCTTCTGGAATGAGGAAGACATGGGTGTGACCTACGAAGAGAGGGATATCCCGGAAGACATCCAGGCCCGCTGTGACGAGCTGCGCGAGCAGATGGCTGAAGCGGCCGCCGAAGGCTCTGAAGAGCTGATGGAAAAGTATCTGGATAACGGCGAACTCACCAACGACGAAATCAAGGCGGGTCTGCGTCAGCAGGTTCTGGCTAATGAAATCGTTCTTGGCTTGTGTGGCTCTGCGTTCAAGAATAAGGGTGTGCAGGCACTTCTGGATGCCGTTGTCGAATTCCTGCCGGCGCCCGATGAAGTGAAAGCGATTCAGGGTGTTTTGCCGGATGGGGAAACCGTTGAGTCACGTAAGTCTGCTGACGACGAACCGTTCTCTGCGCTGGCATTCAAAATCGCCACCGACCCGTTTGTGGGTTCTCTGACCTTCATTCGTGTTTACTCTGGCATCTTGAACTCCGGTGATAGCGTGCTGAACTCTGTGCGCGAAAAGAAAGAGCGAGTAGGGCGTCTGCTGCAGATGCATGCCAACAGCCGTGAAGAGATCAAGCAGGTCCTGGCTGGCGATATCGCTGCCTGTGTGGGCCTGAAAGATATTACTACCGGTGACACCCTGTGCGATCTGAACAAGCCGATCGTGCTGGAGCGTATGGAATTCCCGGATCCGGTAATCTCTGTTGCGGTAGAGCCGAAGTCCAAAGCCGACCAGGAAAAAATGGGTCTGGCGCTGGGTCGTCTGGCTCAGGAAGATCCGTCTTTCCGTGTGAAAACCGACGAAGAGACTGGTCAGACCATCATCTCTGGTATGGGTGAGTTGCACCTGGATATTCTCGTGGATCGTATGAAGCGCGAATTCAAGGTTGAAGCCAATATCGGTGCGCCGCAGGTTGCCTACCGTGAAACCTTTACCCGTGCTGCCGATGTGGAAGGTAAGTTCGTCAAGCAGTCCGGTGGTCGTGGTCAGTATGGTCACGTGAAGGTGAAGTTTGAGCCTATCGATCGTGACGAAGAGTTCCAATTCGTGGAACAGATCCATGGTGGTTCTGTACCCAAGGAATACTTCGGTGCAGTCCAGAAAGGTATCGACGAGCAGCTGCAGTCCGGTGTGCTTGCTGGTTATCCGATCCTTGGTGTGAAGGCGACCCTTTACGATGGTTCCTACCATGAGGTGGATTCCAACGAAAACGCTTTCCGCATGGCGGGTGCTCTGGCTGTTAAGAACGCAGCGAAAGAGGCCGGCGCGGTACTGCTTGAGCCGATGATGAAGGTAGAAGCGGTAACCCCGGAAGACTACATGGGTGACGTGATGGGCGACCTTAACCGTCGTCGCGGTATCGTTCAGGGCATGGAAGACACCATGGCCGGCAAGATTATTCGTGCCGAGGTGCCGTTGTCTGAAATGTTCGGTTACGCTACTGATCTGCGTTCCATGTCTCAGGGTCGTGCCAGTTACTCCATGGAGTTCCTGAAGTACGCTGAGGCACCGAAGAATATCGCTGATGAAGTCATCAGCGGCAAGAAATCTTAAATTTACGGTTAATTTGTTAAAGGTATTGAGCCGTGGCAAAGGAAAAGTTCGAACGT
>NZ_ARXU01000021.1 GCF_000756655.1 Alcanivorax jadensis T9
TAGGTCATCGTCAGGCTCTTAAATACAGAAAAAGCCCCCTAGCGCAGTATGCTAGGGGGCTTTTTTTGTAATTGATTCGCTGCGCTCACCCTTCGGGTCAGCCTGAAAAGCGGCTGTTCGGCTTCGCAAGCGAAGCACGTGGATACAGTGTTCTTCTCTCCCTACCTCGCAGCGCTCGCGCTGCCATCCCCTCAAGGGGGGCCGAGGTGTGAAACCTGATGCACCGCAGGTGCCAGGGTGAGGCGCCGCAGGCGTCTCGCAGGGATAGCAAGCTTGCTTGCTACCTAAGTAGGTCATCCTTCTAGCTACGAGCTACGAGCTACGAGCTACGAGCTACGAGCTAGACCTCCCCTCGCCACGCAGCCATAACATCGCTAGATCAGTCCGCCGCGCCAAACCCCCGCCCCAAATCCAGCCCGCTCAGGCTGGATAGAAGGCCGCGTCTAGACCCCCATCCCGGTACTTGGAATCTCGTCATCCCGATAATGTGAATCCACCCAGCATCCTGGCAATGTCTCGCCAGAGGGGAATACCAGGTCTCCCTTGTTGAATGGCTCTGCTTCCTGTGCTTCTTCGCCGTGGTGGTAACGCCCTGTGACTTGGCTACGTAAAGGGTTGACCAGTTCCGTGAGGTCGACAACCTGCACCAGATGACCACTTTTCCGCTCTTTAAGAAACATGCTCTCTGCTCCCTGTGTATTCGGTAACTTTCAGGGTGCGATCAGGGGGGCAGCTCTGGCAAGAGAAAGGCCGTAAACATTATTAAACCAATAGGGGCTTTATCCACGCTGGCGGCCATTCTATGCTGGACGCCACCAGCGATAAGCGTGGTGATAACCGTGCCATCTGCTGCTGTAAAGGCTCCATCGCTAGCGATGAAAGTGGTATGGTTGGGGTTTATTGAATCAAGCTGGGCGCTGCGTAACAGGGCGCCAGCACGGCGGTGGCTGGATCGGCATCCGGCACCGGGGCAATGATTATTGCGATTTTGCAGGGCAGGCCTGCACCAGACCCGCGAAAACGGGCTGTATCGATACGTTTGGACTTGGGAAAAGGTTAAGAATTATGACAATGGATAATAAGGCAGCAGTAATGAGCCCGCTCAAGGCGCTGGAGCAGCGTTGCGAGAAGCAGGGCCAATCAGTGGCCATGGTTCAGCCCATGGGTGGTGGTGAGCTGCAGGACTATACCTGGGCCCGGATCAATGATGAAGCTCGCAAAATGGCGGCTTACCTGCAGTCGCAAGGGGTGCAGAAGGGCGACCACGTGGCGCTGGTTTCCAAAAACTGTGCGGAATGGATTATTGCCGACCTTTCTATCTGGATGGCAGGCGCAGTCAGCGTGCCGTTGTACCCGACACTGGTTGCAGAAACGGTCCGCCAGATCATGGAGCACAGCGAGTCCAAATTCCTTTTCGTCGGCAAGCTGGATGACTGGGACATCATGAAAGAAGGTGTGCCGGAGGGTGTCAAGCGAGTGGCCTTTACCCTCGCTCCCCGCGATGCGCTGAACGATTTCCCCAACTGGGGCGATATCATCCGCGATACGGCACCGATTGAACAAGTGGCCGAACCTGCCATGGAGGATATTGCGACTATTATTTACACCTCGGGCACCACGGGCATGCCCAAGGGCGTTATGCATGACTTCCAGTCTTTCTCCATCGTCGGAGAGAAGATGATCAAGGTGTATAACCTGACGCCGGAAGAGCGCATGATTTCCTATCTGCCGCTTTCCCACGTGGCTGAGCGTGTGGCGGTGGAAATTGCCCAGCTATATGTGGGTGGTAAGATATTCTTTGCCGAGTCTTTGGAGACCTTCGGCGAAGACATCAAGCGCGCCCAGCCGACAGTATTCTTCGCGGTGCCGCGTATCTGGTCCAAGTTCTACCAAAAGGCTTCTGAGGCGGTGCCGCCCAAGAAGCTGAACAAACTGTTGAAGATTCCCTTCCTGAACAAAGTGATCAAGAAGAAAGTGCTGGGGGCGATGGGCCTGGATCAGTGCCGTATCGCGCTGTCCGGCGCTGCCGCGCTGTCTCCAGACATTATCACCTGGTTCAAGAAGCTGGACCTGGAAATCCTCGAAGTCTATGGCATGACCGAGAATCTGGCCTGGTCGCATACCACCGAAGAGGGTGATCAGAAAATCGGTTGGGTAGGCACCCCCAATGACGGCGTGGAATGCCGCATCGGTGATGGCGGTGAGATCCTGGTGCGTAGCCTGGGTAACATGAAGGGCTACTACAAGCAGCCCGACAAGACTGCTGAAGACCTGACAGAAGACGGCTGGTTGCATACCGGTGATGTGGGCGAGATCGACGAGAAGGGTCGGTTGCGTATCACCGGTCGCGTGAAAGAGATCTTCAAGACGGAAAAAGGTAAGTATGTGGCGCCGGCACCGATTGAAAACCGCCTTTCTACACAGCCAGGTCTGGAGTTGTCCTGTGTTATCGGGCAGGGCATGGGCCAGCCGATTGCCCTGCTGAACATTACCCCGGAAGAGCAGGAAAAGCTCTCCAAAGGCAGTGAAAAAGAACATTTCACCAAGGAACTTGAGGCGCTGCTGACCCGTGTGAATCATGAGCTTGATCCCCATGAGCGCATGACGACTCTGGTGGTTTGCAAGGACGCCTGGACCGTCGAAAACAACCTGATTACTCCTACCTTGAAGCTGAAGCGTAACGAAATTGAAAAACGTTATGCGGATGACATCCCCAAGTGGGCGAAAACCAAAGGGGTGGTTTGGGAAGCTTGAGCACTCTCAAAGAGGCGGATCAGCAATTGATCCGCCTTCTTTCTGATGGGCAGTTCCGTTCCGGCTCAGAATTGGGTCAGGCTCTGGGGATTTCCCGGGCTGCCATCTGGAAGCGCGTCCAGCGTCTTGAGGAATTCGGCATGGCGCTGGAATCCGTCAAGGGAAAGGGTTATCGGCTGGCCCAGTCTGTCGACCTGATTGACCAGATTTCCCTGCAAGCAGAATTGGGTGAACGTGCGCAGCTGCACTACCAGTGGGTGACTGAATCCACCAATGCTGATGCTCTGGCGTTGGCTGGACCGGTGCGCCGACCACAGGTATTTGTCACCGAGTGCCAGACGGCTGGCCGTGGCCGGCGGGGCAGGCAGTGGCAGTCTCCCTTTGCAGCCAACCTGTATTTTTCCATCCGTTTCCCGGTTAGTGGCGGGTTTGCCGCTCTCGGCGGGCTGAGCCTGGCAGTTGGTGTGGCTGTGGCTCAGGCGTTGCAGGAGCTGGATCCGCAGTTGCCGGTAACCTTGAAATGGCCCAATGATCTGCTGATCAATGGCGCCAAGGTGGGCGGTGTACTGATTGAGCTTGCCGGCGAGATGGATGGTCAGGTGGATGTGGTCATTGGTGTCGGGGTGAATGGCCGCATGACGGGCCATCAGGCCCGCGGTATTGATCAGGTGTGGACAGATCTGGCCAGCGAGCTTGTAGAGATGCCATCGCGGACGGTGTTGGCTGCTTGTGTGTTATCTCATCTGCTGGATATGCTGCCGCGTTTTTCGCAGCAAGGTTTTGCCGCTTTTCTGGATGCCTTTGATCGCTATGATGGGGTGCGAGGAAAGTCGGTGCAGGTCCAGTCCGGTGATCAGATGATTCTGGGTGAAGCTGCGGGTGTTCTGGCAGATGGAGCGTTGCGCGTGGAAACCGCGCAAGGTGTGCGTGAAGTGTATGGCGGTGAAGTGAGTTTGAGAGTTCGATGAAACTGTTTGTGGATGTGGGTAATACCGCCCTGAAATGGCGGTTTCGCCAGGGCGAGAAGGTTGAGCAGGGAGGTTGTCGTCATGGCAGAGACTGGCCTGTGGTTATCGACACCCTGCTGAAAGATGGCGGACACATCGAGTCAATCTGGATAGCGTCGGTGGCGGGGCCATCGGCAGATGCCGAGATCGCTAATCTGTTGGCTGAGCGCACCGGGGTGTCTCCGTGCTTTTATTATTCATGCGCGGAAGATTTCGGGGTGCGTAGCTGTTATCCGGAGCCTCGCAAGTTGGGGGTGGACCGCTGGGTGGCGATGATAGAGGGCTACCAGTGTTACGGGGCCAGTATCATTATCGATTGCGGTAGTGCGCTGACCATTGACGCGGTAGACGGCAAGGGGCGGTTTCTGGGGGGGTATATTGTCCCGGGGCTGGGCATGCTGCGTACGGCCCTGTTGCGTGATACCTCTGATGTGCATATTGAGCCTGCCGCGGCCCGGCCGGCCCTGGGCCGGTCGACCGGGGAGTGTGTGCATAATGGTTTGTTGCGCATGTCTGTGGCCTTCGTCACGGAGGTGGTGGTTGAACTGCGCCAAGTGCTTGAAGATACTTGTAAAGTGCTGGTGACTGGCGGTGATGCCCCGAAATTGACAGGTGCTTTCCAGTTCGAGTTTCTGCATATGCCCGACCTGGTCCTTGATGGTCTTGAGCGCGTGGCAGCCCGACAACAATAATGGTGGGGGAACACCGGTGCGGTGGATATTTTACAGCTTGCTGGTCGTGAATCTGGTCTATCTGGGGGTGCAGCTCACAAAGAGTCTGGCGCCGGGGGAGGCGGCGGTATCACTGCGTGCGCCGGCTCAGTCTGCAGGAGGAGATCCGCTGGTGTTGCTTTCGGAGCGATCCCAGCCGACCAGAGAGGGGGCGCGTAGGCCGGAAAGCGGGTCCTTGTGTGCAGTGGTAGGGCCTTGGGAGTCCCGTGATGCGGCCCATGCCGGCGCAGTGCAGCTCAAGGCTGCCGGCTTGCCTGGTCGGGTGCGAGCGCTGACCATCCAGAAGGATCGCCTTAACTGGGTGTACCTGCCGCCCTATGCGGACAGGGAGCGTGCGCTGAGGGTGTTGCACGAGCTGCAAGATCATGGTGTCGACAGCTTCGTCGTCAAGGATGGTGAAGATGCCAACGCCATTTCTCTGGGTTATTTCTCCAGTGCTGAATCGGCAGAAGGCTTGCGCGTAAAGATGCGCAATGCGGGTTATCCGGCCTTTGTGCGTGAAACATCGCGAGCGGTGACCGAATACTGGGTTTATCTGGCCGATCAGAAGCCAGAAGAAAAACCGGAGCTCAATATCTTTCTTCAGGCAAATCAGTCTCTTAAGCTGGATTGGGTGGCCTGCTCCTGAATTGCTGGGTAATTATTAGGCGTTTGATCTCCAAGTGGATTGCGCCGCCATGGTCCTTTCTATAGAATTCGCAACCCTTGTGAGCTGGCGTAGCTCAGTTGGTAGAGCAGCTGATTTGTAATCAGCCGGTCGGGGGTTCGACTCCTCTCGCCAGCTCCAGCTTTTAAACGTGTCTAACTACTTGAAAACAGGTTGACAAGTGGTTGGGCCGTAAAGAAAATGTAGGCCCTTTTCTGGAGGGGTTCCCGAGTGGCCAAAGGGATCAGACTGTAAATCTGACGCGAAAGCTTCGGAGGTTCGAATCCTCCCCCCTCCACCAGATTAAAAGCAAGTCGTTCATTGAATGGCTTGAGTGGCCGGAAGGCTGGCAGGCATCGGAAAGTGTGCGGGTATAGTTCAACGGTAGAACCTCAGCCTTCCAAGCTGATGATGCGGGTTCGATTCCCGCTACCCGCTCCAGCTCCGGTAGGGTTTGGTCATCGCAAGATGGCGTGAAGGTTATGCTCTTGTAGCTCAGTAGGTAGAGCACACCCTTGGTAAGGGTGAGGTCACCGGTTCAAATCCGGTCAAGAGCTCCAATTTCCGGGCCCAGGTATATCCTGGGTCCGGCTTCATGTGTCTTGATGGTGCCAAGGTGGTCTGTGTTTATCAATACAGTCCTTAAATGTGTCTTTATCGGGTGTATGCGCGCCATATGGCGAGGAAGCACAGCCAAGTTAAGAGGTGAAGAGTCGTGGCAAAGGAAAAGTTCGAACGT
>NZ_ARXU01000022.1 GCF_000756655.1 Alcanivorax jadensis T9
TAAAGTCTTCTGCCTCCAGTTTTTGCCGGGTGCTCTCCAAGTCGGTTTGCAGATTTTGGGCCTGACTCTGACTGATGCCTTGCAGATTCAGCGCCAGGGCTCTGTATTCGCCGGCAACGGCTTCGTTCTGACTGGTGCGCCACCCCTGGTTGGGCTGCCAATAGCCCATTTCGGATTGTAGCTCGGACCCCATGGCGGTATTGGTGGTAGCTGTGGCCAAGCCCCCGAATTGGCGTACATTAGTGGATTAGTGGATTAGTGGATTAGTGCGTTTAAGCCTGTCATTTTTTTCAAATGGATAGATCACCCTTCAAAAATTATAATATCTGAAACAGCATTCTCATTGAAAAAACAAATGCCAGAAGGCAAACAAGCTCAAGCTCTCTGATAACTGTTACCAAAAAAATAGCGAGAAATATCACTATACATATATTAAAAAATGAGAACAGCCTCCAATAAACATTCTTATCATCTGAAACCTCATACGCCACACCAGTATACTTACCATAAAAAAAATCAACTTTTTTTCCGCTGATTTTATTTGCCACATCAGAGGGAACCGAAAAGTTCACTCCATTTATTACAGCCTCCGCATCCTCAAAATCCGAGAAACGATACGCTTTATACCACGGCGGAGAAAACCCTTCAGACAGAACTGCAACCTCCCCCTCTTCAATGCCATCAAAAAGACAGCGCTCCACAAATAAAAAGGCATAAACAAGAACAACCAATGAGGAAAAAAAATAAACACCCCATAAAGTAAAAACTTCTATATTTTTATTTTTCACAAATCACCCTAAACACGCATACCTTCTTGCCAATTCGTTAATCTGAGACTGAAAAAGCCCCACCATCTCGCCTATAATCAATGGGACAATAGCCCCCGCAAGCCCTGCCGTAAATGTAATCACTAGATATGTAAAAAAAGCAAACATCTTAACCATAAACACAACAAGCAAAGCTTGTACTATAGGGTGAGCATCACACTCATCTAAAGCATCAGAGATAGAGTAAACTAAATCCACCAAGGTCAGGACCATGTTAAGAATACCAAAACGCTTTAAAAGCTTTGCTCCTAGTGAATCTGCAACTCCAGCCGAAAACATAAATCGCGCAACCGGGCCGGCTTTCAGCCTTCCCCCATTCTCCCCACCCTCAATCAAATAAGCCCCAGCCCCACTATAAGGATCCAGAACAATATACCCGGAGGACTGACTCCCAAAGAAATGAACCGCCCTCTCATGGGCAGTTACTTCCTTGCCCGCATATACCGAGTTACGGATATCCGTTTCTATCTCATCGGACAGCTCGATACCGACAAAGGCATCTTATATGGCTTACTGGGTCACACCCCGAACCCAGCCTTCCTCTTCGTTGATAGTGCTTTCCTGTTCGATGGTCTGGGCTAGCTTCCAGATCCATGCCCACATTGCCTCCTCCCCTAAATATCGCTGGCGGCTTGTTATTTATTATTTTTATAATTTATTATCGCCCCAAAAAAGAAAGCAATACAAAGCACTATATTTACCACACCTCCATGCCCCGAAAAAAAATAGATGTAAAACTGATGCAGTGCGCTTATTAAGAAAAAAATTTTAAGTATCACATTTTTTTCTGCATTAGAAACCATCACCTATCCTCCCAGACATGCCTCTCGGCTACCATCCAGATCAAGAACAACATTGCCATAGCCTAAAATCGCTAAAATCGACCCAATTGCCGCCTGCAAAGAGCCAAAAAGCGGCATCAAAATGAGGCCAAGCGGAGTCAATCCCGCCAACAGCCCAGCAAAGAAACACTCTCGATCAAAAGTCGCTCCTGAAAGAAAAATATCTAATAACTGGAAGATGCCAGCATGAACAAGCACAGAAAGAAGCAAAGGAAGCGCCAAGCCGCCGGAGAATGACAACGCCATCACACCAGCCACAGCAATTGCCATCCCAAGAAGCAGACCAGCTAGATATGAACCATTCTCCCCTCCTTCAATCAAATAAGCCCCAGCCCCACTATAAGGATCCAGCACAATATATCCGGAGGACTGACTCCCAAAGAAGTTAACGGGCCTCTCATGGGCCGTCACTTCCTTGCCCGCATACACTGAGTTACGGATATCGTTTTCTACCTCATCGGACAACTCGATACTGGCCAGAGCCTGATCTAGATTAGCCTGGGTAATGGTCCAGATCTTCTGCCCTTCGGCGGCCGCAAGCTGGATGCACTTCACCGCGCTGATACCGTGGGCCGGCGCATCTTCCGTGCTGTACATTTGCTCTGGCACCAGGTGTTCCATGGCTGATAGCCGGGCACCTCGGGCACGGTTGAACGCCAGCCTGCGTTCCACATTGCCATCCTTGTCGACGCGAGTGCCCGCGAAGCGATCCACATCCATTGTCAGGCCGGTGGCTTTGACGTTGCGGGGAATACCGTAGAAGTAGACCGGAGACAGGTTGGTCTTGAACAGGCCATAGCTGGGGGCGTGGTAGCCCACACTGTGAGCCTCCTTTTCGCTAATCTTGTCCTGCATGTCATTCAGGGCGAAGTAGCTGAGGATGGTGCTATAGAGCAGGTCACCGACTACCTGCTGCTTTGTCAGGCCTGCGAAGTCTTGCGCTTCCAGTTTTTTCCGGGTGCTTCCAGATTGGTTTGCAGGGACTGGGCCTGACTTTGGCTGATCCCTTGAAGGTTCAGCGACAGGGCACGGTACTCCCTAGAAAAACCACTTCATAATGACCGCCTTGCGTTATTCTGAATATCCGCCCCTCTTCCCCCTTATAAAAAATCGTCGAACCGCGGAAGAACTTTCCTTATCATTTAACAGCGTACTTACCCTTCTTAGAGCAGCTATCCATTGAGCCCAAATAGCAGACCGATTACCTACACCAAAGAATATAAAACATAGGAAAAAAATGCGCCAATCAACGCTATTAGCATGTGAATGAGCGCCCCAGAAGCTGGCCCAAAAGCATAATTCTTAGTGACCACAGAGTACGCTATGGCACCAATTATTATGGGCGCGCTAACATTATAGAGGTAATTACGGACACTTACCTCATACACAAAATACTCAACAAAAAAAAGGCTAAAAAAGACACTCAGCAGTGAAAAAGACTCTATGAAATCACCAAAACTCCACTTAGAGTCTATTTTTTCCACCCCATAGAACCTTCTCAGTATTCTTGAAAACCCTGGCTTCTTCATCTACCTCCCCCGCGCAGCAGCGCAGCCTGTTGTTGCCATAGCAATCAGCATCTCATTTATCATACTCATGAAAACACTAAATATAACAATCAAAGCCACAACAACCAATGGACCAATAAATGAAAATGCAACAGCCAACAGGAACGTGCTCATAAAGCCATTTAAGTACGCAATAAATCCAGATATCACGCCTGCAGCCACAGCCCCACAGGGACCTTTCAGGTCGGAAAAAGCACTAACCGCTGTAGCTGAAAAACCAACAAAAGAAGCGATTCTGAGAAGTTTCTCACCAAATTTACTAAAGTCAAAGTATGGCCTTTCAAACTCCCAGCTTATCCACACAAGAATATCTTTAATCGTTGAGAATATATTCCCCCCATTCTCCCCACCCTCAATCAGATAAGCCCCAGCCCCACTATAGGGGTCCAGCACAATATAGCCGGAGGACTGGCTCCCAAAGAAATTCACCGGTCTCTCATGGGCCGTGACCTCCTTGCCCGCATACACCGAGTTACGAATATCCGTTTCTACCTCATCGGACAATTCAATACTGGCCAGTGCCTGATCCAGGTTAGCCTGGGTAATCGTCCAGATTTTCTGCCCTTCAGCAGCATCAAGCTGGATGGCTTTCACCGCACTGATCCCGTGGGCCGGCGCATCTTCCGTGCTGTACATTTGCTCTTACACGAGGTGTTCCATGGCCGAGAGCCGGGCACCACGAGCACGGTTGAACGCCAGCCTGCGCTCCACGTTGCCATCTTTGTCGACACGTGTACCCGCGAAGCGATCCACGTCCATGGCCAGGCCGGTGGCTTTGACGTTACGGGGAATGCCGTAGAAATAGACCGGGGACAGGCTGGTCTTGAAGAGGCCATAGCTGGGGACACGGTAGCCCACACTGTGAGCCTGCTTTTCGCTAATCTTGTCCTGTATATCATTCAGGGCGAAGTAGCTGAGGATGGTTGTAGAGCAGGTCGCCGACTATCTGCTGCTTGGTCAGGCCCGCAAAGTCTTCTGCTTCCAGTTTTTGGGTATTCCCCAGATCAGCTTGCAGGCTTTAGTTCTGCCACACCATATACCCCAAGATAAGGGTGAAATATTTATTAGACGTTACAACGGATTGAAGTACATTTTTGTTCCAGACAAAAAACTTCCCACAAGAATTGCAAAAAACCAAATTATTAACACAATTAAAGGAAAAGACACCATTCTCTGCTTACGCCAAGACAGATCTAAAAAAACCACCGGGCTCAGCCAAATAAAAACACAGATAACCCCCCCTAAATGAAGAGGAAAAATCGATGTTATTGAAGCAATAGAAAAGAATACCCAATAATACCAAAAAGGAGCTTTACCATTATTCATCTTCACGCTTGCAAACCCCTGTCCAAGCTTCAATAAATACTGCAATCATAATGGATTTTATAACCGCAAATATCAAAACAATTAGAACGGGCAGAATTGCGGCATAAAGAGCAAAAATAGCCCCCAATCCTGAAACAAGAAGACTAATTGAAGTAATTGCAGCCGACGCCGTTAGCGGATCGCAGCTCCTCAGAATATATAAATAGCTAAGCATTCTTTCAATGGAACCTTTTATGCTTACGAACGCCTTGGAATAAGCACCACCAAATAGATCAATGAACTCTTCCGCAACTGTAGACAACCAAGAAAAGACGTCACCTGAAGAAGCTTGCGTAGATGAGCCATTCTCACCCCCCTCAATCAAATAAGCCCCAGCCCCACTATATGGATCCAGCACAATATATCCGGAGGACTGACTCCCAAAGAAGTTAACGGGCCTCTCATGGGCCGTCACTTCCTTGCCCGCATACACTGAGTTACGGATATCGTTTTCTACCTCATCGGACAACTCGATACTGGCCAGAGCCTGATCCAGGTTCCCCTGGGTAATCGTCCAGATCTTCT
>NZ_ARXU01000023.1 GCF_000756655.1 Alcanivorax jadensis T9
GAGTAGTGGTTGTATTTTCATTTTTGGTGTCAATTATTCTTGAAGTCAGAAAAAGACAGAGTGGGAAAGAAGAAAAGATGTGACAGAGGCATGCCTTAGGGCACGGTGGCAGGTCTTTCCTGTGCCAAAGCGTGTGGTAATCAGTCCTCTGAAGGCTTTCCCAAAGCCCGACTAAGATTGTCCCGCGCAGACACTTCCAGCCGCTCACTCAGCTCAGCTGTGTGATAAATCACAGCCTGATCCAGAAAACTCCGCAACACCGCACTACGCCCTTTCCGAAACGCCGCTTCCGGCACAAAGTCATATTCCCGCCGAATCCACCCTTCATACCGATCGTACAGTTCCGCATCTGCCCCAAGAATACTCAGATCGATATCCTGCAGCAGGGCCATGTCCGGGTCCGTGGGTGGGTGCGGGTGGACGGTGGCCATGATCAGTTCATGCACGCGAGCGAGCTGCTGATCCGTGAGGTAGCTGTCGGCAAACTGCTGGGCAAACCAGTCTGCGCTGCGGGCTTCGTTATCGGCGGCGCGGGGATCGTAGATCACATCGTGGGCCCACAGGGCCAGTTCCAGGCAGAGCGGGTCGGCGGCCAGGTGGCGGTAGTCATCCAGCCATCCCAGGCAGGCGGCGACGTGGTCCAGGGTGTGATATTGGCGGTGGGGCTCGTTGTAGTGGGTGGCCAGTTGTTGCCAGGTGGGCTCCGGGTCAGGCAGTAGCGGGGCGACGACGGTGCGCCATCGTTGTTGCAGGGCTGACGCGGTGGTCATCCCGCTTCCTCTAACGGCTTGCCATCTTCATCCACAAAACGCACATCCCGTACAGTGAGCGGCTGGCCTTGCTGGTTCTGGACGGTGACTGGCGCCAGCGGCTCGCCGCTCTGGCGGTCCACCAGCTGCATGGTGTCTTTCTCGCCGTTCCAGCGTTCGCTCCACTGGCGCAGGGCGGTGACTACCGTAAACAGGTCGCGGCCCTTATCGGTGAGGCGGTATTCGTAGCGCTTGCCGTGCTCGCCTACGTCCACGCGCACCATCACCCCGTTATCCACCAGCCGTGACAGGCGGTTGCAGAGGATGTTCTTGGCGATGCCCAGGTTGTGCTGGAAATCCACGAAGCGGCGGGTGCCCAGCATGGCCTGCTTGACCACCAGCAGGGACCACCAGTCACCGACCTCATTGAGGGCGCAGGCCACCGAGCAGCCCATTTCATCGAAACGTTTACGTGTCATGGGTGGCATTGTACGCCAGAAAGGTTGCATAACGAAACCAAATAAGGTTTTATAACGCAACCAAATTGAGGGCCGTCGATTGATGGCCTCGCTGAGTTCTGTTGTTTTTATTGCGCTCCCTTGAGCGCCAGAGTGAAATGAAATTCGGGAGAGTAATCATGAGTGGTTCCCTGGACAGCCTGCTGCGTCCTTTTGAGCATAAATCCCTGAAGTTGCGTAACCGGGTGGCCATGGCCCCCATGACCCGCACCTTCTCGCCGGGCTATGTGCCCAATGACGAGGTGGTGGGTTACTACCGCCGTCGGGCGGAAGGCGAGGTGGGCCTGATCATCACCGAGGGCACCTTTGTGGGCCACAAGGCGGCCAACGGCTATGAGCGGGTGCCGGCGATCTACGGTGACGTGGCCATGGCGGGCTGGAAGAAGGTGGTGGATGCGGTCCACGAGGCCGGCGGTCAGATCATCCCGCAGCTGTGGCATGTGGGCTCGGTGCGCAAGCCCGGCATCGGTCCGGACAAGGACGTGCCCGGGCATTCGCCGTCCGGCCTGTTCAAGCCCGGCAAGGAAAATGGCCACGCCATGACCCATGACGATATCCAGGACGTGGTACGCGCCTTTGCCGATTCCGCCAGGGCCGCTAAAGAAGTGGGCTTTGACGGGGTAGAGATTCATGGTGCCCACGGCTATCTGCTGGACCAGTTCTTCTGGGAGGGCACCAACCAGCGCGATGACGAGTACGGTGGCTCCATTGAGAACCGCGCCCGCTTCGGCGTGGAGATCGTCAAGGCGGTGCGCGAAGCGGTGGGCGAGGAGTTCGCCATTGTGCTGCGTTTCTCGCAATGGAAGCAGCAGGATTACGACGCCAAGCTTGCCCAGAACCCGGAAGAGCTGGAACGCTTCCTGATGCCGTTCGTGGACGCCGGGGTGGACATCTTCCATGCCTCCACGCGTCGTTTCTGGCTGCCGGAGTTTGAAGGCTCTGACCTGAACCTGGCCGGCTGGACCAAGAAGATTACCGGCAAGCCCACCATTTCCGTGGGTAGCGTAGGGCTGGATGGCGACTTCCTGAACAGCCCGGAAGGCATGGGCGGCACCGCCAACCCGGCGGCGCTGGATGAGCTGACCCGGCGTATGGATAACGATGAGTTCGACATGATTGCGGTGGGCCGGGCGCTGCTGCAGGACCCGAACTGGTTGGTGAAGGTGAAGGAAGGGCGTGAGGAAGAGATTGCGCCGTTTACCAAGAAGGCGTTGGGGAGTCTGAGCTGATAGCGGCTAGCTACTAGCTGCGAGGAAAACGCGGGCCGGGTTTGCCGGGTCCGATAAGAAAGAGGCCGCGTCCAGATGTTGGATGCGGCCTTTTTTGTTTTGGGCTTTCTACGAAGCCGCTGTAGGAACGCAGCGCAGCGGAGTAACGCCCGGAGGGCGGCCCCGAAGGGGTGAGCGAAGCGAATACGCCTCTTGAGGCGCGAACCGAGCGACAGCGAGGAAGGGGTTGTCAGTTGGCTCGTGTCTCTCTATCGGAAGCCCTGTTGCGTTCTGATGTCCCTAATCGCCCTACGGACGATTCCGCGTTTGCACGCGGTTCGCGGCTCAAGCGCCGCTCCTACGAGAACCATCGGACATGAAAAAGGCCGCGCCTGGATTTCCGGGTGCGGCCTCTTTGTTTGGGTTGGTTCGCACCTCAAGAGGTGCTCCTACAGGTGGTTAATCCTCCGCCTGATCCGACAAGGTCTGGTTCACCGCCAGGGCCAGCAGGGTGCAGATGACGCCGGAGAGCAGGTAGACGGTTACTGACAGCAGGCCGAATTTGGCGGACAGGCCCAGGGCTACCAGGGGGGCGAAGGCGGCGCCGAACAGCCAGGCGAAGTCGGAGGTGAGGGCGGCGCCGGTGTAGCGGAAGCGGCGCTCGAAGTTGGCGGTGACGGTGCCGGAGGCCTGGCCGTAGGACACACCCAGCAGGGCGAAACCGAGCAGGATGAAGGTGTCCTGCATGGCTGGGCTACCGCCCATCAACAGCGGGGTGAGCAGGCTGAATACGCCGATGATTGCCGCCAGGGCGCCCACGGTGGTGCGCTTGCCGATGCGGGCGGCAATCCAGCCGGAGCCGATGGTGGCGATAATGCCGACGATGCCGCCGACGATCTGTACGGTCAGCACCTGGCCGGTGGTCTGGCTGCCCTGCAGGGCAATCCAGGACAGCGGGAAGATGGTCACCAGGTGGAACAGGGCATAGCTGGCCAGGGCGGCGAAGGAGCCGATAAAGATGTTGTAGCCCTGCTTGCGCACCATCTCGGTGGTGCCGATGGGTTCCAGATCGCTTTCTTCCAGGGCTTCGGTGTATTCCTCGGTGAGCACCAGACGCAGGCGGGCGAACAGGGCGACCACGTTGATGGCAAAGGCCACAAAGAACGGGTAGCGCCAGCCCCAGCCCAGGAAATCCGCGGCGCTCAGGCTGTTGTAGAGAAACAGGAACAGGGCGCTGGCGATCACGAAGCCCAGCGGCGCGCCCAGCTGGCCGATCATGGCGTACCAGCTGCGCTTTTCCTTTGGGGCGTTCAGGGCCAGCAGCGAGGGCAGGCCGTCCCAGGAGCCGCCGAAGGCCACCCCCTGCATGATGCGGAACAGGGCCAGCAAAGCGATGGCGTAACCGCCCAGTTTCTCGTACCCGGGCAGGAAGGCGATGCCGGCGGTGGCGGTGCCCAGCAGGAACAGGGCGGCGGTGAGTTTGATGCCGCGGCCCCAGTGGCGCTGGATGGCCATGAACAGAGCGGTACCAAAGGGCCGCGCCACAAAGGCCAGGGCAAACAGCGAGAAAGAATAGAGCATGCCCTGTAGCTGGTCGACGAAGGGGAAGAACACCTGCGGGAAGATCAGTACCGAGGCGATGCCGTAGACAAAGAAGTCGAAGTATTCGGAAGTACGGCCGATGACCACGCCGACGGCGATTTCATTGGGTGCCACCGGGGCATGGCTGGAACCGTGGGACTGCTGGGGATGGGACATGTTGTGCGCTCGAATATCGTGTTGGGGAGTTGCAAGCTACAAGCTTCAAGCTGCAACGCGGTCAGGCTTGGTTGATGTGGCAATTCCGTGCCCGCGCTTAACGGTAATGCGCGGGCACGGCCAAGCAGGGCCTGAAGGTCGCCACCGCGCCTTGTAGCTTGAAGCTTGTAGCTTGCAACTCATTCCCCTAGCACTTTAAGGCCATGGGACAAAATGTCCAATACCCGCTCCCCATTGCCTTGGCTAAAGTTCGACAGGTAGCCCCTGCACAACCCCTTGCGTGCTCAGGCTTTCAGGCT
>NZ_ARXU01000024.1 GCF_000756655.1 Alcanivorax jadensis T9
TATTTAAGAGCCTGACGATGACCTACTCTCACATGGGGAAACCCCACACTACCATCGGCGATATGTCGTTTCACTTCTGAGTTCGGCATGGGATCAGGTGGTTCCAACACTCTATGGTCGTCAGGCAAACTGGTTTAGCTTTCGCTAAATTAGGTTGCCTCGCCGGTGTACAACATTGCTCACCGGCAAAGCCAATTGGGAATGAGAAGTTTGCTACTCAATGACGCAAGCGTCTAATCTCTGACACCGTATCTTTGCGGTCCTGGCTCTGCGAGCCGAGACTGCTTTGGTGTTATATAGTCAAGCCTCACGGGCAATTAGTACTGGTTAGCTTCACGCCTTACAACGCTTCCACACCCAGCCTATCAACGTTGTGGTCTTCAACGGCCCTTTAGGGGGGTCAAGCCCCCAGGGAGATCTCATCTTGAGGGAGGCTTCCCGCTTAGATGCTTTCAGCGGTTATCCCGTCCGAACGTAGCTACCCGGCAATGCCACTGGCGTGACAACCGGAACACCAGAGGTTCGTCCACTCCGGTCCTCTCGTACTAGGAGCAGCTCCTCTCAAATCTCCAACGCCCACGGCAGATAGGGACCGAACTGTCTCACGACGTTCTAAACCCAGCTCGCGTACCTCTTTAAATGGCGAACAGCCATACCCTTGGGACCGGCTTCAGCCCCAGGATGAGATGAGCCGACATCGAGGTGCCAAACACCGCCGTCGATATGAACTCTTGGGCGGTATCAGCCTGTTATCCCCGGAGTACCTTTTATCCGTTGAGCGATGGCCCTTCCATACAGAACCACCGGATCACTAAGACCTGCTTTCGCACCTGCTCGACTTGTAGGTCTCGCAGTCAAGCACCCTTCTACCTTTACGCTCGTTGCACGATGTCCGACCGTGCTGAGGGTACCTTTGTGCTCCTCCGTTACTCTTTGGGAGGAGACCGCCCCAGTCAAACTACCCACCACACAATGTCCCCGATCCAGATAATGGACCTAGGTTAGAACCTCAAACATGCCAGGCTGGTATTTCAAGGACGACTCCACGATGACTAGCGTCACCGCTTCAAAGTCTCCCAGCTATCCTACACAAGCAGGTTCAAAGTCCACTGTGAAGCTATAGTAAAGGTTCACGGGGTCTTTCCGTCTAGCCGCGGGTACACAGCATCTTCACTGCGATTTCGATTTCACTGAGTCTCGGGTGGAGACAGCGCCCCCATCATTACGCCATTCGTGCAGGTCGGAACTTACCCGACAAGGAATTTCGCTACCTTAGGACCGTTATAGTTACGGCCGCCGTTTACCGGGGCTTCGATCAAGAGCTTCGCCGAAGCTAACCCCATCAATTAACCTTCCGGCACCGGGCAGGCGTCACACCCTATACGTCCGCTTACGCGTTTGCAGAGTGCTGTGTTTTTAATAAACAGTTGCAGGGGCCTTTTCACTGCGACCGCCAATAGCTCAGAGAGCAAGTCTCATCACCGTCAGCGGCGTACCTTCTCCCGAAGTTACGGTACAATTTTGCCTAGTTCCTTCACCCGAGTTCTCTCAAGCGCCTTAGAATACTCATCCCAACCACCTGTGTCGGTTTGGGGTACGGTTCCTTATAACCTGAAGCTTAGAAGATTTTCCTGGAAGCATGGCATCAACCACTTCCCGGTCACAAAGGACCAGTGGTCTCGGTTCTCAGCCTTAAGGTGCCGGATTTGCCTAACACCTCAGCCTACGACCTTTCCCCGGGACAACCAACGCCCGGTAGGTATAGCCTTCTCCGTCTCTCCATCGCAGTTATAAGAAGTACGGGAATATTAACCCGTTTCCCATCAGCTACGCATTTCTGCCTCGCCTTAGGGGCCGACTCACCCTGCGCCGATTAGCGTTGCGCAGGAAACCTTGGTCTTTCGGCGTGGGAGTTTTTCACTCCCATTATCGTTACTCACGTCAGCATTCGCACTTGTGATACCTCCAGCATGCTTCTCAACACACCTTCACAGGCTTACACAACGCTCCCCTACCACGTGCACTAAGTGCACATCCGCAGCTTCGGTATCCAGTTTGAGCCCCGTTACATCTTCCGCGCAGGCCGACTCGACTAGTGAGCTATTACGCTTTCTTTAAAGGGTGGCTGCTTCTAAGCCAACCTCCTAGCTGTCTGAGCCTTCCCACATCGTTTCCCACTTAACTGGAATTTGGGGACCTTAGCTGGCGGTCTGGGTTGTTTCCCTCTTCACGACGGACGTTAGCACCCGCCGTGTGTCTCCCGGATAGTACTCACTGGTATTCGGAGTTTGCATCGGGTTGGTAAGTCGGGATGACCCCCTAGCCGAAACAGTGCTCTACCCCCAGTGGTATTCGTCCGAGGCGCTACCTAAATAGCTTTCGGGGAGAACCAGCTATCTCCGAGCTTGATTAGCCTTTCACTCCGATCCACAGGTCATCCGCTAACTTTTCAACGGTAGTCGGTTCGGTCCTCCAATGCGTGTTACCGCATCTTCAACCTGCCCATGGATAGATCGCCCGGTTTCGGGTCTAATCCCAGCAACTAAACGCCCTATTAAGACTCGGTTTCCCTACGGCTCCCCTATACGGTTAACCTCGCTACTGAAATTAAGTCGCTGACCCATTATACAAAAGGTACGCCGTCACCCCACAAAGAGGGCTCCGACTGCTTGTACGTACACGGTTTCAGGTTCTATTTCACTCCCCTCTCCGGGGTTCTTTTCGCCTTTCCCTCACGGTACTGGTTCACTATCGGTCAGCCAGGAGTATTTAGCCTTGGAGGATGGTCCCCCCATGTTCAGTCAAAGTTTCACGTGCTCCGACCTACTCGATTTCACCTGATCAGATTTTCGGATACGGGGCTATCACCCACTATGGCCGGCCTTCCCAGACCGTTCTCCTAATCATTCTCAGACTTAAGGGCTAATCCGCGTTCGCTCGCCGCTACTGACGGAATCTCAATTGATTTCTGTTCCTAAGGGTACTTAGATGTTTCAGTTCCCCTCGTTCGCCTCGCATACCTATGTATTCAGTATGCGATACCTGCCTTATGACAGGTGGGTTTCCCCATTCGGAAATCTCCGGATCAAAGGTTGTTTGCTACCTCCCCGAAGCTTATCGCAAGCTACAACGTCCTTCATCGCCTCTGGCTGCCAAGGCATCCACCGTGTACGCTTATTCACTTGACTATATAACCCAAAACAGTCTCTTCACTCTCAACCTTCAGACTTACGTCTTCCAGCCTCAAACTCCAAGTCCGCCCAGGTCATTCATTCATCGTGAATAAACTTCTAACGCTTGTATTCCATTGGAATACTTGGACTTCTCATTTCCCAAATTTTTAAAGAGCTTCTTATACCATCAGATATAAGACCGATTAAAAAACCGGAAACAAATAATCCCTGAGGGATCACTTGTTTCCGGCTTCTTGCCGGTAACTACAGACAAGCAAACGTGTGGGATATCGAATCATAAAGATTTCGATGTCCGACTAAAAAGCCAGAAGCAAGCAATCAATTAAATGCTTGATTCTGACTTCTTCAGCGCTTTCTAGACCATTGCAGCAACTTGGTGGAGCCTAGCGGGATCGAACCGCTGACCTCCTGCGTGCAAGGCAGGCGCTCTCCCAGCTGAGCTAAGGCCCCAAAACCGTGCTGAAATTGGTAGGTCTGGGCAGATTTGAACTGCCGACCTCACCCTTATCAGGGGTGCGCTCTAACCAACTGAGCTACAGACCTATAGAAAGCGTCTACACCCTTTAACTACAGACAAGCAAACGTGTGG
>NZ_ARXU01000025.1 GCF_000756655.1 Alcanivorax jadensis T9
AGGAAGGCGCAACGATACTGGTGAAGCTGCATCAATTTGATCAGGACGACACCGAGCCAAAAGTGATCGACACCTTGAACACTGCCTGGCGACCGGGACTCGTCGAGGGACTGACGGTGATGCCCCTGCACGATTTCAAAGGTGAGCACGTGGGGTTAGTGAAATGGGCGCCCCATACCCAATTCCAACCGCACCAGCATTGGGGCGGGGAAGAGATTTTTGTATTGGAAGGTACCTTTTATGACGAGCATGGTTCCTACCCGAAAGGCAGCTGGCTGCGCAGCCCTCACTTGAGTCGGCATGCGCCTTTTACGAAAGAAGACGGGGCGTTGATTTATGTGAAGGTGGGGCATTTGTAAATGCCAATTTTTGGGTGCCCCTTATTGCTTACTTATTGCTTACTTATTTCTATAGATGTAGCCATCTACTGGCTCGCAATTATTTCCCCTTCACTACAAATAAACATGGTAAATTGCCAATCTACTGGACAATAAACAAACACCCCAATGCGTACAATCTGGCTATGGTTCCTCCTCTCTTCACTGCTGTATTCCGGCTTACTTGCTGCAGATACTGCCTTCACCCGCATTACCCAGGGTCAGTATCTTTATTCGGAAAAACCTACTAGCCAACTCCCTGACGGAGACTGGAAAGACACCACACTGCCATTTGCGGGCTCTTACTCCCAGATTCATGGCACATTCTGGTTTCGCTTTAATCTGGATTCCTTGCCCGATACTCAGCGTGATAGCTTGTTTGTCAGTAACCATGTCTTTGATATAAGTATCTTTCTGAACGGACACACGGTCGCCGGCACGCAGCGTCTGGATGGCAGGGAATCAACCGGCTGGAACCATCCTTTCTATACCCGACTTCCTGCTGCCTACTGGCGGGACTCCGGCAATCAGCTCATCATTCGTATTCGTAGCGGCGAACCCAACGCCGTTCTGTCACCACTGATCATCGGCGATCAGACCGTATTGCAAAGTCATTACCAACAATCTGTATTCCAGAAAATTCGTATCGCAGAGTGGAGCATGGTCACCTGCCTTGTGATGGGCAGCCTGACCCTGTTCATCTGGTTGCTTCGCCGAAGTGATCGGCTTTACCTGTACTTTTCTCTGCTCTGCTTTAGCTGGTCAGTAGTGATGTTCTATATGGCGGTGCCTTTTGCCCCAATTAATCATGGGACCTGGTTACGCTTCGTCTTTTACTGTGTGGACCTGTCCGGCTTCTTCCTGTTTATGTTTCTTTACCGGCTGATGCAACTAGACAGGCCGCGCTTGAAAATTATCGCCATCGCTGCCTTGATTCTTTCCGGTATTCTCTTGTTCATCATGCCCATGCGACTGCACACCCTGGTGATCACCTTTGTTCATGGCATGCACCTGGCTTTGGTGATCTACCTTCTCGTCATCGGAACCCATCTCGCCATCCGCAAACGCAGCAAGGAGTTACTTCTACTGATTCCCGGCTTCCTAGTGATCTCCCTGCTAGTGCTACATGACATCTATGCCTTTCAGGCAGCAGCACAGCAGCCAGGTAGATTACCGGAGGGCACCTTCATGCAATACGGCTTTGCCGTCCTCCTTATCCTGATATTCGCCCATCTGGTTCGGACTTTCGTGCGCGCCCTGAATCACAGTGAAACCCTTAACAGTCAGCTGGAAACCCGCGTGGCGGAAATCTCCGCTTCACTGGAAAAGAGCTATGCAGAAAACCATGCCCTTGCCCTCTACAACCATGCACAACAGGAACGCCAGAAGGTCTACCGAGATCTGCACGATGACGTGGGTGCAAAACTGCTCTCTATCCTCCATTCCCGCGCCGAGCATGAAAAATCTTCACTTGCCAGGGAAGCGCTATCGTCGCTTCGGGAAACCGTGAATCAGAGCAAACGGGATATCATTCCACTCAATGAATTAATCGCCGACGCCATCACTGAAAGCGAAAACCGGCTGAGCCACGCCGGCATCCAGTTTCATTACAACGGCCTCGGCGAGATACCCGACACCCCAGCAGACCCGACCAAGGCCTACCACCTCAGCCGCATCCTGCGTGAGCTGACATCCAATATCATCAAGCATGCAGGCATCGGCACAGCGCACCTTGATTGCAGAATCCATCATGCTAACGACAACGGCATACTCATCCTGACAATCCGTGATGAAGGTCCGGGGCTATCAGAGGAAATGCAACAACGCGGCATGGGCCTTGCCAACATCCGTCACCGAGCTCAGGAAATTGGCGCCACGGTAGCATGGGAAAGCAGCAATAACGCAGGATGCCTCTGCCGACTGGAGGTGCCTCTGTACGCGATGACACTGGTAGCGTAAGCAGAGGCGCAAGAGTTTTCAGTCTGTCTGTCAAACAAGCGTTGTTTTTAGTCTGGGACACGCATGAATTTACTTATTTCGCCCCTTTTTTCGATTTCGCCTTATCAGCTCGGTATCCGATCTACGTCAGCCAGCCCAGCAAGCCCCGCGCTTCACGCATTTGCAACAGAGAACACGCTTTACTGCGCCGGGTACACGGCAGGTTTTATACTGGCAGACTCGGGCACTCCCCATATTTACAAAGAGCGCACATGACTACCCTACTCAATGCCGATTTCGAACAACGCGTCGTCATTCGACCCACGGATTATCAGTGGGTGGCGTCGCCCATGCCCGGCGTTGAGCGCATGA
>NZ_ARXU01000027.1 GCF_000756655.1 Alcanivorax jadensis T9
CGTGGCAAAGGAAAAGTTCGAACGTAATAAACCGCACGTAAACGTAGGCACCATTGGTCACGTTGACCATGGTAAAACCACTCTGACCGCCGCGCTGACCCGCGTGTGTGCAGAAGTTTGGGGCGGTAGCGCCATTGCTTTCGATGGTATTGATAATGCCCCGGAAGAGCGTGAGCGTGGTATCACTATTGCAACTTCTCACGTGGAATACGATTCCCCGACTCGTCACTACGCCCACGTAGATTGCCCTGGTCACGCTGATTATGTGAAAAACATGATCACCGGTGCCGCGCAGATGGACGGTGCGATCCTGGTATGTTCCGCCGCTGACGGCCCGATGCCGCAGACCCGCGAGCACATCCTGCTGTCCCGTCAGGTTGGCGTACCTTACATCGTTGTGTTCCTGAACAAAGCGGACATGGTTGACGATGAAGAGCTGCTCGAGCTGGTGGAAATGGAAGTTCGCGAACTGCTGAGCGACTATGACTTCCCGGGCGACGACACGCCGATCATCAAGGGCTCTGCCCTGAAGGCACTGGAAGGCGATACCAGCGAAATCGGCATGCCTGCCGTGCAGAAACTGGTTGAGTGCCTGGACGAGTACATCCCGGAGCCGGAGCGTGCTGTCGATCAGCCGTTCCTGATGCCGATCGAAGACGTATTCTCCATCTCTGGTCGCGGTACCGTAGTAACCGGCCGTGTAGAGCGTGGCATCATCAAGGTGGGCGAGGAAATCGAGATCGTCGGTATCCACGACACCACCAAGACCACCTGTACCGGTGTGGAAATGTTCCGCAAACTGCTCGACGAAGGTCGTGCAGGCGAGAACGTTGGTGTTCTGCTGCGTGGTACCAAGCGTGATGACGTTGAGCGTGGTCAGGTTCTGGCCAAGCCGGGTTCCATCAAGCCGCACACCAAGTTTATCGCTGAGGTGTACGTGCTGAGCAAGGACGAAGGTGGTCGCCATACTCCGTTCTTCAATGGCTACCGTCCGCAGTTCTACTTCCGTACCACCGACGTAACGGGTGCTTGTACCCTGCCGGAAGGTACCGAAATGGTAATGCCGGGCGACAACGTGCAAATGGACGTTGAGCTGATCGCTCCGATCGCCATGGAAGACGGCCTGCGCTTCGCTATTCGCGAAGGTGGTCGTACCGTTGGCGCCGGTGTGGTTGCCAAAATCACCGAGTAA
>NZ_ARXU01000028.1 GCF_000756655.1 Alcanivorax jadensis T9
GTCCTGCATGTCATTCAGGGCGAAGCGGCCAAGGGACGCATCGCCCATAAAAACCACAGAATTATTGCACCACTTTAAGAGTCTCTCTTATTTTGACAGAAATCGAGAACAAAATAATCAACGGAGTAAAGTAATATCACAACTAGAAAACCAGAGAATAGTGCGAAGTATCCTCCAGCCCAGCTTGCCCCCAAGATTCAGGGTAAAACTCAGACACCAATATTCCTATTACAGTATAAAAAACGTAAAAAACCTTTCTCATGACAATGAGCATCCTTTGTATGCAGCCGCCGCACCAAACAGAGAAATAAACAATTGAACCAACTTGCTTGTTACTCCTGGCAAAAATGTCAGCGCGGCCGTCAAAAAAACAACACCAGTATTACAAAGAATCTCGGCCGCTATCACTTCACCTTGCTGCAATTTTACATAAGCAGTCAGCAACAGCATTGCCCCAACCATTAAAAGCGCTAATGATGCAGTGACTGCAGCCGCTGCTGCTGCAGGCAAACTATTAAAGACCAACGCAGTAATAGCTGCTGCAATAACACCCCCGCCTCCCGCTTGCTTAAGGTAACCCCCATTCTCCCCACCCTCAATCAAATAAGCCCCAGCCCCACTATAAGGATCCAACACAATATACCCGGAGGACTGACTCCCAAAGAATTTAACGGGCCTTTCATGAGCCGTCACTTCCTTGCCCGCATACACCGAGTTACGGATATCAGTTTCTACTTCATCTGATAGCTGAAGGTTGGCCAGCGCCTGATCCAGGTTAGCCTGGGTAATCGTCCAGATCTTCTGCCCTTCAGCAGCAGCAAGCTGGATGGCTTTCACCGCACTGATACCGTGGGCCGGCGCATCTTCCGTGCTGTACATCTGCTCTGGCACCAGGTGCTCCATGGCCGATAGCCGGGCACCACGAGCACGGTTGAACGCCAATCTGCGCTCCACATTGCTATCCTTGTCAACGCGAGTGCCCGCGAAGCGATCCA
>NZ_ARXU01000029.1 GCF_000756655.1 Alcanivorax jadensis T9
GGCCGGCCGCCGTATGCGCTATCGAGCATGCTTCGCATTCATGTCATGCAGATCATCTACAACCTGAGTGATCCGGCGATGGAAGATGCCTTGTATGAGATCGAGTCCATGCGCCGTTTCGCAGGGATTCGACTCTCTCGGGTTCCTGATGAGACAACGATCCTGAACTTCCGGCACCTGCTGGAGCAGCACACTCTTGGCAAGAAGCTGTTTAAGAAGATCAACCGTCAGTTGGCACGACATGGCCTGATGGTTCGGGAAGGCAGCATCGTTGATGCGACGATTATCGAAGCGCCGAGCTCGACGAAGAACAAGGAAAGGACTCGTGATCCGGAGATGCATCAGACCAAGAAAGGCAATCAATGGCATTTTGGCATGAAGTGTCATATTGGCGTCGATGACACAGTGGGTCTGATTCATAGTCTTGCCACAACCGCCGCTAATGAGCATGACCTGACGGCATCAGGCGAACTTTTGCATGGTAAAGAGAAGCGGGTCTGGGGAGATGCGGGTTATTGCGGCATCGAGAAACGCGAAGAGCACAAGAACCGTAAAGTGGATTGGTTTATCGCTGAGCGGCCGGGTAAGCGCGCCACGATGTCGAAGGTGGCAAAGGAATGCGAAACGATCAAAGCCAGCGTTCGAGCCAAAGTGGAGCATCCCTTCAGAGTGATTAAAGGCATGTTCGGCTACAGCAAGGTTCGCTACCGGGGTCTGGCGAAGAATACCAATCGGCTCTATCTCTTGGCGGGGCTGCACAACCTGTTGAGGGTGAAACGGGTGCTGCTGCCCTAGGGGCAGTGCGCCTGGTTGCCGCTAAAACGCGGCAAACAGGCGAAAAAATGAACACTCAAGAGAGAACTGTGGCCTGAATTTCACGGCAGAAGCTGATTGAACACCGCAAACGTCAAAAGAGCGAGTTATTCAGACTTTCC
>NZ_ARXU01000030.1 GCF_000756655.1 Alcanivorax jadensis T9
CTAGGAGTGCAGGCACTTTGTGAGTGGCTGGGCGTGTCACGTAGTGGCTATTACGACTGGTGTAAGCGTCAGCCATGTGAGCGTGATATAGAAGATGCGGAGTTGGCGAAACGAATTAAAGCAATTTATGACGCCAACGATGGCCGTTACGGCAGCCCTCGTATTTTCAAGGCGCTTCAAAAGCAGGGTTTTGCCATTGGTCAAAAGCGAGTGGCGAGATTGATGCGTGAGAACGGCCTGGTCGCTAGAGTGGTAAAGGTCACCCGTCGTCAGCCCGGCTTGAAGCGCTTTATCGCTGCTGGGGAAAATTTGAGACCGGATGGTGGTGTGCCGAAGGCCATGAATAAGGTCTGGGTGGCAGATGTCACATACCTTAAGGTTAAGGACCAGTGGCATTACCTGTCAGCAGTGATGGATCTTTATTCTCGCCGGATTGTGGGGTGGAGCCTTAATGTATCCCGGACAGCGGCAACGACAAGGAAGACACTGGTAAGTGCGTTGCGCAAGCGTGAACCGGAAGCAGGACTGATGATCCACACAGATCGGGGGATTGAATACCGTGGCGCTGATTATCAGTCGGCCCTAAAACGGCATGGTATTTCTCACAGCCTTAACCGGCCTGGTCAATTCACGGATAATGCTCATATGGAGTCGTTCTTTCATACATTGAAAGGTGAGCTATTGAGAGGTCGATCATTCCAAAGTGCTTCAGAGCTACGCTATGCTCTGAGTGGATACATAAACCAATATTACAACAGGAAGCGCCTGCACTCGGGAATTGGCCATTGTTCGCCAATGGAGTATGAAGGAATGGCAGAGTAAATAATCATATGTCCGTTTTATCGGGTGAAGATCAC